>MGVE01000009.1:0-99120 GCA_001800315.1 Elusimicrobia bacterium RIFOXYA2_FULL_47_53 | reverse complement strand
GCCAACGCAGTAGTGGCGGGGAACCTGAACTACTTAATATGTTGTCAACAGTTATTCACTTTTTGACAAAAACTATAGCCGACGAGAGGACTTGAACCTCCGACCAACGGTTTACAAAACCGTTGCTCTACCAGCTGAGCTACGTCGGCATTTTATGACGATATCAATCGCGCGTGATATTTTTTACAGATAGGATTATACTTAATATATAGTTAAATTTCAAGCTTGCCGTAATTCCCTGATTCCCGGACAGCTCCGGAGGCCAATGGCGAAGATTTTGCCGGGCCGGTGAAGCCACCCTGCCGGTGGATTAGGGATATTCCAGCCAGATAAAGGAAAACTTAGGTGAAAGATTTTACTACAGGCAGCATTCCAAGATTGATGATTAAATTTCTGATACCGCTTTTGCTCAGCAACATGCTGCAGGCGGCTTATATGATAATAGACGCCATCTGGGCCGGGCGCCTGATAGGGCCGTCGGGAGTGGCCATTGTGGCTACCGGTATGCCGGTAGTCTTTCTGCTGTCTTCTCTGATCGCTGGGATAATAATAGGAGCTTCAATTTTAGCCGGACAGGCTTTCGGCTCTAAAAACCATTCAGCCCTTTCCGACATCATATCAACTTCACTTATAGGCACAGTTGCGGCTTCGGTGATTGTTTCAATTATAGGAGTAGTATTTTGCGGTATGCTGCTTAAGGCCATAAGCACGCCCCCTGAGCTTTATCACGGAGCCAGAATATTCCTTTCGCTTATTATCGGTTCCATGACTCTCAGCTCGCTGGGCATGTGGTTTTCCGCCATAATGAACGCCACGGGGGATTCAAAGACGCCTTTTAAAATTCTGCTGGTCTCTCTGATAATCAACTCCGTACTCGCGCCGCTGCTGATCACCGGAGCCGGCGTAATAGCTCCGCTTGGCGTGGCTGGTTCGGCTGTTTCAACAATTATAGCCAATATCGTTGCCGCGGTTATCAGCTACTTTGCGCTTAAAAACCATCGTTTGTTTGAAATAGTTACCCTGAAGTTTGAGGTGCATTGGAAAACCTTCAAAAAAATAGTGGGCATAGGGTTTCCCATGGCGCTGCAGATGATAATTGTTTCGTCAAGCTTCCTGTTTATTCTTTCGCTGGCTAACCGGTTCGGCGCCAATGTTACGGCGGCTTTCGGCATAGGCAGCCGCGTGGACCAGCTGGCGTTCCTTGCTTCATTTGCCGTCACCGCGGCTATTTCCGCCATGACGGCGCAGCACATAGGGGCGAGAAAACTTGAGCGGATTCCGCAGATCATGAACTGGGGGCTTTTGCTGTCGGTTGGCATGGCGCTTTTATTTTCGGCGGCGGTGCTTATTTTTCCGGACGCGGTCACAGGGTTGTTCACAAAAGACAGAGATGTCATCCTGCTGACAAACCACTACCTGCGCTACGCGGGTGTAAGTTATCTCGCGCTCGCGGTATTATTTGCTTATCAGGGAGTGCTTAGGGGCGCGGGGGATACTCTGCCCTCGTTTATCATCATAGCTTCAACGATGATATTTCTGCGCGTGCCGCTGTGTTTTATCCTTTCGCATAAAACGGCTTTGCGGGAGTCGGGCCTGTGGGCGGGAATTTTAATCAGTTCAATCGCCGGCGCTGTCGCTTTTTATTTTTATTACTCCGGCGGGCGCTGGAAGAAACGCGGGTTGAAACTTACCAGGACGGAAGAAGAGGTAAAACCCGAGCCTCTTTATATGCCCGAGATACCTTAGTATTTATTCAAACTTATAGCCGAATCCGTAAACCGATTTAATCCGCGAGCCGGCGGGGTCGCCCAGCTTTTTGCGTATATTATAGATGTGGGTGTCCAAAGTGTGTGGGTCGTTGGACGCGTTTTCGCCCCAGATGGTGTCCATCAGATATTTAATATCAAGAATCTGCGGGCTCTTGCGCAAAAGCAGCGCTAAGAGGTCAAATTCTTTTCTGGTAATGGCGTCAACCGTCTTTTTGCCTACCATTACTTTTCGCACATCAGGGAACAGTTTAAGCGTTCCTTTCTTAATAACCTCATCAATATTCCCGTTTCTTTCCGAGCGCCTCAAGATGGCGTCAATTCTCGCGAGCAGTTCCTGATAATTGTACGGTTTGCTCATGTAATCGTCGGCGCCGGTTTTTAACCCGTTGACGATGTCTTTAACATCGCCCCGGGCGGTAAGCATTATTATGGGTATGCCGGCGGTTTTTTTGTTAGAGCGCAGGGTCTCGCAAACTTTTATTCCGTCCATGTCGGGCAGGTAAAGATCCAGAAGAATCAGGTCGGGTTTCTGTTCGGCGGCTTTTTTTACGGCATCATTGCCCGTTTCGGCAAAAACGCAGGCATAGCCTTTCAAAGAAAGGCATCTGGAAAGAAGTTTCTGCTGGACCGGAACATCTTCTACCGCGAGAATTTTGTAAGTCATAACCAGCCCCCAAAAAATATTATATTTTTGTTCATTTGCGTCCCAATTTAACATCATAGTACGACGAAAACCGCATTTTGAGATTAAAATCGCAAATCATTTTGTCCTTGAAATGTTATTTCGGTTCGGGTATCCCAACACCTGATTTTAACTTTCTTTGAACGCGCAAAGAAAGTAATAAAGAAACGCGACGCCTCACCATCTCGGCGTCCTCATGGAAGTCCGCACTTATTCGTGCGGACATTCGCCACCTGCGAGCCATTCGCAAAAATATTTTAGGCAGTCTTGCAAACTCCCTGCCTTGCCGGCAGGTCAAACAGGCAAGACTGAAGGAATCCAAAAATACTTTTGCTCATAACCGGCCCGAAAGGGGGATGAAAATAAAAATCCATTTAAAGATCTAAAATCACAAACATTATATCATACCCGAAATGTCGTGTCGGTATTTTTTTTGACAGTGCTAATTTTTTTTCTTAAATATTTCGTGCAAAATGATGGCGGACGCGCAGGACGCGTTTAAAGACGATATAATCGGCGTCTGCGGGATTGAAATCAGAAAATCGCAGCGCTCTTTGACAAGCCTGTGAAGCCCCTGGCCTTCGCTCCCGATAACGAGCGCCATCGGGAAGGAAAATTCCTCCTCGCTGACCGATTTGCCGCCGTTCTCGGCGCCGTAAATCCAGACGCCGAACTCTTTGAGCCTGTTAATGGTTTCCGCAATATTGGTAACCCGCGCGACGGGTATGTGTTCTATGGCTCCAGCCGAGCTTCTGGAAACCGTTTCCGTAAGGCCTGCCGAGCGCCACTTGCCTAAAATTATTCCGTTGGCCCCCAAAGCCACGGCGCTTCTGATAATGGCGCCTACATTATGCGGATCTTCAATACCGTCCATGACCACAAGCAGAGGCTTTGTTTCGCCCTTCACTTTTTCCCAGAGTTCGTCTAAGTCCAGGTAAACCGTGTTTGAAACTTCGGCGACCACGCCCTGGTTATTTTCTTCGGAAAACTTGTCAAGCCTTTCGGGCGGCACATGGTGCATGGGCACGCCTTTTTCTTTCGCGAGCCTTATGATGTCCTGTATGGGAGTTCCGTGGGCCTGTTTTGATAGCAGTATCTTGTTGATAGTTTTCGTGCCCGCGATAAGCGCCTCGCGGACTGAATTTCTTCCGGAAATGTATTCCATTTTACCCCTTTATTTTGCCCGTTCTAAAACAGCATCGCAACGGCGCAATTAAATCATCTTTGTGAGCGTTGTCGTCCCGTCGGGATTGTCTAAAAGCTTAAACCCGGCGTTTTCAATCTCTTTTCTTATCTCGTCGGCTCTTTTCCAGTTCTTCTGAGCCCTGGCTTCTTTTCTTTCGGTTACCAGCTGGTGAAAACGCGAGTCGCCGCTTTTTTCGCGAGGGCCTATGCCCAGGTAATCGCCCAGCATAAGCTTCATGGTGTTAGCGGCCTTCCTTATCCATTCGGTATCGGAAGAATGCGTGTTTGAAAGGGCTTCGTTGGACAGCTCGTTTAGCGCCGCTATAGCTTTTTCGGTGCTGAAGTCATCGTCTAAAGCCGCGGTAAAGCGCGATACATAATCGTCAAGAGTGTCGGCGCCGATATTTTCAAGCAGCCCCGGTTTGGGTTCCGGTATTACGGCCTGCGCAAGGCGGTCAAGCGCCGTGTCAATGCCGTTTAAGGCTTTCTGAGACTGCTTTAATTTGTCGTCCGAAAAATCAAGCGGGCTTCTGTAATGCTGGGAGAGCAGGAAGTAGCGCACCACTCTGGGTTCGTATTTTTCAAAAATCTCCCTAAGGGTAAAAAAGTTCCCGAGCGATTTTGACATCTTCTCTTTATTTATGGTCACAAACCCGTTGTGGATCCAGTAGCGGGCAAAGGGTTTGCCCGTGGCGGCTTCGCTCTGGGCTATTTCATTTTCGTGGTGCGGGAAAATAAGGTCCTGTCCGCCGCCGTGAATATCAATGGTGTCGCCCAGGGCTTGAGTGGACATGACCGAGCATTCAATATGCCACCCCGGCCTGCCCATTCCCCAGGGGCTCTTCCAGGATGTTTCCTCCGGCTCGCCGGGTTTCGTTTTTTTCCATAAGGCGAAATCCAGAGGGTCCTTTTTCTGGGCGTCAACTTCAACCCTGGCTCCGGAAAGCAGGTCTTCAACGCTTCTTTTGGAGAGCTTGCCGTAATCGGCGAACTTTCTAACGGAGAAATAAATATCGCCCTGGAGTTCGTAGGCGTAACCGCCGCCGACAAGCCGTTCTATAAAGGCGACTATCTGAGGTATGTTTTCGGTAACTTTTGGATAAGCGTGTGCCCTTTTTATATTGAGCTTATCCATCTGGGTGAAATAGTCGGTTATGAACTTTTGCGAAAGAAGCCCGGGCGTTGTTTGGGCTTCAATGGAGCGCTTTATTATTTTATCGTCAACATCGGTGAAGTTTTGAATAAATTTCACCGAATAGCCGGAATGTTCCAGATGCCTGCGCACCGTGTCAAAGGTTACATAAGCCCTCGCGTGCCCGAGGTGGACCTCGTCGTAGGGGGTTATGCCGCAGACATACATGGAAACATTTTTTCCGTTTGAGGGGACAAACTCCTCTTTTTTGTTGGTCAGAGTGCTGTAAAAACGCATATGTTATTCTATCCCTGAAAGCGAGGCTACGGCCATAGCGGCTATGCCTTCGCCGCGGCCGATGAAGCCCATGCCCTCGTTTGTGGTAGCTTTTATGCCGACCCTCTGCGGTTTTATGCCGAGAGCGCCGGCTATCCTGGTTTTCATCCGGGAAACAGAAGCCGAGATTTTTGGTTTTTCGGCTATAACCGAAATATCAACATTGTTGATCTTAAGGCTGTCTTTCTTTATTATCGCCGCGACTTTTTTTAGCAATTCCAGGCTGGAAATCCCTTTATAGGAGGCGCTTGTATTCGGGAAATAAGTGCCTATGTCTGATTTTCCGGCGGCGCCTAAAATAGCGTCCATGAGGGCATGGATAACCACATCGGCATCGCTGTGCCCGTCAAGCCCCAGAGGGTATTTAAACTTCACGCCTCCGAGCACAAGGACTCTTCCTTTTTTGAAAGCATGAACATCATAGCCAAGGCCGACAAACATATTATTTCCTTTTTGTCCGCTGTATCAATGTTTTGGCGGTTTCCAGATCGTGTTTTCCGGTGATCTTAATATTTGAGTATTCGCCCGGCACTATCCTGACCTTAAAACCTTTCAGCTCAGCCGCCTGAGCGTCGTCAGTGACATTGAATGGGAGCCTGCCGGCGTAAGCTCTGCTTATTACAGTTCTTTTAAATACCTGGGGTGTCTGGGCCAGCCAGACCGAAGTCCTGGGGATGGTTCTGGCGACAAATCCGTTTTTCCCGGAATATTTTACGGTGTCAACGGCCTGAACAGAGACAACAGCCGCGCCGAATTTATCGGCTTCAGAGAGGCTTTTCCTTATGGTATCCTTCCGGATCATGGGCCTCGCGCCGTCGTGAATAGCGACAATATCTATTTCCGGCAGTAGTTTCAACAGGCCGGATTTAACGGAATCGCTTCTTTCTTTTCCGCCGCAGGCGAGCTCAAAGCCGTATTTCTTTGACGGCGGCAGCAGCGCCTTGAGCCTGTCCCGCGGAGCCACCACGATAACCTGTTTAACCTCGCTGAGTTTTTTAAAAGCCAGCACGCTCCACAGGTAAAGCGGCTTTCCCGAAAGAAGGACAAACTGTTTCGGAATTTTTGTTCCGAAGCGTTTGCCGGCTCCGGCAGCGACTATGATCGCGGCTGCTTTCATTGCTCTTCCTTAAGTAAACTCTATTTAGCGTGATGCCCGTTATCCGTGTCGGAGAGCGGTTTTGTAAATATCATCCTTCCCGAAGAGGTCTGCAGTATGGAAGTTACGATAACATCATGCCTTTTGCCCAGCAGTTTTCTGCCCTCTTCAACGACAACCATCGTGCCGTCATCTAAGTAACCCACGCCCTGGTTGTGCTCCTTGCCTTCCTTGACAACGAAAATAGGCATGGTCTCGCCGGGAAGATAAACCGGTTTCAGCGCGTTTGACAGGTCGTTGATGTTTAAGACCGTTATCCCCTGCAGAACGCCGACCTTATTGAGGTTGAAATCAGTCGTGATTACCTTAGCTGTGAGCTCTTTCGCCATCTGGAGCAGTTTCGCGTCGGCATCATGAAGTTCGGGATAATCCTTGTCAACGATTTTGACATTCAGCCCTTCTTCTTTCTGAAGCTGCGCGATGATGTCAAGCCCGCGACGCGCGCGGTTTCGTTTGAAAGCATCGCCCGAGTCTGCCAGAGTCTGGAGCTCTTCAAGAATAAAGCGCGGTATGACAAGCACTCCGGAAAGAAACTTTGTGGAGGTAATGTCGGCTATCCTTCCGTCAATAATCGCGCTGGTGTCTAAAACAATAAGCTCCTGCTGTCCTTTTTTCTGCGGCCGCCTGAAAATGTCGCGGTCAAGAAGGTCCAGTTCGGATTTTTTCTGCACTGCGATAACAAGGCCGAGATAGGCGAAAACAACTTTTATAAGAAGAGAATAATCCTTCATAAGCTCGTATATCCGCGGATTGTCCATAAGATACACGGTATAGTCCAGGAGTTTCGCTCCGACAAGCCCCAATATTGTGCCTAAAATCGCGGCAATCAGGGTGTCAAGAGGTATCCTGTGAATAATAATCTCGGCCAGTATAACGATAAAAGAACATAAAAGCCCGATCATCAGGCCCTGAGTGGTGCGGGAAACCTGATAATATCCTATGAGCGGGCCGGCCAGCACAGCGATAATTCTGACTATCCAAATGATCAATTTAATCACCTCCTTCATAATTCTTTTTTATTTAATTTTCTTTGTCGCGCAAAGAAAATTATAAAAGAAACGCGCCCTTGGACTATTCGCCTTATATTTTTTGAAGCTGCGGAACTCGCCCTGATGAAACGGGCTCAGGCAGTCCTCGCTTACTGCCTCAAAAAATATTCGGCTCATTGACAGTCCAAAATGGGCAAAAGTTTTTATCAATTATTGCTACCGAGCTAAAAAGTCTATTTCAAAGCTCTTTTAAGAGCGCGGTTCATTACATCTATCGGGGCTTTTCTTTTCGTCCACAGCTCAAAGGCCAGCGCGCCCTGGTTTAGGAGCATACCCAGCCCGCCCGCGGCAGAAGCCCCGGCCTTTTTCGCATTTTTCAGCGTTTCTGTTTCTCTGTTGTAAACGAGATCGTAAAAAAATATATCGGGCGGGAATTCACCGGCATTTAGAACGGCCTTGTCTCCCTTGTGCATTCCGTTAGGAGTGGCGTTTACCAGCAGGCCGCAGCCGGCCAGTTCGCGCCTGAAATCTTTTAACGGGACAAAACGGGCGCGCTCTACGGATTTAGCCAGATTCCTGGCTTTATTTTCGTCAGAATCGGTGATGAGAATGCTTTTGGCTCCGGCCCAGGAAAGAGCGGCAGCGACCGCCCTGCCGGCTCCGCCCGCTCCCAGCAGCAGGGCCCTTTTGTTTTTTGGGTTGAATCCTTTCCCTTTCAAGTCCCTGATAAACCCGGTCGCGTCGGTATTGTAGCCCAAGAGTTTCCCGTTATTATTGACAATAGTGTTAACGCTTCCGATTTTCGCGGCGAGCGGGTCAATACTGTCTAAAAACTTCAACACCTCGCTTTTATGCGGGATGGTTATATTCACGCCCGCGATGTTTAGGATTTTTATCGCTTCAACGGCGGGGCCTAAATCTTCCGGCTTCACTTCAAAAGGGAAGTAATTGTAATTCAGCTTCAGCGCCCTGAAGCCGGCGTTGTGCATAGCCGGAGAGAGCGTATGTTTTATCGGGTAGCCGAAAATTCCGGTAATCTTTGTTTTGGAAACATTTTTCATTTCTTGAGTTTCTCCAGCTCTTTCTTAACCTGGGTGTCGTGCGGATAAAGCCTTGAGAGCCTGACATAAATGTCTCTCGCTCTTTTCGCGTTGCCCATGGCAAAATATGTCCGGGCCAGCCCCTTCAGGGCGTAAATATTATTTGGCGCCGCTTCAAGAATGGCGCGGTATTTTTGCGCGGCCGACTGATAATTATGAGACCTTAAATCCAGCATGGCCAGATAGATCCTGTGGCTCACGGTATGCGCTTCAAAACTGTCTTCCGAGGGCGAGATGGAAGAATAGCCCATATATAACGCAAGAAATGAGGCGCAAAAAAACAGTATGGACAGTTTTTTTCTTTCAAGCAGTAAAAAACGGTCGTTAAAAACGGCTTCCCGCGCGAACTGATTGATCTTTAATACCAGGCTTGGATTGTACAGATAAACCCAGCCGAGCACAAAGAATAAAATTCCTAAAAACAGTTTCAGAAATAACATAATGTTATGAGAGGCAGTTTAGCAAAAAATGGCTGAGATAGTCAATTTTGTTTCAGTAAAGCTCGGCCGCGCAAAACATTGACAATCAAATGAAATATTTAGTAGCTTCATTCATTGAGTCAATTGAAAAAGCCTGTTTCAGGAGCGACATATGCTCCACGGAGTATCTGTAAGCTGAGGCCAACGAAGCCGCAGGCCAAAGGCCGAAATTGCAGCCCGAAAGAGGTTTTTCAACTGACTCAACTTAAGAGGAGGCCACAATGAGGTTTGAGGAAATTAAGGTAAAAAACGGAAAAGCCTGGGCGCTGGAGGTTGGCCTGAAAAACGGCAGCCTGGTAATGGCCTACGCTAAAAACGGTTATGTGATGTGCGGGTATCTGAATATGGCAACCGCTGAAAAGCTCGGGGACTGCGCCGCCGTGGTCAGGGGCGTGAAAAACGCCGAAGATCTTTTAAAGGGCAGGGTTGTAGAAGTTAGCGCGGCGGCCTCCAGGAGGGGGATAAGGCCCGGGATGAGCGGCAGGGCGGCCCTTTCAAAGATGGTTTAGCGCAAAAATACAATAAAATATTAAGGCGCTTTGCCGCTTACGGGGCGCCTTTTCGTCTCGGTTCCCATTTATAGTGCGGAATCCGTGTTTAAACCCTTGATTTGTTTCATTAAATCTGTTAAAATTTAATACAAATTTCGTTTTTACATAGCATCGCAAAAGAATACCGCGTTCCCCCCGGTGCTATCTGGGCCGGGAGGATGTTCTTCTTTTACGCGGAGCGGCGCAAACCGCAGCTATAGCGAAATTATTTTGGTTAGCCGTGCCGATCGGTACGCGCGACATAAAGGAGACCACGGTGTCTACACGCAAGCCGCTTTTAGCGGGAAACTGGAAGATGTACAAAAACGCAGCAGAGGCAAAAGATCTGGTAAAAGGTTTAAAAGAAAAACTCGCGGGAGTTTCAGACAGGGAAGTTCTTGTCTGTCCTCCCTTTGTTTATCTCGCGGAAGTCTCCCGGGAAATTAAAGGGTCAAACATAAATCTCGGCGCGCAGAACATGCATTGGGAATCCAAGGGCGCGTTTACCGGCGAGATAGCTCCGGCCATGCTTAAGGATTTTGAATGCAAGTATGTGATTATAGGACATTCCGAGCGCCGTCAGTATTTCGCGGAAACCGATGAGAGCGTCAACAAAAAAGCCAAGGCGGCTTTCGCGGCCGGCATAATTCCCATTGTCTGCGTGGGCGAAACACTTGAGCAGAGAGAAAAGAACGAGACTTTTTCGGTAATAGAAAAACAGATAAAAAACGGCCTCGCCGGACTCACCAAAGAGCAGTCGGAAGCGCTGGTTATTGCTTATGAGCCTGTCTGGGCCATCGGCACCGGAAAAACAGCGACGCCTGCACAGGCGCAGGAAGTGCACGCATTTATAAGGAAACAGTATCTGCAGATGTACGGAGCAAACGCCTCCGAGGCGGCCAGAATATTGTACGGCGGATCGGTTAAGCCGGACAATACGGCGGAGCTTATGAAACAGCCTGACATTGACGGCGGATTGGTCGGCGGCGCGAGCCTTGAGGCTGATTCTTTCGCTAAAATAGTAAAGTACTGAAAATTTGCGGCTCGTCAGCGCACAGGAAGAGGTTTGCTTCATGAAAGGCGAAGAGCGGCGCAAATATATCAGAGTTTTTCTGCCCGCGGGCCAGATGCGTATTCTTTCCGGCCCGCTGCTGGTGCTTGTCGGCAAAATTATAGATATATCAGTTGGAGGAGTTAAGTTTTCCGCCGAGTCGGAGTACGCCAACGGCGATACCGTTGAGCTTGAGATAACGCTGCCCAATAGCGTGAAATTCAAATGCTCCGCCGAGATCGTGGGTGTCGCCGGCACCGGAAAAAAAGAAAATAAAAAGCTCTATATGGCCAAGTTTGTCAGCCTGAGTGCCGGTGAGCAGGAGATGCTTGGCGAGTTCATAGAAACTACAAAGGCCGAACAGGACAGTATCCTGTGGAACGAGTTGAATTAAAAGCGGAGAATTTATCGTGAATATCGCTTTTGGATGCGATCATGCAGGTTATAAATTACGGGACGGAATAATTAATTTCGTGGAGAGTCTCGGCCACAGGGTTATTGATTACGGGACCCATTCCGCCGCGAGCTGCGATTACACGGAAATCGCCGGAGCGGTTTCGGGCGCGGTTTCAAGCGGAGAAGTGCAGAGAGGAATTTTGATGTGCGGGACAGGTATAGGTATGTCCATCGCCGCAAATAAGTTCCGAGGAGTAAGGGCAGCCGTTTGCTGGAACAGGGAGGTGGCGAAACTCTGCGCCGAGCATAATAACGCCAATATTCTATGTTTGTCGGCCAGGTTTTCCAAACCCGAGGATATTCAGGATATGATAGAGGCCTGGATAAAAACGCCTTTCAGCCCGGAGGCCAGGCACCGCCAGAGAGTTGAAAAGATCGGCAAGCTTGAGGAAAAAATGTGCAAAGGGCGCAAGTGAATCTGACCCCTGGCGGCGGCATGGCAAAGTTCATAGACCATACGCTTTTAAAACCTTCGGCGAAATTGTCGGATATTCGGAAACTTTGTTCGCAGGCCAAAAAGGCCGGTTTTTATTCGGTCTGCGTTAATCCGTGCCATGTGGCGCTGTGCAAAAAAATTCTCAAAAAAAGCAGGGTAAAAGTAAGCTCGGTATGCGGATTCCCGCTGGGCGCCAACAGCATTAATGCAAAAGTATTTGAGGCTTCCGAGTCTATCAGGAACGGGGCCGACGAGATTGACGCGGTGATGAATATTGGCCTTTTTAAGTCGGGAGAATACGGCTACATAAATAAAGAGTTCAGGGCTTTGAGGTCGGCGTGCCGCGGTAAAACGCTGAAAATTATTATAGAGGCCTGCCTGCTCAGTGACAGAGAAAAGGCTGCCGCCGCCCGTCTCGCGGAGCGGGCCGGAGCCGATTTTGTTAAAACTTCCACGGGCTTTTCTTCGGGCGGAGCCGTTGTCCGCGATATAGAATTGCTGCGGAAAACGCTGGGCCCAAAAACCGCGATAAAGGCCTCAGGCGGAATCAGGACCTACGGCGATGCGGCAAGGCTGATCGCGGCCGGAGCGAGCCGTTTGGGGACATCATCTTCACTGGAAATAATTGCCCGTGAGAAAACCGGCAGGGATTTATCATGAATGTCAACGAGCTGCTGCAACTGATGGTAAAGAAGAATATCTCGGATATTCACTTTAAGGCCGGAGCGGCCCCGCTTATCAGGGTCAACGGCAAACTGATTTCAACGGGATTTGACCAGTTCAGCTATAAACATTTAGAGGAACTGGCTTTTTCTTTTATGAACGACGCGCAGAAAAAGCATTTTCTGGAAGAAAACGAGCTGGACCTGGCCCACTCTATAGACGCGGTGTCGCGGTTCAGGGTTAATGTTTACAGGCAGAGAGGCACCATAGCTCTTACGCTTCGGGTTGTGCCTCTGAGCATAAAAAATTTCGCGGAGCTGAACCTTCCGGGCGAGCCGATGCAGAAACTCGCCTCCGAGCCGCGCGGCCTTATACTTATAGCGGGAGTTACCGGCGCCGGCAAGACCACGACCATGAATTCTATCGTTGATTATATAAACAGTAATTTTCAGTACAACATTGTTTCGGTGGAGGACCCGATAGAGTATTTCCATAAGGATAAAAAGTCCTCCGTATCGCAGAGGGAGGTCGGAATAGACACCAAGTCTTATTCTAAGGCCCTGAAGTACATACTCCGCCAGGATCCGGATGTGGTGGTTATCGGAGAAATGCGCGATTACGAGGCCATGCTTGCCGCTATAACAACCGCGGAGACCGGCCATCTTGTGATTTCCACGATTCACACAATGGACGCGGCTCAGACAATAGACAGAATAGTCGGTTCCTGCCCGCCCCACCAGCAGGCTTCCGTCAGAAGCCAGCTGGCTTATGTAATAAAAGGCATAGTGGCTCAGCGTCTTGTCAGCAGCAAGGACGGCAGCTCCAGGCTGCCCGTAACCGAAATCCTTATAGGCACTTCTCTTATTAAAAAACTTTTGGCTGACGACAAACTCAGCGATGTCTATAAAGCAATGGAGCAGGGTTCTTATTACGGCATGAGAACCTTTGACCAGTCGCTCCTTGAATTATACAAGGACGGCAAAATAACCATGGAGGAGGCGCTTGATAAATCCTCTAATCCCGACGACCTTACTTTAAAACTCAGGGGAATAGAGCGCGGCGCCGAATAAAAATGGAAGAAAAAGACGAGATTTCTCAGCTGATTGAAGATGTGAACAAAGTCCTTGCCAGCATGGTCTTAAGTGTCCCGGGCAGCCCCGCTGACGGAAAAATCGCGATAGACCCAGCGGTTTTTGCGGGCGGAAAAAAATCCGGAGCGCGCCGCAAAGCCGTCGCGGCAAAGAACTCGTGACGCGGCCGCTTCAGGGGCGGCGCTTCGTTCCCTGACAATTTAAAATAAATATGAACGGTGCCTATAATAAATGAGCGATAAGAGATGGGAACTGCTGCAATATCCCGCGGAAAAAGACCCTAACCGCTGGCGAGCCAAAATAAAAGCGGATGAGTCCGAGCTAAGCTCGGTTTTGGATAAGCTTTCCGTAAATAAAAGCCGGCCTTTTTTAGTGGAGGACGGAAAATACGAATTCGGGTTCTATATTTATATGGCGGGCAGCGAAGAGATTAAGGCCGTCAGAGAGGCTCTTGAAAAAAAATTCGGAGAAGGAATTTTCGTTGAACCTAAGCAAGAGGAAAAACTCTCCGAAGAACTTGAGGGTCTGGCTGCCGGCATAGATAAAGCCACAAACTCTCAGCCGTCAAAGGCTCCAGCCGCGCCCGCGCCGGAGCCGGCCCCGGCTGCTCAGCCGAAATCGGATTACGGTTTTGAAGACCTTGAACTAAACCCCCGCTATACTTTTAAAGATTTCATCATAGGCCCTAATAACCGTTTTACCGCGGCCGCCGCGCAGGCGGTAGCCGACAATCCCGGTAAAATATACAATCCATTTTTCATTTATTCCGGAGTGGGCCTTGGCAAAACCCATATGATGCACGCGGTCGGCCACTATGTAAGAAAAAAGAATCCGAACTTAAGGATACTTTATGTGACCACCGAGAAATTTATGGGAGAGGTGATTGATTCCATCAGGAAGGGCAGTCTCCAGCAGATGAGGGAGCATTACCGCAAGGTGGACCTGCTGCTGGTGGATGATATTCAGTTTCTTGTTGAATCTGAGTCAACGCAGGAAGAGTTTTTTCATACCTTTAACATACTTCATCAAAACGGCAAACAGATAATTGTGACTTCCGACCGGCCTCCAAAACAGCTGACAACTCTTGAAGACAGGCTGCGCAGCCGTTTTGAGTGGGGCCTTATCGCCGATATAAAATCCCCCAATCTTGAGACGCGGGTCGCTATTTTAAAGCAAAAAGGCGAGCTGGATCATCTGACCTTAAACGATAATATTCTTCTTTACATAGCCTCCAAGCTTAAATCAAACATCAGGGAACTGGAAGGGTTTTTAAAAAGGATAAACGCATACGCCTCGCTCACTCACCAGGAAGTTAATCTTGACCTGGTTAAAGTCTTGATGAGCGACCTGCTTCCTCCGGAAGAAATGGCGGAGCCGGTGCCTGCATCGCTTAAAACGGAACTGCCGCCGCCGCCCATATCTTTCCCGCAGGAACAGCCAAAGCCCATTCAACCTGCACAGCCCGCCCCTGAAAAAACCGCCGCTCCGGCGGCTGAGGCAGCGCCCGCTCCTTCTCTGGCGCACGCGATCCCCATAGCCGAAGAGCCGCCCGTCCAGGCTTCGGCTCCCGCGTCGGCCGTACCTCCTGTTACCGTGCATAAGCCTGAGCCTGTAAAGGAAGCGCCACAGATAAAGATACCGGTTTTTCAGCCTCCCAAACCTCAGCCGGACGCGCAGGACGCGAATTTAAAACCGATAGAAGTTGTTTTCTTTTACCCTGAAACCAAGGAAGCGGAACTCTCAAAGGTAAAAGAACATTTCAAAGAGGTTATAAAAAAACATAAGCTGAAGTTTAAGCTTGTTAGCGTTTTTGAACAGAGCTTCAGCTTGACGGAAAAAGTAAACTATGCCCAGTTTCCGGAGCTGTGCAAAAACATTAAGATCAGCATCGCGGTGGTGCTCGGGCCACCGCCGGAAAGCAACATTGAGTCCGAGGAATTCGCGAACCTCCTGGCGACAATTATGGACGACGAGAAGCTTTCTCTTCAGCTGATACCCTGGGCCGAGCTAAATAAGGATTACCGGTACCTGAACCTGTCTTTGGATATCACGCTGCTTAAGAATACTTCTCCGGATATATAATGATGAAAAAACTGGTCTTAAAGCACTCCGCCGGAATCATATTTTTCTTCTCGCTGATATGCGCGTTATATTTTCTGGGCGGATACCTGTTTTTCAGGTCGCTGATGCACTCTCATTTCTCTCCCGATAAAAACCCCAAAACAATGCTCCTGGTGCAGTCCGTGCTTGAGAAAAGCGATCCCAGCTCGGTCAAGTCCGCCATTGAGGATTTCTACAACTCCACGGGGATCATGGCGGGCATAAATTTTTCTCATAACGGCCGGTCCTATTACGAAGATGCCTGGAAAATGAGAAAGTACACTTTGAAATTGCACGGTTTGGTCTATCCTCTGCCTTCCCGGGGCGGCGAGGCAAACCTTCTTACCGTGTGGCCCGATGCCGGGTATATATTTTCGGGGCCGGCCAGGCAAAAAACATATTTATTCCTCGGAATATGGCTGGCCGGGCTGGCATTGTGGGCTTTCCTGGGTATATATTCATACATAAGGGCAAGCTTTATCTCTCCTTTGAGGGAACTGCGCCAATTTCTTGAAAATATTGAAAATGAGCGATTTGAGTCTTTTGACGCGTCCGCCTATCCCAGCGAATGGCGCCAGATTGCCTTAAGGCTTAATACCATAAACAACAAGCTTTCCGGAACCACGGAGACCCTCCAGATGCTGCTTTCCGTTTCCAAGGCGCTGACCTCTCATCTTGAGGTTAACGATATTTTCAATGTTGTGCTTGAGATAATCATAAAGAAATTTAACACCGTCTCAAGTTCCGTGATAATGTACGGAGAAAATGGTTTCCTTTCAACAAAAAATTACAGGGGCCTCTCTCCCGAGTGGGCCAAATCGGTTCGGGTAAGGCCGGGAGACGGATTGCTCGGGCACGCCTACCAGCGGTGCGAGAGCGTGGTCGTAAATGATTTCGCCAAGCCGGGCCTGGGAGTTTCCGCCGCGGATTACGCAAAAGAAGGCATAGGTTCCTTTGTTTATATTCCCATAGTTGTTGATTCAAAGTGCATGGGAATTCTGAATGTTAACAGCAAAGACACGAATTTCTTTACGCATGAAAAAGTTGAAGCGATTAAAACCCTTGCCGAATATCTTTCAATCGCTGTCAGGAATGTGGGGTTATACGAAAGGGTGGGAGAGCTCAACAGGAGGCTTGAAACGGAAGTTTCCTCAACCACGATGGAGCTCATTCAGACCAACTCGCGGCTTATCCAGAAAGTCCGCGAAATGAAAGCTCTCTCGGATATTGCCGGTTACGCCGCGGCAAAGTCCGGCCTTTCCGAACTGCTGGAAATGATAGTTGACAAGACCAAGGAGCTGCTCAGCGCTCAGGCGGCCGGAATTTTTCTCTATTCTCCCGAGACAAACGAAGTTATACCCTCGCCTCCCTTCTTCGGCATCAAGGACAGGGAATTTTCAAGGCTTCGTTTCAGCCTTAACGAGGCCAGGGTGTTAGGCTCGGCGATAAAAGACGCGAAACATTTTGTTTTCAACGACGAAAAAAGTTCAAGAGAGGCTCTGCCTCTGCTGGCGAACCTGCTCGCGATACATTCACTGGCCATAGTACCTCTGCGCTCCGGAAATAAACCTGTCGGAGTTATGGGGGTGGCCAACAAATTCGGCGCGCCTTTCACTCAGGACGACCTCAGGATTCTTGAACTTATCGCCGACAGGATAGCCGGAATAATAGAAAATGTCACTCTTTACCAGGAACTGGAACACAGGCTCCGGGACCTTACGGCGCTTCAGGAAATATCTTCCGCCATTTCCAGCGAACCGGAACTGGACAAAACCATGAATAAGGTGGTTTCAACCACCACAAAAGCCTTTGCCTCCGATCTTTGCGCCCTGCTGCTTTTTAATGAAATGACGGGTGAACTTGAGACGCAGTCCGGGGCCTATTTTACCGGCGACGGCGCTTCGGTCATGCTGAAAATACCCGTTGACGACCCGAATTCCCTTTCGGCCCAGGTTTTCCGTTCGGGAGAACCCTTCTTAAGCCCGGACGCTTCGCTTGACCCGAGAATAAAAAGCCAGACCGCGCGTTTGTGGGACCTTCGCTCAATTATAATTGTGCCGCTTATGGCTGAAAATAAAGTTATCGGAGTGCTCAGGATAGGCAGGCACCAGGCCAACTCCTACAACAAAGACCATCTGAGGCTGGCCACTCTTATTTCGCATCAGGCGGCCGTAATTATAGCGAATGCCCATCTCTACGACTCTCTCAGAGACGCCAAGATAGAGCAGGAAAGGCTCAACCAGGTCAAGAACGAATTTTTGTCCATTGTCTCGCACGAACTCAGGACGCCGATCACTACGATAAAGGGTTTTGTGAAAGTCGTTCTGCAGGGAGAAGCCGGGCCGCTCAACTCCCAGCAGGAAAAGTTCCTTCAGATAGCCGATCAGTCAACCGACAGGCTTACGGTGCTTATTTCCGATCTGCTTGATATTTCAAGGATTGAGTCGGGAAAACTCACGGTAAGAATGGAACAGGTTGACCCAAAAGCCCTTATTGAAGAGGTTGTGAGAAATATCGCGGGTGAAGCTCAGAAAAAAGGGTTAACCCTCAAAGCTGAACTGCCGGCGATTTTACCGCTTATTAACGCCGACAGGGACCGCCTGCGCCAGGTTTTTGACAACCTCATACTTAACAGCATAAAATTTACTCCTTCCGGCGGAAGGATTGATGTCGCGGCTGTTGACAAGGGCGATTATCTGATGTTTAGCGTGAAAGACAGCGGCATAGGAATAAGCAGTAGAGACCAGCAGAGGATATTTGAAAAATTCTATCAGGCCGAAACCGGAACGACCCGTTCTACCGCGGGCGCGGGACTGGGACTGGCGATAGTAAAATCAATAATTGAATTTCACGGCGGACAGATCTGGGTGGAAAGCGAGCCCGGCATGGGTTCAACCTTCACTTTTTTAATACCCCGCGCTAAGCCCGGAATGAGGGATTTTTCCGAAAAGCCGGCCGCGGGACCAGGGGAAGCGGCAAAGGCCTGATGCAAACTAAAATAGACAGATGCGTTATTGTTGTATTAGACAGCCTCGGTATCGGGGCTCTGCCCGACGCTTCCGAATTCGGCGACGCGGGCGCCAATACTTTTGCTCATATCATTGAGGGATCGGGCGCGGCTTACAGCCTGCCCAATCTTGCCGCGCTCGGACTCTACAAGTCGGCGGGGCTTGATTACAGGGTTCCGCGATACGACGGTTCCTTCGCGAAAATGGCGTGCGCCTCGCGCGCCAAGGATACGACCGCAGGCCACTGGGAGCTTTCCGGCCTCATACTCAAAGAGGCTTTCCCCACTTATCCGAACGGGTTTCCGCGGGAAATTATCGCGGAATTTGAGGAAAAAATAGGTACAAAGACTCTCGGCAACAAGACTGCTTCCGGCACGGAAATAATCCGCGAACTCGGCGCCGAACACATAAAAACTCTTTTCCCGATAGTCTATACCTCCGCGGACTCGGTTTTTCAGGTTGCGGCGCACGAAAAATATTTCGGGCTCCGGCGGCTTTATGAAGTCTGCGCCGCGGCAAGAGCCATACTCAAAGGAAAGCACGCCGTCGGACGGGTAATAGCCAGGCCGTTTACAGGAGAGCCCGGAAGTTTTGAAAGAACCTCTAACAGAAGGGATTTCAGCCTTTCTCCTTTTGACAGGACTCTGCTTGACATCATCCATGAATCCGGCGGAGAAGTGCTTGCGGTGGGAAAGATTGAGGATATTTTTAATAAGAGGGGTATTTCCGCCGCGTTTCACACGGGAAATAATGCCGAGGGAATGAAGAAAACACTTGAGCTGATAAAAAATAAAGCCTCCGGCAAATCCCTTATTTTTACGAACCTTGTTGATTTTGACATGTTGTGGGGCCACAGGAGGGATTTGAAATCCTACGCCGCGGGGTTAAAAGCATTTGACGATTTTCTGCCGGAGCTTAAAGCTTCAATGAATGAAAACGATGTTTTGTTTATAACGGCTGACCACGGCTGCGACCCGTCTTTTACCGCGCATACCGACCATACCCGGGAATACGCGCCGCTTCTTGTTTACGGCAGCCGTATTGCTGCCGGGCGGGACCTGGGAGTCAGGAAAACCTTCGCGGATCTCGCGAAGACCATCGCCGATATTTTCTCCCTGGACGGAATTAAAAACGGAGAGAGTTTTAAGAAAGAAATTTTAAACCCCTGATACGGGTCAAAAGGCGGATTGTAATGCGGGAATCAATAGTAGATAAACTCAAAGAGAGCATGGAATATATTTTCAGAAAAACGCCCGCGCGCCCGCGCTTGGGCTTGATACTCGGTTCCGGCCTCGGCTCTTTGATGGAAAGTTCCCACGACGATACGGTTATTGATTTTTCCGAGATACCTCACTTTAAGCCTTCAACCGTTGAGGGGCATAGCGGCAAGCTGATTATCGGAAATCTCTCGGGGAAAGCCGTGCTTGTAATGGCGGGACGGGTGCATTATTACGAAGGCCACTCCATGGAAGAAGTAATTTATCCCGTGAGGCTCATGGGGTACATGGGTGTAAAAAATTTACTTATAACTTCTGCGGTGGGGGCGCTTAACCCCAAATACAGGCCCGGCGACATCGTGGTGCTTAAAGACCATATTAATTTCATGGGTGTTAACTGCCTTCGCGGGCCTCACACCAGGGAGTTCGGAGCGCGTTTCCCCGACATGAGCGAGGTTTATGACAAAACCTGGCGCAGAAAGCTCCTTTCTCTGGCCAGGAGGCGCGGGCTCAAGGCTTGCGAGGGAACCTATCTTGCCGTAAGCGGCCCCACATACGAAACTCCCGCAGAGGCAAAAGCGTTTAGAAAGTTGGGCGCCGATGTCGTGGGAATGTCGGTGGTTCCCGAGGCTGTCGCGGCCAGGCAGATGGGTATGAGTATCGCGGCTATTTCTTATGTGGCAAACAAGGCGTCTTCAGCTTCCGGAGGGCGCTTGTCGCACGCCGAGGTTTTGAAAGCCGGGCAGAAAATCAGTCATAAACTCGGAGAGCTCGTTTTGGATATTATCGGCGCGGCGGATTAAAATAATTTATGCGGCCCTATTCAATTATTTATAAAAAGAGAAACGGCGTAAAGCTTGAAGACGATGAAATTGATTTTATGGTTTCGCGCTACTCAAGCGGCGAGCTGCCAGATTACCAGATGTCGGCTTTTCTTATGGCGGCGTTTCTTAAAGGCCTGGACAAAGACGAAACGGTTCAGCTTACAAAAGCCATGATAGCTTCCGGCCGGACCCTGGATCTAACCGGCCTTCCCGGGATAAAGGTGGACAAACATTCCACCGGAGGAGTCGGGGACGGAACATCTCTTGTGCTGGCGCCGCTTGTGGCTTCCTGCGGAGCGGTGGTGCCTATGATGTCGGGGCGCGGCCTGGGCCACACGGGAGGCACGCTTGACAAACTTGAGTCAATCCGGGGTTTCAGGACAGATTTATCGGTAACCGAATTTTTGGATAAGCTCGGAGATATAGGCGTTGCCATGATAGGCCAGACGGCGGATGTGGCTCCAGCCGACAAAAAAATTTACGCCCTGCGCGATGTTACCGCGACGGTTGATTCCATAAGCCTGATTTCGGCAAGCATAATGTCAAAAAAAATCGCGGAAGGCTGCGACGCGCTTCTGCTGGATGTGAAATCCGGTTCCGGCGCTTTTATGAAAAGTTTGGGCGGCGCGAGGGCTCTGGCCCAGTCAATGATAAATATCGGCAGAAGCTTCGGCATTGATGTAAGAGCCGTAGTGACGGACATGAACCAGCCTCTTGGCAACTGCGTGGGCAACGCCATTGAGCTTAAGCACGCCATAGAAGTGTTAAAGGGCGGAGGCGCTCCCGACTTTGTTGAACTGGTGATGGAGCTTGGAGCAAGAATGGTAGTAATGGCGGGAAAAGCGCCGGACAACAAAAGCGCGCGCCGCCTCCTGCTGGAGAATTTGTCTAACGGTAACGCTCTGAAAAAATTCGGACGGATTATTGAGTCACAGGGCGGAGAGCCGGGAGTCATAGACGAACCGGACAAATACCTTCCGCAGGCGGGTTCAAGCGAGGCAGTGCCTTCTGCCGCCGCGGGATTCGTGGATTACATAAATACCGAGCAGATAGGGCTTGCCGCCATTGAACTTGGCGCGGGAAGGCGTAAAAAAGAAGATGCTATTGACCTTGCCGCGGGCATTACGGGATTAAAGAAGCTCGGAGACAAGGTGGAAATAAATGAGCCGCTCGCCGTCATGCATTTCGGAGCCGGCCGTTCATCTAAAGAAGCCGCGGCCCTGATAGCAGGGGCGTACAAAATCGCTCCGGAAAAACCAAAGCCGCAAAAACTTATATATGAAGAACTCTAAACCAAAGAACTGGGTTTATAAAGAACCCTCCAAAGCCCTCGTCAGCGAGATAGCCGGCGAGATCGGCATTTCTGAGCCGGTCGCGGCCGTGCTGGTGAACCGAGGCATTGATACTCCGCAAAAGGCGCGCGATTTTCTTTTTCCGCAAACCGACGCCTTCGCGAACCCGTTTCTTCTGCCAGATATGGATGCGGCGGTTAAGCGGATAAGGCGCGCGGTTGACACGGGCGAACAGATTCTTGTTTACGGAGACAGGGATGTTGACGGCGTCGCCTCCATTAGCGTTATGGTGCGCACGCTTGAGAGCCTGGGCTCCAAACCCCTGTGGTATATTCCCTCGGATGAAGGTTACGGGGTGCACAATGAAGTTTTGAGCCGCTACGCTTCGCAGGGTGTCAAGCTTGTTATAACCGTTGACTGCGGCATTTCGGCTGCCGAGGAAGTAAAACACGGAACAACTCTTGGAATGGATTTTGTAATTACCGACCATCACGAGCCCAAGGCGCCGGAGCTGCCGAAGGCCGAGGCGATAGTAAACCCAAAAATATCCGGTTCCGATTATCCCTTCAGCGATCTGGCCGGATGTTTTGTTTCGCTTAAAGTGGCCGAGGCGCTCATGCTTTCTTTCGGAAGGCATTACGGCAAAGAGCTGGTCTGCGCCGCGGTTCGGGAGCTTCCCGGAAATAAATTTGAAATAGGCGCCGCGAAAACAGTAAACGGAATAGTCAAAGAGGAAAAAATATTTGTTATGGACGGCCGTGAAAGCTCTGAGGAATTAAGGGAGTTTATCGGCAACGGCAGGGTTGTTGTTGATTCGTCCGGAAAAACATGGTTTGTTCCGTCTAAAAACGAGATTATAGATCTCGCCGTAATCTGCGCGCTCAATCCGGAATCCGGCAAAGCGTTTGGCCCCATTGCAGCCGAAATAGGGCTATGTGCCGCGCCCGGCGGAGATATTCTTAAGGCGGCAAGGTTTCTCGGAGAAGCGTTCTGGAAACTGGAGAAGATTAACGACCTGCGAATGAAATTTTTTCGCGAGAACCACCTGGATGTGGTGGCTTTGGGAACGATAGCCGACATAATGCCGCTTGTTGACGAGAACCGCGTGGTGGTCAAGCACGGCCTCGGCAAACTGCTTGACTCAAAAAAAGTGGGTTTGCAGGCACTTATGCAGAGATGCCTCGGGCGCGGCAAAAGCGAAAAGCTTTCAGCCAAGTCCATATCCTGGGGCATTACGCCGCTTTTAAACGCTGCGGGCAGAAGAGGCAAGGCGAATATTTCCGCCGAGCTTTTGCTGACGGAAGATGAATACAGGGCGCATAAGCTTATAGACGAGATAACTAAACTTAACGATGAGAGGCGCGAACTCCAGGCCGAGAATATGGAAAAATTCATTCCGCTTCTTGAGAAGCAGTGCGACATAGAAAATGACAGGATATTCGTGGTGGTCGCGGAAGGCGTTGAGCACGGCGTCACGGGAATTATAGCTTCCCAGATTTCACGGCAGTATCACAGGCCCACGGTGCTCCTTATTATTGAAGACGGCCAGGCCATGGGCGCGGCGCGCTCCATAAAAGGTTTTGACATTGTTTCCTGTTTTGAGAAGGTTCAGGATCTGCTTGTCAAATTCGGGGGCCACAGCCAGGCGGCCGGCCTTACGGTGGCTTTGGATAAGCTGGAGGAATTTAGAAAGAGAATAAAAGAGCTGGCGGCAAAGGAAATTTCAGACGAACTGCTTGATTCAAGCATTGAAATAGATTCCGAGCTTGATACATACGGCCCCAGCATGAAACTCTACAACGAGCTCGCGGAGCTGGAACCGTTCGGTATGGGCAACCCTTATCCGGTTTTCTCCATGAACAACATGAAAATTATTGAGCGGACGCGCCTTGGCGCTAACGGCACTCACCTGAAACTCAGGCTTTCAAAAAACGGAGGACCTGCTCTGGGCGCTGTGGGCTGGGGGCTGGGGCACCTGGACGAAGCGCTCGCGGCTCACGACGCGGTGGACCTCGCGTTTCAGATGGAAGTCAACAACTGGCAGGACAGAAAGACGCTTCAGCTTTTGATAGTGGACATAAAGCCCAGCCTTGCCTGAGCAGCGGCAGGTATTTTAAGATTTAGAGAATTGATATTACAGGAGGAAAAATGAGCGACAAGGCAAAGAAGATTGAACCGGTTAAGATAGCGGTGATAGGCGGCAGCGGAGTTTACGAGATAGACGGAATTGACGATTTAAAGGAAGTTGAAATAAAAACTCCGTTCGGAGCGCCCTCGGATAAAATAACCATTGGCACGCTTGAGGGTGTTCGCTGCGCGTTTTTGCCGCGGCACGGGCGCGGCCACAGAATACTGCCCTCGGAGCTGAACGCCAGAGCCAATATTTACGCGCTTAAAACTCTTGGAGTGGAGCAGATAATATCCATATCGGCCTGCGGCTCGCTCAGGGAGGATGTAAAGCCCCGCGATTTCCTTATTCCCGACCAGATTTTTGACCGCACGAGAAACAGGCCGTCTACTTTCTTCGGCGATGGAATAGTCGGCCATGTGGGAGTAGCGGAGCCGTTCTGCAACGGAATGAGAGACATTCTTCATCAGTCGGTCAAGGAGCTCGGCATTAACCATCATTTCGGCGGAACCTATGTCTGCATTGAAGGCCCCCAGTTTTCAACCAGAGCCGAGTCCGAGGTCAACCGCAAGCACGGTTTCAGCATAGTCGGAATGACGGCCGTGCCGGAGGCCAAACTCGCGCGCGAAGCCGAGATATGCTATTCCACGGTAGGGCTTGTGACGGATTATGATGTGTGGAAAGAGGGCGAGGAAGTTACCGTGGATGTGGTGCTCGCGAATATGCACGCGAATGTTTCCAATTCAAAGAAGCTCATTAAACACGCTCTGCCCCGTCTTATAAAACGCGCCGAAAGCTGTGCCTGCCGCAAGGCTCTTGAGTTCGCGGTTATGACTTCAAAAGAAGCCATCAACAAAGAAACGCTCGCCAAGCTTGAGCCTATACTGGGCAAGTATTATAAATAAAGTTTGCCGCCGAACACCTCCGAGGCAGCCGAATGGATTCCTCGGAGGTGGAAAACTGGCGAGCTGTTAATAAAGTATGTAGTCACGAAACAGGTCGGGTATATGGACTTTAAAAGAATATTTAGCGAACTTAACAAAAGAGATATAAAATACCTCGTTGCCGGCGGGATAGCGGTCAATTTATATGGTTTCGTTCGCGCGACATCAGATCTTGATATTATGCTCCGTATGAGCGATGAGAATGTCGGCAAATTAATGCAACTGTTTCAGGAGCTTGGTTTTAAGCCCAGAGTTCCGGTTAATATCCATGATTTTGCCGATAAAAGTAAACGAGGCAAATGGATTAAAGAGAAAGGGATGATTGTGTTTTCCGTGTATAATCCCAAGAACGAAATGGAAGGCATTGATATAATGATAGAAGAGTTCATTGATTTCAATAAAGCATATGAAAAGCGAGTTACTCTGATGAACCAGGGTGTAAAAGTTCCCGTTGTTTCAATAGAAGACCTTATCAGGTTAAAGGTTCATGCCGGCCGTGTCCGTGACCTCTCGGATGTTGAGGCGCTTAAGGAGATTATCAATGCCAGCAAAAAAGGCAAATAATAGAGGCGGACAACTCGTTGATAAGGAATATATTAAACGCTGTTTATCGTTGACTCCGGAGCAACGGTTAGCTGAAATGCAGAAACTTAATGATTTTCTTTTTAATACTATGCCGGAAAAGAGCAGGAAGGCATGGTTTAAATTAAAGGAAAAAGGCTTTTAGCGCGATTGCTCATCCTGGATAAATGGGTTAATAGGCGAAGTTTGCCGATGCGCGAATGTATTTACATCTATTCTGTTCGGGGCTGTGAAACTTCAAAATAATATGTGTTATGGTATAAATATACCATAAACATGGTATAAGCAGCAAAATCATATACAGGGAGAGTTAGATGAGCATTCTTGTTGTCGGTTCGGTGGCGATGGATTCGGTCAAAACGCCTTTTGGAAAAATTGATAACGCTTTGGGCGGTTCGGCGACATATTTTTCGGTTTCCGCGTCCTACTTCAGCCCCGTCAAGCTGGTGGCGGTCATAGGAGAGGATTTCCCGAAAAAATATCTGGATGTGCTGAAAAAACACGACATTGACTTAAGCGGGCTTCAAAAGGTGAAGGGGAAAACTTTCCGCTGGAAGGGGCAGTACACCTATGATTTAAACCAGGCCGAAACCCTTGATACCCAGCTTAATGTTTTCGCTCATTTCTCACCGAATATACCTGAGCAGTACAAGAAAAGCGAATATGTGTTCCTTGGCAATATAGACCCGGAGCTTCAGCTGGAGGTTTTAAAACAGGTAAAAAATCCTAAACTTGTAGCCTGCGACACCATGAATTACTGGATATCTTCAAAAAAGCCGCAGCTTATTAAGACGCTGAAAAAAGTTGATATTCTTGTTATAAATGAGGCCGAGGTCAGAGAGCTCGCCGGGGAATCTAATCTGGTAAAAGCCTCAAAGAAAATATTTTCCTGGGGCCCGAAGGCTCTGGTGATTAAAAGGGGCGAGTACGGCGCGCTTTTCGTCGGCCGTAACCATATTTTTTCCGCGCCCGCCTATCCTCTTGAAAAGGTGTTTGACCCCACCGGAGCGGGCGACTCGTTTGCCGGCGGTTTTATGGGCTATCTCGCGAAATGCAGGAGCCTGGAGGATCACGATTTAAGAAGGGCCATTGTATTCGGAAGCGTGATGGCTTCTTTCAATGTTGAGGATTTCAGCCTCAACAAGCTGCGCTCGCTTGACTGGGAGAAGATAACCGATAGATTTCACCAGTTTAAGAAACTGACTCATTTTGAAGTGCTGAAATAAGCGGCAACACCTTTGCTATGGAGGCATAATGCCTGTTAACAGAGCGAAATTGCTTTCGGCCGCGAAAAACGCGGCAAAAAATTCTTACAGCCCCTATTCCGGGATTAAGGTCGGAGCGGCGGTTTATGCCGGCGGCAAAATCTTTTCAGCCGCAAATGTGGAAAACGCCTCTTACGGCTTGACGGCCTGCGCCGAACGAAACGCCGTAGCCTCGGCTGTCTCGTCGGGAAACCGTAAAATAGAAGCCGTCGCGCTTTTTATTTCCGGAAAACACGAACCTGTCCCCTGCGGCGCGTGCCTCCAGGTGCTGCAGGAGTTCGCGAAAGGCGATATTCCGGTTATTTCCGCCTCCGGAAACGGTGAAATCAGAATAAGCCGCCTCAGCTCGTTTCTGCCGAAGCCTTTTAAAATAAAATGAAAATAAAAATATTTCTATCCCTGCTTTGCGCGCTGCTGTTCGCGTTTTCCGCCGATGCCTCCCAGAAAATAGAGGTTGTTTCCGGGAACAATCAGATAGGAATTGCCGGGTATCCCCTGCCGGAGGATTTTTGCGTTAAGATTGTCTCGGAAAAGGGCGCGCCGCTTGCCGGGGTGCCGGTGGTGTTTTCGGTTATTGATGATAAGCATGCCGACAACTTCAGTTTTTCCAGTCCCGTCGCCATAACCGATTCGCTCGGCCTCGCCGCAACCAGGCTCAATATTGCGCGGGGGTTTTACGGAGACATACTCATCAGGGCTTCCACGAAAGAGGCTTTTCCCAGCCCCGTCATCTTCAAGGCTTCCTCCCGAAACAAAAATTGGCTCATGATTCTTTTTCTTGAACTTGTGGGCGGGCTCGGGCTTTTCCTTTTTGGGATGTTCTATATAAACGACGCCCTTACAAAAATAGCCGGCACTAAGCTCAGGGAACTGCTGATATATCTGACGAAAAATCCCTTAAGGGGAATGGGGACGGGCCTGCTTGTAACTATGTTTAACCAGTCAAGCACCGCCACGATTCTTCTGGAAGTGAGCCTGGTCAGCGCCGGCCTTCTGACATTTTATCAGACCATGGCCGTGACCATGGGCGCTGAAATAGGCTCTACCATAACCGCCCAGCTGGTGGCTTTCAAGCTGACAGACTACGCCGTGCTGATAGCCGGCCTTGGTTTCTATATTTCATTTTTTTCAAAGACAAAAAAATGGATTCAGGCAGGCCATGTTATTTTAGGCCTCGGGATAATTTTCCTTAGCATGCGGGTGATAGCCGATATGCTCGCTCCTCTGAGAGAATATGCTCCGTTTATGCAGGCCATGGAGAGCGTATCCAATCCGTTGTTTGGAATTTTCATCGGGCTGGTATTTACCATGCTTATTCACTCCAGCGGAGCGACTGCCGTAATAGTCATAGCCCTGGCGCTCGCGGGAGCCATTGATCTGCGCCAGGCCATACCTATAAATCTCGGCGCCCAGATAGGAACCTGTTTTACCGCGGCGCTCGCCTCCATAGGCCGCGGCCGCGAAGGCAAACGGGCCGCGCTGTGGCATGTTTTGCATCAGAGCGCGGGAGTGCTGCTGATTTATCCATTCCTTTCGTTCGTAACCTTTCACGGTGAGCCGGCCTGGGTCTATTTCGTGAAATGGTTTACTTCCACATTTTTCGCGACCTTTGATGTGGCCCGCCAGATAGCCATGGCCCACACTTTAAGCGCGGTAATTAACGCCCTTATTTTCCTGCCTTTTCTGCCCGCGGCCAGGGACCTTTTGCTGAAAGCCTTTCCCTCGGGAGAGGAGGAAAAACCCTTCGGCCCCAAATATCTTGACGATATACTGCTTGAGACGCCGTCTCTGGCGCTTGAACAGGCGAGAAAGGAAGTTATCAGGGAAGCCGAGATTGTCCTTGTGATGCTCAGGGAGTCCCTTAAGGTGTTTGACGAGCGGGACCTGAAGCTCCGCGAAACGGTTTCTCTTATGGATTTCAGGGTTGATATGCTCAGGAACGCCATTGTAAAATATCTTACAAAAATTGGCCAGGGCGGGCTGATGAACGAAGAGCAGTCCGCTCAGGAGATAATGCTTCTGTATATCACCGCCGACATTGAGACCATCGGCGATATAATTGATAAAAATGTGCTCGCGCTCGCGCGAAAAAAGCTTGAAAATAACCTCTGGTTCTCCGACGAGGGCTGGCAGGACATCGTGGCTATACACGCGAAGATTACGGATAATCTTGAAAAAGCCATAACCGCGCTAAAAGACAACAACCTTGAGCTTGCCAAGCTTGTCGCCGAAACCAAGGCGAATATAAATGTATACGAATCATCGCTCAGAAAAAAACACATAAGCAGGCTGCACTCGGGGCTGGCAGAGAGCCTTGAAACCTCAAGCGTACACTTAGACCTCATAGACAATTTCAAAAGAATAAACTCCTATATTTCATCGGTGGGGAACAGCCTGACGGGGAAAATATGATAACCAATACTATGAACAGCCTGGATAAGATGAAAAAAGAATTTGAAGGCCTTAAAAATTATTTGATTAAGAGGGCCACTCCCGCGCTTGGAGAGGATGCCGTTAAGGCTTTTATATCGGCGCTTGAGGAGTACGATTCCGCGCTGAGAGAAGCCCTCGAGAGGGAAAACAATAAGTCGGAGTCTCTGCGGGATGAAAACGAGACTCTCAGGAGCATTTCTGGCGTCGGGCCGGTCGGAGTGGAGGCGAAGCTTCTTGAGAAAGCCGCCGAGAACAAGTTTCTGCGCGACCAGCTTCTGGCGGTGAAACAAGGCCTTGACTCGGCTTTGCGTAAAGTTGACGATCTGAGCGTTGAAAAAGAAAAATTAAGGCAGGATTTTGAATCGTCGCTTATGGCAAGAGAAAAAGAGAGAAAGCGGCACGAATCCGACATTAAGAGTATTACGGATAAACTTTCCGAGTTTGATAAAAAGCACTCCGAGCAGATAGCTCTGCTTGAGAAAAAACGCCTTGAGCTGGAGCAGTCTGTCGCGAGAGGAAAAAAAGAGGGCAGAACGGAGTTTGTCAGGGAATACAAGAATGTGATCTCGCGGGTCCATGCCATGGCGAGTATAATAAGCGTCAACGCCCAGCTCTGTCTTGAGCGCATAGAGAAATCCCGCGTTGCCGGGCACGAAAACATTGAAAACAAGGCCGATATTGAAAACGCCTGCACCACCAGCAGGGAAATCACCAAAGTGCTTGAACTCTACCTGGGGATGCTGAAAGAAGTGGAACCAAAATACGAGAAAGTTGACCTCTCCGCTGTTTTTGAGAAGCTCAAGGCCCGTTTTGCGGAACAGCAGAGCAGAAAAAAAACAAGGATAATCTGGCCGGAAACAAAAAGCATTGCCGAACTCTCGCTGGATCCAAAAATAGCCTATGAGGCCCTTTCATGCCTGGTTGATAATTACCTGGAAGTTTCAGGGCCCGCGACTAAACTTGATATAACTGTGGCCAGGCAGGGCGATGTTTTATCGTGTTCCTTTAAAGATAACGCGCCCGCGATAAAGCCTGAAGAGATTGAGAGCCTGTTCCTCCCCGTCTGGGATACCAGGAGCGGTTATAGGAATATGATACTGTCGCAGTCCCGCCACCTGGCGGAGCTTCTGGGAGGCACGGTTACCTTTGAGGCAAAAGGCAGGGAGAAAATCTTTACAATTTCCTTTAAGAGCAGGGCTCCGGAGGAAAGCAAATGAGTTCAAAGGTCTGCCTTCTTTTCCCGTTTGATATGGGCCTTGAGCTGGATTTTACCGGCAAGGACACGACTGAATTTTTTAAAGAGATTTCAGCCCGCAAGATGGGCACAATATCCTTTGAAGGCAGGATTTTTCCCCAGGCCGAGTTTTCCACCCAGGTTTACAAGTTCGGCGTCGGTATAATACAGATATCTTTTGAGGTGGAAGAGGATTTAAAATATCTTGCCTCTCTCTCGTGCAATATTGAAAAAATACGAGCCGGAAAAACCGGGATTATTACATATTGTCAGTCGCTGGTTGACGGCCTGATTCAGCGGGCCCTGAAATATTCCATACACAGTTACGAAAAACGCCTGACCGAAGGCGAGATATTCCCCATTGTTGAGCTCAAAGAGCAGGTGACGGAGGATGCCGAGACATATATCTGGAAAAATCACAAGGCCCTGTTCGGCTTTCTGGCCGGCGAGCCGGATTACGACTCTCTTTCCAACTATGTTCTGGAGAAAGAAAAACTCGTTAATTACGGCTACTACGAAAAAGAAATAATACTTATTAAACGGTTCGGCGCTTTGGTCTACTCAAGGGAGGCTTCGTCCATCCTTGAAATGATAAAGCTCGCCTATGCCCAGTACTGGTCCATGCGCTCCTACAACTTTATTCTTGACCATGAGATGGATGTAAGCCAGCAGCTTCTGGAAAACCTTCCCCCGTATTATAAATTCTGGCAGATTCTGCAGGCCTACCAGACATTTTCCGAAGAGGCGCTGGGTTTTGACAAGGATAAAATAAGCATCGTTGATTCCCTGTACAATGTCATTACCAGCATACCCAAGGTGGAATCGGACTGGCACCTGCGCACGGTATTCCAGAATGTGAACAAGGTTTTTAACACCGAAGAGCTTCACAAAACCGTTGAGGTAAAAATTGAGCGGATAGAGCAGTCCTATAACTCGGCGCGGGAGTTTTTATCAAACAATTTCTTTATCCTGCTGGATATTATATTTTTCCTTTCGCTGGTCTGGTCAATAATAGACACTTTCCTTTTGTGGAAGCTGTCGGTAAAATAGGCCTTTGGCCGCTGGAGAGTAAAATGAAAGAGTTGCTTCAAAAAAAATGGTTCAGGATTTCGGCGGCCGCGCTGTTCTGCGTTGCCGCGGTGTACGCGATGATTTACACGGATGTGGTTTTGCGCGCCCGTTCGGCATACCTGGAAGGGGAAAAGTTCTGGGGCTGGCATGAAAACCCAAAAGCGAAAGAAACAGCGCTTAAGGCGGAATTTGAAGCCAAGAAAGAGAAGCTAAGCAAAAAACTCGCGTCGGGCAAGCTTTCAAAAGAAGATTATGCCCGCGAGCTGGAGATAATGGAATTTGACCTCAAGCAGAAAATGTCCGACAGCTCCATAAAATACGCGTATGTTTGGTACCAGACCGCGGTTGAGCTTTTTTCTCCGCCGGAATCAAAGTGGGTGAAGCTGTCGCGCGAGAAAATGCCTAAAGCCCGCGAATTATGGAAACAGGAATTAAAGAGTAAAAATATACCGTTTGAAGATTACATGCTGGAATAACCCGCCTATAATGAACTTAGAATATCTTTTTCCCGAAAAGGAAATCAGCAGGCTCAAAATTGAAAGCGTTATAAAACGCGACGGCCGCCTCGTTGCCTTTGACGCGCACAAAATATCCGACTCTATTTTCCGCGCCGCGGTTGATGTGGGCGGATCTAACAGAGAACTTGCGGAAAAACTTACCAAACAGGTTATAGCGCTGATTAACAGGGCTTATCCCTCCGGTTCCGTTCCCAGTGTTGAGGAGATACAGGACCTTATTGAGAAAGTGCTGGTTGAAAACGGCCATTATAAAACCGCTAAGGCTTATATACTTTACAGAGCCGAGCACGCGAAACTCCGCGAAGAAAAGTCTTCCAGAATCGCTGCTGAGGACAATGTGCCCTACAAGGTTTTGTGGAAGGTTTTTACCTGGAATGTGGACCACGGCTGCGATAGCGTTGAAAAACTCAACAAAACCATAATTGACGGTAAATTCGCCAAACTTGTGAAAGATTCCGAAAAATCCTACCATGACGAGATCGGTAAAGTCGCGGATAGAATAATAAGCGGCAGGCATGGCATCAGGATGGTTATAGTGGCCGGACCCTCTTCTTCGGGCAAAACCACGACTACCGCCAAAATCGGAGAAAAACTGCGTGAAAAAGGCCTGAAGTTTGTCGCCTTAAACCTGGATAATTATTTCAAGAACCTGGACCAGCATCCAAAAGACGAGTACGGAGATTATGATTTTGAAAGCCCGCAGGCGTTGGACCTGGGCCTTGTCAACGAGCACCTCTTTGCTCTCCTCCAGGGCAAAAAAGTCCTGATGCCCGAATATAATTTTAAAACCGGCAGGCGGACTCTGGATGCCCGCGAGTTCAAGCTTAAAGAAAACGAGATACTTCTTATAGACAGCCTGCACGGCCTTTTCCCGGAAATGACTTCAAGCGTGCCTCATGAGATGAAATTTAAATTTTATATTGAGGCGCTTTGCCAGATAAGAGATTCCAATAACGAGTTTGTGCGCTGGGCCGACTTAAGAATGCTGCGGCGCATGGTGCGCGATTCCCTGCACCGTTCATACGATCCGGAGCGCACGGTCGGACACTGGCATTATGTTAGGAGAAGCGAGAAAAAATACATCGTGCCGTTTATAAACAAAGCCGACTATGTTTTTAACGGAGCCATGCCTTACGAACTGCCCGTGTACAAGAAATATCTTTTTGACGGTTTTCCCGGGATAATAGGTAAATACGAAAAAGACCCCAAAAAACTTGACGCCTATATAAGGGCAAAACGCGTTTACGGCCTGCTGGAGGGAGTGCTGGGGCTGGAAGATTTCTCCGCGATACCTAAAAATTCTCTGGTAAGGGAATTTATCGGGGGAAGCTCTTATAAGTATTGAATAAGTTTGAAGTTATAAGATATAAGTTATTAGTTATCGGTTGAGTCAATTGAAAAACCCCTAATAAGGCCCTGTCATTGCGATCTCCCGCAGGGAGAGAAGCAGGCTCGCGGTTAGTTGGTTTTGTAGTTGCGCAGCTTGCTGCGCGTTCCGTAAAGTTTGTCATCCCTGTAGCTGCAGTGCGGCGAATAAGCCGCACAAGCTTGCAACGGGTGCGAGATGTGAGCACACACAGGGATCCAGAAAAACCACTGGTTACCGGCTTCCGCTGGTATGACGAGTCCCATGCGTGAAAAGAACTGTTGCTTCGTTCCCGCATGGACTTTTTTTATTTAAGAGCTTCGGCTACGGCGCTGCCGAAAGCCTCGGAAGCTTCCGGGCCGGAACCCGTGATTATATTTCCGTCCTTCTCCACCGGTTTGTCGCTGTACTGGGCTCCGGCTTTTTGAAACTCGGCCTGAAGGCTCATGAAGCCCGTGACCCTTTTACCCTTCAGAAGCCCCGCGTTTGAGAGCGTTCCGGGCGCCAGGCAAATAGCAGCGACTATTTTGTTCCGGGCATACGAGTCTTTGGCTATCTGATGCGCCTGCTGGTTGGCCCAGTAAACCTGCGAGCCTTCACCGCCTATGAAGACAACCGCGTCGTACTCGTTGGTTTTAACATCGGTTATTAACAGCTCGCTTTCCGCGGTGCCTCCGGACATTCCGGAAAGAGCGCCTTTTTTAAGGCTTGCCGTTACAACCGTTACACCGGCATTTACAAGCGCCTGCCTGGTTTTGTCATATTCTTCTTCGTTATACATTTCCGGAGCTACTATAAGCAATGCCGTGGGCCCTGTTTTTACCGGAGCGTTCGTTTCCTGTGTTCCGCCGATTCTTTTGATAGTTAATTTTTTCAATACCACCGGTTCAACCGGCCTGTCGGCCTGGCCTCTCTTAACCCTGGCGATGAGATTTACGATACTCTGGCCGGCGACTACCTGGCCGAAAATCGTGTGGCGCGAATTAAGCCATGGAGTCGCGACTTCGGTTATAAAAAACTGCGACCCGTTTGTGTTTGGGCCGGAGTTTGCCATGGCAAGCCTGCCCGGAATGTCAAAATTTAGGCCGGGCACAAATTCATCCTCAAACCGGTACCCCGGGCCGCCCATTCCGTTACCGAGCGGGCAGCCTCCCTGTATCATAAAATTCGGTATTACCCTGTGAAAAATCAGGCCGTCGTAAAACTTTCCTGTGGTTTTCTGGCCGGTTTTAGGGTCAATGAATTCTCTCCTGCCCTCGGCTAGTTCGGTGAAGTTCGCCACGGTTTTTGGCGTTTCTTTCTCGTAAAGTTTGCAGACGATTTCTCCCTTTGTCGTGCTGAATACGGCGTAAAGGCCCGGAGTGGAACCCCAGCCTTCATCGGCCCGGAGATTTTCCGAAAGCCCCGACAAAAGTGCCGCGAACACAGCGAAACAAAAAACAATTCCTGACCTCATGCGCATACCCCTTAAATATTTATTTTTGCTTCAATAACTCCAAAAGAATATTCACTATTTCTTTGTCAAAACGGGTTCCGCTTTCTTTTTTAATTATTTCCAGGGCTTTTCTGCTGGAGTAGGCCTTTCTAAACGGCCTATCGGATATCAGTGACTGGTACGCGTCCAGAACTCCGATTATTCTTGCCGCCGTAAGTATCTCGTCTCCCTTAAGGCCGTAGGGGTATCCTTTGCCGTCAAAGCGCTCATGGTGATAAAGAACCATGGGCACGACATCTTTAAGAAACTGAATCGCCTTTATAATTTCGGCGCCAACCTTGGGGTGAACTTTTATGGCGTTGAATTCCTGCGGCGTCAGCCTTCCTTTTTTGCCGAGAATCTGCTCGCTTATTCCGATTTTGCCTATATCGTGCAGCATCGCACCCATTTCCAGGTTGTTGAGTGTCGCCTGGTCCAGGCCGAGCCTTCTGCCTATGCGCATGGCCAGGCTGACCATCTCCTCGGAATTGTTAGGGGCGTAGTAATCGCGGCTTTTAAGCGATTTTGAAAACGCGTAAATAGACTCCAGCACCACTCTGTCCACGCGTTCGGTCATCTTCTGTATTTTTTTCTTCAGCTTATCAACTTCCAGCTCGGGTGTTTTTGCCGCGCCTGCTTCTTCGTCTCCGGCGTAGTATTCGCTGGAAAGGACAACGGTGTTGCCTCCGGCGTTTTTTGCCCGTCTCAGGGCGTTGTCGGCCGCTTCAAGCATTTTCTTTCCGAGCTTGTCAAAAATTTTATCCGAAAGGCAGGCTATGCCGATGCTGGCTTTTACTTTTATGGAATTTTCCGATTTGTCAAAGACATGCGTGCCGAGAGCCTCAAGTATCCTGTTTGCCATCCTTTGAGAGGCCGCTTCGTCGGAATGAGGCATGAGAACCGTAAACTCCTCACCTCCCATGCGGGTGAGCACATCGCTGTTCCTGAGAATGCCGGAAAGAAAACCGGCAAATTCTTCTATTACCCTGTCACCGGCGAGATGCCCGTAAGCGTCGTTGATAGACTTGAAAAAGTCTATATCAATTATCGCTACCGAAAACGGGTGTTCGTAGCGGCGCGCGCGGCTGATCTCTATGGGCAGGCGTTCCATGAGATAGCGGTAATTGAAGGCCCCGGTCAGGGGATCTTTTACTATAAGCGATTTCAGGCGGTCAAGGTATGATTTGTCGTGCCTGCCTCCCGCATTCTCGGTGGCCGGAAGGTTCCTTGAAATGTGCAAAATATAGTTTTTGCCGCGTATCGGGTCTTTGACGGGAGTCGTGACGACTTCAACATAATATGGATTGTATTTTTTATCAAAGTGAATGTGTCGCGTGGAGGAAATCTCCCCGTTTTTTAGCGTCGCTTTCATGGGGCATTTATCGGAAGGGCCGCGGCAGGGGGAGGTTCTTTTATGGGTAATGTCATAACACTTCTTTCCTGCTATATCCTCGCGGCTCAGGCCTTCTTTGTTTAAGTAGTTTTTGTTAGCGTCAACGATGCTATAATCGGCAGGATCAATAATAATGGACATGTCCGGAAGGTTTTCAAAAATTGATTTATGAAGAGTTTCGGCAGAAGAAGCGCTTTTTGCGGGAGATTTTTTCATGATAATTAAGTTTGTCCGTTGCCGCAGGACGGCTCAGCTTCGGCTTAGCGTAAATATTATATGCAATTGGAAACCTCGTGTCAATATTGACTTTGCCACGCAAAGTTGCTAAACTAAAAAATCAATAAAATAAGCAAAAATTCAGTCTATTTTATATATGAAATTCAGCAAAAGAGCGCCTGCTTTAGCGCGGTTTATCATAGCTGTATTTATGCTGCCGGTCGCGGCCGCTCTGGTCTGGCGTTTTACCGGGTTGGTGGCGGATTTCGCCGGAAAGGCCGATTACAGCACCCTGCCCTTCTGGGGCGGGCTGGGCTCCTATTTTATTTTCCAGGCATTTTTCCCCAAGCCCGTGAGGCTTTATGTTTTCGCCCATGAGCTTACTCACGCGCTGGCCGGAATTATCAGCGGAGCGAAGCTCAAGAGTTTTAAGGTTTCATCTTCCGGGGGAAGCGTAATTCTTTCAAAAACCAATGTTTTGATTTCGCTGGCTCCCTATTTTGTTCCGTTCTACAGCGTTGTCCTGATGATAGTGTACGCTGTCGGAGCCAAATTCTGGAAACTGGGGGATTACCAGCCGTATTTTATTTTCGCCATGGGTTTTAGCCTGGCGTTTCATTTCAGCCTGACTCATTTTGCCCTAAAGCAGGGACAAAGCGACCTGAAGCTCTACGGAATATTTTTTTCCTCAATTTTTATAGCAACTGTTAACTTCATTATGCTTCCGGTTCTTTTAAAGTTAGTTTTTCCGGGTTCGGTTGCTCTCAAAAGCTTTTTTGCCGGCAGTTACAACACCACTCTGTTGATTTGCAGTATGCTTTATGCAAAGGCGGTTTTGCTATGGGATTTTTTAGCCAGGATGAAGTAAAAAGAAAACTGTTCCATTTTCTTATCTTATTGTATATCGCGGCCTATTGGTTCCTTCCCAGGATTCTGGTTCTGCAGGCTATGGGAATTTTGATTTTCGCGATAGCGGTCACGGAGGCGCTCCGCCTCAATAACTCAAGGCTGAACAAATGGATACTCAATGTCCTCGGAGGCGTGCATAGAAAGGAGGAAGAGACGCAGATCAGCGGCCTGCTTTGGACTTTCTCCGGTTCGTTTTTTACCATGCTAATTTTCCAGGACAAAAATATAGTAACCGCAAGCCTGCTTTACCTGGCTTTCGGCGACGCGGTGGCGGCGCTTGTCGGGCGCCGGCACGGCAAAAATAAAATACTCAACGAAAAAACCATTGAAGGCAGTATAGCCTGTTTCGCGGTTTGTTTCGGGATCGGAATGTTCTTCCTTGACTGGCCGCTTGCGTTCTGGGGAGCGCTCGTGGCGACATCCATAGAGGTCATGCCGTGGCCGCTAAACGATAATTTCTGGATGCCTCTCACCTCCGCTATGGTGCTGACTTCATTCGCGAAGGCCTTTTTATCATGATTAAAGCCGTTAACCTTACCAGGAAATTCGGAAGCCTTACGGCGGTGGACAATTTAAACATTGAGATACCGCCCGGCGAGATATTCGCTTTTCTCGGCCCTAACGGAGCCGGAAAGACCACTACGGTCAAGCTGTTTACCGGCATACTTCAGCCGACGGCCGGGTCGGCGGTTATCGGTAATTTTGATTTGCGAAAAAACCCGATTGAAGCAAAGTCAATAACCGGTTTTGTTTCGGATCAGCCTTATGTTTACCCTCATCTTACGGGTTTTGAGTTCATGAGGCTTGTCGGAGACATATATAAGGTGGGAATAGACGAACAAAAGCAGCGGATCCCTGAACTGCTGTCCATGTTTGAACTTTCACCCTGGGCCGGAGAGATGATAGAGGCCTACTCGCACGGCATGAAACAGAAACTAGTTCTCGCGAGCGTTTTGCTTCACCAGCCCAAGGTTATTTTTCTTGACGAGCCGCTGGTGGGCCTTGATCCCAAGAGCGCGAAAATGGTCAAAGAAATTATTACGCGCCTTTCAGCCAAAGGTGTAGCTGTGTTTATGTGCACGCATGTGCTTGAAATCGCCGAGAGGCTTGCCCACAGGATAGGAATTATTCAAAATGGAAGAATAATAGCTCTTGGCACCGTTGAGGAACTCAAAAAAAGGGCGCGGCAGGAAGGCACCCTTGAAGAGCTGTTCCTGCATCTCACGGGCGGAAGCCGGTACAGCGAACTGCTTGAGTTGCTGTAGCCGGCCGGCGCTGTTCTAACTCTCCGCAAAAACGGCCCGAAAGAGGTTTCCCAGCGGACTCAAATTGGTTTTTAAAATTGCTCAAAATATGAAAATCATTCTTTCAATTAAATTAAAAAGCATCAGGAACAAGATTGTCCGCATGAGCCTCGGCGGGGAGATAAAGGCGGCCTTGATGCTGATAACCGCCTGCGCTTTTATTCTGGGTATTTACGCCGGAGCCTGGCGCCTGTTAAAGGAGCTCAATTCTGTTCAGTTGATTGGCCCTCTGCTGACCAATAAACTCCTCGCGCTCGTTTTTCTGACATCGTTTTCCATGGTAATTATTTCAAGCCTTATAGCTTCGTTTAATACGCTATTTTCCAGCAGGGACCTTCCGTGGCTTATGACAAAACCTTTGGGGGTACGCGGGATATTTGTTTACAAAGCGTTTGAAACGATATTTTATTCTTCCTGGATGGTACTGCTTTTGCTAATCCCGTTTGTGGGGGCGCTCGGGTCCGTAAAGCATCTCTCGTTTTGGTTTTATGTCTCCGGGTTTGTCCTGACAGTTCCGTTCCTGGTTATATCAGGGAGCCTGGGAATTTTTTTGTGCCTGATACTTATGAAACTGCTTCCCAGAAGAAAGACGAGGGATATTTTGCTTTTCTCGGGAGTAATGTTTGTGACTGGCATATATATTCTGCTGAGATTTCTTCAGCCGGAACGGCTTTTAAGGCCCGACGCTCTGGAGCTGGTATCGCAATACCTTCGTTATCTGGATGCTCCGACCGCGCCTTATCTTCCCTCCTGGTGGCTTACCGCGGGCATTCTTGCTTCCTCCGCGGGATCGCTTAAAGGTGTTGCTTTGAATTCGGCGCTTCTGTACGGCTGCGCGGCGTTGTTATTTGCCACGCTTATTTTATTTGCCAGAAAATATTATTTTGAAGGCTGGGCTTCGGCTCAGATTTTTGGGGGATCCGGACAAAGACGAACGAACTCCTATGTAAAAAGAATGCCTTTGCAGGCGTTCTTCAGAAAAGATCTCACGATTTTCTTCAGGGACGCCAGCCAATGGTCTCAGCTGGTTTTGCTGGGCGCGCTGATTGTGGTTTATCTTTTCAGCCTCTACAAGCTTCCGCTTGAAACCTTATATATTCAAAACCTCGTGACATATTTTAACCTCGGCCTTATAGGTTTCATGCTCTCGGCGGTCGCTCTGAGGTTCGTATTTCCTTCGGTCAGCCTTGAAGGCGAGAGCCTCTGGCTTGTCCGTTCTTTCCCGTTTTCTCCGGCAAAATTTATTTTTGAAAAACTTGTTTATGGTTCGCTCCCTATGGTGATTTTCGGCTCCTCGCTCGTAATTTTTTCCGGCTTCATTCTAAAAGCAGACATGGCCCTTACGGCCATATTCGCGCTTGCTGTCACAATTATGGGCCTTGGCCTGTGTTCCATGGCGGTGGGGCTGGGTTCAATTTTCCCAAAATATGATTCCACGAATGTTTCCGAGATAGAGTCTTCGCCGGGCGGCCTGCTTTTTATGGTCTCCGCTCTTTTTTATCTTCTTGTGAATATGGGCTTATGGGCGATACCCATACAGAATTATTACAGCGCGCGGAATCTTTCGTACGGACTTCCGTGGGTTGCCGGCGGGCTGTTAGCGGTCAATCTCATTGCGGTAGTCCTGCCGCTCCGCTTCGGCCTGAAATCTTTAGAATCGGGGCAAAGATGAAAAAAACTGTGTTTTTATTGTTTGTTTTAGCCGCGGTTATTTCCGCGGAAGTAAACTCGGAACAGAAAATGGCGCCGTTTTTCGCCCAGGGGAACAAAGACAGAAAAGCCGTAGCTCTGACTTTTGATGATGGCCCGGGAAAATTTACGCCCAAAATTTTGGAAATTCTAAAAGCCGGCAATATCAAAGCCACTTTTTTTATGGAAGGCCAGCTGGCCGCCGCGAGGTCCGAAATTGTAAAAAGCGTCTATAATGACGGCCACGAGGTGGGCGCTCACTCGTACACGCATCCTAATTTCTACTCGTATAAAAAAGATGACAAGGAAGAGCTTTTGTCCGGGGAGATAGCCCGGGCCAATGCCGCTTTGGAAAAAATATCGGGCCTTAAGCCGCGGCTGATGCGTATGCCCTATGGATTCGTGAAACCCTGGGTGCGGGAAGTCGCCGGAAGGCATGACATGGTTCTTGTAAACTGGAGTTTCGGCTGCGACTGGAAGAAAATGACCGGCAGCGAGCTGGCCGCGGAATATATTAAAAACATCAAGCCCGGCGCGATTTTTCTTATGCATGACGGAGGAGTGAAAAGAGAGAGCACTGTTGAAGCGCTGCCGCTGATTATTGAAGAGCTCAAAAAAAGAGGATATGAAATTATTCCTGTCGGGGAACTTCTTGGTATTTAGTAAAAACTATAGATTAAAAAAATGCCGAGGGTGGGAGTTGAACCCACACGCCACCCAAAGTGACTTCAGATTTTGAGTCTGACGCGTCTGCCAGTTCCGCCACCTCGGCAATAAACTATTTTTTGTTTGATTAGCTTGTCAGATAACCGCACACTGTAACTTCTCTGAGTCAGTTGAAAAACCTCTTTCGGGCTGCAATTTCGGCCTTTGGCCTGCGGCTTCGTTGTCCTCAGTTTACATATACTCCGTGGAGCATATGCTCGCTTCGGCCGCCTTGCCTCGGCACAAAGCCCAAAATTTCGCTCCTGAAACAGGCTTTTTCAATTGACTCAATCTATAATATTCAAGGAACCAACTGCGGAAGCAGTTGGTGAAGCAAATCCGCCCGCAGTAGTGGCGGACACCTCGGCATACATATATTGTTATAGTTTTCAATTCGGCTTGACTGTGAGATTCTATATAAATAGCAGGTTTTAGTCAAGCATACTCCAGATCCCCTAATCCTCGGATAGAGCCCATGCCTGCCGGTGAAGATTTCATCAGACATATAAAGTCACCCTGAGCGAAGTGAAGGGTCTCGTTTTTCCTCAAACGACGAGAATATTATCTCCCTGCGGAAGATCACAATGACGGCGTTTGTGGATTCCGGACAGAATATTTTAAGTAATAAGTTTTAAGATGTAAGTTGTAAGTTGAGTCAATTGAAAAACCCTTAATTAGACCCTGTCATTGCGAGCCCGCAGGGTGAAGCAATCTCGCTTTTCCGTCGGGAACGACGAGATTGCCGCGTCGTTGCGCTCCTCGCAAAGACGGCCTGAAACACTTTTTCAATTGACTCAAGTTATAAGTGAACGGCGAACTTCTTCGTGTCGTCATACCAGCAGAAGCTGGTATCCAGAGGTTTTTCTGGATCCCTGCTGGAGTTTGCCCTCAAGTGCCGCAATCGGGGGTAGGGATGACAGACTAGTTTGTGTCGTCATCCCAGAGGTAGTAGTCTGGGATCCACTTCTTTGAGTCATTAATAAAATGCCATTGTTCTGGATTCCAGACAGAACATTTCTGGAATGACGGCCGGTCCGAGATGGTGAGGCGTCGCAAGTTTCTTTACTTACTATCTTTGCGCGTTCAAAGAAAGTTATAATCAGAATAACCCCGCCTTCTTACCGGAGAACTGCCCAGGTTCGCGCGCAAACACAAAAAATAAATAAAAAATTTAAAATAAATTATTGTTATATTAAAAAATATGATGTATAATTATTTCAGAAACTTGAAAGGGGCATGAATGACAATTTTTCGAATAGAAATAATTACGACGAAAATAACCCGATAGCATTGGCCGCGCAGTTTTATTGCGTGGCTTTTTTATTTCCGATAAGTGTCACAACAGGGAGGTGATCGGGATGGCTGCAAAGAAAAAAGCAAAAAAGAAAGCGAAAAAGAAATAAAATTTGTATTTTGGGGACTTTCTAAAAAGGGAAGTCCCTTAAATATAACCTTCCAAACCCTTCAGAGTGATCCGAATTATTTTTACTTCCGCTTTTTCTTAGCCGCGACAAACTTTTTTATACCGGAAGTTATAGCCTGCGCGCAGGCATTTTGAAATCCCGCGTTTCTAAGCAGCGATTCCTCGCGCGGCACGATTATGTAAGCGCACTCAACAAGCACCGCAGGCATCTGCGGAACCCTGGCGAGAGCGAGGTTGCCGTAGTAAAGTCCGTCGTCTCTCAGCGGGTACTTTGAATATGAAGAAGAAAATGCTTTTGCCAGAGAATCATGAATCTCCTGGGCAAGCGCGAAACTTTGCGGGTAGTAATAATACGCGCCGAACCCGTTTTTTACCAGCGGGTTCTGCCCCTCGGGAAGCGCGTTGTTGTGGATGCTTATCAGCATATCGGCTTTGATGTTCTGGGCTTTTCTTATTCTATCGTAAAGGCTTACCGGTTCATTCCCTCTGCGAATCATAGTTACTTCCGCCCCCTGTGCTAAAAGCATTTTTTCAAGCGAAAGCGCGATACTAAGGTTTACATTTTTTTCTTCAAGGCCCGTTGGGCCCACGGCCCCTGTTTCGGGCCCGTGTCCCGCGTCAATGGCTACCATAATGCCTTTTAGGGTTGAATCAGCGGCCGGGATTTTTTCGGGCCGGCGGATCTCAAAAACAAAACTTCCGTTTTCAAACCTCGCGTCGTAGCCCCACCAGTTAGTCTCTTTTAAGTGCAGTGTCACTCGGAATGTCTCCGTGTCATCCTGAAACCACTCAACAAAACTTATTATGGAAGAAGTGGACTCGTAATTTATCCAGTCCGTGTTTGAAACCACTCCGAAAAACCTTATGTCAATCTTGTCCTCCGCGGGAGAAGCCGTAACTTCAAAGGGCGGCTTCGCGCCAAGATATAAGCGCAGCAGCGAATTCGGTTTTTGGTAGCTGACAATTAAATTGCCGCTGGTTATCCTGGGGGTGCTATGGCCGGCGGGCCTGACCTCGGTTTCTCCGATCCAGCCGCTGCGGGCCTGATTTAAACGCACTTCCAGTTCCTGGCCGCGCCTGCCCGTGACAAGAAACTTTGTTCCCTGGGGAGGAAATAAAACATATCCCGCCTTATCCGCAGGCGTTAAAGCGTAACCGGAACGGACAACAGCGTTATCGGCTGAAACCTCCGCCTGCCAGAACGAATCCGGTTCAAGTTTAGATATTTTTCCGGAGGCGACAATGGATTTTCTGCCCTTTTTATTCTCAAGCGTTACGGAGATCTCGGAGTCCTTGAAATTATCGCCCGGCTTAATCCTGTAAAGAAAACGGTAAATCCCGGAGCCTGGTGCCGTTTCGCTTAAATTAATTACTCCTTTGGAGCCTTTAATTTTGGCCAATGCATTAGCCCCGGGGCTGCCCCTGCATTCAATAATAAATGTTTCTCCCGTCCTGAGAGATAAGTCCATTTCCGGTTTAGACGAAATAAGGGTTAAGGGCGAGGCGGGAGGTGTTTCCGCGGGGGGAGCCACAAATATAGTTCTTGTAATTGTTTTGGAGCTCTCAAATATTTTCAGTTCGGCGATTATTGAGAAAGTTCCGGTTGAATATGGAACCATGGCAAGAAATCCGCCGCTTTCAAAGATTGGAGTCTCCGCGCCGTTAATGTAGAGTTTGCCGCGCGGATCGGCGGAACCGAAAACAAAGGAAGATTTCAGGTATGGCAGCTGCTGGCCTTCTTTCGGATGGGCTATATTAAACGGAATACCCGCGCCGGCGTAGCTCTTTGTTGCCGGCAACGCCTTTTCGTCAGCCGTGCCTTCCGACGCGAAACACGCAGTCGCGGCAAAATGGGATAGTAAAACATAGGCCAGAAACAGTATTCTTGTGTTCATAGGGCAGATTATACAATATTTGAGTCAATTGAAAAAGCCCGATTTTAAGCCCAGTCTTAGCCCCGGCTCTGTCTGAGAATTAGTCTATCCGTATTTTGCGTTTTGTTGCCAAAGACATATAAAAAATGTAAAATCATATTCGTAGGGTAACTATGACACCGGAAGAACTTAAAGTAATCATTAGCAAGGGTGAGTCCGAGACATTGGACTTCAAAGAAAGCTTCGACAGAGAGGCCGTAGAAACTGCCGGGGCGTTTTCTAATTCCAAAGGCGGTACCATTATAGTAGGTGTCTCAGACAATGGCACAATAAAAGGAATTCAGATTGGCAAAGAAACCATAAACGATTGGATAAACCAGATCACCCAAGCAAGCAATCCCCGCGTAATCCCCGATGTAGAGCAACTTACCGTTGACAATAAAATCATCGCAGTTATCACTATTAAAGAATGCCCCATTAAGCCCGTAGCTATTAAGGGTAAGTGCTTTAGAAGGGTTAAGAACAGCAACCGCTTGATGACCCCGCAAGAAATCGCCGATATGCACTATAAGTCGCTTGATATGAGCTGGGATTTAACTCAAGCCGCAGGATATTCCTTAAAAGACATAGATGAAAAAAAAGTGTTTGCATATAGAGATACTGCCAATGAAACCGGCCGCCGAAAAATCCCCAAAGATGAAACTGTCTTAGAGATATTGAAAAAACTTGAGTTTATCAAAGATGGTGTTCCTGCCTGGGCCGCCCTGCTTCTTTTTGGCAAGCGTCCGATGAGGTATGTACAACAGGCAGTAATCCATTGCGGAAGATTCAAGAATGAGTCGCTTGTAATTGATGATGACATGGTTGAGGGAACATTAATTGACCAGGTAGATTTGGCGATGGATTTTATCAAAAAGAACATAAGCGTTAAATTTGTAATGACTGGCGAGCCGCGGCGTAAAAATGTTTGGGATTATCCGCTTGACGCTATTAGGGAAGCTCTTATCAATGCCGTATGTCACAGAGATTATCTCGTTTCTTCCAATATAAGCGTACGAATACACGATGACCGGCTTGAGATATGGAATCCCGGAGGATTAGCACCTAATGTTTCCGTAGAAGATTTATTTAAGACGCATGATTCCGATACACGAAACAAGGGAATTGCAAAGGTCTTCTTTGACATTGAATTCATTGAACAGTGGGGGAGCGGTATAGGTAAAATGGTTCATCTATGCAACGATGCAGAAGTTCCTATCCCGGCCATAAAAGAACGCCAAAAAGGCTTTCAGATAACATTCTCAAAGGACACCCATACTGAAGAGAACTTGCAAAAGCTTGGCCTTAACGAAAGACAGATAAAAGCTGTCGCCTATGTTAAAGAAAAAGGAAAGATAACGAATAAGCAATATCAAGAATTGACGGATATTTCAAAACCTATGGCTACTATTGACCTAAAAGATATGGTTAGCAAGCAAGTTCTTGTCAGGGTAGGGGTAACCGGTCGGGGAACTATATACAAGCTAAAGGGCTAATAATCGGCTAATACGGCTAACAAAGGGCTCATTATTGGCTAATCGCCAAACAAAGACATAATAGGAACCTATGGGGAAAGAAGCTAAGGCGAGTGATTGATAAGTCGAACCATAGTAGCCAACAAAAATACAAACAACTTTCTTACTTTAAAAACAATGGTTTTATGACAAAAAAAGATTTGACCGAGGCATTAAATAATCCCGATATTTTTAATGTTTTAGAAAACTCGCCCAAATTATAAACACTCCTTACTCCAGATTATATTTTATTCTCACACGGTTAACCCTATTACGATAGTATAAAGCAGTCCGCCAGCTTTTACGCCTCCCCCGGTATATCCTGCCTCACAACCTTCATGCCCGTCAGTTGCCAGCCTTTATCTTATGCTCATAAAAGAGTATCATATACGGCAATATGGTTGATATGGACAAAAAGCACCTCATTGATCTCGCCAACGCGCGTATGCCTTTTGGAAAATATTCCAACTGGCGGCTTATTGATGTGCCTGAGCATTATTTTATCTGGTTTGCGAGAAAAGGGTTTCCCAAGGGCCGGCTGGGCGCGCTGATGAAAGAAATACTTGAATTAAAAGAGGGCGGACTGGAAAACATGCTGAAACCGCTTAAGGATAATACGAAATGATCAGATTCGGAGTTCACTGTTCGTTAAGGAAAGGCCTGCCGGGCGCGCTTGAGGAAGCCAAAAATATTGAATGCGAAGCCATGCAGATATTTACCAGAAGCCCTCGCATGTGGCGCATGACAATGCCGCCCGAGGGAGATATCAGGGAATTTAAGGCTTCCCGGAACCGGAGCGGGATAGCTCCGCTTGTCGTGCATACTCCTTACCTGCCAAATATTGCGACCTCAAAGCAAAAACTCTACGCAATGTCCTTAAAGGCGCTTATTGACGACCTTACCGTTTCCGATATTTTGCGTGCCGATTACCTTGTAATTCATCCCGGCGCGTATTCCGAAACCGCGACCCGCGAAACCGGCATCAAAAAAGTCGTGGATGCCGTCAATAAGGCTTTTGAAGAGTCAGCCGGCGATGTCTCCCTGCTTTTGGAAAACACGGCCGGAGGCGGCAGAAGAATGGGGAGCGCCTTTCAAGAGATTGCCGCAATGATTGACGGCATAAAAAATAAGAAACGAATCGGGGTCTGTTTTGACACCGCGCACGCTTTCGCCGCCGGTTACGATATATCCTGCGCGAAAGGCATAGACAAGGCTCTCTCGGAATTTGATTCCCTGATAGGGCTTAAATATTTAAAGTGCGTTCATTTCAACGATTCAATGGCTCCGCTTTCCTCGCGGAGAGACAGGCACGAACACATAGCGAAAGGTTATATAGGGGCGGAAGGTTTCAAGTATTTTATTGAACGCGTCAAGGATATTGCCGAGGCGGGCATTCTTGAAACGCCGAAGGATTCCGAAACCGCGGATCTTGAAAATCTTTCAAAACTTAAAAAGTGGAGAAAGCAAAAAAGCCCTTTAAAGGCTTAATATCACAAAGCCAGTCTGTCATCCCGGAAATGTCCAGTCTGGGATCCAGAAAAACCACTGGATACCAGCTTCCCAGACTGTGTCATAACTGCCATTAACGAGGGCTTTGAGTTGTTGTCATGCAGGATGACATTGCCACACAGTCTGTCCGCTGGTATGACGACACAAAAGCGCCACACGCTGTCATTCCGGAATTGTTCTGTCCGGAATCCACAAAAGGATGTCATTGCGAGGAACGAAGCAATCTCGTTGTGTCGTTGTCGTTGTTCTGATCTCCCGCAGGGAGAGAAGAATCTCGTCGTTGGATAAAAAACGAGACCCTTCACTTCGTTCAGTGTGACTTTACAGGTACGGTAAAATCTTCGCCGTCACGCCTCAGGTGCTGTCTGAGGGTTAGGGGGCGCACAAATATTTGACAATGAAACGCGATTATTATATATAGCTAAGTGTCTAAAATGTGTGGGGGATAAGAGCGTGGGGTGCAAGGCGTTGGCAAGTTTCCATAAGAAATTCAAAGCATTGTTTTATCCTGTAAAGCACGCTAAAAAGCTTTACGGATTTTTTTTATTTTCAACGGTTCTATTCTTTCAGGTGATTTTTCCGCAAAGCGGCTTCTCTGTAATTACTGATACCACAAACTATCTTATCATACCTGTCGGCGAAACCTACACTTCAAGCGGAACCCATACCTATGCGAGCTTTGTACAGATTGACGGCACCTTAAATGTCCGTTCTTATATCGGTTCTGGCACAAGCGGCTGGCTTGAACTCATATGCTCCTCAATAACAATAAGTGCAACTGGTAAAATAAGTGCTGACGGCGCAGGGTATCGGGGCGGCAACGGGTCTTCAATAATTAATGGTGAAGGCTCTGGCGGTGGAACTGCAGCAACTTGTGCCGGTGGGGCAGGTTATGGAGGTGTCGGAGGTATAGGTATTTACCGCTCATGGGAAGCCTACGGCTATGGTGGAATATCTTATGGAAGTATTGCAAATCCAACTGATTTTGGATCCGGTGGCGGTGTTGGAAGCGGTAATGCCGGCGGGGGAGCAGGCGGCGGCAGAATAAAGATAGTTGCAACTGGCGAAATATTTAATAGTGGAATAATTACCGCAAACGGTGCAAACGGCGGAGCAAACTTCCCCGGTTATGGCGGTGGCGGTTCTGGCGGCTGCGTATATATTTTAGCTAACACTCTAAGCGGGGATGGTAGTATCAAAGCTAACGGCGGGCCTGGTGGAGATACTTACAATGGCGGCGGAGCTGGCGGCAGGATAGCGCTGTATTACACGACGGACAATTCAGCTTATGCTATTTCAGCATACAGCGGTAATAACGATGCCAACCGCGGCGGCGCGGGTACGATATACAAAAAAAGCACATCACAATCCTACGGCGATGTGTTTGTAAATAATAACAACAAAATAGGCGGCATCACTTATCTTTGCGGCCAATTTGACAATATTATCGCTGAAAATAAATGCGTGCTCCAATCCACTTCAACGCTTACCGCGTCGGCGCTTAACCTTGACAACAACGGCATATTTTACAGTTCCGGCACTTCATCCATAGCAGACCTGAACCTTTCAAACGGTGCGACTATATATATAGGCGCAGGTCAGTTCAATATAACCGGCGCGGCAAGCATAAACTCATCAGGGGTGCTTTATGTTAACTCGGGGCTAACGGTGAATAATATGACTGTATATTCCGGCGGTCTTGTGAGCCACTCAGCAGCAGACCCGGAATTTGATATTACAGTCAACGGTAACCTTACAATAAATTCCGGCGGCCAGATAAATGTGAACGGCATGGGATATCATGGCGGCGACGGTGTTACATATTCTAACGGCGAAGGCGCAGGTGGCGGTACAGCCGGTATAGACGGTGCGGGCGGCGGTTACGGCGGAAACGGAGGCACATCAAGCGGAGCAGGCGGCCTCTCTTACGGAAGTATGATGAGTCCGAGCTATCTCGGTTCAGGCGGCGGTGTCGGCAACGGTCTTGCTTTAGGTGGCGCCGGTGGTGGCAAGGTAAAACTTACAGTTGACGGTACTCTTACAAACGATGGCGCAATAAACGCCAATGGTTTTAGCGGTTATCATTCAGGTTCTAATGGCGGTGGTGGAGGAAGCGGTGGAAGCATATATATTATTGCGGATCAGTTTGCTGGAAGCGGGGTAATAAACGCGAACGGCGGCAACGGCGATACCGGTAGTTCTGCCGGAGGTGGTGCAGGCGGCAGGATAGCTGTGTTTTATAACAATTCAACCTATTCAGGTTCAATCAATACTACCGCAGGCACCGGCGGCAACCCTGAGGCCGAAGCTGGCACGAAGATGGTACCTACAGTTTCAGCCGATTCGCCAAGCGGCATATCTAATTCAGCCGTAGGACATGTTTCAACATCACAGCTTACCGAAACCATATTGGTGAAAACCGCAAAAGGCTCGCTTACCGCAAGTGGCACTTTATCAGGGAGTATAAATATATCCACAATAGCTATAGTTACCATAAATACCGGCGGCTACAAGGACAAGGGCTTCTATAAAGGCGCGTGGAGCGGGACTTTAGACGGGGTAAATTATCAGGGCCAAATCTATGGTATGGCGTATCTGAACACAACTGAAAGAAAACTCTATTTGAAAGGCGTTATGGAAGGCGTTGTGGACGGTTCGTTTGACGGCTGCCTCTTGGAATCTTTAGCAAACAGCAACACCTACGACACACTGGCTGCCACATGGTCGTTCCGTGTTAATACAACGGGCGGCGGAAGCATTTCAAGCGGGAGGCTGCGCCTCGTTGGTTCCTTAACCTATGATAGCCAGCAGGAATATGCAAATACAGGACTAAACTTCCTGCAGACATCGGCGCAGGGCACGCTTGCCGGAGGATATACGGGCAATATTAAAACTATCCTGACCAATGTTTATATAAACGATACCGGCAATATATACGATAAGGACGGCTTCACTATTTTGTCTTACCAGTGGGGCGGATTATCGGGCATGGGTTGGGGCTTTGCCGATGCCATAAGCGCTGAAGAGATAACGCTAAAGCTGATGCTGGACAACCCCATGTTCGGCACAGCTTCAGGATTATTGAAAAACAGCACAACCAAATCCATGTGGTTTGTCGTGACTAAACTGGATATAGGCGAATCGCCTCAACCTGATATAGAAGTTGAACTGTTTGGACCCGGCGCCGCAAGCCCCGGACAGACAGTTACCTATACTATTGAGGTGAAGAATAATGGATTGGCTGCCGCAACAAACAAAAGTATAGTTCTATTCCCACCAGTAAAATGTACCTATATTGCAGCTTCAGGTGAGCATAAAAAATATGATCTGTCTTGTTGGGATGAAAATGATAACTATTATTCTAGTCCTGTAGTTCGGTGGAATATATCCTTAATAGATGCAAAGTCTGTTAAAAAATTGAATGGAAAATTTAAAATCTTATGGGGTCTGCCTCAAGGAACTCCTTTGAGCGCAGATTTATATCTGCTTGATAATGATGCTGCTGATGGCATTTTCCCAACATATAATCCAGATGGAGATCATGATTAAGAGGAGTTTTTAATGAAAATGAAATCGTTTTTACTGTTTGTGTTTATTTTTGGTATGCCTTTTTGCGCTTTTTCTGCGGAGAGGATATTGTGGGAAAAAGAATTTCCTTCGCGAATTAATGCCATGGGAATTAGTGGCGATGGAACAAAGATCCTTGTGTCAATAGAACCTCAATTTAATTCAATAAAAGATGATATGTATTATAGTGGCACGAAAAACACTTATTTCGGTAGTAAATTGATTGCAATGGATAGTCATCGCAATGTTCTTTGGGAATTTGAGTACAAAAACTCGACTGGTGTTTATGTAATTAGCAATGCAGTCATAAGTAAAAACGGTGCATATGTTGCATGTACAGTGAGTGAGATTGTCCAAGAATCAAGAATGGTTGGAAGTGTTGAAGAAAAGTCAATGAAAATATTTGATGAAAGATATGTAAGGAAAGTACTATTCTTTACTGAAAAAGGTGATTTGTTGTGGTCTTTGGATTTAATGGGTAATCCTGCTATTTCGCCGGATGGAAAACACATATTTATTAGCCCTGTTCTTGCTGAATCTGGCGATCCGAAAGACGATTATTATTTATTAAATTCAAAAGGTGATATTTTATGGAAAATAAATAGGAAAGATGTTAAGAGTCAGGCATGGATGTCAAAAGATGGGCGATATATAATCAAAGATAGTGATTTGTATGCAATTGATAAAAGCGTTGTGATGAGTGTTGCTGGAATTATTTCCGAAGTAAATGGTAACTATCTGTCAAGTATAGACAGTTCAATATTTGACTCCCCAAAACTGCATTCTCGGGAATGGGTGTTTAGAGTATACGAAATTGGCAAAAAGAGAATATTGGTTGAAAAAACATCGAAAAAAAAGAAGACATATTTTAAAGGAGAAACTTTTATTTCTCCGATTGATGAAACTCGTTATAGACTGGGAAAACATTATCTTACATCATTTGAAGCAAATAAAAATATTGATAAAAGAGGGGTAAATGAGAAGATATTGATTCTAAATAAAAATGAAAGCATTTTGACTAAAATTGATAACAATGATTTTAGGTATGAAATAAATGGCAATTATCTCTTAACATTAGAAGATAAAAATGTTGTTGTGTTAAAGTATCCAGTAAAATCTAAGAGCGTAGGCAGTGTTATTGAAATGTACGATATAAGTGGAGAGGAAATATGGTCGGTAAATCTTGCTGGATTGTGTAGCGTTTTTCAATCATCAGACAATGGTTCTTCAATTATTACTTACGAGACCGCTTTTAATCAAAATAGGAGTAAATTGTTTTATATTAATGGAGCTTATTAATAAGTAAATAGGTCTTATGAAAAACAAAATAGTGCTTTTTGTTCTAATGATTATTCCAGCTTCAATTCTTTTTGCTGGGAATATTCCACAGCCTGATTTTGAAGTGTTTTGGCCTACAGATAGGGGTTCTAATCATCAAATAACAAGTGGCTTTAATGAACCAAGGGTAAATCATGAGAATAAAATACATGGGTCAACGGATATTGATGGTATTATTACTGATCCAGTATATTCTCTTGGAGATGGTATTGTGGAAGAGGTTGTAAATGATTTAGATAATGATGAGGATAAATCTACCGTGTATACTAATCCGAACTATGCTGGAGTAAATGATGCAAAAAAACGTGCGCAAGGGAATTATATTGATATTAATCATGGCGGAGGCTGGAAATCATCATACAGGCATTTAAAATATAATAGTATCTTGCCATCGAGGGATAGTGAGGTTGTTGGCGGCGCACAAATTGCAGAGATGGGAAATACGGGAAGTGTGTACTCGGAACATGGCGATGGTTCTCATTTGGATATACATGTAACCCATAATGGTGAAGAAGTGGATCTTGAAAAGATATTTAGTAATAGAGATAAAAATAAAGATGAATGTGACGGGAAAGACGAAATATGGAAAAAAATACTTGGTATTATTGGTGTTGCCCACGACCCTAACATAATGTACGGCCCTGACGGCAGCATTTCTGCAGGTCAGACGCTCACCTATACCGTGGAATTTGAAAACGAAGGGGAAGGCATCGCCTATGGCGTGTATGTTGCGGATATTTTGGATACGGACATTGATGATTCTTCTGTTATCGTTTCCAACTGCAAACGCATAAACTACCTTACAAGTTCCGAAACTGCCGCGACTTTTGAGTATGAGTACGATGACGATACCCGGCTTTTAACGGTATATATGGATAACGAAGGCGAGGTCGGCTCAAGGCAAGGCGGAAAATTTGATATTACTGTTTCGGCAAAGGGGAGCATGGCTTCAGGAGCGTCTATTACAAATTACGCAACCGTATATTTTCCAAGCGTACCGGAAGAAACGAGAACCAACTCTATTGTATCTGTAGTGCCAAACCAGACACAACTTGTCTATTCCGGTGATACTACCGTACCGCAGCATGAAACCGCGATATTTAAGGCAACGCTTACCAAGCTTGATTCAGCTGAACTTGCCAACCAGGTAATAGTATTTACCATAAACAACACATCCTATACCGCCATAACAAACAGCAGCGGCACAGCAACAGTTTATCCCGAGATACACCTTGACCAGAATATATTCAATATTTCCGTAGAATATGCCGGCGACGGCTACTATTACCTGCCATCAAACACATCTGCATCGCTTGATGTAACTTCGCCCATACCATTTCCTGAGATATCCGGCGCTTCTGCTGTGCTTGCGACTGACGCAAGCGTAACCTGGGTATGGAACAGTACCGATGCCGCCGTGGTTAGCGGATACCGCATATTCTCAAAAGCTGACAATACACTGCTTCAGGAGCTGGATAAGGCCACTACTTCCTGGCTTGAGTCCGGCCTTACGCCAAACACAAAATACCAGCGATATATTAAGCCTTACAACGATTACGGACAGGGAACAGCAGCGCAGATGGAAGCTGTTACGCTGGCTCAAGCGCCTGCGAATTTCAAAACCTCAACTGACGGCAGGCACTGTGTTGTTTTAAGCTGGGATAAAAGTGCGGCTGCTGGTTATAAGATAAAGCGAACTATGGATGGCTCAACTTGGTCAGCTGTGGCAGATTTAGAACAGGATGTTAACACTTATTGTAATTCGGGGTTATCGCTTGCCACGACTTATCAGTATTCAATTTGCGCCTATAATATCAGCGGGATTGATACCGGCAATGTATATGCAACTGCCGGGACCCAGCCGCTGCCTGCAGGTATAACGCTCATTCACGCGAATACATCAGGCCAGCAGGAACAGAAAGCCGACAACCTTTCATTTGGCGAGGTTAAGGTATTGCTTCCGGAAGGGGCGGTTCCCTGCGACGGCTATATAATAATTGACGCAAATGCCAAAAACAGCGCGGCACCCGCAATGAGAGCAAAGCTTGTAGTTGGCGCTGATAAGTTAAAGCTGAAGAATAAGATTTTGATGGAAGATTCCATCGTTGACCTGAAGTACTACGACATCGGCGGCTCAACTGTCTCTGTATTCAACAAACCTATGACGCTTACGCTTGCCTATCCTGACACAGACAATAATGAGATTATAGACAATACCGCACCACCCGTGCGCGCAGAGGGTTTAAGGATATTAAATTTTGATGAAGCAAGCCAGGAATGGGTACAAGTATCACCCGAATACGCGTTGGACAAAGCCGCAAAGACTGTTTCGGTGCAGATAAACCATTTTTCAATGTTCGCTCTTGTAAGCGTAATTGCGCCTTCCTCCGATCTGGATAATGTTAAGGTCTTTCCGAACCCTTACAAGCCTGGCAGCGGGGGAGAATTTGACAGGACCTCATATGGCGCCGGAATAGTATTTAAGGACCTAACCGCAAAAGCCGATATAAATATATTCAATATCGCCGGCGAACTTGTCGCGGAATTCAGCGAAGCTGACGGCGACGGCCTTGTAGTCTGGAACGCACAAAATAATAGTGGGGAGAAGGTCGCCTCCGGTGTATATATTTATTATATAGTCAACCCGGACAACCGCGCCCAGAAGAAAATAGGGAAAATCGCTATAATAAAATAGGGCTTGAATAATAAGGCATATTTACTGGAAATTGCATTAGAGCAGTTCTGTTTATATGATTTTGGCGGCCATTTAAATAATTCTTGCTGTTATGCAGTTTTTTATTAAACAGTGCTTAGGTGGGACATCCCGCTGATTCATAGCGCGCGGCTTGAGGTTATGAGATTATTTTCGTATAATCAGTGACGGAACAAAAACATGAAAAACGAAAAACCCGCAAAGGACAAACAGCAGGAAGAGATCAAACGGCTTAAGGCCCGCGTTGCCGAGCTTGAAGAGCTTGAGGGCAGGCACGAGCGCGTTGAGGAAGAACTGCGCCAGGAAAGAGACAGAACGCAGAGATACCTTGATGTCGCGAGCGTGATTCTGCTTGCCATAGATAAAAACGAGGCGGTCAGCCTTATTAACCGCAAAGGCAGTGAAATATTAGGGCTCGGCGAAAAAGAAATCCTGGGCAAAAACTGGTTTGAAACATTTATACCGGAAGATGTCAGGCCCGAGGCGAGGTCGGTTTTCCGTATGATAATTTCCGGCGACCTTAAGCCGAACGAGTATGTTGAGTTTCCCGTGCTGTGTAAAAACGGAGAGCGCAAGAATATCGCCTGGTATGTCTCCCTGCTCAAGGACAAAAACGGACAGCCGGCCGGCACCCTGAGTTCCGGAGAAGACATAACTTTTCAAAAACTCGCCGAGAAAACCATAAAGGATTCCGAAGCGAAATACAGGGCGTTTTTTGAGAGTACCGGAACGGCGATGGCCATAGTGGAAGAAGACACGACAATCTCGCTTATAAACGCCGAGTTTGAGAAGTTTTCCGGGTACACGAAAAACGAGATAGAAGGTAAAATCAGCTGGACCGCTATAATACACAAAGACGATCTGGAAAAAATGAAGGGCTTCCACGCGGCCAGGAGGACGGACCCTGGCAGCGCTCCGAGGAATTACGAAACTCATTTTGTGGCAAAAAACGGAGCGGTCCGCGACACTTTTCTTACGGTTACCATGATACCCGGCACGAAAAGAAGCCTTGTTTCGCTGATAGACATAACTGAGCGGAATTCAACATCCAGGGCTCTGCTGGAGAGCGAGGAACGATTAAAAGAATTGTGGGATAACGCTCCTATCGCCTACCATACGCTTGACTCAAACGGTGTTATCACCAGGGTTAATCAGACCGAGAGCAAATTGCTGGGCTATAAACCCGAAGAGATGGTGGGAAAACATATTTTTGATTTTATTCTCCCTGAACAGCGCGAAAAAGCCAGGGAGCGGTTCCAGATGAAGCTCACCGGCAGGCAGTTCGGCAAGTCGGAAAACAGGGTTTACATTAAGAAAGACGGCACAAAAATATATGTTTCCATAGACGACGCCCTTGACCGCGACATAAAAGGCGAGGTCGTGGGTATCAGAACAACGATGGTGGATATGACCGAGCGCGTAAAATCCGAAGAGGACATCCTGGAACAGAAGGAGTTCTCCGCGAAACTTATCCAGAGCTCCACTACTCCGGCCTTCGTGCTGGACGCGAACCATAAAGTAATAATATGGAACAAGGCCTGCGAAAAACTTACCGGTTCCGGCGACCACGGCATGGTAAATACCGACCTGCACTGGAAGGCATTTTATCCGCAGAAGAGGCCGCTGCTGGCGGACCTTATCATTGACGGAAAAAGCGGCGACGCCGACGGCTACCATATGAGCTATGAAAGATCGGATGTGCTGGCCGAGGGGCTTCATAGCGAGGAGTGGTTCAAAAATCTCGGCGGCAGGGAAAGGTATATCGTTTTTGACGCGGCGCCCGTTTACAACACCAGGGGCGAGCTTATAGCCTCAATAGAAACCATGAAGGATATAACCGAGCACAAAAAAGCTGAGGAAGAGCTTGAGAAAAGTTTTAAAAAACTGCAGATTACTCTTGAGGAAACCGTAAACGCCCTCGCCTCCACAGCCGAGAAAAGGGATTCCTACACGGCGGGGCATCAGCACAGGGTGATGCTTCTGGCCTGCGCGATAGCAAGGGAAATGAAACTGCCCCAGGATAAGATTGACGGAATACGCGTCTCCGCGACGCTCCACGATATCGGCAAGATATATGTGCCCGCCGAAATTTTAAATAAGCCAGGAAAGCTCATGGATCTGGAAATGGGCCTTATAAAAATTCACCCCAAAGTGGGTTATGACATTCTTAAAACAATTCCCTTCACCTGGCCTGTCGCGCAGATAGTCCTTCAGCATCACGAACGGATAGACGGCACCGGATACCCGCTGGGCCTTTCCGGAGACGATATTTTGCTTGAAGCGCGTATTATCGGCGTGGCGGATGTCGTTGAAGCCATGGCGTTTCACAGGCCTTACAGGGCTAACCTCGGCATGGAAAAGGCCATAGAAGAAATTACCGCCCGCAGGGGTTCGTATTACGATACCTTAGTGGTGGACGCCTGCCTCAAGGTTTTGGCGGGCGGCAACTTCAATTTTGAGTAACCTTCCGGAAAAATAAATGAAATCAACCGTTAAAGTGGAAAAAATTGTTTACCCGGGTAAAGCGCTCGCGCGCGGAGAAGACGGCACGGCTGTTTTCTTTGACGGCGCCCTGCCGGGAGAAACCGCGGAAGTAAAAATTATTAAAAGTAAGAAGTCTTTCAAGGAAGCAATCCTGCTTTCGGTTTTAAGCGCTTCGCCCATAAGGCGGGCCCCGGTCTGCCCCTCGTTCGGGTTCTGCGGAGGCTGTTCGTTTCAGCATACGGGGTATGCCAACCAGCTTGAAATAAAGCGGAGCTATGTATGCGAACAGCTCAAAGAGTACGAGCCCCTGATAGGCGCCACGGTGCCGAGCCCGGAAGAGCTCGGCTACAGGAATAAAATGGAGTTCAGCTTTTTCGCCCAGGACGGTCGGCTCCTCGCGGGCCTGCATGTTAAAAAAGAATTCAACCGCTATGTGCCGGTTCCGCCCTGTTTTATAGCCGACAAAGACACGATGTCCGTATTTGATACGGTTATGGACTTCGCCCAAAATTCCGGCAAACCGGTTTACGATAAGAAGCTGCAGTCGGGTTTCTACCGCCATCTCGTTTTGCGGAAAGCAAAAAGAAGTTCCGAGGTTCTTGTAAATATCGTCACAAATAAAGATGGCGCCGTTTCCGCGGAATTCTTCGCTCCACTGGTTAAAGAGCTCGGGAACAAGGCGGCCAGCGTTTATTGGACCGTTAATTCCAGGCCCTCAGACGCGGTTTACGCCGATGAGCTGACGCTTCTCTCCGGCGCTCCGGTAATCCATGAAAAGCTGATAGTAAAAAACAGAGAATACGGATTTAATATTTCGCCCTTCTCATTTTTTCAGACAAACACATACGCCTGCGAAAAATTATATGAAACGGTTGTTGACATCGCGCCGTGGGCAAAAACCGACCGGGTGCTGGACCTCTATTGCGGAACGGGGACAATCGGACTTGTCCTGGCTCCCTGCACCGGCCGCGTCTACGGCGTGGAACAAATTCCCGATGCCGTAAAAAACGCCCGCGAGAACAGCCTTTTAAATAAAATTGAAAATATTGAGTTTGTTGAAGGGAGCGTTGAAAACTGGGTAAAGCTGAACAAAGAGCTGGAGTTTGATTCGCTGGTGGTTGATCCGCCCAGGAGCGGATTGACCCCCAAAATTATTGAGTTTATAACGGCTGAGGCGCCCGCCAAGATAGTATATGTTTCATGCAATCCGTCCACCCTTGCCAGAGACCTCAAAGCTATCTGTCTTGGCGGCAGGTACGAGGTCGTCAAAATTGTCCCGGTGGACATGTTCCCCCAGACCTTTCATGTAGAGACAGTCGTTTACCTTAAAAGAGCGTAAAAACATTTAGAAATGCCTTGATAATATAATATTTATTGATTAGAATAGAGTCAGTTTAACCCGAATTTTGCAATAGAGAGCGGTATTCGTCGAGCGATGTCGGACTTTTGTATCCGCAAAAAGCTCAACCGATGTCCCTGCATCGCTTTCACTTTTTCCGTCACAAAAGCCTCGGCCTCGCTCGCCTCGGTACTCGCTTCTATTGCAAAATTCGGGTTTAAAGAACCTGTTTAACCGAAATTCTCAGTCCGGAAAATGTTTTTTAATTGATTCAAAATATGGATTCTAAAGAGATAAAAGAACAGGTAGTTTCTGAAATAATTCAAAGCCTCGCGGTTCCCATACTTTCCGGCTTTGCTTTTCTTGTCTGGATTTACAACCTCATCAAATCTTCCCAGCCCGGCATTCTGATTTTTCCGCTTAGCGCGATTATTCTCACCGTTTTGTTTCTCTTTTCCGGCCTGCTCTACGGCAGTATCCTGCTCGGCCTGGCGACGCTGATAGGCATGATGTGCGTTGTCCTGACACATACGAGCTACTATCCGCTCATCTATTTTCTGGAAGTCGTCTGGCTTTGGGGCGTATTTTTCGCGATAAAGAATTATCAGCAGGAATATGTGGATAAGCAGAACAATATGCGCGAGCAGGAGGAGGTGCTGGAGACAAAGTTGTCTTATTTCGTCTCGGAGATGTCCGACATAAAGAATAAAAGAATCGGGCTTTCCAAACAGATATCGGACTACAAATCTCTCGGCCAGATGGTGCAGATATTCTGCACAACGCTTCAGGAAGAAAAAATTCTGCCGCTTCTGACCGAATCCGCGGCAAGGTTTATCGGCAGGGGCTCGTGGAAAATCAGGAGAAATATGCAGGGGGATCTTTTCGCGAAATATATCAAACGGCAGAAACTGCCGCTTATGATAAGCGATCTTTCCAAAGACACCAGGTTCAGCATAGAAAAACCCAAATTTCAGTCAATGATCGCCATCCCGCTTGAAATAGAAAATGATATGTGGGGGATGCTTGAGGGAACCTCTCCTCAGCCGGAGATATTTTCGGAAGCCGACCTGCGCCTGCTTTCCATATTGGGCGGCATAGCCTCTCTGGCGCTTAACAATGTATTTCTGTATAAACGCACCCAGGAGCTGGCGATAACCGACGGGTTGACCGGGCTTTATGTCCAGCGCTATTTCAAGGAACGCTTAGACGAAGAAATCCAGAGGTCCAACAGGCACCAGCTGCAGTTGAGCGTCGCCCTGATAGACATAGACCATTTTAAGGATATCAACGATACCTACGGCCATATGGCGGGAGACGCGGTTTTGCGGCAGCTCTCGGACCTTTTGAGGCACCGCTTCAGAGAAACCGATTTTCTGTGCCGCTACGGCGGAGAAGAGTTCGCCGTGATGATGATGCAGACCGACATAAGAGAGGCTTTTAAAGTCTGCGAGTCAATAAGAAAAGCGGTGGAAACCGAAAAGTTTTTCCTGCCCGTGGAGAGCTTTAAGCCCGTGCAGGCGCGCATCACCGTCAGCGTGGGAGTGGCGAAACTGGCCGAGAAAATAGAGGGCAACAAAGAACTTCTGAGCCTTTCGGACGAGGCGCTCTACAGGGCAAAGTCCGACGGAAGAAACAAAGTCGTGATATCGGCGTAATTATGGGATCAAAAGATAAAATATTAAGGTACATTAAAGTTTTTTTAATAACCGTGCTTTTCGGAGCGGTATACTTTGTTCTGCCTTCAAGTGAATTCAGGCAGGTCTGGGTATACTTTCTTATTCTGGCCAGCCTGTTTGCTTCTTTCGCCCTGCCGTCGGCGGCTGTCATTCTAAACGGCGCCGCCCTGGCCCTGCTGTTGCTGGATCGCGGTTTTATTTTGAACCTTACAAGTGCCTCGCTTTGCGTGTTTCTGATAGGCACCGTTGTGATACCGTTTTATTTCAAGAGGGTTAAAACGCTTGAAGAACAGGATTTCAGAAGGCGCTATTTCCCCGCTCTTGAACGGCTCACCCAGCTACAGTCCGATGTCACGAGGCTGAAAAGCGAGAGGAAGGAATTTGAAAGAGAGATTGAAAAAATTAACAAACTCTATGTGCTCGGCAGGGAACTGGTGGAACACATGGAAACAAGCGAGGTCATAGAGCATTTGCAGAGGATACTGCTTGACAGGCCCGGCATAAAAACCATTACGATATTTTCCTGGGAAAAAAGCCGCTGGAAGCCGCTGCTTTTCTCAAATCCGGAGCAGAAGAATCAGTGGCTGGAGTTTGTTGAGGAATCCAAATTTTTCAAAGAAAGCGAACCTAAGGTGCTTGTCCCTCCGGAATGGATAGATAAAGACGCGGTGGTTTTCTGGCCCGTCAAAATGGACAGAAAATTCCTTGCCGCGATATTTCTTACCGTTGAACAGGATTACTCCTCGCGCTACCTTGAAGAGGGGGCTATATTTATTCCGCTCATCGCGCTGGGAATAGTGCGCACCAGGCTTTTCGCCGAGGTCAAAGACCGCTCGCGCGTTGACGGCCTGACCGGGCTGCACCGCAGGGAATACTTCTTAGAGAGGCTTGACGCCGAGGTAAAGAGGGCCGAAAGGTATAAAACCAAATTTTCCATAATAATGCTTGATATTGACCATTTTAAGAAGATCAACGATACCTACGGCCATGTGGTGGGAGACGAGGTGCTCGCGTCTCTCGCTAAACTGTTTACCGCCAAAGCGAGGCCCGGCGACCTTGTCGGCCGTTACGGCGGCGAGGAATTCATGATTCTGCTTCATATGATAACGCCCAGGGAAACCCTGGCTCTTGCCGAAAGCATCAGGGCGGCCGTGGCAAAAGCGGAATTCTCGCGCGGGAGCGATATTTTCAAAGCCACTATCAGCATAGGAGTAAGCCATTTTCCTGACGACGGCCCTTCAATGGAGGAGCTGTTGTCGGCCGCCGATCAGGCGCTTTACTGGGTTAAGGCGAACGGACGCAACGGCGTAAAGGAATACTCAAAATCATTGAGCGAAAAACCAAAATAGCGTTGTCGCATTCAGACTGGCTTTCGCAGCAAAACAAATAATTCAAGTATTTGTCCTTCTGCTCCCCTTTAAGGCTGTCCATGAGTGAGAAATATTTCGGGGATTTCAGCGAGGACTGTCTGAGTCCGCCGGTCTTTTGGCGGGCGAGTTCCGCAGGTGCCGAAATATTTCAAACGAATAGCCTTAGGGGTGCGTTTCTTTATTAACTTTCTTTGCGCATCCAAAGAAAGTTAAAATCAGGTGTCGGAACGGCGGCATCCGACGGAACGCGCGACAAGCCGCGCTACTACCTTAAACGCAGGGCAAGCTCCGCAACTACGGAATCGTTTTGACTACGAGATTGCCTCATCCTCCGGGTTCGCAGGATATTATTAAGGCTTTTTAAATTGGTTCAATTTGGGCCGGCTTAAAGCCCCGCTGCGTTGTTTGACTAAGGCATACAAAAAGTATATAATCCAGTAAGCATTTTCTTTAATTCTGATTGATTTTTCACCGGAGATAATAAACATGGCTCGGGTAATGTTAAGCAAGATCTGCAAAAAGTTCGGAGATATTGAAGTTGTAAAAGATTTCTCCATGGAAATAGCTGACAGGGAGTTCTGTATACTGGTGGGGCCCTCGGGCTGCGGAAAGACCACGACACTGCGCATGGTCGCGGGACTTGAAGAGATTACCAGCGGGGATGTGTATATTGGCGACAGAAAAGTCAACGACCTGCCTCCCAAAGACAGGGATATCGCCATGGTATTCCAGAATTATGCCCTTTACCCCCATATGACGGTTTACGACAATATGGGTTTTGGCCTGAAACTGCGCGGTTACAGCAAAAATGAAATTGATTCAAGGGTAAAAGAGGCGGCGGAGATCCTCAACATTCAGCACCTGCTTGAGAGAAAGCCCAAACAGCTTTCGGGCGGCCAGCGCCAGAGGGTCGCGGTAGGCCGGGCCATAGTACGCAAACCCAAGGTGTTTTTATTTGACGAGCCCCTCTCAAACTTAGACGCGAAATTAAGGGTGCAGATGAGGGCCGAACTCAAGAAGCTGCATGAGCGCCTTCAGAGCACCATTATATATGTTACGCACGACCAGACGGAAGCCATGACTATGGGAGACAAAATCTGCATAATGAAAGACGGAGCTATTCAGCAGGTGGACGGCCCCCTGAAACTCTACGACAACCCGCGCAACAAGTTTGTGGCAGGCTTTGTAGGAAGCCCGCCCATGAATTTCGTTGAAGCCGAGGTGGTAAAAAGGGACGAGAGCATTTTTCTCAATGAAGGCACATTTGAAATTAAACTGCCGGAAGGGTTCAGGGAAAGAATAGTCCGCCACATCGGGCAGAGGGTTCTTCTGGGAATAAGGCCCGAAGATATGTATGACAAGCTTTTTTACACACTGGGACACAAGGACGGCAATGTTATCAGCGCGACGGTTGATGTGGTTGAACCGCTGGGCAGCGAGATATTCCTGCATTTAAATACCGGAAAAAATACAATTGTATGCAAAGTTGACGCTCACAACCAGGCAAAATCAAACCAGCTTATGGAACTGGTCATAAACCTCAATAAAATCCACATTTTTGACATAGCTACCGGCGAATCAATAGTCTGAGGCGCGCGGGAAACCTCCCGGGCGGGTTGTTCGTTTTTGCTGTGTCAAAAAGCACATCAGCGGGTTATTGACACCTCTATACCTATATATTATAATTTGGCTGAGGAAAGAGACTTAGCAGGCGGAGGAATAATATGAAAAAAATACTTATAACAGTTGCGGCGCTGCTTTTGCCGGTCATGGCGTTCTCGGAGGTCAAGCTTTCGTACCTTTCGGGCTCTGCCGCCGTTTTTCACGACCAGAAATGGTCTGAAGCGAAACAGGGCATGCTTTTATCGGAAAAAGATAAAATCAAGACGATGCAGGACAGCAAGGCCATACTCAGAGTGGACGAACACACGAGAGTATGGGTCAGGCAGAACACAGAGATGGAGATTTCTACCGGCAGCGACGGCAGCGTCCTGAGCATGCTGGCGGGAAAGATAAGAGCCAGAGTAAAACTTCTTGCCGGCAAAAAATTCCAGGTCAAGACGCCGGTGGCGGTCTGTTCGGTGCGCGGAACGGAGTTCATAATTTCATGGGAAGGTATTCTTGCCGTTATAGAGGGCAAGGTTAATTTCAGCGACCTTAATTTTAGCAATAATCTTGATGTAGTCCAGGGGCAGTTAAGCAGTGCCGATGACACAGGCAAACCCTCCGAGCCCAGGGCCATGACCGCCGAAGAAGTTGCCGCCGAAGAGCAGGAGTGGCAGGGTTACGAAGGGGCGGAAGACAACGGCACGGAAAACCAGGGGCAGGAAAAGGACAAAGAAAAAGAGGCGAAGAAAGAAAATTTAAAAGATGAACTCAACGATTTGCGCATGGAGCTGCGCGATATAGTCGGCGATATGCGTTCCGACATAGAAGTGACAAGGGAAATAACAAATGAAATAAAAGAATCCGATATCTCTTCCGGCAGGACTCTGCGCGATGTGCACGGGAACATTGTCAGGGTTGAACAGCACCTTTTAAGGCCGGACAACAGCACGATTCAGATATTAAACCTGACAAAGAGAAGCGATTATGTATATTCAAACAGGCAGGGCTGGGGTTTTGCGGTTCCCAACACGGCGCGCCTGGATATTCTGGATATAAAGATTAAAATGAATATGGCCCTTCCCGAGCAGATAACGGAGTGGCCTGGTTTTATTGCCTCAAAGGACAAAGACCTTCACCCTCAGATGGTTGAGGTAAGAATGACCAATCAGGAAGACGAGTTTAAGGTTACCGGAGACTGGAAACCAAAGGGCAGCCTTAAAGAGGATGGCAAAGCGCTTGAAGAAGACGGGCTTGTCATGAATACCTATATTAACGGCTGGAAGGTTGATGCCGCTTACGACGCCCAGGAGGACGCGAACGCGCTGTTTAAGGAAGGATCCGACGGCGACGGAAACGATAAAGACGAGATGTGGGTCTGGGCCATATCACCCCAGTTGAAAATTACCAAGGACGGGAGCACGAATTTTGTAAGGCTTTACACCGAGGCCTACGCGATAAACAATAACGGCGGAATCCTGACGCTCGGCGGCTTCCTTTCCTCGTCAGACAATCCCTTCACCATAATGAAGCAGGTCGCGGCCGAAGAGATAACATTTTGCAGGAAACTTGACGGTTCTGATTTCCTCGCAAAGGGCAACCTTGACCTTGTAGTTACTCCGGATCTCGCTCTGGCCGTCGCCCAAAAGCTGGCCACCCAGATGGGAGAGTTCGGCAGCAGCTCTTCATCGGACGACAACTCAAACAACGATACAGCGGATAATGTTAACAATTAAATGAATACCATATGACAACAACCAAAACGCTTAAGAAATTCCGTTAAAGCGGTTTGGTTTTTGTTTTGCATGTTACGGCAGCAGGAGGAAAAATAATGTTTCAAAAATACCGGGCACTCATTGCGCTTCTCCCGCTTCTTTTCGCGGTGGTTTCCTGCGGTGACAATAAGACGAAGGAAAAGCTTGTCGGCACGAGCGTGGTTTCGGGATCATCGGCGGGCGCGGCCACAACCAGCGGCGACAGCAGCACGGCAGCCGCTCAATCCGCGGCCTTTGTGCTGCAGTCGGCTAATATAGCCCCGGCGGCGGGCGCCATGGGAAGCGGGATAGGAATACCTGCCCCCGTTTTGGAATCCATTTCAAGAGTCCCCGCGGGCGGATTGCCGGCCGACACCGACGGCGACGGCTGGAGAGAGTACACCGGCGTGACATCAACCATTAAAATTCAGCTTATGGACGCCGCGGGCAGCGTTCTTTCCGACTCCCAGATATTTATGGGCACGGCTATAAGAAGAATAAGGGTCAGGATATCAACAACTTATACTTACGGCGGCTGGTCCGGCGAGTTTGATGTTGTCCGCGACGCCGCGGGCGCCGAGACGATGTCTGGCACCATAACCTCTGCCGATCCTGTGGGCGGATCGTTTACCGAGACTCTCGCCGGCATTACCATGGATCAGACAATCATAGCCGGACAACAAATAGGAATTCCGAAATCGGGCACCTCTTCGCTCGTTTCCACCGGAGGCGGCTACTCAGGAACATTTACTTACACAAAGGACGCGAGCGGCGTTTATAAACACGAAGGCGACATTCTCTACCAGAGCCAGATCGTGGCGAGAGTTTACCTTACATTTAACGCTTCCGTCGGCAACTATACGGGTTATTATCTTGACGCGGCAGGCGAGCGGCATGAGATACAGTAATTCAGGAGCATAATCGCATGAAGAAATTTTTAGCGTTAACAGCAGTTCTCTTATCCGGCGCAGCTTCGTTTATATCGGCAGAGCCGCTGGTTTTAGAAAAGGCCGGCAGTACGATAGGAGCCAATGTCATTGAATTGGGACTCACGGACATTAATTACAGACATGACTATACGATTTTTGTTGATGATGCCGGAAACGAGTTAAGCAAACTCACGAGCTCCTCGTTGTCCGCTCCGCTTTTCTGCAGGTACGGAGTAACCGACAGAATTGAGGCATTTCTTCAGATGCCCTATGTTTCGGCCGCGACAAAAAGCGAAGCCGGCGGCTCCTCGTCCACCGATTCAAAAGCATACCTGGCCGACCAGGTAATTGGCGGCAAAATCAGCCTGCTGGACGGCGATTATAAATTCGGCGCGGGCCTGAGCCTGGCTTTGCCGTTCGGCGAGAAAAAATACCGGGCGGGTTATGATATAACGCCGTTGATGGCCTTAAGCAGAGATCTCGGGGCGGCCGTCGTAAATGCCAACCTTTCATACGATTTGACGGCCGAATACACGGATGACTCCTCGCAGGTTAAGTTAAACCCGGGCGATGTGCTTTCCCTGGGCATTGGAGCTGAATTTGCCTGCAAAAAAATAGAAAGCGTCAGCCTGCTGGCTGAGTTTTTATATTCAAGTATAGGGCAGTCCTCCATTGCGGGAACCGCTCAGAGCGGTTCTTCGGGTTCAAGGATGGAATTAGATTTAGGGGCCAGGTACAACAGGGGAAGCCTTAAAACTAAATTCGGATTCGGGCTTTCTCTGGGTGAAGAGAAGTTCCGCTCCTATGACTACAGAATTATCGCGGGCCTGACTTATCTGGTCAATATTTAAGTTTAGCAACCCGTTTTATAAGGATAGGCCACTAATGAACCACAGAAACACCGTGGAAAAAAGAAAAAAAAGAGCTCTAACCGAGAGCGACAAGAAAGTTCTGCGCAGCCTTTTCGTGAAGGCCCTTGTGCCGATAAGCGCCGCGATACTGTTGAGCTCGGCGGTCCTGCTTCTTGGTATTAAGTTCCTGATGACAAAGGCCAGTTTCGGGAATTACGGTTTAAATCCCGCCGGCGTATCCAGCGATGTTTCCCGTTTTATTTCCACCTATGCCGTTATAGCCGCGGTAAACATAGTTATAATGCTGTCGCTGAGCGTCACGATATTATATCTTATGCTTCATGAGATAGTGCTTCCGCTTCTGCGCATCACCAGGGAGGCGCTTGAAATTATGTCTAAACCCGACGGTAGAAGGATTTCTGTCAGGCAGACGGATTATCTGCTTGTGCCTCTGGCCGGCATAATAAATAAGTTGATTTACAAGGATTGATCCTAATCCTCCGTTAAGGATGCGCCTCACCATCTCGGACAGGCCGTCATTCCGGAAGTGTTCTGTCCGGAATCCACAAACGCCGTCCTTGCGATCTCCCGCAGGGAGAGAAGCAATCTCGTCGTTGGATGAAAAACGAGACCCTTCACTTCGTTCAGGGTGACTTTCATATCCGGTGAGGTCTTAACCGTCAAACCCCGTGAAGCAGCTGAGGATTGAAAAGTCGGTTGACACGCACATTTTCCTTTGGTAGAATAATGACAATGAAAAAGACGGCGTTGCTGCTCTCTATTCTTATATCGGCTTCCTTTCTGTCTCCGGCCCGCGCCGCTGATTCAGGCGCCGGTGTCCCTCAGGAAGTGATAGACCTCGGTTTAAAATTTTTGGACGACCCGGGAGACTTTTTCTTCAACCTGCACTCGGACAACGAGGATTTTTCTCCGGTTCCCACCAAACGCCGCGGGGCGATTCGTTTCAATTTCTTTCCGACATTCTTTCCCCTGACCTGGGGAAGCCTCAATTTAAAAGTTAAACTTCTTAACGCTGACGGGAATATACCCCAGGTGGACATCTCGGGCATGTACGGAGATATGCTGGCCTTAAGGGCGATTCCTTCTTCTGACGACGGGAATAGCGTTAAGCCGGTTTTTAACGATTATTCGGTGGGGCTTATAATAAGCAGGGCCGCGACAGAGAAAACTAAGATTTTCGGCGGAGGCAAGTATTCCGCCATAAGCATGAATGTCCAGCTTTCAACCCCGGTTGTCATGGGAGCCTTCCAGATGTCATCCTTGGGCTTCCAGGTGGCCGACACCTTCTTTTTTACCGGTATCAGCCATGAGGTGGGAAAAGATTCCTTCGTTGTGGCTCAGGCGGCTTACGGGTTTAAGTACAAAAAAATAGTGTCAAGAATAATGATGTCTCACAAACACCTGGAACTCGGCATGGATATTTTCCCTGAAGGACTGTTTGTCTTCCATCCGTTCCTGGCCTGGCACTGGTACTTCTGATCATGAAAAAAACTATGAGAACGCTGATTAAATTATCACTTCTTTCCGCGGTTATTTTCGCGTCCGCCTCCGCCGTCGCGGCCGATCTGAAGATAGCCCCCTATTACTCGCTTTCATTTACCGAAGGCATAACGGTTCCCAATAAGGGCAACTGGATGTTTTCGGCAAATCTCGTCAACGATCTCGGACTGATAGTCCAGCCGAGCGAAAAACACCGGATAATAGGATTTTATGAATTAAAGTATACGGGTCCCGGGTTTCGCAAGCAGGAAGGGGAGAAATTCTCCGACCGGGCCATGGATCACATAATGGTTTTGCGCCACCACTATAATTTCATGCCGGAGTATACGCTTAAAACACAGTTTGACTACATGACGGAGTATAAAAGAACCGGCACAAACGAGGTGTGGGGCAGCGGCCTTTACGATTTCAACCGCGCCGGGGGATCTCTTGGCCTGGAAAGGAAAATAAACGCCGATTTAAAAGCCACGGCTCAGTTGCAGTATCATTTTCTTTCATTCCCGAACTATACCGACCTTCTCTCCGAATTTCAGACGGGAGGCGAGGACGCCGAGGCCTCTACCGGCAAGCAGAACCATGGCATTATTCAGGCGGGGCTGAAGGCCACATACAAGGATATTAACGGCGGGCTTGATGTTTCAATGCTCAATTACCAGAAACAGAAGGTTATTACAGATTCAATTCAAGCCGACGGAACCTATTATTCGGCCGAACTGCAGAAAGATATGACGATAGCTTTTTCAGCGGATTATACGCGCAAATTATGGGACCTGCTGGTACTGACCCCGTCTTTGGGCTACAAAATAAAGACATCAAACCAGAATTACCAGCATTTCACGGTGGCTACATCAACGGTTCCGGTGAAGTATATCGGCAAATACTACGATTACCAGGAGTTGAGCATAGTAATACCGGTTTCAGTAATGCTCGGATCCAGATGGGAATATTTCTTTAATACTGAATGGGACTGGAGATTCTACTCCGCCCGTCCGCCCAGAGACATGGAAAACAATTTTGTTGACGGCACTCAGGGCAACAGCCTTATGATCGTTTCCACCGGTTTTACCTTAAAGCCCAATGAAGTGACAAGAACGGTATTCTACTACGGCTATCAGTCCCAGACTTCAAACATGAAATTTGAAAAATACCTGCCTTACAACTACGACGGACATTCCTTCGGCATAAGCTTTAACTACAGCTACTGACCGGCTTACCCACTCGCTCCTTATTTGTTGGCAAAAATTAAGCAATATTTTTGTTGATTTTTGCGGCAAATTCATATATAATCCATGTTGAGGCCCGAGGCCGGGCTTCCGTCAAGAGTTTATTAAACAGCATCTATCCTAGGGATGGGTATCTTATGAGCTCAAAAAGTGCTGTCCGCAGAAAAACAGTCAAAGAAATACTCTTTGACAATAAAATTCTCACCGAAGAACAATTAAACCTGGCAGCAGAAGAATCCAAAAAAACAAACGAACCCCTGCAGTCGGTCGTGGTCCGCATCAATTTGATGAGCCGCGTGGACCTCTTGCGCACGCTTTCCCAGGAATGGGGCGTGAAAGCCGTGAACCTTGACGAGATTGAGATAGACCCCGAGACCGTAAAAGTAATACCGGAGGCTGCCGCCAGAAGGCACAGGGCCGTCCCTTTTGTCAAAGAAGATAATATCCTCTTTGTGGCCATGTCGGATCCCAAAGATTTTTTTGTAATTGAAGACATACAGCTGCGTACTAATTTTGAGGTTCAGCCTTACCTTGCTCTGCCTGAAGACATTAGTAAAGTCCTGGATAAGGCCTACGGCCTTGCAGGAGCGGTTAAGCTTGACCAGATAATAGGAACCCTGAAAGAAGAATCAAGCGATGACATTAAGCTTGCCGAGAAAGAAGATCAGAAAGTTGAAGTTACTGAAGTTGACGCCTCGGCTCCCGAAGTTGAAAGGCTTGTAAACGCCATAATTCTCGGGGCGCTTCAGCAGAAGGCTTCCGATATTCACATAGAGCCGTTTGAGAAAACTTTTATGGTAAGATACAGGGTGGACGGAGCGCTCAGAGAGGCCCCGTTCCAGGTTCCGTACTCGTACAGAAACGCCATAATAGCAAAACTAAAAATCATGACGGAGCAGATGGATATAACCGAACGCCGCCGCCCCCAGGACGGCCGCATTCAGGTAATGGCGAAAGGCAACCCCATTGAGTTCCGCGTAAATATTGTTCCCACGGTTTTCGGAGAATCCTGCGTGATGCGTGTGTTAGACCGCGCCTCGGTCAGGGTGGATATGGACAAGATGGGCTTTCTGCCGGATACGATAGAAAAATTCAGGGCCTCGCTTTCAAAGCCTTACGGTCTGATATTGGTCTGCGGCCCGACCGGTTCGGGTAAATCCACGACTCTCTACGCGGCTTTAAACTCCATCAATTCTCCCGACACAAAAATTCTTACGGCCGAAAACCCCGTGGAATACAATCTGCCCGGAATTATTCAGGTAAATGTTGTGCAGGAAATTGGTTTTGATTTTGCCGCGGCCCTGCGTTCCTTCCTCAGGCAGGACCCAGATGTTATAATGGTCGGAGAAATAAGAGATAAGGAAACCGCCCAGATAGCTATGGAAGCCGCCATGACTGGACATCTTGTGTTTTCCACCATACATACGAATGACGCGCCCTCGGCCGTGGCTCGACTTCACGAAATGGGCATACCGAGCTTTCTTATTTCCTCGTCCATAGAGTGCATACTGGCCCAGAGGCTTGTCAGAAGGATATGCCCCGAATGCAAGGAAAAGGTTGAACTGGAGAAGGAATACATAGACTATCTGCACAAAAATAATATAGACACCTCCAAGGCGGTATTTTACAGAGGGCGCGGCTGCGATGTCTGCAACCACGGCGGGTACAAAGGGCGTGCCGGCATTCACGAACTGCTTGTGATGGACGACCAGATCCGCGCGCTCCTGCTTAAGGAAATCGCGGCGGGCCCCGTGAGAGAACTTGCCCGCAAAAACGGAATGAGGACTCTGCTTGAAGACGGCCTTGTCAAAGTTACAATGGGACTTACTACCGTAGAGGAAATACTGGCTGTCGCGCAATAGGCCGGGAGAATAAAATGGCGAAAGAATCAAAAACCAAAATTGAATGCTTAAAAGAAATATTTGATATAGCCAAAGGCATATCGTCTATTCTTGATGTGGACGCCCTGCTCAAGCGTATCGGCGGCGTCGCTGAGAGAATGCTGGATGCCGAGGCGTCATCCATAATGCTTCTTGACGACGACAAGGAGACGCTTTCCTTTAAGGTCGCTACCGGCGAAAAGGGCGGAGTGGTCCAGAAAATGAAAGTTAAGGTCGGCCAGGGAATAGCCGGGCTGGTCGCTAAAGAACAGAAGCCCTTGATAGTAAACGATGTGTCAAAGGACCCCAGGTTCAATGCCCTGATGGATAAAACATCGGGTTTCGTTACAAGGTCAATAATCTGCGTTCCCATGATGATAGAAAAAGAGCTTATCGGTATTGTTGAGGTTCTCAATAAAAACAGCGGCGGAGAATTTGACGACAATGACACCTCGGCGCTTGAAAGCGTCGCTTCACTCGCCGCGGTCAGTATTAATAACGCCAGGACTTCCGAGGATCAGAGAAACTTTTTTGTTAATATAATTGAAATTCTCACCCAGGCCATTGAGTCTAAAAACAAAAATCTCTCCGGCCATTCCTGGCGGGTCGCCCAGCTTTCCACTTCGCTTGCCAAGCAGATGAAGATTTCAGAGAAAGTTTATAAAGACATATACTACGGCGCGCTTTTGCACGATATCGGAATTATAAATATCCACGATGATCTTTCCATAAACGAAGGCATAGTGACTGTCCGCGGCCGCGACGCCGAGACAAACCATCCCAAACTTGGTTCGGAAATGATTAAAAACATAAATCTCCTCAAAGGCGCGGTTGCCATAGTGCGGCATCATCACGAAAATTTTGACGGCACCGGATATCCCGACGGGATAAAAGGCGAGGCGATCCCGCTTGGCGCCAGGATAGTGGCTGTGGCGGAAGCGGTTGATGAAATGAGGATGAGCGGCCTGGCTGAAGAGAAGGTAAGAGCGATGCTCAAACTGGGGCAGGAAACCAGGTTTGATCCGGAGATAGTCGGTCTGTTTCTGAAAGAATTTTTTGAAGCAGCCGTATAAATAGAGTTTTATCAGTGCCTGCGAACGGGAAAAATCCCCCGTTCGTTATATTTTTTAGGGAAAGGGATAATTAATGAAAAATGTGAACAAACTGCTTAAGGCGGCTGAAAAACCGTCTAAACTGGCCAGGAAACTGCACCCATATTATAAAGGTAAAATAGAAATTCTGCCAAAGTGCCGCGTGAAGAGCTTTGACGATTTCGCCGTATGGTACAGCCCGGGGGTGGCCGCGGTCTGCAAAGACATTTACGCCAATCCGGAGCTTGTGTACGAGTTCACGAATAAATGGAACACTATAGCGATAGTTTCTGACGGAACAAGGGTGCTGGGGCTTGGCAACATAGGCCCTGAGGCCGGCCTGCCGGTTATGGAAGGCAAGGCGCTGTTGTTTAAGTATCTCGGTGCGGTGGACGCTTTTCCCATTTGTCTTGACACTAAAGACCAGGATAAAATCATTGAGACCGTTAAAATCCTGCAGCCTTCCTTCGGCGGGATTAATTTAGAGGATATAGAACAGCCCAAGTGCTTCCCCATATTAAACAGGCTCAGAAAAGAATGCCGCATACCGGTGTGGCACGATGACCAGCAGGGAACCGCGCTTGTGACCCTCGCGGGATTTATCAATGCACTTAAGCTGGCTAAGAAAAAAATATCATCGGTAAAGATAACTCTTGTCGGAGCCGGCGCGGCGAATATCAGGATAGCGAGTTTGCTGATGAAATTCGGCGCCGACCCGCTGAAAATAGTGATGACGGATTCCGAAGGCACTCTTCACCGCGGCAGGACAGAATTAAAATCGGGGTATCATGAAAAATGGGAGATGTGCCGCATAACAAATGGCCAGAATATTGTCGGCGGCACGGCCGAGGCGCTTGAGAATGCCGATGCCGTAATAGCTCTTTCGGCGCCCGGGCCCGGAGTTATAAAAAAAGAATGGATAAAAAAGATGGCGCCGAATCCCATCGTCTTCGTTTGCGCTAATCCCGTGCCCGAAATATGGCCCTGGGAAGCCAAAGAGGCGGGAGCTTTTATCGTGGCCACCGGCAGAAGCGATTTTCCAAACCAGGTGAATAACTCGCTGGGTTTCCCGGGCGTTTTCCGCGGGACGCTTGATGTCAGAGCCTCCACGATAACCGACGAGATGTGCATTACGGCCGCGTTAGAACTCGCTGCCTGCATTAAAGAAAGCAGGCTTAAACCCACTCAGATACTTCCCACGATGGATGACTGGGATGTCTATCCGAGGGTCGCGGCTGCCGTAGGAATGAAGGCCATTGAACAGCAGATAGCTGATATAAAACTTTCGCGCTCAAAAATATACAGCCAGGCAAAGGCGATGATTACCCGCAGCCGCGCGATAACCCAGAACATGATGAAAAAAGGTTTTATTAAACCGTAAGAAGGAAAAGTATGAGGCAGGTGGAAGCTAAAAAAATATCCGAAGCCGTGGCGAAACTTTGCCAGCAGGCGAATTATTTTCTGCCCGGGGATGTCTGGCGCTCAATAGAGGCCGCCTATCAGAAAGAAAACGGATCGGCCCGCGACATTTTAGGCGAAATTCTGCAAAACGCCCGGAGCGCCACGAAAAATGAGATCGCTCTTTGCCAGGACACCGGTATCGCGGAGGTTTTTATTAAGCTTGGGGGCGGCGTCGCGGTAACCGGCGGCACTTTGGAAGAGGCTGTCAATAATGGCGTCGCGCAGGGGTACACCGGCGGCTATCTCAGGACATCAATAGTCAATGACCCCTTTGAGAGAAAAAACACTTTGAACAACACTCCGGTCCAGTTGTATATTGATTCCGCGCCTGGCGAAAAAATAGAGATAACCATTCTGCCAAAGGGCGGCGGCAGTGAAAATGCCAGCGCCCTTAAAATGTTCACGCCCTCGGCTTCCTGGCAGGACATAAAGGATTTTATTCTTGAGCTGATCAGGGAAAAGGGAGTCAACTCCTGTCCGCCGCTTGTAGTCGGTGTTGGTATCGGAGGAAGTTTTTCCGGTGTGGCGAAGCTGGCAAAGAAAGCCCTCCTGCGCGAAATCGGTTCCGGAGCCAAAAACGCTGGCTACGAGGCAAAAGAAAAAGAACTTCTAAAAGATATTAACGAACTGGGTATCGGCCCCATGGGCCTGGGCGGCAGGACAACGGCCCTGGCCGTGCACATAGAGCCGGCTCCCTGCCACATAGCCTCTCTGCCGGTCGCGGTAAGCATGCAGTGCCACTCCTGCAGAAGGATAACGGGAATAATTTGACAGCGTTGGGGGGATAGCTTGTCGTATATTTTTCTGGATGAAAGTGGTGATTTGGGCTTTGATTTTGATAAGGTTAAAACATCGCATTATTTTGTTGTTTCCTGTCTCTTTGTTAATGATAAAAGGCCTGTTGAGAAAATAGTTAAAAAAGTATTTTCTATTTTAAGCAATAAAGAGATAAGACATCACAGCGGAGTGTTGCATTGTGTTAAGGAACACCCAAAAACAAGAGAACGATTGCTTTCTTTGCTGGCTCAAAAAGATGTGTCAATAATTTCAATTTATCTTGACAAAAAAAAGGTATACACAAGGTTTCATAATGAGAAGCATGTTTTTTACAATTATGTTGTAAATATCTTGTTGGACAGGATTTACACGAAAAAACTAATACCTCTGGATAATATTACCCTGATAGCGTCAAAAAGAGAAACAAACAAATTTCTTAATGAGAATTTTAAGGAGTATCTGAACAAACAGATAAATTCAAATCATCAGCGTATGATTTCAATTGAAATACGGACTCCTTCGCAGGAAAAATGCCTACAGATAGTGGATTTCGTTTGCTGGGCTGTATTCAGGAAGATTGAAAAAAAAGATGATTCGTATTACAAAATTATTTCCGACAAGGTGAGGGAAGAAAAATCGCTGTTTGCCTGAAAATGACAAAGCCTTGAGCGCTATTTACGAGGAACCATACGGAACCCCACGCACAAGGACTTACTCGTCAATATGAAATTAGCAGAATTTTATGTTTTTGTCAAGGGAGTACACAAAGAGTTAATTTAATACTATCATGAACCTGACAACCGAACAGTTAATATCAAAAGCCGCGCAGTTAAAAGCCGGAGATAAAATTTTATTAAGCGGTATCATCTATACCGCCCGTGACGCCGCTCACAAGCGCTTCATGGGGCTTATTGAAAGCGGCAGGCCTCTTCCCGTTGACATGGAGAAATCCATAATATATTATTGCGGCCCCGCTCCGGCAAAGCCCGGAAGTGCCGCCGGCCCCTGCGGCCCCACCACCTCTTCGCGGATGGATAAGTTTACGCCAAAACTTTTGTCAATGGGGCTTAAAGCTTCAATTGGCAAGGGACCGAGAGCGCAGGAAGTAAGAGACGCCTTAAAAGAGTTCGGCGCCGTGTATCTTGCCGCGACTGGCGGCGTGGCGGCTTTGTTGTCTTCAAAAGTCAAAAAATCCGAGGTGGTGGCTTTTGAGGACCTGGGCCCCGAAGCGGTTTATAAATTTGAAGTCGTTGATTTTCCCGTCATAGTCGCGAACGACGCGGCCGGCGGGGATTTATTCCGGAGGAACGCATAAATGTTTTTAGCCATAGATATAGGCAATACTAATATTACGCTCGGTCTTTTTGAATTTGACGGCGGCCGCAGCAAACGGGGACCGTCAAAAATCTGGAGGCTTTCCACGGTTAAGTCCAATACCTCCGATGAATACGGAACCCAGATTCTGGATTTTTTCCATTACGCCGCCATAAATGTTTCCGATATCAGGGCCGTCGCGGTTGCCAGCGTCGTGCCCGTTCTGGACAGCGTCTTTGCCGAGGTTTCCAGGGAATATTTAAAACAGAAGGCATTCTTCGTCTGCTGTAAAGAAAAACTTCCCATGAATGTGCTTTATACAAATCCGGCCGATGTGGGCGCCGACAGGATAGCCAACGCGGTGGCCGGCAAGGAGTTTTTCGGCGCTAACCTTATTATTATTGATTTTGGCACAGCCACAACTTTTGACTGCATAAACAAAAAAGGCGAGTATATGGGCGGAGCTATAGCTCCGGGTCCGATGATATCCGCGGAATCGCTGGCAAAAAGGACGGCAAAACTTCCGCTTGTCAGCATAGCAAAGCCCCTGAAAGCCATCGGCAAAACCACCGCCGCCAGCATTCAGTCGGGCATATACCATGGGTATGTAGGGCTGATTAAGGAGCTTTTGAGCAATATATCGGCCGAGATGGGGGGTAAGCCAAAAGTAATAGCAACCGGAGGGCTTGCGCAGCTTATTATACCCGAGATCAGAGAGGTGAAACACATAGTAAATGAACTCACTCTTGAGGGGATAAGGCTTATCTGGGAAAAAGGAAGAGCTTAGGGTGGTGAGTTTTGTGGATAAAGATGTTGATATCTCCCGCTAATAATTATTGTCCATGGGACACATTGTTTAGATAGTGTTGAATTTTCAATATGTTTATTAAATACAGGAGGCAAAATATGAAAAAGCTCATGTTGATGGTAATTTTAATGTTTTTTGTAGCCGGAAGAGGGTTTTCAGCGTCATTTTTTGATGAATTCACAAGCAATTTAACAGGAGCAACAAGCCTTATTCAGAAGAATCTGGACAGTTTCGCCGCTGACCTCGGGGCGGTTATCGGCGGCGCGGCCTGCCATCAGGGCAAGGCGCTCGGGTTTCCGGGGTTTGATGTAGGAATTCATATATCCGGCAAATCGGTTTCAGATGACAATAAGATAGTCAAGGCCGCAGGTCTTGACGCTATAGCTTTGCCGATGCTGCAGGCTGAAATAGGCCTGCCGGGCAAGCTGGACCTTATAGGCAGATATGTGGCATATTCAGGCGCGAATATGACTGGCTTGGGAATAAGATACGGCCTTCTTAAGGAAAATATACCGCTTTTTCCTTCCATTTCCGTTCAGGTCCTGTATAATAACCTGGATGTAAAGTCGGATGCCAACAAATTTAAAGCCGCGACAATCAGCGCGGCCGGTGTAATTTCATTTAACATACCGATCGTTGATCCATATGTGCTTGTCGGCATGGATTCCACCACGATTACTCCCGATTCTTCCATTACGAGCCTTACGGGCAGCGCCAGCGGCGTCAGGGCCGAAGCGGGAATAAATTTAAGCCTGGTTCCTTTCACATACCTGCATATTGGCGGCGGTTTTGTGAACGGCGGCATGGGGTACAATATGGGGCTTGGCATAAAATTTTGAAATAGCCGGGTTGCGCGAAACGCGGGCAGTTTTTTAAAATATTTATTTTTCCGTCGGGATTTTTCGCGGCAGGGGCGCTGAAAAAATATTTTTTCAGCCGCTTGACAAAATTTTATAGATTTTGTTATAATTAGCACTTGCTAAAAGCGAGTGCTAATTTAATTTGCGCCCGCTGTTCCGTGAAAATGGAGGCGTCAATACGGCACTTTTAGCAGTTTATAAAATCCAACAGGAGGTGAACGGTATGAAAATGAGACCGTTAGGAGACAGGGTTCTTGTAAAACCGCTGGAGCAGAAAGAAGTCAAAAAAGGCGGAATTATTATTCCTGACACGGCCAAAGAAAAGCCGCAGGAAGGAGAAGTGGTTGCGGTAGGAAAGGGAAAAATCGGAGACGACGGCAAGCTTATCCCCATGGATTTAAAGGTCGGCGACAAAGTGCTTTACGGAAAGTATTCCGGCACGGAAGTTAAGATAGAGGATGTTGAACACCTGATTATGCATCAGGACGATATCCTTGGAATAATAGAATAAAATTACCTGAGGTGATATAAAATGGCTAAACAAATTATTTACACGGATGAGACAAGAAAAGCTATAAAAAACGGCGTGGACAAACTCGCCAACGCGGTAAAAGTAACGCTTGGGCCCAAAGGCCGCTATGTGGTGCTTGACAAAAAATTCGGTTCACCCACCGTCACCAACGACGGAGTGACCATTGCAAAAGAAATTGAGCTTGAGGACCCGTTTGAAAATATGGGCGCCCAGCTTGTAAGAGAAGTCGCTTCTAAAACAAACGATGTAGCCGGCGACGGCACAACCACCGCCTCCGTGCTTGCCCAGGCCATAATTACCGAAGGCCTTCGCAACATTACCGCCGGAGCCAATGCCATGCATATAAAACGCGGCATAGACAAGGCGGTCAGCGCGGTAGTAGACGAGATCAAAAAACTCGCAAAACAGGTTAAAACAAAAGAAGAGATAGCCCAGATAGCCGCGATTTCGGCCAACGATAAAGAAATAGGATCTCTGATAGCCGAGGTTATGGATAAAGTGGGAAAAGACGGTGTAGTTACGGTAGAAGAGGGTAAATCCGCCGAGACCAGCAAAGAGCTTGTGGAAGGCATGCAGTTTGACCGCGGCTATTCCTCGCCGTATTTCGTTACAGACGCCGAGAGAATGGAAGCCATTCTTGAGGATGCCTACATTATTATAACCGATAAGAAGATCTCCTCAATGCAGGAAATCCTCCCGCTTCTTGAAAAAGTCGTCCAGACAGCGAAGCCTTTCCTTATAATATCCGAAGATGTTGAGGGCGAAGCGCTCGCGACTCTCGTGGTAAACAGGCTGCGCGGAACCCTTAAGGTTGCCGCGGTAAAGGCCCCGGGTTTCGGCGACAGAAGAAAAGAGATGCTTCAGGACATCGCCATATTGACCGGCGGCACTGTGATCTCGGAAGAGACCGGCATGAAGCTTGATAAATCTACCCTTGAGCTTCTCGGCAGAGCCAAGAGAATAGTAATCGGCAAAGAGAATACCACGATTGTTTCCGGAGCCGGCGACAAAAAAGAGATTGAGAAACGCATCTCCCAGATCCGCAAACAGATTGAAGAAACCAAGTCCGACTACGATAAAGAAAAACTCCAGGAAAGGCTCGCGAAACTTGTGGGCGGAGTGGCTGTGATATATGTCGGCGCCGCGACAGAGACCGAAATGAAGGCGAAAAAATTCAAGGTTGAAGACGCTATGCACGCGACTCGCGCCGGAGTTGAAGAGGGAATAGTGCCCGGAGGCGGAGTAGCCATTCTGCGCGCCCAGGGAGCCCTTGATAAACTCAAAGGCGACGATGCCGACGAACAGACCGGCATCAATATTGTCCGCCGAGCCCTTGAAGAGCCTATCCGCAAAATCGCGGAAAACGCTGGCGTTGACGGTTCAATTGTGGTTGATAAAGTCAGAAATAATAAAGATCCCAATTTCGGTTTTGACGCCGATACCACTCAGTATGTGGACATGATCAAGGCCGGAATAGTTGACCCTGCTAAGGTTACGCGCTCGGCGCTTCAGAACGCTTCTTCCATTGCGGGACTGCTTCTGACCACCGAAGTGCTCGTGGCAGATATACCTGAAAAGAAAAATTCCGGGCCTTCCATGCCGCAGATGCCGCCCGAGTATTAAAATCAGGGATAAAACGAACAGCAAATAACAGATAAAATGGGCCCCAAATAGCCGTAAACCGGCTGTTTGGGGTTCTTTATTTATATTGAAAAATATGCTATAATTACGAATCCAGAAATGCTAAAAGATAATATCAATTCAGTTATCGGCAGGATAGCTGCCGCTTGCCAAAAAGCGGGCAGGGAGCCCGGTTCAGTAACCCTGATCGGAGTTACGAAGACCGTTCCGGCGGTTACGGTCAGCGAAGCTATATCTCTCGGCATTAAAGACATCGGCGAGAATAAAATACAGGAAGCCCAGGTAAAATTCAGCCTGATCTCAGCCGGAAATATAGAAGTCAGAAAACATTTTATCGGGCATCTTCAGACAAATAAGGCGAAAAAAGCCGTTGAGCTCTTTGATTTAATACAGTCGGTTGACAGCCTTAGGCTTGCAACGGAGATAAATTCGTGCGCGGCCGCCTCGGGCAAAGTTCAGGACTGCCTTATTGAGGTCAAGGTTTCAGCTGAAAACACAAAGTTCGGGCTGGCTCCGGAAGCAGTGCGGGATTTTATCGCTCAGGCCCGGAATTTATCCAACATAAGGTTGCGCGGAATAATGGGTATGGCCCCGTATTTTGATGACAGAGAAAATGCTAGGCCGTATTTCGCGCGGTTAAAATCAATTTTTGATTCATGTAAGCGGGATTTTGAAAGTTTTGAGATATTATCCATGGGGATGTCGGGAGATTTTGAGTCAGCCATAGAGGAAGGCTCCACGATGGTCAGGGTAGGCAGCGCGATTTTCGGAGAGCGGAAATACAATGGGTAAGAAAATAGTTTTTATAGGCGCAGGAAATATGGCTGAGGCCGTAATAAACGCGCTTTTAAGTAACGCTAAATATAAAAGATCCGAAATATTAGCTTCGGATATTAACGGCAAAAGGCTCGCTTATATCCGCAAAAAATACGGTGTCGCGGTTGAGCCTGATCCGGCCAGGGCCTGCGCCGAGGGCAAAATTGTTCTGCTGGCCGTCAAGCCTCAGCAGATGGAAGAACTTCTGAGCTATTGCGGCCGGTTCATAAACAAAGACAGCCTGGTTATTTCAATAGCGGCAGGCATAACCACTAAGTTCATTGAAAACTATTTGCCTGAAGGAACCGCTGTTGTCAGGGTCATGCCTAATACTCCCGCGCTGGTTTCAATGGGCGCGGCCGGAATTTCAAAAGGGAAATCCGCCGGCAAAAAAGCCTTAAGCGCCGCCCGGGGAATATTTGCCTCCGCGGGGCTTGCCGTCATTGTTCCCGAATCAAAACTTAACGCCGTTACCGCTCTTTCGGGTTCGGGGCCCGCGTATATTTTTTATGTCGCTCAGTTAATGGAAGAGGCCGGCTTAGAAATGGGTCTGGACGGCAAAACGGCTTCGGAGCTTGCCAGGCAGACGATCGCTGGCGCGGCCGCGATGCTCCGGGGCGACGGCGTCTCCGCGCGCGAGCTGCGGATGAAGGTAACTTCTCCTGGCGGAACGACCGAGGCCGCGGTAAAATATATGCAGGAAAACAAACTTCCCGGGATATTTAAAAACGCGATGAAAAAAGCTAAAAAAAGAGCCGGCGAACTAGCCAGGTAAGCAAAAGGGGTATTTATTTAATGATAATAAAAGTCAGAGTAATCCCTAACGCAAAGAAAAACGAGGTTGTCGGAAGAATTGGCTCCATCTTAAGGGTAAAAGTATCGGCGCCCGCGGTTGAAGGAAAGGCGAACTGCGAGCTCTGCGAGTTTCTTGCCGAGTTTTTTGAAGTGAAGAAAAGCATGGTCCTGCTGAGAAAAGGCGAGCGGGGCCGCGAAAAAACAATAGAGATATGCGGCCGTTCGGAAGAAGAGCTTGAGGAAGTCCTGGAAACCATCCCTTAGAGCATTTCGGCTGGCGGTTTGACGGCAAGATGCGGATAGATTTTATTCGCGTTTTGCGTTTTTATTTTAAAGATAGTTTTGGCACGGCTGTCCAAGAGCCTTAATAAGGCCGCGTCATTGCGATCTCCCGCAGGGAGAGAAGCAATCCCGTAGTAAAAATGATTCCGTAGCTGCGCAGCTTGCCGCGCGTTCCGTAAAGTGTCGTCATTCCCGACACCTGATTTTAACTTTCTTTGGGCGAGCAAAGAACGATAATAAAGAAACTCGCCACCCGCGAGCCATTCGCAAAAGTATTTTGGCAGTCTTGCAAACTCCCTGCCTTGTCGGCAGGTCAAACAGGCAAGACTGAAGGCCTCCAAAAATTCTTTTGCTCATAATCGGCTCGGAAGGGGTACGCAACCCAAAAGCCCCTTAAAGGCTTAAGTCACAACTGTGCCGTCATTCCGGAGAGTTTCTGTCCCGCGGCGAAAAATCACCCGTCTTTGGACGGGTGAAGAATGCTTCGCATTCGCCTGGGAGGCCGGCTGATTTTATTCAAAGCATTGGGCCGCCACTCCGGAATCCAGAAGTAAGACTAACAGACTGTGTCATAACTGCCATTAACGAGGACTTTGAGTTGCTGTCATGCTGAACGCAGTGAAGCATCTCTATGGTAACAATAACTTCGCGATCCTTCGCTAACGCTCAGGATGACATTGCCACACAGTCTGTAAAGGCTGGATCCCAGACTACTGCCTCTGGGATGACGACACAGAAGCGCTACACGCCGTCATTCCGGAGAGTTTCCGTCCGGAATCCAGAACAATGGCATTTTGTTAATGACTCAAGGAAGTGGATCCCAGATTACTGCCTCTGGGATGACGACACAGAAGCGTCGTTCACTTATAACTTACAACTTAAAACTTATAGCTTAAAATGTTTTGTCCGGAATCCACAAAACGCCGTCGTTCTGAGTCCGCTGTGGCGGGCGAAGAATCTCGTTGTAAAAAATGTAGTCATTCCATTTCAAGAAGTCATTAAATTTTTCAGCCGTTCAAAAAAAGTTTAGGGTAATCACAGCGGATAGAGGCGATTTATGATAAGAACGCTTTATTGGAAAAACAACAGAGTATACATATTAAACCAGCTGCTCCTGCCTTCCAGGATACGCTATGTGGAATGCGGGAATTATGAATCCGTTTACCGTGCCATTAAGGATATGATTATCCGCGGCGCGCCCGCTATTGGCGTGGCGGCGGCGTTTGGCATGGCGCTCGCGGCGCTTGAAAAAGATTTTAAGTCTCTTTCGGCCATGAAATCCTATCTTTTGAAAGCCGCCGGAAGGCTTGCCTCAAGCCGGCCGACAGCCGTTAATCTTTTCTGGGCCCTTAAGAGAATTGAAGATATCGTGGACGGTTTCTCGGGAACTCCCGAGGGGCTCAAGTCCCGGCTTGTCAGGGAGGCTCTTGAGGTCTACGACGAAGATATTTCTGTAAACAAAAGGATCGGGAGCTACGGCGCCGCGCTTCTTAAGAAAAATTCCATGGTTATTACCCACTGCAACGCGGGCGCTCTCGCGACGGCCGGTTACGGCACCGCTCTTGGAGTTATCCGCTCCGCCTACAGCCAGGGCAAAATTAAATTGGTATATGTTGATGAAACCCGCCCCTATCTTCAGGGAGCCAGGCTCACCGCGTGGGAAATGAAACAGGAGAAGATTCCTTACAGGCTTTTGACCGACAATATGGCGGGCCACATTATGAAAACCTGCGGGATTGGAGCTGTTATAGTCGGAGCCGACCGCATAGCCGCCAACGGCGACGCCGCCAACAAGATAGGCACCTACTCTCTGTCAATACTTGCCAGATACCATAAAGTCCCATTTTATGTGGCCGCGCCGGTTTCAACGATTGACCCAAAAACCTCAAACGGCGGCAGGATAGTCATAGAAGAGCGTTCGGTAAAGGAAGTGCTTTATGTAAACGACAGGCTCATAGCTCCCAAGGGCACGATAGCCTGCCACCCGGCTTTTGATGTCACGCCCGCCGGGCTGATAACGGCCATAATAACCGAGAACGGGGTTTTTAAGCCCGGAGAAATAAAAAAAGCATTGAGGCAAAAATAAAACTATCATGGATTATTCAAAAACAGTAAATCTCCCGCAGACTAATTTCCAGATGAAGGCGAACCTTCCCGCCCGCGAGCCCGTTTTTCAGAAAGAGTGGGATGATAAAAAAATCTATCATAAGATGCGGGAAAAAAATTCCGGCAGGCCCGTGTTTGTGCTTCATGACGGCCCGCCCTACGCCAACGGCCACATACACCTCGGGACCTCTCTAAATAAAATTCTTAAAGACATAATAATAAAACACAAGGCAATGTCGGGTTTTGACGCTCCTTATACTCCCGGTTGGGACTGCCACGGCCTGCCCATTGAACAGCAGTGCCTCAAGGACATGAAACTTGACAAGCACAAGGTGGAAAGAGTGGCCTTCCGCAAACAGGCCGCGGCTTTCGCGAAAAAATTTATAGACATTCAGAGAAACGAATTCAAACGCCTCGGGGTGCTCGGCGACTGGGAAAAGCCGTACCTGACGCTGGACCCGAAATATGAAGGGGCGATAGCCGGAGTTTTCGGCAGGCTCGCCAAAGAAGGCTACATATTCAGGCAGAAAAAACCGGTTTACTGGTGCCCGACCTGCGAAACCGCCCTCGCCGACGCCGAAGTGGAATACGCCAACCATATTTCCCATTCGGTTTATGTTAAGTTTAAAGTAGTTTCTTCTCCGGTAAAGCTTGAAAAAGATACCAGCGTTTTAATCTGGACGACTACCCCGTGGACCCTGCCCGCCAATGTCGCCCTGGCTTTCCATCCCGAGTCCGATTATGTGAATGCCGAACTTAAAGGCAGCGACGGCTCCAGGGAACTGCTTGTGCTTTCAAAAAAGCTTCTGCCGGTCGTAGCCGAAAAAATTGGAGCTTCGGAATATAAAATTCTCAGCGGTTTCGGCGGCAAGGACCTTGAAGGGATAATTTGCAAAAACCCTCTGGTTGAACGCGAATCAAAGGGAGTTCTCGCCGATTATGTAACCCTTGAGGACGGCACGGGCGTGGTGCATATCGCCCCGGGCCACGGCCAGGAAGACTATGCCGTGGGCCTTAAGTACAAGCTTGATATTATTTCTCCGGTTAACGACCGCGGAATTTTCACCGACGAGGTGCCGGAATTTAAAGGGCATAAGGTTTTCGCCGCCAATCCGCTTATTGTGGAAAAACTTAAAGGCCTTGGCGCGCTTTTATTTGACGAAAAATTTGAGCACTCCTATCCGCACTGCTGGCGCTGCAAAAAGGCCGTGATATTCAGGGCCACGCCGCAGTGGTTTATGAGCGTTGAGCATAATAACCTTCGCGCCCGGCTGCTTGAGGCCGCGGGCAAAGTCAGTTGGGTTCCGGCTTACGGCCAAAACCGCATGACGGGCATGCTGGAGACCAGGCCCGACTGGTGCTTAAGCCGCCAGCGGCTCTGGGGCGTGCCGATACCGATTTTTTACTGTACCGAGTGCGGCGAGCCAGTTGTTGACGATAAAATAATCTCTCATATCGCTTCGCTTTTCTCCGAAAAAGGCGCCGATATATGGTTTGAGAAAACCGCGGAAGAACTTCTTGCGGGGCACAATCCTCAATGTTCTAAATGTTCCGGAAAAACTTTCAGAAAAGAGGAAGATATCCTTGATGTCTGGTTTGATTCCGGCGTATCTTCCGAGGCGGTGCTGGCCAGCGGAAACTTTGATTCGCTGAGGCTTCCCGCGGACATGTACCTTGAGGGAAGCGACCAGCATAGAGGCTGGTTCCAGACCTCGCTCATGCCGGCTGTCGCTCTAAGAGGCCAGGCTCCGTATAAGACTGTTCTGACCCACGGTTTCGTGGTGGACGGAGAAGGCAAGAAAATGTCCAAGTCAGTCGGGAATGTTATTCTGCCCGGCGAGATAATAGAGAAATACGGAGCCGACATTCTCAGGCTCTGGGTTTCCACCAGCGATTACCGCGAGGATATAAGAATATCGCAGGAAATACTTAAAGGCTTAATTGATTCGTACCGCAAAATCCGCAATACCCTGCGTTTTCTGATGGGAAATATCTACGGCCTAAATGACCAAACCCGTCTTCCGCTCGCTCAAATGCGACAGATTGACCGCTTCGCCTTGAGCCGCCTGCAGGACCTCATAAAGGAAGTCTCGGCAGCCTATGAAACCTATGAGTTTCACAAAGCGGCGGGTTCCATAAACAATTTCTGCACGGTATTTTTGAGCGGATTTTACCTTGACGCACTCAAAGACACGCTTTACTGCGACGGAACGGACTCGCTTAACAGAAGAAGCGCCCAGAGCGCGCTTTACGAGATAAGCTCTGTTATCATAAGGCTCGTCGCTCCGATACTTTCCTTTACCGCGGAAGAGGCCTGGCAGGAAATGAGAAGTTCCGACAACCGCCTGCCGGACTCGGTTTTTCTTGCGGAATTCCCGAAATACGATGAATCGCTTAAAATCTCAGCTGCGGATCTGGAGAAATGGGCGAAGCTTTTTGAACTGAGGGAAAAAGCCATGACGGCTTTTGAGGCTCTGCGAAAAAACAAGGAGATCGGTTCAAACCTTGAAGCCCGCGCCGAGGTTGTTCTGGAAAAAGGTTTTGCCTCAAAATATAATGTTGACGCCGAGACGGTTTCACTTTCAATCGGCACCTGGGACGCGGCTATAAAGGAAGGCGAAACTCAGGATGTTTCCGCCTCAAAATCCACCCGTGAAAAATGCCAGAGATGCTGGCGCCATAAAGAAGATGTCAGTAAAAATAATAAATTCTCAGAAAACCTCTGCCCGCGCTGCGTAAGCGAGCTGGAAAAGTCCGCTCCCAAGGGGGAATAAACTGAAAAAATTTATTTTGTATTCAGGCGCGTTGATCGGTTTAGATCAGCTGACAAAATACCTGGTTACGGCTAATTTGTTCCAGGGAGAAAGCCTGACGCTCGCGCCTTTTTTAAACCTGGTTTATGTAGTCAATACCGGCGTGGCTTTCAGCATGTTCAGAGGTTTTAGCGGCTCAAACACAGTCTTTACCCTGTTCTCGTTTACAGCTGTTTCCGTAGCCTTGCTTTGGTATCTGAAAAACAGGCGCCGGGTGCCGCAGTATCTTAAGCTTCCGCTTCTGCTTGTATTTTCGGGAGCCGTCGGCAATCTCATTGACAGGATAGCGAGAGGCGGCGTCGTTGATTTTATTGATTTTAGTATCGGCTCATACCACTGGCCGGCTTTCAATGTGGCTGACTCCTGTATAACCATCGGCGCGGTGCTCCTCATAATAGATTTTATGATTTCAGGCAAACCGAAAAATGAAGCCCGGTGATTTAAACCCAAATTTTGCATCAGGACACGGAATTCGTCAAACCCTGTGGGACTTTTTCATCCTAAAAAAGCTCAACCGTAGTCACCGCTACGCTTCCTCTTTTTTAGTCAAAAAAGCCTCTGCCTTGTTCGCCTCGGTTCTCGCGCCTAATGCAAAATTCGGGTTAAACGCGGCGGCGCCGTTACTGAGCCAAAGCTATTCGCCGGCGTATCGGACAGCATAATGTTTCCAACAATTTTTGAATTCGGGCCGGTAACTTTAAGAACCTACGGGCTTCTCGTGGCGGCAGGCTTGTTTTTTGGCCTGCGCTACATGCTGAGCCGGGCAAACAGATTCTCCATCACAAAAGACAGCGTCTACGACGCGGTGCTGTTCGCGGTGCTATTCGGAATTATCGGCGCCCGCCTCAATTATGTGGTAGTAGAATGGGACTTATACGCCGGTAATTTAATTGACATTTTCAAAGTCTGGCAGGGCGGGCTGGTTTACTACGGCGGTTTTGTTTTCGCGGCCGGCGCCATATTTGTTTTTGCCGCCCGCCGCAAAATAAATATCTGGAAACTAACCGATATTTTCGCCCCTGCCGTGGCGCTTGGGCATGTGTTCGGCAGGCTGGGTTGTTTTTTCGCGGGCTGCTGCTACGGAAGGGAATGCCATCTTCCCTGGGCGGTGGAATATACAAGCTCCGCGGCGCTTGCTCCGACTGGCATAAGCCTTCATCCGGTTCAGCTTTACGAGGCGGCCGGCAACTTTGTCATATTTTTGTTCCTTGACGGATTTTTAAGGCGCAATAACAGGCCGGGCCGGGTTCTGGCGATGTACCTTGCGCTTTATTCTGCTCTGCGTTTCGCGGTTGAATTTTTCAGAGGCGACGAGAGAGGCTCCTATATTCTGGGCCTGTCGCCGGCTCAGAGTTTGTCGTTACTGTCCCTGTTGGCGGGCCTGATTATTTTTTTTACAAGGAAAAATGAAAGATAAAATAATTTTGAAAGTGGAAACAGCCGGAACGCGCGTGGATGCCTACCTTGCATCATGCTTAAAGGAATACTCGCGCGGTTATTTTCAGCGCCTGATAGATATGGGACATGTGCTGGTCAATTCTCAGAAAACAGCCTCGTCCTGCAGGCTCAAGGAAGGCGATGAGATTGAAATTATAATAGTAAACAAAGAAAATAAAATTAAGCCGGAAAATATTCCTCTTGAGATAGTTTACGAAGATAAAGACATCATTGTAGTCAACAAACGGCCGGGGCTTGTGGTTCATCCCGCCTGCGGGCATCCCGAAGGCACGCTTGTAAACGCGCTGGCCGGCCATTTTAAAGGCAAGTTTGTTCCGTACCTTGTGCACCGGCTTGACAAAGACACCTCCGGCGTAATGGTCGTGGCAAAGAATGAAAAAGTTAAGGCAAGCCTGGTGAAGCAGTTTCAAAACAGAACAATCAGCAAGGAATATATAGCTGCCGTCGGCGGAAATGTTTCGGAAAATGAGGGCAGGATAGAGGCTCCTCTGGGCCGGTCGCACCAGGACAGGCGAAAAATAGTGGTGGGGCCGCTGGCAAAGAAAATGGCAATAACCGAGTTTAAGGTTTTAAGCCGACACAGCGGATATACGGTGGTAGCGGCGCACCCGATAACCGGAAGGACTCACCAGATAAGAAGCCATTTCGCGTTCATAGGCCACCCCGTGCTGGGAGACGAGACTTACGGCGGGCCGCTGAAAATAGGCGAGAAGTCCTTTGAACGGCAGTTCCTGCATGCGCATAAATTATCTTTTACGCATCCTTCAAAAGCAAAGAAGGTTGAATTTTCGGCAAAACTGCCGAAAGATATGGCATGGCTGTCCAAAAAACATTGAGGCTATTATGAAAAAATATTTATGTTTGTCCGTAATTCTGCCGTTATGCTTCTTTTCGGCGGCGCTGGCGCTTGACCAGGGCACGACCGCTCAGCAGCAAGCGGTGATTTCAACCGCTGCGGTGGCCGCGGCAGCCTTCCCCAGGGAAGAGCGCGAGGTAAACAGCGCCCTAAGCGATTTGAACTATAAGCTTGAGTATCTTAAGGGAAGATACGATTCGGTTTCAGCCGAAATTGAGGCCATGAAGAAAGCCGACAGGGATCTCAAAAAGATGATTTCCGACCAGGGCGCCCTGCGTTTGGATCAGAACAGGGTCAAGGATCTGGACGCTGAGCTTGGTGTCATTCGTTCCGAAATAGCCCAGATAAGGGAAGATGTGGGCTATCTTAAGTCAATGTCGGCAAAAAGTACGGAGCCGAGCAAAACTGATATTTTAAAGTCGCCGTGGGTTACGGCCGGTTCTTTTGTCCTGGCATTGCTCGCGCTTTTGATAGGTTAATTGCGAATTCAAGTCAGTTGAAAAAGTGTTTTGGTCTGTCTTTGCGAGGAGTGCAACGACGAAGCAATCTCGTAGTTTCCGATGGTGAGGCGAGATTGCCTCTCTCCCTTCGGGAGATCGCAATGACAGGGCATTTTTAAGGGTTTTTCACTTGACTCAATTTCCTAACACTACGGTAAGGGCCTGTCAACCACCGGTCGCTGTCTGAATATAAAACCATTTGATTTAGCCATACTATTTTAATAAAATCTACCTATGAAGAACAAAGGGCTTTTAATAGTCATCTCGGCTCCCTCGGGGGCCGGCAAATCAACTCTCTGCGATACGATAATCGCGAGGAACCGTAATTTCCGCCGTTCAATTTCCTGCACCACGAGGCCCCCGAGGCCCGGCGAAAAAAACGGGCGCGACTATTATTTTCTCTCAAAGCAGAAGTTCCAGAGCCTCATTCGTTCCGGCGGGCTGGTTGAGTGGGCTGTCGTGCACGGCAACTATTACGGCACTCCCAAGGCGCCGCTGAAAAAGAATATCGCCCTGGGAAGAGATGTTATTCTTAATATTGATGTGCAGGGCGGGTTCAGCGTAAAAAAGCATTTTAACAATTCGGTTCTCATATTTGTAATGGCTCCGTCTTTTAAGGATCTTGAGAAAAGGCTGAAGGGCCGCGGGCAGGACAGCGAAGAAGTTATCAGAAGAAGGCTCCTTAACGCTAAAAATGAGATAGCCTGCTTAAAAAAATACGAGTATCTTGTTATAAACGACAAGCTGAACAGGGCCGCGCTGGAAATTGAGGCCATAATTCTGGCCGAGCACAGAAGAGTCAGAAATATTTCAAACACAAGTTTTAAAAAATAGAATTATTCCGCTGGCCGGAATCAAGGAGGAAGCACAAGTGAGCGAAACGAAGAAACCTGGCAAAAAGATGATGCTTGATTTCAAAGAAGGAAGGTTCCATCTGATAAAGGTTATTAGGGACTGGTCCATTCTTCTCAAAAGGTCCGATGAAGGAAAAAATCTGAGCAATTCCGAGCTTATTAAAAAAGCCATGGATGATGTTACCTCGGGAGTTGTCACCGAGGACGAGATAAATAAAGCCACCGCCAAGGCCGCGAAGTCCGCGCCCGAGAAAGAAGAAGAGGGCGAAGAAAAGACCGTGAAAGAAGAGAAAGATGAAAAACCAAAGAAAAAAGGCTGAGCCGTTGTCCGGCAGGAAAATACTGCTGGGCATAAGCGGTTCCATAGCGGCCTACAAGGCTCCGGAGCTTGTGAGGCTTTTGCGCGCGCGCGGTGCGTCGGTAAAATGCCTGCTTACCGTAAACGGGGCCCGTTTTGTCACGCCGCTTACGCTTCAGACGGTCTCGGCTAATAAAGTATATCAGGATATGTTTGATTCATCGGACTGGGAGATGGACCACATATCCCTTTCAGACTGGGCGGATATGATAATAATCGCTCCCGCCAGCGCCGACGCGATAGCGCGGCTTGCGTGCGGAAGAGCCCAGGACCTGCTTTCAAGCGTGGTGCTGGCATTTGATAAAAAAGTGCTTATCTGTCCGGCCATGAACGACGGTATGTGGAAAAATCCGGCCACGAAAAGAAACATCGCGCTCCTTAAGGAGTATGGAATGTATTTTGCCGGCCCGGATAAGGGAGAGCTTGCCTGCGGTGTTATCGGTTCCGGCCGGCTCACCGACTTAAATAACATCCTGCGCACGGCCGATACAATCCTTTCAAAATAACCCAATTCAACACAGGAAATACATGCGTAAAATTGTTTTGCCGTTATTATTGCTTTTAAACTCCGCGCTGTTATTAGCCAAAGATTACCCGCGCCCTTCCGGGCATGTCAGTGATTTCGCCGGCGTTATTAACAGCGATTACAGGAGCAGGATAGAGGCCGCGGCCGTTGAACTGGAGCGCAAAACTTCCGCGGAGATCGCCGTTGTTACCGTGGAGAGCCTTGAAAACGGATCTATTGAGGAATTGTCGGAACAGCTTTTCAGCAAGTGGGGCATAGGAAAAAAGGATAAAAATAACGGCATTCTGATTATAGCCGCGGTAAAAGACAAAACGGCCAGAATAGAGGTTGGCTACGGGCTTGAAGGTATTATTCCCGACGGCAAGGCCGGAAGCATTCTTGACTCCTATATGCTGCCTTATTTCAGGCAGGGGAATTTCGGCGAAGGTTTTCTGCAGTCGTCGCTCGCGGTGGCATCTATCATTGCGGCTGACGCCAATGTTGAGCTTTCCGTCAAGCCTGCGGCCCCGCGCAGGAAACCTTCTCAGAACGCGGCCTTCGGCATTCTGGTTTTGTTTATAATAGTTATTTCCATTGTTAACGGTTTAAGAAGAAGAAAATACGGAAGAACAGGCCGCTATTATCCCGGGTACCGCGGCCCCTATATCGGGGGAGGCGGTTTTGGAGGCGGCTTCGGCGGTTTCGGCGGCGGGATGTCGGGTGGCGGCGGGGCTTCGCGCGGCTGGTAGCGGGGCTCAGGAACTTCTGTTTTGCAAGGACGCCGCCATAGACTTGCTGGCGGCTCCGTGAGGGTCCTCCCTGAAGCGTAAGTCGGACCCTCAAGGCCTTGCGCAAACAAAATTCCTTCGCTAGGTGGGATAGTCATGATGGCTCAGGAACTTCTGTTTTGCAAGGACGCCGCCATAGACTTGCTGGCGGCTCCGTGAGGGTCCTCCTTGAAGCGTAAGTCGGACCCTCAAGGCCTTGCGCAAACAGAATTCCTTCGCTGGGTGGGGTAGTCATGATGGCTCAGGAACTTTTGTTTTGCAAGGACGCCGCCATAGACTTGCTGGCGGCTCCGGAATGTTCTATCGGGGATCCAGAATAAAAGTCTTTGTAGTTGCAGAGCTTGCTCTGCGAAGAAAGCAGCTGCGCGTTCCATAAAGCGCTGTCATTCCTGCAGTTGCAGTGCGGCGAATAAGCCGCACAAGCTTGCAACGGGTGCGAGATGTGAGCACACGCAGGAATCCAGAAAAACATCTGGATACCAGCTTCCGCTGGTATGACGACACAAAGAAGTCCGTCGTTCACTTAAAGCTTACAACTTAAAACTTATTACTTAAAATGTTCTGTCTGGAATCCATCAAGTCTGTCATCCCCGAAATGTTCTGTCGGGGATCCAGAATAAAAGTCTTTGTAGTTGCAGAGCTTGCTCTGCGTTTTGCAAAACGCCGTCGTTCTGAGTCCGCCGTGGCGGGCGAAGAATCTCGTTGTAAAAAATGTAGTCATTCCTGCTCCAGCAGGAATCCAGAATAAGGTTTCGGGCGTAATACCAAAAGAATTTAACAGCGACGGATAATTTTAGTCAAAAAGGAAATTGTATGGCATACGGATTGAATGATTATTTAGATGCCTTGAAAAAGAATCTGGGCGGTGAACTTGAATCCGTCATTTTGTACGGCTCCAAGGCCTTCGGCGAGGAACTGAAAGGTTCCGACCATAATCTTCTGGTTGTGCTTGGTTCCGCCAGACCGGAGCTGATGGAAAAGCTCCATTCTGATACGCTGAAATGGACAGCTTTGGGCAACCGCCCGCCCATGTTTTTTACTGCCGGCGAACTGCGCGGCGCCTGCGATGTTTTTCCGATAGAATTTAATGATATAAAAGAGAAGCACAAGGTCCTGCACGGCAGTGATGTCGCGGCAGGGCTTAAAGTGGAAAATACGCATCTTCGCCACGAGTGCGAATACGAGCTAAGAGGCAAACTTTTAAAGCTGAGGCAGTCGTATATAATGTCGGCAGGCAAACCCGGAATTCTGTGCGGTATTATGGCTGATACAGTTTCTTCTGTTGCCGTGCTGTTTCGGCATGTAGTTACGCTTTTCGGCGAGAAGGCGCCGGAGAAAAAATATGATTCCTTTAAAGTTTTATCAGCCCGCACCGGAATTGATGCCGCAATATTTGAAGAGATAATCAGGCTGAGAAACGGAGCAGCGGTAAAAGGGGCCTCGGAAGCCGGGGCGCTGATGGGACAGTATATGTCTCAGATTGAGAAAGTTATTAAAGCTGTTGATGAGATAAAATAATAAAAGCGAAGTTACTCGGAGGAAAAATGAAAAAAGTATTAGCTGCTTTAGGCATTATAGTCGTCTTCTGTCTTATTGTTGCGGTAGGCCTTATTGGAATGTACAACAAGCTGGTGAGCCTAAACGAGAGCGTCACCACGGAATGGTCTCAGATAGACAATCAGCTTCAGAGAAGAAATGATTTAATCCCCAACCTTGTTAACACGGTAAAGGGTTACGCCAAACATGAAAAAGAGCTTTTTGAATTTGTGGCTAACGCCAGAACCAAAATCGGTTCCGCGAAAACCATAAACGAAAAAATAAAGGCCAATCAGGAAATGGACGGAGCCATATCGCGCCTGCTCATGATAGCGGAGCAGTATCCTCAGCTGCGCGCCAGCGAGAATTTCGCGAGGCTGCAGGATGAGCTCGCCGGAACCGAGAACCGGGTCGCCGTGGCGAGGCAGAGATACAACGAAACTGTCAAGGAATACAATGTGCTGGTAAAGCGTTTCCCGAGCAACATCGTGGCTTCTTACGCCGGTTTTGAGAAAAAGGATTCCTATTTTAAAGCCGAGGAAGCAGCCAGGGAAGTTCCGAAAGTCGCTTTCTAAATGAAAAAAACATTTTTGATTACCGCGGGCCCCACAAGAGAATATATTGACCCCGTCAGGTATTTGTCCAACGCCTCGTCGGGATTAATGGGGTATCTTCTGGCCGGAGAGGCCGGTAAACGAGGGCACAAAGTTATTCTTGTAAGCGGGCCTGTAAGCCTTGCCGCTCCCAAAGGGGTTAAGCTTCTTAAGGCCGTTTCTGCCCGCGATATGTTTACCCTTGTCAAAAGCAATATCAGCAAGGCCGATGTAATAATCGCGGCCGCGGCGGTTTCAGATTTCAGGCCCGAGAGGATGCTTCGCCGCAAATTCAAGAAAGATTCCGGAGAGCTTAAACTTAAGCTTGTAAAAAATCCCGATATCGCCGGATACGCCGGATGCGTAAAGGGCGGCAGGGCGCTGGTCGGTTTCTGCCTTGAATCGGAGAATCTTCTGGAGCGGGCGGCGAAAAAACTGAAGGCAAAAAACATGGATCTTGTGGTGGCCAACTATCCTTCTTCAATCGCCGCGCGGAAAACACGGGCCTGGCTTATTGATAAAAAAGGAAAAATAACAGACTCAAAAACCGCGAGCAAAGAAATTCTCGCTAAAAGGATAATTGATGAATCGCTCGCAATACTCTCAGCTTCTTAAACTCGCGAAAGGCTGCCTCGCGGAATATCTGGCTTTTGGCGAAGAGGAAATAATACTGCCTGCAACGGCGGTCAAAACCGTCAAAGCGGCCGCGCCCGGCGGCAAGCTCCCGACGCTTGAAGAATACAAAAAACAGATTTCCGGTTGCCGCAAGTGCCCCCTTGGAAAATCCCGCCTGAATTTTGTTTTCGGCGTGGGTAATCCCAAAGCGCGGCTCATGTTCGTGGGAGAAGGCCCGGGTTTTGACGAAGACCACAAGGGAGAGCCGTTTGTGGGGCGCGCCGGCCAACTGCTTACAAAAATTATTGAATCCATCGGCCTTAAAAGGGAAGATGTTTTTATAGCCAATGTGGTGAAATGCCATCCCATGATAGACCCCAGCGATCCTGAAAAAAGGGCCAACGACAGGCCGCCAACGCCCGAAGAAGCCGCCGAGTGCATCGGTTATCTTGAAAAACAAATAGACATTATCAAGCCCGAGTTTATCTGCGCGCTCGGCTCTTCCGCCGCCAAAGCTTTGCTTGCCACGGAGATTACCATAAGCAAGCTTCGCGGCCGTTATTACGATTACCGCGGAGCCAAACTTCTGCCGACCTTTCATCCGGCCGCGCTTCTGCGCAACCCGGTGTACAAGAAAGATGTTTGGGAAGACATGAAAATGCTCAAGCGTTCAATGGGTATATAAACGGTTTGTATGCTTTATTGCGAAGTCGCTCTCTCTCTGCCACTTGAAAAAACCTTCCACTACTCCATACCGGAGAACCTGCGCGGCACCATCGCGCCCGGCATGAGGGTTGTCGTTCCTTTCGGGAAAAGCAAGTCCGTTGGGTTCGTTCTCAAACTGCTGGAAACTTCCGATGTGGAAACCGTAAAAGATATCATTTCTTCCCTGGACAGCGAACCGATTCTAACCCCCCAACTTTTGTCGCTTGCAGAATGGATCTCAAAGAGTTATTGCTCCAGTCTCGGCGAGGCGCTATTTACCATAATTCCCGGAAATCTCAGGGCTCCGAAAAGAATACCCAAAAATAAGCCCGGCGCTGAGGCGCTTCCCGAGCCGGACAACGCCCACACGCTGAGCGAGGCGCAGGAAAAGTCTGTTATGCCGATTTATGAGGCCATGCGCCAGGGCAAAAACGAGACTTTTCTTCTCCACGGAGTCACAAGTTCCGGCAAGACCGAAGTTTACCTTAACTGCATACGCGATTCGCTTTCGCGCGGCAGGCCCGCGATTTTCCTTCTGCCCGAAATTTCCCTCACTCCCCAGTTTATAAAGATAGTAAAGGGCCGTTTTCCCGGCAGGGTCGGCGTGTGGCACAGCCAGCTTTCCGCCGGAGAAAGGTACAGGACCTGGGACGCGGCGCGCCGCGGTGAAATAAGCGTCATGCTCGGGGCGCGCTCGGCCGTATTCGCGCCGTTTAAAAATCCGGGACTGATAATAATTGACGAGGAGCACGAGTCCACCTACAAGCAGGAAAACAGGCCCGCCTATCTGACGCGCGATGTCGCCATAGCGAGAGCCGCGATAGAAAAAGCCGCCGTGGTTTTAGGTTCCGCAACCCCCAGCGTGGAGTCGTACTGGAAGGCAAAAAAAGGCGAGTTCACTCTGCTGGAGCTTTCGGAGAGAGTGGACTCAAGGAATCTTCCGCCCGTAAGAATCGTGGAGTCGGGCCATTTGGGCAGGGCCTCAAAAATTTTGTCAAAGCCGCTCATTGAAGCCCTGACAAGAGTGCTGGCCCGGCGCGAGCAGGCGATAATATTTTTAAACCGCAGGGGTTTTTCTCCCGGGATAATCTGCCCTTCCTGCGGGCAGGTGTGGCAGTGCCCGCACTGCGCCATATCTCTGGTGTTTCACCGAGAGCCCGAAGGCCTCAAGTGCCACTATTGCGGCTACTCTCAGGCCTGGCCGGGAAAATGCCCTTCCTGCGGGGAGAACAACCTCGCGCTTTTCGGCGTCGGCACGCAGAAAGTGGAAATGGAATTAAAAAGGCTCTTCCCCCAGGGGCGGGTATTCCGCCTGGACCGGGACACCGCCTCAAAAAAAGGCGTTTACGAGACTGCCTACCGTGAATTTAAAAACGAGAATTTTGACATACTGCTCGGCACACAGATGGTCGCCAAGGGATTTGATTTTCCCAGGGTAACGCTTGTGGGTGTAGTGGATGCCGACACGGCGCTTTACCTTCCGGATTTTCGCGCTCCCGAGAGGACCTTTCAGCTTATCACTCAGGTGGCGGGCCGTTCCGGAAGAAGCGATCTGGGCGGAGAGGTTATTGTTCAGTCAAAGCATTCTTCGCATTACGCTCTGCTCGCGGCCCAGAAACACGATTACGCTTCATTCTACGAGAAGGAGCTTGAGTTCCGCAGGCAGACAAATTACCCGCCTTTCACAAGGCTCTGCAACATGATTTTTCGCGGCAGAAACGAGAAGCGCGTTATGGAGGGCTGCGCGGCTTCGGCGGAAGCGCTTTCAAAAATTATTAAGGAGAACAAACTTTCTCTTGAATTGCTCGGGCCGTCTCAGGCGGCGCATTCAAAACTCAGGAATTTATTCCGTTACCAGCTCCTCTTAAAGGGCGGAATCAAAGAAATATATTTTGCCGCGGACAAGATCCGCTCCTTTAATATGCCAGGGGTTCTGGTCAATATTGACATAGACCCGCTTTCAATTATTTGACGGCTATCAAATTATGTCCAAGAAAAATAAAGAAGTATCACCCGTCGGATTCAATAGCCTGCTGGCGGCCGCGATTTTTCTGGCGCTGGCCTATATTTTTTTAAATCCGTATTACCTTTTCCCGGACGGGCAGGGGTATTTTTCTTACCTGCCTTCGCTGGTGTTTGACGGCGATATTGATTTTTATAACGAATTTACTAATATGCGGATACCCGTGCCGCCCGCTGTCACTTCCCAGGGTTACATAAGCAATATCTGGTCTTTCGGTTCGGCATTTTTCTGGCTTCCTTTCTATTACGCGGGCAGGATATTCATGCCGCAGGGAACAGGGCCCTACTCAGGCTGGTTCTGGTTCTGGACGAACATGGGCACGCTGTTTTATTCTTTCTGCGCCTTCACGCTTATAGTTTCAGCCCTTAAGCGCCTCCGCTACAAAGACAACGCGGTTCTGATAGCGCTTCTTGCTTTTGCGGGCACGCCGATGCTGTTTTACTCCGCGGCGGTTTCCTCAACATCCCACTCTATAACGGCTTTCGCCTCTTCGCTTTATATTTATGCCTGGCTCGCGTCTCTTGAAAACTACGCGGATTTCAGGCGCTACCTGCTGCTCGGATTATCAGGCGGTCTGCTGGCCATGGTAAGGCCGCAGGAGGCGCTTTTCGCGCTTGTTCTGCCTGCTGAAATCCTGTTCAGGGTGTTTGAGCGCAGGATAAGCGCGGGGAAGTCGCTTCTTCTGCTTTCCGTGGCGCTGGCGGCGTTTATCGCGGGGATTTCGCCGCAGCTTTTTCTGTGGCGGTTTATTGACGGCTCATTTTTCTCGGCGCCCGCGAAATTCAACCTTTCTTTGGAATACTTTGCCTTAGGGAAAGTATTGTTTTCCAGTTATCACGGAATGCTTTTGTGGACTCCGCTGTTTTTTGCCTCGTTCGCCGGCCTGCTGCTGGGGGCAGGAAAAAAAGCCGTGATATTCGTGCCACTTCTGGTTGTATTTGTTTCCCAGATTTTGATAAACGCCTCCTGCGTCGCTTTTTGGGAGGGATATTCCTTCGGGTTGCGCCAGATGACAAGCCTTCTGCCCGTTGCGGCGCTGGGTATAGCAGAGCTTTTAGCCTCCGGCGAGGGCAGGCCGAAAGTAAAAGCGGCTCTCTGGTGCGCCGCGGCGTTTTGCGCCGCCTGGACCCTGGGCCTGTTTTTTGCCTATTACAACGGCCTTGATCTTCTGGGGTTTGTTTCCGCCAAAGACATAGTTGCCGGCCAGTCGCGCATTTTTTCAAATATTTCGGCTTTTGTTTCAAAAACCGTCTCGCGCGACAGGATAGACGGCGGCGCGTTTTTCCTTCTGTCCGTGTTTTCGCTCCTGGCGTTCTGGCTGTTTTCGGGATTTAAAAAACTTATTGAGAGGCGCCGCTACATAGCCGCCTCAGTCCTTATAGTTTCACTGGCGGCTGTCGTAAATTATGTTATTATAAAAGCGCATATTAACAGGCCGCCGGCGCATACGCTTGACGGCGGGGCGATCAGCTCCGACAAGCTCGGAGATTTCTTTATTGAGCAGGTCAATGAACTCAAGAAAAAATATTCACTGTAAGAGGGTCATTTTTCCCATACGGACAGCATAGTTCTAAAAACTGTATTTAAAGAGTTAAAGTCATAAGCCAGGCCGTCATCCTGATCTCCCGAAGGGAGAGAAGGATCTCTGTTGTGTCATTCCCAGTACCTGATTTTAACTTTCTTTGGGCGCGCAAAGA
>MGVE01000008.1 GCA_001800315.1 Elusimicrobia bacterium RIFOXYA2_FULL_47_53 | reverse complement strand
ATCCCTGAATCACTAACCAAAGTTATCTTGCCACGACGATAGTGCCGTTAACAGCCCTTCCGTCAGCCTCAATCTGGTATATGTAAACGCCGGAAGGGACAATCCTGTCATCGGAATCCCTGCCGTCCCAGTATAGCACGGTTTCCTGCTCGCGGGGCAGTGAAGAGCGAAGGACACGGCCGTCCATATCAAAGATGGTGGAACGGATCTCGCTGTAGTTAGGGTTGTCAATATAAATTCTTGCCTTTGAAATGATGGTGTTGCTTTCGTCGGGCGAGAATATTTTAGGTTCAACGCCTGTGACGGCGAACTTGTCGCCCCGTGAGGCGAGGCGCACGGAATAGCTTCCGAGCAGTTTAGTGCGCAGTGAAACGGAACCTTCGGTCTGGTCTAACTCGCCGTTGACCTTAACCCACTTAATGGTATTGTTCCAATACATTGCCGGCAGCTCTTTGGTTGACTGAGCCCTTGAAGCGAGCTTAGCGGCGTTAGAGGCGGTTTTGTAAATAAGAACGAGCCTTGGCCCGAGCCTGGTTTTTGGAATAACAATTTCGCCCGTAAGCTCTTCGCGTTTAGAGGTGTTGTAAGCGCGCAGCCTGTAAGTGCAGTAGATATTTGCGTTTGAGTTATCCTCAATTTTTTCAAGGACAATGCGTATGTCGGCGCCTACGGTATTTGTATCGCCGTAAAGGAAGCTTCTGGACTGGTCGTCAAAGGTGAGGGAGGCGTTGTTGTCTTCGGACATAATAGCGATAGCCGAGTTAGAGTTAACTATCATAAGGCCTTCTGATTCCTGGTTGTAGGTATCCTGAGCTTTGACGCGGTAATAGTAGAGGGCGCCGGCGTAAGCGTCCGAGAACTCGGCGGCAGAACCGTAAGGTATAAATTTAATTAGAGTCCAGGGCCCCGCGAGGGCATTGGAGCGGTAAACGGTGTATCCTTTAAGCTGGTTACCTATATCTTTGCCGTCAACGCGTTTTGTTACGGGCGAGAAGCTAAAAGAGGCTGTAGCGCCGTCGGAGGATACGAGTTTAAGGCCGACGACATCGTCCGGAAGCGGAATGCCCCTGGGGAACGAAAGAATAGTGGCGGCATCGGACTGTGAGCCTTCCAGGTCGTCTGTGGATAGAGCCGCGACCCTGTAGGTGTAGGTGGTGTCGGGTAAAAGGGATGAATCGGTATAACTTAAAGTAGAGCTTGAAAGTGTTACAAGCAGGACATTGTCCCTGTAAAGCTTGTATGCTTTAAGTGTTGGCGTGACAAAGCCTGAAAGTTCTGTGGACTGCGGGCCTTCGCCGCCGTCGTTGCCGGCTTTTACGCGGTAATATCTGGTTGAGCTTGAAGAAGGCAGTGTGACAGCGCCCCAGGATAAGGCAACGGTGGTTGAGCTTTGAACGACAGGCGCGAGGGATGCGACTTTTTCGGGTACGGAGCCGTCAATATCGTGGGCGAAGCTAAGCTCAGTTGTGCTTGAAACAAATACAAGGGTGCCGCTGGAGGATGCGGCTGAATATATGTTGTAGAATTCCGGCAGAGTTTCCCCCACCGAGGGCAGAGACCATTTCAATTCCAGGTAATCGGAATTCTTTTCGGCCACCGAGTTAAACAGCGGATTAGACGGCGGCGTGTGAATAGATATCTGTGCCGATACGACGGTATTGGAACTGACAGGGTCCTGGGCGAAGACGCGGTAGCTGTAAAGTTTAGCCGGGTTTAAAGAAACATGGGCATTCCTGAACGGCACGCCATCCCACCAGGATTTGGTTTCGTATGCAGCGGTCGGAAGAGTCTGGCCGTTGCCGTCCAACCATAGACCATTATCAATGTTTAAAACCGCATATTTAGTATCTGTGGTATTGTCGCCCTGATTTATAGTGACGGTTATATAGTATTCAAGGGTGGGGTCATAACCGCCCGCGAGGGTTGGGCCAAAGCCCCAGGTACGGACGGTAGAGACGGTGGAGTAAGGAGTTTCGTCGTTATCGCCGTTGCGCGCGTTAATTGAGACATAATAGGTAGTCATAGCCGACAGGCCGCTTGAAGTGACGACGCCCCAGGAGGCTTTAGTCTGGAAGAAGGCGGAGGGCGCGACGGTGCCGCCCTGCTGGACGAAGAGGTCTGTATCGCCGAGGGTAGATACTTTAATGGAGTAGGTAGTGTAGTCCGGGTTGTTATCGGCTTTAAAAATAATCTGGAAACCATTGTCGGTTGGTTTAAAGAGGGTGGGCGCGCCGGGAGTTTCCGCGGCTGTATATTTGTTAAAGAGCGAGGTTTCCGGAGTTTCAATGGAGTTGCCGTTACGGAGTTTAAGTTTGAAGGCGTACTGTTTGTTTATGCCGAGATTTGATGAGGTCCAGGAGTTATTCTGCAGCCATCCTGAGACGGTGGAACTTGTGGTATTGTAGAAATAAATGCCTGAGGAGGCGGAAGATATGTTAGGGGGCGCGAAAGAGTTGGCTACGATAATTGTGGTTGTTGTGAAGCTTACAAAAGTGACATTAGACGGATTAGGCATAAGTGTGTAATAGGCCGTGGTATTAGACGGGAAGCTTTCTTCAAAATCCGGGCCCGGGCCTACGGCTTTGACAAAACGAGAGTAAAGCGTATTGGACGAAATATTTGTTTCTGTCCAGAAAGTTGTGTCAGCGGCAAGTACGGGTGATACGGCGCCTCCGGTGGTTGAATAAACTTTAAAGGCGCTTTCGTCGGGTCCAGGGTCGGCCCAGGTCCAGGAGATATAGGTTGGCGCGCGGGAAGTCATAGTCAGCGTGTTTCCCGGCCCGGGTATGGGAGGTGTGCGCCCGAGTGTCTGGGGCGAAAGAACGGTTGCGGCGCCTTCCATATTTTTCGCCGTGACTTTATAATAGTAGCTTGTGGATCCGCTGAGCCCTTTATTGAGCCAGATAAGGTTGGTGGACCAATATGTAGTCTGCGAAATAAGCCCGTCGGCGCCTACCCACCAGTCGGCGAAAGTGCCGCCTGACGCAATGGTGACGGCGTATTCAGTGTATGAAGAGTTGGAATTGGTGTTGACGGTAATATAGCAGCGGTAAAGGTTAACGGCATCCCAGTCGGCTGATACCGACGGCGCGTTGGGTGTGTTGGCCAGAGACCATTTGGTATATTGCGATGATTTCGTGCCTTCCAGTGAATCCGATGATATTACGGAGACTTCGTATACAGAACTCGTATTGGGCAGAAGCGGCGTATTGATATAGGATGTTGTGTTAAGGCCCGGAGAAGTGTAGAGCAATGAGCCGAATTTATAGAGCCTGTAGCCCGCGACTATAGGCGAAACAAAGTTGTATTTTACATCGCTTTTTGGCCCTTCGCCGCCGGTGGTGACGGCTGATACCTGATAGTACCTGGTGGCGCTGGGCGATAGAGTTTCAAAGTCAATATCCCAGTTAATCTGTATGGAGGTATTAGTGACATTGGAGAAGGTTATTGACGGGACGCCGGCCGGCGAGCCGCCGTCAATGTCGTGGTCGTACAAAGTAAGCGTTGTTGTGGATACCTGAGTGAACACGCCGTCAGAAGCAGAAGACTGATAGATTATATAGTGGAGCGTGTTAGACAGAGGCGCCCAGGAAAGGCGCAGGAAATCGTCGGAAACTTCATTTACCGCAGCGAGAGTGACTTTTGGCGGAAGAGTTATGATGTGCGTAGAGGTGCCGTTGGCGGTTTCAATGCCTTCAACATTTCTCGCGCGAACGCTGTAGTCGTAGTCCGTGGAGGGCGAAAGGTGGTTATGGCGGTTAATGCCTTCAATTTCCCACTGGGCTTTGGTTTTCCATACCGGGGTTCCCGGTATGGCGACGGTGCCGTCGCCCTGGAGCCAGCCGTAGCCGTCTCCGGCGTTACCGCCGTATATAGCGTATTCGGTGTAGTCTGGGTTGGCGTCGGAGTTTATGGCGATATCAACAAAGTGTTCGTTTGCGATGTCATAGTCGGCTGTAAGAGTGGGTGTTGACGGGACATGGGCGTAGGTATATTTCCAGCCGAGCGTTTCCGTTGAAGTCTGAACGGTATCAAAGTTTCTGGCGCGAACCTGGTAATAGAAGCTTGTGTTCGCTGCAAGCCCCAGTTCCTGCCAGAAAAGGTTGGTTGACCAGCCCGAATCGGTGTATTTTGTTAAATTTTCCGCGTAGTACTCTGTAAACGGAGAGTTTTGATTCGCGTTCCAGTTGGCCCTGATAACATTTGGTGCTAAGTTTGAGAAAGCCGCGGCAATGGGCGTGTTGGCAAGAGTGTATGTGGAAGCGGCGTAACCGTAGCGGTCGTCGGCTTCAAGAACAGAGTTTCTGCTTCTGGTTTTAACGAGGTAATTATAGTTGGGGTAAAGGCCTGATATTAAATTTGACATTGAAGTGTTCCATGCTGTTGTAGTCTGCCACATTTCAGAGTTAACGGAGGTTGAGCCGCCTAATTGAAGGTATTTAAAAGTTGCCCAGTTGTCGGTAGAGAGGGCGACGGCGTATTCGGTATCTGTTCTGTCATTCACAGGAAGGAATTCAAAAGTGATAGTGCCGGTAGACACGCTTGAAACGACCGGCGCTGAGGCGAGAAGCGTAGTGAAAGATGTTTCAGCCCCGAAAGCTTCTTCAATGCCGCTGTAATTGCGGGCCTTTATTTTAATTTTGTAGTTTGTCCCCGAGTTAAGCCCTTTAATGGTGTCGGTGGTGACCGAATGCCATGAAGCAGTGGTCTTCCAGACTATTGACGATGAAAGGAAGGCGGAATTTTGCAGGTATTTGGTATCGGCCCAGTTGTTGGATGACAGCGCCAAGGCGTATTCGGTCAGTTGAGGGTTTTCCGCGGTGTCAACGGTGAAGCTGGCGTATCTTGTAAGAACATCGGATATTATGGGCGCGGGAGCGGTCTGGGCGCGGGTCCAGGCCATGGTAGATATAGAGAGCGGGCCTTCCACGGAGTCGCTTGAGTAGCCGGCCACCTGGTAAGCCCAAGAAGTGTTGGGTAATAAGCCTGTATCGGTGTGCGTGAGCGTGTCGCTGGAGACGGTTGTTAAGAAGGCTCCGTCGCGGTAAATGTTGTAGGCGGTGATGATGGGCGTGATGAAACTGTCGCCTGACGCCGTGGCGCTTTTGCGGGACTCGCCGCCGGCAGACACGGTGGTTATTTTATAGTACCTTGTGGCGCTTTCTATAACGGCGCAGGTGTCCCAGTCTATGGTGATTTGTGTTGTGGAAAGTGGTGTCAGGGCTACGCCGGTAGTTGTACTGACCCCGCCATTAAAGTCGTCGGAGTATGTTGTGTCAACTATTCCCGTAAAGGAACTCGTCCACACACCGTCAGTGGCGGTGGCATAGTAAACATTGTAGGATGTGGCCGGGCCAACTGGGTTCCAGGTTATGGTCATTTTGTCGTGGCTGTCTTCGGCCACAACAACTCCTGACGGCGGCCCCGACGGCGTCATGCCTGAACCTATGGGGCTTATGTTCGTTTCAATAAGGTTATTGTTTCGTGTTCTGACACGGTAACTGTAAGCGGTGTAAGGGTTAAGGCCGGCGTGCCTGTTAGTATAGTTAGTTTCCCAGTCCGATATGGTTTTCCACACTACAACCGTGCTTGTGGAACCGTCGCCCTGAAGCCAGCCGCCGGTTTCAATATTTAGTATGGCGTATTCAGTCCAGGGAGGGTTTGTTCCCTGGACGCCAACACTGCTGATGGACACGAGTATGTAGGTTTCAAAAATTTCATCGTCATAGCCGTTTACGGACGGAGCGCCGACCTGAACAGAGTAGGTGGAAGTGCCGCCTAAGACCAGCCAAGGACTCTCAGAACCAATGTTATCTATGGATTTTACGCGGAAGTAGTAGGTAGTGTTTATGCCCAGCGGATCAAAGCGGGCCGAGGTGGCAGTGCTGGCAAGCCAGCCGCTTGACGCATAGGCAACGGAATAGTTTGACATGGTGGATACTTCGCAGAGATACTGGGCTAATATGTTCCCGGTGTGGGTCCAGTTGGCCGTAACAGTTACCGAGCTTATCTGCGTGAAAACCGGGTAAGTCATAATCGGCGTGCCAGGGCAGTAGCCGGTGGCGATATTTGAGAGCGCGGACCAGAACGGGACTTCGTCGGCGGTGCGTATCCTGAAATAGTAGGTGGTGAAGCCGTAGAGCCCGGTGATGAACGATTGCTGGAAAAACCCGGGAGCAATTGCTGTTGAAAAAGTTATGGTTACGGTATCCGTGGCGAAGTTCGGCACGGTGGAGTAGCTTATTTCATACTGGCCGCCGGATTCTATGTCGTGGAGGTATCCGTTGTCGCCCGGTGAGACCCATGAGAGAGTGACATCTCTGCTGACAAAATTTGAAGAGAGGGTTGTAATGGCGCCCGGCACCACGGTGTCAAGGGTAAATGCCGTGGCTCCGTTGGAGAGCTCGGACCAGTTGCCGTCAAGCTCGTCCTGAGTTTTTACAAGGAAGTAGTATGAGGTGGAGTCGGCGAGCCCCGTTATTAGGCGGCTGCGAAGCGTGTTTGGGACTGTATTTGTGGCCCATGCTATGCTGTATGGCATAGCGTCCCAGGTATCGGTTGACATTGAGGAGTACTTTATATGGAATTTTCCCCCGTCAATGTTGTTTGAGAAGCCGTCGTCGCCCGGGCTTATCCAGTTTAAGCCTATGCTGTCTTCGGAGGACCAGTAAATGCCGGCAAGGCAGGTTACGGCGCCTGGTTTTACTGGGGTTATGTATTTGAACTGTTCGGAAGACCAGGCTGATTCTTTAAGCGAAGTGTCAATGGTTCTTACCTGCCAGTAGTAAGTTGAGCCTTCATGTTTGCCGACAATTACTGCCCCGCTCTGCGTTGAGGCCGCTACGACATACCCATGAGGGTAGTTGCCTAAAAACGGCGTTGAAGGGCGCCAAGATATTAAATTTGCGTTTGAATCGGTCACCGGTGTTTCGGTTGAGGCGCGCACGGAGTAGTAGAGGCCTTTCTGGATTGTGGTTTCCGAGTCGGTGCCATAGTCCCAGTTAAGCGTCAGCTTCATGGTGTTCAGGTCAAGGTTTGACGAAAATCCCCCCGCGGGCACTGTTGGCGCTGTGTTGGGATGGCCGACCGAATAGAAGTTCTGGTAAATTACAGAAACTCTTCCTGCGCTGGATCTTCCACAAACGGCCAGATCCAGATCGTTGTCGTTATCGTAATCGCCCCAGGAAAGGGATGACGCCCAAAAACCTGATAATCCCGCGTTGATATTTGAGAAAGAACCTGAATTATTTTGGTATATATAGCACAGGGCGCCAGAGTTTGCATCGTTAGTGGTGCCGGAAAGAGCCAGATCTAAATCACCGTCGTTATCGTAATCGCCCCAGGCGAGTGATGAGTAACGAACGCCGGTAAGTGTGGCAATATTGGCAAAGTTGCCGGCAGTGTTGCGGTAAACATAACATCTTCTATTACTTGAGGCATCCATTCCGGATATGGCGATATCTAAATCACCGTCGTTGTCAAAATCACCCCAGGCCAGCGAACCGGAATGGAGGTTAGCCAGCCCGGCATTTATGTTGTTAAAAGCTCCGGAGTCATTGCGGTAAATGTATGATGATGTAGGGCTGCCCCCAAGAATTGCGATATCCAGGTCGCCGTCGTTGTCATAGTCACCCCAGGCAAGAGAGTTATTCTGAACACCTGTCAGGCTGGCATTGATATTGTTGAATAGTCCTGAATCATTTCTGTAAATGTTGGCTGTTGATGCGGCTGAACTGTTCCTTCCGGTCACAACAATGTCCAGGTCGCCGTCGTTGTCGTAATCTCCCCAGGCAAGAGCAGAAAGATAAACACCGGTCAGCCCGGCGTTGATGTTGACAAACGCGCCTGCGTCATTACGGTATATATAACTTCTGGGCGCGGAATCAAATCCCGAAAGCGCCAGATCCAAATCGCCGTCGTTGTCGTAGTCGCCCCAGGCCAGAGAGGAAAAATAAACGCCTGTCAGCCCGGCATTTATATTATTAAAAGCCCCGGAATCATTGCGGAAAACATATGTTATGTAACCTGATGAAACTGACCATCCAGTGCAAGCCAGATCAATATCTCCGTCATTGTCGTAATCCCCCCATGCAAGAGATCCGTCCTGGACAGCGGTCAATATTGAGGTTGAACCAAAAATTGCAAAAGCCCGCGCTATCGCGCTGTTGCCAGCTGTATTTGAAAGCGGTCCATAGGTTGAGCCGAAAATGCCCCTAATTGAAAAGTAGTGTGTCGCATTTGGAATCAGGCCCGTCAATACTTTTGATTCGGCGGCTCCGGGTGAAGCCGGTGTCCATGTATGGTAATATGTTGCGGCAGAGAAAAATTCCTGTTCAGTTGTGATATTAGCGGAGGTTGAATATTTTACGAGGTAGCTTTGAGTGTCGTTTGGCGCTGTCCAGGTTAGCTTGAGCTGATAGTCTGTAACTGCGGTAAGATTTAATATCTGCGAGGGGCTTGGCGGAACATAGGTTGACTGTTCCACTGACCACGCTGACTCGTTAAACGAAGTGTCTATAGTTCTGACCTGCCAATAGTAAGTGGCATTAGTTATTTTTGGGTGATAGTTTAGCCCGCACTGAGTTGATGAGGCGATAATATAACCATGGGCGTAATTGCCGAGGAACGGTGTTGCCGGGCGCCATGCCACCATCCTGGAGTTTGCGTCGCTAATGGGTGTTATAGTGGAAACACGAACAGTGTAATATAGCCCCTTCTGCGGGGTATCAGTATCGGAGCCGTAATCCCAGCGGAGTTGAAGAACTCCTGTCGTGGCATTAAAATCAGCTCCGAATCCGTCTGATGGTTCTAAGGGAGTTGTTTCGGGCGCGGAGAGGTTCGTAAAAGATGTGTATATTTTTATCTGCGCGCCCGTAGCCGCTCCGTCAGTCGTTCCGGATATGGCGAGATCCAGGTCACCGTCGTTATCATAATCGCCCCAGGCCAGAGAAGACAGGTAAAGATTTGCAATCCCCGCGCCGACATTATTGAACGAGCCGGAATCGTTGCGGTATACCCGGGACAGGCCATAAGAAGAGTACACATCAGTTGTTCCGGAAACGGCGAGGTCCAGGTCGCCGTCGTTGTCGTAATCGCCCCAGGCAAGTGATGACTTGGCAACACCCGTTAATCCGGCATTAATATTGTTGAAAGCGCCCGAGTCATTGCGGTAGATATATGCCCTTTCACCGGCTCCGGAATCGCTACCCGAGATAGCCAAGTCCAGGTCGCCGTCGTTGTCGTAATCGCCCCAGGCTGAAGTGGTATACATGAGACCGGTTAATCCGGCATTTATGTTATTAAAAGCCCCGTTGTCATTTCGGTAAATGTGAGCTTGATAAGTGGATGTATAACCAGAGATAGTCAGGTCCAGGTCGCCGTCGTTGTCGTAGTCGCCCCAGGAAAATGAGGATTCGTAAACCGGAGCTATACCGGCACTAATATTGTTAAATATTCCCGCGTCATTACGGTATATATTAGATATGCTTGCGCTTCCGGTCCAGCCAGTTAGGGCCAGGTCCAGGTCGCCGTCGTTGTCGTAATCGCCCCAGGCAAGATCACCGCTATAGGCGGTTGTCAGGGCGGCACTGATGTTATTGAAAACTCCGGAGTCGTTGCGGTATATTCTGCTGCTACTGGCACCAGCCGCCGCCAGGTCCAGGTCGCCGTCATTGTCGTAATCGCCCCAGGCCAGGGAACTGCCGCTGACGCCTGTCAGGCCGGCATTAATATTATTGAAATTACCCGAATCGTTTCGGTAAATGTAGCAGATTGGCGAGCCGCCGCTGTTACTGCCGGTTAACGCTAAATCCAGGTCGCCGTCGTTATCATAATCGCCCCAGGCCAGCGAGCCGTCATAAACAGCGGTAAGCGTTGAGCTGTGAATACTGTACGGAGCGGCAATGGCCATGTTTGAACCAGTTGAAGATAAAGGCGAATATACTGAGCCATCGGCGGACCATTTTATTGAGAAGTAATATGTCACATAAGGAATAAGTCCGGTAAGTATTTTTGATTCCCCGTAACCGGCCGCCGCAGGTGTCCAGCTCTGGTAATAGGTAGCGGCGTTGATAAATTCCTCGTCGGAGGTTATATTAGCGTACGAAGAGTATTTCACCAGATAGTTTGAAACATTGCCTGGTGATACCCAGGAAAGTTTTAACTGGTAATCCTGAGTGACCGCGAGATCCTGTATCGCAAAAAGGCCCGCGGGCACATAGGTTGACTGCTCGGTAGACCAGGCGGATTCTTTCAGCGAGGTGTCAATAGTGCGGACCTGCCAGTAGTAAGTTGTATCAGTCAAGCGGGGTTTGTATATCACTCCTGCTTGAGTTGATGCCGCGACTACATATCCATGCGGATAATTGCCAAGAAAAGGGGTAGCGGGTTTAAACGAAACTTTGTTAGCATTGGAATCGGTCATCGGTGTCGTAGTTCCGATTCTTACTGTATAATACAATCCTTTTGATTCTATTGTTTCCGTATCGCTCCCATAATCCCATCTGAGCTGCAATATGCCTGTCGTTGAGTTAAAGTCCGAGCCGAATCCGCTTGAGGGAGCGGAAGGCGCTGTATTTGGATTTGATAATGAATAATAACTTTTGTAAAAATGGGTTCTGTAAACGGATGCTATGTCGTAACCCGAAACGGCCAGATCCAAGTCTCCATCATTATCGTAATCGCCAAATGCAACAGAACCGCTATAGTAAGCCAGGGCATAAATATTTCTGAAAATACCGGAATCGCTGCGGTATAGATAGGTGTGTACGCGAGAACTGCCGTCTATTCCAGCTATTGCCAGATCCAGGTCTCCGTCGTTATCATAATCGCCCCAGTCAAGAGAGTTGTTATAAAGGCCCGTCAACCCGGCATTTATGTTATTGAAGGATCCTGAGTCGTTGCGGTAAATGCGCGAAATACCACTGCCGCTGACAGCCATATCCAAATCGCCGTCGTTGTCGTAGTCACCCCACACAACAGAAGAACTCTCAAGCGCCGGTAATCCCGCGTCTATATTGTTGAAGGATCCTGAGTCGTTGCGGTAAATGCGTGAAATGTTACTGCCGCTGACAGCCAGATCCAGATCGCCGTCGTTATCATAATCGCCCCAGGCAAGAGCTCCATTGTAGTAGCTGCCTGAAAGGACCGCATTGATATCGCTGAAAGTTCCGGAATCATTGCGGTATATATAGGATCTTGAAGTGTATAAAGAGTCCCTTCCTCCGTAGGCCAGATCCAAATCGCCGTCGTTATCATAATCGCCCCAGGCGCAAGGTCCGTTTTCCAGGCCAGTTAATCCGGCATTAATATTGCTGAAACTCCCCGAGTCATTACGGTAAATAGCGCTTGACTGGCCGGTTAAAGCTAAATCCAGGTCGCCGTCATTGTCGTAGTCTCCCCAGGCCGGAGATGTACCGCTGGTATCAGGTATTCCAGCGCCATTATTATTCAAAGAACCGTTGTCATTCCGGTAAATAATGTTTTTTGTTGTCACGCCATTGATCATGCCGCAGGCAACCAGGTCCAGGTCGCCGTCATTGTCGTAATCGCCCCAGGCAAGTGAAGTGCCACTGCCAAAGCCAGTCAGAGTTGAAATATATAGACTGAAGGGGCCGGTTATACCGCCGTTGGTTCCCGTGGTTGACGGCACGGCATATTGTGAGCTGAACTCGCCTTTTATTGAGAAATAGTGAGTGACTCCAGGTATTAGACCCGTCAGGAACCGCTTTTCAACCAGGCCTGGTGTACGCGGCGCCCAGTTGTGGCCGTAAGTGGATGCCGTCGTGAAGGAAGCCTCATCAATTATGTCGGCTGTTGTTGAATATTTAACAAGATAAGAATTGCAGGCTCCGCCTGCTCCGTTGTCGGGAGCGGTCCAGGTAAGCATAATTTGATATTGGCAGGTAGTTGAAGCAGTCAGTGTGTTTATCACTGCCGGTCCCGCGTGCGCAAGAGAAAATGCCATAAAGACAGTGGTAAGGGCTAAGGGGTAAGGGATAAGTGAACGGAAATTGTCAGCTATAAGTTTTATGATGTGTGCTATAAAGGGGTGACAGGTGGTTTTGCAGTCTTTGCGAGGAGTGTGACGACGAAGCAATCTATTCGTTAATGACGAGATTGCTTTGCCCTGCGGGCTCGCAATGACAGGCTTCTTTGAGTCGTCATACCAGCGGAAGCTGGTATCCAGTGGTTTTTCTGGATCCCAGACTGAACATTTCTGTGATGACGGTATCGTTTGAGTTGCTCCGCGACTTCTGCCATCCAGTAATTTAAAAAACAAATTTATTAAATAAAAAAACACCGCGGACAGTTTCGGGCTGTCGCTGGTGCCGGCGCCATAATATAAACGGGATTTGTTTTTCATAATGGATTTCAAAAAATGCAACTAAATTCAATTCAATTATAATTATAATTATTCGGCTTGTCAACTAAAAAATTGGGATGGTTATTGTGAAAAATAGTATATGAAAATGAATTGACAACCCACATTAGCGGACACTGATACTATTGCTTGTTTTATATGAAAAATCAATGGCATGTGACAAAAAGCACACGGGACTACAGTGGTAAGGGATAAGGGGTAAGCGGTAAGTGAACATCAACGGCAGTTATAAGTTTTAAGTTGTAAGTCATAAGTGAACGACAGGCTTCTTTGTGTCGTCATACCAGTGGACAGACTGTGTGGCAATGTCATCCTGAGCGTTAGCGAAGGATCGCGAAGTTATTGTTACCGTCGAGATGCTTCACTGCGTTCAGCATGACAACAGCTCAAAACCCTCGTTAATGGCAGTTATGACACAGTCTGGGAAGCTGGTATCCAGTGGTTTTTCTGATCCCAGACTGAAGATTTCTGGGATGACGGCTTAATGGATTCCCGACAGAAGAACTCGGGAATGACAGACTTTCTTTTTGTTGTCATCCCAGAGGTAGTAGTCTGGGATCCACTTCTTAGAGACATTGACGAAATGCCATTGTTATGGATTCCAGGCAGAACCACTCTGGAATGACAAACCTTGTTGGACAAAACTGGCTGCTTGGCTCTTGGGTGCTTGGGGAGTCTAAGGAATTTTTGACAAAGTAAAACGATTGTGGTAAATTACTGAAATATGATAATAGATATTTTGCTCGCCGAGTTTATTGCCGTCTGCGTCTTCTCGGACATCAAATACAGAAAAGTTTACAACGCCATAACATTCCCCGTCATCGCTCTCGGGCTCGGGCTAAACTTTATTAACTTCGGGCTGCTGGGGCTGAAGGAATCGGCTCTTGGCGTATTGGCGGGATTCGCGCTTTTGATTTTGTTTTACCTGGCGGGTGGGATAGGGGCCGGCGATGTGAAATTTATGATGGCCGTCGGAAGCCTTAAAGGGTATGACCTTGCGATAAACGGCGGGATTTACGGCGCGGTTATAGGGGGCGCCGCCGCTGTCGTAATAATGCTTTTTCAGGGTAGATTGTTAAATGTTGTAAAAGATATCGCGAAAAGGCTGGTTTTGTTTTTTACATTCAGATACAGGGAGTCGTTGATTTTTGACAGTGAAAAAACCACATCACTTCCGTATACAGTTTTTCTCTCCGCCGGGATTGTCCTTAGAGTAATTGAAATACAATTGTTCTAAAAATCATCCAGAGTTTTTACTGGATCCCAGACAACTTTTTCAGTTATAAGTTTTAAGTTGTAAGTTATATGTGAACGACGAACTTCTTTTAGTTGTCATGCCAGCGCAAGCGGGTATCCAGTGGTTTTTCTGGAATGACGGATTTGCGGACGCTGAGCAAGCTCAGCAGCTACAAAACCAACTAACTGCAAGATTGCTTCCCGCCACTGTGTCTTCGGCGGACTCTCCCGCCACTTAACCGTTGGCGGGTTGACGCGCCGCTTCGCTCGCAATGACGGTCTTTTTTATGTGTCGTCATACCAGCGGAAGCTGGTATCCAGTGGTTTTTCTGGAATGACGGATTTACGGACGCTGAGCAAGCTCAGCAGCTACAAAACCAACTAACTGCAAGATTGCTTCCCGCCACTGTGTCTTCGGCGGACTGACGCGTCTCTTCGCTCGCAATGACAGACTTTATATGTGTTGTCATGCCAGCGGAAGCTGGTATCCAGTGGTTTTTCTGGATTCCTGTTTGCACAGGAATGACGGGCTTTTTATGATTTTAAATCCCCCTTCCGAGGCGCTTATTGGCAAAAAAATCGTTCCCGGGTTGTATTTAAGCAACGCGGGAACGATTGCATCCCAGGATTTTTTGATATTTACGCTTTTTCGGCTTTTGACTGGCATTCAATACAGTAGCGCACCCAGGGAATAGCTTTAATTCTTGCCTCTGAAATTTTCTGGCGGCAGGACTCGCAGGCCCCGAAAGTCCCCTTCTCAATTCTTCTAAGCGCGGATTCTATTGAATCAAGCATAACCTTTTCGTTGTCGGTCACCTCAAAAAGCATTTCCTTCTCGGTGTTGGCGGAGGCGCTGTCAATTTCGTCGCCGATTTCCACATCGGTAAGGTCCTGCTCTTTTTTTGTTTTCACGACTTTCATGAGGTCATCCCGCTTCTCAAGCAGAATTTTTTTGAATTTTTCCATTTCTTTTTTGTTCATTTTATTCTCCCTTTTTGATGTGCCCTCGCAAACCCGGGCTTACTCTTGCGTTGATTTTCATTTGAGTCGTCATCCCAGAGGTAGTAGTCTGGGATCCAGCCTTATGTTTACACTTAACTTGCTACAACTTTTATTGTTCTAAGCGTGTCTGTCTCCTGTCCGCTTATTCTTATATCTTTTGCGGACATTTCAGTCAAGTACTCGCAAATTTCTTTTGTTATGCGCTCGCCCGGGATAAGAACCGGAATACCCGGAGGATATGGCGTTAAGGTTTGAGCGGAAATAAAACCAACGGATTTATTTATCGGAACCCTCTTGGTTTTGCCGGACAAAAATACATCTCTGGGCATAAGCACCATCTCTGTCGCGAGCGAAGGTATCTGAAGCGCCCAGTTCTGCTGGTGGCCCGTATACTTCTTCTCAATGTCCGAGAGCGCGTTGACAAGCGCGACGACATCGCTTTTTTCCGAGCCTATGCCCATTATAGCGATAAGGTTGAAAAGATCGGCGCAGTCAACCTGTATGTTGTATTCTTTTGTGAGTATGTCTTCAATCTGGTATCCGGAGAACCCGGAACGAGTGACATTTATTGTAAGTTTTGAAGTGTCAAGATCGTAGCCGAGCCTTAATATTTCCTGACGGGTGAAACAGCTGAACTTTTGCAGGTGGTTGATATTTTTTCTGGCGTATTCGGCGGCTTTCAGGACCCTGCCGAGCATCTGGCGCCCGTGCTCAAGCGCCTGAAGGCGCGCAAGGTCCAGGCTCGCGAGCGTTATGTAATTAGGGCTTGTGGTCTGGAGCATGGAAACTACTTTTTTTACCCTGTTTATGTCAAGCAGTTTGGAATTGAAATGGAGAACCGAGCCCTGCGACATTGCTGAAAGAATCTTATGCGTTGACTGGACGCAGAGGTCGGCTCCGGTGTCCACCGCGGAAATAGGAAGGTCTTCGTGAAATTTCAGGTGCGGCCCGTGAGCCTCGTCAACCAGCAGGATTTTGCCTCTTTCGTGGCAAATCTCGGCTATTTTGGTAAGGTTGGTCGCCACGCCGTTGTAGGTCGGGCTTGTGACGAAAACGGCCTTGGCCTCCGGATATTTTTCAAGAGCTTCCAGTATCTGCTCAGGCGAAGAATCAAATATAATGTCCAGGTTCTGGTCTATTTTCGGCTGTATCCATATGGGCCAGACGCCGGAAAGGATTATGCCCGCCATTATGGATTTGTGAGAGTTTCTTGAAACGATTACCGAGTCCCCCGGCTTGCAAGCCGAAAGGAACATCGCGGTGTTGCCCACAGTGGAACCGTTGACGAGGAAAAGCGAATGGCTCACGCCGTAGGCTTTCGCCATAAGCTCCTGAGCTTTTTTTATTGGGCCCGTTGGGTCGTGAAGCGAATCAACCTCCGGAAAAACCGTTACATCCATGTGGTATAAATTTTTTCCGGTAAATGAGCGCAGGCGCTTGTCTATGCCGCGCCCGTTCTTGTGCCCGGGCGTGTGAAAGGAAATGACCTTGCGTTTAGCGTGGTCAAGCAGTGTTTCAAATAAAGGTGCTTTGCTTCTGGTTCTCATGTTAACCTTTTGCGGCATTTCCGGCACCGCTGATTTAGCTGCTTTATATATAATTTTATGACCGGACTGTCAAGCAAAAGTTACAGTTGTGAGCTAATCCTTAGGCAGTGCTCTGGTTGTTACGGAGCAAATATTAGCAGTTGGTTGTTGACCGTCATCCCTCATGCAGTAGTCGGGGCTGACAGGTTTTGTTGTGTTGTCATCCCAGAGGTAGTAGTCTGGGATCCACTTCTTAGAGACATTGATGAAATGCCATTGTTATGGATTCCCGACGGAACAATTCGGGAATGACAGACTTTTATGGATTCCAGACAGAACCATTCTGGAATGACAGATTTTACGCAACGCGCAGCAAGCTGCGCAGCTACAAAACCATTTAACTGCGAGACTGCTTCGTTCCTCGCAATGACAACCTTTTCTGGATTCCGGGCAGAACCACCCTGGAATGACGGACTTTTTTTGTGTCGCATACCCCTTCCGAGTCGGTTATGAGCAAAAGTATTTTTGGATGCTTTCAGTCTTGCCTGTTTGACCTGCCGACAAGGCAGGGAGTTTGCAAGACTGCCTAAAATTCTTTTGCGAATGGCTCGCGGGGTCGCGTTTCTTTATTAACTTTCTTTGAGCGTCCAAAGAAAGTTAGAAAGGGGTGTTAGGATTCCTGACAGAACGGTTCCGGAATGACGCCTTTACGGGACTGCTTCAAAACAGAAACGCGCAGTAAGGTCAATGCCCTATCTGGCGGTTCAGGCTTCCCATTTTGTAGCCATCCATGTCAATGGTTGCGTACTTCCAGCCGAGTTTTTTTAAGACAACCGAGATTTTTTTCCTTATTTTTTCTTGCGCGAGCTTGCGCACCGAATCCGCCGCGACCTCAAGCCTTGCCAAATCCCCGTGGCTTCTTATCCGTACGACATTAAAGCCCATTTTTTTAAGGTATTCTTCTCCTCGTTCTATTCTGGAGAGTTCTTCGCGGTTTATTTTGGTTCCGTAAGGTATCCTGGAGGCCAGGCAGGCCTGAGCCGGGCTGTTCCAGTTGCCGAGTTTTAACCGCCTGCTGAAAGAGCGCAGTTTGGACTTTGTGATTTTCGCCTCAAGTATCGGAGAAGCAACGGCCCACTTACGCGCGGCTTTTCTGCCGGGACGGTAGTCGGAGTTGTCGGAATAATTTGTGGCGTCGCAGAGAACCATTTTGTTTTCGGCGGCCAAAGACGAGAGTTTTGAAAACAGCTCGTCTTTGCAGTAAAAACAGCGCTCCGGCGGGTTTGAGCTGAATTTTATGTTGTTAAGCTCGCAGGTGCGCAATATTTTATGCCTCGCGCCGAGCTTTGCAGCCATGGCTCTGGCGTTTACCAGTTCCTGTTTTGGATAGGTCTCGCTTACTGCCGTTACCGCAAGGACATTGTTTCTGCCGAGTGTTTTGACGGCAAACGCCAGCAGAAAGGACGAGTCCACTCCGCCGGAGAAGGCTATAAGAACTCTTTTATGCCTGATTAATATATCTCTAAGCTTTGATATTTTTCTATCCATTGGTTTTTCTGGATTCCTGTGTGTGCTCACATCTCGCACCCGTTGCAAGCTTGTGCGGCTTATTCGCCGCACTGCAACTGCAGGAATGACAGCTTTTACGGAACGCGCAGCAAGCTGCGCAGCTACAAAACCATTTAACTGCGAGATTGCCCCGCCACTGAACCTCTGGCGGGCTAACGCGTCGTTGCACTCCTCGCCCTCCACAAAAGCTTTGGCGGGCAGGCAAAGACGGGCTGAAACACTTTTTCAATTGACTCAAGTTGTAAGTTGTAAGAGAACGACGGACTTCTTTTAGTCGTCATACCAGCGGAAGCTGGTATCCAGAGGTTTTTCTGGATTCCTGCTTTTGCAGGAATGACAGACTTTTTTTGTTTCTCACACCCCTTCCGGGACCCATCCGAGCATAAAGCATTGTACAATATTTGACGGAAAAGAAAAAATTTGTTAGGATGAAACAAATTTTACCGGCAATCATTTATGATAAAAACCGACTGTATCAATTTCCCGCTTGACCGCCCCTGCAGGTTCCATAAACAGAATGGAATTAAGTGCGTTTCCTGCGGCCATTACGCTCCGGTTATACCCAAAAATATTAAGCCGTATAAAATCCTGATTATAAAGCTTGATGCCATGGGCGATGTGCTTCGTACGACTTTCCTTCTTCCCGGACTCAAAAAGAAATATCCTAACTGCAAAATTACCTGGGTCTCGTCGGCATCCTCTTCGGAGGTGCTAAAAGGCAACCCTTATATAGAACATATTTGGATTAATGACAAGCATATTTTTGAAAAATTATTGTCAGAGGGTTTTAACGAGGTTATTAACCTTGACCTTTCCCCCGCAAGCCTGGCTCTTGCCTCAATGGCGGCGGCAAAAAAGATAACGGGATATTCCCTGAATTCCGCCAGGCAGGTCGTAAGTTCAAACCATTACGCGAAGCACTGGCTTTCCATGAGCGCTTTTGACGACCTGAAAAAAGCCAATAAAAGTACATACCAATATTGGATATCAAAGATAACCGGCTTAAAGAAACCGGATTATCCCATTTATGTACCGATAGCCGCGGACTCGGCTGTCAGAGCCGGTAAATTCGCCGTGAAACACGGGCTCAACAATAAACTGGTTGTCGGAATTAACCCCGGCGCCGGAAAACGCTGGAAAATGAAACGCTGGACGGCCTCAGGCTACCTGGAGATAATAAACAAACTCCATTCGCGCGGGGCGAAGGTTATCCTGCTCGGCGGCCCGGAAGAAGAATCCATAATCAGGAAAATGTTAAAAAAGAGCCGCGGCAAGGCTATAAGCGCCGGCACTAATAATTCAATACCGGATTTTTTCGCGTTTATTAACCTCTGCGATATGGTAATTACGGGCGATACCATGGCGCTTCACGCGGCGCTCGGCCTTAAGAAAAAAGCCGTGGCCATTTTCGGCCCCACCTCAGAGCCGGAAATTGAAATGTACGGTTTGGGGCCCAAGGTTGTTTCAGGCCTGCCCTGTGTGTGCTGTTACAGGCAGACATGCGATAAAAAACCCGACTGTATGAACTCCATAAAGCCCGGCATACTGTGGCATGTTATTGAAAAAAGCCTGCCCGCCCGCCCGGAAAAAAAATGAATACCCAAAAAATTATAGCTATGATACCGACTTACAACGAAGCCGGCAATATAGCCGCTCTTATTGAGCGCCTTTTGAGCCTGCCCTTAAACATTGAGGTGCTGATAGCCGACGATAATTCGCCCGACGGAACATGTAAAATCGTTGAGAGTTTAGCCTCTAAAGACAGCAGGGTTCATCTTCTGCTCAGAAAGGAGAACCGCGGGCGCGGCTGGGCCGGCATTGACGGTTTCAAAAAAGCTCTTGAACTGGGAGCTGACTGGGTTGTTGAGATGGACGGCGACCTTTCGCATGATCCGCGCTTTATTCCTGATTTTGTCAATAATTCCGGAAGCTGTGATGTTGTTATCGGCTCAAGGTATGTTCCCGGCGGAAAGGACGAGGCAAGAACTTTCCTGCGCCAGGCCATAAGCGGTTTCGCGAGAAAATATCTCGCGGCTGTTTTGGGAGTTAAGGTGCAGGATCCGACCTCGGGGTTCAGGATGTTTTCAAAATCCGCGCTGGAAAAAATTCTTCCGAATCTTTCTTCGCGCGACCCTTTTATTGTGACGGAAGTTTTGTTTTACCTGAAAAAATACAATATTAAAATCAAAGAATCTCCCATAGAATTCATGCCGAGAGGAAAGGGGCAGTCAAAACTCAAACCCGCCACTCTGATAAAATACCTTTTTCGGGTGTGGAAGCTGAAGCTGGCCGCATGAGCAATATTGTGATTTTCTGGCTTATTAATATTTCCACCGCGCTTTTAAGGCTGCTTGTCATAGGGCGCATAGGCCTTGGCGACGACGAGGGGCATTATTTCGCTTTCAGCCGCCAGCCCGAACTGTCCTATTTTGACCACCCCCCCGCCATAGGCTACATAATAAAATTCTTCACCGGTATTTTCGGAGTAAACGAGTTTGCCGTAAGGTTTCCGGCCGTCCTTTTCTTTTTTGTGATGAGCATTTTTATTTATTTCATCGCGAAAAAGCTGTTTGACGAAAAGACGGCGCTCTGGAGCATAATCCTGTTAAATGTCGTTCCGGTATTTTCTTTTCTCGGGGCGGTGCTGACGGTGCCGGATGTCCCTCTCGCGCTTTTGTGGGTAATATTCATTTATGTTTTTATCCTTCTTGTAAGGACTCAAAAGCCCGGCTACTGGTATATTCTGGGTGTTCTGCTCGGAGCGGGGCTTTTGTCTAAGTATAACGCTATTCTGCTTCCCGCCTCGGCCCTGCTGTTTATAGCCCTGTCTCCCAAACACCGGCACTGGCTGATGAAAAAAGAGCCTTATCTTGCCCTTGTTTCGGCATTTATAATATTTCTTCCGGTCCTTTTGTGGAATATGGAAAACGGCTGGGCCTCGTTCGGTTTCCAGCTAAAGCACGGTTTCGGGAGCAAGGCTCCGGCATTTTCCGCGGCGCTTCTCGGCAAATGCCTCGGCGCCCAGGCCGGATATATCTCTCCTTTTCTGTTCATTATTTACTGGGCCGCGCTGGTTTATTTTGCTATTAAGGCCTTAAAGGCAAAAGATGAAAATTCCCTTCTAATATTTTCTTTTTCGTTCCCCACGCTTTTTCTTTTTAACGCCATAGCAAGTTTCAACGAGATACTGCCTCACTGGCCGGCTATGGGATACCTTGTGCTGACGCCGGCCGTGGCGAAAATGACCTTGGAGAGCTGGGATAAAAAATGGTTCAGGGTTTCAAGTTACACCGCCTGGGGTTTCGGGCTGTTTCTGACTTTGCTGGTGCCGCTTCAGGCGGTTTACAAGGTATTGCCTGCCGAGCTGTTTCTGCCGGCGCAGGAAGCGCGAAAAATTGAGGACGGTATAACTAAAGCGGAAAAAATGGATGTCACCAACGAACTCTACGGCTGGGGCGACGCCGGCAGAAAAATTGCAGAGCTGGTGGAGAATTCCCCGGAGCCAAAGCCGTTTATTTTCACGCACCGCCATTATATCGCCAGCCAGCTGAAGTTTTATGTGCCGGGCCATCCGAAAATATATTGCTTGTCGGACAGGATTGACGCCTACGATTTCTGGCAGAGGGACCTCTCTGTCCTTGACGGAAGAGACGGTATCTTCGTCTGCGATAACAGGTTTTTCACCGAACCAGAAAAAATATACCCGTTCAGCTCCTGGGATAAGCCTGTCGCGGTTGAAAGTTTCCGCAAAGGCAAAAAAACAAGAATTTTCTGGCTGACTACGGGAAGGAATTTTAAATTGTCAGCATTGCCAAAAGAATATACTGCCGGCGCTTTAAGCCCCTGGGTTTACTGGAAGGATTACCTTAATAAAGCCGACACAAAGGTATTTTTTTTCCTGAACAGGGAGAGAAAACTTCCTTTGATTGATTATCTGATGAGGTTTCTGAGTTTTACCGGCGACGGCATCCTTCTGGGAATATTCGGCGGCCTGGTGCTGTGGTTTTACAGCCGCGAAAACTTCTGGAAAAAGTTTTTGTTTATGGTGGCCTTGATGCTTTTCAGCGGGGCACTCACTCATTTTATAAAGGAATTTTTCAGCAGGGCAAGGCCGCTTACTGTTTTCGGGGATCTGGTCAGGGTGCTCGGGCCGGGCCTTAAATACAATTCTTTTCCTTCCGGCCATACGCAGGTTTCATTTTTAACCGCCACTTTCCTTTCTTTGAAAGTCCGCAAGTTCTGGTATATCTTTTTCGCGTTTGCCGCCTTAATAGGCATTTCCAGAATATATGTGGGCGTGCATTTCCCTCTGGATGTCCTGGCCGGCGCCGTGCTCGGCACAACGCTTTCGTACATAATAACAAAGCTTTTTAAAATATAATTTGAGTCAGTAGAATAACCTCTGCCGCAATTTCACTCCGACTGAAACCGGCTTCCTGTAAAGGCAAAAAACTTTCCGCCTATGTGATGCACGGTTTTAGCTTTTTCCGGTACCCAGCAGGAATCAAAGGCTCCCCGCTTTGCCGCCGCGTAAAGAACTTTCCCCACAAAAACCGTAACGCCGCCGTATTCAATACTGTCTATAACTCTGCATTCAAGATATCCGGCGCAGTCTTTCAAGACCGGAACTTTTATCTTTTTGCCTTTAATAACAGAGAGGCCGGATTTTTTTATTTTATCGGTCTTTCTTCCTGAAACGCTGCCGCAAAAAAGCATTTCCTTTAAGATAGCCTCGTTTGCCACATTTATGGCAAACTCCCCGCTTTTCTTAATAAGTTCCGCGGTAAAATGGGTGTCGGCCACTGAAATCGCGGCAAGAGGCGGTTCGTCGTTTACGGGCATGGCCCAGGCTATCGGCGCGGCATTTTTTGATTTCCCGCTGGCCGTGGTTACGACTACGCAGGGGCCGTGATTGATAAGGCGGTAAAACTGCTTTAAAGGAACGGATTTAAATGGGGTTTTCATACGGACTCCTTGTATTTTAAGTTATAAGTTTTAAGTTTTAAGTTGTAAGTGAACGACGGACTTCTTCGTGTCGTCATCCCAGCGGACAGACTGTGTCACAATGTCCCAGAATGACAAAACGGTCATTTTTGGCAATTACGACACAGTCTGGGAAGCTGGTATTCAGGGTTTTGCTGGATCCCTGTTTTCACAGGGATGACGGCCCTTTATGGATCCCAGACAGAACATTTTAAGTTATAAGTTTTAAGTTGTAAGTTATAAGTGAACGGCAAACTTCTTCGTGTCGTCATACCAGAGGGTTCAGTCTGGGATCCACTTCTTTGAGTCATTAACAAAATGCCATTGTTATGGATTCCCGACAGAACAATTCGGGAATGACGGCGTGTGCGCTTTTGTGTCGTCATACCAGCAGCAGCTGGCATCCAGAGGTTTTTCTGGATTCCTGCTTTTGCAGGAATGACGGACTTTTTATGATTTTAAATACCCCCTTCCGAGCCGGTTATGAGCAAAAGTATTTTTGGAGTCCTTCAGTCTTGCCTGTTTGACCTGCCGACAGGGCAGGGAGTTTGCAAGACTGCCTAAAATACTTTGCGAATGGCTCGTGGGTCGCGTTTCTTTATTATCTTTGCTCGCCCAAAGAAAGTTAAAATCAGGTGTCGGGATACCCGACTCACCATTACATCTCAGTCAATAAACCTCAGGCTTAAGCCGAAGTTGTAACTCCTGCCGGGAAGCGGGTAGTTTATTCTTGACTGATACATTTTATCAAGCAGGTTGTCAATGCCGACCCAGAGCTCAAGCTCCGCTATTTTCTGCGATACTTTTAATCCCACAAGGGTGTAATCAGGCAGGGAATTTACGCCTGAAACCGGGGTCGCCGATACATATTTGCCGTTGATGTTAAGCTTCATATTCCAGGGCGCTATGTACGAGAGGTCGTAGTTAATGATATTCGGTGACCTGTAGGGCAGAACCTGCAGTGAATCCGCGTCTATAGCCCAGGTATGAGTGTAGTTTATGGTTTGATAGAGGCCGTCGGCTATTTTATGGCCCAGTTCGTATTCAAGGCCCTGTGATTTTGCCCTGCCGATATTCTGAGGCATTGTGGTGACAGAGTTTGAGACCGGGTCTGTCGTCTGCTGCCACGAAATCAGGTCTCTGCTCTCGGTATAAAACAAGGTAACCTTATTGCTGAATTTATTGCTGCCGTATTCAACGCCGAAGTCGGAAGCAACTCCTTCTTCGGGTTTGAGAGTGGCGTTGCCCTGTGTTATATAAGTTGTTCCCCAGAAGCTTGAGGTCTCATTGGGCCAGTAGAGTTCGTTTAGTGTGGGAGCCCGCCAGGCCTTCCCGGAATTTGCCGAAATTTTCAGGAGTTCATTTGCTTGATAAACGAGCCCGATGCTCGGGCTGAAAACGCTGCCGAATACCGAGTTATTGTCGTATCTCGCGCTTGGTATTACGCTCAGGTTTGCTATTCTAATCTCCTGCTGGGCGAAGATATTGGCTGAAACGCGGCTTCTGTCGGTTTCCAGAGCGCTCATTGTATTGTCATATTGTTTGTAAAGCTCTTCATACCACTCAAAGCCTGTTGTCAGGCCCAGCGAGCTCTGGTACTGGGTTTCGCCTCCGAAGGAGAATGACTTGTATTCGTCATCCTGAAGCCACGCGGGAACTTTGTAGAAAGTGATATCCTGCGAAGCGTGGAAGGATGTTTTAAAAGTATCTTCACCGAGATTAACCGTGTGGTCAATCCTGCCGAAACTCTTGTTTACTTTTTGATTGGCGTCAGGCGTTGAGGCAAGTTTTTCCGCGGAACCGTCGTATTGAGCCAGTGGTATGCCCATTCCCGGCACGCCCGCGTCGCTTCTTGAATAGGCGCCTGAGAGGTCAATCTGTCCGGCTGAGCCCGCGTCATAGCCCATTCTCGCGAAGAAATTGCTGCCGTCAAAGCCGGAGTTCTGCCTCCAGCCGTCGGAGAGAGTCCGCGCGGCGCTCAGAAAACCATAGGTTTTTTCCCGTTTTATTTCAAAGTCAACGCCGGTTTTCTGCGTATTAAAACTGCCCATTGAAAAACCTATATTTGTTTTCGGCGTTTCCAGCTGGGGTTTTCTTGTAATTATGTTTACCACGCCGCCCAGAGCCCCGGTTCCGTAAATAGCCGACGCGCCTCCCCTGATAATCTCCACTCTTTCAATATTTTCGGCCGGAAGAGTGCTTAAGTCAATGAGCCCCATTGCCGGGTCGTTGGCTCTCCTTCCGTCAATAAGCACAAGGACTTCCTCGGGAGCGGCGCCCCTTATTATGATATTCTGGTTTGCTCCGAGGGTTCCGTAACTGCCGACATTTAATGAGGCGCTGTTCTGCAGGACTTCTGCCGCGGTCTTTGCTTTTGATTCCTGGATTTTTTCAAACGGGATCACGGAAACATTCGTGGGCATATCCTTGAGTTTGCTGACTTTTCGCGTGAGGCTTAAGAAAACCGAGCCGTCCGTATCAGCGAAAAGCGGAATTGAAACCGTTAACAAGAGTATTGAAAGCCAGCTTACTATTTTTGAATACATAGATCTCTCCATTAGTTAGATTTAATTATGTTTCCTAAAGACATTGATGAAACGCCATTGTTCCGGATTCCAGACAACTTTTCAAGTTATAAGTTTTAAGTTGTAAGTTATAAGTAAACAACGGCTTTTGTGTCGTTATTCTGGAACGACGGTTATTTTGTTGACATACCGGTATGCCTCCCTCGAGTATCCCAGCTCAATGCTGGTTTTATTCTGCCGGCCGGTCTCCTGGCTTCCTTTAGGATGGCTTGTTGTACCCCATTTTAGCTGCAAAAATAATTTTTGCGCTGCAACTTCGTCAGCCTTGCCTCAGATACTTTTTAAGTATCCTCGGACTCGGCTTCCTTGTTTCGCGGCAAAACTTTTTTTTTCGCTTTAAAAGCGGGTACAACGCGCCATCCTGCAATGGCTTGTTATGAACCGCTTTCAAGCGCAAAAACAATTTTAGGGTTTCCAACTTTGCCTTCTTTTAATACCTTCCCGCGTTAAGCAGTGGCATTAAAATAGTCCTCAAATCTTCAAGGACAGGTCACAGTAGCGGGGCTGCACCGGATTTTAACCGGTTTCCCGTTACCGGCAGTTACTTCTTTTTCAGGTTATCCTGCGAAACCGCGAAAATATGCGGTTTGGATGTCATCGGGTTGTCTCTTACTACCACCACGGTCTTATATATCGCTTCAATATTTTTGTAAGTCAAAACTTCTCCGGGAGCGCCGGTGGAATGAACGGCGCCTTTGTCCAGGAGAATCATTTTTGAACTGTATTCGCTGGCAAGGTTTAGATCGTGTAGAACCGAGAGGACAGTCAGGCCGTTTTCACGGTTAAGCTTTCTTATTAAATCAAGTATAGCGCACTGATGGCCTATGTCAAGGTGCGCCGTCGGTTCGTCCAGCAGAAGGAGTTTAGGGTCCTGCGCGAGAGCCTGGGCGAGCATGGCGCGCTGGCGTTCCCCTCCGGAAAGCTCGTTTATCGGCCGCCGCTTTAGAGATGAAAGGTCGCAGAGTTCAATAGCTGTTTCAACCGAGGCGATATCCAGCTTCGCCGGCGGCTGCCAGCGGTTCCGGTGCGGAAACCTGCCCATCATTACGAAATCTTCCACGGAAAATGGAAAGTAGGCTTCAAGCAGCTGGGGCATTACGGCAATTTCCTTTGCCAGCGTTTTACTTGAAATAAGCGCGGTGTCCGCGCCTCCGTAGAGTATTTGCCCGCTCCATGGTTTTAGTGTTCCCGAAATAATCTTAAAAAGAGTTGTTTTGCCGGCTCCGTTCGGCCCTATGAGGCAGGTGAAATCCCCCGCTTCAAGGGTGAGCGAAACAGCTTCAACTACCTTTTTATCGGAATAGCCGAAACTGATATCTTTAAGTTCAAGAACCGACATGCTAAAATACCTTTTCTGACGATTTGTAGAGAAAACTCAGGAAAAAAATACCGCCGATAAGCCCGGTTATAACGCCGACCGGAAGTTCTATGGGAGCTATGATTGAGCGCGCCACGGCATCGCATAAAACGAGGAATCCTCCGCCGAAAATCGCCGATACGGGCAAAAGAACCTCGTTGTCCGGGCCGGTGAACTTCCTGGCCCAGTGAGGGACTATTAATCCCACGAAACCTATTATGCCGGAGGCTGAGACGCAGGCGGCTGTAATAAGCGAGGCCGTAATAAAGAGAATTTTTATAAGCCTGCCGGTTTCTATGCCGAGATTTTTGGCCTTTTCCTCTCCCAAAGTTAAAATATTAATTTCCCTGGCGTAGTATAACAAGACCGCGATGCCAGGCAGAATTACCGCGGCGGCCATTTTTACCAGACCGGTTTCAGGCGAGGAAAGGTCGCCCATAAGCCAGAACAGGGCCGAATGCACTCTTTTGGGGTCCGCGACGGCAAACATCAGCAGAACCGCCGCCGAAAAAATAAAACCGAGTATGACGCCGGTGAGTATCAGATACGAGGCGCTGAAGCTTTTTCTTGAGGCGATAATATATACAAGCCCTATGCAAATAAGGGTTCCCGCGAATGCGCCAAGCGGCATAAAAAAAACGCTTACGGCTCCCGCACCTGAAACAATGGCGGCCGTAACGCCAAACGCCGCTCCGCCCGATATGCCCAGAGTATATGGGTCGGCCAGCTGGTTTCTGAGCATTCCCTGCAGCACAGCGCCGCTTGACGCAAGCCCCATGCCCACGAGCAGGCCCAGCAGAATCCTCGGGATCCTGATCTGCCAGATTATCTCGGAAGGAATTGTGCCGGCGCGCGGATTTAGCACCGCGTTTGCTATTTCGCCGAAACTCAGACTGCTTCCTCCGAGGTAAAGCGCGCAGACAAGCGCGGCGGCAAGAAAGACGGCTGAAAGCGTAATGGATAAATATTTTTTGGCCATTTTATACCTGTATGTCCAGGAACCAGTGTTTCCAGAACCCGTCCACTAAAAGTTTTTTGTAGTTTGTTACCTCTATGCTTTTGTTAAACAGCGGCCCGTCGTAGACAAAGGTATGGAATTCTCCGCCCTCGCCGCACACGCAGACATTGTTCTTTTTTAATTCGGCCACCGCGGCTTTATCAATGTCCGAACCGACAAAGTCTTCGCCCAGAATATCGGCTTTCGCGCTTACCACTTTTGTTTTAAAACCCAGGCTGATGAATTCATTAATGACAGTATCAACCGGCACATTCCATATAGGTTCAAGGGCATCAACGCCGGCTTTCCTGCAGACTTTTTCCACCCATAACTTGTGTTCGTCCAAGTAGATGTCTCCGAAAACAACGGCTTCTATGCCCTGCTCATCGCGCAGGCGAGATACTATGTTGACGAACTCTTTTTCATAGCCCGCCATGTCCACCGGCATTTCATGCTGAACCAGGGGTATTCCAAGGGAAGAGGCCTGAGCTTGTATAAGCTCAGGCGGTATGCCGTGAAAACAGCATCTTTTATACTCTTCCGATACGAAATTAAGAAGAGCCTTAACCTCGTGTCCGGATTGAATGGCTTTATATAAAGCAAGACAGCTGTCTTTCCCTCCGCTCCAGGACGCGATAACTTTCATTGCCCGGCCCCTCCTTTTTTTTCAAAAATAACTTTATTAAGTTTCTCGGTGCCCTCGGCGAAAGCTTCAGGGGTAGGTTCAAGAAAAACCAGGTCGTTTAATATGTGGATATTTCCGGTTTTTACCGCTTTAAGCGTTCCGTACTTTTGCCAGGAGGAGCGTTCATTTTCATTTATGTCTCCCATCATGACAATAAATATCATGTCGGGGTTTCTTACGAGCACCTCTTCACGGCTTACCTGCGGGTAGGCAATAGGCATATCCGCGAAAATGTTGTTCGCGCCGGCAAATTCTATAAAATCGTTTACAAAGCTTTTATCGCTTACGGTATAAAGCGGCTGGGCTCCTATTTCCCAGAAAATCGCCGGCCTGGATAATGTCAGCGTTTTCTTTTTCACCGCGTCAATGCGGGCCTTTGAATTTGTTACTATCTTTTCCGCTTCGGCTTCCCGCCCTATGACCTTTCCCAGTTCAATAAAGGAGAGGCAGATATCATCAAAATTTCTGTAAGCGTCCATTACATATACTTTTATTCCGAGCTTCCTGAGTTTTTCAACCGGGCCCGGCAGGTTGCCCTCTTTGGACGCTATTACGAGATCCGGTTTAAGCGACACTATTTTTTCAATATTGGGTTCAAGCACGGTGCCTATTTTGTCTATTGAGCCCGACGGATCCGGGCAGAATGTGGTTATGCCCGCGAGTTTTGATGACGAGCCGAGGAGCATTACGCTTTTTGTCACCGAAGGGGCAAGGGAAACTATCCTTGCTGGTGACGCGAAAGTATTTTGAGACAGAAAAAATATTAAGAAGGCCGCGAAGAGTTTTATTTTGAGCATATTTTCACCATTATGCCGCTGATAAGGCCGGCTACGCAGTCATCCATAAACGGAGGGAGCCTGGATATTATCCCCGGTTTTAAGCGGTCAAGCCTTGAGAACTCAAATATGGCCCTGCTCCCGCCGATATAAACCGCTATGGACTGGCCGATAAGCTCGTCGGCTATCAGGCTGACCGGGTCGGAGCTGTAATATTTCGCGCTGATGCCCGGTATAAGGCCTATACTGCCGGCGCGTTCAAGATAAACAGCTGACATTACAAGAGAAGAAATATTGATATCGCGAAAGGCCGCGGCCAACTCTTTTTTAAATAGCGCGGAGACCTTGGCCGCGGAGCCGATTCCCGGGTCGTAAATATATGTTGAAAGGGCAGTTCTGGCGATATCCTCGGATGAAATTTTCATGTCCGCGAGCGCCTTCTGAACTGTCGGAGCCTTAAGTTTCTTTTTCATTATTACCCCGCGATAAAATATATTGCCGAGAATGCGGCTATCTCGGCAGTTTCGTTCACGGCGCCGAGAGTGTCCCCCGTGATACCGTTTATTTTTTTGTTTATATAAGCCGCCAGCAGCAACGAGGCCGCGGCCGGAGCGGCCAGGATGTAGAGGGCTGAAAATCCAAAATATAAAGCCGCGACCGCGGCAGTAATGGCAGTCGCGGAGAGCAGGCTTCCGATGGAAGCGTTATCAAAAAATATTTTTGCTTTGCCGTCGGTTCTGGCGTATTTAAATAATGTCATAGGCAGGAGCATGGCCCATCTTGAAACCGTGAGCGCCACTATCAGCGATACGCCTTTTGTTTCACCGGGGATGTAATAAATCAAGCTTGTTTTAAGGGCAAGCGTTCCGAAAAGGCCTACAACCCCCATGGAGCCTACGCGGCTGTCGCGCATGACGGCAAGTATTTTTTCGGCTGTCCCGGAGGCTGATGTTCCGTCTATGGTATCGGCCAGGCCGTCTAAATGAAGCCCGCCGGTGATAAAGGCCATAAACAGGACAATGACAACGCTTAGCACGGCTTGAGGCAGATACGCGCCGGACAAAAGGTTTATTCCCGAGCACAGAAGGCCGATAAAAAGCCCGGCTATGGGAAAGAAAACAAGCGAGCCGCCGAAAGAAGCCTTTGAAGGTTCTCCGACGGTTCTAAAAGGTATTTTTGTAAGCAGTTGCAGGGCTATTATTAATGAGTTCATATTATTTGCTTCTCAGGTGAATCTATTTGTTTTTCTCTGAGACACCGGCCTGAGCGAAGGTTGCCATTTCATTTAGAATCTTTACTCCGGCTTCGGCTATACTTATGCCCAGCGCCGCGCCCGTGCCTTCACCAAGCCTTAGGTCCAGATCCAGAATTGGCTTAAGCCCCATATGTTTTAGCGCGACGATGTGGCCTTTTTCCACCGAGCAGTGCGAAGCTATCATATAGTCAGAGGTTTCAGGTTTAAAAACATAGGCCAGAAGTGCGGCCGCGCCGGAAATAAACCCGTCTATTACCACGGGCTTTTTGTTTGCCGCGCAGGCGAGAATAACGCCGCATAAGAAACCTATCTCAAAGCCGCCGACTTTGCTTAATATGTCAAGGGCATTATTCTTGTCCGGCGAGTTTGCTTTAATGGCTTTTTTTATTACCTCAACCTTGTTTGCCAGAGATTTATCGTCAATGCCGGTGCCCCTGCCGGTCACATCCTCTGGTTTTTGGCCTGTTATAACGGCGGTAATGGCGCTTGAGGCCGTAGTGTTGCCAATTCCCATATCGCCGGTGCCGATAATTGAAGCCCCGCCCTTTATTGCCGCTTCGGCGGTTTCAATGCCGGCTTCAACTGTTTTTACGGCTTCATCCATGGACATAGCCGGGCCTGTCGCCATATTTTTAGTGCCGTAAGCTATTTTTTTGTTCAGCAGAGCGGTATGCGGCGCTATATCGGAGGCCACCCCGGCATCAACCACAAGTACATTTGCGCCGATGTGCCTTGCCAAAACATTGATTCCCGCGCCGCCGGAAAGAAAATTAAGCACCATCTGCGGAGTGACTTCCTGAGGAAACGCGCTCACGCCCTCTTTCGCGACCCCGTGGTCAGCCGCGGCAACGATAATTGTTTTTTGGGATATACGCGGGCGCTCAGTGCCCATTATGCCGGATATCTTTTTGGCCAGCTCTTCCAGCCTGCCGAGGCTGCCCAGCGGCTTTGTGAGGTTATCAAGCCTTGCCTGCGCCTTATCCATAACAGGCTGGCTTGGTTTTTCAATAAGCTCTAATGTGGATTTTAATAGATTCATTTTAGCTCCCTGTTTCTTTGTCGGGCATTGATTGTCAATCTCAAAATGCATTTTTTGTGAAACTATTCCGGCCACCCGGGATTACTTAAGTTTTACCGGCAGGCCGGAAACCATTAAATAGGCTTTGTCGCTTGCTTTCGCGAGCAGTTGGTTTACCCGGCCGGCTGTGTCGCGGAAATCCCTGGCGAGCTTGTTTTCAGGGACTACACCGGAGCCCAGCTCGTTTGATACCACGATGACATCAAAGCCTGATTTACCGGCGTTTTCGGCTATTTTTTCTGCCTGATAGATTATTTTTGGTTCGGGTATGCCGGCCAGCACGAGGTTTGAAACAAGCAGGGTAATACAATCAATTATGGCAACACCGGTTTTCTTATCCAATTTTAGGAGTTTTGAGGCCGGATCAAGAGGTTCCTCGCAGGTGATCCATTCTTTCGGCCTGGATTTCCTGTGAGCAGAGATTCTTCGCTTCATCTCGCTGTCTTTCGGCTCGCCGGTTGCTATGTAGGCGGCATTCCTGCCGCGCTTTTCTGCCAATTTTAAGGCAAAGCCGCTTTTGCCGGACCTGGCCCCGCCCGTAATAAATATTAATTTGCCCATTAGAACTCAATTCCTTTTGTGGCTACCATTCCTTTATTATAGGGATGTTTAACTTCCTTCATTTCAGTAACAAGATCAGCCGCTTCAAGTAAAGCTTTAGGTGCGGCCCTGCCTGTTATTATGACATGTATCTTATTGTTATTTAAATACGATTTATCCAATACTTTAAGTAATTCATTAACTTTTAAATAACCGTCCCTTAAGGCAATGTTGAACTCTTCAAGCACGATAAGATCGTAACGCGGTTTGCCTTTGAGCACTTCTCCGAACTTATCCAGTGCCTTAAGGCAGTCCTTTCTTACGAGCTTTGGGTCGGTGTCCCTGAAACAACCGGGGTGTTTAGGAGCGAATGAATAAAATTTCAGGTTTTTAAGTTTCTTGAGAACAAGCTGTTCTCCGTAGAACTCCTTGCCCTTAAAGAGCTGTATTATGCACACCTTGTATCCCCGGCCCAGAGAACGTATTACCTGTCCTACGGCCGCGGTTGTTTTTCCCTTCCCGTCACCGGTGTTTATGATTATCATAGTATATCCTTTTTTTCTCCTGCTACACGGATAGGCATGAGCAGAAGAAGAAGTAAAATAAAAAAAACCTCATTTCGTGAGAAAATGAGGTCAATTTCTTCTCCGGGCAGAAATTCCTTGTGCCCAAAGAGAATAACCTTTCCCGCGAAAGGACATGCGCAAGCTTAGCGCACTTATGGAAAGCAAAACGTCGGCCGGACTAATGATAAGCTCTTGGTGATATTAATCAAATCCGGCGAAAGTACTACTTCCTAATTACCGGATTTCAGCTGTGACCAAGACGCCTATCAAATTACCGTTGCGGGGCAGTGCCTGAATCGTGTTTGCCTCTCGGCAGACTCCACAGGACTTCCTCGTATTGCTTTAGTTGTCAATAAAACATGCTACGACTACGGTGTAATGCTATCAAATAAACCAGCGCTTGTCAATGATTAAAAAACAAATCCTATGCTTATTTTGTGAGTGTTGCCAAGTTCGCCGTAGGGCGTGAAGGCATAATCAAAGGAGTAGGCGTTATAATTCAGGCCCAGTCCGATGCCGATCCCTTTAGTTCCCACTATATCTTTGGTTATTGTGTTGTATCCAAGCCTTCCAAAGGCCTCAAAATCCTTTATTTTAAGTTTTTTCTCCACTCCCAGGGCGTAGTATATCTCGCTGTCCTGAGGCAGGTTGATATCTAAGGCCGCAAGAAGTCCCGAACCGAAATCATACCCGGCTCCGGCCTTGATATTCATCGGCAATGGTTCCTCGGCGACAATATATTTAAGTTTTGTTCCGAGATTTTGAATTGCCAGCCCGGTTGAGAGTTTTTTTCCCATAAAACTCTTTCTGACTCCGAGGTCTGCCGCGTACGCCGTTGCCGTGTTGGTAATCTTGGATTGTATATACTTTACGCTTAGTCCCGAATCTACTCCGAAAAGCTTTCTGGCATAGCTCAAGGAAGCCATCATATCAAGCGGAGAGAAGCTTGATGTAACAAGGCCGGTATCATCGGTCTGGTCTATTTTGCCGTAACTTAAATACTGAACCGCGAGCCCGAAAACTCCGATTTTTGTCGGCATTCCGAATGAAACCCACTGGTAGGATATATCCTCAAACCACATGGAATGCATAACCTCAATATTGGGTTTTTTCAGCGCCGCCAGGCCGCCTACATTCCAGTAAATGGAGTCGCTTTTTGAAACAACAGCCGAACCGGCGTCTCCCATTCCGGCTGTCCTGGCGCCGGCGCCAAGTTTGAGGAACTGCGCCCCGGAGGTTCCGATGTCGGCTTTCGCCGCCAGCGCAGGTGCCGTGAAAGCCGATAGCATAATCGCCGCTGTCAAAACCAATTTCATTTGTTTCATTTTAATTCCCCTTAGCACGGATGTAAATTATTTTTCAACCGCTATTTTCACTTTAGCCTTGCTCGTTTTGCCGTCAATGTACGCTATGTATATGCCGCTTGAAACTTTGTTGCCGCTGTCGTTTTTGCCGTCCCAACTGGCCCTGCCGTTTGAATCCGTGACATCAATGCTTCTGACCAGTTCGCCCGCTATGGTATATATCTTTATGGTGGCATCCAAAGTGAGGCCGTCAAATGTCAAGGAAGTGTTGTTTGAATTAAACGGATTCGGGAATACATAAACTTTTGCCAGGTCAGCCGAAGGAGCAAGCTGGATGACCGCGAACTTTGAGAGATGGTTAAGCGTGGCTACAATGCGCTTATTAACCTTATCAACGGTTGACGGCAATACTATCCATCTTTCATGCGCTTCGTCGTATCTCGCTAGCACAAGTTTCTTTTCGTCCAAGCCGACTACATCCTCCGCCCTGTATGATACCGTCAGAGTGATCTCTTTATCTGGCTGGAGCGATTTGTCGTTTTTAATCTCTATTCCGATATTTGTGATCTTAATTTTATCAACTTTTGAAGCGGGAACGGTATAAGTTGAAATCGTGACAGTCACATCCTCGCTGAATGTATTTTTAGGGATCTCAACAATAATTTCACCGGATACGGGCACTATTGTGCCTGTCATTTCGGTGTCCATGGAGACTTCCATCTCGGCATTGGAGGCTGCGGCTTTAAGAGTTAACGCGCCGTCCTTTGTCGCCGTCTGGCTGTCATCGTTTGTTACGGATATATTCCGTAAGCCCGCGGCCGCGTCCATAGTGGCTTTTATTACCACCGTGATCTCGGTAGCGCTTACATAGGCCGTGCTGAGCACCGTTACACCGCTTCCGGATATCGCGGCGGTTATTCCGCTTCTGAATTCCGTGCCGGTTACTGTCAGAGTCGTTGTGTTGCCAAGTTCAACTGTGTTCGGGGTAACTGACGATATGTCCGGAGCCGAAAAACCTACAGCAAAGCCTGCTGTTTTTGTGACAGAGCCATTGTCGTCGGTATTGGTTATTGTAACATCCCTGCCGCCAGAAGCAGCGTCAGCGGCCACCGTAAACACAGCTTTTATCTGAGTTTCACTTATTACGGCATATCCCGATACTGTAATGCCAGCCATAGCTGAGAGCTGGGCTCCAGCGCGGAAGTTGGTTCCTGTGATTGTTACATTGTTAACTGATCCTTTCAGGGCCGAATTCGGGCTGACTGTAGTAATGGTTGGAACCGGATAGCTGACCGCAAAGCTTGAGGCGTTGGATTTGTTGTCGTCATTAGTGACAGTGAGAGTTCTTGAGCCAAGCGCTGCGGAAGTTGATACGGTTATGGACGCGGTTATAAGCGTGCTGTTTGTAATCGCCGAGGACAGTATTACCACTCCCGAACCTGAGACAGAGAGGATAAATCCTGACCTGAAGGCGGTACCTGAAATACTGACTGAAGTTGTCGTTCCGGGCACAAGATTACCCGGGTTAATAGCTGTTATGGTAGGCGATGCGTATTTGACTTCAAACTGGTTTGACTTTACGGCAGATTTGCCGTCGTCATTTGTGACGGTAAGGTTGTGGAGGCCCATGGTGGCCGTAAGAGCAAGGATCATAGATGCGGTTATCTGAGTGTCGGCAATGGCGGTAGGAGTAATAGTTATTCCCGTCCCGTCGGTTGTCACCGCGGCGCCTGTCCTGAAACCTGTTCCCTGAATAGTGAAAGAAAGGGTTTCTCCCTGATTAACAGAACTTAAAGGAAACGTAGAATCGGTTATGGTAGGCGAAGCGTAGGCGACAGTAAAGGCTCCGGAAGCAGATACATATTTACCGTCATTGTTAGTAATTGTGATGCTTCTGGAGCCCTGGGCAGCCGTAGTGGATATCGTAAACAATGCGCCTATCTGGGTGGCGCTGACGCTTGTTGTGGCTATTGTTATGCCGCTTCCGCTTATCGTCACGGCCGCGCCGTCGCGGAAATTTGTCCCGTTAAGCGTAACGGTCAGGGTATCGCCCTGATTCGCGTAGTTAGGCGAAGCATTTGTAAACGTCGGCGAGGCGTAACCTACTGTAAAGCAGTTGGAAAGCGTGTTATATTTTCCGTCAATTTTCGTTACCGTAAGGTTCCTCTGGCCCAATGAAGCGCCCGCCGCGATTAGAAGGTTCGCGCTGAGCTGAGTTGAGCTTACCGAGGTTGTTGTTATGGTTATTCCCGCTCCCAGAGATACGGAAGCCAGGTTTGTCAGGTTTGAACCCGAAATAGTTACGCTGATAGCGTCTGACTGGTTGCCGGAGGACGGGCTGATGGAAGAAACTGTCGGAGAGCTGTCGGCCACAGTAAAAGCAGCCGCGAGCGTGCCGATTTTACCGTCAGAGGTGGTGACGGTAAGGTTTCTTGCGCCAATGGCGGCGCCGGCGGCAACCGTGACATCGGCAACGATCTGGTTGGCGTTAATGGTGGTGGTTGTAGCCGAAACACCGGTGCCCGAGAAAGCAACTGACGAGCCGTTAGTGAATTTTGAGCCGCTTATCGTAACTGAGACAGTGTCGCCCTGATTTGCCTCAGTCGGCGCAACACCTGAAACAACCGGCGAAGCCAAGCCTATTGTAAAAGCGCTTGCAAGCGAAGCATATTTGCCGCCAGGATTGGTTACAGTAAGGTTGCGCGTGCCCGTCGCGGCTATGGAAGAAATAGTCACGGTCGCGGTTATTGAGTTTGAGGTTATGGCGGTTGTTGAGGCCGTAATGTCAGTGCCTGAAAGCGAAACTGACGCTCCGGCATTAAAGTTAGATCCTGAAACGGTTACGCTGATGACATCTGCCTGGTTGCCGTATGCCGGCGCAATCCCAGTGACCACCGGTGAACTGTTCTCAACGGTAAACCCTGAATTAAGAGTTACATATTTTCCGTCGTTGTGAGTAATGGTTATGTTTCTCGCGCCTGCAGGGGCCACAGATGAAATGACGATGTCAACGCCCAGCTGGGTGGCGCTCAGCGAGGTGGTGGAAGCGCTTATCCCAGTACCCGAGAAAGAGACGGCCGCGCCTGAACGGAAGTTAGTGCCGTTAAGAACAATGGACACAGAATCGCCCTGAGTGGCCGAGCTTGGCACGGCATTGGTGAGCGTCGGCGATGAATAACCTATGGAAAAGCACGAGCCAAGCGTGTGTGTTTTTCCGTCAGAGGTAGTGACAGTCAGGTCTCTTGCGCCAACTGCGGCATCCGCGGTGACTGTGAGATTTGCGGTAATGGTGTTGTCTGTTATGGATGTGGTTGAAGCCGTCACACCAGTACCGGACAACGAAACGGCAGAGCCGTTTGTGAAACGAAATCCGGAAATTGTGGCTGCGATGGAGTCACCCTGATTGGCGGACAGCGGCAGGACGCTTAAAATAGTTGGTGACGCGTAATTAACTGTAAATGCATCCGCAAGCGATTTATATTTACCGTCAGGATTTGTTACAATCAGGTTACGCAAGCCTATTGCTGCTGCAGATGAAACAGTCAAGGTTGCCGTAATTGAGAAATCGGATACCGCCGTGGTTGTAACTATGATGTCGGTGTCGCCCGATAACGATACGGCAGTGCCGGGAACAAAGAAAGCACCGGAAATGGTGACTTCAATTTCCTCCGCCTGGTTGGCATTGGCGGGCATAATTTCTGTAATAACCGGAGAGCTTCCTTCAATAGTAAACCCGGAGTTAAGGGTCACATATTTGCCGTCATTGTTGGTGACCGTTATGTTGCGCGCGCCTGTCGCGGCTGTAGGAGATATGACAAGGTCAACGCCGATTTGAGTGGCGCTTAGCGATGTGGTGGATGCGGTTATCCCTGTGCCCGAGAAAGTAACAAGGGCTTCGTCGCGGAAGTTAGTGCCGTTAAGGACAATGGATACCGATTCGCCCTGGTTTGCCGAGTTTGGCACGGCGTTTGTGAGTGTCGGCGATGAATAGCCTATAGTGAAAGCCGAGCCTAAAGTGTTTATTTTACCGTCCGCGGTGGTGACGGTAAGGTCCCTTGTGCCAATAGTGGCGCCCGCCGTTACTGTGACATTGGCGGTAATAGAATTGGCGTTAATAGTGGTGGTCGTGGCCGAAACGCCGGTGCCCGAGAAAGACACCGATGAACCGTTAGTGAATTTGGATCCTGTAATAGTGACAGCAATAGAGTCACCCTGATTGGCCGCAGACGGCGTTATGGCGCCAACTATGGGCGAAGAGTACCCCACGGTGAAAGCGCTGTTTAGAGTAACTGTTTTACCGTCCTCGTTTGTTACGGTTATATTTCTTGAGCCTATAGCGGCAATACTGGATATAACAATGTCAGCGCCTATCTGTGTGGCGCTTACAGAAGCGGTGGATGCAGATATCCCCGTGCCTGAGAAAGCCACAGCGGAGCCATCCCTGAAAGCAGTTCCGTTAATCACTATTGACAAGGAATCGCCTTGATTTCCGGCGTTTGGTACGCTATTGGTCACAGTAGGAGATGTAAACTCAACATAAAAACCGTTTGTTATTGTAGCGGTGGCAATTTCGCTTGTAACTACCACATTCCACAAGCCGGTTGCGGCTCCTGTCAAATCAAAAGTACAGGTTATCTGCGTGGGCGCAACCACAACCGCCGTGGCATTTATGTTGTTTTTCCCGGCCATGGTTAAAGTGACCGTTGAGCCTTCAAGAAAGCCGCTTCCCGCGAGGTTTGTTATATTTACCGGGCCGCTGTTATAGCCGTTGGATGGTGTAATGGAATCTGCTGTAAAAGCGTAGACTGCCGAAGAAAATAAAAGGTAAGATACTGAGAGAAGGGCCGATCTTTTCAAAAATTTGGTCAAAAAAGAACAGTTCATAGATACTCCCCATTATTCAATGTGTATTTGTGGTGAGGCATACATTGTGAAACAATAAATTCCCGGTGTCAATGTTTCTAAAAGGCAATTCCAAGAGTAAGCTGCAGGCCGAATTTCTCGTCCGTATGGGTATATTCGCTGTTGCCGGGGCCTGTATTGGCGCTGATAAGCAGGCCGGCGGAGAAATCGTTTAAGTTTTTGTAGGTGACGCCGCTTGAGATAATGCCCGAAGAATCGCACAGGTTTCTTATATAATTGATATTAAGCGTCATATCGGTTATAACAAACCTGGAAATAGTGGTAAAGACAGCACCGTAATACCTGGAGAAGTTGTGAATTTCGTAGAGACTGTTAAAGGTAATAAACTCGCTTTTCGTGCCCGTTGTTTTTAATGCCGGCATACCCGCCGCGTCAAGCGTCAGGACGGGAGAGGCGAAGGCGTAGGAAGCCTTGTCGCTGAATATATCCCCCTCGTAACCCGCCTGATTGTAGAAAAATTCGCTTGTAACCGAGAATCTGTCGTTAAACTCACCAAGCCTGAAACTTTTTGAGAAATCCACGCTTGCCTTCTTAGACCATTCCTCGGTGCCCGTCTTTATGTCCAGCAGGCCCTGGTTTTCCACCATTTTCCTCACATTGTCTTTCCGGGATACGCTGAGTTCTCCGGCTATGTCTATACCGGCCAGGCGGCTTGAAAAATCATAACCGAAAACAGGGTTGTAATTATTCTTGCCCCATCCCGAAAAGGCCATCTCGGTATTGCCGAGCAAAAATTCGTATTTAAGCGCGCCGCCGGCATCCTCGGCGGCTGAGGTATTGCCGGTATCCAAAAATCCGTAGATATTGTATTTTGTGCCGAAGGGCATATGCATTTTCATGCCGTAGGCGCCTTCGCGGTATCCAATTTTTCTGATAAAGGTTTTTTTCTCAATATTAATCAGGTCGGTAGGGTTCCACAGGTAACATCTCCCCCATTGGAGCACCTGTTTTCCGGTCCTCAAATATATTTTACGGTTAAAGTTAAAATCAAAAAATAGTTCGCGGAGCGCCACTTCCGTATTTTTGGTATTGGAAAAGTAGGTGGTTTCCAGGTTGGCAAAGGCCTTAAGGCCCTGTTTCATGCGGATATCAAGGAATATATTCGCGACGGTGTAGGAGTAAAGGGAGTTGGCGTTTGAGGTGCTTGAAACTACTCCGGCAAGGGCGCTTGTAATCTCGCCCGAAAAACCGATAGTCTTTTTATCTTCTTCGTAAACCGCGGAGGCCGGGGCCGATATCATTTCCGGGCTTGAAAACAGTTCGCTTTCGTCAATGCCTTCCTCGGCCGGAAGCGTATTGGGCGCAAAAGAACAGGCCAGGCACAGCAGCAGCGCGGCTATAAGTTTCTTCATTTGCTCAGATTCTCCAGGTAGGCTTTAGTAAATATGCTGTTCTCAAGTTTGGCCGTTGACACATTTGAAATATCAACCACGGTCTTGTTGCCTTTCTCAAATTCATCTATATACAGGTGTTTAACCGCAAGGTATCTGCCGTCAATAATAGAATACTTAAGGAAATACGCGGTTTGCATAAGCGTTCCGGAAAGAGAGTAGGATTCTTCCTTTAAAATGAGGTTGTTGTCCCTTCTGGCCCAGTATATTTTCTTGGGGTAATCCACATCGTTAACCAAAGCTTTGACTTCAAATCTATTTACCGGCACCTGCCCGAGCATTTCCTGCGAGAATATTTCTTTGCCGTCAGGCCCGAGCGCGGGGCCGTAAAGCTCGCTTAGTTTTCTGGTCTCAAAATCGTCGCTTCGCGCGTCCGAACCGCCTATATTTTCATCCCTGTTTATGTGCTGAAATGTCCTGGTGTTTTTCCTGTACATCCAGAAATTGTCGCCCACCCTGAGATAACCGTTGCCCTTTTCGTTTTCGGGTTCCGACATCACGATAAGGAAAGAGTCGTCTGAATCCCTCCTGTAATATATCATTTTAATGACTTTCGTGCCCTGCTCGGGTTTCTGCTGGGTAAGCATGACATCGGCCCTGGCGTCGGTTTTAATTTTGTATATCTCGTCAATGGAGTTAAGGATCGGGGCAATCCTGCTCTCAGCGAAAAGAGCGGAGGCAAACAATATATTTATCAGCGCTGCAGTAATTAGTTTGTTCAAGCACATTCTCCTTAAAAAAAGTTATTATTCAAAATGACCCAGGGCTTTGGCGGGCGAAAGGTTCGCGGCGCGCCTTGACGGGAAATACGCCGTGACAACTGCTATCAGGATAATCAAAGCGACATTACCAGCGATGCCGGTAAATGTGGGCAGGAAATACAGATGGCCGTTTACAAGCAGCATGCCCATGGGGTTGTCCGACATTTTAAAAGTAATCTGTGATAGAAGCCACATGGAAATATAGGCGGCTGCTATTCCGGCTATTGAGGCGAAAAGCGTGAGAAAGAAAGTCTCAAGAATGAAAATATGCCTGACATCATTTTTTTGCATGCCTATGGCCCGGATGGTTCCTATTTCTCTGGTGCGTTCCCGGATAGTCATGCGCAGGGTATTGACCACGCCCAGCAGTATAATGAAAAAAAGCACCATTACGGCGGAAAGAGTTATTAATTTGAGCACACCTTCAAGCTTCATTATGTCGCTCGCGGTTTCATACATTGTTGATACATCTATGGTAGTGCCCTTCCATTTCTTTTTTCCAAGAGCGATATATTTTTTCTTGGCTTCCTCGGTGTTTGCGGTCCGCTCCAGCAGAATCCACTCGGGAGATACAAGCCCCGCCCAGGAGCCGTCCTTGTCCGGTATAAAGGCTTCCGGGGCCGGTTTAGGGAGGTTTTCGTAATAGATGTCGTAAAACTTCTCGTCATTGACAAGTATTACATTGCCCTTAAGTTCCGGGTTGTCAGCGGCGACAGCGCTTACTTTTAAATATTTTTCCGCGGGTGTTTCCTCAAACTTACGCGCAAAGCCTATTTTTATCTCATCGCCGGCTTTTACCTTAAGCGCTCCGGCAAGTGTGTTAAAAATAACCACGCCGTCTTTTTTCAACGCGGCTTCAACGGAACCGGATTTAATTTTCAGGAGCGCGGAGAGCTTCTTTTTGGATTCTTCGTCGCTCCTGTATCCTAAAACATCAGCTACTGAAGATTTATCCCCTCTTGCCGTGAGGGCGTGAATTACCGCTACGCCGGGCTTGAGTTTTGCATGAATACTGTCGGCTATGGCCGCTGAATTTTTTACGGCGTCTTTTACTTTAAGGGTCAGGCTCGCGGTTTCATAGGGCTTATACCCGAAAATGAGCTTGGCGTTGCGAAGCTCCAGAAAAACAACCGGCTGCATGAATATATTGTCATTTTTCATTATGCCGCTGACCGTAAGCCTCGCGGCCTGGTCCTGGCCGAACATATTGCGGAACCTTACCCTTATGACATCGCCCTTTTTTACATTCAGAAAACGGGCTTTTTCCTCGGATACAATAACGGGGTTGTTTATGGCCGGATTTTCTAAATCTTTCCATCCGCCTTCTATCAGCCTGAACGAATCTTCCAGCTCTTTCTTTGTTTCCTCGGTGATTTCCAGCGAGGTGTTCACCCCTACGATTATTATGTTATCGGATTTGCCGTTGCCTATGGCCCGGCAGAACATCCCGGCTCCCTCGTCCGCTTCAAGTACCCCCGGAGTATTTTTAATCAGTGCCATTACGCGTTCCTTGTCCCTGAAAATCTCCCTGTTCATTCGTCCTTTTTCGTTGAAGCGCACCGTGACCTGGCCCGTCACCCAGCGCATTATCTTATTGAACATTATGTCGGATATGCCCTGCGAAAAAGAATTAGCCAGCACAAGTATAGTAACCCCGAGGGCTATGGCAATGCCCAGGAGAATATTTCTGCGTTTCTGCCTGAAAAGGTTTCTTAGGCTTAGTGTTATGAGCAGTTTCATGTTAATCCCTTGAAATAGCGTCAAGCGGCGTGATGCCCCGCGCCACGCTTACCGGGTAGAGCGCGGCTATCACGGTTACGAAAACCAGCTGGAAAACGGTTATCAGTATGTCCGGCGCGAAAAGCAGAGGATGGAATACATCCCCTCCGTAAAGCATCTGAAGCATATCGTTGGTGGTGGAAATGTTAAACAGAGGGATAATTTTAACCGCGATTACGCCGAATACTATGCCGGCTCCTCCGAAAAACGCCGACAGTATGCCCGTTTCGCCGTAGAACATGCCCGCGATAAATGATTTTTTGGCTCCAATGGCTCTCATCATGCCTATCTCGGAGGTTCTCTCCAGGGCCGACATTGTAAGCGTATTAATGATAATTATTATCGCTACCACAAACAGAAGAGTTACGAAAACAAAAAGCGCGCTTTTAATTATTATCGCCATGCTGCCGACAGGCCCCGATGCCCTGTTCCAGGTGACTGCCCTGACCCCCGCCCCTTTTGCCTGAAGGGCTGCGTTAAGTTTTTTTATGGCGGTATCGTAGGGCACGCCGCTTTTGAGCTTTATGAAAACCAGGTTATAGGTTCCGAATTCGCTTGATATCGCCTGTTGTTTAGAAACCGCCGCGGTTTCATCATCCTCCCGCGATGAAGCTTTGCCGGGTTTGTCCGCGATATCCTCCGCGCCGAAAAGACTGTCTAAATCCTCGTTTTCAAGGGAAAGCAGTTTCTTTTCTTCCTTTGGCACTTCAACCATGTTCTCCTTCGTTGAAAAATAACCCATGCATTCCCTGTAAAGCTCTATGTCGGTAATACAGAAATTTCCGAAGAAATGGTTTAAGGCCGCGTATTTGTATATGCCTTTGACGCCGAAACGGATATCGGTAGAGGAGTTTACGCTGTTAGCCGTGCCCATGAGAACGATGGTAGAGGAAACCTCAATGCTATTGATGTTGTCAAGAGCGTCTTTTGAAAGATTTTTCTTTACCAGCTCCCCGCCCTCGGGGATAAGCCAGGTGCTTATCGTCATATAAATGTCGTCGCGCGCGTGGGTAGGGATCAATATGTCGTTTTGGCCTTTGACAAGCGAGGTGCCTTCAATAATTTCAAACCTTTGAGGAAACATCTTCTGGTACTCATTGAAATCAACCCCTAAAAGATAGGTAAAACCCGGCTGATTCTCGTCCTCTTTGAGAAGCATTACAAGATTTTTCCCCACCGGGACAAAGCGGTCCACGAAATCCTGCTCTTTGAGTGTCTCTTTGATAATCCGGTATGATGTTACAGGCTCAATGGCCGAGCCCATCATATCAAAAAGAATGTTATCGGATTTTTGCTTCTCGGAAATAAGCACAATGTCGCCCATAAACGAGTTGACGATATTTTTTTTGATGCCGTGATCCATGCCGGTGGTCACGCCGTTACCCAGCGTCATTAGAAAGGCTCCGATAAAAAGTATAGCCCCTATCACGAGGCTCTTTCCTCTGTGCCTTAATATATTTCTCCAGGCTATTGTAAAAATAAGTTTCATTTATAACCTTTTCAAAAAGTCATTCATAAACGGCTTTGTTGTGGATGCCGGACAACAGATTTCCGGCATGACAAACCTGTTTTGTAATTTGAGTCAATTGAAAAATCTTTCGGGCCGTCTTTGCGAGGAGTGAAACGACGAAGCAATCTCGTCGTTTCCGACGAAAAAGCGAGATTGCTTCTCTCCCTGCGGGAGATCGCAATGACAGGGCATTCTTTAGGGTTTTTCAATTGACACAATTCTAAATATCCTTATTCAGTCGCGCAGCGAAGGCCGCTCACTGACTCGCGTCCGCCGCTGTCTCGCGCTCGTTATTCCTCGCGCAGCGAAGGCCGCTCACTGACTCGCGTCCGCCGCTGTCTCGCGCTCGTTATTCAGTCGCGCAGCGAAGGCCGCTCACTGACTCGCGTCCGCCGCTGTCTCGCGCTCCTTATTCAGTCGCGCAGCGAAGGCCGCTCACTGACTCGCGTCCGCCGCTATCACGCGCTCCTTATTCAGTCGCGCAGCGGCCATCTTTGATTTTGGTGATGTTGTTGGCGTACTTTAACACATTCTGGTCGTGAGTTGAAAATACAAAAGTTGTTTTCTCAATTTTATTCATTTCCCGCATAAGAGACAATATCTGATCGCCAGTCACAGAATCCAGGTTCGCGGTAGGCTCATCGGCAAGCACTATATCCGGATTTGTGACAAGAGCCCTCGCTATGGCGACACGCTGCCTTTGGCCTCCGGAAAGCTCGGCGGGGCGGTGCCTGGCGAACTCGCTTAAGCCCACTTCGGAAATAAGCTTTTCTGCTCTTTTTCTTACCTCTGAGGCGGAGTGCTTTTTCATAAGCAGCAGAGGAAACTCCACATTTTCAATAATGTTTAAAACCGGAATCAGGTTAAAGGTCTGGAATATGAAACCGATTTTGTTTAGACGGATATCCGTAATCTGCCGGTCATTTAAAGCCGTTATTTCGTGGCCGCCGACCATCACGCTTCCCTCCGTGGCGAAGTCAATGCATCCTATAATGTTGAGAAGCGTGGTTTTGCCGCTGCCGGAAGGTCCGATTATGCTCATAAAATCGCCTTCGTTGATGGAAAGGTCCACTCCGCGCAGGGCGTGCACTTTCGTGTCGCCAAGCGGGTAGTCTTTTTTCAATCCTTTAATTTCAATTATACTCACGGAATTCTCCTCAATAGTTGTCAGGCACCTAACACAGCAATTCTATAAAAATCGGGAGCCCAAAACAAGGCAGTCTGATAGATTTTTTTTAATGATAAACGGGTAGTTCGGGGAATTAGGGGGCTAGGCGTTTATCTTTTGTTTTAATTTTTTCAGGGCTTCTACGGCGCTGTAAGGCACTTTTATTTTCCCCATTACGGCCGGGTCGTCTTCAAACCTGCCGTGGCAGTCCGAACCGCCGGTGGAAACAAGGCCCATTTCAAACGCGAGGTCGGAAAAAGTTTTTACCGCGGAATTGGAGTGCCTGCTGTGCCAGACCTCTATGCCCTTAAGGCCGAGAGGGACAAGTTCATTGATGATATTTTCGTTTTTATAGTAAACATACATGGGATGAGCGATTACGGGAATTCCGCCGCTTGAATTGATAAGCTCCAGGGCTTCTTTCGGTTCAAAGGAAAGCTTGGGAACATACGCGGGTTTATCGTAACCCAGGAAGCGCTGAAAGGCTTCCGAAATAGTCCTGACTATGCCGTCTTCCACCATCGCCCTGGCGAAGTGCAGGCGGCCTATAGTTCCGTTTCCCGATATTCTGGCAAGGCGTTCGGCGTTTACTTCTATACCGGAGGCCTTAAGTTTGCCCGTTATTTCCTGCGCCCGGGTTTCCCTCGCGTCTCTGAATTTTTTAAGCACATTCTGCAGGGCCGCGTTTTCAATGTCTATATAGTAGCCCAGGATGTGTATCTCCGCTTTATTGGGGCCGTTGGTTTCGGCGGAAAGCTCAATGCCGGGGATAATCTCCACCCCGCACTTCTCCCCTTCCGCGAGGGCTTCGGGTATGCCGTCAGTAATATCATGGTCCGTTATGCTTATTGCCGCAAGGCCCGCGTGTTTCGCGTACTGCACCGCCTCTGTGGGTGAAAATGAACCGTCCGAATAATTCGTGTGCACATGCAAGTCCACATATTTTTTTGAATTTGGCATAGATTGTTCCGGCAATGCGGCAGTAAAGCTGTAACTAAGGCCGCAGGCGCTATAAGCCGCGCCCGCGCGTCACAGCAGTTCTGATGCCATTGCCGCGAGGCTGCTCCTTTCGCTTTTGGTAAATGTAAGATGGCCGAAAATATCCTGGCCTTTAAACCTTTCTACGAGGTATGTAAGCCCGTTTGACGAGGCGTCTAAGTAAGGGTTGTCAATCTGATAGGGGTCTCCCGTCAGAATAATCTTTGTTCCGTCGCCGGCGCGCGAAATAATTGTTTTGATTTCGTGCGGCGTCAGGTTCTGGGCGTCATCTATTATTATGTACTGGCTCGGGAGCGAGCGCCCGCGGATATAGGTAAGCGACTCTATCTCTATCTTGCCGGTTTCAAAGAAATACTGGATCTTTTCTTCGGTTTTTTCGTCGGGGTGAGTATGGTCTATGAGATATTCAAGGTTGTCGTGTATGGCTCCCATCCAGGAAGTCAGTTTTTCTTCTTTAGAGCCGGGCAGATAGCCGATATCCCGGCCTACGGGGATAATGGGCCTTGCTATGAAAAGGCGCCTGAACTGTTTTTCCTCAACAGTTTTCTGAAGTCCGCAGGCAAGCGAGAGCAGGGTTTTACCCGCGCCCGGCACCCCGATAAGCGTCACGAGGCTCACATCATTGCACAAAAGCAGTTCAATGGCGAAACGCTGCTCGGTATTGTGCGCCTTAAGGCCCCAGGGCACAGAGTTTAAATGAAACAGCGGTATAAGGGCTTTCTTCTGGGAGTTGTATTTGGCCAGCGCGCTTTTGGAGGCGTTGGCTTCGTCTTTAAGCAAGACGCCCTCGTTCGGGAAAAATGGCATGTCTTTTAAAACGAGTTTCTGGTCTTTATAAAAGGTGTCAATCATTTTGCCCGCGACCGGCACTTCGCGCCAGCCGGTGTAGAGCTCTTCAACCTTAACTTTGGATTTTTCGTAGTCCTGCGCCTCAAGGCCTATAGCTTCGGCCTTTATCCTGAGGTTTATGTCTTTTGTGATAAAAAATACCTTCTCGCCCTTTTTCTGCAGCAGGAGCGCGATGCCCAGCAGTCTGTGGTCAACCTGCGAGGTCATAAATCCGTTGGGCAGGTCGGTCTGGTACTGAAGCTCAATAACAAGCGTGCCGCCGCCTTTAAGCTTGACGCCTTCAAAAAGCCTTCCTTTGGTTCTAAGGGCATCAAGCATCCTGGATACCAGGCGGGCGCTTCTGCCTCTTTCGTCGTTGAGGTGCTTAAAGCCGTCAAGCTCCTCAATCACAGCCATGGGAATGACTACCTTATTATTTCCGAAAGAGTGTATTGACTCGGGATCGTGTATCAGAACATTTGTGTCAAGCACGAATGTTTTCATCGTGGGCTCCCTTTAAATCAGTATTGTGCTCGCGTGCTGCGGCGATTATGACGGCGGATCTAAAAATTAATGCTTGCAATGAGGCCCAGCCTGTCCGATTCGGGTGTCATGCCAATAAGCACCGAGCAGGACAAAGTATGTCTTGCGTCAAGCTTATAATTCAAACCGGGCGCCAGGTAAAATTCCTGAACTGTGGATCCCACGCTTACACCCTGCGCTTTCAGAGGCGAGTGCATGAACCCCTTAAACTCGGCGTGCAGCCTGAAAAGTTCGCGATAGGGCCAGCTTGCCCCAAAATGGTAGAAAAAGGTATTTCCCTGCTGCACCCGGTCAGGATTCTCCGTGTTAAGCTGAATGCCAAGGCCAAGATACCCCGTGTAGCGGCGAAGTTTTTTTTCAAGAGCCCAGTTCAGCAGAAGCCCGATTCCCCCGGTCCCGAGGCCCCTTGTGTAGTCTCCCGACGGGAGTGAAAGCGCCGTCTCACCGATTATTGAAGGCTTGGATGATGTTTCATCCATAAGCTTGAACTTGGCGCCGAGCAGAATATCGCTTATGCCCGCCCTGCCCGCGACGGATTTTAAGGACCACCTCGCCCCAATCTCGTATTTTGGGCCCGGAACTATAGAATACTGAAGCGGGAGTTCCCATAGTTCGTCGCCCGAAATAAAGGAAGCAATAAACTGGCTTGATGTTTCTTCGGCTATTTTCGTGTCCTGGCCCGGGAACCAGGGTTCCAGCAGGTTTATTCTTGCCCAGCCGGCCTGATAAACCGACGCGGAAAGCAAAACTGAAAACAGCAGTATTTTGCGGCGTTTTGTCATTTTTAAACCTTAATTTCGCGCCCCGAAAGCATGAGCACGACTATCATGAGAAAAATAATCACAGATTGCACGAGCAGAAGTATTGAACCTTTGACGCCGGAGTCTCTGATGACCAGCGATCCCAAACCGAGGCAGAGGTTTAACCCCCAGATGAAAATAACGGTTTTCTTCTCGGAAAAACCAAGCTTCATGAGCCTGTGATGAAAATGGTCCTTACCGGCGTATTCCAGCCATTCTTTAACATTGCGGACGGAGCCGTTTTTTACTCGGGATATGGTCGTGTAAATCATATCAAAAATCGGAATACCCAGGATAAGAAGAGGGGTTGAGATGGCGACCATGGGGTTATTATAGGCCCAGGAGCCCATGACGGCAAGGCCGGCCAGAAGGAATCCCATAAAGGTGGCGCCGGCGTCTCCGAGAAATATCCTCGCCGGTTTGTAATTGTAAGGCAGAAAACCGAGGCTCGCCCCTGCCAGGGCGATAGTCAGATAGGCAAGATAACTCTGTCTTGTGGGCCAGGCTATCATAAAGAACAAAAGCGCGGAGATCGCCACCATGCCGGTCGCGAGGCCGTCAACGCCGTCTAAAAAATTAATCGCGTTGGCTATGCCTATAAGCCAGAAGGCGGTAAGTATGATCTCAATAATATGTCCGCCCGGAAATCCCAGAGGAAGAGTATTAAGGACAACGCCGCTTTTAATAACTATGACGCAGGCGATAACCTGGGCGGCCAGGCGCAGAGAAGCGGAAAGCGGTTTAATATCGTCAATAAGCCCGATAAGATAAATTATTGAGCTTCCAATTACCAGGCCGGTCAACTCGCTTGAAAACTGAAAATTCCTTGCCGTGGCAACAATGACCGCCAGCACTATGGCTATGCCCCCGACCCTTGGGATGGGAACGGAGTGAATTTTTCTCTCGTTGGGCATATCAAGCAGTTTAAGCCGCCACGCGGCTTTAATCGCTATCGGAGTAATAACATAAGCGAGAATAAAAGACAGGATCAGGACATAAAACCAGCGCACATCATGCAGCCAGGTCCAGGTGCCGCCGCTCGGCTGCAGAAGGAAAGCAAGCACAAGGATCATCAAAACATAAGAAATAATCCTGAAAGGTTTTGATTTAAATTCCATTTATGTTATCCAGCGAGAACCTTAAAGGAACAAAGCCCTCGGCGTATTTTGTGCGGTTTTGAAATCCCCTGAAGAGAGCCGTGGCTCTGGCCGTTTCAAGAATTGAAAGGTCAGCGACCCTCGTCGCGAAAACCTGAGACTTGTGAGCCTTTAAAATCTCCATCTTTTTATTCAGAACCGGCTCAATGTCGGTGAAAATGCTGGCGGGAGTAAATTCCACGGTTGAGGGCACTTCGTAAAACAGGACATTTTTTACATACCTTGTGGCGGTCATGGTCGCCTGAGAGACAACCCTGTGGTCCTGATGGGTATCGTTGGGAAACATTACAAAAATAAGATCCGGTTTTATTTTTTTTATGAAGAACTCAATGGTGTTTATGGTTTCCTTCTGAAGAGGAACCTGGGTATCCGTGAACCTGCCCCAGTAAAGTTTCGCGTTGAGCATCTTGGCGACTTTTTCCTGCTCTTTCTGGCGCAGGTCCGGGTCGCCGCCCATTTCACCCCTGGTCATAACGACAAGGTTTATGTCATGCTTAGCCTTTGAAAGTTTGTAGAGAGTTCCCCCGCAGCCGTATTCAAGGTCGTCCGGATGCGCTCCAATGGCTACGATTTTCATTTGTTCTCCTCTCCCTTCAAAGCGGGATAGAGCTATAAGCTCTTTAATGTTTCGTCTACAATATCTCTGGTGATGGATTTTGCTTCTCTGCCGAAACCGGTTAGAAGCGAAACATCGCAAATCTGATTAATTCTGCGCGGTATACCGCCGGAACGCTCGTGTATCAGGGCTATAGCGTCAGGTTCAAAAAGCTCCTGGCTGCCGCCGCTTACTTTTAAACGGTGTTTTATATAATGTTCAGTCTCGGAGAGATTCAGGGCCTCCAGATAGTAGCGCATCGCTATTCTCTGATTGAGCTGTTTGTTGCCCTCCACTTTGTCTTTGAGTTCCGGCTGGCCCAGAATAAGCAGGGTAAGAAGAAATTTATTTTCGTGCTGGAAATTCAAAAGCAGCCTGATTTCCTCAAAAATATTTTTGTCCTCAATGGCATGCGCCTCGTCAATTACAACCACGGTTTTTTTGCCGTCGTTCAAATTGTTCTGCAGGACCCGCTCAAGCGTGATAAGTATGTCGGCTTTTCTCACCGGAGGATCATTTACGCCGAGGTTATAGGCTATCATCCTGAGCAGTTCTATGTCGTCAAGCCTGGGGTTTGAGATTATCGCGACCTTGTAAACCGAGCTTTCCAGTTCCTTCATAAGGGCCCGGGCAAGCAGGGTTTTACCGCAGCCGTATATGCCGGTCAAAAGGCCCGCGCCTTTTCCTTCCTTTACCACATAAAGAAGCCTGTTAAGCGCCTCTTCATGCTGGGGCGAATTATACAGAAAACGCGGGTCAGGCGTATTCTCAAACGGTTTTTCAGAAAAATTCCAGTAGGATTCGTACATTGTCCGCCTTTATTGCTGCTGCCAGAGTTTCGGCCCGTTATTTAAAAGATAGTCCAGCACCGAGAGGTGAGACTCAAAACCTTCAAACTGCTGTTTGTATTGCGGATGCTTAAAGTCCTGGTAAATTACTTTAATATTATTATCCTTAAAAAGATTCTCGTCCATGTATTCCCTGGCGCCCTGTCCGGATAAATAAGTGTCGGCCTTCATTTTCCTGCAGATGTCAATAATGCGCTGGCTGGAAGTTGTTTCAACGGAAAGGGTGGATTCAAAATAGACGGGTGTTTTTATTTCAAAGGTTTTGAGAAATAAATTAATGAATTCAAGGTTTATGTCTATGAGTTTTTCCCAGCGCTTAGAGTAGATGTCCCTGAGCACAGTGATGTAGTTGTGAAAAAATTCAGACTTGGAATAGTTGCATTCAATGCTTTTCAGGTGTTCTTTAGCCCAGTCGGTATCGCCGTTAGTTAGAACTTCCGATATTTTCTGATAGAAGCGGTCTTTTGAGATCACGGGAACCGTAAGCCACATGCTTCCTTCGCGGGTTCTTATTCTGTTGCGGTTCTGGAATTCCCGTTTTTTGTACTGGACATTATCAAGAAAAACGAACGCGTCGCTATTTTTTATTTTATCAAAATAGCCGAGCCAGGGCAGGTATTGTGGTTGGTGTACGGATAGAATCATAGTTGCTACCAGTGAAATTATAGCAGATAATTAACAAAAACTCACGATATTTTTCGCATACAACAAAATTCTTACATCTTTTTTTCAATCGGGCGCGCCGGAATCCCGATAACAGTTTGCCCGGGAGCGACATCTTTTGTCACAAGCGCGCAGGCTCCGACAACAGCATTCTCGCCGATAGTTACACCCTGCAGTACCCGCGACGCAAGCCCGAGATAAGCGCCCTTCTTTATGGTAACGGGGGCCACCGTCATATCGTCCGGCTTTGAGGCGTCATGCATGAAAATCATGCATCCGTATGAAATTATGACATCGTCCTCTATTGTCAGCAATTCCGGAAAATTATCGTCAATCAGCGTCATGCGCCCGATATAGATTTTTTTTCCGAGTTTTACGCCCATCAGCTTCAATAAAAACATCCTCAACTGGCTCGGTATTACATAGGGAAAAAGCCAGCCGGCAGTTTTTATGATGAAATCCGGCATTTTTGTTTTTCGGACCTTTAAGTACTCAGTTTTTTTCATAACCATTTGTTTTCCTCCCATAAAAAAACAAATTGAATTCGTGCCAAATTACTTTTTATCCACAAAAACAGGATTTGTAATTATATAATTCGGATAACCGGCATCAACAAATACCCTGTAGTAGCTTTTTCCGTCTTCAATTTCAGAAAAGTCCTCAAAGGCAAAACGCCCCGGGAGAGTTACATGCATGGTATTTAATAGTTTTCCGTTCTTGATAATATTTATTTTTGCGGGATGCTGCCCGGCATCGCTTGCCTCAAGAGAAATAACTATCCGCGGCTTGCCATCGTAGGGCAATTCCCTTCCATAAAGCCACTGGCGCTTCCCGCTTTTAACATTAAAGTCCAGGAGATTTACACCCCAGCTTTCCTTGGCCCACCTGACATAAAATATTCCGTTTTTAAGGGCGTTCAACACGGAGCTTTTGTCAAGTGTTTTTACCCACAGCATGTTCTGAATATCGGCCATGTTTTTAGGATATTCGCCGTTGTAATCCAGTTCGCCGATGGCCCATACGGGCTTTTCCCTGGCGCCGGCGCAGTATTCCATTAGTGCCTTGTCCCAGGGGCCGCCGATAGCCCCTGTTACTTTGTATCCCTCGGAAAATACGGCAAAGCCGTCATAGCCTGTATTCTCAAGCAGGCTTTGAGAGTACTGTTTTGTCGCTATTGAGGCGGGGCCGACCTTTACGGGTTTTGCCCAGTTTGGAGCGTCCGGGTGAGCCCAAAAAACAAGGGCTCCTTTGCTTCCGGCGTAATCAATCAACGCCTGATAAGGCTTTTCCCCTTTAGAGCCGCTGTACTGGCCATAGCCGGTAATTCTGAACGGGTAGTTGTTTAACAGAATAAGCGCTGAAACAGCAAAAAGAAATATCCTGACGCGTTTGTCGGGGGCCGCGTAGGCTAAAAGCATCAATAGAACCGGCCAAAACGCGAGGAAGTTAAATTTTCCTACATTCCAGTTGGAGAGGAGCGGAAGATTTTTGTAGTCGGTTTCTTTATCCATTCCTATGAGAAGCATATGTTTGTGCCAGTCATTAAGCTTCAAATCTCCTTTGAGAGGAGATCCGCTCCAGTAATAGTAGGCGGCTGTTTCGGTTCCCGGAATCAGCAGTATTTCGGGATTTTGCTCCTGAAGCTTTCGGATTTCTTCAAGATAGTTTTTCGGGCCGAGTTTTAAAATGGAATTCTCTGATTTGCTTGCCTTCAGCAGATTGCGCAGCGGGAATATTCCGTATTCCCACTTCATAATCGCGTGATCGGTGGGCACCAGCACGGCTATCTTTTTTTCAATAGCCTTCTTTACAACCTCCGAGAGGTTTTGATTTTTGCCGCCGCTGTAATTTGAATGAACATGCACGGCGCAGGAAACCTGTTTGTATTGTTCTGTTTGTTCGGAGTAAAGAGCATTGCGCATGCTCATAAGCATTAACAGGAATAGAATTGTTTCAGCGCGAAATATTTTCATAAATTTTGTCTATCAAATACAGCATTCTCTCTTTGCCGAAATACTCCAGTCCGTTTTCTTTTCTTAAGACGCTTTCTTTGCCTGCCCCGCCCATTTGTTTTCTAAGTTCCGGACTTGATACCAGGGCCGAAATCTTTTCAGACAATCCCAGAGCATCCGCCGGCGGCACCAGAAAACCCGTTTTCCCTTCCGCTACCACATCAGGGATTCCCTGAACTCTGGACGCGACTATCGGAAGCCCGGCCGCGTGCGCCTGCACAAGCGTTTTTCCCATGCCCTCGTTGAGCGAAGGCTGGACATAAATATCCATGGCAGACATCATATCCGGAACATCATTCCTCATACCGGTAAAAATAAATCGGTTTGTTAAGCCGAGTGAAAATACTTTTGATTTGATCTCCTGCCCGAGCGGGCCGTCGCCCACCACAAGGTACCTCGTTTCCTCTGCGGCTAATTTTTCCAAAAGCGCCGCCGCCTCCACCAGATATATAACGCCTTTAACCGGCACAAGCCTTGCCACGCATCCGATTACTACGGCCGAGTCCGGGATATTTAATTCGCGCCTGACTTCCTCTCTTGTCCTTTTGGGAGTCATTTCAGTTTTATCAACGCAGGGATGAACTATCTCCCACTGTTCCGGTTTGCCCACCCCCAACAGCAGAGACTCATTTTTCTCGCCCTGAGTCAGCGCAATAAGTATACCGGTTATCGGAGCCGAGAGCTTTTCCAGAAGCAGAAAAAGTTTTGTTTTAATACCGCTGAATTCATAGCCGTAGAAAACATGGCCGTGAGGCATATGAATAATTCTATTTATTCCGGCGAATTTCGCGGCCCAGCGGCCGATAAATCCCGCTTTGGAGGTATTTGTCTGGACTATGTCCGGCCTGTGCTCTTTTAAAATATTTATCAGTTCAATCAGTGCTCTCAGGTCCTTAACGGGGTTAGTTTCTCTTTGCAGTGAAGGCACGAGAATGTCTGGCTTCCTGTCGCCCGGCCCGCTCAGAACAGAGATATCGTATTTTTCACTTAGCCCGTTTTTTATCGCCAGCACCGCTTCGGATGAGCCGCCGGCATCCAGCCTGGTTATTATAAGGAATATTTTCTTTTTCATAAGGTGTTAAATTTTTCAACCTCAGACAGCACCTCTTGAGGTGTTATTATATTCATGCATTTCATAAAGTCCTGTTTAGGGCAATCCCAGTAAAAACAAGGGTTGCATCCGACTTCTTTGTGGAGTATAGCCATTTTTGAATTAGTCCCATAGGGAGTATTACGCTCCGGCGAGCCGGGGCCCATAAGGGCAACCAGAGGCACATTCAATAATCCCGCCATATGCATCGCCGCGCTGTCTGTTGTCAGCAAAAGCCTGGCTTTAGAGATCAGGCACACCAACTGCCCGATACTGATAAGTCCGGCCGATGAGAAAACCGGGGCATGCATTTTACCCGCGATTGAATCGGATAAGTCTTTTTCATTCTTACTGCCTAATATTATAGTTTTTGTGGAATACTCGCGCGCGAGCTGGTCAGCTGTGAGCGCGAAGTTATCCGAACTCCATCTCCTTGAAGGCCTGTCGGAACCGGGATTAAGCAGGACCAGCTTATCCGCCGGGCCGATGCCCCAGTTTTGCAGAAGTTTTTCAACCTGATCCTTGTCCGCGTCGCTGTAAAACAGTTTGAAATCCCGTATTGCTTTATCTCCCGTTATTACTTCTGAAATTTTATCAAAATAGTATACCCGGTTGCGCGCCTCGCCGCTGTTTTCCGCAACCTGCCTGCTGAAGAAAAATCCTCTGCCGTCCGTGTTTCTTCCGGCACTTTTTTTAGGGTTAATCACCAAAAATAGCAGGAACATCCTCAGCATTCCGCCAACCGTGGTTATCTCAAAGAGGTTAGCCGCAAGGTCATATTTAGCGGCTCTCAGTTTTAACAATAGCCCTGCCAGCGAAAAATATATTTTGAAGCTGAATTCCGGATAGCCTTTAGCGCGCGCGACCGGGAATGAAAATACTTTGTTGACGCGCGGGAAATCCTTCGCGTAATCAAAAACTTTTGACGAGACCAGCAGGTCAATCTTTGAATGCGGAAATTTGCTGATAATTGACTGAATGGCCCGCGCGGATTCCACAAAATCGCCGATCCCAGAGACATTAATTATAAGAATTTTTTTTATCGGGGTAAATTTTTTAAAAAGGCAGCGGTTATAGGCGTCAATGTGCAGCGCGATTGTTTTGTTTATGCCGAATGACTCTGAAACTTTTCTGTGCGCGCCGGCAGATAATTCAGCGGCCAGCGCCGTGTTATTTAAAAGTTTATTGATCGCATCCTTCAGGGCCGGGATGTTTTTTGCCGGTATTACAAGCCCGTCCGAATAGTCAGCCAAAATTTCGTTAACTCCCGCGAAATCCGACGAAATTATTGCCTTTTTCATTGCCATGGCCTCAAGCAGGCACATGGGGAAACCTTCGCGTATTGACGGCAAAACAAATATGTCGGATGCCGCGAGTATCATATTTGTGTCGGTTCTGTGGCCCAGGAGTATCACTTTGCCCTGCAGCCGGCTCTCTCTGATTTTTGTTTCAAGCTCCTGCCGCAGTTCTCCCTCTCCCGCGATCGCGAACTTAAGGTTAGCCTCGGGGTTTTCCTTAAAGATAAGTTTCGCGGCCTCAATTAAATATTCAAAGCCTTTGACATTTGAAAGCCTTCCGATGGAAACAATGAGTTTTACCGAGGAGTCAATGTTTAACTCTTTTCTAAATGTTTCGCTGTCTGTTTTCTCCGGCGAAAAGTGATCCAGCTCAATGCCGTTGTGAATGACCGAAATTTTATCGGGAGATATTTTATGCACCCGCAAAATACCGTTTTTTATGGATTCTGTCACCGCGATAAAATGATCGTCAATTTTTTCAGTGAGTTTATCTAAAAATGTATAAATAATCTTCCTGAACTGATGGACATCATATTCTTCAACCGGAGCGGCAACCGTTGAAATAATAACCGGCCTTGAAGCGCGCCGCCAGGCCAGAAAAGAAGCTATTCTTAAGTAGAAGCATACCCTGGCGCCCTGAGCGTGAATTACATCCGGCGATTCCCTCCGCAATATTTTTAGCAGGTGAAAAATGATGCCGGGGTTGAACTGTCTGCCGAAATCGGCGCTTATTGTTCTCAAACCCTGAGTTTTTAACGCGGACAACAAGGGGGCGCTGCCGCCGCATATAAAAATCGGCTCAAATTCATTCTTGTCAAGTTTCGCGGCAAGCTGAAGGAATACCCTTTCCCCTCCGCCGAAAAAGCCGTTTGCCACGACATAAAATATTTTCTTTGGCATATTATCCTTGCTGAAAAACTTATCTGCCGCGCAGGCGCGGCTTTCTGTTCATTTGCACAGGCTCAAATATAGATCCTGATATTTTCTGCCCATTTTTTCCGGAGTAAATTCTTCCGCGACTCTTTTTTTTGCTGTTTCCGCGATAGTTTTTGATTCCTCCGCGTGTTCAAGAATCCATTCTATCGCGGCGGCGGTATCGGCTGAGTTTTCCGCTTTAACCAGTATCGCCGTTTTGTGATTCTCAGCCAGGTCTTTATGACCGGGAATATCCGACGCGACGCAGGGCAGGCCCGCGAGCATAGCTTCTCCGAGAGCAATATTAAAAGATTCCCATCTTGAAGCGGCGGCGTAAATATCGGCTGCCTGCAGTATTGAAGGTATGTCCATCCTTCTTCCCGCAAAGATAACAGAATCGGTTAATCCGAGATTTACGGTTCTTTGTTTGAAGTAATCAAGCTGGTCCCCATCGCCGACAAGCATTAATTTCAGGTTTAAGCCTTTGTCTGCCAGAATATTCAGGGCGTCAATTAAAAATTCCTGGCCTTTTTGCCTGGTTAGCCTTCCGTTGCATACCAGAAGCCTGGCTGAAGCGTCTATTTTGAATTCTTTTCTGATATCGGATTTTTGGCCTGAGTGCTCGTTTAGAGTAACCGAGTTCTGAATTACAGCGTATTTACTTTTTATAACCGGCGCGGCATCCAAAACTTCAGTGACGATCCCTAAAGACGCGAATGTAACGAAGTCGCATAGCCCGATGGTTTTAGCGTTGAGGGACCGCCAGAAAGAGGTTTCCGAGGACAACGGGTTTTGGAAAGTGTGAACGATCTTTGTTCCGGGAAGGATAAATTTCAAAAATCTTACAATTACGCCGAGTTCCGGTATGGTTGTATGAATTATGTCCGGCCGCAGCCGTTTAAGCGTTGTGACAAGGCGCAGCCACGCGAAAATGTCAAAAAATCTTTTTGCGCGCAGGAGCACAACTTTTGCGCCGGCGTTCTCAAAATCGGCTTTCATCGTCTCTTCGTGCCACAAACTGCATACAAAAACAGAAAAGGCCGCCTTATCAATATTCTTAACGGCGTAAAGAACCGCTCTCTGGGCCCCGAAGGGCGCCAGGTCATGAAGAAAATAAAATATTTTGCATTGTTTTTTATCCGGCATTTTAAACCCGTTGGTTTCCGCGTGACGCGGTTCAAGCTTTGCCGCAACCGGCGTTTTAACCGTTAAGCGGCTTGCGCGCGAAAACAGCACAAATATTACTTTCTTTTAAATACTATATCCGTCAGATTTGCTCCGGGCACATCTTTCTCGTAGCATATAGTAAGAAAATCAAAAACCTTAAAGCCATGGCTGTGCATGAAATTTATTATCTCCGCGAAATCATAGCTATTTTCAAACCTCTTGCGAATTGAGACTTCAAGAATTACGGTGTCTATCCGGTTTAATACTTCGGAAGCGCCCGCAAGCACCTCCAGTTCGTGGCCCTCAGTATCAATTTTCAGAAGTATCGGTTCATCAAATTGGCTGTTATCTTTAAAAATCTGATTTAAAGTCGTAACTTCAATTTGTTTCTTATAAGACGCCGCTGCCTGTCCCGGCCTTTTGTTAAAAGACGATAATAACGGGTCGGCAGTATTTACTTCTATTTCCATCTGCCCGCTTTGCCTCCCGAGCGCCTTATAGTAAACCATGGCGTTATAGGAGCTCAATATCTTTTTGATGCTGTCCTGAAACTCCGTCAGAGGCTCAATTAAAACAAATTTAGCTCTCGGGAACGCCTTGTAGAGTTCATGAGTGCCGTTTCCTATGCCGACATCAATAACGGTTTTAGGGCTGCAAAGCTTAGCAAGGTAGGGAGCATAAAACCCCCTTTCATATTTCTTCCTGATTTCGTAACCTAATGAGCTTAAAATTGACCTGGCAATCGCTTTAATCATACTGGCCGCGCTCCTTTTGCGAAAAATTCGTTTCTTTTCAAAATAAATGTGTAATAGGCGACGCACGCTGTCAACGCGCCGTATGAAATCAGGTAGGCTAACGCTAATCCGACGGAACCTTTTGAGGTGAGATAGTAGGATGAAATAATCAGAATTACGGCCCAGATGGAATTTACCGTGAAGATATGCCAAATTTTAGAAGTACTGAACATATATTGCCCGATTACCCCCGATGAGACATGAAAAACTGTCGCCGCGGTCAGCAGTATCATCGTCATTGAACCGTTTGCAAAACCCGGCCCGTAAATGGACATTATTTGTTTTGAAAAAATAGATATTATTCCCCATACCAGAAAAGAAAACAAACAAATAACCAGAAGATTATATGTCACCAGTTTTGAGTGGGCGGCATAGTTTTTGTTCCCGTACAGGTTTGAGAAGATCGGTAAAGATGCCTGATTAATAATATTGGGAATAAACAGAATAAAAGTTCTCCATTGAAATGCCGCGTTAAAAATTCCCATTTCACCGTATCCTCCCGGTTTGTTAACCAGGAATGTAAGAGATAACCACATGACAGGCGTTGCTATTGATGTGGAAAGCAACGCGGGTATGGAAAAATTCCACAGGATTGGCAGTTCGCTTTTGAGGCCCGTATACTGAATTTTGATATTGTTCTGCGCTGCCAGTTTCCTCAGAATAAGGTAATTCGCGCTCAAGGACAAAAAGGCGGAAGCTATCATCGCAAAGATAACGCCTGTCAATCCGAGGAGATTTACCCCGATAAAAACAAATATAAAATTCACCAGAGACAAAACTAAATTCAGCTTGGCGATTTTCTTAAAAGCCTCAAGCCCGACCAGGGCTCCCGAAATAGAGCCGTTAAACGCGTTGGTTAACAGGATGACACAGGCAAGCCTTAAAAGATTGCTTAATGCGGGCGCATTGAGCGCTTTGGAAGCGATGGCGGGGGCGAATATAAAAACCAGGGATGCTATTACGGCGCCGGTTATCAGCGAAACTACATGAGAAAGCCCGATTATTTTTCCCGCTCTGGCAGGATCGCTGTTGCGAAACTCAGCGACATGCTTTGTCGCGGTCACCCCCATGCTCAATCCGGCAAAACCGACAAACATTGAAAGAGTGGTATTTAAGACACCGAGCGCTCCGAAGGAATTCTGCCCTATGTATCTCGCGACTATCACTGACGCGGCTAAATTTGAAAGTTGAAGTAGGCTTGTTCCGGAAAAAGCCCAGAATACATTTCTTGAGGTTTGCTGCTTTAATGAACTCTGTTTAGAAAAATAATTCCTTATTTTGTCTATTATTTGAAGTCGCATGTTATTTGTTCAACCTGGCGCCCGCCCTATGGGTATAAAATGTCAAATTGAATATAATCCTGAATAAGTAATAAGAAGCGAACACAAACATAAAAACATCAACAATGTTTAAAAGGGCGCAAATAAGCAGGAAAAGAAGCTGAAGATTAAAGGCGTGCAGATTAACAAAAACTAAATAGAATATGTTCCCGCTGAAAGTAGATGTTCCGATCTGCGCGTTGATCTCATGCTTAAATCCATTGCTGTCTTTTTCCTTTTGTATGCGCTGATAATCATAGGTTTCGGCGATCTTGTTTGAAAATACTATCCCCCCCATGATGACTGAACCACAAAGCAGCATGAGGAACTTTATTTCGCTGTCAGGCAGGGCTAACGGATTAAGATAAATTGAATTGGTGTTATAAAGGTAGAGCCCGGCGCCGAGGAAAAACGGGAAGCTCCCCTCTGCCACCGCGCCCAGGACACTGTCAAGATATTTTCCGTAATAGGTTACATTTTTTGTGGTTCTTGCGATATTGCCGTCAACAGCGTCCGAGAGGGCGCAGAGCATTAACAATACTATGCCGGCAAATATGCCGAGTTTGTCCATGAACAGAAAAGAAATATTGCCCGTCATCCCGATAAACAAGCCGGCAAAAGCAACTCTGCTCGGGGAATGAGTAATCCGTAATATCAGGTATGCCGCGTAGAACGATACCGGCCTGAATAAATAATAACTGACGGGGAACTGCTTTTCCCAAATTATTTTCTGAGTGAAGGATTGTTTGATTTGCTGTAAAGAATAATGCTCCGTCATATAGAATGGCTCCCGCTGAGTTGCCTTATGCTCCGCGCCTTAATATATACTTCTTTATCACAGGTTTTAACGCCCCCGGGATTAGTTTTGAGGCCAATATTGTAATGCCGCGCAGGATTTTAAATTTAACGATATCCCCGGCGGATATGCCTACAACTCTATCGTTGCAGATCATTGAAAAGAGGCGATAACCGGACAGCGCGGTTTCAATGAAATTATCCGGTTTGACCGCAGCGATAAAGGCCCCGGGCTTAGATAAATCTTTTTCCACGCTCTGAATCTTAAAGTCGGAAAAAATACTTTCAAAATCCGAAGTTTCAAACCGCCAATAATCGTAAGGATAGCCGTGATAAGGATAGCCGAAAGACCTTGTTGTTATAACGATCATGCCGCCAGGTTTTAAAATGTTTTTAAAATTATGCAATACGAGCTTCCAATCCTTAACATGTTCAATGACTTCCGTTGAAATTAAAATATCAAAGGATTCATTGTTGAAGCGCTCAAGAAGCTGCTCCGCGTCGCATACCTCGTCCACTCCCGGGCCTTTCTCTATGTCAACGCCAATATATTTAGCCGGTGACAGGGTCTCAATGTAAGCTCTTGCCGAGCCGTTAACATTCAATGCCCCCACCTCAATAACAGATTTCCCCCTGACATTGCCCTGGTTTAAGCTTTTCTTAATAAAGTCTACGCAAGCCTGGTTACACATAGTTTAAGCCTCTCAGTAATCATTTTTTCGCGCACTTGAGCCTGAAGCAGGGTTCCTGGGTTATTTGAGTTCCCGTGGGCTGTTCCTCGGTAAAACCGGTAAATCCGGCGTTTTCAAGAATCCTTACCAAACGCTGCGGATTGTAACCGAAAAGATGCGTGTCGCCGGGGCACCTCTGTCTCCCGAAAACATTCATAAGGCGCTCTTCGTTTCCGTTGAAATATTCTTTTATCGCGTTGTCAAAATGCGGCATTTCAAGTATAAGCTGGCCGTTTTTAGCCAATACCCGGTTCCACTCCTTAAGCACGGCGGAGATTCTCGTGTGAGAAATATGTTCTATTACATGATAAGCTTCAATAATTTGCGCTGAGCCGTCGGGCCAGGGCAGCCTGGTTATGTCTGAAATGACATCAGTAGCCTGTGTTATCCAGATATCAACATTAAGGTATCCTTTGAAATGTTTGGTCCCGCATCCGAGATTCAATTTCAATTCTTTTGGTTTGTATATTTTCAGGAAACAAAGCGTTCTGATAATCGCGGGATCGGTTCTTCTCCTCACTAACGAGGATAACTTCAACAGCCATCTGTAAATGCCGCCAACCGCCGGTTTTAAGCTTGTGCCCGACAGGGCGTCAAATCTTTTCAGCGCCGCGGCAGTCAGGTCGCGTAAATACTTCAAAGATATCTCCTTATATTTTGCCTTTAAACGGTTTTAATGACAGTTTGCTGTTGAGCGCGCGCGTCTTTGTTTTGTTCAATGAGGAAAGCTACGATCGCGACAAGAAACCAGAAAGGCTCCATTATTCTGACAATAATAAATGTGTTTGTCGTCAGAGACTGAAAAGTAAGCCCCACAAAAACAGCTATCATGCCCAAAGCCAGGCTCTGTGTGATAGGTTCATCAGATGTAAGGTATAATTTATAGCTGGATAACATGATCTTGATTTGCATCCAGTAAAAAGTTATCACGCCCAGAAGGCCCAGTTCGCCAAGCAGAAGAAAGAACTGGCCTTCAGTGAACCTGATGCCTGTAATGCCGTTGCCTATGAGCATGGTGCGCGCATTTTTCAGAAAATAGACATTTACGGTTCTTTCCCAGCTGAGAACTCTTTCAAGCGCGGATTGATCTTCTATTTTTGCTCCCGCGAGTTTCAGTGTCTGATAACCCTGCATGTGGGCGCCGGTAAAAGTGTATTTAACGCGGTCTATCAATTCGGTGTAATAACTCTGGAAAAGTATCGGCATGAGCAGGACGCCCGTCAACAGTATCAGCCCGAACAATATCTTCCTTTTCCTTGTCAATAACAGCATGCTGAGCACCATTGGAACAAACCCAAGGAATGAGGCTCTTGACAGTGTTTTCATGAAAGTCGGCATTGAGATGAGAATAAGGCTGATAATAGCGACGCGAACCGGTGTTGATTTCGCGTGAAGGATCAAAGAGAATAATATCGCGTATATTATTAAATAATATCCTCCGAGTGTTGCCGGCTCCCCTCCCGCCTGGGAATCAAACGGCGCGTAAACCCTGTTGACTGACCCGAAAAGCGAATAGGAGTGTATCATTACAATAATGAATGTTATCAGCCCGGCATAGAGATATTTCGGCAGCGAAGCCTTTGACGAAACATTTACAACCAGCCAGTAAATAATCAGATACTCAATATATTTCAGTCCAAATAATATGCCCCTGGCCAAGTTGACATTTCCGTTGATTATGCCGATTGCCGTGCTGACTATGTAAAGGGTTGTCATAAACAATAGTATGTTGTTAAATGGCGTTCTGACAAACCCTTTCCAATTTTTATCTATCGCTGTATGCGCAAGCCAGGCGAGAAAAACTACAATGATTAGAACATCGTCTACTCTTATGCCGATAGCCCGGCTGGCCATATTGTTGGGCCCGGCTAAGGTGCCGATAGGTATTTCCGGGGATAAAAGCATGGAAAAAATTATTACAATTAATCCATTCTCCGGATTCTGAAATGTTAAAAATCCGACAAAAAGACCAAGTACTATAGCGATGGGGATGACAATATTTACGGTAAGGAGCCGCCCGATCAAAATAGCCAGTACGATTGAGGCTATCATGGCAATAATAAGGACGAGCGGCCGGTTCATTACGCGTTTTCCTGTTTTTTGGCTTCATTCCTTGTATCGTAATACTTATAAGAAAAGTAGTATCCGTAGTGCGGTTCCATTTCTGAAGAAGTTATGTCGTTGAGAACGACGCCTATGACGGGAACTTTCACATTGGAGAGCTGTTCCTTGGCGCGCTTCAGGGCGCCTCTCGGAACATTCCCCGCTCTGTAAACCAGTATGGTGCCCGTGGTTTTTGTTCCCACTATAAGCGGGTCGGCGAAAAGAAGCGCCGGAGGGCAGTCCAGCACGACAAGCTCATATTGACGGGCCATTTCGTCAAGCATAACTTTCAGGCCCGGAGAATTGAAAAGGTCTACGGGATTGGGCGGAATAGGGCCCGATGTAATGACTTTGAGGTTCTCTATTCCAGGGAACTGAAGAATCTTCTCCATGTTAAGCTCGCTCATCAGAAAATCGGTTGTTCCCCTGGCGACATCCTGCCACTTTCGGGTTCCTATCAAACAGTCCGTAAAGCCGGGATCTCTCTTTAAACCGAAAATTCTGTGCAGGATCGGGCGCCTCAGGTCGGCTTCAACCAAAAGAGTTTTAATGCCGCTTTGAGCAGCGGCCAGGGCAAAATTAGACGAAGTAACCGTTTTACCTTCTCCGATGCCCGCGCTCGTGAAAGCTATGATGTTTCCCGTTTTCTTCAGCAGTGAAAAAGTTAGATTGGTCCGGAGGGTATGGTATGCCTCAACGAAAGGCGATTTTGTGCTGTGATTCACTATGAGTTTGAGGCGCAGCAGGTCAGTTGATTTTTCATGAACCTGGGGCCGCGAAAAAAATTTCTTTTGCTTCTTTTCCGCTTCTATGTGAGGAATAATGCCCAAAACCGGAATGCCCAGGAATTTTTCCACATCTTCAATGGTGCCGATGGAGGTATCCAGGTTCTCAATGATCAGAGCGAAAAGAAGCCCGAGGAAAATGCCTAAAAGGGCGCCTATGGTGATGTTGGTCAATTTGTTCGGTTTTGTCGGAGAGGTTGGTTCGGTTGCCGGAGTGACGACAAACGCCGACTGTACTCTGTCGGCTTCTGAAATCTGCGCTTCTTTATACCTCTTGGAAAGCAGGGTGTAAAGTTCTTCGTTAATGTTTACTTCGCGGTTGAGCCTGGCGTACTCAAGCTCTTCGGTGGGGAGCTGCTTCATCTGCGACTCAATGTTTTGTATCTGCTGCTCCAGCCGCTGTACCTCGGGGTGCTGTTCGGTATATCTTTTCAGCAGATCGCCTTTCTTGGTCTCAAGGTCAACGAGCCGCGTGGACATATACCCGCCCACGCCCTTTGCTCCGGATTTTTCCGTGTATCTTTTAAGCTCATCTTCGGAACTTTTTAATTTTTCCTCGGCATCTCTGAGCTGAATTTCAACGAATTCCCTCAATTCGCGGGCGCGCCTGTTGCGGTCCTCAATGCCTTTTTCAATGTAAACTTCGGCGGTAGTGTTAGCGACTTTGGCGGTTTCGGCCGGGTTAGAGGAGGTTGCCGAGATGGTTATCAGGTTGGTGTCTCCTACCCGTTCCGCGCTTATTTTTCCCAGCACGGCGCCGACAACAGCCTGTCTATGGTCGGGCGTCATATCATCGCTTAAAAGCCCGAGTTTCAACGCGGCCCTTTCGGCGACTATGGTGCTTTTTATTATTTTCACCTCGGTGTTAAGAGCTGTGTAGGAGTCGTACATCTGGTCGGTGACTACCCCTGGAATGCTCATGTTTGGCTCAACTTTTACCGTGGCGGTAGCCTGATAAATCGGTGTCTGCAGGTTGGTAAAAACAGTCACGGAGCCGAGCACGGCCAACAGGGTCACAAATATAACCCAGCGCCTTTTCTTGAGTACCCGCCAATAATCGCTTAAATTCAGTTCATACTGCGCCATGATTTATCCTTTATGCTGACATCAATCAAATACCGGCCCTGATAACAATTATCAGCGATATCAGGCTCAGCCAGGGCAGGATATTGTTTAAGAATGTATTTGCCGAAGCCAAACTTTTTTTCGGTATGTAAACGGTATCTCCCTGCTCAACAACAATATCTTTTTGTTTTCCTTCAAGAGTCCTCACAAGGTTTACTTTGATGACTTTCTGGGCGTTGAGTTTGTCCGGCCTGATTATTTTTATCTGGGATATCAGGGCGCTCTCGGTGAACCCTCCCGCCTGCGATATCAGTTCCAGCAGTTTCATGTTGTCTTTAAAGTCGTAATAGCCTGGAGTTCTCGCTTCTCCGAGAACCGATATTCTGTTTTTCCCCTTGGAAACCTCAATAATATCGGCGGGTTCCAAAAGAAAATCGCGCGTGAAATCGCCCGTGCTTATTATTTCTTCAACATTTATGGTGTGGGTCTGCCGTTTAGTAGGAGGGCCGCGGTAAATCTTGACCGCGCGTCTGTCGGCGTTATCGGTGAATCCGCCCACGGAAGAAATAAATTCCATCAGCCGCAGGTTCTCCTTGTAATTGTAGGCTCCGGCGGATTTTACTTCGCCCGTAATAAAGATCTGCCGTCTCGCGAACTGTTTTACGGTGATATTCACCTGCGGATTGGAAAGGTACTTGCCGAGCTCTTCGCTCATTGACCTGGCAAGCTGTTCCGGAGTCAGGGATTTGGCTCTTGCCGAGCCGATAAGCGGAAATGAGATCATACCGTCGGGCTGCACGATGACTTCCCTGGAGAGTTCCTCGGCCGGGTAAACCGAAATGGCAAGGACATCGCCCGCCTCAATAATATAGCTTGAAGAGATATCGCTTTTCACGGAAGGCTGTGCTGAGGGTTGTGTCGGCGTGCCGGTTGAAGCGCTGATTTGCAGGGGCGTCCGCGCTTCGGGCGTTTTGGCCTGTGATTTTGGCAAAATAAGATTCTTTGCTGGCGCTGACTTTTGCGCGGGTTCGTCCTTTTTTACGGATATAACCCAGGAGCCGTTTTTATCTGTGACCTTATAGGGTTTGTCTTTTCTCAGCTCAGCCACAACCCTGACTATAAAATCCGGGCTTTCCTCAAACTGGGCCGCCTGAACTCTTGAAAAAGCGCCGCGCTTAAGCCTGATATCCCTGGCTTTTGAAATCAGTTTTTCCCGAGCTCCATAGATGTCCAGGACTATCTTGACCGGGACCGCCGGATCGGCGTCCTTTAAAACAAAATGGTTCGCGCGCTCCGCTCCAGTTGTCTGCACCGTAATTATTGAATCAGACGGTGTTTCGGAGACAAGTATTTTGTCAACGCTGCCCGACGCCTGTCTCGGCTGTGGCGTGCCGTCAAGTTTCTCAAATTCCTTGTTAAGAGGGGCAAGATCAACCGGAGAGCCGGCGTACTTTTCCTCAATTCTTAAAAGTATGAATTTTCTGTCGTTTTTGTTGAGGGATTTTTCTCTGGAAACCCTGTGGTAGTACTCAATATCTTTTTTTAAGCTTTGGTTCGCCGCCTGATCGGAGTACGAGGCTGACTGGAAGGAAAAAATTACGAATAGAGCGGCTATTAATGCGGGATATTTTATAACCCTTTTGTATTTCATTATTTATGGTGTGCCGGTTTTAGGGTATTCTCTGCTCATGCGGGCTTACCTTTAAGTAAGAATTAGGAAAACCCCGTCCTGCGTCGCAGACTTTTGAATTGTTCGGGTCTCTGATTGGCCTGCCGTCCACCACGAAGTTATAGGCGTATTCGCCGGGTTCCAGGGCCAGAGTCACGGCCCATTTGTAGTCTTTCCCTTTTGTCATCTTTCGCGGTATCCAGTCGTTAAAGTCGCCTATAACTTCCACTTTTCTTGCTTTTGAGCTGCGGTAAGTAAAGCCGATGTTTCTGGTTATCTTAAAACCATTCGCGGCCGGTTTTTCAGTCTGCGGTTTTATTCTATCGGCTTCCTGCGCCCGCGCCTGAGGTGACGGTATGGCCGCGGTTTTAGACGGCTGCGGCACGGCCGCGGCCGGCGCGGAAGCTTTGGTTACGGAGTAGTAGCGGTATCCGAACATACCCAAAGCGATAAAAAGCAGTATGGCGTCCAGCAATATCAGCGATATCAGGTTTTGCCTGTTCATTTCGGTTCCGTGCTTCCGCTGTCGGTTAGAATAATCAGCAGCTTGTGAATGCCTTCAAGTTTCGCTTCCAGATTGGAAAGGTCCGTGCCGGGAGCGGCTGATTCGGAGGATATATGCTCCAGGCGCGCCTCTATCCTTTTTATGAATTTTTCCATGTCCGGAGCCGTGGGCAGGCCCGGGATAGTCTGCTCCGAGGGTTTATTTTCTTTAAGAAGTTTTTCAATTTCGGAAAGTCTGCGGTTGACCTCGCCGATCTGCGAGGCTATTTCCTGAAGCCTTGCTTCGGTAAGGCCGGAGTTGTCGCCGGCGCGCGTTTCAGGCGTTTCCTCTTCCGGCTCATACTGGGTGTCTTCCCCCGAAGCTTTCGCTCCGGACTTTAGTTTTGAAAAGGCCCAATAAAGCATGCCGATGGTTATAACGATAAATACGGATGAGGTAAGAAGCACAGGGTCTTTGAAGGTAATTAAGAGGAATTTATCCATGTTCTTATTTTTTTAGAAACATGCTCCTGAGATGAGTAAATTTACCGCAATTTTCAAACAAATTCTATATAAATAAAATTGATTAGTCAAGGAAAAAAAGCTAAAATGAAACGGTAAATACAATGAATATTATACTTACAGGCCTGTTTAAATCATTCACAGACAACGGAGGCTCTAAAAGCGTTATTTCCGGGCTTAATCTGAGCCTGGAAGCTTCCGAGGTTTTTTCGCTTTTCGGCCGGAACGGCTCAGGTAAAACCACTTTGTTAAAACTAATTTCCGGGCTCGTGGAAAAAGACTCGGGCGGGATATCCGTATGCGGTTTTGATACCGCCAAAGAGCCCGCGAAGGCCAGGCGGAGCATAGGCGTTTCGTGCGACAGCGAGAAAAGTTTCTATCAGATGCTCAGCGTTTATGAAAATCTCAGGTTTTACGCCGGGCTGTTTGAAATGAACAGTGAAGAATTCAAGAAGCGCTTCTCCGAGATTTCATCGGAGTTCGGCTTGTCCGACTACGCGAATATACCAGTCTTTCACTGTTCTTCCGGAGTCAGGCAGAGGGTGTCGCTGGCGCGGGCCTTTCTCCCCTCGCCTAAGGTCCTGCTCTTGGACGAACCGACAAAGAGCCTGGATGACAAATACCGCGAGGCGCTGCTGGGAGCCATTAAACGGGAGGCCGGCCAGAGGCAGGCCTCCGTGCTGGTGGCGACGCATGACAGGGAGATAGCCGCGTATTTCGGAGCCAGGCACGGGGTCCTGGAAAACGGAAAAATATCGGAAGGCCGGTTATGAATATCCTTGGCGCTTTTATATTAAGAGATCTCGCGATAGAAAAAAAATACCGCTTTCATTTGCTGATAAAGTTCGCGGATTTTGTTTTTCAGATGGCGATATTTTATTTCATCGCGGGATACCTTTCAAAACCGGGTTATTTTGATTTTGTGGTCGTGGGACTGATCTTTTCAAGGTTTTTCCAGTTCTGGATAAATATTTTCGCGCAGGTTGTCCGCCAGGAGCAGTACTGGGGTACGGCGGAACTGCTATTCCTGTCGCCGAAAAATCCCGTTGTCGTGCTTTTTTCTTCCGTCCTGCTGAAATTCATAGTGCTTTTGCTTGAAGTTTTTTCCTACCTCGCGGTTTCCTTTTATGTTTTCGGCGCGGCGGTTAAGCCGGATCCGTATTTCCTGCTGCTTATCTTTGTCAACGGAATTGCTTTCGCGGGCCTCGGGCTTATTTCGGCGTCTTTTGTAATGTATCTAAAACGCGGAGACCCGGTAAGCTGGCTTTTGAGCGCGCCGATAGATATTTTAAGCGGTGTTTATTTCCCCGTGGCGGTTTTGCCGGATTTTTTAAAACATATTTCGGCCGTTATCCCGACCACACCGGCGCTTTTGGGATGGAGAGCCGTTATAGTGGAAGGAAGGCATTTAAGTTTCCCGGACTTGTCGGGGCAGGCTCTGTGGGCCGCGGCGCTTATAACGGCGGGAATTTTCTGTTTTAAAATCGCGTTAAAGTTGACGAGAAAAAAAGGCGAGCTGGGAAGTTATTGATCCGCCGCCGGGGCGGCGCGCAGTTTCTTAAAGGGCAGAAGAAGCAGTTTAAACAGCATAATGCAGGGCCTTAAAAAACGAAACATTGTTACGGCGGAAGCGCCGGTCAGGCCGTATCTTAAAGCCAGGAATTCTCCTGACGGGAACAGGGCTTTTAGAAGATGCGGTATTTTTTTTGTTCCGGGGAGCAGGGCGAAACGAAGGATATGCCCGTAGTTTGGAATTGTTTTGTTAAATCCGGAGTTGAGCAGAAATCCTGCCAATCTTCTTCCGCGGCGCCTGTTCCAAAGCTCTCCTGAGGATTTATCCACGCCGCTCACATCACGAAGCATAAACCCAGCGGCCTCCCACAGCCCGTATCCTGAAAGCTTTTCCGCGAGGGCCGCTGTTGAGGTTTCTTTGGGCCATAAGGCCCGTAACAGCGAGATGTCCTCAATCCATTTTTTCTCTTTTATGTTATGATGAACCGCGCAGTGCGCGGCCAGGTGTATAAAAAACTCGTCGGGCGGCAGATGAAACAGGCCCGCGCCGATTTGATTAAGCGGGAAGCGCTTTGAACCCTGAAAGGCCGCTTCGTTTTCTTTCCGTGAAAGGTACCAAAGCCCCGCGCAGAGATCAAAGGCAATTCCGCTTTTACCGTTTTTAAGCGTCCAGGGGTCTCCCGGCACCGGATAATACCCCAGGGCGGATATGATGCTTCTTACTGCCGGCATATCTTCTCCGCGGACAAAAATATCAATGTCGTCCATCGCTCTTGTCCCGATATACGCCGGCTCAAGCGCGATAAGAGCCGCGCCCTTTAAAACAACCGCCCGCATTCCGGCGCCGCAAACCAGCTCCGAAAACCTTCGCAATTCGTCTAAAATAAGGATGTTTTTTGCCAGGATGTTCTTATCCATGCTATTTTACAATTGAAAACGGAATCGGCGTGTCAAGGTAAACCCTGTGATAAGTGAATTTCGCGTCTTCGGCGATTATTTCCGAACGGATCTGATTTCCTGTTTTGTCAACCGCCCGGCCGGCCCCGAATGATTTGTCAACCCGGACCTTGCAGGAGAAGCCTCTCACGGGCAGTTTGGTCTTAAAAACAAAGGACTTGTAAACTTCCGCCTCTCCGGGTTTTTCGCCGAACTCAAAACCTGAAAATGACGGCGAATAGTTTTGAATCAGGCCGTCAAAATACATAATGTCGCCGCCGGATGAAATTCCCCTTAGAGTATAAACCGCTCCTTTGCCAGAGGCGGCTTTTATTCTGGAAGTGATTTTAAAATCATAATACACATATCCGGCTTGAGGAGTTTTAAGCGGTAAAAATTCAGCCGGCTGTTGCGGCAGAGCGGGGGCCGGTTCTGTTTTTTCAGGCTCTATTTGCTTTTTTGCCTGCTTTTCAATTTTTCGTACCGGTTTGTCCGAAGCCTCGCTTTGGCCGAACAGAATTCCGAGAGTTATCCTGTGCGAGTCGCCTAAAACTCCAAAGGGCAGAAAAGCGTAATCCAGCTTTAAAAGAAAGTTATAAAGAGGCATATTAAAGCCGAGCCCCGCCGACATTCCCGAGAGGTCGCCGAGCTCCTGCCCGTTTACCCTGTACTTGTAGCCCATCCTGAAAGCAAGAAGCTTAATTATCCGGTATTCTCCTCCCGCCGAAACAAAAAGAAAATTATCGTTAGGCTGGTTTAAGTCAAGCGCGGCCGTAAGCTTGCTGTTGAATTTATACGCCGCTCCGAGTTTGAAGTTTAGCGGCAGCTGGTATTCCTTTTCAATAAATTTTACGGGTGTTCCTATATGCTGCGCGGCGAAGCCCAGCGAAAGCGGCATGGAATCAAAAATATAGAGAGCGCCCAAATCGGCCGCGGCTCCGCCGGCCGAATAGGTGTCTATGCTCTGCTGAATGAATTTAAGGCTCGCGCCGAGCGAGAGGTTTCTTTTTACCCATCTCGCGTAGGAAACATGAAGGGCCATATCGTAAGCCTGAAACAAACCTTCAACCGGAGAAATAGGTTCGTAAGGGTCGCTTTCGTTAAGCCCGGTCCTTCGCTCAATATCCTTCGGCGTATAGAGCCCGTAGAGAGCGACTCCCGCCGTTCCGCCAAACATGGGGGCGGCATAAGCAGCGAAGTCGTGCCGGATATTTTCAAAGGACTCGTTGTGTGATATAGTAACCTCGCGATACTTGAGCTGGGCGAGGCCCGCCGGATTCCAGTACAGGGCTGTCGCGTCGTCGGCGACAGCGGCGAAGGAATTGCCCATGGAGACAGCGCGCGAACCGGCGCCGAGCTTTAAGAAAGAAGCGGCCGTGGTTCCCGCGTTGGGGTGAATGGCAACGGCAGCAAAAAGTTGTAAGCGGGAGGATGTGGCAAGAAAAAAGACAAACGCAATCGCATAAATTAGTCTATTCATAATTAAATTCCTCAGTATCAAATAGAGTCTGTTGAAAAACCCTTAAAAATGCCCTGTCATTGCGATCTCCCGAAGGGAGAGAAGCAATCTTGACTTTCCGTCACAAACTACGAGATTGCGTCGTCGTTGCACTCCTCGCAAAGACGGCATGAGACACTTTTTAAATTGACTCAAATTCATGTTTATCCGCTTATCCCATACCCCTTAATACTTACCACTGCGCTATTAATGAATTACCGCCAGCTTCTTTTTTATCGCCACATTGGCACCGCCAACGCTTTTTGCCTCAACTCTGTAGACATAAACTCCGCTGGCTATCTGCGAGATATCCCACTCAATCTCCGAGACAAGGCCCGCCGGGTTGTCTTCCTTCTGCAAATGGGCTATACGTTCTCCGGCGACATTATAAACATCAATAAACACATCGGCCTTGTCGCCGAGATAGTATTTAAAGGCAACTTTACTGCCCTTCGCGGGGTTAGGGTAAGTATAAACCTTGTCGTTTACGAGCAGTTCTTCCCTGCCGGGAAGGTATTCCATAATTCTGTAAAGCGAAAAGTGCGGAATCCTCGCCCAGACCCTGCCCTTTTCAGCCAGGGCGTCGGAAGTGTTGACTACGCGCCACTCAAGCTTGCCTGTGTCCCACCAGTAGATACGCAGGTTGTCCCTTTTGATGTCTGCTATGTCGGACTCACGGTAAGGTATTTTAATTGTCACGGGTTTAAGAAATACGGTTCCCTCGGGAGTTACGCCGAACTCTCTTACTATTTTTGTGGCGTTGGCGCTTTTCGCGATTCCGGTATTTTCGTAGGTTTCAGGAATTCTTATGCCTATCCAGACCTTTGAATCCACGCTTCCTGGCTCAACGACAACCTCGGTAATAAGTCCGTCAACCTCAAGGCGAACCGTGCCGCCAAGTTCGGGAGTTATTTCCACACCGTCTAAAAGTGAGTAGGACCATCCCGTTGATGAGTTTACCGATTCACTTACGGAATCAAAAGCCGTGACATAATAGTAGTATGTCGTGTAAACCGTGCAGAGCGAATCGGCATAGTAGGTTGTGCCTTTGTCCAGTTGTTTTATAAGCGCGAAGCCCGCGGTATAAGAGCTTTTATAGAGGCGATAGCCGAGCACATCGTTTGAGAGGGCTCCATCGTCGGGGGATTTTGGCCAGCTTATCGTAAGGCTTCCACCTCCGTCAAAAGGTGTGTCCTGAACGGTTATGGCTGCCGGCGGCCGTGGCGCGTTGTTTATAACCACGCGGTTTTGCGCCTTTCTCGCGGAATTGTTGTTGGTGGTAAGCTTCAGGGAATATATCCCGTCAGTAAGCCCCGCCGTATCCCAATAGGCTATCTCCGAATCACTGACTGTCGCGGTTCCGGAGGATATTTCAGTCCAGGCCGAGGGGTTTTCCCCCTGCCCGTATTCAAGTTTGTACGATGAGATATCAGGGCCCGCTATTGTCGCCTCAACCGCCGAGCCGTCTATAATGCTCTCATTGTTATCCGGCGAAGTTATCGCTGTGGTTTTTGCCGCTCTGAAGGCCCAGAACATGCCGTCATAGGTGCCTACAAAAAGCATGCCGTTGGAAACAGCCGGCGAAGCTACAATACCCCGCAGGAGATTGACCGTCGTGGAAGGGTTCACGGTATAGGAAAGGTAATAGCCCGTCGCCGTATCGGAAAGATTTCCCGTGGCGGGCTCTATGTATTTCGCGTTTGAGGCGCTTACGGCGTAGAGGCGGCCGTCGCCCGAGCCGGCGTATATCGTGTCGTTTAGCACCGCGGGAGACGATAATATTCCGGTCTGGTGCGCGTAGCCGATATTGACAGACCAGTTGGGGCTTACAGGAGATGTTCCCGTGAGCGGGAACGAGAATAGTTTCAGACTGCTGCCGACTGTAGCGCAGAAAAATACCGCGTTTTCTCCCAGAGAAACGGAAGAAACGCTGTTGGTGCGGGTATCCATTTGGGCAGATTCCCATACGACAGCTCCGGTATCGGGATTAAGGCAGAATATTTTTCTCTCATCGCCGCCGCTGACGGCGTAAATATATCCGCTGCCGGCCGCGACACAGCTGTAAAATATGCCGCCCCTGGTAGTTTTAGACCACTTGAGCGTTCCGGAGTTTAAGTCCAGGCAGTGGAATATGCCGTCGTTGGTTCCGAAAAATAAAAGACCGTTCATGACAGCCGGAGACGAAAACCCGAACTGTCCGACCTGGTAGGAGTTCAATAATTTTCCGTTTTGCGCGTCAAAAGCGTATATCTTTTTTTCCGGGAATCCGCTTAAGAGGTAAACCCTGCCGCCGTAATAAAGCGGAGAAGAGCAGTCCGCAGATCCCGTATAGGTTTGCCATTTTATATCTCCTGTCAGGCGATTGAAGGCGTAGAGCGTTTTGTCCCTGGAAGCGGCAAAAACCGTGTCTGTGGAAACGCAGGGGCTTGAGTCAACCCAGCCGTCGGTGGAATATTGCCACAGGGCTTCTCCCGTGGCCGCGTCGGCGGCCCAGACAGAGCCGTCTCTTCCCCCGCAATACACTATTCCTTTGTAAACTACCGGAGAGGATATAAACTCGCCCTGAATGGGATAATTCCAGACAGGCGACAGAGAAGGGCTCGCCTCCTCTATCTTTGATCCGCTGCGTTCCGGGGTTCCCCTGAACAAAGGCCAGGAAGCGGCATTTAATTCTGCGGTAAGGGATAAGGGGTAAGGGGTAAGCAAAACCCAAAATCCCAAAATAGTAAGTTGTTTAATAAATTTATTCATCTTCTCCTCAGTTTTTGCGAGAATTTTCATTTTTTACTTATCTCATACCCCTTACCGCTTAGCACTATTTATTACGGCGCTTCAACGCAGTAAACCTTCCCGTCGTTTGAACTGAAATATATATAGTCCGTGCCCTCATGATGCGCGGGATAAAATACGCTGTTGTAGGTGTAGGCGGCGTATCCGGCGTCAACAACCGGCGAGCCGCGAACCTCGCCGCCGGTCATTATAGGGAAATTGGGCAGCAGCGCCCCGGTGTCCAGGTCAAGGCCGTAAAAATAGCCGTCGTCAGAGCCGAAAAATACGCCGCTGAGGTAATTAGTGACTACGGCAACCGGATTGGTTCTAATCGGGCCTCCTGTCTGGAATGTCCAGTAAACATCTCCGCTGGAAGCGTCAACCCTGTAGAGTTTGCCGTTGTCGCAGCCAAAGAAAATTGAATTACTGTCAAAGAAGTAGTAAGGGGAGCTTTTTATAGCTGAGCTTAAAACAACATCGTGCCATTTTGAAGGGATTGATGTCATATTTGACGAGGTCCTGGCCCTTAAAATTCCATTGTCGTCGCCAAAATAAATATCATGAGTGTTTTTTGAAGCTGATAAAAAACCAGAGGTCAGGAAAGGAGAGGTGTGGATTGAAAAGCCGTTGTTGGAGGCCGATGTGACGCCGCCGTCAATGTTGTTCAGCCTGCAGGCGTCTCCGCCGTCGGTGACCAGCCAGACCGCGTTTACAGGAACAGCGCTTTCATCAAGCGAATACTCGTCAACAACCGGCGAACCGGTTACGGAGCCGCTAAGGCCCGTGTTGGAGTTCCAGCCGGAAACATCACTGCCGGTGGGAGCTATTTTATAAAGCTGCCCCAGAGAGTTGCCGATATAGAAATAAGGATAGTAGGAGCTGTATATCAGGTCCGAAGTGACGGAACCGCCGAGGTTTCTCGGGCTTCCCCACTCAAGCGAATAATCGTTTTCGGCGTCTCTAAGTTTATAGAGCATTCCGGACTGTGTCGCCACATACACGAAGGAGGAAGCCTCAACACCCAGATAAGAGGTTTCGTACATATTGGTAACCGGACTTCCGGCGTTAAACTCCCATTTCGGTGTTCCATCCTTGTTTAAAGCGTATAATTTGCCGTCGGAGGTTCCCGTGAAAGAGGTATCCGCGTTGCCGTTTATCATTACCGGCGTGGTGATTATAGTGCCTGCCGGAGCTATGGGCGCCGGATAGACAGTGCCCGAGGGAGGAGCGGCGGGTACGACTATAGTCGGGCTGGATGCCATTACTTCCGGACCCGCTTCACTCGGTTGAGCGACATCAGACGGGCCGTCGCGCCACGCGGTTGCGGTGGAGGCGATAATTTTAGCGCTGAAAGAAGCCGCGGCGGCCGGAGCAACCGCAACTGAAATAAAATATGTCCTCGTGCTGTATGCAATGATGCAACTTTCCGGACTATCAGGTATAGAGTTCGCGAGGGTTAAGGTTCCTTCGGTGTCAAGGGAAATATCGGCATTTTCCACAAGGCAGAGCGTCGCGCTGTCAACAGCGGACTGATAAGTTCCCAAAGTCCCCAGTGAATTGCTGTCAGCAGAAAGGATAACTGAGGTAAATATGGCCTTAGCCTGAGGCGTTGTGAGCGGCGCGTTCCCGTCAGCATCGTAAAATTTGACTTTTACCGATGACAGTTCAACAGGGTTCGCGCCCTGGGGTGAACGGTTGCTGATGTCAAGCCGCAGAACCGCGGCTGTGGATGCGGTATTTATATATGCGGGAACCGCGGAGAATGCTCTTGCCTCATGCACAGTAGCGTCATAGACTAACGAGTCACATGAAGCCTGTTGGGAAGCGCCTGTTGAGGAATCGCTGTTTAATAATAGTTTATAAATTGATCCGTCCGCAAGCGGGTAGCCCTGCAGGTCATTGAAGGCTAATCCGGTTTGGATTGTTGTCTGAACAGTCAGATTATTATTTAAATCAATGCCCATATCGCTTAAACGGTAAATATGGGGCGACCTGCCGTCAGGCGATCCTCCCGTTCTGACGAACCACAGCGTATCGTTTCTTCCTCCCGAGGGGTCAGCGTTAAACTTGAGCGAGAATTTAAAGGTTCTCGGCATATAGCCCGCTGAGGACGGATAGTTAAGTTCCGTGGCGGCCATCGGTGACGGATTGTTGTTTCTCATGCCCAGGGATGCCGGCATGGCGTCAAAATCCACATTGTCTATTTCGCTGTCAGAGCCGTCTCCCTGGCCTCTGCTTATTGTGTCCGGAGCCAAAACGCCGCCGGGCGCCGGAGAAAGATATGGGATAAGCTCCGCCTTGTAGTTGTAATAGGTATTCACCCCTCCGCCGTCTTTCCATGTCACCCTGTCGGCAACCTGGCCGGAATCGTTTTCCAATGCCAGAAAATCCGATAACGGTGCAAGGCCGGATGTGCCAAAGCAGGAAGTCCAGGATTTTGCCCCGTCGTCTATTGAAGAGGCGTCAAGGCCCGTAAAGCTTTTCGGATATATTACCCGCGTGAAACTAAACCGCGACCTGTTTAAGTTGCGCACAGACCAACCCGAAAGCGTCGGGGTGTCCTCTGAGGTGTTATAGAGCTCCACGGCCTGATGGCTTGAGGCGTAGTCAACCTCATTGATTTTTACCGGCGCGGTTGCTATGGCGTTGGAATAGTTTTTGGTGGGGCTCGGGTCAATTTCAAAATAGTCGTAATTGCCGTCGGTAATTCTGGCGAAACTCTCTCCCGTCGCGGATGCCGGCCACTGCACCTCGCTTACCGTCGCGCCCTGCGGGTTCTTAAGTTTCGCGTGGTAACTTGCCGCGCCGTTTAAGTCAAGAGCGGTCAAGGTGAATATGGAATTCTGATCAACAGTATCCCCGGCCCCACCCGTCCATACGGTACTTTCACTGCCGGGGTTGTCTATAGTTCCCTGGTTGTATGCCAGGGTCCAGCCGGTCAGAGATTGTGGAGCGCCGGGTATATTGTTATAAAGTTCTATCCAGTCCGCGCCGGCGGCTCCGGAGGCAAATACCTCGTTGATATATATGTTCTGCGTTCTCGGAAGAGTGGATGTGGAGTTTGAAACCGCTGCCCAGTTGTTGCCCTTGTCTTTGGTTTTTACGGCGAAATAATAGGTTGTATCAACCGAAAGGCCCGCGATTGTGATTGTTTCAAGCAGTCCTGAGTTTCTCGGTGTCATGGATTGAGCGTAGGTGCTTGCAGAATCAAACAGCGGCGCCGTTATAGCGTAAGTCGCGAATTTAACCAGATATGAACCTTCCGTGTTGTTGCTTATAAGGCCGTCGTCTCCCGGAGCTATCCAGGAGAGGTCAATGGCGCCCCTGTAAGGGCCGGCGGCGGCTGAAAGCGAAGTGATATCAGACGGGGCAACGGTATCTTTGCGTATGACAAAAGCGTCTACGACGGTCGTGGTGTTGCCGGCGACATCAAAGCACTGAAGCGTGACAAAGTTGGATGTATTGTTCAGCAGATCCCAGTGGCCGGTGTTGAGCGAGATGTAGCTTGTTGAAGAAACTCTTGCCGGCATAAAGTCAAAAATAATTCCCTGCGATATTTTTGTTCCGCCGTTGCCGGGCTGAGGATATATGAGATATTGGGCCGAGGTCAGAAGCGAAAGCCCGCCTTGATCCGAGAAAGCCGCCGAGGTTATCAGCGCGGGTTCGGCGTTATACCATCCGGCGGGGGCCGCGGAAGCGCTTATTGATGGCGCCTGGGTATCTTTTAATACATAAAAAGCGTCTGTCCGGTCGGTGTAGTTTCCAACGCCGTCAATAATACGAAGAGAAATATAATTCTGACCCGCTTTAAGTGCGTCCCAGGTGGCCATTGAAAGCGGCCAATTTGTATCGTATGTATCGGCGTTTATGCCTGTCAGCTCATCGCTCCAGGTTCTGTAAACAGAGGCCCCTCCCGGCGCGGTGTCCAACTGAGCCTGCAGTTTGGCGAGATGAGAATCGCCGTTGTCAACAAAATCCACATCATAAACAGCGCTGTTTGTGGATCTCCAGACAGAATCGCCGGACTGATTGTTTACGGGCGGCTGAGGAGCTATGATGTCATGCCTGTCCAAAGATAACGAAAATTGCTCATAGGCGTTGTTAGAGGCCGAAGTTGTTAACGGACTTCCTCCGGACCAGCTTGATCCGCTCCAGTTTAACGACCTGATGGATACGGAATTTGCTGTTGCGGCGTTTGAGCAAGCCAAAACAATCCTGTTGGAGTTTGGATCCGGAATTAGCTGAGTCCACAATATATTATAGGAGTTGCCGAGAGAGTAGCCGTAATAAGTTGAAAGCGCCGACCAGGCCCCGGACCAGGTTGTGTACATTATATATTGTCCGTTGGTGCCGGTTGAAGCGGCAACCGCAAGGCATCTGCCGGTATCCTTTTCCCACGCAATGTCTGTAAGGCGCGAGGAGTTGGCTATCATGGCTGCCGACAATTCGTTGGGCGCGGCCCAGGAATTGCCGTCCCAAATTGATACGCTCCAGTCTGAATTGCTGTCAAGGCAGGACATGGCAATGTTGTTTGAATCCGAGTCCGAGTCCCTGTCGGCCGAGAGTTTTACCCAGTTTGCGCCGTTGTTTGGCGTGGCCGCGATATTCGGCCCTGCCGCTCCCACAACTGACCAGGCGTTTGACGACCACAGAGCGTAATTCGTCGCTCTGGCTTCACCCCAGAGAACCATTCCCGCTCCGCGCGTGTTTTCCCACGCGACATCAAAACACTGCTGGGTCGCCACGCGCGCGGAAGCTGTCATGAGCCGGTTGTCCGACCAGGCGGAGCCGTTCCAGCGGTAAGCGTAAATGTCGGCGTTAGCGTCCATTGTCACAAGCATAATTTCGTCGGTTCCCGGCCTCGGTTCCAAGCGAACCCAGCGCACCAGTCCGGTGCCTCCCATGGAAAGCGCGGTGGCGGAGTTTACCCAGGCGCTCTGTGTAGAGGACCATATCCTGTAATAAACCTGGCCTGTTACAGCTGAGCGGTAAACGAGCATTGCTCTTCCGGAATTCTGTTCGTAAGCGGTGTCAAAGGGCCTGTAAACCGAGTCAGCGGAAGCAATTGTAGTTTGAAGTTCAGAGGAATCCCACGAGTTGTTCTGGCCGTCCCATCTCTGGGTGTATATCTGCCCGCCAGAGCTTAAAGTAGTCAGCAGTTTTTCATTTCTTAAAACCGGGCAGGTTCTCAGCAGGACCCATCTGTTGGTTGCCGCCGTATTGTTTGCGCTAATAGGCCCGGTCCAGGAAGTGCCGGCGCCGGTTGTCTTGTAATAACTCGGCGCCTCAAGTATTCCGTCGGCGTAACAGAGCATTCCGTCTGCCGGGCCCGCGGAACGAGAGACTATTGAAACAGTGTTTGAAATAAGAGAATAGTTTTCGCCGGGCGAGGCGTCGTCAAAAACCTTCATGGCGAAGAAATAAGTGGTTCCTATGGATAATCCCGCCACAATGCGGTCTTCTGAACTGCCCGAAGGCCCGGGGCTCCACGATGTTGAAGGCGTATAAGTTGAGACATTTACCGCGTTCCACATGTCCGCCGTAAAGGAGAAGGTGGCGTATTTTAATATATATCCCGAAGCGGTTCCGTCTTTGTCGTCATCGCCGACGGATGTCCATGTCAGCTCCAGCGAACCCGGGTCAAGAGTGTCCGGAGCGCTCGCGGTGAGGTCCGTAATTTTAGCCGGCGCTACGCGGGTGGCCCAGAAATAGTTTGTTGAACCAGGAACCAGGGATGATTTATTAGATGCTTTATCAATAGCCGAGATGCCGATATAATACGAAGTCCCCTCTGTAAGCCCGGTTACGGTATTTTCTTCAGGGCTGGAAGGCGGCTGGGCCTGCCAGTTCTGGAAGAAAGTTGTTCCCGTTTCAAGAAAATCGGAGCTATTCAAGAAAGGAGTTGTTTTGTATTTTACAAGGTATAGTTTTACCTGCCTGCTGACGGGGTCAGTCAGCGCTTCGTCGGACGGAGCAGCCCAGGAGAGTTTCAGCGAGCCGGCGGGTGTTCCGTTTGAAAGGCCGAGGTTTGTTATGCCGTTTGGAGCTATGGTGTCTTTCCATACAACGAAGGTATCGGTTGATACCCCAATGTTGCCCAGCGCGTCGGAATAACGAAGCGAAATATAGTTCGTTCCGGGGCCAAGCAGGTTGAAAGCAAGTGACCAGTCATCGCTCCAAAGATTTACCGCGCTTGTGTAAAAAGCCGTGGTCCAGCCAATCAGAGGGGAGCCGGCTCTATCCGGAAGCGAGTGCGCGGTATAAGAGCCTACGGTGACTCCGCTGCCGTAGTCAGAGAAATCCACATTTCTGGCCCTGTCCGAGTTTTCCCAGGAAGGAGCGGACTCGTAGCTTATGGTTTCCGGGGCCGCGGTATCTTTCTTTACATAAAACGAGTAAGCCTCCGGCTCGTAGGCATTCCCGGCGAGATCCGAAGCTTTTGTAAACACAAAATTATAACCCTGTTTTAAATACGGCCATGAAGCTGAAATATCCCAGTCGGTCATGTAATAGGAGGTTCTCTCGGGAAGTGTCTTAGTGAAAATGGTTTTATAGCCCGAAAGCTCCGCTCCAAAAGGAGCTCCCGCCGGTGTCGTCGCCGAATATACCCGGTACTGGGCCTCAGCAAGCCCGGCGCCGTATGCCGCCGGGGTATCAAAGAAATCAACATTATATACCGCGGAGGCGGTATCGCGCCATGAGTCATCGCCGGATTGGTTGTTTGAAACGGACGGGGTTACCGTATCAATTGTCAGTGAGAATGGAGAGCACAGTTCTGAAATGTTTCCGGCGCGGTCCTGGGAGCAAACTCTCCAGTAATAGATATTGCCGGCGTCAAATATAATTTCCGCGGAATTCAGCGCCGTCACCGAACTGAAATTAATAATTCCGAATCCGCTGTCGGTAGAAATAGAGAGCCGGTACTGGGCGATTCCCGCTGGGCCCGCATCCGCGACGGTTCCCCAGGAAAATGTGTTTGTTAAGTTGTTTGTCCTTGTGTCGTCAGCCGGCGATGAGAGAACGGCCACGGGAGGCGATGAAATATCCACAATGAAAGTTCGCGAAGAAGAGAATATTGTGTTTCCCGCGCGATCTCTGGAAAGTGCTCGCCACCAGTACTCGTTTTGAATAAATGTTGTGGTATGGGAGCCAAGCGTGGTTGTGGAAGAATAATAGAGTGATGAGAATCCGTTAAAAGTTGAAATCTCAAGGTCGTAGTCTAAAATTCCCGCCGGCCCGGCGTCTTCTCCTGTCCAGGAAAGCGTAAGCGTTACGGAGTTTGTCGTGTAGTTTGCAAGCGGTAATGAAAGTATAGGCGGCAATGGCGTTATCGTGTCTATTACCACGGTCCAGGTTGCCCCGGCCAGGCTGAAGTTGGAGGCGCGGTCCATCGCGCAGACTTTCCAGTAATAGGTTCCCGAGTCCGTCATGGAAACGGTGAGGCTGTTTACCGCGGCCAGTTCCGTACGGAACAGCGGCACAAAATCCGAACTAGTTGATATGTTGATTTTGTAGGAAGACAGCCCCGCCGGGCCGGCATCAACGGAGGCGCTCCACTGGAAGGTCTGTTCCGTGTAATTTGTGGTAAAAGCATTCAGCGGGGCGGCCAGCGACGGAGAGGACGGCGCCGTGGTGTCCACCTGAACCGACCAGGAAGAATAAAACAGGGACCAGTTGCCCGCGCCGTCGTTGGCCTTAACGCGCCAGTAGTAGGTTGACTGATCAAGCTCCGAAGAAATCAAAGAGGCCGAGACGGTATGGGATGAATAGGTTATGGACGCGAAATCCTGCTCGGCTGAAACCTCAAGGTAATATATAGTTGTTCCCGAGGCGAGGTCGGCGGAGGGCTCCCACGCGAACCGGACCGCCCGCTGGCCGGTGGCTTCGCCCTGGAGCGGAGAAAACAAAATTGTCGCGAGCGGAGGAGAGGTGTCTTTCTTAACTACAAAAGCGTCTCTGGCGGTTACCGTTGAACCGGCCGTGTCCCAGCAGCGGACCGAGATATAGTTGGTGTTCGCGTCTATAAGATTTTGGAACTTATCGCCCTCAATCATCCAGTCGGTCGTATAGTAGGTCGTTCCCGGGGTGAAGCCCGGAACCGCCGCCCAGTCAAAAAGCGCGTCTCCCCCGCCCATGTTGGCGGCCGCATAGGCGGTGTACTGAGCTCCGGCGAGATTGTTTGGCTCCTCGGAGAAAAAGTCCACATCGTAGGCACGCCGGGTTGAGGTTGACCTCCAGACGGAATCTTCCCCCAAAACTTCGTTTATTTGCACCTTTATACTTGAGGCCTGCCGTTTTATAAAGAAGGCATCCATATAAGTTGAGGTATTTCCGGAGAGGTCATGAAGCCGCAGTGATACAAAGTTGGTGGTATCCTGCAAAAGAGCCTGCCAGATAGAATCTGACAGTAGCCAGTCGTCGGAAAATGTCAGCTGGCCGGAGATGGGCACGCCGGAGTCAGTCCAGTCTTTAAGCGGAGCCTGTCCGTTAAGATTGGTGGAAACGAGAATTTGGAAATGATCAAGCGCCGCGCCGCCGGAAGCGTTAAAATCAACATCAAAGAGCGTAGTATTGAGCTTATGCCATGTAGTATCCCCGCCCGCAAGCCCTTCCCCGATGATAATCTGCGGAGGCGCGTTATCAACCATAAGGGAATTAGTGGAAGAATACTGAGAATAATTATTCACAGTGTCAATCGCCAAAACTTTCCAAAAGTACGGATCCGGCTGAATATCGCTTATTGTCGCGTAAGTAAGTTCTGTGGCTGAGCTGTATCTTACGGGAATAAACGAATCTGAAGTGGATAAAACAAGAGTGTATCCTCTTAAGCCGGCTGTGCCGTTCTCAACTGAGGCTTCCCACTGGAAAAGAATTGAAAGCTGGTTCGTTGCAGTTTGAGCCAGAGGGGCCGACAAAAGCGGTATAGACGGCGGGGTAGTGTCAATCCCGACAGTGAAATAGTTAGAAAATGCGGAAATATTTTGCGCGGCATCCACGGCGCGCGCGCGCCAACGGTAAAGGCCCTGTTCCAGATCAGGGGGCCTTGCGGCGTTGGTAAGCGGAGATGAACTCCATAAAACGGGGTCAAAAGAAACTTCCCTGCTTATCTCAAATCCGTATACCGCCGTTCCCGCGGCGCCAAGATCAGTCACCGCCTGCCAAAGGAATGAAAGCGATTGCTGTGAGGTTGTGCTTGAGTCAAGCGGTTCGCTCAGAGACGGGACCGGCGGCGCCGTGGTGTCAACTATTACCGTGCCTCGCGCCGTGGAAGAAGTGTAGTTTTGCGCGTTGTCAGCGACATTAACGCGCCAGGTATAAGATGACTGTATGACGCTTAGAGAGGCCGTTGTCGCAGCGGTGTTTGAGCTGTATCGTACCGGGATAAAGTCCTGTGATGTGGATATCTGCAAAATATAGCTTCCGACACCGGCAAGGCTGTCGGAAGTCCCAGCCCAGTTAAAATTCAGCGTTAGATAATTTGTGGTAAAGTTATTCAGCGGCGATATTAGAGCCGTGACCGGATTTGCCGGTGAGGTATCTACCAGTAATGAATATCGTAAAGTTGAAGTAGTATAGTTTAGCGCATAATCAATAGCATTAACGCGCCAGGTATATGAAGATTCAGACAAATCAAGATTTGCCGATGTAAGCGAAGTATGAGATGAATAGCTGACCGGGACAAAGTCAGCCGAGGTTGAAACCTGGAGAGCGTATTGTTTTATTCCGGAGAGGTCGTCTCCGGCCGCGTTCCACGAAAATGTTTGAACGGTATGCGATGAAACGACATTATTTAAAGGCGTATTAAGAGCGGTCACCTGAGAGGGAGGCGTGGAATCAATCAGCACCGACCAGTAGCCTGACCAGTCTCCCGTGTTTCCGGCGGCATCGTCGGCCCTGGCGCGCCAATAATACTGCTTTTGGGCCAGCGCCGGAACGGCAACGGATAAATTCGCGGTCTGTGAACTGTAATATATGTTTCCAAAATCAGCTGAAGTGGACAAATGGAACAGATAGTCGCGGATTCCGGAGCCGCCAGAGTCTGATACGGCGCTCCAGGAAAATGTCTGGGATATCTCCGAGTATACCGCGCCGTCGGGAGGCGATGAAAGAGCCGGCGCCGTCGGGCTTGAGAGATCAACGCCGAAATGGCGGCTTCCCGCTACCCCGAAATTTACCCACGAGGACCTGCCGCCGCTTCCTGAAATGGAGGCTCTCCACTGATATTCCCCCTGCCCTGTGCTGACCAAAACCTCTCCGTTGATATCCGATCCGCTGTATACCGCTGACGATCCGGTGGAAAGGCCGATACCGTCAAAACTCAGGTTGACCGGTTTTACTTCAACTACCGGGTAGAAAGTGTCGCCCGAAAATTTGCCGCTCATGGTGAATTTCAGTTTCACGGCGCTTTCGTTAGTCCAGTCAGCGGCCGCAAGATTTGTTAATCCGTCGGTTTTATACTGTTCAAGCGCTGTCGGTGGATTTGGCACGGGAATATAATCATAGACTATATTTGCGCAGCCTGAGACGCTGAACGGGTCGGCTGTCAGGGTGTAGTTTGCGGTGAAAGACGCGCTTGAGGGTGAAATGCGTTCAAAAAAATCGTAAAGCGCGGGCACATGAAAATTCTCAGAGGTTGAGTGGTGCTTGACTAATTGAGCCGCGGAGCCGTTAACATTTATCGTTGTGGTGGGGTCCTGAATAACATTTTTGTCGCCCTCAATGAAATTAGCTTTCAGATGGGCTGAGCGCAGAGTTTTTGTTCCTATGGGAGTTTCCGGATCCGGGAAAAACAAATCGGGCGAATCAGATACCGTTCCTCCTGATGCGGTTTCATTTGACGACTGACCGGCAAACAGCCTGTAGCTGTCGGTAAATTTGTATTCCGAAGTGTAACTGTAAGTTACAATAAGTTCAACGCCAGTGCCGCCAAGCGCCGCGGAAGTGTTATCCCAGTTTATATTTACATTTGCCCCGTCGCTCCAGGACGCGGCTTTTTCGGTCAGGTCGTGAAAAAACTCAAAACCTGAAATCTCAGCCGCGGTAACTACAATGGAATAAGTCCGCGCAGCCGCGGCGCTGCCGTCCACACCTGAGTCTACCGTGAGGTTTAATGCTGTTGTGGAATCGTAGGATCCGTTAATAATGGCATAAATGCGTTTGATTGAAGCCCCGGGTTCTCTAAGATACAGAGGTATGGTGAAATTGCTTAAAGCTCCGGCGGCTCCCGTGGATTGTCCCATAAAATATGAGATGGTCTTTATTTTAGTGGAAGCGGCATTGGAGAATTCATAGGTGATAACCACCTCGCCGCCCAGGGTGTTTGTCGTCATGTCTCCGGTTGTGATAATGTTCAATGATTGCAGCGAGTTGACGCTGAAACCCGACGGAGTTCCCGTGGAAGAGATATACCGGAAATTATAGGAGTCACCGCGCCCGTCATCAAAGTACATGGTGGGTTCTTTGCCGCTGGTTCCAATTTTGCAGTAAAGTGAACCGTCGGCGCCCAGCCCGGTGTTCTGGCGGTAGCCTTTTATGTCAAACCAGACTTGTTTGAGAGTGTTTCCCGTTTCTGGTATATCAGCGTAATACTTGTATGTTAGTGTATATGGCGCCGTCTGTTGGTTCAGTGAAGACGCTACTCCCGAAACTCCGTCAGCCGAACCTGAAAATATCGGGAATCTTACGGTCTTTACCTGTGTGACCGCGGTGTCATCATAGTAGTAAGTAATATAAAGCCTGGCCGAGAACATATTGGCCTGCGAGCCGGAGAGAACCGTTCTCATGCTGTAGCTTTGGTTTGCCCATTTTGTAACTTTTGAGGTTACATCAACGCGGATGCACATCCTGTCCGATTCGCCCGATCCCTCCGGTATTAAAGGCCCGGTTATGGCGTCAACCGGCCCTCCGGGAACCGTGTCAGTGGAAAAATACACATCAATGTTTGATGTGTCGGCATTATTTGTGGTTAAGTACTCAATTTCAAGGTAAGCGTTTTTTATGGGGCTCGCGCCGGAGGTGTCGGGAAGGTTGACCGTAAGGTACGGAGGAGACCAGGTTGCGGCGTCAGCCGCGTTATAGTAACCGCCGAAATTCCATTCAACTGTTTTTATTCTCTCGGCTGCCGAAACAAACTGTGCTAACAGAAGTAAAAGAGGGATCAGAAAAAATAGGGTTTGCTTGCCGGAAAAAAAATATTTCGCGCCCCTCAGACAGGAATAAACAAAATTCGCAATAGTGCCGAATATCAGTCCTGTCCCGCCGTTTAAGGCGGATACAGCCCTTCCTTGTATTTGTCCGTACGAAATTAAGTGGGGCTCACAGGCTGAGGAGTCGCTGGAAATCAGAAAAGAAGTTTTCGGGCCGTCGGTTATAATATCTTTGATTCTGTGAATAAATTTTTTGCCTGAAATTTCGTATGCAACCATGTCGCCGGCGCGGAGTTTCTCCGGAGGCACAACTTCGCATAAAACCATTTTCCCTTTCAGGAGTGCCGGCCTCATTGATCCGCCGATGGTTTTTACAGCGAAGGGTTTAGTCATAATTGGTTTAAGGCCAAAAATAGGGTTCAGGAAAACTTTTTAAATGTTTTGCAGGCGGCCTGCGCTATCGGGTTTCCGCCTATGCACTTGCCGCAGGCCAGAGCCGCGCTTTCAATGATTTTCTCCGATTTAACGGCAGGTTTGGCATAGTTTTTTTTCGCTTTAGCTGTCATTTTGCACCTCGTTGGTTTGGGCTTGTCACGCGTCATAATTATACCTGAAAAAAATCCCGATTACAACCGAAAATACAACCCATAAGATTATTCTAATTTCATGGTTTTATCAATCTGATTTTTGGGTTCAAAGGGATGAAAGAAGGGGTGCGCTTCAGGAACTGTGGCGGCCTGTCATTATCCTGACAAGCCTGCAGGCTATTGATGAGGGGCCGAACATATCGCCGTCTTCGGTCAGAGCAAGCCCCGGGCACCTCTGGCAATAGGGAGCGTCCGGGCAGTTTGAGCAAATTTTCACGCTATCGCTTTTTAAGCCGCGCAGGTTATTTAGAACAGCGCTGTCTCGCCATACCGATTTGAAGCTTTGATTTTTAATATTGCCGAGCACAAGCGGCAGCTGAAGGCAGGGAAGTATATCGCCTTTTGAGTTTACAGCGAAAAAGTTGTGGCCCGCGCTGCAGAGCAGATCGCTTGTGTCATACCCAATTTGCGGCGAGCGCTTGTTTTTTGGATAAATCTTCTCAAGCATCTTGTCATCGGCCCTGTGTTTCAAAATATTTTTTGAACCGTCTTCAGCCGGAGTTATTGTTGGGTCAACTTTCAGGGAGGCGCCTATTTGTGCCGCAAGCTTTGAAAGGAAAGAATAATCCTTTACATTCCCCCTCATGAGCGGGGTTTTAAGGGCGACCGGTACGCCGTGCCTGAGCAATTCCTTAGCCGCCGAGAGGCATTTGTTAAACGAGCCCGGCAGTCCTGTTATCCTGTCGTGAGTCTTTTCTCTGCCGTAAAGGCTTATCTCAACTGCCGAAATATTAAGCGAGGCCAATTGTTGTATTTGTTTTCCGCTGATAAGCGTGGCGTTGGTAAAAATTCGCAGGTCAAAATTGAGTTTTCTGGCATAAGAGCATATTTCTATAATATCAGGCCTTAAAAAAACCTCTCCTCCGGTCAAAACCAGATAAAGTGTTCCCTCGTCCGCGAGCTGGCGCAGAAGTTTTTTGACCTGAGCAGTGCTAAGCTCACGCCTGTTATTTTTTTTGCTGACAATATAGCAATGGACGCAGCTTAGGTTGCAGTTTTTGGTCAGTTCAACAGTTCCGGAAAGCGGTGTCTTTGCGCAGTATGAAACATTGAAAATATTCGTGGAGGGGTTAGGGCCTTTTGACGGTGGCATATTTACAAAATTTCCAGAAGCTTCGCTTTTTTTAATTCTTCAACAAATTCAGAAACATCGCGTTTTGCCTGCTCCGGGGTTACGAGAAACTCTCCGCTTAAGATTTCCGAGAGATCTTCCTCGCTGTTTTTGCCGTTAATGCGTTCCCAGAGGAAAGATGCCGTTTCGGAAAGCTCGTGCAGAACGGACGAGCGCGAGTCTACCACGAAAAAAATTCCGCCGATTTTTCTGTAAGCCAGGTGTTTTGCTTTCTTTATTTTTTCCATCTTGAAACCTCGTCTAAAAGGCGCGTAATGTCGCTCCTTGGGGTATTTAAAGAAAACCCGAGTTCATATGCCGGCGTATGCCGGGCTATTTTTGCCGCTGTTTCAAGCAGTTTGGAATTGTCAGCCGGATGCTTTGAGAAAAAAAGAGAAGTTTTCAGTATTCCGCGCGCCGCCTCGGATTCGGAAAGCTTTGACAGTTCCAGGTTTTTTGAATGCCTTATAAAAAATATCGCCTTAAGCTTCCTGTCAAACAGCCGTCCCGAGCCTTTGGAAAGTTCACCCCAGAACGGCGTGCTGCACCCGAAATATTCCTTGCCCCGTTTTTTGTAGAGCAGGACAAGCTCGTCGCTTAAAGCGTTCTTTTTGCCGAGAATTCGGATAATGGACGATTTACCTCTGCCGGACTCGCCGGCAAAAATAAAGGTATTTTTGCCCATTGCCCAGCCGGCGCTGTGAAGCAGGAGTCCGTTTCTTTTAAGCGCGCGCAGGCTTAAAAATACCCTCAGCCAGGAGTCCAGCGAATACCTGTTACCGGTAACAGCCAAATCCGTTTTGCCCTGCCGCGATTTTGAGCGAGAAATAAAATCGTTTCTCGTGATTACGGTTTCGTTATTGCCGCGCAGTACGCGCGGAGATTGAATTGAGTTGAAAGGTTTGGCAACGAGGAAAGCCTTTACGGTTTCACCTGATTTTGCCGGTCTTTTGAGATATTCTTTATACCTGTTCCTGAGAATGAATGAGAGCGTTTCGGATTTTGTCTTAAAAGAAATAACGAAGGGCCCTATACCTACGGAGATAGACTGTTCCATCAAAGGCCCTTTACCCACCACCTCATGGCCTTGAGTTCAAGAGCAAGTTTCTTATCGGTCAGGTTAAGCTTGGTTTCATCAACCGGTTCTTTCACGAAAAGCATCGGAGTTGAGGAGAGGTCAACGGTTTTGTTCTCAAATATTTTCATGCCCTGAGAATTAATAATAATTTTTACCCTCGGCCTTGTGGGAAGCCCCAGGTTTATCCCCAATACTCTCGCGATCTCTTCCGAGTTAAGGCGCACATAAGTTCCGGGCGGGTATAGAGAAATGTGTTCAACGAAAAGTTTCACGAAAAGCGGGTCAAAATCGCTGCCGGCGCCTGATATGAGATTTTTTACGGCCTCGTGCGGTATCAGCCTTGCCCTGTAGGCTCTCGGGTGGGTGATGGCCTCGTAAGTGTCGGTGATAGAGATTATGGCTGCGAATTTGTGTATTTCCTCATCTTTCAGGCCCAGCGGATAGCCGCTGCCGTTTTTTCTTTCATGAGTCTGAGCGATGACCTGAACAGCCAGAGATTTCAGGGTATCGTCAAGCCCCGCCAACAAGCCGATCAGCTCCTGAGAGTATTTTACATGGTTCCTGATATTGGCTACTTCCATTGGCGTGAGTTTGGTTGTTTTAAGAGCCGTATCAAGAAGTTTCGCCATGCCGATGTCGTGAAGAAAGGCGCACTGTCCGAGTTTAACCAGCTCGCTTCTTGAAAGGCCGGCCGCCTGCCCCAACAGCAGTGAATAAACGCACACATTTACGGAATGCCCGTAGAGGTAAATATCAGGAGTGGCCTTATCCGCCAGAAGCAGAAGGTCGGAGTTGCGCGCCGCGAGCAGGTCTACAAACTCATTTATAAACGAAAGGTCGCAGTTATAGGAGTTATTATTCCGCAGATTAGAAAGAATATATTTTATCTGGATTATTGCTTTTGAGTAGGGTTGTTCCGCTGAGACGAGATGAACAGCCGCGAGGTTTGTCTCCGGCTTTGGCTGAACCTGTTTTTTTGCTTCCTGTTTTTGCGGGATTAATGACGGGACTTGTCTCGGTTCGGGTTTCTCCGGGCCGGGTTCGGCGGGCTTAGCGTTTTTTTTAAGTATGTCTGAAATCCGCATAGTTTGTTTTCAATTTTGGGTAAAAATAATATATACCGTTACCATTCAAAAAATCTAAAAGCGGGCGATGGGAATCCTTCTCCCTCGTCGCCTTGCTCCTCATCCGAAGCCTGCCGCCCTCGCTGCATCCGCCGCAGGCGGCGCTCGGGTCGGCTTCGATTCCAACTGCTATTCAAAAAATCTAAAAGCGGGCGATGGGAATCCTTCTCCCTCGTCGCTTCGCTCCTCATCCGAAGCCTGCCGCCCTCGCTGCATCCGCCACAGGCGGCGCTCGGGTCGGCTTCGATTCCAACTGCTATTCAAAAAATCTAAAAGCGGGCGATGGGAATCCTTCTCCCTCGTCGCCTTGCTCCTCATCCGAAGCCTGCCGCCCTCGCTGCATCCGCCACAGGCGGCGCTCGGGTCGGCTTCGATTGGATTAAAAAACAGCGGGCGATGGGAATCGAACCCACATATCCAGCTTGGGAAGCTAGTGTTCTACCACTAAACTACGCCCGCGTTGCCGCATATCGTCGTAATTTTAACTCATTTTTTAAGTCGTGTCAATCGGCGTTTCGCGAAAGCCAGGGCCTCGGCCTTATCTGTAAGAGTTCCGAGCGCGTGAGCCTCGTTTACGGCCTTCAACAGCTTGCCTATTATGGGCCCGGGTTTCAGGTCAAAACTGCGCAAAAGGTCGTTTCCGTCTATAAGTTTTACGGCCGCCGGCTTCTCGGTTTCTGAAAAATATTTGTCAATGATCTCTTCGGCGAGAGCTTTCATTATTTTTAGCTCAACGGCTTTTCTCGTTTTAAGGCGCCGGTACGAGTAGCAGTCTGAAAGAGATAAAAGCGCGAGATCCACCGTGTCGTTGCCCATATGCCGGTAAAGCCTGTAAAACGCTCTCGGAGTAAGGCAAGCGGCCTGGCCGAGGCTTACCGGGCGCATGTGGCTCTCAACAAGCTTTGAGGCCGTTTTTATTTCATTTCTTCCGAACCTGAGCCTTGATAGTATGCCGGCGAGCAGCCTGGCGCCCTTTGTCTCGTGGCCAAGGAAACGCATTTTATTCCCAAAACGCTTCGCGCAGCCCGGCTTGCCCACATCGTGCAGAAGGCATATAATTTTTAAAAGAGCGAGCCTGCTCAGCCCTCCCGAGAACTGACCTGAAAGATGCCCCGTTATTTTTTTATGGCTTTTAGGAAAAATCTTTTTCAGGCCTGAAACTATCTCTTCAAAGCTTTCCAGCGTTTCCATGGAATGCTGCCACAGGCCGTTGGGATGAAAGTAAAACTTTCTCGCCGATTTTTTCATAACGGCTGTTTCCGGAAAAATCTCTCCCATAAGTCCGGCCGTGTCCATTTTAATTACCCAGTCATAGGCATCGGGGCTCTCAAGGAGCTTGACGAGCTCGTCGCGGACTCTTTCTCCGGCGGATTTTTTTATAAGGCCGGAATTCATTTTTATCGCGCGCAGAGTTGCGGGGTCTATTGAAAGATTAAGCTGAGCCGCTATCCTAAAGGCCCTTAACAGGCGCAGAGGATCATCTTTAAAAACGCCCGGGGAGGTCATTTTCAGGAGTTTTTTCTTAAGGTCTTTTTTTCCGCCGAGAGGGTCTATCAGCTCTTTGCCGCGGCTTGAAACCGCGCGGGCCATTGCATTTACGGTAAAATCGCGTTTCGCGAGGTCAGCCTCAATGTCTTTCCCTTTAAAGGAGGCGAAATCAATGTATTTAATAGCGGGGTTATTTTTTATTGCCACGCGGTATATTTTATTTTTTTCGTCAAGAACCACGACCCTGCCGCCCAGGGCCGCGGCTGTTTTCTTAGCCAGCGCCATGGGGTTTTTGACGGCAGCTATGTCAATATCGTCATTTTTTCTTCCAATAAGGCTGTCTCTCAGCCAGCCGCCTACAAAATAGGCCTCGCTGCCTGAGGATGCCTTTCTGATGATTTCCAGAATGTCGTTTTTCATAATCAGTCCTTATAGTTCCGGCACCGCCGAAATAAGATTTTTCGTGTAAGGCTCAGAAGGCGCGTTTATTACCCGCTCAGCCGAGCCCTCTTCCACAATTCTGCCGTTTTTCATTACGGCTATCCTGTCCGAAATAGCCGCCGCGGCCGCGAAATCGTGGGTAATAAAAATAAACGCGACATTCCGCGATTCTTTTAATTCTTTTAAGGTATCAAGAAGCTGGCACTGAGTGGATATGTCCAGCGAAGAGAGCGGCTCATCGGCGATAATCAGTTCGGGTTCGCGAAGCAGGCAGCGGGCAATGGCTATACGCTGGCGCTGGCCACCGGAAAACTGATGAGGGTAACTTGCCAGAAAATCCTCCGAAAGGCCCATTATCTCAAGCGTTTCCAAAACTCTGGCGCGGCGTCGTTCCGGTTTTATAAAAACCGCGGCTTCGCCCAGAATTGAAGCGACAGACAGCTTGGGGTTTAATGAGGCAAAGGGATCCTGGAAAACCATCTGGATCTTTGAACCCAGCTCCGCTCTTGTGTAAGCGCCCAGGGGTTTACTGTCCACAAATACGCTTCCGCTGTCCGGTTTCAAAAGCCCGCAGGCAACTCTTCCCAGAGTAGTTTTTCCGCTTCCGGATTCGCCCACGATGCCTACCGCCTCGCCCCTGGAAATATCAAGCGAAACGGTATCAAGGGCGAGCAGGCGCTTTTTTTCCGCGCCGAAAATACCCTCTTCAAGGAAAAATGATTTTGAAACGCCGTTAATTTTTATCATCGCCGTATAAAAAACACCTTACTGAATAATTGCCGCCCTCGGTTACGGGAGGCGCGGTTTTTTTGCATATATCCATTACTCTCGGGCATCTCGGGGCGAAAGAGCATCCCGTAATATTGACCGACAGGTCTGGCGGCTGGCCCGCGAGTGAAATATGTTTCGCTCCCTTATCGCGCAGGCGCGGCACAGAAGCTATCAGCGCGAGGGTATAAGGATGTTTTGGGTTTTTTATAATGTCTTCCTTCAAACCGTATTCAATGAGTTCCCCCGCGTACATAACCGCTATTTTGCCGCATCGCTGGGCCGCCACGGGGATATTATGAGTAACGAGCATCAGAGTAAGTCCGAGCTCCGCTTTAAGCTTGTCAAAGAGGTCTAACACCTCTTTTTGTATCGTGACATCAAGGGAAGTCGTAGGTTCATCGGCTATGAGAAGGCGGGGAGCGTTAGCGATAGCGGCGGCTATCGCGGCTCTCTGCCTCTGCCCGCCCGAGAGCTGATGAGGAAATGAATTGTAAATTCTCTCTCCCTCAAGCAAAACCTCGGCGAGAGATTCCATGGCTTTTTCTCTCAGAGCTTTCCCGCTTAACTCCGGGTTGTGCGCGCGCACGGCGTCCTCAATTTGCGCGCCGACGGGTATTACCGGGTTAAGCGATGAAAAAGGGTCTTGAAAAACTATGCCGGCTTTTTTACCGCGCAGGGCGCGCCATTCTTCCCTGCTGAAAGAAAAAATATCCATGCCGTCAAAAATAATCCGTCCCGATGTAATTTTGCCTTCGTGGGGCATTATAAGGCCCATAACAGACGAGGCAAGAGTGCTTTTCCCGCATCCCGATTCCCCCACAACGGCCAGGCTTTCGCCGCTTTCAATTTTAAGCGAGAGGTTCTTAAGGGCTCTAACGGCCTTTTTATTTTTATAATATTCCACCGAGAGGTTGCTTATCTCAAGTAAATTCATGTCAGTCGTTTATCCTCGGGTCAAGCGCGTCGCGCAGGCCCTCTCCCAGCAGGTTAAAGCCGAGCACCGTAGCCAGTATGGCAAGGCCCGGGAAAAGCGAGAGCCACCACGCCATATGGATATAATCTTTTCCAAGCGTCAGCATCTGGCCCCAGGAGGGCATGGGAGGCTGGACGCCAAGGCCCAGAAACGAAAGCCCCGACTCCGTCAGAATGGCATCGCCGACTCCAAGAGTGGCCGAAACGATTATAGGAGAGATAGTGTTGGGAAGCAGGTGGATAAAAAATATTTTAAGCCTGCTCGTGCCGATAAGTTCGGCCGCCTGCACAAATTCCCTTGTTCTTATAGTCAGCACCTGCGCGCGCACGAGCCTTGCGAGCCCGGGCCAGGAGGTAAGCCCGATTACTATCATCACATTATAAATGCTCGGTTCAAGAAACGCTATCACAAGCAGAATGAGAAAGAATGTCGGAAAGCAGAGCACTATATCAACTAAACGCATGAGCAGGGAATCAATTTTTCCCCCGAAATAGCCGCTTATAATGCCAATGGCGGTTCCGATAAGGACTGCTATGCCGACGGCGATTATTCCTATGCTGAGCGATATCCTTGAGCCGTAAAGCATTCTGGAGAAAACATCCCGGCCCAGGTCGTCGGTCCCGAGATAATGAGCCGCACCCGGCCCCTGAAGCCTCGCCGATATATTCTGCCCGACAGGGTCGTAAGGCGCCACGAAAGAAGATAACAGCGCGGCAAGGGTCAGCACGGTTATTATCACAAGGCCGGCGGCCGCGAGTTTGTTGTGTCTGATTCTCTGCCAGTAAATTTTAAGCATATATTTTATTTAACGGTTCCTGTATCTTATTCTCGGGTCGGCCCAGGCGTAAGTTAAGTCCGCAATCAGGTTTCCCAAAAGCGTAAGCAGGGCCGCGATACTGCCGACCGCCATTACGACGGGATAGTCCCTGGCCATCACCGCCTCGTAGCCGAGCCGGCCCATTCCCGGGTAGGCGAAAATAGTTTCAAAAATAAAACCTCCGCCGATAAGCGCCGGCAGAGAAAGCCCCAGAATGGTAATAATCGGCAGCAGGGCGTTTTTCGCGGCGTAATAAAATATTATTTTGTTTTCCGGCAGGCCCAGTGAATAGGCGGTTTTTATGTAGTCCTGCTTTAATACATCCAGCATGCTGGACCTGGCGTAGCGCGAAAGCCCGGCAAGGCCGGTGAAGGCTGATATCACGACAGGCAGTATAAGGTGCTTTGAGGTATCTAAAACCCTGGAGAAAAAGCCCATGTCGGAATAGTCAAGCGAATGCAGGCCTGATATAGGCAGAAGGCCCAGCTTTAGCCCGAAGAGGATCATCAGCAGAAGCGCCAGCCAGAAGGCCGGCACCGAAAACCCCGCGAAAACAAAGACCGTCATGGCTTTGTCAAACAGGCTGTTTCGCCGGACAGCCGAATAAATTCCTATGGGCACCGCGGCGCAGAAAATAAATGTCAGCGAAAGTATGTTGAGCAGCAGCGAAGCGGGAAGACGCTCGGCTATTTTTTTGATTGAAGGCCTGCCGTCTTTAAAGGAATTCCCGAAATCCAGTTTTCCAAAACGCTTGAGCCAGTTCCAATACTGTTCATACCAGGGCTTGTCCAGCCCGTAAAGCCTGGCGAGTTTTATCTTAGAGTCCGCGGAAACCCTTGCGTTCATGTCAGACATGAAATCAGTCGGTTTGCCGGGAACGATGTGCATAATGGCAAAGGTAATAAGCGTTATGCCTATCAGCATCGGGATCGTATAGAGAAGCCGTTTAATGAGATAGTTGGCCATTTATTAAATTACCTGGTTAACATATATTTTTGTTCGTTTGCCGGCACCCACCACTTGTGAAAATTCCAGCCAATGCCGGCGGGCGCGGCTTCCACATTTTTAAAGCGTTTGTGCACAACAGGCAGGGCCTCGGGATAATATAGAAATATGTACGGGATATCGTTGAAAATTTTGGCGTGAATTTCTCTGTATATACGCTCTCTTTTCTTGAGGTCAAAAACCCTTCTTCCGTTTTCAAGGAGCCTGTCCACCTCAGGGTTGGAATACCCGACGAAATTATACTGTCCTTCCTTTGTCTGAGCCGAGTTCCAGATGGCAAACTGGTCCGGGTCGCGCGAGAGATTCCAGCCAAGTATGACAGCGTCAAAATTATGCTTGTCTATAAACTGGTGAATAAACGAGCTCCATTCAATTATCCTGATGTTTGCTTTTATCCCCACCGCCTTAAGCTGGGATTGTATTATTTCGGCCGAAAGGCTCCGTATTTTATTTCCCTGGTTTGTCATTATGGTGAATTCAAATACTTTGCCGTCTTTATGCAGGTATCCGTCTTTTTCCGTACGCCAGCCGAGGCTAAAGAGAATTTCGCGCGCTTTTTCGGGGCTGTATTCAAAATCCTTAACTTCGCTGTTGTAGGCCCAGGACTGCGGAGGGAACGGGCCGGTAGCGGGTTTCCCCATCCCAAGCAGAACACCGTTTATAATCTCGTTTTTATTGAGCGCGTGGGCCAGGGCCCTTCTGACCCTGATGTCAGAAAAAAACGGGTTGTACAGATTAAATCCCATGTAGACATACTGGAAGGCCGGGTATCTGAATTTGTTGTAGGCCGAGAAAAATTCCTTGTAGGCGTTCCACTGGTCCGGCGTAAGCGACATCTCGTCAATACTGCGGTTTCTCAGCTCAAGAAATTCCACGGACTGGTCCGGGATTATCCTGAAAATATAGCGGTCTATGTAAGGACGGCCCTCAAAATAATTTTTGTTGGACTCCAGGACAATTTTTTCGTCGGTTTTCCATTCCTTAAAAACAAAGGGGCCGGTGCCGACCGGCCTGCGGTTGGCGGGGCTGGAATTAAAATCGCTTCCCTGAAAAATATGCCTGGGTACTATCCCCATCATCCAGGATTCAAGCGCCGGCGCGAAAGTTTCCTTATAGGTCACTTTTACCGTGTGCTTATCCGGTGTTTCAAGTTTCTTTATCAGAGCGTAGTCGGAGCCGAAGGGAGTTTTTACTTCAGGGTCAATTAATCTCTCGTAAGTAAATTTCACATCATCGGAAGTAAAGGGTGCGCCGTCATGCCATAAAACATTTTTCCTTAAATGAAAAGTGACGGCAAGCCCGTTGTCCGAAATTTCCCAGGAGTCGGCAAGGTCAGCGGTGATTTTAAGGTTTTTGTCGTACTTGACCAGCCCGTTGAATATAAGCCCGTTAATGGAGCCCGAGGCATTATCCGTTGCAAGGATGGGATTAAGGTAAGAGGCGTCGCCTATTGAAGATGTTACGAAATAATCTCCGTAGGACGGCTCCGCGGAATCGGGCGCGGCGGTTTTCTTAATGCCGTCCCCGCAAGAGGTGAAGAATAATAGGGCGAAAACCGCCGGTAAAATTCTTTTCATTAATTGTTTTCCGGGACTATTTCCACCTGAACGAACTTATCCGAGAAATATTTATTCGCGGCCTCCCTGATGTCGGAGGCTGAAACTGCCATAAGGTCGTCAAGATATTTCTCGTCATAGGCGTAACCGGCGCCCATAATTTCCCACCAGCCGCAATACCACGACTTCCGGCCAATGGTCTGATGGTCCAAAAGGTAATTGCCGCGGATAAAATTCTTTGTTTCCGAAAGCTCAGTTTCGCTTACAGGGGTTTGCTTTAATTCGTCAAGCAGTTCAAAAATGCGTTTTTTCGCCAGTTCCAAATTTTTGGCTTCAAGCCCCATGTAGACTACAAACCTGCTGAGCTCTCTTTTAGACGGATAGAATGAATTGACCTCGTAAGCCAGGCTGAGCTTTTCCCTCAGCTCAGTAAAAAGCCTGCCGGACATGCGCCCGCCTAAAATGGCGTTTATCACCTTAAGCGCCGCGTAGTCCCTGTCATTGGCTCTCGGAGCCGGGAAGCCTATCATAAGAAACGCCTGCTTGAATTTCGGGAGTTTCTTTTTTATCAGCTGTTTTTTCGGAGGCTCAGCCTGCTTGAAAGTATCTGAAACCTTCGCGCCCGCGGCCGCGGAAAAATATTTCGCCGCAAGGGATTTTGTCTTTTCAAAACTTATTTTGCCGAATACGACCAGCACCATGTTGTTTACGGCAAAATGTTCCCTGTGCCAGTTTTCAATGTCTTTTCTGGTGAAGCCGGGAACCGTCTCGGCTTTCCCCAGGTCGGGCCAAGAATACGGGTGGTCGCCGTAAAAAGCTTTAATAAATATGTCATCGGCGGCCTGGAAAATACGGTCCTGCCTCGCTTTGATGGCGGCCACGATATTGGGCCGCTCTTTTTCTATCTCTTTATCCTCAAAAGCCGGGTTAAAGGCTATATCACAGAGTATCTCAACGGACTTTTCGGCGTTCTCGTCAAGGCAGGAAACGCCCAGGGTGCTGAAATCGTTGGAAATGTCGGACGACATCATCGCGCCGATATCTTCAAGGTCTCTGGCAAGCTGTTCGGCGTTTCTTTTTTTTGTGCCCTGCATCAAAAGCCCCTGGGTGAACTGGGCCAGGCCGGCCTGGCTTGCCTGCTCGTTTATGCTTCCACCCCGCGAGAATATCTGAAAGGTCACCAGCGGGTTGTCGCTAATTTCCTTGTGTATGAGCATAAGCCCGTTATCAAATTTAAATGTATTCACGACTCCTCCGTAAGATAACGCGCAGGCAAAAAGCGCGGCTGTCGTTAAAATAAAATGTTTGCGGATCATTGTTTACCTGGGAAAATAACCGAGCTGTTTAATTTCTGCGGCACATAATACTTTTTCATAAAGGCTGTCACATCTTCTTTGGTAACTTTTTCTATTCCCTGAATATACCGGTCGGGCATAGCAGGGTTGCCCTGAGTCTGCCAGTATCCCGCCGTGGCGGCTCTTTCATGGCAGGTTTCCCGGCCAAAATACCACTGCGATTTTAAAATCGCTTTTGCTCTTTTAAGCTCGTCCTGCGAGGGGCCATTGGCGCTGAACTCGTCTATTTCATGGTAAAGCTCTTTAACAAACTCTCCTTCATTTTCGGGTTTAAAAATGCTGTTTACCGCGAATATGCCGCTTCCCCTCTGGGACCAGAAAGAGCAGCCTATTGAGTAAACGAGTTTCTTTTTTTCGCGGATATTCTGGTGCAGCCTTGAGGAGCGCACGCCGCCGAGTATTGTTGAGGCGATGTCTCCTGCGAACTGATCGTCTGATTTAATATCCGGGCCGATAAAGCCGCCCAGCCAGTAAACCTGTTCAACATTTTTCGCGAGCCTTTTCTCCACCGGGCTGTGAAACGGCTCTGTTAAGTCCGGGTTCGCCTCTGTTCCGGTATTATTCCTTGACCCGAAAGTTTCTTTGATAAGGTTCATAGCCTTGTCTTTGCTGAAATCGCCGGCCACGCAGACCGTCATATTCGCCGGAGTATAGTAGTTTTTGTAATAGGCTATTATTTCATCGCGGGAGACATTTCTTATTACCTCCGAACTGCCGATTATATTCCAGCGGTACGGGGATTTCGCGAACAGGGCCTCATTAAACATATCAAAAAGAACGGCATCCGGATTGTCGTCATGGCGCGATATCTCCTCAAGCACTACGGGGCGTTCTTTTTTGATTTCATCGGCAGGGAAGGACGCTTCAAACATTACATCAGCCAGCATCCTGATAGATTCCTCAAGGCCGTCCTTTTGAATATCAATGTGATACTGAGTGTATTCTTTTGAGGTCGCCGCGTTTATGGAGCCGCCGTTTGTCTCGGTTTTCCTGGTCATCTCGTCGCCGGGATAATTTTTAGAGCCTTTGAAAATAAGGTGCTCTAAAAAATGCGACAGCCCGTAGGTTTTAGTGTTTTCATTTATAGAGCCGGCTTTTACCCAGACCTGCACGGAAACCAGGGGCTGGGAATGGTCCTCAATAAGTATCGCGGTAAGTCCGTTATCAAGTTTCACTTTAGAAGCTCCTTCCAGCGCGAAAGCGCCGGTAAAAAATACTGCGGTAATAAAAAAGGCCGGGATAACAGGCAATAGTTTTTTCATTGTAATTTCGCTGATTTTAGAAAATTGAGTCAGTTGAAAAACCTCTTTCGGCCTGCAATCTGAGTCAATTGAAAAACCCTTAATAAGACCCTGTCATTGCGAACCCGCAGGGTGAAGCAATCTTGACTTTCCGCCGCAAACTACGAGAATGCTTCGTCGTTGCACTCCTCGCCCTTCACAAAAGCTTTGGTGGGCAGGCAAAGACGGCCTGAAACAGGCTTTTTCAATTGCCTCAAATCACCAGCTGTTTTGGCAGGCTGATCTCGGCCACGGAAATTTTCCCGCAGTAATCGCGGCCGGGTTTCTTTAACATACCGGATTTCAGAAGCCCCATTGTCAGAGTGGCGTCGGCTTTAACCGCCGGGCCAAGCAGTTCGCCGGTATCAGCGCTGATGCCGGTTGGAATATCAAGCGAAAGGACCTTCCGTTTTGAGCGGTTTATCAATTCCACGGCCCGGGAGAAAACGACGCTCAGCCTGCCGCTTGTGCCGGTTCCGAGCATAGCGTCAATTATAAGCCCGAAAGAATTAAGTTTTAGTGATTTTGAAAAAGCAATGCGCTTAAGTCCCATCCGGCGTACAATTTCAAAATTTACTTTGGTTTCGTATTTAAAGCGGGATGCGGGCCTTAATAAAATTATGGTTGTATTATAGCCGCGGTTATAAAGGTGCCTGGCGCAGACAAAACCGTCTCCCGCGTTGTTGCCGCTGCCGCAGAATACGGCCACATTATTGTTCCTGCCGAGCATTCTTTCCGCGGCGTCGGCCGAAGCGCGCCCCGCGTTTTCCATCAGAATTATCGGAGGCACTGAAAAGTCTTTTGAGGCGCGGGCGTCAATTTCTCTCATCCGGCCGGAAGTAACCGCGCGCGCGTTATTTCTTTTCATCGCTTTCCTGGCTTGTTTTGAAAGTTTTATCGTCACTTTTGGAAAGCAGGTAGCAGTCTAAAACCGCGTAAGCCCATACGGCGGCAAATACCGCGTCGTAGAAAAATGTCAGTTTGGGATGGCCCGAGTAAAAATCTTTTAATAGTTCGGACGGGTTTTGCGAAGAGAGGTCGGCGCCCGCGAAGGCTTTAACCACGCGCAGCGCAAAAAGGCCCGCGAAAAAAAGCGAAGCGAGAATAAATATTATCCCGCGGCGGTATTTCTTCAGGTAAAGATGCCCGACACCGGGCCCAAGCAGCAGCGTTAAAAGAATGGAAACTATTCTGTTTTTCATATGTATATTATACCAAATATGCGGAGAAAACGAGCTTAACAATTCAGGCTTAATATACGGCTATACCCGCGTAGCCGACTACCTGGGCGTAGTCGCCGGTGGTATCGCCGGAATTGCGGTAGTCCAGCAGCCGGCCTTTTTTTGCGCCGAGGTGAAGGGCTGACCACAAAGCGGCCGCGACAGGGCCCGACCCGCACATTGATATATCGTTTTTTTCAACTGTTTCAAGAAGCCCCTGCGGGTCTAAGGCAAGAATTTTGTTTATCGCGAGCCGGTCCATTTTTTCTGCTTCATCAGCCTGTATATAGTGGCTCATGTCGCTTGAGGCGATTACCATGGCGCTTCTTCCCTTTATAGTTTCGCCGACGGCTTTGCCAATCTCCATGCAGGTTTTAGCGCTGTAATCATAAAGCGCTATTGGAACTATCATGGCTTCGGGGCTTATATATTTTATAAAAGGCGCCTGCACTTCAATGGAGTGCTCGGCCAGATGAGCCGAATTATCAACAGAAAGCGTTGGGCATTTTTTTATCAGTTCTCCCGCGGCGGCGCCGTCAATTTTAAGGCTGCCCAGAGGGGTTTGCCACTCGCCGCTTTCCATCAGCGCGGCCGGAGCTCCGGTTCCCCTGTGGTTGGGCCCGATAATTATATAGAGTTCTTTGGGCTCAATTGACGAAAAAACCAGTCCCGCTGTTTTTCCGGAATATACCCAGCCCGCGTGAGGGCAGACGGCCGCCAGGGCATTGATTTTTTTTGTGGTTTTTTCAAGGTAGGTTTCTATTTCACTTTTAGTGGCGGGATACCAGGTTCCGGCGTGAACGGCTTTTCTGATCATTTTACTCTCCTAAAACTCCTGAATCCACCCGTTATCAAGCCCGAGTTTCGCGGCCTTCTCAACAACTTTTCCGTATTCTTCTTCCAGGAGCCTTCTTGACAGTTTTGGGTGAGTTCCCGCCCTGTGCGCCGGGTGATACTGTGCCATGAGGCTGATAAAAGTCCGGGGCGAAATTTCTTTCGCGATAAATTCAAGCACTTCCCCGGAACCTGAGAGTCCGTGAGGCAGCACCATATGCCGTACAATGAGCCCCCGGGTTGCTATGCCGTTTTCATCCAGCCTCAAAACGCCAACCTGCCGGTGCATCTCTTTCAGCGCTTTTCTGTTGATCTCCCAGTAGTCTTCTGCGCCGGAACATTCCCTCGCCGAGTCCTCGGAGCTGTATTTAGCGTCCGGCAGGTAGATGTCAATAATGCCTTCCAGCAGTTTAAGGGTTTCAATGTTTTCGTATCCGGAACAGTTGTAAACCATGGGAATTTTCAGACCTTTGGCCCTGGCCTTCGCAACCGAATCGGCTATTAAGGGAGCAAAGTGAGTTGGAGTGACGAAATTTATATTGTGCGCTCCCCCGGCCCCAAGCTCCAGCATTATATCGCTGAATTCTACGGTGGATATTTTGCGCCCGTTGCCCAGCTGGCTGATGGGATAATTCTGGCAGAAAAGGCAGGAGAGGCTGCAGTTCGTGAAAAATACGGTGCCGGACCCTTTTGTTCCGGATATCGGGGGTTCCTCGCCGAAGTGCAGGTTGTAGCTTGAAATGTAAAGTTCCGCTCCGCTGCGGCAAACTCCTGTTGAAACATTTCTGTCAACGCCGCAAAGCCTGGGGCAGAGCCGGCAGGGCTTCATAAGCGAGTAAAGTTTTTCAACTTTTACGGCGATTTCACTCATTTTGGCGCTTCCGCGGATGAAAGCTGCAGGGTAAAATCGTCGGCAGCCAAGGCGATCTCTTTTTCAATATCGTATTTTATTGTTGAAGAAAGAGCGTAAATACTGTCATAGTCAAGCCCTCTATCCTTGGCGATAGAAGATAATTTCGTATTCCTGTCCCGTTTTCTGACGAGGTTTTTAAGAAGGGTCTTTGACTCCCGTGCAATTAAAAGCATTTGAATCAGCTCGCCGCGGCCGTAACCGCGGTAAAACAAAGCGCCAAGCTCCGCCGCGTCGGCATCAAACTTCTCCGCGAGCTTTAGCGCGAACCGGTCCGGCTGATTGTCCTGTTTTTTTTCGCGCGAGTACCCGGAGGCGGGGCCAAGCGGAGAGAAGCCGGCTCCCACGGCAACCTCACTCTGCGCAGAAAGATTTGAAGCCAGCAGAAGCGCCGGCAGCAGGAAAACAGCGTTATTTCTCATGGGAGTCTAATATTATTGTGACCGGGCCGTTATTGCTTAACTCTACAAGCATGTCGGCGGCGAACTCTCCGGTTTTTATCACAAGCCCTGATTTCGCGGCAAGAGAGACAAATTCGTTGTAAAGTTCAAGAGCTTTTTTTGGCTCGGCGGCAGCGGTGAAATCGGGCCTTCTTCCCCGCCGGCTGTCGCCGTAAAGCGTGAACTGAGATATTATAAGCAGTTCCCCTTTAATGTCTGAAACGGAGCGGTCAAACCTGCCCTGCTCATTGGCAAATATCCTTAAGTTGAGTATTTTTTCGCAGAGCCAGGCGGCCTCGGCAGGAGAATCTTCTTTTCCCACGCCCAAAAAAACAACAAGGCCCTCGGAGATGACGCTGCCTGGGGCCTTATCAATTGATACTGAAGCTTTAGTTACTCTTTGCACTACGGCTTTCATAATATGCTCTTGAGTTGTTAAGCGCGCCCGCCCGGATTTGAACCGGGACGACTGGCTTCGGAGGCCAGTGCTCTATCCAGTTGAACTACGGGCGCAACCTGAAAAGCTGTATTTTAACCGTTCAGCGCTCTATGTTTCGGCGCTCACCGACTCGGGGCTCACGCCGTCGTTCGCCCGCTCCATAGCTCGTTGTGGCCTATTCGCCACAACTGTCGCTGGTCTCAAACCGTGTGCTCGTTATTCCTCGCACTGCGACTAGTTGCTCGCCACTACAACTTTGGCGAGTCCGCCGATGAATCAGTGGCGGAAACTACGGGCGCATGGGGCTGCAAATATCTTCTGGTAAACTCTCTATGTGTCGGCGCTCACATCTCTGGACTCACGCCGTCGTTCGCCCGCTCCAGAGCTTGTTGTGGCCTATTCGCCACAACTGTCGCTGGGCGCAACCTGAAAAGCTGTATTTTAACCGTTCAGCGCTCTATGGTTATGTAAGATGTTCCTTGATTTCTTTAGCATTTCACGAGCTGATTCTATTACAGATTCTGCGCCTTCTTTGGAAAACTCAGCATGGTAGTCGATCCCTTCTCTTAGCGCCATGGGCCTTGCAACACCATTAAAACTATATTTTAGATAATAGGCGAACTAATATTATCATTCTATTATCAATCACTTTTTTATTTTACATTTTCTTATTATCACTGGGGGTGAAAATAAAAGTATATTCTTTTAAATTCCACCGTCAATGTCACAGTAGAATGTCACAGTATGTCACAGTAGCGTGTCACAGTAAAACGAAGTGCTTTGTAGGATCGGTTTGTGTTTTTCCTACTGCTTCTATTATCTTCTTGCTTATTAATTCTTCTAAATCCCTCTGGGCTGTCCGGCGGATACAGGTGGCCACTTCCTGATATTCATTAACACTGATTTTGCCTGTTTTTAGAATATATCTAACTGCTTTTTCTTGGCGTTCATTCAGGCCGAGTTTCTTTATCTTTTGAAGAGATGTATCCATCTTTATGAGTTGGGCACCTTTTTTCCTGATCTCTTCCATTTGAGAATGCAATCCGGCAACAAAGTACTCAAGCCAACCTGTCATATCCATGTTATTGTTTCTTACGGACTGTATGGCACTATAATATAGCGGTCTATCTTTATCGTAGTACTCGGAAATCGTAAATAGTCTTTTGAAGTCATATCCGGTTTTGTAAAGTACTAGTGTTGATAAAAGACGCGCTGTTCTTCCATTACCATCTTTAAATGGATGAATATGGACAAACTGAAACTGAGCAATACCGGCCACGAGTACAGGAGAGATATCTTCTGATTTATTTACCCAATCAACAAATTCCCTCATTAGAACTGGCACATCAAAAGGCGGTGGCGGAGTATATACTACTTCCTTAGTCTTTGAATTGACTACATAATTCTGGACTTTGCGATAATTGCCGGGATCTGCGTGTTCACCACGAACATTTTTAACAAGCAGTTTATGTATCTCCCTGACAAGACCCTCCGTAACTGGGTCATCTTTTCCCAGATACCGAGAAATAAAATCCATTGCTTTCTTATAATTCAAAAGCTCATTTTTGTCATCTCGATCAACATCGTTTACTTTCTTGCCTTCTAAAATACTTTTGGATTGTTCTACGCTTAGCGCGGTACCTTCAATATGCGTTGAGTGATGCGATTCAAGAATTAATGCCCTTTGCTGCATATCCGCAATCCGTTCATCCTTGAGTTTAATGGCATCAAGGAATCCGCGGACCCGTTCAATTTCTACGAGTGTTTTATTAATTTTGGGAGTGATAGTAAATTTTGGATTAAATTTTAGTTTCATATTAAATAAGCTGTACTTGTCAAGCCTAGTTCTCTCATTATATCTTGTGACCGATTTAGTGTAAAACACTATAAAACCCTGTCAAACCCTATGTAAGCATTTCCGTCAATAGACCGATTATATCGTCGATGTTAATTCGTATTCGGAGGCCAGTGCTCTATCCTGTTGAACCGGGCTCACGCCGTCGTTCGCCTGCTCCAGGGCTTGTTGTGGCCTATTCGCCACAACTGTCGCCGGCCTCAAACCGTGTGCTCATTATTCCTCGCACAGCGGTTGTATAATGGACAGATCGCATAAAAATTAAATAGATTCAAACGCTTTCTTTTCGTAATATTATACATTTTAATCTGTGGTGTCAATGAGCATTGGATAAATGGAGTGGTTCGCTCATAAAAAAAAGATGGGGTAATTTATTTTTCCTTCATAAATATGTCTAATTGCGGAGCGGGCGCAAGATTGGAATCAAGATAGATCTTTAGCTTGTCGCCTGGAAATAAGCGATGAGGGTTGAGAAGTTGCGGGTTATCCCGCCAAATTTTAGCGCAGTAGCGACGGTCGTTAAAATATTTGGCGGCTATTTCCTCTATGGTATCGCCATATTCAACAGTATGAATAATGATATTCTTGTCTTGCGCGCGTTTTATATCAACGGCGCTTTTACCCAAAAGCAAAATATTAAAGATTTCCCATTTTTCGCTTGTTGAATCAACCTGTTCAGTTGAAAATGAGGTTTTTTGACCGTGAAAAATGTTTTCAAGTTCAGCGTCAAGAACAAGCTGCTTAAGGCCGGGATAGACAGGTGAAATTTTGTAGGCTTCCATAAGGTATTCGCAGGCTTTTTTGAATTTTCCGCTGGCAAGGGCTTCCTTTCCAAGAATAATCAAAGAGTCGGTGATAAGAGAGCGGAGATTGCTATCTGATGGATTTTCCGCCAGCGACGAGTTCCAAACCCGCAGAGCTTTATCAATATTGCCGCTAAGGTAGTAGGTTAAGGCCGAATCAATGTCAGCGGCCGCAAAAAGTTCAGGCGTGATAAGGAGAGATACTAAAAGCACCACAATTTTTAAACAGGTATTATTTAGCATTTTCAAAGGCCTTTAATACTTTTTTAAATGCACCGACATCAACTCCCATTGGTTCAAATTTCGCGATAAGTTTTTTTATTAACGATATTTCTTCTTCCCTGGTTAAATTATATTCAATAACTTTTTCCTTGTACCATCGCAGGGAGTCCCTGTAAATTTCCTCAGCTTTTCTGGCGTCCGGCAATTCGTGAATATCAACTGGGATGATAGTGTCAACAACCGGATTATCGGTGTTCGCAAAACTATTTCTATTTTTTGTTGTGCCGCCGAACTTTCGGGTGAGGCTGATCCTGTGAGTTTCTCCGAACTGTCCGTAGGGAACCAGCGCGTAGTCAACCTGCCATTCATTGCAGCGCAAACCCGTGCCCAGCGACAATCCAGCCAGAGAGTCAAGATAGCTGATAACATTTGTTTTGAATCCGCCACGAAGAAACAATCGCGTGTTTTTAACGCGAAAAGCCTGATACTCGCAGCCAACGCGGTAACTTATCGGTTCAATAATAGGGGAGTCAACATCTACGGCCAGTACCAAAGTTGATATTGGTTTGTACGAAATCCCTGCTTTTAAAACCAATGGCATTGGGAAGGGTGAGGTTCTAAATCTCACTTCCTGCCCGAGATTTTGAACCGATAAGCCAATTTGCATTTTTGAGAATTTGTAAAGCCCGCCAAAATCAACAGCTATTCCGGTCGCGCTTTCCATTTCTATTTTTTCACTAACATACTTAAGCGTTGTGCCCAGTGAAATATTTTTTCCTATTTTATGAGCGTAAGAAACAGCGCCCATTAAGTCGTATGCGTAATAGGTACCGACCAGATTGCCATACTTATTTCGTCTGTCAATATCTCCGGAAGTAAGGTATTCAATGCCTGCGCCTAAAGCCGATCGCGGGCCAAGCCGTTCAGCGTAGGCAATGTAGTCAATGCTTATGCCGTCAAGCCACAGGGTATGCATGAAAGTCTGCTGTGCCTCGTTTATTTGAACTAGCCCCGCTGGATTCCAGGTGATGGAATCAATGTCGTCGGCGACACCCACAAAAGCTTCCCCCATACCCAGAGGCCGCGCGCCCAAGCCTATACGCAAAAATTCAAAACCAGCTTTTCCTGAGCCGGCCCCGGGAGAAACAAGTATCGTTAATATAACTGAAACCGCGGCAATTAACCTGAAAAATCTCATATTTGACACAATTCCTTATCTGATTATCGCGAACTTGCCTTTTGTTTTTTGAGAAGTATCGCTGCAATCCACGATTGAGTAAAGATATATTCCGCTCGCGACTTCTTCTCCGTCGTTGTTCTTTGTGTTCCAGAGATAATTCCCGTTAACATCAGAAATGCCTTCATGATCAAAAACCAAATTCCCCGCAATTGTTATGATTTTCATTCTGAATTCACGGGTCAAATTAGAAAAAACGATCCCCTTGCCCACTGAACTGTCGTCAAAATCGGTGCCGCTGCCGGGTTTGTATGGATTTGGATAAACTAATACATTGTTGAGTAAAACAATTTGAGGAGGAAGCTCAATAACGGCAAACACTCCATTAATGCGGTTCGTGGAGCAGGAAATGATTTTAGAAGAAACATCGTGCATGGAATTTAGATAATTCCATTTTGAAGTTGTTGTGTCATAATAGGCGATGGCAAGCCGGGAAATATTGAAACCGGCAATATCCTCGGATGTGTACGGAAAAGTTATTACAACATCCCTGAGCGGCTCAGCTAAAGGCAAGGCGGTAATCCGAACGCCTATGTTTGTCACTTTCTTGCCATCCGTGCCTTCCGGAAGAATACATAAAGATGATATAGTGACGGAGGAAATTGTTAGAAAAGTATTTGATGAAATCGCGATTCTCATGCGGCCGCAAAATAACGAGGGTGTAATTTCCGCGGAAAAGAGCGGGTCAATTACTGCTCGGTATTCAATTGGCACATCAACTTTTACGGCATATTCTCCATTGGCATTGGTTACCGTCATAGTGGTTAAACCCAATGCGACATTTTCTGAAGTCGCCGCGGAAAGCGCGATCTTATTCGGAGGCAGTGCGGCAGACGAATTAACTGCAATTCCTGAATGAGCAAAAGAAACTACCGCTCCGTCAGTGAAGTTTTTGCCCTGAATGGATATTTCATTTGTCTCGCCCTGATATAAGGTGCTGACCTCACTAATAACAGGTGAGCCGCCGTATTGGATTGTAAAGTAATTCAAGGTTAAACCATCATTGCTCTTTCCGGCCACGATTATTGTGCCGTCAGAGTCGCATTCAACTGCCGCAGCCTGATCAAGATTGCCGCTGTCATAAGAGGCTTTAGCCAGTATATTGAGGTTGTTATCATACTTGACAGTGTAATAATTCCAGTTAGTGTTCATATTCACGCGGCCTGTCACGATGATATTGTCCTGGGGATCAACGGTGATTCCCGTTGCCGCATCATCCCCTCCGCCGTCATAATCAACTGAACACAAATACTTCAGGCGGCTATCATATTTAATGGTATAAAAGTCGTTGGTAGCTCCTGACACTTTTCTGTAGCCCGTAACAATAATACTGCCTGAGCTGTCCACAACAACACAGTTCGCTTCAGCAATGTTGCCGGAGTCATACTGAGCGTCAAAAAGAGGGTTTAGATTTGTATCGTATTTTATAATGTGGTATTTCCCGGAGCTTTTTCCGGCAACGATAATGTTATTCTCGGCATCAACCGTTACGGATTTGGCGCGGTCATCTCCACCGCTGTCAAAAACTCTGGAAAATAACGGAGCCAGGTCCCTGTTATACTTAATTGTAACAAAGTTATAAGTGGCCCCGTCAGCGCTGAAGCCGGTAACGATCACATTGCCTTCGCTATCGGTGCAAACTCCGGTTGCTCCGTCAGTGCTTCCTCCGTCATAAACAACCGAAGATATAACCACAGATAGGTTGTAATCATATTTCAATAAAATATAATCACCGGCATTGGTCTGTCCGCATACAATCACATTATTATAATTATCTATTGCTATGCCGGTTGCCTGAGCGCCTCCACAGTCGTCCGTGCGCGTAACTACAGGGATAAGTGATTTATTGTATTTTATCGTTTGATATTTCCCGTTGGCCGTTCCCGTCACAAAAATATATCCGGAGCCGTCAATCGCAACAGCGGAAGCTGAATCATCGCCTGAGCTGTCATAAGTCGCGGAGGAAACAAAAGCCAGTTCAACCGCGCGGATTAGTTGAGGCGCCGCGGATACTAAAAAGCCCGCGAAAATTAGTGCGCTGATATATCTTTTCATTTTATTCTTGCCCTTTTAAAATTTCTAAGTAGCGGTTGTATTTGACTGAAATGCCTTCGTGAAGCAGGAATTGTCAGTTTTCGTTAACGCTCGCAATTTTATTATCTGAAGAGTTGGCCGAAGTGTATTTTTCATGGCGTCGTCTAACAATAATTTCTACTCTGCGGTTCATTAGCCTGTTTTCTTTTGAGTCGTTTGGGGCCAGCGGCCTATATTCACTATGCCCCATTCCGACAAAGCGGTTAGAGCTGTTGCCTAACCCGACAAAATAGTCAATCAGGCTTATTGCCCTGAACAAGGAAAGTTCCCAATTTGAACTAAAATCGCCGCCATACCATACCGGAGAGTCATCTGTGTGCCCATCAACAATAACCTGATAATAATCAGGCAGCTTAATGAATTCGTTTGATATCTTTTCCAGCATAGGTTTCACCGTGTCTTTTATTTCGGATTTACCGGAATCAAAAATTATTGAATCAGGCAATTGAATCTTTATCGTATCATTAATTAATTCCACTTTGGGAGCCGACTCCATTCCCTTTTCGTCCTCAATCGCACTTTTGACGGACTGGGCTACTTGAGAGATGTCTGTTTTTTCAGAATCAGCCTTCAGTTTAAGATAGTACGAATACATTAACATAAAAAAAACGCATATTATTGTCATCAATGCGACATATGGCAGCTGATACGAGTTGGCCGATTCTTTTAGCCGTTCAAGATTATTCATTGTTATCTCTGTCAATTATTTTAATTTGTATTTCCTCGTTTAATACGGAGCTGTCAGCGTTAATATTTGAGTAAATGGGCTCGGAAGAAACACGCGCGGCAGTTGTTAGATCAGCGGGAGCAATCAAACTATTGCTGACCCAAAAACTTAAAACCTTAATTGAACGCTCTGCCGAAAGCTCCAAATTGGACCTGTATGGGCCTTCCCCGCTTGAACGGGCTAGGGCCAGCTGCCAGGATTGCATATTATCCGGCACCTTTTCACCTGAGGGCAAATCACCGGCATGGCTTTCAATAAGAATATCGCAATTTTGATTGGAAATCGCCGCTCCGATATCAGACAATACTCTTTTAGCATTTTCTTTTATGACTGCTTTGCCCGGTTCAAATATCGCGTTTTCGGGTAAAACCACCAGCATTTCGTTAAGTATAATGGTTATGCCGGATATTTCTTTAATTTTTGAAAGCTTGGATTCAATTTCCCTCAGTTTTACTTTTTTCTGCTCCTTATTTATGCCGGACATCATTTGCCTGGCAAAGGAATTAATTTCTTCCCTGCCAAGATGTTTTTGGGAAGCTATCAGCGCGGTGTAAAAGAGAAGTATGAAAAATAAAGTTAAGTTCGTAATCCAGTCGCCGTAAATAGTCAACCAAATGGAAGAAGCAGAAGTCTTTTTTTTATTAAGTTTCATTTTTATACCAAGTTACCTTTAGTGCGATTGTGACAAGAATTTATTAAGTTTTTCCTTCACAACATCCGGATGCACTCCGTTTTTTATTGACACCACGCCAATCATGATAATCTGCTTTACCAGAATTTCATGCTCGCTGTAAGTTTCCAATTTTCCTGCCGCGGGAAGAAAAATGAAATTAGCGCCGAAAATACCATAAAAAGTCGTGATAATGGCCACCATCATATTTTGTCCCATCGCCACGGGATCACCCAAATACTTCATGACTCCGATAATACCCACCAAAGTGCCAAGCAGGCCGTACACCGGAGCGTAGGCTCCCATGCTGATAAACGCCTTCTGTACCTGCTGATGGCGGCGCGCAACCGACGCTATCTCATTTTCCATGTTATCTTTAATAGTTTCACCGGGTAAATCGTACAAAAGCATTTGAACCCCGTCTTTCAGAAACCTGTCATCGTCATCATGCAATGCATCAGAAAGCGAATCAATGCCGTTTAGAAGAACCATTGAGGAAAGATCATACAGGCGGTCAATATTTTTATTTATTGAAGCCCATTTGGGAGGCACTATAAAAAGCCACAACGCGGACGGTACTCTTTTAATAACATACCAGGGATAGGTCATAAATGTAGAACCAATGGTGCCTCCTAAAACAAGCACCAGCGAAGCTAAGTCGTAAAGAGCTGAAGAAATACTTGCGGAGTGCATGGCATACCAGACGGACAAGCACCCGATTATCAGCCCAACAGGCGTTAATAAATCCATTTAATTATTTCCTCCCATTCTTTTTATCGCGTTTTATTTTTTCTTACTTTGTCAATCGCGGGAATTATATTCTTTCCGCTAAGTTCCTGCACTGCCTGAAAAATCAGCATGGTTGAATCAATGTCCTGCCCGTTGCCAACTAACATTTTAATGCGGCTTTGTATTAAGTTATCAATGTTCGGCCCAAGTTTAGCGCTAAAAGCCGCGGCCACCTCTTCAGAAACACCTTTTACGCATTGAGCAAATACTTCGGCGCCGACTTTACGGAAAATGCGCTGAAGATCTCTATCGGCGTAATTTAAGAGGTCTTCAAATTTGAGCAGCCTCTGCTGAACTTCAGTGGCGAATTCAGGTGATTTTTCGCCTAATACTCTAAGAATATTCTCCTGAGACTCCTTGTTAATGACTTGAATAAAGCTGCTTAATTTTCTTGCTCCTCCGTACTGCCCCCTAAATTTGGTTTCAATGCGCGAAAATAGATTCTTTATATCATCGGGGTTTTCATATTCTATTTTCATAAATTCGGCTATAACTTCGTCTAATTTATTCTCAGGAATGCTCGCAAAGGCAAACTTTGACGGAAGATTTTGAACGATTCTCGCGATAGTCCTGGGCGACTCATCAGCAATTGCCAATTTAAAATCCTCTATTTTGTCTTCCGTGAGGAATGAAAACGCCCGGTTTTCCTCGGAGGCCGCCGAAGGGTTTTGAGTGTAAGCATCCGCATTGCGCGCGGGCTGCTGGTCGATCTCTTTTTCTATATACTCACGGGCGCTTGTTTCGGCTCTTTCCTCGGGTATCGCCGGGCGATTAAGTTCGCCTGCAGTTTTAGCCGCGGCGCTGCCGTGCGCTATTTCCCGCATGAACTGCCTCATGGGCCCGAATAAGAAAACTATCAATATCAGAAAACCGACTAATAATAAAAGCTCCCGCGGATTTTTGAACATAGAGAACTTGCTTGGTAGATCGTAAAGTTCAACCTCAAGAGAATCTCCCTTTTCAAGATCAAGGCTCAGAATATTTAACGCGATGGCTTTAACTTTCTGCATCGTCTTTTCGTTTATGCGTTTCCCAACTAAGACAGTTACATGAAAGTTAGCCATTTGCACCTGAGGGCTCAGCGGTGTTCGGTTCTCTTCATTTTTTGTCATAGTGGGGGCGGCCGGAACTCCGGGAAGCACCACATCCACTCCTTCATCCCATCTTCTGACATTTTTTCTTGAAGAAACTTCTTTTTGGCTTAAAAAATCTATATTCACAATGGTAACTACATCTTTGATTCCAAGAAACGAAACCAGCGCTTCTCTGAGCCTTTCGGCTGACTCAGCCTCTAAATCAAGCTTTTGCCGGGTAACATCGTTCATCCCGGCGCTTACGCGCGATAACAGCCCTGGAAACAACATCATTACCGCACTGAGTACAAGCATCAATCTAATCTTTTTCATTATAGCCGCCTCCTGATTAATTATATATTATTCGGTTCTTCTTAAAAATTCTCTCACTTCCTCGTTTTCAGGGTCAATCTCAAGCAGGGTTTCCCACGCTTTCCGCGCCAGTTCTTTTTTACCTATAGCCCAATAAGCTGAACCCATTCTCGTTAAAGCCGTAATATTATTTGGTTCAAGTTCCAGCACTCTTTCGCAATAATTCACGGCAGATATAAATCTGCCCGTGCGTATAAGATCCAACGCGTCCTGAAGCATTTGATCCACCACCGTTATCCCCGGTATAGTATTTTTTAGCGCGGTCGCTTCGGGAGCTTTGTCAAATATCATGTTTTTGAATTGGGCTGCGACCCGATCACCAGGCCATAATTGGCTTGCGTATACAAAGAAATCAGCAGCTGATTCCATTTGCTTATTGATAAACTTATCAACGCCTTTTCTTATAAGAACATTCCTTTTGCCGGAACCCGCAACTGAGGATGAAATCTCAACAACCGATACGATCCTTGAGAGCATTTCGTTGGTGTCTTTATCATTCAAAAGAATTTCATTGACCTGCCTGATTTTTAAGTGCGCCGCGCTATAACTTCCCTTAGCAATATCATTGCGCGCCAGGATCATTATTTCTTTTGCAATTCGTTTTGAATGAGGAGATATTTCGCCCGGCGTCCGGAACGCAAGCCTGCTGTCGTTTAAAAATCTTCTGGCAATAGCGGCAGACGACATCCGCATGTCATAGTCTCCTCCGTAAGCCTGGCCCCAGCGAAACGATAGGCCAATCTGGTGGGAGCCAATTGTATTTGCTATGCCGCTTAAAGGGTATAAAAATGAGTAATTAAGTTCATAATTTGATTCCTGATAGCCAAATCCGATTGACGCATTGCGATAGTCTCTGGAGCCGAAATTGAATCCTCCGCGGGCTACGACTTTTTTCTTAAAGAAATTTTTGAATGGAAATATTTCGGCTCCGAATTTCGCCCTGGTATCGCCGTCAGCTGCAACAAGAGCCATGGAATATTCCGCCGCTTCCGAGTGAAGGCCCAGGCCGATGTTTATCTTGCGGTCAACCGCATTGACATATTTCAAGCCAAGGTCCGGTTCGTTAATATTCTGCGCAGACACGCCCGCGTAGACATTGTTTCTGAATGTATAAATTAATCCAAGATCAACTCCCATGGCAGTTTTGCTGTACCCGTTATCAAATACCGGATTAATCATCGTGTATTCGTCATTTCCATAAGTAACCATAAAGTTTGAAACCCCAAAACCTATAAGCAGGTTATGCCTTAATGAGTAGGCATAATTAAGTTTAATTGCGTCTTCACGATAGAGGCTGTCCAGAGATAAACTATTCCATCCGATACCCATATTCCCTAAATAATTTCCTCCCAGGCTAAGGGGCGAGCCGAAAACCACAAGACTACGGGCTATTGAGCTGTTATCAGACAGGCCGTACAAAAGTTTTTCATGAGAAGCGGATATTTCCTTGCGCATAATGCCAACCAGCCCCGCGGGATTATAAAATACTCCGCTGATAATGTCATTGGTTTTTGCATAGCAAGCGCCGCCTAAGGATGTGGCGATAGGGCCAATATCAATGTCATCAAAGGCGCAATAAACAGGCCCAGACAAAAACAGAAAAATAATGGAAATAATAAGCTTTTTCATAAAATTCCTTTATATAAATATTTCAGCGTGCGACCACAACGGTGCCGTTGATGATAATTTCATCCGCTTCAATTTGATAAATATATATTCCGCTTTCAGCTATATTGCCGTTTGCCTCTCGGCCGTTCCAAAACATCGTGTTGTCGTCTTCCCAGTCAATGTTTCTTCGCACCATATTGCCGGAAAAGTCAAATATTCGCACCACTACTTCAGCGTTGCCGGGATTGTCAAAAGTAAAACGAACCCGGTTAGAAGTTCCCAATTCCCCATCCGGAGAAAATACGCGCGGAGACACTCCTACCAGTTCAAAATTTGCATCGCTTGAAAGCGAAAATCTGCTCCGGCTCAACGAAACGCCAGAACAGTTCTGCGTGAAAAGAAGGCTGGCGCCAAGCGCCGCAACAGCGAAAACTTTTTTCATAAATTAAATTATTCCGTTTAATTTCTATTTTGCCACAACAATGGAGCCGTTGTATATTTTCTCTCCGACTTCAATCTGATAAATGTAAATTCCGCCGTCCACTATATTAGAATTCATGTCTCTGCCGTCCCATGACATAATGTTGTCGGATTCTCTCTCAACATTTCTTCTTATAATGGCGCCGCTTAGATCGTATATTCTGACAGCAACTTCTTCGTTCTTGGGATTTTCAAATACAAAGCATACTTTCTTTATGATTATTGATGATTCATCCGGCGAGAATATTCTTGGCACAACTTTTGTTAAGTTGAACTCATTTGATGTCGCGGCCATGGCAATACCGAATTTTCCCAGTCTCTTTGAATATACCGAACACTCTTTCAGTAATATATTGTTATATCCGCCAACTTTCAACCATTCCATGCCATTATTCCAAAACATTGCCATCTGTTTGTTTTGAGATTGCGCGAGCATCGGCGCCGCAGCCGCGATAGACTCGTAGGATATTGATACTTTTACACCGCGCCGCGAACCATTGAATTCAAATGTGTCGCCGTTTATGTAGGCGTCGTTTGGAACATCCAGCTTGTACGCAAGAAGCAATGTGCAGCAATCCTCCCTGATCAGCCGTACCTTTAGTGGTGAGGTGCTTGTTGTTGCAAGGTACATTTCTTTCATCAAAGTTTCTGGAATTGTTGCCCAGCCATTCCCATCTTCACTTAGAAAGAATCGGTTGACGCTGTCATTGCTGGCGGTTTCTGATGGATTTTGCCGTTCTATAATTGATAGCCCCTTGCTTTTCTGTCCATCATACAATTCGGTGCGCACTCTGTAAAATGGTTTGCTCTCATTGATTATGTCTGTAAAAACTAAGGCTGAAGTGCTGTAAACAAAAGCCACAGTTTCCCACTTCTGTTTTATCCCTCCCGAGCGCTCAATTAAATATCCTTTTATATTATTCTTAGGAACGAAAACACTGGTCCATGTCAGATTTACCTGGGTTGGCGAGACAATACTGCTGCGGATATCCGCAGGGTCCTCAATGGGAATAGCTTCAACAACTGATATTTTTGCTGAAGCGGTTGTTGGCGCATAGTTCCCTGAACCCGCGAATGAAACCGTCAGTGTGTATGTGTCGGTGGAAGTTGGCGCAATGAATGTTGTTGACGCTATTCCCTCGTCGGAAGTAATGGCTAAAGAAGTGTCACCCGCAAAATTAAACTGTAAACTATATCCGGGAAGGAGCCTGCCGCGAGATGTTAAAGTCGCGGACGCGGTGAAGACTTCGCCCATATCTACAATAAGGTCATCCGATACAATAAAGGTATCCTGCCCTGAAGCAGAGACAATAACTTGAGCAATGGCGTTTCCTGAGGCATAGTAGCTGTCTTGATCAACATCCATATAGTAATTATAAATACCAGCTACATCCGGCGAAGTAAAATTCGCGGTTGCTATGCCGTTATTGTCAGTAGTTGCGATCGTGGTTGTCGTTGAAATGCCATTGTAATATGTGAAGGTAACATTTTTATTCTGCAAAGCGATGCTTGTTGTGGAATCTGTAACTGTCGCTGTTGCGGTAAATACCTTTGATAAAGATACGGAAACATTATTGCCCGCGATGCTTAAGGGATGTTTTTCAACCGTAATAAAACCGGTCGCAACACTGAGAGCGTATTCCCCGTCTCCGGCAAAACTTGCCATATAGTTATAGTCGCCTGCTATCGCAGCCGCCGTAAATGTCGTAAACACCATTCCATAGGCATCCGTATTTCCAAGCACTGTGACCGTAGATATTCCGTCATAATAGGAAAACGAAATCACCTTGTCTGATATTCCAACGCCAGAGCTTGCTAATGTCGCTGTTGCTTTGAACACATCGGTTACATAGGTTGAAACCGGCGACGCGAACAGTTGTGTTGATATCAGGCCTGACCCGTTATCAACAAGAACATAGACTTTATTTGAGGCCTGGCACATATCATAGACGCTGTCGCCGCCGAATGTCGCGCTGTAATTATAGGTTCCGACTGTTGCCGGAGAAATAAAGGTGCTGTTTACAACTCCATAAGAGTTTGATACTCCAATCACGGAAGTTGTTGAGACTCCGTCAAAGAATTCAACGGTAACAGTCTTTGAGGCGACAGGCACTCCAAAATAGCCGCTGCCAACCACATTGTCAATCAGCGTCACGCTGGCCGTAAACACTTTTTGGGGCAGAGTCTTAACGCTGTCGGTAACTAATGTCGTGGCGCGCGGGGCAAGATAAACCGAATTATTGTTATCGGCACACCCCACATAGGTAGTATCACCCGGATAATTCGCAGTGTAATTATAGGTTCCTGAAGAGGCTGGAACGGTGTTTGTGGTAAACGAGGCTGTCGCGACACCGATGGAATTAGTAATCCCGCTCGCGGATAAACCTTCAAAGCTGAAATTCACGACCTTTTCAGCCAGTGGATTGCCTTCCGGATCAAGAAGCACCGCTCTTGCTTGAACAGGTTCTCTTATGATTGATGAAATATCGCCGTCAGCAACTAATAGAGCTGACTGCTTGGCAACCACGACATGCGCCGTTGCCGTGCTTTCCAAATAACTCGTTATATCGCCCTCATAGCCGGCGCTACAAATGTACGATCCGGTGGATGCAGGCGCCATGTAAGTGACGCTTGAAATACCCAAAGCATTGGTAACGGCTGTTTTTGTAGATCCCTGAAAGGAAAAAGTAATATTCCTGCCGGGAATACCCTGCATGGAAGAAACAGCAAGAAGTTTTGCCTCCATAATAAAAGGATCCTCAGCGCGAACATTCAAGTCCTGCAATACAATAAGTGTTGGAGAACAACCGGATGTAACCAGCGCGCTGGATGTTGCGGCTTCATAAACCGTATCTCCTTCAAAGATTGTGGAATACGAGAATGAACCGCTGACAACAGGAGCCGTAAAAGTCTGATAAGCCATGCCAAACCCGTCCGTAACAGCAGTTTTTGTTGAACCCAAGAAAACAAAGTTTACAGTTTTCCCGGCTATTCCTGTATTGGTGTAATTATCTTTCAGCTCAACATTTGCCGAAAAGGTGCTGTCAACTACCGCGTTTGCCACGGAATTAGATATCAGCGTTGTCTGCCTTAAGCCGACGATGACAGTGCCGGAAGAGTTTGTTCCGACATATGTTGTGTCTCCCGCATAATTCACAGAATACGAATGAGTGCCGGTTGAAACAGCGGCATAAAACTCTGCGGTTGCTTCGCCGTTGATGTTAGTTAGGGCAGTTTTCGCGTTACCGTAAAATACAAAATTAACTGATTTGTCGGGTATACCCCAACCGCTGGTTACATCTTTCAAATCCACTTTAGCGGTAAAGGAACTGTTTACTATGGTGTTGTTGGTGTATGTCAGCAATGAGGAAGGACGAAGTACGACAACCAGCGTGGCGCTGGCGCTGCTCATGGAATAAATGTTGTCGCCGGCAAATCCGGCAGAGTATGAATAGGTGCCGCTGGAAAAAGGAGCCGTGAAGGTCTGAGTCGCGACTCCCTGCGAATCGGTGACCGCGGTAACAGTTGATCCCTCAAAGATAAAGCTGATTGTTTTGTTTTGTAATCCGATAGAGTAAATATCGGTAAGCTTTGCTTTGACGATAAAGCTGTCCATGGTAAACGCCTGCGCATCGTAAGCAATTATGGCGGTGAGTAATCCCACCCTGACATTCGCTGTACCGCTACTTGGCTTATATGTATAATCTCCCTGGAAACTGGCGGCATACGGATAATTCCCCGGGATTGAAGGAGCTGTGAAGGTGGCGGAGGCGATACCCACGGAATTCGTAGTAACAGTCTTGAAAGTCCCGTCAAAAGCAAAAGTGACATTTTTCTGCTGTATGGGCAGATTCGTGCGGGAATCCAGCAAGGTAGCGTTGAGCGTTAGCGGATCGCCGGTTGTGCCGATGGCATCATAGACTTTTATCAGCGTCGCCCTTGGAAGCACGGTAACCTGAGAATTGCCGGAAGACTCAATATATACTGCGTCGCCGCTAAAATTAAGGGCAATCTGATAAGCTCCGGAAGAAATCGGAGCTGTAAAACCTGCCATAGCCATACCCGAAGCATTGGTCAGCGCGGTGATCGTGGCGCCCTCAAAAACAAAACTAATCGTTTTGTTTGCCACGGGCAGGGAAGTATTTACATCAATCAATGTCGCGGTGGCCACAAAAACATCCAGAGCATCAACAGCGCAGTTGTCCGCGGCAAGAACCGAAGGACGACGAACAATTGTGGCGCTGGCTGTTACGCTTCCGCTTGAATAAGTCAGATCGTTGGAACCGTCATACTGCGCCGTAAGCGCGTAAACTCCAGAAGAAACAGGAGAACTGAAAGTATTTTCAGCTTCCCCTGAACTATCAGTAACCGAAAGCAGCGTAGTTCCATTAAATGTTAACGAAACATTTTTTCCTGGAAGAGCAGCCGCTGTCATGGCGTCTGTCAGTGTGGCTGAAACTGTGATATTATCCGCCATAGCAGAAACTATGTTATTCATGCTCATCGCGACCGGCCGCTTAATCACTATTACGGCGACGGTTGAGTTAAGCGCCTGATACAATGAGTCGCTGTCACAGGAAATGTCTAAGCGGTATGTGTCAGCTGTTGAAGGCGCCGTAAATGTTGATACCGCCACGCCGCCGGCGTTGGTTATTGCGGTAAAGGTGCTGTTCTGGAAAATGAAATTAATTGATTTCCCGGATACAGCCGTATTGTTGTTAGCGTCTTTGATAGTGGCGGTGGCGCTGAAAACAGCCATTGTAAAAGCTGCCGGGTTATCCGCGGTTATTGCAAGTTGTCGTTTTAATACATTAACTATTGATGAGGAAGAGATCGGAAGATAGGTGATGTCGCCGTCAAACTGTTGATTTATCTGGTAATTTCCAAAGACCGACGGCGCGGAAAAGGTAGACACGGCAACCCCATCGGCTCCGCTAAGCGCGGTATAGGTGCTGTTCTCAAAAACAAAGCGTATGCTTTTAGCGCTAAGGGGCTGCAGCGTAACGCTGTCTCTAACCGCGGCGGTCGCTACGAATATGTCCTGGGCCAGGGAGCTTGCGTCAAAGCTTATTATTGATAAAGGGCGCCTCAGCGCGGTAATTGTTCCGCTTGAGAGAATGCTGTTATAGGAAGCGTCTCCGTCATAGGATGCATCAATTCGGTAACTGCCTGAAGAAGATGGCACGGTAAAAGTTGATTGGGCAACGCCTTCGGAGTCGCTTAAAGCGGTCATCGTGCTTCCCTGGAAAACAAAACAAATTGTTTTGTCTGGAAGAGGCGCCATGCTGATACTGTCGCGCATTGTTGCGGACGCGATAAAAATGTCATTTAATAATGCGGTAACATTGGCAACCGGCAGAACTGCCGAGCGCCGGTGCACCGCAACAGCAGCGCTCGTTTCTGACAACATATAGGTAGAGTCGCCGACGAAAGTTACAAGCGCGTTATATGTTCCGGAGGAAGCCGGCGCGGAAATTACCGAAGAAGCAACTCCGCTCGCGTTAGTTGTTGCCGTGTAAGTGCTGCCAAGAAAAACGAATCTTACCTGTTTATTGCTGATTCCCACCGATGTTGATGCATCAGTGAGCGTGGCCGAAGCTATAAACAGCGCGCTGACGATAGTATCCGCATCGTAAGAGGATATTGATGAAAGTCTGCGCTGAACGGCCACAACAGACGAGGTTGAACTTGGGAAGTAGGAAGTATCGCCGTCAAAATAACCGGAAATTTGAAAGTTTCCTGAAGAAATCGGCGCGGTGAATGTAACCGCGGCAAGGCCATTAATGTTAGAAACTGCCGTTTGGGTGCTGCCTTGAAAAACATAGCGGACAATTTTTCCGGATACAGGCTGAAGAGTTTGCGTGTCGCTCAGCGTGGCGGAAGCCGTAAATACATCCAGGGCGGATACCGTAACGCTGTCAATGTGAATAGCCAGATTCCTTTTTGAAACGGTTATGGACGCGGATGAGGCGGTAGCGAGATAAGTCGCATCTCCGCTAAAGCTTGAATCTATCCTGTAAACGCCTGACACGGAAGGCGCCGTAAATGTTGAGACAGCAATGCCGCTTGCATCGGACAAGGCCGTAAATGTGCTGCCCTGGAAAATAAATTTGACTTGCTTGTTTTGCAAAAGCTGCAGGTTGATGCCGTCCCGCACGGTCGCGGTGGCTGTAAATACATCCAAAGAGTTGGCCGAGGCATTATCGGCGATAATTGACATCGGGCGCCTGCTGACGGAAATAGTTGACGAAGTCGCAGCGGAAAGATAAGCGCTGTCGCCGCCAAAACTGACATCAATCCTGTAGCTGCCTGAAGTTGGCGGGGCCGTATAAGTTGACACCGCGACGCCATTGGTATTGGTGACCGCGGTGAATGTGCTGTTTTGGAACAAAAACACCACGACACGATTACTTATCGGGCCAAGCGAAATACTGTCGCGAACGGTGACGCTTGTAAAGAAAATTTCATCTATAACCGCGGGGCCGGTTGACAATGAAAGGGTCATGCTTCTCCGTCCAATAGTTACAGTCGCCGATGAAGCGGATTCTGCGTAGGCTAAATCAGCGTTAAAAGCGAAGTCTATTCTGTAGGCGGCGGCGGATGATGGCGCCGTAAATGTTGACACAGCCACTCCGGAGGAGTTGGTCGTAGCGGTAAAGGTGCTGTTGTTGAAAATAAACTTTACCTGTTTGCCGGATATTCCAAGCGATGAAACAGCATCTTTGAGCGTTGCCGTGGCGAAAAATATTTCATTTATAATTCCGGCCGCATCCTGGCCGGATATTGAACTGGGGCGAAGCGAAACCGAGACCGTTGCGGACGCGGTATCAGAGGCATAAGTGGAATCACCGCCAAAAGCTGCGTCAATTCTATACGCGCCTGCCGAAAGCGGCGCTGTTATCGTCGCAGTGGCCGTGCCGACGGAGTTTGTGGTCGCGGTATAGGTGCTTCCCTGAAATATAAAACGGACGGGTTTCCCGGCAATGGGAAGCGTTGTGGCAAAATCACTCAGGGTTGCCGTAGCCACAAAAACATCCATTACTTTGGCGCTGATATTCATATTCGCAACTTTTGATGCTCGGACGACAGCGGTAATTGTAATAGAGGCTGTTGAGGCCGCGTAAACGGAATCTCCGGCAAAATTGCAGGATATCAGGTAGGTGCCGGAAGAAACCGGCGCCGTGAATGTTGACACAGCGACTCCATCCGTTAAACTTGTGGCTGAAAAAGTGCTGTTCCCAAACATAAACCGGACAACCTTTCCCTCCAGGGGCAGAGAGGTCAGGCTGTCGCGAATAGTGACGGTGGCGGAAAATACATCCAATACATTTGTTGTTACATTCTGAGGAATAATTGTGGTAAACCTTGCCAAAACTGAAATGGTTGAGGTGGCGGTTAGCAAACTATAAGTGGAGTCGCCATCAAATGCCAAATCCATCCTGTAAGTGCCGGAAGAGGAGGGCGCGGTAAAAGTTGATACGGCAATGCCGCTGCCGCCGGTAGTTGCCGTAAATGTGCTGCCCTGGAAAATAAAACGCACGGCGCGGCCGCTTATCGGAAGCGAGTTAGTGGCATCCCTGAGAGTTACTGTGGATGAAAACACATTTTGAGAGTAAACGCTAACATCCTGCGTGACAAATCTGACCGGCCGCGTTGCCACACTCACGGTAGCGGAACTTGAGGATGAAAAATAAGAGGCGTCACTGTCAAAAGCAAGGTTAATCTGATAAGCGCCGGTTAAGGGCGGAGCTGTGATACTCGCAACTGCGATGCCAAACGAATTTGTTGTTGCGGTATAACTGCTTTCCTGGAAAATAAAACGCACATGTTTCCCGGCAAGCAGCCCCAATGAAAGCGCGTCGCGCACAACGGCTGTGGCTGTAAATACCTCGCTGTTTATCGTAGCTATGTCGGGCATATGTAAAAGCAAATTCGCGCGCTCTACCGTCACTATCGCCGCGGTGCTGGATGCCATATACGAACTATCTCCGTTAAAATATATACTAATATTGTATGAACCGGATGAAACAAAAGCGGTAAAGGTTGAAACAGCGACTCCGGACGAGTTAGTAGTTGCGGTAAAGGTGCTGTTGTTGAAAACAAACTTTACCTGTTTGTTTTGCAGAGGCAATAAACTTAACGCGTCCGTCAGAGTTGCCGTAGAAGCAAAAACTGTATTCACCATGGCAAGTGCATCAGAGGATGCAACCGTTGTCGGGCGCTTTTCCACGGTAACTGTGCAAGAAGAGTATACCCCGGAGTACAACGCATTCCCAGGGAAGTTCGCGATCAGCTGGAAGGAACCGGAAACTGATGGAGCCGTGAAGGTAGAAACCGCAAGGCCAAAACCGTTTGTGAGCGCGCTGAAAGTGCTGCCTTGAAATACGAAGTTTATGGTTTGACCGCTGATAAACTGATTATTAAGCGAGTCCTTGAATGTGGCGCTTGCGGTAAAAACACTCATTGCCAAAGTTGATACATTCTCTAAAATAATTGACGCAGGCCTCGCGCTGACATTTACCCACGCGAAGACGGCCGTGGAGGTGTAAACAGAGTCGCCATTGTACGCGGCTTCAATTATAAAAGTGCCCGATGAAGCCGCGGCAGTAAATGTTGAAACGGCGATACCAGAAACATTTGTTGTAGCGGTAAATGTACTTTCCTGAAAAACAAACCGCACAGGCATTTCAGAAATTGTCTGAGCTGTAAGAAAATCGCGCAATGTGGCGGTAGCCGTATATATTTCATTTGCGATTGAAATTCCCGAAGGCATAACAAGCGCAGTGGGTCTTAGCTCAACTGTTACGGTCGCGGTTCCATAAGACGCTAAGTATACGGCATCTCCATCAAAAATTGTATCCAGACGGTGTAAACCGCCCGATAATGCCGTAAAAGTGGCAACAGCTAAACCGTTTCCGTCAGTAAGGGCTGTACTGGTGCTGCCATCAAACAGAAAACGGATAGTTTTCCCGGGAATCACACTGCCCGATACTGACATGCTCAGCGTAGCTGATGCAAAGAATACAGAATTAACATTGGTAGTGATATCGCCGGCAACAACGGTTGTGGAACCGGATAAAACCGTAACCGCATTAATAGAATCCGTGCTGGAGTTGTATGTAAAATCTCCGGCAAACGCGGCGGTATAGTTGAAAATGCCGACTGACAATGGCGAAGAAAAAGTAACCGTTGCAACGCCAACAGCGTTGGTAATGGCTGTTTTCGTGCTTTCCTGGAATACAAAAGAAACAGCTCTGTTAGTGATTTTTGATCCGTCAATATTATCGGTCAGCGCGGCTCTGGCGAAAAATTCAGAGCCTACTGAAGTGGAAATGTCGTCTCCGCTGACTGTGCAGGCCCGTTTTGTAACCGTTACTGTATTGATGTTGTCATTGCCGTTTGCGAATGTGGTGTCGCCGTCAAAAGCCGCGGTGTAGTTGTAAGCGCCGGCGCTTTCCGGAGAAAAATAGGTGGTAGCGGCAATGCCCAGAGCATCGGTAATTGCGTATTTTGTAACTCCCTGAAACACAAAACGGATAGTTTTACTGCTCAACTCTACCGCGGAAGGAAGAGTCGGCGTGACATCAGTGAGCGCTGCCGTCACGCTAAACTCGGAGTTTGTTTCTGTGGCCGCGTTATCCGCTACCAGATTGACAAGCCTTCTGTTGACAACCACATTTTTGGTGTCGCTGTGAACATCATAAAGCGCGTCTCCGTTGAAAGCGGCGACGCAGGAAAAAACTCCGGAAGAAACAGGAGCGCTAAAGGCAGCGGTTGCCTGTCCGACAACGAGACTTGAGGATGTTATAGTCGCGGTGCTGGTGTCAATAATTCCGTGAAATATAAAAATTATTGGTTTTTCGGCCAGCCCAGCCGCAAGCTGGGTGTCCTTCAGCGTTGCCTCGGCGACAAAAGAATCATCTATGTATGTATTGACCGCGTCTGTTTCAACCACAGTCAGGCGGCGCAGAACTGTAACATTATTAACCGTGTCGCTGCTCACACTGTTCTGCGTATCGCCTTCATACGCAGCCGTGTAGTTGTATGTGCCCGTAGAAAGGGGCGCCGTGTAGGTAAAGGTTGCGACCCCTATGCTGTTGGTTACCGCGCTGCCACTGATTGTGCTGGTTCCCTGAAAAACAAAGCTGATTGTTTTTCCGGCTATGGGCTCCCCCCCTGCGGCGTAAGTAAGCGTGGCGACAGCATTGAAGGAATTGCCCGCGTAAACGGATATATTATCTCCATTGAGAACGGTGGCATTCTTCTGTACTATTACTGTCCCCGTGGTATTGCATGCCGAGTAAACATTATCCGCGCTGAAGGAAACAGTATAGGTGTATGAGGCGATGGCCACAGGAGATGTAAATTGAGCCTGCGCGATTCCAGTAATGCCGTCCGTAATTGCCGTGATTGTTGACCCTTCAAAAATGAAAGTTAATGATTTGTCCGGAACCCCTCCTCCTGTGGCAATATCAACTAATTTCGCGCTGATTGCGAACAGCTTTCCGGATCCCACAAGGACCGGTTCTGTTAACGGAGTGACCGTCGTAGACCGCAGTCCCACATTGACCGCGTTGGTTGATAAAGAGGCATCGTAGGTACCGTCGGCAATAAAGGACGCTTTCAACTCATAGACACCTACTGAGGAAGGCGCCATAAATGTTGAAACCGCAATGCCGGATCCATCGGTCAAAGATGTTTTGCTGATACCCTGAAATGTTAAAGTCACGGGTTTGTTGGTGATATCCGTGTCCGGATTGCTGATGGTATCCCTAAGTTGTGCCTGTGCCGTAAAAATCGTGTTTGCGGAAGTATCAACGCTAAATGGAGTGATTGACGACCAGCGGGCATCCACATAAACACCGGTTGAGTCCAGATCCGAAACGGGCAAATAAGTCGCATTTCCGGCAAAACTGACTAAAATCTCGTACCATCCTGAAAAAGTTAAGGGAGGAATTGAGGTAATGCTGTAGCCGCTGGAGTTAGTCACAGCGGTATAAGTTGACCCGAAAAAACAGTAGCTTATGCTCAAGCCAGAAATTACAACACTGGTATTTCCGTCTTTTACAGTAACGCCCGGATCAATGTTCTGGAGCGTCCATGCCCAATCATAATAAATGCCGTCTTTTGGCACAAAGACAAGAGGCCGGCGATTAACGGTTACTGTGGCCTGCGCGCTGTTAGCATTGTAGATCGTGTCTCCGGAAAAATATGCGTAATAAGTGTATGTGCCGGAAGAAGAAACAGCCGTAAATGTTGCGACAGCAACACCGGTAGCGTTAGTAACCGCGGTGATACTTGAGCCCTGAAAAGTAAAAGTTATTGTTTGGTTTTCTATATTGTCGCCGGTAAGAGTGTCTCGCAGAGTCGCGCTGACTGAAAAAGGATCTAAGGCGAGAGTTGACGCGCCGGAAGCAGATAATATCGTGGGGCGGATACCGACCGTTACTATTGCCTGTGACTGGCTTGCGGCATAAATCCCAATGCCGGAGAATGACGCGTTATAAACATAGGTGCCTGTAGTAGCGGGGGCGGTAAAAGTTGCCGTTGCGATTCCTATGTCGTTCGTAATGGAGGTAACAGTAGATCCCTGAAAAACAAAGCTAACGGCATAACCGGTAAGGAGAGCTCCGGTCTCAAAATCTTTAAGTCTTGCCTCCAGGGTAGCGGGCATGGAAATAACCGCGGAAATAGCAACGGGTTCAATTGAAGTTAATCGGTTAACAATTATGACATTCGCAGTGGCCTCGGAGGGAGCGTAGAGGTCATTCCCCTCGTATACAACAGAATAGTTCAAAGTGCCGGTGGCCGCCGGAACGATATATGTTGCCGTTGCCACTCCTATGAAATTAGTTTCGGTTGTCTTCGTAATTCCCAAAAACACAAAACTTACGGGTTGAGTGGCTATTAACACATTGGTCTCAGCATCCCTAATTTCCGCTGTCGCGGTAAAAGTGCTGCCTGCCATAACCGAAGAAATATCCTGCGCGTTGATTATCACCGGCCTTTTTTGCACAAAAACAGATGACTGGTTTTCAGCCGCGCTATAAAGATTATCGCCGGCAAACGCCACAGAATAGGTAAATGTGGATATTGTCGCGGGCGCGGTAAATGTCACCGTGGCAATTCCTACGGAGTTTACGGCGGCTGTTTTTGAGGAACTCATAAAGGCAAAAGAAATTATTTTGCCGGTGAGGCTTTCGGCAGTAACGGAGTCCCTCAATCTCGCGGTGACCGTAAAAGTGCTTTGAGCGATTGGACTCACATCAAAACTGATAAGCTCCGGAGTTCTGAGGCCGACATGAATCAGTGTTGAAGCGCTGTTTGCCAAATAAAGCGAATCTCCAGAAAAACTAATTAAACATGTGTAAGAAGCTGAGGAAGCCGGAGCAACGAAAGATGTGCTGGCAACACCGAGACTATCAGTAGTAACGGTATGCGTGGTGCTTAAAAAGTAGAATTTCAAAACACTGTTTGTTATTGCGGTTCCAAGGGTAGTATCTCTAAGGGAGGCTGAAATAGTGAATGTGCTATTTGCCACAACAGCCATTTCAGGGGAGGTAATTGTCACCGGGCGCAAACCCACGGTAATATATCCCGTATTATTACTTTTGTCATAGGTCATATCACCGTTGAAATCGGACGAATAGGCGTATGTCCCGGCAGTAGAAGGGGCAAAATATGTCGTTGAAGAAATTCCGAATACGCCGCTTACAACAGTATTTGTGGATCCCTGAAAAATAAAAGTCATTGTTTTATTTTGAATACCGGTATTTAGAATGGTATCTTTAAGATCCGCCCTCGCCGAAAAAGTTGAATTCGCGATAACCGTCATATCATATTTTTCAATCGTTGTTGGGCGCGGCAGAACCGTTACCGATGAACTGGAGTTCGTGGCCGTGTAAAATGAGGAGCCATCGTAATACGCGGTAAAATTATATGTGCCCGTTGAGTTTATTCCGGCAAAGGGGCCGGCTGTCGCTATTCCGGAAGCATTGGTATTTGCGGTAATAGTGGATGAATTTAAAATGAAACGAACGGGAAGGCCAATCAACGCCGAAGAAGTGATGTGATCAAACAAGCCGGCCTGAATATATACCTGATCATTTGCGACAACATTTTTCTGGTAGCTGTATAAATCCACCGGCCGGCAGGTAACGCTGACAAACGCGGTAGAGGACATTGTGTCATAAGTATTATCCTGAACAAAGGTAACATTGTAGCTATAACTTCCCGTAGAAATAGGGGATGTAAAAGTGGCTGTCGCTATGCCAAGTTCATTGGTAGTCGCGCTTTTTGTTGATCCCTGAAAATCGTAAATTATGGTTTTATTTATAAGGAGCGCGCTATTTATGCCATCCTTCAATTCGGCGGACGCGTAAAATTCGCAGTTTGCCTGCGTGGAAACATTATATGCGGAAAGGCTTACGGGGCGCCGAAAAATACTGATTACGGCGGTTGCTGAACTTGCCGCGTAAGATTCATTGCCCTGAAATACCGCGGAATATGTGTAAGCTCCGGAATTTGCGGTTCCGGAATAAACTTCAAAAGCTCTCCCTTGAGAATTTGTTTCTGTTGATCTAATGAGTCCATCAAAGATGAAGCTTATAGTCTCTGGATAAATGGCTGAATTCGTTGCGGTATCTTTCAAATCGGCCAATACGCTGATCGGATCAAGCGCATATGTCCATCTTGGCGGCGGTAAAATAGTTGTACTGCGAGAGTTAACTGTTACTGTTCCCGTAGCTATCCAGCCGGCATAAGAAACATCACCTGAGAATACAGCGTTATAATAATATGTGCCGGAAGAAGAGGGTGATAGAAAGGCGGCCGTTGCTATGCCTGCGGCATCGGTCAGAACTGTTTTAGTTGAATCTGAAAAATAAAATGTTACTGTTTTGTCGGCAATGCCCGCGGATAGGGCGACATCGTTTAAAGTTATCTGCGCCGTGAAGGTTGAGTATACGGTAGCGGAGACATTTTGAACATTCATTCCAACCGGGCGCAGGGTAATTATGACAACTGAAGAACTGTTTGAAGCCGAGTAAGTCTCGTCCCCCGAAAAGTAATAATAACAGGTTGATACCCTCGCGAGCGTTCCCGTGTTAAATGTGACGCTTGAAACTCCGGCGCCGTCAGTCACGGCCGTCTGTGTTATTCCTTCAAAAATATATGTCAATGTTTTTCCGCTGACTCCAGTCCCCGAGACGCTGTCTACAATTTTGCCCCATGTATTGAAACTGTCAATAGTGTATCCTGCCGGGTTATTAGTGACAAGAGTGGTCGGACGAACTACAATAGAGACTGTTGCTGAATCGCTGGACTGATAGTACAGCAGGTCGCCGTCAAAGCGCGCGTTATACACGAATGTTCCCGATGCGGCTGAGGCGGAATATGTGACTGAAGCAATGCCAACCGAATTCGTAATTGCTGTTTTAACTTCGCCGTTAAAAGTGAAAGTGATTGTTGAACCAACTATATCGTTTGCGGCATCATCTTTAAGCCTTGCCTGAGCAGTGAATACTGTGTTTGCAAAAGTGCTGACATCCGACGGAACAATGCTGGTTAACCGCATGCCTACGCCGACATTTCCGCTCACCGTTGACGAACTATAGGTCGCGTCACCGTCAAAAATTGAGCTGAAAGTGAAAACATTTGTGCTGCTCTGCGCGACATAGGTTACACTGGCAACGCCAACACTGTTTGTTTGCGCTGTTTTCTCAATTCCGTCAAAGGTAAAACGGATTGTTCTCCCTTCTATTTTACTGCGCGTAGCCCAGTCTTCCAGAGTTGTTGTCGTGAAAAATGAAGAATTTACCGTAGTGACAACATCCTGGGAATACATATACACGCCGCGTCTTGCAAAAGTTGCGGGCCCGTTCGCGGAAGAAGCGCCAAACACCGGATCTGAATCAAACGATACGGAAAAGTTTGAAGTTCCCGACGAAACAGGGGCTGTGAAATTTACGGTTGCATAACCCTCGTTATCAGTTTGAGCGGTAAGAGTTGAGCCTGAAAAATGGAACGAAATTGTTTTGCCGGCAATTGGAGTTCCAGTCGGAGCCCAACTCAATAGGGCATTAACGGGAAAAATATTGTTTTCAGCTTCACTGGCTCCGCTGACTATCCCCCCCGGCGAGGAGCCGGAAATGATTGTCCTGCTGTCAACCACTATAGAATCGGACGCTGTTTGAGAGTTTCCCGCGAAGTCAATTACTTCATATTCCACCGATTTTGTTCCTGTGCCAAGCGAGAGAGACCAGTTTTTGCTGCTGGAAGCTGACTCCCAACTGCTCCATGAACCGGTATTGTTTCTGTAACGAACTTCTTTAACACCGGACAGGGAATCTGTTTGAGAAAGGCTGAGCGTTACGGATGATTGAAAGGTATAAAGATCGCCGTTATTTATGGAAACGGAGGCTGTTGGAGACGCTGTGTCGGTCTGATAGGGCCCGCTGTAAGCGTATCCGGTATTGCCGGCCGTGTCCACAGCCTGAATATGAAGGTATTTGCTGTCTTCAGCCAAGGTACTGGAAGTAAGAATGTAATAGGTAGTGCCTGCAACTATGCTGTCTGAAGCGCTCCATCCAGCGACCGGCATGTCAGTTGAAAAGGTCCATTGGTACTGGTAAAAAGCAAGTTTGGAAGCGTTATAGGCATCAGAAATCGTGTACTGAACATTAATTTGCTCATTTGTCCAAGGTTGGGAAGCAGGGTTAAAACCGTTTATCGCAGGAGCTTCATTGTCGCAGAGATAAGGGCCGTAGGTTTTTGAGCCTCCGCTAAAATTATCGTTATTGTATGATTTTATGTGTAGAAAATATACCCCCGTCTGAAGGGGTGTTGTCGTCAGGGTTCCGGCATTCCAGACTGTTTCCGTGTCTTTCCACGCGTTGTAAAGAGCGTTTGAATCGCAAACATAGCGATAGTAAGCGACGCCGTTCGCGCCGAAGCCTGCCAGGTTTTCAAAGTTCAGTTGCTGGCTGAACCATGTCCCGGTTGAATTAGCGCAATATATTTCAGGGGGCTTTGGAAGCGTATAAGCAGAAATGGAGACTGAGTCGCTGCTGCCGGCAGTGTTATATGAGCGAATGGAACGGGTATATTGCGTATTTGCCTGAAGGCCGGACTCAGTAAATGAGGTCGTATTCGCGGGAAGCGAGGCTTTTTGATTGAAATATTGATCGTAAACAATGAAACCGTCTTCCTGATTCATATCGGAAGAATTGTCTTCCCATGACCAGGTTAAGGTCATTGAAGATTGCGCGACACCACCGAGATTTATGGGGCAGACCGGGAAAGCAACAATGTTTATCGCGATGGTGCTCACATACGCAGTATAGCGCGTATCAGTGTTGGAAAGATTTAATCGGTATTGAATATATCTTCCTGACAGGCCCGGATCAGTTGCTTTTGTTAACAACGAGTAGGAGCTTATAGAAACATCTGTGTTATGGGATCGCGCGTACACGGCAACCGCGGAATATGACGAAAGCGCCTGGTTCCAATCAAACATGGTATATTTTGAATTGCTGGCACCGGAATCTATTGCTTGAGATACAAAAGAACCTGAAGAAAAGTACATTCCCTGTTCAGCGCCGATAGAGCCTAATAATGGCGCCGGTATTGCTCCCTGTGAAATAAACGCGTTATCAAAATAAAAATCATTTAAAATTGGATACGCGCTTTTTGACTCAATATACACATAAGGAATTGTAAAGGCAAGATCATTATCAGCATTATATATCTCAGTTCCATCAAACAGAACTATGACTTTTGAACTGCTTAATATCAGGTCAACATCATGATCGCCGACTACGGTATTCGTGTTATTAACCAGTGTAATTCTGTTGCCGAGGTTATTCTCTTCTAAAATAATATAGGGAGTGGCGTCATGAACAACAGAAAACCGGAACCAGCTGTCTTCCAGCTCGGTTGACTGGGTAATGTACGGGCACAGAGTAATTTGAGACGCGGAGCCACTGCCAAAGTTATTTGCCCTGACACGAAAATGATAGCGGCGCAATGAAGCGAAAGAATAACTGGCCGCGGAACGAACACCGTAATACTTTGTTCCGGACGCGCTTCCAAAAAGCATCCGCATAGAATTGTTTTGAATATCAATTAATGAACCGGTTAATGGCGCGGCGGATTGTACTTTGGTCCATGATGTGCTTGAAATGTCTATCCCATTGGCGCCACAGAAGTCGTCACCGAAAATAAAAGTACTGGTTGTTGAAGCTGCCGCGGCGCTGCTGTTTCCGTAGTACATATATAGCTTTGTATCGGCGCCCGGAAGCACGACAGGGACTTTAACCCATACTTTTGTCGCCGCAGTGTTCAATCCGGAGTCTATGCAGTATGGAAGAGATTGCGGTAAATCATTGATGGTCGCCGTTGTAAAACGAAGATCGGAGGCGCTGCTGTTTAACCTTCCTGATGCTATCAGGGACTGAGTATTTATTGTAAGCGGAATCTGATAACTGCTAATGGAAGCTGTGTCAGCAGAGTTAATTGTAAGCGGGATTCTGTAATGCCAGGATGAATTGAACCACTTAGCTGCGTCGGGCGTACCAATTCCGGCGCTTCTTCCATAATTATCAAGAACTACCGATGCGATGCTGCCCGTAATAATGCGATAAGTAGAATTATAGGTTCCCGAATCAAATTGGACGGCCGTATTCTCAATGTAGTTTGACTGAGCGAAAACACCGGAAGGCAAAACAAAAAAAACAGCTATAATAGCGAATATTATAGCTGTTCTAATCACTATATGAGTAACCGGTTTCAGACGAGCAATAGATTTTCGCGCGCAAGCAAAAAGACACAAATCATCAACGGCAACATTCATGCAATCAGTCATTGATTTGTAATTATCATTTTGCATGCCGAAATTCTAAGCCCCCATTTCTTTTCATTACGGGCATTGTAGCATAGTTAGCACGATAATTGCAATATAACTTAACTTACAGCGAGTTCAAGGTGCTAGTGCAAAAATTAAGGTGAAGGGCTGCCGTAGTTACCATATATCGCTGAGCGAAGCGGCGAAATATGGGCAATTCAGATTGTATTTAGGGTTTCCTGCGGAAGACATCGGTTTTAAGCGAAGTCACCCGGTCTAAAAAGAGAAGGCCGCTTAAATGGTCTATCTCATGCTGGAGCACAACAGCCTCAAAGCCGGAGGTGTTTATCTTAATCTTGTTGAAATTTTCGTCCATGGCCTCAACGGTAATTTTTTCAAACCGGGAGACATTTGCCGTTAAGTCCGGAACACTGAGACAGCCTTCGCGGCCCATTATATTTCCTATGGTTTCCGTAATCTTTGGGTTTATCAATACGAGCTGGCCGTGGTTATTGAATTTCCTGGGATAAAGTGAAACATCAACAACAACAATTGCCAGAGATATTCCGGCCTGGGGAGCGGCAAGGCCGACGCATCTGGTATGATGGCGCATGGTTTCAATCAGGTCGCGGATTATTTCAGCGGTATCGGGGCCGATTGAACCAACCGTTTTTGCGGGATTTTTGAGCGCAGGGTCAGGAATGGTGAGTATCCTGAGAATGGCCATTAGAGGGCAGGGGTGTCCACGAGATTTAAGTTGACCGCGACCTTTAAGCGTTTTGCTTCGCGGTTGAGAACACTTTTAAGCTTGTCCGCCTTAAGCGCTGCCGGCAGTGAAGCTTCAAGGAGCATAATGTATGTTTTACCGGCTCCCCGCCCGGCGATATTGGTCTGGACATCAGTTATGTTGACTTTGTTGTCGGAGAGAATTCTGGTAATTTTATAAACTATCCCGGGTTTATCGGCTCCGTAAACCGAAATAGCAAACTGTTTTTTTGAGGGTTTGTGCTGCAAATCCTCTTTCTCAGTGATCGGCCTTAAAAGAACCGAGAGGCCCAGGGGTTTTGCCGCGGCTTTAAGTTTTACCCCGAGCTCCGCAAGAGGCGATTTCGCGGGCATCGCTACAAGTAAAATCATGGCGAACTCGTTTCTGAGCTGAGTCATGGATGAATCTTCAATATTGCAGCCGAACTCAAAAAGAACCCTGCTTATTTCAGAGACTATCCCCGGCCTGTCTTTTCCTAAAACCGATATAGCGATATGTTTCATGATGGCTGTCCTTTTATAACTTCTTCAATTTTTGAGAGAGCGGAATCCAGAAGCGCCGGGTCTTTGCCGCCGCCCTGAGCGAATTCAGGCTTGCCGCCTCCCGAGCCCTTTATCAGGGCCGCGAACGACTTTGCTATTTTACCGGCAGAGTAGCCCGCTTTGACTTTGTCGTCGGTAACCGAGGTGACGAAGGAGACCTTGCCGGAGGAATCATTGGCTATTAAGACTATCCCAGAACCCAGCGAGTTTTTGAGTTTATCCGAAAAATCCTTAAGGGTATCCAGGTCCATTCCGGATACTTTGGAAGAGACAACCTTGATGCCGTTTATGTCTCTGGCGTTTTTTACCAGGTCGGCCGCGCCGCCCGAGGCCAGTTTGGATTTAAAGGCGGACAGCTCTTTTTCCATGGCTTTCTGGTCGGAAAGAAGTTTGTCTATTCTTGAGCTTATCTCGGCGCTTGAAACTTTCAGCTGTTTTGAGATGTCTTCAAGAGTGTTTTCAAGGCCGTGCACAAAAATCTCGGCCTGCCTGCCGGCGACGGCTTCTATTCTTCTGGTGCCTGCCGCTACCGAGGATTCCGAGGTTATTTTAAAAAAACCTATGTCGCCGGTTCTTGAAACATGCGTTCCGCCGCAGAGTTCCATGGAAAACGGCTGTTCAATTGAAGCCTCGGATACAGTTACGGCCCTGACGGTTTCTCCGTACTTTTCGCCGAAAAGAGCCATGGCCCCGGCTTTCCTGGCTTCCGCCAGGCTCATGCTGGTTATGCAGACGGGCATATTGTCGCGTATGGCCTTGTTTACTATTTCCTCGCAGGCCTTGAGTTCATCGTTTTTTAGACCCGAGGGATGCGTAAAGTCAAACCTGAAATAGTCCGGGCTGACCAGCGAGCCGGCCTGCGCGATATGCGCTCCGAGTATGCTTCTCAGAGCCTTGTGGAGAAGATGTGTTGCCGTGTGGTGGCGCATAATGCTTTTGCGCCTTTCAATATCCACGCGCGCCTCAACGGATTCACCGGTTCTGAAACTGCCTTTGGTGACCTTGACCTGATGGACAAAAAGGCCTTCAACGGGTTTAATGGTGTTTATTACCTCGGCGGTTCCCTCTGCCGACGAGATAACTCCGGTGTCGCCGACCTGTCCGCCGGACTCGGCGTAAAACGGGGTTACCTCAAGTATTATACTGCCTTCTTCTCCCGCTGAAATGACATCGGTTTTAAGAGCCTGCTTTGCTATCGCTTTGATCCTGGCGGAAGCGTTTGTCTTTGAGTAGCCTTCAAAAACCGTGCGGCCCGCTTCTTTGGAAAGAGCGGCAAAAAAAGTAGTGTCTTTCTCGCCTGAGCCGGACCAGGCGGCGCGGGATTTGTTCTGCGCTTCCTTCTGGGACGCCAGGTACGAGTTTTCGTCAACGGTGTAGCCCTGTTCCTGGGCGATCTCTTTTGTTAGGTCAAAAGGAAAACCGTAGGTGTCGTACAATTTAAAGGCTTCGCCGCCGTCAAGAACTTTTCCGCTGCCGGTTTTCTTCAGCAGGTCGTCTAATATTTTCATTCCGGATTCAAGGGTCTCAAGAAACTTTTCTTCTTCAAGCTTGGCGATGCTGGCGATGTTTTCCCTTCTCTGCTCCAGCTCCGGGTAGGCGTCTTTCATGGAATCGGCCAGTGCGGCGCTGACTTTAAATAAGAAAGGCTCTCTTGCGCCGAGCATCCTGCCTTTTCTCAAAGCTCTTCTTAGTATCCTGCGCAGGACATAGCCCCTGCCTTCGTTGGACGGAAGAATGCCGTCTGACACTAAAAATGTTACTGCCCGGCAGTGGTCCGCCATCATCCTCAGAGCCGGGGTGTGTTTTGCTTTTTCCAGATCAAGAATATCGGCGAGCATCTGAATGGAAGGCGTGAAAAGGTCGGTGTCAAAAATGCTCTTTTTACCGGTCGCGGCGGCCGTAACGCGCTCAAGCCCCATGCCGGTGTCAATGTTTTTTCTTGGCAGGTTTTTCAGCGATCCGTCCTGCTGGCGGTCAAACTGGGTGAAAACAAGGTTCCATATTTCAAGGTAGCGGTCACAGTCGCAGCCGGGCGCGCAGTTCGGGTTCCCGCAGCCCAGTTCCTCGCCGAGGTCAATTAATATTTCAGAGCACGGCCCGCAGGGGCCGGTCGGGCCCATATTCCAGAAATTTGAATCCTCTCCCAGCCTTATGATTCTGGATTCGGGCACTATTTTTTTCCAGAGGTTGTATGCTTCATCGTCTTCTTTAAAAATCGTCGGGTAAAGTTTGTCTTTGGGAAGCGCCATTTCCCCGGTCAGAAATTCCCAGCCCCAGGCAATGGCGTCTTGCTTAAAATAGTCACCGAAAGAAAAGTTTCCGAGCATTTCAAAAAAGGTCAGGTGGCGGCTGGTGTTTCCGACTCTTTCAATATCCGAGGTGCGGAAACATTTCTGGCAGCTCGCGGCGCGTTTAAAGGTGTCGGCGGACTGTCCCAGAAAATGTTTTTTAAACTGGACCATACCGGCGGAAGAAAAAAGCAGTGTCGGGTCGCCGGAAGGCACCAGCGAATCCGAGGCCACTATCTGGTGCCCGTTTTTTCTGAAATACTCCAGAAATTCCTGCCTGATTTTAAGTGAATTAAGCATTAGCTGTCCTTTTACGGTTGATTTTTAAGAACGGTTAAACCCTTATGGGCAGAAGCACGAAGGGTATGCCCTGAGAGTAAAAACGCCGCTGCATGGCGAAAACCGTGTAGTTGTGCAGCCAGCGGGTCATATAAGTGTCCTGAGGAAATACGAGCTGTCCGCCGAAAAATACCACATTGGGGAATTTTTCAAGAAGCTTGGGAGTTATTTTGTCCAGTTCGTTTATGACATCGGTTCCGATTACGGATATACCGTCGCAGTGGTAGCCTTCACTGCGCATGAAGTTCACATACCGGTCAATATCGTTATTAACCTGCATTTCAAGCTTTTCTAACTCTTCAACTCCCTTGAAGTTTCCGGAATCTATTATGCCTATCTGGACGAAAATGAAGTTCTTGAAAACCCCTCCGAAAAGCCTTATTACTCCAAAAAGCGTGTGAAGCCCGAGGCCGTTAAATCCGTTGACAAGAATCACCGCGGTTTTGGCGCTCGGGTCAAATTCCGAGGAAGGGTTTGGAACTATCTTTGGTTCTCCGTCTTTATCAGCTCCAATATTTATCGCGTTGACCAGGCTGTTAAGCCTGTGCAGAAGCTTGGCGGTTTTGTAATAATGCCTTTTTATGAAAACCGCGAAAGTGATCAGGGCGCCGGTCACAATAAGCGTCACCCAGCCGCCTTCGTGGAACTTTATCACCACCATGGAAATAAGGATAAAAGTGGTTAACACAAGGCCGACACCGTTAATAGTGATTTTTTTCTTCCAGTCTTTCAAGTGCGACCTTGTTTCCCACCAGTGCCTTACCATTCCGAGCTGGGAGAGCGTAAAGGTAATAAACACATTGATTGAGTAAAGCACTACCAGCAGCGTCACGGAGCCTTTTGTAAACACCATCATAAGAAGCGCCGAAATGCCCATTATAAGTATGCCGTTTTTATTAACAAAACGGTCCGAGAGCATTGTAAATCTTGTAGGAAACCATTTGTCAAGCGCCATATTGGCGAGCACGCCCGGGCCGCCGAGGAATCCGGTTTGGGCCGCGACAAACAAAAGAGCGGCCTCCGAGATCAGCGTGACAAGGAGAAAAATATAGCCGACAGGCCCCCATCCTCCTGAGATACTTTCTAACAGCATCGCGTTAAGTGTTTTTCCCTCTTGTGGCTGCACCCTGAAAATAAGAAATGCGAGCATCAGGCCCACAACTGTAAACATAAGGGAATAGGCCATATATTGCATCGCCCTCTTGGCAGTTTTAACCTTCGGTTCACGCAGGATCGGCATGGCGTTACTGACAGCTTCAATTCCGGTGTATGTTCCGGCGCCCATGCTGTAAGCTCTTAACAGCACAAAGAGCATCCCTAAAATACCGATTTCAGATTTGGCCGCGGAAACATCCATTTTTGTAGCCTCAATGAAGGGGCCGAAATTCGCTATATTTGATCCGATGGCGTAAATTATCACAAAAGCGTGAGTGATTACGAATACCATAAAGATTGGTATAAGCATTGTTACTGATTCCTTCGCGCCGCGAAGATTTATGATTATCAAAGCCACGACCACAAAAACCGCGAACTCAAGCTTAAAGGGTTGGAACGCCAGAGGAAGGAAACTAAAGATGGCGTCGGAACCGCTCGCGACGGAAACGGTTATTGTCAGCACATAGTCTATCAGCAGGGCGCAGCCTGAAATCATTCCAAATCCGGGTGACAGGAGTTTGGTGGCTACAAGGTATCCCCCTCCGCCGTTAGGAAACAACTCTATTATCTGGGAATAACTTGTGCTGATCACAATAATGGTTATCGCGGAAGCGATTGCGATAAAAATGCTGAGATAGATATGCCCGCCGAGGGCCATAAATGCTTCCTGCGGGCCGTATGCAGACGAAGAAAGGCCGTCGGCGCCGAGGCCTACCCAGGCAAAAAAAGCGACCAGTGAAAGATTTTTAAAAATATGGCTGTCGTAGGGATTGTGAGCTTTTCCTATGAGAAGCCTTTTTATTTTCGCGAAGATAGAAATTTTTTCGGTTCCGTTGTCCATTAGTTATTTTCCTTATCCGCCGGCAGTCTGTTATTTAACAAATTATACGCTTTGTCGGCGAGGTACGAACTGCGCACGAAAGCGCCGCTGAAGCAGTGAGAAAACCCCATTTTATAAGCGAGTTTTTCCAGCGCTTCAAATTCTCCCGCGGAGGCGTATCTCTTAACGGGTATATGTTTTTTTGAAGGCGAAAGATACTGTCCTATGGTTAAAATATCGCAGCCGGCCGACAGAAGTCTTTCCATAACCGCGCGCACTTCCCCGGCTGTTTCTCCGAGGCCGAGCATAAGGCCTGACTTTGTGGTGAGGCCGGAAGCTTTCGCGGTTTTTAAAAGCTCCAGAGAGCCCTCAAAACTCGCTGCCGGCCTGACGGAGGAATAGAGGCTCGGCACCGTTTCAACATTGTGAGAAAATACTTCCGGACGGGAAGAGACAGCTGTTTCAATCGCGCCTTTATTCCCTCTGAAATCCGGAACGAGAATCTCTATTTTAGTCAACGGTGAATTTAACCTTACCTGGCGAACGGTTTCAAGGAAATGACCCGCGAGTCCGTCCGGCAGGTCATCCCGTGTAACTGAGGTAATGACGGCATACTTTAAAGAAAGCGCTTTGGTGGCTTGAGCCACCTTAAGCGGTTCGTTCGGATCCACCGGAACAGGGCCGCCTCCGCCCACCGCGCAGAAACCGCAGTTTCTTGAGCAAACATCCCCGCCTATAAGAAAGGTCGCCACACCCGCCGAAAAGCACTCCCCGATATTCGGGCAGAGAGCGCTTTTGCAGACCGTGTTAAGCTTGTGTCCGCCGAGCAGGGACTTAACGCCGTCCAAGTCGCTTAAGCGAATATGTTTTTTTGCCGTATTAAGCATATTTTTATTCCGAATATTTAAAAGATTAATGCCTGAAATGCCTCATGCCGGTAAAGACCATGGCTATGCCGTTGTCGTCGGCCGCTTTTATGGAGTCGGCGTCTTTTATGGAGCCGCCCGGCTGTATAATGGCTTTTACGCCCAGTTTGGCGGATTCATTTACGACATCCGGGAACGGAAAGAAGGCGTCTGAAGCCAGTACAAGAGGAATAGTTGCCGCGGGAAGCTCGTCTTTTACGGCCTTCATCTTTTCCGTGGCGATCTTTAAGGAGTCAATGCGGCTCATCTGTCCCGCGCCTATTCCCAGCGCCTGAGTGCCTTTAACAAGGACTATGGCGTTTGACTTGACATGCTTGCATATTTTCCAGGCAAATTCAAGAGCCTTCAATTCTTCATCCGAGGGCTTTCTTGCCGTGGCGTTTTTCGTTTCGCTTAAAAGAAGGTTGTCTTTGTCCTGCGCGAGCATTCCGCCGGATATGTAGCGGAATTCCCGCTCCGGCACCCCTCTTTTTCCGGGTTGCGCCGGCTGAACGAGAATCCTGAGGTTTTTCTTGGCCGCGAATACTTCAAGAGCTTTACTTGTGTAAGAGGGAGCTATAATGCACTCCGTAAAAAGCTTTGCGGTTTCGGAGGCGGTTACCTCGTCAACTTCCCTGTTGAAGGCTATTATGCCTCCGAAGGCGCTTATGGGATCGCAGGCGAGAGCCTTTTTATACGCGGAAAGAAGGTCCGAGCTCTGGGCGCAGCCGCAGGGGTTGTTGTGCTTGATAATACTGCAGGCCGGTTGATCAAACTCAAGAGTTAACTGCCAGGCAGATTCAAGGTCTAAATAATTGTTGTAGGAAAGCTCTTTGCCCTGAAGCTGTCTGGCGGTAAGCGCCACCGGGGCCTTGGTCTGGTTTCCGTGGCGGTAGAGGGCGGCTTCCTGATGCGGATTTTCGCCGTACCTGAGGCCGGCAAGTTTCTTAAGCGGTATGGAAAGCTGCTGAGGAAACTTTTCCAGGTTGAAAAATCCCGAGATAAGGCTGTCGTAGTAGGCTGTGTGAGCGAAAGCTTTCGCCGCCAGCAGCCTTCTGAAAGAGGCATCGTCTTTTTTGTCTTTAAGTTTTTCAAGCACAACGGGATAGTCGTCGGCGTTTGTGATTACGATTACATCGCTGAAATTCTTCGCCGCGGCCCTAAGGAGCGCAACCCCGCCGATATCAATATTTTCTATAACCTCTTCGGTTAATTCGGTATTGTTCGCGGCGCCTATTTTCGCGATGGTTTCCTCAAAGGGGTAGAGGTTCACGGCGACTATGTCAATCCGGCCTATGCCGTGTTTTTTTAATTCGTCAAGATGGGTTTTTTTATCCCGCCTCGCGAGGATGCCGCCGTGAATCTTAGGGTTAAGCGTTTTAACCCGGCCGTCAAGGATCTCCGGAAAGCCGGTTACCTCTGAGATCTCAAGGCAGTCTATTTTGTTTTCCTTTAGAGTCTTTGCGGTCCCGCCGCTGGAAATAATCTTGTAGCCGAGGCCGGCAAGCCCCTTCGCGAAATCCACTACGCCCTGCTTGTCCGATACACTGATTAACGCCTGTTTGTCAGCCATTTTCTCATTCCTTTCAGTCAAGTTATTAATGCAAAACTTATTGTATTAAGGGGTTTTCAAACGGGCTATTCTTCTTCCTCAGAGAGGCCCCTGACGCGCCTTAAAACCTCTCGCGCGGTCTCAACGCGGAACCCTCTTCTCGCGATAAAACCCATAAGCCTGTTGTACGCCTTCCGCGGTTCTACGCCCTTCATTTGGGCCATTTTTTTTCTGGCCAGTTCAAGAATTTCCTTCGCTTCGTCTTTCGGGGACCCGATTCCCTGTGAAATAACAGACGAAATAATATCGGAAGCTATCCCCTTTTTTATAAGGTCGGCTTTGATAAGCTCGGGGCCTTTTTTCTGGCTTTTAAGGTAGTTAAGCCGGTCTGCCGCGAATTTTGCGTCGTTAAGATACCCCAGCTCTGAAAGTTTGGCTACGACATTTTTAACGGTGCCTGCGTAGTATCCTTTCCGCTTGAGGTAATCGCTCAGTTCCCTGACGCTTCTCTGCCTGAAACCTAAAAAGCGCCACGAGTCGTCCATGGCCCTTCTGGGTTCATCGCTTGATATTATACCTTTTATTTTTTCATTATTTAAGTCCAAGCCCTCTTCCAATCCTGATTTCAGCAGGGTTTCTTCGGACACGGAAAAGGCGTACCTGCCGTCCAGAAACACCGAAAAGTACTCTTTCTTTTTTTTCTGCCTGGCAATTTTTGTTATCTTCACGGTAACCCTTTATTGTCAGCGGGATTTAAGCTCTTCAAGAAGCAGCTGCTTGTGCGTTCCTTCCCAGTAGATTTTGCCGCAGCCGGGGCATTTTGAGAAAGCGGGCGCGGTGTTAAAGACATATTGCGGGACTTTGTCTTTTACCTCTTCCCGGTCGCTCACGGCTAAGGTCAGCGTGTTGCAGGCCGAGCATCTGGTGAAAATTTTGCCGCCGGAGGTGTTTATCAGCTTAAGGCCAGCCAGGCTCCGGATCTGCTGCGAAATGTCCTGGCTTTCAATAAGCACGAGCCTTAAGCTTTTTTTCGCGCTGAGGTTGTGGTCTCTGGTCAGAATGACCCTATCCTCGCGCAGGCTCTCTAAAAGCATGGAAGCCCTGTCAGACGGAGTGAAATAGCGCGCGTCGTAGCCGAGTATTCTGAGCCTTCTGGCGAGCCTGCCGAGCATAAAGTCAACGGAAAACTTAATTTCTGAATTCAGCTTTTTTGTCATAGGAACTCTTCAAGTTCGTATTTTCTGCTGCCAAGCCCGATTTGCTCGGCGTATTTTAACTGCACCGTCCAGTCTATTTCCGGGAAGATGTGTTTCCAGAAGTCAGCTCCGAATTTTGAGTTTACCAGGTCCGCGCAGGCCTGGTCCAGCGCGACCGGGTCGGAGGACGCCATAACGCCTATGTCGTCAAGCAGCGGATTTTCTTTTGTGGCGTAGCAGTCGCAGAATTTCGTAACATAGTTGATAAAATTGATGCTGAAATGCCTTTTGCCTTTCAGCGCGCCGGCGGCGTATTCCACTATCTTTTCCTGCACATTGGAAGTTTTCTCGTCCCAAGGTATGGAAAAAACGCGCTCGGGACAGCTTAAAATACATTCGCCGCAGCCGGTGCATTTTGACCTGTCAAGCGTGATTTTTTTCCCGCTGACTTTAAGGGCTTTAGGCGAGCACCATTTGACGCAGGCGGCGCAGCCGGTACAGAGTGATTCGTTTACGGACGGATTTAAAGTATCGTGCATGGAATATTTGCCGGCCCTGGTGCCGCAGCCCATGCCCATGTTTTTAAGAGCCCCGCCGAAACCTGAAATCTCGTGGCCCTTGAAATGGCTCATAAAGACCAGAGAATCGGAAAAATTTACGGCGTTTGCTATATTAACCTTTTTAAAATGTTTCAGATTTACTTCAACTTCCGCGCCGGAGTTTCCCCTCAGGCCGTCCGCGATAATTACGGGACAGCCGCAGTTTTTTGTTGTAAAGCCGTGAGACTCAGCCACCAGGGCGTGGCGGACAGCGTCGGCCCTCTGGCCTACATATATAGTGTTCGCGTCGGTCATAAAGGGCAGGGCTTTTCGGCCGGAAACAAGCGATGCCACCGGCTTGACGAAATCGGGATTAATAAAGCCTTTATTGCCGGCTTCGCCGAAGTGAATCTTTATCGCGGTAAAATCATTTTCCCTGACATGATCGGCCGCGCCTATTTTTGCGAGCCAGGCGGCGAAGCTGTCTATTCTGTTCCACGGCAGGTAAAAAACTTTTGACACCAGAGCCTCCCGGCCTTACAGTGATTAATCCCAAATTTTGCATTAGGACACGGCATTCGTCGAACCATGCGGGGCTTTTTCATCCTAAAAAAGCTCAACCGTAGTCACCACTACGCTTTCTCTTTTTTAGTCAAAAAAGCCTCCGCCTTGTTCGCCTCGGTTCTCGCGCCTAATGCAAATTTCGGGTTAATTATATTTTCTAAGCATCTTGAGCGCTAGATTAAAATCGTCCGGCACCGGCGCCTCAACGGTTATTCTTGCGCCGTCAGAGGGGTTGTCAAAAGAGACTGATTTCGCGTGCAGAGTGAGCCGCGCTATCAGCGGTTTTTCAACGGCAGGCCCGGCCTTATATTTTTTCTTGAAAGACGAGAGCAGCAGCTCGCTTTGCGAAAAGTACTGTGGGTCAACCGCCAGCGAATGCCCCAAAGCCCAGAAATGAATCCTTATCTGGTGGCGCCTGCCGGTTCTGGGCCTGGCTTCCACAAGCGAATAGTCCCTGAATCTTTCCAGGACCGTGTAATCCGTACGGGAGGGTTTGCCGTCCTCGGAGATTGAAACTTCCCTGCCGTCAACGGCTATGGGTTTGTCAATGAACCCTTCGTCATCGGCCGGATTGCCGTTAAGTATCGCAAGATAGGTTTTACTGACCGAGGAAGCTTCAAACTGGGCGCAGAGCGCCTTGTGCGCCTGCGGGTTCCTGGCAAAAATGACTACCCCGGAAGTGTCTCTGTCAATCCTGTGCACAACCCAGGCTTTGGAGTTCAGGTGCTGAGAAACGGCTCCGCTGAGGGTTTGGGGCTCTTTTGTGTGCTGGTCCGGAATTACAAGAAGGCCCGCGGGTTTGTCCACCGCTATTAAATCGGAATTCTCAAAAAGCACGGATAGCTTTTGCATCAGCGGGAGCCCAAAAGCGAAATGAACTCTTCTTCATTTAGTATTTTTACACCCAGTTTCTTTGCCTTGTCATATTTTGAACCGGGAGCTTCGCCTGCCACGACATAATCGGTATTTTTGCTGACGGACGACACCGCCTCGCCCCCGAGCCCGCGCACTTTTTCCTGGGCCTGAGGCCTGGAAAATGATTTAAGCTCTCCTGTAAAAACAAAAGTTTTGCCCTCAAGGGGTTTCGCCGCGCCGCTTGAATCGGGCCTGGGCTCAATTGTGTTCACCCCGTTGGCTTTGAGTTTTTCCAAAAGCTTCGCCACGCTTTCCTGGCCAAAATAGTCAACCACAGATTTTGCGGTGACGGGGCCTACTTCGTGAATATTTTCCAGTTCTTCAATTCCAGCTTTAACAATATTTTCCAGCGAAAGGAACCTGCCGGCCAGGATCCTGGCGGCTTTTTCCCCGACATTAGGTATGCCGAGCGCGAAAATAAGCCGGCTTAAGGGCCTGGATTTGCTTTTTTCAATGGCCTTAAGAAGGTTGGAGGCTTTTTTATCTTTGAAAAGCTCCAGCTTGAGCAGGTCTTCTTTTTTGAGTTCATATATGCCCGCGAAATCGGAAAGTGTTTTATTGTCCGCCAGTTGGGTTACGGCCGCCTCGCCGAGACCTTCTATATCCATGGCTCCCCTGGACGCGAAATGAGCCAGGGCCCTCTGAAACTGAGCCGGACAGGAAGGGTTCATACAGCGGTAGGCGACCTGTTCCTGTTTTTCTTTCATAATCCTGCTGCCGCAGGCGGGGCATTGCCCGGGTATTTTGTAATGTTTCTCTCCGCCGTCGCGCTTTGAAGAAATCACTTTTACTATCTCAGGGATGACATCCCCGGCCCGCTCCACTAAGACCGTATCGCCTGCCATGACCCCCAGCCGCGCTATTTCGTCAAAGTTGTGCAGGGTGGCCCGCGATATTGTCACACCCGAAAGTTCCACGGGCTCAAGAACCGCCACGGGGGTTATCACGCCTGTTCTTCCCACCTGCACGATAATCTCGTTAACTTTGGTCGTGGCCTGCCTGGCCGCGAATTTGTACGCTATGGCCCAGCGGGGGCTTTTAAGGGTAAACCCGAGTTTCTCCTGCCCCTGAATGCTGTTAAGTTTTACGACCACGCCGTCAACCTCGTACGGAAGGCTGTCGCGCTTCTCCTCCAGTTCGTTTCTGTATTTAATAACCTCTTCAATACTGTCGCAAAGTTTTGAACGCTCGGTGGGTTTTAGGCCCAGGCCCCTGCAGAGGTTAAGGAATTCTTCATAGGTTGAAAATTTTTCGCCCTCTATTTTGCCGTAAGAGTGAACAAAGAATTTAAGCGGCCTCTGCGAAGTGAGCTCGGGGTTTTTCTGCCTCAGGCTGCCCGCGGCCGCGTTTCTGGTGTTGGCGAAAAGCTCGCCGCCGGATTCCGAAATTTTGGCGTTAAGAGCGCTGAAGTCTTTTTTATTTATATATACCTCTCCTCTGACTTCCAGGTAGGAGGGGCATTTGCCTTCGCAGTTAAGCTTCAAGGGAATGGCCCTTATGCTTCTTGCGTTGGCGGTAATATCTTCGCCCGTTTCCCCGTCGCCCCTGGTGGCTCCCAGAGAGAGCAGGCCGTCTTTGTAAATAAGGTTTAAGCCGACACCGTCAATTTTAAGCTCAACGAAATACTGAGGTTTCTCGCCGCCCAGGCCTTTGACGACCCTGTTATGCCACTCAAGAATATCCTCCTGTGAATAGCTGTTGTCCAGTGAAAGCATGGGCGTGCTGTGGCGCACCTGCCCGAAAGCCGATGAAACCGCCGCGGAGAGCCTTTGGGTCGGAGAGTCGGGAGTTATAAGTTCGGGATATTTTTTTTCAAGTTCGGAGAGCTCTTTAAGGAGCCTGTCATATTCAAAATCCGAAACCTCCGGCTGGTCCGAGACATAGTAAAGGTAGTCGTGCTTTCTGATAGTTTTTCTGAGGTTTTCAATAGTGGTTTTTATCTGCCGAAGGTTTTCTGACATAATGCGTTAGTGATGGGTTTTGACTTTCGCGGTATGAGGCGGCCGGGCGGTTTTAAGCTTGTCTAATATGCCGTTTACGAACTTGCCGGAATCTGCCGTGGAGAATTTTTTCGCGATCTCTACGGCTTCATCTATTATTACGCTCACGGGCGTTTCAGGCATATCGGTTATTTCAAAAGCGGCCAGGCGCAGGATATTCCTGTCTATAACAGCCATGCGGTCTAAGGCCCAGTTTTCGGCGTAAGAGCTGATAATCCTGTCCAACTCGTCTTTTTTTCCCCAGGCGCCGAAAAGGAGCTGTTCCACGAATTCTTTGCTTACGGAAGAGATTTTAAGGCTCTCCTCAAAAGAATCCTGCAGTTTTTCAGGTGAAAAACCGCAGTTGTCGCATAAGTACAACATCTGTAGCGCCGCTTCGCGCGCCTGTCTTCTGCTTCCCATAAATTATCCGTTAAAATCCCAAAATGAATTGATTACTGAAGGCTCATTATAGCAAAAAAATAACCAAAAACAAGGGGGCTTAAGCAAAAGCTCCCGATGCATTAGCAAAATCAAATCTTTATTTCAGCAGCTGGTAGAGGTTTGAAAGCTCAATGGCACTCATAGCGGCATCGGAGCCTTTGTTCCCGGCCTTTGTTCCCGCGCGTTCTATGGCCTGTTCAATGCTGTCGGTCGTGAGAACCCCGAATATTACCGGTATGTCAGATTCTATCCCCGCGGCTGCAACGCCCTTTGAGACTTCGGCGGCTATGTAGTCAAAATGCGGGGTTCCTCCCCTTATGACGCAGCCGAGGCAGATAACGGAGCTGTATTTCCCGCTTTTCGCCATTTTTTGGGCGACAGCCGGTATCTCAAAAGCACCCGGTACCCAGGCCACATCTATGTCGTTGTCCTGCGCGCCGTGCCTGACGAGAGTGTCAACCGCGCCGCTTACGAGTTTTCCGGTAATAAACTCGTTGAACCTTGAAACCACGATAGCGAACTTAGCGCCCTTTGCATCCATTTTTCCCTGCAGTACTTTTCCCATTGTGTTTCCTCCTTGACTGATATTGTTTCTTGTATTTCTATTTAATTCTCAGGTTGAGCATGTGCCCCATTTTGCTTCTTTTGGTTGACAGATATTTCCTGCTCTGCGCGGTGGGAGATATCTCTATAGGCACTCTTTTTGTCACTTTCAATCCGTACCCTTCCAGCCCCTTGATTTTCCTTGGGTTGTTGGTCAGTAGCCTGATTGAGGAGAGGTTCAAATCGCTTAAAATTTGCGCCCCTATGCCGTAGTCTCTCAAGTCCGGAGGAAAGCCGAGCGCGATATTAGCCTCAACCGTGTCAAGGCCTTTTTCCTGAAGCCGGTAAGCGTGGATTTTGTTGGCAAGGCCTATGCCTCTTCCCTCCTGATGCATATAAAGCACTACGCCCATACCCTCTTTCTCAATTATTCTCATGGACTTGTCCAGCTGGTCCCCGCAGTCGCAGCGCATGGAATGGAATATGTCGCCCGTCATGCAGGAAGAATGAACCCGGACAAGCACATTTTTTTTGCCCGAGACTTCCCCTTTTACCAAAGCGAGATGGTGTTCTTTGCGCAGAATATCCTCGTAGAGGTAAAGCTGGAAATCTCCCAGCCTGGTCGGCATATCCACGCTTGCCACCCGTTTTACGAGTTTTTCCATTCTGCGCCGGTATTCAATGAGATCGGCTATGGTAATGATTTTTAACTTGTGTTTTATTGAGTATTTTAAAAGCTCGGGAAGCCTGGCCATGGTGCCGTCTTCGTGCATTATCTCGCAGATCACTCCCGCAGGATAAAGCCCCGCGAGCCTGGCTAAGTCCACCGCGGCTTCCGTATGGCCGGTTCTCACGAGCACGCCCCCTTCCTGGTAGCGGAGCGGAAAAACATGGCCCGGCCTGGCCAAATCTTCGGGTTTTGTTTTGTAGTTGAGTATTGACTTAATGGTTACGGCCCTGTCGTGCGCCGATATGCCGGTAGTGGTGCCGTGTTTGTAATCTATGGATACCGTAAAAGAGGCTTCTCTGGCCTCTGTGTTATTTTCTACCATGGGCGCAATTTTGAGTTCATCAAGCCTTGAACCAGCGGCCGGCAGGCAAATAAGCCCTCTGCCGTATTTAGCCATAAAATTTATTATTTCGGGCGTGACTTTCTCGGCCGCGCAGACCAGGTCGCCTTCGTTTTCCCGGCCCGGGTCGTCCACGACGACTATCATTTTTCCGGCTTTGATATCCTTGAGCGCCTCGGGGAGGGTTGAGAATACATTTTTTTTCATCGCAATTCCTTTTTGTTTAAGTGCTGGTTAAAATCCGTTCTCTTTTAAAAAATTTTCCGTTATGCCGTTTTTTGGCACGCTTTGTCTCAGTAGTTTGGCGGCATATTTAGCCATAATATCGGTTTCAAGGTTGAGAGAATCTCCGGTTTTTTTTGTCTTGAGCGCTGTATTGGCTATAGTATGGGGTATTATAGTCACATTAAAAGAATCTTCCCCGACATCGTTGACCGTCAAGCTGATGCCGTCAAGCGCGACTGAACCTTTGGATACAACGAAGCGCGAGAGCTCATTTGGCAGAGAGAACTCAAAAACCTCAAAATTGCCGAGTTTCTTTCTGCTTAAAAGGACGCAGATACCGTCAATATGCCCTGAAACAATGTGCCCGCCGAGCCTTGAATCGGCCCTCAAGGCCCTTTCAAGGTTGACCAATGCCCCTTTTGAAAGCCCGGAGAGACCGGTCTTTTCGGCTGTCTCAAAGCTGACATCAAAAGAAAGGATTTTTGTGGCGCCCAAAACCCTCAACGCGGTTACGGTCAGGCAGGCGCCGTTAACGGCCACACTGTCGCCTTTTATAATACCGTCAAGCGAGGTTGATACCTCTATTGTACCGTTATTATTGGATACTACGCTGCCCAGATCCTCAACCAGCCCCGTAAACATTTATTACTCCATTCTTGTTTGATCTATTTGAGTAAAGCTCTTACCAGCAGGTCACGGCCCAGCCTGCTGATAGAAAGGTTTTTCGCTTTTATGGCATCCCTGATTTTGTTAATTCCCGGCCCTTCCACCGCTGTCTTGGCGCTTCTGCCGCCTATTATTATTGGGCTGACAAATATCATTAAATCACTGACTACCGCAGAGTTCAGCGCGTTTGATATAGTTTCTCCGCCGCCTTCAATAAATACCTTATAGATATGCAGAATATTAAGTTTCTTAATAATATGCTTGAAGTTTATTTTACCTGCTATTTTTGGCACTCTAATTAATGCTATCCCTTTGTTTTTTAGCTTAAAAATCTTATCGGCTGATCCCGAGCAATAAAAAACCAGTGTCGGGGCTGAATCGTTAAAAACATTGTAATTTAAAGGCGTTTTAAGTGACGGGTCAATGATAACTCTAACGGGATTCTTGCCTTTTCCATGGCTTGTCAGTTCAGGGTTATCATATAATACGGTGTTTACCCCTACCAGCACGGCATCATATTGGCTTCTTAGCCTATGCACATAGTTTCTGGAGGCTTTGGAAGATATCCACTTTGAGTCTCCGCTGTTGGCGGCTATCTTGCCATCCAGTGAAACGGCCGCCTTAACGGTTACTGTCGGTTTTCCCCCTTGCAGGGCATTTATATACCGCTTGTTCAATCTTACAGCCTCTTTTGACAGCAGGTTATTGGTTATATTTATTCCGTTCATGGCGAGTTTCTTTAACCCTCTGCCGGATATCCTTGGATTTGGGTCGGACATGGCCGAGACCACTCTTTTTATGCCTGACTTGATAATAGCGTCAACGCAGGGAGGCGTTTTGCCCCAGTGGCTGCAGGGTTCCAGCGTAACGAACATTGTGGCGCCGGCTGCCTGCCCGCCCGCCATTTTAAGGGCATTGATTTCTGCATGGGGCCCGCCAAAGCGTTCATGCCATCCATAGCCCGCGGTTTTGCCGTTTTTTGTTATAAGGCAGCCAACCATAGGATTAGGAAAAGTATTTTTTTCGCCCCTTTTTGCAAGCAGGAGCGCTTTTTTCATGAAATATCGGTCTTGACTCTTATGGTCGCTCATAAAATAAAAAACCCCGAAAGATAATATCCTCGGGGAAAAAAGAATAAAGGCATAACACAAGCCTTTACCCTGCAGTCTTCTATCATCCGGACTGTGGCGCCATGCGCCTTACCGTCGGCATCCGAATTTCACGGATTCAATCCGCCTGTGGCGGATTCGTAGGCTTGGCCCCGTGAGGGGCTTTACTACCGATAGGGTCTTTCACCCATCCCCGAAGAACTGTCTTACTACCGGATTAAACCAAAAATTTGTTATTTTGTCAAGAATTAAAACCGCGAAACGCGCGGAAGCCTGACTATAAAGGTAGTTCCCTTGCCGGGCCCGTCGCTTTCCGCCTTTATTTCGCCGTTATGCTGGCTTAATATGCTGTAGCAGACGGCCAGGCCAAGGCCCGTTCCTGTTTTTTTTGTGGTGAAAAAGGGCTCAAAGAGCCTGTCAAAATATTCCCTGGGTATTCCTGTGCCGTTGTCTTTGAAGAATATTTCAATTGTCTTCCCATCCGTAGAAATCGCGCTTGAAATTTCAATTTTGCCGCCGTTCGGCATGGCCTGAGCCGCGTTTAACACCATGTTAAAGAAGACCTGTTCTAAGTGGGTAGCGCTTCCAAGAACCGTGTTTTCTCCTTCTTTTAAGGAACTGCTCACGGAAACATTCATAAAGTCAGACTGATAATGAAAGAGCCGCAGAACCCTGTCTATGATGCCGAACAAGTCAATTTCCGATAACGCGAACTCCTTCTTTCTTGAAAATTCCAGCAAATCGGAAACGATTTTTTTGCATCTTTGGGCCGCCGATTCAACTTCCCTGAAAATATCCGAGTTATCGTTTTGCTGCTTTGAGCCCAATAAAAACTGCATATTGCCCATGATTACGGTAAGAGGGTTGTTAAGTTCGTGCGCCACCCCTGCCGAGAGCTGGCCTAAGGCCGCCATTTTGCTTGATTGAATAAGCTGAGCCCGCATTTTTTCCTTTTCCTTTTCGTCAAGCTTTCGCTGGACTATCCCGGAAAGGACATTCCCGATAGTCTTGATGGTTTCTGTCTCGTAATTGTCCGAGACAAATCCTGTGTGGTATCCGAAATTCAACACGCCCAGAACTTTCCCGGATGAGACCAGCGGCATACAGCAGTTGCTTTCCAGATCGCTTTTCTGAAAATGTTTCTTCGCGCATTTTGTTATGGGATTAATCCGGTCTGTTTTATCGGAATTTACGGAAATACACGCGGTGCAGAAACCAAGAGGAAACGAGGAAAAACGCGCAATCTCATCTTCGGTTAACCCCTTCCAGGCTTTTAAATGGAGCAGGGAATCCTCCGGGTCAATAAGGTATATCGCCGTTTTGGGCTTAAGTTTAAGCCAGCTGAAGGAGAACAGCTGCTCTAAGACGAAGTCCATGATATCTTTAAGCGGGATTTCAGTCAGGGAAAGCTCAAGAATCTGGTTTATAGTCGTCTGTGTGGCGCAAAGTGATGACAATTGCTCCGCGCCTGCTTTTCGCTGGGTAATATCGTGAGCGACAACCTGCGCGCTCGTGACCGTGCCGTCCAGGTTAGCCACAGGCTGAATGGTGGTGTTAAACCACAATTCTTCACCTGCTATAGTTATCGGAATATCCTCGCTTAAGAGTTTTCCTGATTTAATAACTCTTGAAATAGAGGCAAAGTGGGCGTCGGACACATGTTTCGGGAAGAAGTCCCAGAGCGTTTTCCCGGTGAAGTCTTCGGGATTTTTGTCAAAATATTGAGCAGTGCGGTTATTGACGACAATGAATTTGCCTGCTAAGTCAACGGAATAAATAGCCACTCCCACATTTTCAATCAGCTGGCTGTATTTTTTTCTGCTTTGCTTTAACCTTTCGTCCGCGAGCTTAACAGCCTGTTTTGTTTCATGAGCTTCAAGTGCCGTGTTTATAGCCTGGCCGATTTTAACAAGATGGTCTTTTAAAACATAATCAGAGGCGCCTGCTTTCATGCAGGCAACGGCGGTTTCTTCGTTAATGGAGCCGGTTACTATTATAAAGGGTGTGTGCAGGGAAAGCTCTTTTAGGACAGATAGAGCTTCCAGGCCGGTAAAGGCCGGAAGATAGTAGTCGGAAATTATTACAGTCGGGCTGAAAACATCAAGCAGTTTTATAAAATCCTGCTTATTGTCAGTCACACGCAGTTCATACGAATCAAAGATTTTATCCAGTTCTCTTTTGAGGAGCTCCACATCGTTGTCGTTGTCCTCAATGAGCATAATCCGCATAGGCATTATTTTTTCCCCTTCATTTAAAAGTAAAGCCCTTTTCTTTAAACAGCTTCATGCAGACATCGCAGGCATCCCTGTCGTAAAGACTGCCCTGGTTTTGAAGTATCTCGTCAAAAGCCTTTTCCAGGCCGAGCGCCGGACGATACGGCCTTGCAAAAGCCATGGACTCAACTACATCAGCCACCATTATTATTTTTGACTCCTGCCGTATGGCTTTGGACTTAAGACCGGCCGGGTATCCCGAGCCGTCAAGCCGCTCATGGTGCTGAAGAATTATGTCGGCTATAGGCCACGGGAAATCTATTACCTTAAGGATATCGTACGCGGCCTGGGGGTGAGTCTTTAAAAGCTCAAATTCGGCGGCCGATAGCTTGGATGACTTATTCAGTATGCTGGAAGGCACTTTAATTTTTCCGAGGTCGTGAATAGTGCCCGCGAAGAGAATACCGTCCACAGTTTCATGGTCCAGGCCCATGTTCATTGCGATGGCGCTGGCAAGAATAGCCACGCGCCTCTGGTGTCCCGCGGTGTAGGGGTCACGGATTTCCGTAGTGATTGACAGGGCCTGTATGGTTCCCTCTGTCATTGCTCTAAGCTTTTTAACGGTTTCCTGCAGGCTTACCTCCGCCTTTCTTCTTTCTTCGCGCTCCTCTTTTTCGGTGACAGCTCTTTTGACGGCCGGCACAAGCTTGGTAAGCTTGTTTTTCAAAATATAATCCGTCGCTCCGCTTTTCAGAAGTTCTATGGCCAGTTCCTCTCCGAGCGTGCCGGCCACGAAAATAAAAGGAACCTCCGGGCAGTTGGCCCTGGCGACTTCCAGGGCGATTCTGCCGTTGAAAGAAGGCAGAGTGTAGTCAGAAAGGATTATATCGGGGCAAAAGGAGGAAATCGCTTCTAAAAGCGCTTCTTTAGTCTCAATACGCAGAAAATCGGCCTTGATTCCTCCGTTTTTTATCGCGTACTGAATCAGCTCCGAGTCTTCATCGGAGTCTTCAATAAGGAGTATACTGAGATTCTTGCGCATTCTTACCTCGGTGGCTGGTTTATCAGGAGCCAGTAAAGGCCCAGGTCTGAAACCGCCTGAGTAAATTTGGCGAAATCAACCGGCTTTACTATGTAGCTGTTGGCTCCGTATTTATAGCACTCGGTTATGTCAAATTCCTCTTTGGAGGAAGTCAATATAACAACGGGTATGGTTTTTGTGGATTCATCGCTTTTTATCCTGCGCAGGACATCAATCCCGCTTATTTTCGGCAGTTTCAGGTCAAGCATTATGAATTTTAGAATTTTGTTGTTTGTATTGTTGGAGAAAATAAAGTCAAGGGCCTCTGCGCCGTCCTTAGCCACATGTATCCTGTTTGAAAGGTTATTTTTCTTAAAGGCTCTCAGTGTTAATTCCACATCCTGCGGGTTATCTTCCACTAAAAGTATTTCCACCACATTTTCCGCGATCATAATGTTTCCTCCCCGTTTGGCAGTGAAAAATAAAATACAGCCCCCTCTCCCGGTTTGCTCTCAGCCCAGACCCTTCCGCCATGGCGCTCAATAACCCTTTTTACAATTGCAAGGCCTATCCCGGAGCCTTCAAAATCCTGGGAGGAATGAAGCCTTTCAAAGACACTGAACAATTTTGAGTAGTATTGCATGTCAAAACCGACGCCGTTGTCTTTTACGAAGTATGTGTTTTCGGATTCTCCGGCCTCCCCGCCTGCTTCAATGACCGCGTTACTGTTATTTTGGGTAAACTTTATAGCGTTTGACAAGAGGTTGGTAAAAACCTGGCGGATCATGGTCAGATCGCAGAGCGCCCCCGGCATTTTATGTACTTTTAGCGTGATGGCTCTGTCAGGAAAAACAATTTTTAAGTCGTTCCAGATGATTTTTATGTTCTCTTCCATATTGACGGGTGTTAATGAAAGGTGTTGTTTGCCGACTCGCGAGAAGCTGAGGAGATCGTCAATAAGCCGGCTCATCCAGGAGATATTTTTCACTATTATATTGCAGATTCTTTTTGCCTCAGCGTCTAATTTGCCCGAGTATTCTTCTTTGAATATCTTAGTAAATGCGTCAATGGCCCGCAGAGGCGCTCTCAAATCGTGCGAGACCGAGTAGCTGAAGGCCTCAAGCTCTTTATTTGAAGCCTCAAGTTCGCGGGTGCGTTCTTTTACCTTGCCCTCAAGTTCCTGATTTAGTTTTATGATGCTGTTCTCATATTCCTTCTTTTCCGTAAGGTCGTCATAAATGGCGACTATTTCGCCCGAAGGAAGTTTGTAAACAAAATTTTCTCTCCAGGAAGTCAGTCGGTTGTCTTTATAAAGAGCTGTGGGATGGTGCCGCGGCTCTCCGGTAGAGTAAACGCTTTTTAAAATATCAAATAATCCGAATTCCCTGACGCCCGGGAATACCTCGGTCACGCGCCTGCCCAGTATTTCCCTTCGATCTACCTTTTCAAGGGCTTCAGCGCTGGCGTTAAAATCAACAAAAATAAAATCCTCGCCGTTATTTACAGCTCTGTATACGGCGACACAGCTTCTGATGTTCTCAAAAAGTTCTCTATACCTTTCCTCTTTTTCAGACAGCCTTGACTGCGCCGCTTTTCTCTCCGAGATATCTCTGATTATGGCCTGGAAATAAATTACTCCCTCAATATTGATTATTCTGGCGCTGACCTCTATTGGAAATGTTGTGCCGTTTTTTCTCCTGTGAACCGTTTCATACAGCAAGCCGCCGCTTTGAACAATATTGTCTATATGCTCGGGAATGCCATTCCTTTCTTCCATCGCCCTTATTTCGGCGACATTCATTTTTAAAAGCTCTTCGCGGGAATAGCCATAACTGCCTATAGCTTTTTCGTTCGCCTCAATAATTTTACCGTCTTTATCCATCAGCAGAATAATGTCATTGGCGTATTTTGTCAGGTAATCGTAATGAGATGACAACACGCGCAGTTTTGTTTCTGCCTCGCTCTGTTTCTTCAGCCACTGGATATTCTGCTTGTTCCACAGGTTGAGTATCAAAAGGTACGACGACAGGAATATAAATAATGTTAAAATCACAAAGTTGGTCGTTCTGCGCTTAAGCGGACGGAAAGCCTCGGATTCGTCTATTTTTGTGACCAGAAACCAGGGAGATCCTTTTATGCTTCTGGTTACAGAGAGAACTTTTATGCCGCGGTAATCAACTCCCCTAAAGAAGCCCTCATGGCCCGCTATGGCTTTAGCCGCCGGAAGCCTGCTTTCGGTTACAGGAAACTTATTGTTCACCGAAGCGGCGCCGGCGTGCCTTAAATCGGCTAAAAAAAACACGAAACCGTTTTTTTCCTCTACCAGCAGGGTTTCAGCGGTTTCTGTTTTAACGGGCCAGTTTTTTATAAGGGGCAGAAGAAAAGCATCCGGATTTAATTCAAAAATTATCAGGGCCTTGACGCCTTCTTCATCACTGATAGGAACTACAAGGGTCAGATGCGAATCTCCGTGCTTGGCGTCATGGAAATCGGTTAATAAAACTTTTTTTGTGCCGCCCAGCGCTTTAAAACAGTCGTCCAGGTGAGATTCCGGTATGGAGTGTTCTTTTCTTGACGATAAAAGAAATTTGTTTGACATCGTTACGATATGAGCGCACTCGTAGTCTCTATGAATTGTTTTTGAGTTCAGCCAGCGTGATATTTGTTTCTCAAGGCGCTTGTCCTCCGGATTTTCGCAATATTCCAAAATATTTTGTTTTGCAGAAGTACCGGCGTAGATCATTTCACCGTCAGATAGCCTTTCATAACGCCAGTTCGCGATTTCGGCAGATTTGAGAGCGCCTATGGAAGCCAGATCATTCTCAATCAAAACCAGCGTGTCCTTTTTCTGCCGTGAAAAATAAAAAAATCCGGCAGTAAATATCAGCGCCATAAATACCGCAAGGGCTATTAAAAGTTTATTGTAATTGATTTCTAACAACTGTTTTAGAGCCATTTTTGACAACCCTTTGTGAGGCTGCATATTTCTGGTCTAAGATAGGATTCGCACGGATATGTAGGGTCTAAGTCTACAATAAAATTAGATGTATTTCAAGCGTGTTTTTCACCCCTAACAGGTAAAGTCACCCTTTAAGTTGTAAGTTGAGTCAGTTGAAAAACCTCTTTCGGGCTGCAATTTCGGCCTTTGGCCTGCGGCTTCGTTGGCCTCAGCTTACAGATACTCCGTGGAGCATATGCTCGCTTCGGCCGCCTTGCCTCGGCACAAAGCCCAAAATTTCGCTCCTGAAACAGGCTTTTTCAATTGACTCAAGTTTTAAGTTGTAAGCTTTAAGTGAAATACGGCCTCTGTGTCGTCATACCAGCGGACAGACTGTGTGGCAATGTCATCCTGATCTCCCGAAGGGAGAGAAGGATCGCGAAGTTATTGTTACCGTAGAGATGCTTCACTGCGTTCAGCATGACAACAGTTCAAAGCCCTCGTTAATGACAGTTACGAAGGCGGTTTTGTTTTCCATCTGCGGTGAAACCAGAACCAGTGGTCAGGGTGGTCGCGAGTGTGCTTCTCAAGAAGCGCTGTGAACAATCTGGTGTAATGCTCTATTTTCTGGTTCTCGTCTCCTGTTTCAAGCATTGGAATCTCTTCAAATAGGACCCTGAAACCGCCGTCTTCCCTGAAAATATGCCCCATTACAAGAGGGCAGCGCGCCCTTAAGGCAAAAAGCGCCGGCCCTTTGGGGGTTGAGGCCGGCCTCCCGAAGAAGTTAACGAAAACCCCGTCCTCGTGGGCGTCCTGGTCGGCCAAAATAGCCACAAACTCGTTAGCTTTTAGAGTTTTCATAACTCCGCGCAAAGCCATTTTAAGGGGCACAATTTTAATGCCTTTTTGGAGCCGATAAGAGTTGAGCAGATCGTCAGCTTTTTTGTTCTCCTGTTTTCCCACCACAAATGTCACGGGGTATATTTGAGCCAGCGCGGCACCCATCAGCTCCCAGTTGCCGAAGTGAGCCCCCACAAAAACAGCCCCCTTTCCCCTATCGTGTATTTCTTTCAAAAGGCCCGGGTTCTCTATCTTCACCATGCCGGCTATGTCTTTAGCGGACAATTTAGGAAAATAAATCAGCTCCATCATGGTAAGCGCGAACTGGGTATATACCCGGTGGGTGATCTCTAAAATTTCCTTTGCGGTTTTCCCGCTGAAAGCCAGGGAAAGGCTGGTGATTATATGTTTTTTCCGTATGGGCACAAAATAGAAAGCTATGTCGGCGAGCCGCCGCGCGGCGAACCTGCCGACAGAAAGAGGAAAGAGCCTGATAAGCGAAGCAAAGGCGGAGAGAGCGTAATATTCAAGAAAATTCTGTAATTTTTTCATTGTCTGATTAATATTCTCGCGAGCCAGCCCGATTTAAGCTCAATGGCTTTGTACGGGCACAGCTCATGGCAGCAGAGGCAGCTGATGCAGATTTTGTTCTCAACCACGGGGTTGGCGGATTTTCGCGAATTAACTAAGGGATAATCTATGGCCGCGACGGGACAGGATTCAACGCACAGCTTGCAGTTTACGCAGGTTTGTTCGTTTATCTTAGGTTTCATCCAGAGAAATCTGCCCAAAAGATTGATGAAAAAGTGCGGTACATATTTCATATACCAGTTGGCAGGAAAGCGGAATTTCTCAAGATTAAAAGAGCCAGGGTTTTCTCCCGTGATCTCAATGTTCTTGATTTCTGTTTCCCCAGCCTTTTTCGCGCGCAGAAATTTTATGGTGTCAATTTCGGACGGTTCATGGCCGAGAATATAGGTAATGGCGGTGTCCATGGCGGGGCCGTCCGAGGAGGCCAGTATCATGTCAAGTTTTCTTAAGTCCCCGGAACTCGGCCCGTTGCCTTCCATGCCGACTATTCCGTCAATTACATTGAGGCGTATTTTATGCTTAAGGGAGAGATAAATTTCGGAAAGCAGTTCCGCGAATTCGTCGGGATGGGGAGCCAGTTTATGGTACTCGGCTTTTCGCAAACCCGGAACGCAGCCGTAGAGATTTTTCACCGCTCCCGTGAATATTGCCAGGCCGTGTGTTTTGAGCTTCGGAACATTTATGATGCCGTCAAAATCAAATATTTTTTTCGTGATGTGTATAGATTTTATGGTTGAATGGTTTATTGGCGTTTCCACGGCCCCGGAAGTCTCAAAATTTATGAGTTCAACCCCTTCTTCCTCGGAGAGTTTTTTCATCCCCGTTCTTTCCCAGACTCGTTCAACCCCCTTTATGGCTCCTCCGGGGCTGTCTCCCATATAAGGTGTCGCCCCGATCTCTTTTAGAAGGCGTATAACGGCTCTGACAACCTCGGGATGAGTGGTAATGGCTCTTTCGGGTTCTCTGGCGCTCAGCAGATTCGGCTTGATAAGTATTTTTTCACCGCTTTTTACAAACGCGGGCATGCCGCCGGCAAGGTCAACCGCGCGGCGCACGGCATCGTACACTTTGGATGTTTCATATTCGGCGCATTTAACAAGAGAAACTTTTGTTTTCATATTTATCAGTTGCGGGTTTAAGGCCGGCAGTCAGAAGCCCGGGGGCGTCATTTCCCCCAGCTTAAGCGTTCTATTAAAAATGCCGGCAGCCTGGCCGAGCGCATTTTTTCCTGCGTCGTGGTTATGTCATACTCCATTCTGAAGTACTCCAGCTGAAGTTTTTCCGTGTCAAACACCGCGCAGGAGGCTCTGCTGTCGGAATCGCGGGGCTGGCCGGCGGCTCCGGGGTTGAATATAATATTATTTTCGCTCTCGTCAAAAGTGTACAGCCTGCCGGGTTTTGCGTTTTTCGGCACAATGCCGTCAGGATGATTACCGGTGAAAATAAGCGGCATGTGCGTGTGCCCCACAACAGTGAACTGTTTTTTTATGAACTGAATGTTTGCCGCGTACTGCTCTTTTGTCAGCATGTATTCGTCCAGATTGTCGGCGGGAGAGCCGTGTACTACGCAGAAGACGCCTATAAAAGCCTGTTTGGGCAGTTCGGAAAGATATATCTGGTTGCTCTGCGTGAGCTTCGCTCTGGTCCATTCAATGGATTTGGAAGCGTAACCGTTAAACCAGGCGGTTTCCTTCATCCCGCAGGCGGCCCTGTCGTGGTTGCCCGTTACAACCGTAAGGTTGGGTAGCTTTTTTACTATGTTAACGCATTCGTTGGGATTAGGCCCGTAGCCCACGATGTCGCCGGCCAGGATGTAATTCTCAACGCCGTATGATTTAAAGAAATTGAGGACAACTTCCAAAGCTTCAAGATTGGAATGGATATCCGAAAAAATCCCAAATAGCACGGTTTCCGCCCTATTTACCGACTTTGACTATTTCGCCCGACGCGTACAATTTTAGCATATTAAGCACAAAAAGTGGCAGGTCTTTCATTCTGGAAATGCGCCAGGGTTCCTGCGCAAGCCGGTAGAGCCACTCAAGCCCGACTTTCCGCATCCAGCGCGGCGCCCTGCTCAGCCTGCCCGAGAGCACATCAAAACTTCCGCCCACGCCGATTACTATCTTTGCGCCGAATTTTTCAAGATTGCCGGCTATCCATTTTTCCTGATCCGGCACGGCCAACCCCACAAGCAGTATGTCCGCCCGCGCCGAGCGGATCTCCTCAATAACGCGGTTTTCCTCGGATTTCGCGAAGTAGCCGTTCCTGGTGCCGCAGATATTTGCTTTCGGAAAGCTTTTTCTGATGTTTTCAGCGGCGGCTTCGGCGACGCCGGGTTTGGCTCCGAACATGAATATTGAGTACCCTTTTTCCGACGAAACGGCGCAGAAATGGCTTATCAGGTCTATTCCGGTGACCCTTTCAATTTTTTGCCCGGAGAAAATGCCGGCAAGCAAAGCTATTCCAGCCGAATCGGCCAGCACTATCTTTGCGGAATTAACGGCTTTCGCGAGTATTGCGTCGCGCAGGATAAAATTTAACATAAGCGCGTTAAGCGTTACTATCTGGGCCGGCCCGGCGCCGCAAAGCGCCCGCGCGATTTTCTCGTGCGCCTGTGTCCGGTTAAAAGTGTTTAGAGTGATATTTGATATTCTTATAGCGCTCATTGCCTGCCGAAAATTTTGCCGGTGTATTTTTCAAGTTCCTGTTTCTCAAACAGTTCTTCGGGCGGGATGACAAGGTATTTGCCCAGGATAATTCTTTCCGTGCCGTAGCTTACCTGCTGGACAACATAGCTTTCCGTTCTGGGAAGCAGGTAATAGTACCTTCTGAGGTTTTCTAAAGCCTTCTCGGAATTACCGGCTTCATAGTACAGGCAGGCAAGATTGCCGAAAAAATCCGCGTGGTTGGGAGATAACTCCGCGGCTTTTGAAATGAACTTGATGGCATCTTCCAAATTGCCCTGTGTCCAGTACAAATAGCCGAGATTATTTAAAGCCACGGTGTCTTTCTGGTTTGCGGCAAGTCTTGCCAGATATTCCGCGGGCGCGAGCGGCGGCGGAACCGCGTAGGAATCTATAATCTTCGCGTGCACGGAAACCCGCCGGTAAATCGCGGATTTGTTGATATCTCCGGCCTCAAAGTATAGCCTGGCAAGAGCCTTCAGCGATTCATGCATATACTTGTGATACTTCAGCGATTCAAGAAATTCAAGTTTTGCTCTTTCCATATTTCCGGACTCATAATATATCAGGCCGGAGAGATACAGCGTTTCGGCAGAGAAAGTTCTGTCTCCCCCCGTTATAGCCAGCAGCCTGTTGACATAATACCTGGCGGCGGGCAGGTTTTTGTTTTCAAGAAAATATATCCATGCCAGGGCGTAGTCCGACAGCAGGGTTTTCTTCGCCAGTATTTTATCAACGCTCAATTCAAAAACAAGCCAGCTCTTTCCGACAAAATACGATGGTTCAAACTGCCTCAGCCAGGAGAACTTTTTCCTCGTCCTGAAAACATCATTTAAATTATTAACATTCACGATTATCGTGCCGGTCGCCGGATAAAGAGGATTAATCTTCAGCGCCTTGCCCCCGGCTTTATATTTTTCCATAAAGGCCGCGGCGAGTTTCTGATCCTGGCCCCAGTCAATATTGGAGTCCGCGAGGTATTTATAGCCGTGTTTAGCGCCCCCGCCGATTTCATTGAAGTAGGCCAGATAGTCAGGGTGCCAGGCAAGGCTCTCGGCTGAGAGCCACAAAAAAATGGAAAAAACGAAATAGCGCGTCAGCTTTATCCTGGCGTTTACAAGCTGCGAGCTGAGCATGAAAATGAACGGGAATGCCGGCAGAAGGTATCTTATGCCGGGGTTGCTTCTCGTGAGAAACATAAACGGCACGGTCAGCGAGAAAAGGGCCAGCAAAACCGGGAACTTTTTTATGAAATCTCTTTTCAGGATAAATATTGAGGCGATAAAAAGAATTATCGCCGGCAGCGGCGCTTTAAGCATAATAGCCACCGGGAAATAATACCACCAGCCCTGAGTGCTTGTCTGGCCCATTAAAAAGGACGGATGTCCGCTTTCCGTGACATGGCGCTGGAAATCAAACCCGTAAATGTATGCCTCAGGCAGAGGCAGCGGTATCCCGGAGAGGAAATTTATTTCGGAGAGCTTCCGCAGGAAATCGCTTTTGAAAATAAAACTACCGAATTCTTTCCCGGTGCCGGTGAACAGGTAACCGGCGTTTAAAACAAGCAGAGCCGCGGCAAACAACAGCAGTAACTGTGTAGCCAGGGGCAGTATTTTATTTTTGTAGAAGAGCTTGTGGGCTATTAAGCGGAGCGTGAAAATAAATACTAAAAAAACAGCGCTGTACTTTGAGAGGAGAGCCAGGCCGGACGCTAAACCGCACAACAGGGCCATCGCGGGCCTCCCGTCCTCCGAGAGCAGCTTCTCAAAATAGTAAACAGCGATGAAGATGAAGGTAGCGACCAGCATGTCCTGCGTTATCAGGGGAGCGTGGGCCAGCATCTCGGGGCTGAAGCTGAACAGGAAAACCGCGGCAAGCGCGGCTTTCTTTCCGAAAAGCTCGCCACTCCAGCGGTAAAGATAAAAGCCCATAATAAAAATCAGCAAAGACATTACCGCGCGCGCTGTAAACAGCGCGTCGTCCTGGTTCTTAATATTGAGCTTGTTAAGTATAAATCCGTAGGAATAATAGGACAGAGGAGGATGATTGATTGTGTTATGCACATCCCACTTTAAATATTTTGCCACATAGGTGCCGGCTCTCAGGTAGTTAGTCTCGTCGTAAGTCGCGGATTTAAGGGTGATAACCGAGTAGAGCCTCAGCGCCATGAAAACCAGCAGCACTAAAGCGGCCGCGCCGTACCAGGGGCTGTCTTTTGGGGCTGTTGTTGAGCCGGAAGAATATTTCAACTTGCCTTGCGGTTTTTTATTCATATTGGTTTATTAAAGCTTTTGCCTTTGCGGTTAGTTTATCATCTTTTGAAAGTTTAATAAATAGCTTAAGGTATTTCACCGCGCCCGGCCTGTCCCCGAGCTCAATACTGGATGCCGCGAGATTGAAATAGTTCTGCTCAATTTCAGGCGCTAAAATCACTGATTTTTCCCACTCGGACATAGCCTCACGGTACCTGCCGTTTCTGTAGCTGTCTGCACCCGAATATGAATATGCCAGCGCGGCCTCCCGTCTCTGGGCGGAACTTAATCTATTAAAACTGACGGCGGCTTTCTCGCGTTCGCCGTTTTTCCAGTAAATCTCCGCTATCTCTTTAAGCGCCTGAGCGTCGGAGGGCGCGTATTTAAGGTATCGGTTAAACAGTTCAAGAGCCCGGGCGCTGTCGGAGAGCTGTTTCTCGCAGAGCGCGAGATTATACAAAGACGAGGCATAGTCAGGATAAGAATTTAAAACCAGCGTGAAATACTCTTTGGCCCTGCGCGGCTCCCTCTTCCTTAAAAACTCAAGCCCCGAATTATTGGCGATCCAGGCGACATCTTTGCCGTAGCGGGCCGCGGCCGCGAGAGAAACCTCGGCCTCCTGTCCCAGGCGGAAATAGTACATGCCCTGGATCTCTCTGTCCTGGTATTCGTAATACTCGCCTCCAAAAACTCCCCTGAAGTTTAAGGACGCGGTATCCCGCGGCATTTTAAAATCTCCGACGGAAGAGCCGGCGTAATAGCAGAGGCCGGCCTGCTTAAGCGGAGTCGTGGAAACCGTCTGGTCGGGCGCAAAGGTCAGGTAAAAAACCGGCTTCCCGGAGCTTTTAATAATTTCGTTTTCAACCGCGCTCCTTGTTTTTAGCCACAGGTTTTTATCGGTAATGAGCGAAAAACCTTCCCCGTAGATATTGGTAAATACATTCCCGAAGCAGTCATAAACCGCAAGGTCGCCTCTTTTGCCAAGCACAGCTTTGGCGTACAAGGCCGGAAAAAGAGATTCATCGCCCGCCTGATCTATAAAAAGAACCGAGTCTTTGGGCAGGAAAGAGAGTATATTGCCCGCGTAATCCCAGGCAAGAAAGTTATCCCTCATAACGCAGCGGCTGAAAGCGGCGTTAAAGAAAAAGAGCGCGGGTAACGCCAGAACCAGAAATAATGATATCCTGACAACCTTTGAATAAACCCGTTCAAAAACATATTTTAGCCCTATCCCGGCAAAAAGCGCCAGTGAGAGATAGCTCGGAATATAATATACATTTACGATGCCGGCCCGTTCGGGGTTGAACTGGAAGCTTAACAGCAAAGTCAGTAAAATGCCGTTTGAAATAAGCAGAAGGGAAAGGGCGTTAAAAACGGCGCGGCGCTTTTTATATGCCGAGTATATCCCGAAAAGCGCCGCCGGAATCAGGACATGGAATTGTATCAGCGCTTCTTTAAAAAAATTCAGGATGAAGTTTAGTTTGTCGGAAAAAAGCGGCCTGTTGCCGAGTTCCAGGGTTCTGTACTGGTTTCTGAAAACATGCCCCAGGAAATTATTCAGGGTTTCCGGATTTCCCCAGTCCAGCAGAGGATTTTTTGCCGACCTTACCGGCAGATAGGCGTAAAGCGCGAGGGCCAGGGCCGTAAATAGCAGGGCGAAGAGTATGTTTTTATAATTTACCCCTCTTCCCGAGGAGAGTATCAGGTAAGCGGAGGCCGGCAAAGCCATTAACGCCAGCGGGTAATGATTGGCAAGAGAAAGTCCGAAAACAAAGAAAAAGCCATGGAAAAAACTGAGCCGGCCGTATTTGTGCCAGAGGTAGGCCGCGGCAAGGCAGGAGAGCGTCAGTAAGGCGTTCAGCGAGTAAACCTCGGCGGTTATAGCTTGAGACCATACCGTACCGGAAAAAGCGTAGGCGGTTGAGGCGAACAGCGCGGCGCCGGCGCCGCTGTTAAATTCATTTTTTAAAATAATGTAAATCAGCAGAGCCGTCAGCGCGGCAAAAAAAATAGAGGCAAAATTCAGCCTCCACGCGGGATTTGAAAGCGGTAGCTGAGAGAACAATTTACCGGTGAGTGAATAGAGCGGAAAGCTGGGAGGGTGAGAAATACCAAGTGTGCATGCGCCTGTTATCAGTTCGCCGCTGTCTCCGCTTGTCACTGTCGGAGGGCTGGAGAATATGTAAAGCGCGGTTACGACCAGGAATATAGCAATTTTTGCCATTAGGCTATTGCTGGCATCTCTTCTTTCTGCATTCTTACGGAAATAACTTTTGAAACACCGAGTTCTTCCATGGTCACGCCGTACAAAACATCCGCCATGGACATGGTGCGCTTATTGTGCGTTATGGCGAGGAACTGCGACTGCGCCGCGAAGGTTTTTACCATGTTTATGTAGCGGCCGACATTGGCTTCGTCAAGGGGGGCGTCAACTTCGTCTAATATGCAGAAAGGCGACGGACGGACCATGTAGAAAGCGAAAAGCAGGGCTATCGCGGTAAGGGCTTTTTCACCGCCGGATAAAAGCGCTATGTTCTGAAGCTTTTTTCCGGGAGGCTGCGCCATGATGTCCACGCCGCTCTCAAGCAGGTCATTCTCGTCGGTCAGCTGAAGGTCGGCTTCGCCTCCCTCAAAGAGCTGGTGATAGAGGTTCCGGAAATTTTCCCTTATCTGGTCAAAGGTTTTCTTGAAATTTTCTTTTGTGGTCTGGTTAATCTTCTGGATAACCTGGTGCAGGTCTTCCTTGGCTTTTATTAGATCCTGCTGCTGGTTTAAAAGGAAATTATAGCGTTCCTCAAGGTTGGCGTATTCTTCGGGAGCCGCGAGGTTGACGGGCCCCATGGATTCAAGGCGCCGTTTAAGCCTGGAGATCTCTTCTTCGTCAACTTCAATATTGGCATACTGCTCTTTCGCCTCAGCGAAGGAAAGCGAGTAGTCCTCTTTTAGCCTCTGCTCAAAGGACTGACACTGCAGTTCAAAGCTCCTGAGTTCCATCTGTTTGGCATGCAGGTCCTCTTCCACCGTCTCAATCTGTTTTCTCAGTTCATGAAGCGTATTGTTCTTTGTTTCCAGCTGTTTATAGATCTCCTGTCTCTCGGAGAGGCTCTGCTGAACCTGAATGTCTTTCTGTTCCTGCTCAACGGAAAGCTGTTTCAGTTTCTGGCTCTCGTTGTGCTGTATAGTCTTCTGCTCAATTATTTTGTTGTCGGTCTCGGCGCTTTCGTTTCTCGCCTGCTCCGAGGCCAGGGCGATATTTTGTATATCGCTTCTGAGTTTCTCCTCTTCCCTTGTCCTTCCCGAGAGTTCATTGGCTTGGGTGGCCCAGGCTACCTTGGATTCGGTAAGCAGAGGCGTAATCTGGTTTTCTTCTTCGCGCGCCGCGCGCAGGGTTGAGTCTATGCCCGCGAGCCGCTCGTTTAACCCTGTTTCTTCTTTGGCGAGCGTTTCAAAGGAAGCGTCTATTGACAGCAGGTCGTTTGAAATCTGCAAAGCTTCTGCTTCCTGTTTTTTGATATCTTCTTCGGTCAGGGAAATCTCTTTTTTTACATACTCGGCCTCGTCTCTCACCGTTCCCATGGCGGAGCTTAGAAACTCCGACTGGGCCTCCAGCTTGTGCGCTTCCATGTCAACGAGTTTCTTTTCTTCAATCCTGGCGGCTGTTTCCTGGGCGATTGAGATAAACTCGGCTTCGCTTCTGGATAACTCGGCACGCAGGCCTTCTATCTCTGTCTGTATGTTGCGCAGATTTTCGTCTATGAGCAGGGGTTTATCAAAGGCGATTTGTCCACCGCCCGAGAGCACGGCGTTTCCGTAAACGGTTTTGCCGTAAATAAGCGTTCCCTGGCATATAAACCTGAGCGCCCTGTCGTATTCCGGGGCCGCGCTTAAAAGCGAAAGCAGCGAGCGCGAACCGGGCAGTTGAGTCAATGAGGAGTCTCCGGAAATTTCAGGGATCCTCTCAAGCACGATAAAAGTAACGCGTCCGAGGTTGTTGTTCTCCAGGTGCTCTATGGCCCTCTGGGCGGCCTCGGCGGTTTCGGCAATCAGGTAGTTGAGTTTCTCTCCCAGAGCCGCTCCCACTATTTCCTCGGCTCCGGTCGTTATTCTTATAAGGCTTCCGACAGGGCCGCTGATACCCGGAATATTGAGAGATAAAACGGTTCTAAGGGCCAGCCTCTGCGGGTCTTTCTGCTCCCATTCCAGAAGGGTCTGGTGCCTGGATTCAAGCGATACGATTTTTTCTTTAAATGCGTTTCTTGAGGAATTCAGTTCGGCTGAGCGCTGTTCCAGCGAAGCGATATTCCGCGCGCAGTCGTTTTGTTTTTCCGTCAGCGAGTTCATCCTGAGCTTAAGTTCATTAAGCTCATTTTCCCGCGCGGCTATATTTTCAATTAATGGGGTGAGCTGTTCGCGCGATTTCGCGAGGTCCTTGTTCAGCGAAAGAACCTGGCCCTGGCAGCGCGCCTGAAGCGAGAGAAGGCGGTTTTTATCGTTGTTGCGCCTTACCCTTTCTTCGGCCAGGGAAAAGAGATTTTCGCGGACGGCTATTTCTTCCCTCTGAATTTCGTTTATCCTGTTTCTGAGCGATTCGGCGTGGCTCTGTTTGTCCTGGTACTCTTTTTCAAGAACCTGTACGCGCGCCGATATATTTTTGATCATTTCGGTAAGCTCGGAGAGAGTTTTGTCAAACTCAGAGGCTCTCAGGGCCGACTGCTCAATTTCCCGGCTCAAGAGGTCTTTTCTTTCCAGGAGCTCTTTCTCGCGCGTGTCGGCGTTTCTTATTCTCTCGTCCGAGAGGTTTATCTCGGATTTAACCTGGGAAAGCTCGCCCTGCAGTTTTACATAGATCTCGTCTTTTTCCAGCTGGGACTGCCTCAGCTGGGATATCTCTGCGTCTGTCTGGTCAAAGGCTGTGTTGAGCCTTTCGTATTCCATCTGTTTGGGGTTAAGTTCTCCGTTGAGCCTTTCAATTTCGGAGGCGGAGCTGGAAAGTTTTTGCGCCATGGAGGCTATTTCAAGCCTTTTTAAGTCTTCCTGATTTTTCTGGTACTGCCTGGCTTTCTTGGCGGCAAGATCCAGGGCGTTAATCTGTTCTTTTAACATGGTCAGCATGTCGTTGACCCTGTTCATGTCTATGTCTACTTTTTCAAGTTTTCTTAGAGTTTCTTCCCTTCTGGCTTTAAACTTGGCGACGCCGGCTGCCTCTTCAAAAAGCTCTCTGCGCTCCTCGGGCCTCGCCGAAAGTATGAATTCAACTTTTCCCTGCTCCATGACGGAATAGCCTTCGGCTCCTATGCCGGTGTCAAGAAACAGGTCCTTTATGTCTTTAAGCCTGCACTGGGTTTTATTGAGGAAATATTCGCTCTCGCCGCTTCTAAAGAGCCTTCTTGTGACCGTGACTTCGGAATAATCTATGGGCAGGGTTTTGGTGGCGTTGTCAAAAGTAATGGAAACTTCCGCCATGCCGGTCGTCTGGCGGGACTGGGAGCCGCCGAAAATAACATCCATCATTTGATGGCTTCTAAGCGACCTCGCGCTCTGCTCGCCGAGGCACCAGCGGATAGCGTCGGCGGTATTGGACTTGCCGCAGCCGTTGGGCCCGATTATGGCGGTAATGCCGGGCTCAAATTCAAGCCTTGTTTTGTCCGCGAAGGATTTAAAGCCGCAGAGCTCCAGTCTTTTTAAGTGCATATTTTAATAGTTCTCTTTTGATTTATTGTGTTCTGTAGCCATTTACTACACGCTAAATTACCATTTTGAGTCGGTAATGTCAAGCAAAAAAAGAAAAGGCCCCATCTAAACAAAAATGCGGAAAATTGTATTATTGTGTCCGTAAAATAGGATTCTTAAGCCATGTCTTCGGGAGAAAGCCCGTCATAAGCTTTTCTTATGTCTTCAACCGAAGGACTTTTCTTCTGGAGCGTTTTTGCGAAATAGACAAGGCCCGCGACGCCTATAAGGGCAATGAGATTGAATACAAGAAGAGAGCCGGTATGTCCGGAATGGCGGCCCGAGCAGCATGAATGCTCCCTTTTGGCCTTCTCCTCAAGATAGATCCTTTCTCTTTCCTGCTGTGATAATTGCATTAAGCTTTCCTCCGCCGCGCTCACCGCCCCGGGCGCGGATTAATTATATTACGGTTACTTTTCTGACGGGCGACTTTTTAACGGTCTTGTCGCCGTTGCGAAGCCTGGCTTCAATTTTGTGAGATCCCTGAGTGAAATAACCCCAGTCAAACCACCAGTAGCCGGCTGAAGAGCGGCAGGGCTGCCATTCGTCGCCGTCAAAAGATATTTCAACGGTCTCGCCGTCGGACGCGCCGATGCGGATCGCGTAGTGAAGTCCGGAAACCGTCTCGCCTTCAGAAGGATGGTCTATAATTACATAGGCCTTGGGAACCGCGGCATCCGTAATTTTGGCCTTGGCAGGCGCTTTTTTAGCGGGCGCTTCGGATTTTACCGCCGCTTTCTTTTCCATAACCGCTACCGACGCTGCTGCTGCTGGTGCTGCTTTCTTCGCTTTCTTCTGTGCCATGACTTCCTCCTTGCCAAACATGAATCTCTGCCTTAAGTCTTATCCGGTTCGCAGGGTATCCGCGATCAAATAATCGCCGCCGGAAGGACTTATGACGGTATTTTACACTCGTATACCCTGTATTTTTTATAAAGTTTTCCGCCCATCATCTCGGCGGCGCGCTGGGTCATTTTATTGTCGTCCAAGATCCAGGAAAATTCGCATTTTTTGTAGCCGAGGCGCAGGGAGTTCTTGAGCGCCTGATAATACATTATGCCCTCAATGCCTTTTTGCCTGTAGTCTTTTACCACGCCCATTATCATTAGCCTTAACGCGTCAATTTTACTTTTATAATAGAGAAATTTAAAGATCCCCGTCGGGAACATTCTTCCGTTCATTTTCTGCATGACAAAATTGTAATCCGGCACCGCTATGAGCATTCCCGCGGGTTTGCCGTTTATCTCCGCCAGAAGGGTTGTCTCGTATAAAAGCAGGTCCTTCATTCTCTTGGCTATGGTGTAGAACTCTTTTTCAGTCCACGGAACAAAACCCCAGTTCTTTTCCCACGCGGCGTTGTATATTTCCACGGCTTTCTTTATTTCCCCTTCAAAATCCCGCGGATTTAATTTTCGCACGACAAGCCCCGGGTTCTTTTTCATGGCTATCTCGGATATGCGCTCAAGCCTTTTCATGGGATCCGCGGAGACATCCATCTCGTAGGCGTATAATTCCTTCGCTTTTGTCAAACCGGATTTTTCGGCGAGTTCAAGGTAATAGGGCCTGTTGTAAGGCATCATCAGCCGAGCGGGGCTGTCAAAACCTTCGCAGAGAAAACCGCACTCATCGTTAGTGGACGGGTTCATAGGGCCGCGCATGATTTTCATGCCCTTCGCTTTAAGCCAGTCTTTGGCGGTATCCAGCAGAAGCTTGGCCGCCGCGGGGTCGTTGACACATTCAAAGAAGCCGAAAAATCCGGCTTCCTCTTCGTGAAATTTTATAAAGTGCCTGTCAATTATGGCCGCGATTCTTCCTATGGCTTTTCCGGAATCGTCATAGGCCATGAAAAGTTCTTTTTCGGCGTGTTCCCAGAAGGGGTTTTCGGTAAGTATAAATTTTGTGTCAAACATGAGCTGAGGAACCCAGTTGGGGTCATTTTTATAGATTGACCACGGGAACCTGATAAACTCTTTTAACCCTTTTACGGGGTCCAGCTTTTTTATTTTCATTTAGTTGTTAAACGACCAGAGGTTTTTTATCCATCTTTTTGTGGCGCTGGCCATCTGTTCCTTTGAAAATCCGAACTTCCAGCGGTTTTTCTTTTTCAGGGATGTTTTCTGGCGGCGGCTTCCGCCGGGGATAATGCCTAAGTTCTTGCCGACTTTTTCAAACATATCCAGCACAAAATCCAGCTGTTCATCGGTGTGAATGGCTGTGTAGCTTGTGCGGATTATGGCCTGGCCTTCCGGCACGGCCGGGCTGACTACCGGCGAAGCAAATACGCCTTCGTCATAGAGCATTCTCCACATCTGGAAGGCCTTCATATTTTCACCCACGAGAATGGGAATTATAGGGGAGTTGGATGTGCCCGTGTCAAAGCCGAGAGACTGGAAACCCTCTTTCATTTTATTGGTGTTGGCCCACAGGTTTTTTATTCTTTCAGGTTCTTTATCAAGAATATCAAGGGATGCGTCAATAGCGGCAACGCACGCGGGAGGAAGGCTCGCGGTAAATATCAGCGACCTTGAAAGGTGTTTTACATAATGAATAACTTCCTCGCGGCCGGCTATAAATCCGCCGATAGAAGCCAGAGACTTTGAGGCTGTAGCCATTACGACATCAACTTCTGTCTCCAGTCCGAAGTGGGAGGCCGTGCCCCTGCCGTTTTCGCCGATGACGCCGAGAGCGTGGGCATCATCCACCATAACCCTGGCTCCGTAGGTTTTAGCGAGCTTAACTATTTCAGGAAGGTTGGTTATATCTCCTTCCATGCTGAAAACTCCGTCAACCACAATAAGTTTGCCCTGGTCACGGTGTTTAATGAGCTGGCGCTCCAGGTCGCCCATGTCGTTATGGCGGAAACGCACCATCTCGCCCAGAGCCAGATGGCAGCCGTCAATGATTGAAGCATGGTCAAGTTTGTCGGTTATTACGATGTCGCTTTTACCGACAAGGGTGGAAATGGCGCCGAGGTTGGCGTGATGGCCGGTTGTAAAAAGCACCGCGCTTTCTTTTCCTATAAAGCGGGCGTATTTTCTTTCAACTTTTTCGTGTATGTCCAGAGTTCCGTTTAAAAACCGCGAACCGGTGCAGGAAGTGCCGTATTTTTTTATGGCGTCAATGCTGGCTTCCTTAACTTTAGGGTGGATTGAAAGTCCGAGGTAATTATTGGAGCAGATCACTATTTTCTTTTCGCCTTCAATAATGGCTTCCGGGCCCTGGGCTGATTCCCCTCTTTTAAAGTATGGGTAAAGACCTACTGACATAATCTCTCGCGCTGTTGTGAATTTTGAGCACTTTGCGAATAAATCGTTAAGCATTTCTCTGTTTCTCCTATTGCTTTTTAATAGATTTTTTAAAACCAGTGATTTTCTTTATACCAGGAAAATGTTATTTTAGCACCATTTTCAAGTTTTGTAAAGCCCACGCCGAGTTCACGGGCGGCACGGGAAGAATCCGCGACCCAGTAGTCCTGCAGCATTTCGGTTATTTTCTGTTTGTTAAGCACCGCGGCTTTGCCGTTAATTTTTGAATATGTTTCCGCTAAAAAAGAGACTACGCGGAAAACAAAGTCCGGAAGCGGCAGGGGCAGGGCTTTCTTTGACAGCGAGGCGGCTATCGTACGGCCCACATCCTCCCAGCTGAAAACTCTTTCCTCGGCAAGGAAGTAGGACTTCCCGTTTGAAAGCGGGTTGTCAACGCAGCCCAGAGCGGCTTTGGAAATATCTTTTACAAAAACAAGCTGGATGAAGCGCTTTTTCAGGGGCTTTGGGAAAAAGCCGGAGTTAACCAGGCTGAAAAATATAAAAATGTCTTTGTCTCTGGGTCCATAGACCGAAGCGGGCCTGAGTATCGTATAGGGAACACCCGGCGGCAGGCGCAAAAGTTCTTTTTCTCCCTCAAGCTTGCTTTTTCCGTAATCCGACACGGGATTTTCCGCTCCGGAACTGTCCCTTTGAGCCAGGCTCGGCGCGGGGCCCAGCGCGGCCTGCGATGATATGTAAACAAATTTTTTAAGTTTTGGATTGTGGTTTGCCACGGCGTTTACAAGGTTTCTGGTGCCGTCCCGGTTAATGATAAAATAATTTTCGGAGTGAACGGCGCGGACAATTCCCGCCGCGTGAATGATAACCTCGGCGTCTCTTACCGGCTCATTGAGCAATTCCGGGTGGCAGACATCTCCGTAATAGTATTTAACGGGAAGGTTTTTAAGCCAGTTTAGGTTGCTGGTTTTTCTGACCAGGCAGGAAACCTGGTGGCCCGCGGAGATCATGTCTTCCGCAAGGTGGCTTCCCAGAAAACCGTTGGCGCCGGTGATGAGAATCTTCATGTTTTGTCCATTCAGTGTTAAGGGATACGGGGTAAGCGCTAAGCGAACTGCTCTTCACTTACCACTTACAACTTACCGCTTATCCCTGGTTTCTCAGCAAATTCTCGGGAGCTGTTCGCCCTCAAGCATTACAATAGGCCTTAAACCGCCGGAGACGGTGTTAAGCCAGACTCCTTTGGGAGACTTTACCACTTTGCCTATTATTCTTGAAGCGCGGCCGAGTTTATCGGCTCTCATTACGGCTATTGCTTTCGCGGCGTCCTTCGCGGGCAGGATGGCGGTAAATTTGCCCTCGTTTGCCACATAAAGCGGGTCAAGTCCGAGTATGGCGCAGGCGGCTTTTATGGCTCCGTTGACCGGTATGTCTTTTTCGTCAAGAATTATTCCGACGCCGGAGCTTGAGGCTATCTCGTTAAGCGTTGTCGCGAGGCCGCCTCTGGTGGGGTCTCTTAAAACATGCGTATCGCGGCATTTAGAAAGAAGTTTTAAAACCAGATGATTGAGCGCGGCGCAGTCCGATTTTATGCCGGAGCGCAGTTTAAAATCGTTTCTCGCCGACAAAACGGCTATGCCGTGATCGCCGAGAGTTCCGTTTATCAGCACGCTGTCGCCCGGCCTGGCGCCGGCTCCGGAAATATTAATATTTTTTTCCACAATTCCCACGCCTGAAGTGGTAAGGAAAATTTTGTCGGCTTTGCCTCTTTCAACCACTTTGGTGTCGCCGGTCGCGACCAGTACTCCCGCCTGTCTGGCGGCCGCGGCCACCGAGTCGGTTATTTTTTCAAGGACAGAGATATCAAGCCCCTCCTCAATAATCGCGGCAACGGATATAGCGAAAGGTTTGGCGCCCTTCATGGCAAGATCGTTTACCGTCCCGAAAACCGCGAGTTTGCCTATGTCTCCGCCCGGAAAGAAAATCGGGTTTACCACGAAAGAATCGGTGGTAAAGGCCAGCCGCCCCGGCTTTGGCGTTAAAACCGCTGCGTCATCAAGCGAGTTTAAAACCGGGTTAGAGAATCTCTTTTTAAAAACCGCCGCGATAAGCTCGTGAGTCATCCTGCCGCCTGAGCCGTGACCCAGTAATATTTTTGTCGTTTTGTTTTCCATTGAATATTTCCCTTATAGGCCGTATTTATAGGCGGCCGCGCAGGCGCCCTCGGAAGAGACCATGCAGGGGCCCACCGCGTGCGCCGGACTGCAGGCTTTGCCGAAAAGCACGCATTGCGCCGGAGTTTTTAGCCCCAGCAGTATTTCCCCGCAGGCGCAGCCTTTCGGTTCCCTGGCGGGAGGAGTTTTAACTTTGAATTTTCTGGAGGCGTCAAACGCCGCGAAGCTTTTGCTGAAGCCGTAGCCGGTCCCGGGAATGGGCCCGATGGCGCGCCAGTTGGCATCGCTCTCGCGGAAAACTTTTTTCATGATACCTTGAGCCGCTTTGTTCCCGTTTTCGGTCACGGATCTGGCGTACTGTATCTTAATGGACGGTTTGCCGCTTTTAATCATTTCCACAAGCATCGCGACAGAATCCAGAATATCTTTGGGTTCAAAGCCGCCTATCACTCCGGGAACTCCGTATTTTTTCGCGACAAAAGCGTAGGGCTTGGCTCCGATTATAGTTGAAACATGTCCCGGGAGAAGGAAGCCGTCTATTTTCCTGTCCTTGATTTCAAGGATGGCCTTAAGCGCTTTGGGCACGGTTTTAAACATCGGGATCACGGAGAAGTTTTTTACATTATGTTTTTTCGCCGCAAGCACCGTGGCGGCTATAGTGGGCGAGGTAGTCTCAAACCCCACGCCCACGAAAACCACTTCTTTGTCAGGGTTGGCTATGGCGGTATCAAGGGCGTCATGGGGCGAGTAGACGACTCTGATATCGGCGCCTTTGGCGCGCTCGGCCTCAAGGCTTGAACGGGAGCCCGGCACATGCAGCATGTCGCCAAAGGTCGTAAGTATCACATTCCTGATTTTTCCTATTTCTATGGCTTTGTCAATATCTTCAATAGGGGTCACGCAGACGGGACAGCCGGGGCCGGAAAGCATTTTCACATTCTTCGGAAAAAGTTTCCTTAAGCCATGCCTGGCTATGGCCATGGTGTGGGTTCCGCAGACTTCCATAAGATTTATAGTTTTATCCATAAACTCACTCGCTCCAGTCTTCAATGTTTTTTTCGGGTCGGAATTCTATGATAGCGTCAAGAAGTTTGCCGGGTTTTTGCTCGGAGATGATAAGAGAACGGTGCAGGGGCGAAAAAAATCCCTCGGAGACGGAGAGGTCAAAAAAATTAATAAGCTTTGAATAATAATCGCTGATGTTCAGCAGGCCGCAGGGTTTTCTGTGTATTCCAAGCTGGGACCAGGTGAGGCTTTCGGTTATCTCTTCAAGGGTGCCCAGACCGCCCGGCAGCGCGATAAAAGCGTCGGCAAGGGCCGACATTTTGGCTTTTCTTTCATGCATGGTCTTTACGATATTGAGTTTTGTAAGCGACCTGTGGCAAAGCCCATGTTTTACGAATGCCGACGGAATTACGCCGGTCGCTATTCCGCCAAGTCCAATTACCGTATCGGCGATAACGCCCATAAGGCCGGAGTTGCCGCCGCCGTAAACAAGCTCAATATTGTTTTTCACCATCAGCTCGCCCAGTTCCCTGGCGGCTGAAGCGTAAGCCGGTTTATTCCCCGGGCTTGAACCGCAGTATACGCAAATTTTTTTAATCATAAGTTTTGTTGCCGGTACTCGCACCGCCAGCGGGGCTGTTCACGCGCGGTTTGCAGAATCCCGGCAGGCTTGCCCGTTAAACTCGCTTTTTAGTATCGCGTAAACCTTGAGGTCAAAATATTTCTCTTTGGCAAATATCGCCTGCCGCGCAATGCCTTCAAACTTCATTCCGTTTTTCTGCATAACGCGTTCTGAGCCTATGTTGTCAAGCATGCACCTGGCTTCCACGCGGTTCAGTTTCATTTCGGTAAACCCAAATTCCAGAACCCGGCAGACGGCTTCGGTCATAAGCCCTTTTCCCCAGTATTTGCCGCTCATCGCGTACTGTATCTCTGCTCTGGCGAATTCCTGGTTCCAGTAAAAATAACCGCAGGTGCCGATAAATTTGTTGTTTTCTTTAAGGGCAATTCCCCAGTTTTCAATCAACCCTTTCTCGTAGCTTGAACTTATACCTTTAAGAAATTCCTCGGAATCCTTTATTGTTCTGTGAGGGTTCCAGAGCGTGTACCTGGAAACCGCTGGGTCCGAGGCGTATTCAAACATATCGGCCGCGTCATCAAGCGTCATTTTACGCAGGATCAGGCGGCTGGTTTCAAGAGTGGGCAGGTTTCTAAATATAGTTTGGGGTATAAGCTCACAGTCCATAGCGTTTTATTTTTTTTCAGCGTCAAAACCATCTCCGTAGGCTTCCTGAATAAGCTTAAGAGTTTCAAGGGCGTCTTTTTTAGATAGTTTTTGTATTGCGAATCCGGCATGCACAATAACATATTCGCCGATTTTAGCCTCAGGCATCAGATCCATCTGCACCGGACGGACAACGCCTCCGAAATCTATCTCGGCTCTTTTTTCTTTTCCTATTGAAAGGATTTTACCAGGTATTGCAAGACACATAGCTTCCTCTTTCATTATATTGTTTTTGAAATATGAGTCGGTTGAAAATCCTCTTCGTGTCGTCTTTGCGAGGAGTTCAACGACGAAGCAATCTCGTCGTTGCCGACTGAAAGGCGAGATTGCTTCTCTCCCTTCGGGAGATCGCAATGACAGGGCACTATTAAGGCTTTTTCAATTGAGTCAATATGCTTATTGCTGAAACTTATCGGATAGGCCGCTCACAGCTCTGTCGCGGCTATGTATGCCTGCCCCAGCGCTATTCCGAGGTCGTTAACAGGCACCTTCTCGTTAGAATATACATTAAATCCGTTTTCTTTCAGCAGTTCTTTTGAGTCAGCCAGCAGCCTTGAGTTCTGGAATACCCCGCCGCTCAGGGCAACGCGTCGGATTTTATATTTTTTCCAGAATCGTTTTGCCAGTTCCAGTATTATTAGCGCGAGCGTATAATGAAACTTCGCGCTTATCGTCGCGGTATCAGTTGATTTGTTCAGGTCTGTAACTATCTCGTGCGCCATGGGCGAGATATCAACAATCGCGGGAACGAGCTTATAATCTACGGTAAAATTATACCCTTTTTTGAGTTTAATGTCTAACGCAGCCTCCTGCAGTTTTATGGCCGCCTGAGCCTCAAATTTTGCGTTAAGACAGAGGCCCAGAACAGCAGAAACCGCGTCAAAAATCCTGCCGGCGCTTGAAGTCACAGGGGAGTTGATGTTTTTATCCAGCATAGCCTCAACTTCTTTATAATTTCTCTGCTTTTTAATGTGCTCCGGAACAGTTGTTACTCCGGACTGCTTTAGCAGCGACAGGCCCAGCCGCCAGACTTCGCGGGTAGCGGTATCGCCGCCCGGCTGGGGCATGTACTTAAAGTGCGCCAGCCTTGAAAACTTTCCGTCTTTGGCAAGGAAACATTCCCCGCCCCAGATATTGCCGTCAACGCCAAACCCCATTCCGTCAAAAGCAAAACCGAGCACGGGTTCTTCAATGCGATGCTCGGCGATAACGGAGGCTATATGGGCGTGATGGTGCTGAATTCTAACGAGTTTTAAATCCCTGTTTTTGGAAACCAAAGCTTCCGCAAATAGTGTTGAAGAATAGTTCGGGTGCAGGTCGCAGGCTATTATCCCGGGGTTTATCTTAAGGTATTTAAGGTACTGCTCAAAGGTTTGTTTATAGAGTTTCAAAGCGTCAAAGGTTTTTAGTTCGCCGAAATCAGGAGACACAAAGGCTTTGCCGCCGCGAACCATGCAGAACGCGCTTTTGAGTTCCGCGCCCGCGGCAAATACAGGAGCACCGGTTTTAAGTTTAATTGACCCGAGGGAGGCAGGAACGAAGAGCTTGTTGTGATTTTGTGATTTAGAGCGAGCGCCTCTGTCCGCCGCGGCAGACTCAGGGCGGGACCTTTTGAGCTTATTCAGCCGGCTTTTCTTACTGCCCTTCAATGCTTTTGACATAGGTTTCTTTCCCGGCGGTAATATCTATCTGCATGCTTCCGCAGAACGGGCACTTGATAGTCATTATGGTATCTTTCGTTATTTCCCTGCCGCACTTTTTGCACTTTGCCGCGATTTTCTCGTCTAAAAGCTCAAGCGTCGCGTCGCCGGCTATAGAGCCCGGCATAATGTGGTCAACAAGAGAATGTTTCAGAAAATCCGCCTCAATGCCGGAAGTCTCGCCGATCATAATGGTGATCTTCGTGATTTTGCTTATGTTGTTTTCTTTCGCCTTCTGGACGATTATCGCCCAGAGGTCCTTCGCGATTCCAAGTTCATGCATACATTTTTTCCTTTCCTGGCTATTAGTAGCTACCCTTCATTATTTAACTTTTCTTTGGGCACACAAAGAAAAGTTAACAAAGAAATGTGCCCCTTGGCTATTCTCTCGCGATTTTTGGAATCTTTGCAAACTCGCCGCCCGCGGCGGCTCAAACAGGCAAAGATTTATTCCCAAAAATCGCTCTTTCATTAGCAGCCAAAATGGGGATTCATAACTACGCATTCTGTTTAGTCATTCCTCTTTTTCAATCTCTTTGAATGCCAGATTTTCAATAATGACTCTTCTGACCGGAATAAACTAAAATGATTCGCCTGTTCCAAACCCGCATCGGAACGGGCGATTGAGTAGCTCATCTTATAGCTTATTTTGCGACAATATTTCAACAACCTTTGTCACGCCCGCGCTTGCTTCTTCCGATAATCCCTCGCCTTTTAAATTCTTGGGCTGTATTCCCAGCAGATAAACCTTAGCTCCAAGTTCGGTGTTTAAGTATTCGGCGAGCATTCCAAGCGATATCCCATGGGTTGAGACGGTAAAGTTCTGAATCTGAGAGCTTTCAAACAAATCATAAGAACCGGGAGCCTTATTCATGGCTACGGCATCAACGAAAACAACGGATTTGGGCTTAAAGCGAGCCATATCCCTGAAATGGTTCTCGGGCAGGTCGCCGCAATCAATGGCGTTTAGCGGCAAATCAGCCTCCTTAAGTTTTTTTATAACCTCTGGGCCAATGCCGTCATCGCCGGAATATTTGTTGCCAATGCCGACGAACAAAACGGGTTTATCCAATGAATTAATATTTATTGACATAAATTCCATTACGGCGCAAACGCGCCAATAGGAGCGGCTGTAAAAACCTTGTCATTCTTTAGTGACGGAGCATCCATAGAATATCAAAATATCAGGCTAAAAAACAGAAGCTCTTAAATGCCAAAAAAATGCATTGGCTTAAGAGCTGATGAAAATTATAGCTATTTGACGGTATTATATCTGTTTGCCGGTCTGGTTGAACACCAGCGCCACATGGCGGCACTTGGGGCAGAGAAGCCTGTAGAGGTCGGCGCGCTGAACCTGCTCTTTGTCGGACTTTGTGTTTGAGTCCTCCGAAGAAAGGCCGAGCTCATTCTGGGCCGTAAAGATAATATTGTAGTTTCCGCCGGTAAGCGGGCCTATTTTCTTGTAAATCCACAAAAGCTGGTCTTTGGTGCCGATTATTTCGCCGCAGTCCTGGCAGACCACAAGCTCCTTCTGAACGCCGGAATAGAGTGTGGAGCGGTCGGTAGTGGCAAGGTCGTATTCCTGGGTGAGCGTCACACCTTTTTGTGTCGTGCAAAGGCGCTCGCACTGGCCGCAGTAAATGCAGAGGTCGTAATGCCAGATAATGTCTCTTGTCTTTGGTGAGGTTTCGGTGTTGTTCTTTACTTCTATTGCCCTTGCGGGACAGACCTCGGCGCAGGCGCCGCAGGCTATACAAAGCTCTTTATCGGGAGTCGGTTTACCGCGAAAGCCCGGCATGGCGACATGCGGTTCAGCCGGGAATTTTGTCGTGTATGGGCCCTTGATGAGGGCTGTTATGGCTTCTTTTAATTCTCTGAGTTTTGGGTATTTCATTTTTTATCCTGCTTAATAAATAGTTTTAGCACCGGTATCTCGCGGAGCGTCTGATAAAAATCCGTGCCTGACGAGAAAATAGAAGGGTCAAGGTTTTCGCCGCCGACAAAAGGCGTATCCCTGCGCACCGCCGATTTTTTGAAAAACACGAAATATTTAACCGCAGCAAGCGCAAACCCCGCCGCTATAAGGAAAAAAGCTATTAACGGGCGCCACCTGACAGAGATTACCGCTGAAACCGGATAATTTAAAGCCGACTCAATAAGCGGTATGGGAAGCCTGAAAGCGTAAAGTCCCAGGAAAAGGCAGGCGGCTGCCAGCGCAACCGGCAGAAGATGCGACGGTAAAAATTTTTCCTGCGGTTTTGCCGTCTGATTGCGGGCGGCCGAGAAAAACGCCGCGTGAAGTATCTTTAGAAGGCTTGCCAGAGTCAGCGCCGAGCCGAATATAAGAGCGGCTAACGCCGCTATCGCCAGCAACGACCCTTCGGCCAGCATCGCATTTATAAGGCCCTGATAAATAAGGTATTTTGAGGCAAAACCGTTAAAGGGAGGCAGGCCCGACATGGAAAGAGCCAGGACCAGGGCTATGGCAAAACTCCAGGGCATCGCTTTCGCGAGCCCGCCCATATTGTCCAGGTCCGAAGACCCCGAATATTTCTTTAAGGCGTTTTGCACCAGAAAAAGCCCCGAAGCGTAAATAACCACATTGATAGAGTGAAATACCGCGCCTGTCACGCCAAGATCGTTTGCGGCGGCTATGCCTATCATCACATAACCGAGCTGTGAGAACGAATCCAGCCCGAGCGCTTTCTTAAGATCGTGAGCAAAGAGAGCCTTAAGGCCTGCGTAAAACACTATGGCTATTCCCAGGATATACAAAACGGTGTTTATCATTAAAAGATTCTTTCCTTTAGTTTTTTGGTCTTTTCCTGGGACAACCTGATTAAATCGTTCCCGGTGTAAAGAGCCGTTCCTTTTTCCGCGTCTACGACTGAGACTCTTTCGGTGCAGCAGTAGCAGGGATCAACGGCGGCAAGCACTATAAGAGCGTCGGAAATATCGTAACCGATAACGGCTTTTTCGTTCGTGGCGACATTCACATAGGAAGGGGCTCTTATCTTATGCCTGGTCGGGCGGTTGGTCTTATCGCCCCTGACATAGTGGAAGACCTCTCCTCTGGGAGCCTCATGGCGGCCTATGCCTTCGCCGGCAGGAATTTCTTTGATCTTTAAATCTATGGGGCCTGTCACGGTTTTAAGCCTGACAAGGCACTGCTGGATTATCTTAATTGATTCAAGGGTCTCAAGAATTCTTACAACGGCTTTGGCGAAGATGTCGCCGCCCTGAAATGTCTGGACTTTCCAGTCCACAAGGTTGTATGCCGCGTAAGGGTTGTCGCGCCTGATATCTATATCAACGCCGGAAGCTCTCGCAAGGGGGCCTACTCCGCCGTAATCCTTAATATCTTTGGCAGTGAGCACGCCGATATTTTTTGTCCTGGCGAGAATTACCGGGTCGTCCATAACCGCGCCCTTGAACATTTCAACGGCTTTTATCAGCGCGTCAAGCTCTTTCTCTATCCAGGGGATGTCCTCTGCAAGAATATCGCGCCTTACGCCGCCGATTTTAAACATTGAGTAATGCTGTCTGTTGCCTGAAATCTTTTCAAAAATATCCAGCACGGGTTCGCGGTATTTCCACGACCACATCCACACCGTGTTATAGCCGAGGAAGTGTCCCGCCAGTCCAAGCCAGAGCAGGTGCGAGTGAATTCTTTCAAGTTCCCCAACCAGCGTTCTGATATAGCGGGCTCTTTCCGGGAGTTCTATGCCGGCTAAGTCTTCCACGGCGTTGCAATACGCGAAAGGGTGCGAGGTGGAGCAGATGCCGCAGATGCGCTCAACCGCGAAAATGCCCTGGTCGTAATGCTTGGCTTCTGAAATTTTCTCTATGCCGCGGTGGTTGTAGCCTATTTCAATATCAATGCCCACCACCTTTTCGCCGTCCACATGGAGCTTAAAGAACTCCGGCTCCTCCTGCAGGGGATGATAAGGCCCGATGGGTACCACGCAGCTTTTGTTTTCTGTATTTTCACTCATTGTCATGCCTCAAAGGATAATTATTTTTCGGCCAGTCTTCCGGCAAAAGCAGATGTTTTAAGTTGTCGTTTCCGGCAAAGTCCACGCCGAGCAATTCGTGTATCTCGCGCTCAATCCAGGCCGCGCCGATAATTATTTTCGCTATGGAATCAATCCTGGGATTTTTCTTGTCTGAAATCATGGCCCTCATCGTGACAACCGTGCCCGTGGAATCGTCGGAGAGATGGTACATCATCTCAATGCCTTCGCGCATATCCACGCCGCTTACGGTCACGAAACGCAGGTTAAGCCCGTTAAAAAGATACTCAACGGTTTCACGCACATCGGCGGCCTTAACCTCAAAATAAAACCTTTTGGGGTTTGCCTGCCTGGAATTAACGATCTTTGAAGCCAGATTTTTGCTGATTAATTCAACGGCGCTCATTTTTTATCCTTTGCTCTGACGGCATTTAAAAGTTTCACGACTCCGGCGATTATGGCTTCGGGCCTGGGAGGGCATCCGGGTATATAGAGGTCAACGGGTATTATCTTATCCAGCGGGCCGCAGGTGTTGTAGGAATCCCTGAACAATATTTCCGAACAGGCGCAGCTGCCGTTGGCGATGACTATAATGGGTTTCGGAGCCTGTTCGTAGAGCGCCTTAATGCGGTGCACGACTTTTTTGTTTACGGCTCCGGTTACCAGCAGAACATCGGCGTGCCTTATGGAACCGACAAGCTGTATGCCGAAACGCTCCAGGTCGTACCTGGGAGTAAGAGCGTCAAGTATTTCTATGTCGCAGTTATTGCACGGGCTGCAGGCCGCGTGGAAAACATTCAGTGATTTTGTGAGCGCGTCAACCGTAAACGACATTTAATATCCCTTCCATGCCAGCAGAACCGCTACGACTGCGGCTATAGACACGGGGCCGAGAAAAAACTTCATGGCCTGATTTATTTTTACGCGGGGGTTCGTGTTTTTTATGAGCACGGCGACTATGAGCAAAACAATGTATTTTAACAGGATAATAAGCCAGCCGCCCGCGCCCCAGAAAAGCATAACAAGGAAAAGCGGAGCCGCTACCGTCAGGGCCATTTTGGAAAGTTTCCAGACCGCGAGAAGCGGGCCTGAATATTCCGCCTGAGTTCCCCCCGCAAGCTCGGTCTCGGCTTCGGCCAGGTCAAACGGGGTAAAGCCCATTTTAGCCTGAATACAGAAAATAGCCACGATAAGAGCCAGTAAACCGGAGGCGCTTGCCGCGAAAGAACCGTTATAAACCTGAGCGGAAATTATTTTGCCGAACAGCACGCTCTGAGCCTTAATTATGGGCACAAGCATGGCAAGGAAAAGCGGGACTTCGTAGGCTATTAAAAGCTTAATCTCGCGGCTTGCTCCGAGCGAAGCGTAAGGGCTCTGAGAGGCGAAGGCTCCGAGTATAGAGGCTACCGCCGGTATGGCAAAAAGGTAAAATATAACCACGGTGTCGCCTATGAATCCGGAACCGGTGTTAAACCAGGAGGTAATCATTATATCGGAAATAAGCGCGACGCTCAAAAAAGAAATAAGCGGAGCCGAGACGAAGAGCCATATCGGGCCGTTGGCCGGCAGAATGGTTTCCTTTATCAAAAGTTTTTTTATGTCGTAGTACGGCTGTTTAAGGGAGGGGCCGACTCTCCAGTGTATCCTGGCGGTAATTTTTCTGTCCAGGTAAGAGGCGAACATGCCGGCTATGGAAATAAAAGCCATTCCCGGGAATATAAAGTATGAAAGTAAAAGTTTTATCATAGTATGTTTTCCTGACAGAGGCTCAGCGGAAAGGCCGCTGTTTTAGTCCTTTTTCCATTTAACGGTATGCACGAAGAACTGGCCGTTTCTGACGGCGTAAATATCTTTTTTGGGGTCTTCTTCAACCTCAATAAACTTAATGGCGTTATGCGGGCAGGAGCCTACGCAAACCGGATCCTGAGAGTCAGCCCTGCCTTTGGAGTAATCGCACATCGTCGTTTTGTATTCAACTATTTCGGGATAGATAACTCCGAACGGGCAGGCCATGGTGCATGTTTTGCACGAGGTGCAGCGCATGGAATGCCTGTCCAGCATTCCGTCGGCGCGTTTCTCAAGGGCTTCCTGAGGGCAGGCGTTGACGCAGGGCGGCTCTTCGCAGCGCCTGCAGACATGTTCCTGCGCGGCAAGGGCCATACAGCGCACATGCCCCTGGTTATCCGGATGGTAATAATAACTGCACTTTGCCGTGCATTCGCGGCATTTGTAACAGATTTCAAGGTCAATAAATAATTTTTTCATAATTAACGAATCTCTTTTTAAATGAACGGGTCGGGAATATGCTTAAGCTGTTCGTAAGTAAAGACGGGGCCGTCTTTGCAGATAAAATTATGGCCTATCTGGCAATGGCCGCATTTGCCTATTCCGCAGGACATATTTCCTTCCATGGACAGATAAATATTTGAATGCGTGTAGCCGATATCCAAAAGCTTTCTGGAACCGAACTTCATCATGATAGGAGGCCCGCAGACGATTGAAACGGTATTTTTCAGGTCAACTTTTACCTGATCCAGCAGGCAGGTCACAAGGCCCACGGTTTCGTCCCACTGGCCTATCGGACACTTGTCCACGCTTCTCATTATCTCAAGTTCTTTTATCTTCTGCCACTCGGTGAACTGGTGTTTGTAAACGACATCTTCGGGAGACTTTGACCCGTAGCAGAGGATTATTCTTTTAAATTTTTCTTTCTGCGCTATGAGGGTTAAAAGCAGTGAGCGCAGAGGGGCCATGCCGACGCCGCCTCCGAGAATAAGGACTTCTTTGCCGTAAAATTTTTCTATTGGGTATCCGGTTCCGTACGGCCCTCTTATGCCGAGTGTTTCTCCGCCTTTTAAAGCGTGGAGCTGTCCGGTGAGGTTTCCGGCTTTCATAATGGTAACATCTATGGTATCGGTTTCGTAAGGCGACGATGAAGGAGTGAAAGGAGCCTCGCCCACACCCGGAATGGAAAGCTCTATGAACTGGCCCGTGGCAAACCTGAATTTTGACTCCGGCCTCAAAACAAAAGTCTTAATATTTGAGGTTTCGTCAATCACCTTCTCAAGTTTGGCGGGAATGGATTTGTACGGGCTCCAAAACATTTACTTTACCTTTCTTCAGAGAGTTTCTGAAGGCTTTTTCTTATATCAATTTTACCCTGGCAGGCTTCTATGCAGCGGCCGCATCCGGTACAGGCGTAAAAGCCGAAGTTTTCCGGCCTGTACTGAAGTTTGCAGGAATAAAGGTTTCTTAAACGCTCGCCTTTTGTTTTTCTGGGGTTAGCTCCGCCGGCTACTCTTCCGTAGCCTTCCGACTGACACGAGTCCCAGGAACGGATCCTTTCCCAGGATTTTTTGGATTCGGCAAGCAGGAAGCAGTAACAGGTTCCGCAGGCGAAACGGCAGGCGTCGCATTCAACGCAGGTTTTTGCTATATCTGATTCCCATTTCTGGGAGGCGTATTTCGCGGTAACAATATCTTTCGGGTTTGTCCAGGTAAAATCCTTGTTGTTGGCCTTAAGCAGTTCCGTCATTTTGTTTCTGAGGTTGTCGCGCTCGGCCAGCTGCTGTCTGGAAGCCTGAGCGAATAAGCTTGTGTTTGCCTTAGCCAAATCCTCTCCGGCCTGGGTTCCGGTTTCAATCAGGAAGCCCTCCCGCACAGGCGTCAGATTTAAATCAAAGCCTTTTGTGGGATAAGGCAGTCCGCCCATCAAAGTGCAGAAACAGGCGGGTATATATGAATCACAGTCGGAAGAAATAATTATTGTGTTCTGGCGTTTAAGCGCGTAATACGGGTCCGCCAAAGCTCCCTGCAAAAAAATCGCGTCAGTCGTCTGAAGGTGAGCCAGGTCGCAGGCTTTAACCCCGAGCAGTATGGTTTTCTCAACGGGAGGCTCAGCCGTTACTTCTTCTTTAACCGGGAAGAAAAACGATTTAACGGGAGTCAGCGCCCTGTAACGGTTAGGGGTATGCTCCGATTTTTCCGCGGTAAGCCTGCTCCAGTAGAAATTCTTTTCCTCACCCTTCAGGCCGAAAACCCTGTATTGGGCGGAGAGGTTGCGGATAAATGAATTATAGTCGTTTGTTGAAAGGAAAAATGTTGCCATAGTTTTGGGTTTCTAAAAGATTGTGAAGGATTTCACAAGGTTTTTTAAAAAAATAAAAACAGCACTTTGCTGTTAAGAGAGAATACAAAAAAATATTCTAAATGTCAAGCATCGACGGAAAATCAGTATTGCCTGAAACGGATATTACGCTTCAATCCCTCTGGATTTTTTTATCTTTTTTATTATCCAGGGAATTATCTCGTAAAGATCGCCCTCAATGGCGAAGTTCGCGGCCTTCATCATCGGAGCGTGAGGGTCTTTGTTTATAGCTACAATAATATCGGACGAACCCATCCCAACCAGGTGCTGTATCTGGCCGGAAATTCCGCAGGCGAAATATATTTTCGGGCTTACGGTTCTCCCGGTCTGTCCTACCTGATGCGAATAGGGTATCCATCCGGCATCCACCGCTGCTCTTGACGAGCCTACCGCTCCGCCAAGCGCTTCGGCGAGCTCTTCCACGAGTTTAAATCCCTCGGGTTTGCCAAGCCCCCTGCCTCCGGAAACGATAATGTCCGCGTCTGAAAGGTTTACTTTCGCGGAGGTATCTTTTATAAACTCAAGGAATTTGGTTCTGTTTATTATTTTAGAGGAATCAACGGTCTTCTTTATTATTTCCCCTTTTCTGTTGGGGTCGCGCGGAGCAGGCTTGAAAACCTTGTGCCTGACTGTTGCCATCTGCGGGCGGTGCCTGGGGCAGAGAATGGTCGCCATTATGTTTCCGCCGAAGGCCGGGCGGGTCTGCTGGAGATTCCTGTTTGAGAGGTCAACTTCAAGCGCTGTGCAGTCGGCCGTAAGGCCTGTCCTGATCCTCGCGGCTACCCTTGAAGCAAAGGAGCGGCCGATGTTGGTCGCTCCCATAAGCACTATCTCCGGCTTTTCCTCTTTTATAAGATGCGAAAGGATGTCCGAGTAGCAGTCGTCCTGGAATTCAAAAAATATGGGGTCGTCAAAAACATAAACCTTGTCGGCGCCGTGCTGAATAAGGTCGTGGGCCTTGGATTCTATGCGGCTTCCTATTAAAATGGCGCTCAGAGGGGTCTGCATCTTATCGGCAAGCCTTCTTCCCTCGTTAAGAAGCTCGTAGACTACCGGAGAAACTTCGCCGTGCCTCTGCTCCGCGTAAACCCAGATGCCTTTGTAATGCGACGGGTCAATGTCAAGTTTTATGGGCTCTTCCTTTATAAGGTTGATGGCGCCGAACTTTTTGCAGGACTCTATGCAGGCTCCGCAGAAAGTGCACTTGTGCAGGTCTATGACGGCAAGTTTGAGTTTTTTGGGATGATCGGGCCTTTCGGTTAAAGTTATCGCGCCGAAGGGGCAGTTATTCACGCAGAGCGAGCAGCCGACGCATTTTTCAGAAATTACATTTATCTGGTTAGGCATCTTAATTTCTCCTGAAGTCTGATATTCTTATATTATCTGAAGCTGTTTTAATTTATCCGTCAGCGAAGCCGCCATCTCTTCCGGGGAGCCTTCCAGCTTTTCTCCGCCGGGGCGCTGGGGAGGCGTAAAAATCTTCATAACCTGTGTTGGCGATCCGGTAAGGCCTATGTTTGTTGATTCGGCGTTAATCTCCTGAGCTGTCCAGTGAGGTATCTGGGCTTTCTTTGAAGCCATCATTCCCCTGAGCGACGGCATTCTGGGGGTATTGATTTCTTTTACGACGGTAATTAAGGAAGGGAGCGGCATTTCTATAATGTCATAGCCGTCTTCCATCATTCTTTCAACCTTGGCTTTCTCGGGAGTTATCTCTTCAATTTTTTTAACATAAGCTACATGAGGGATATCAAGCATTTCCGCGATGCCGGGCCCAACCTGAGCCGTGTCTCCGTCGGTAGCCTGTTTGCCGCAGATTATAAGGTCGTAATCTCCGATTTTCTTAATGGCGCTCGCCAGAGTATAGGAGGTCGCCCAGGTATCGGCGCCCGCGAAAGCCCTGTCCGATATAAGAATGGCGTTATCAATGCCTCGCCCGATGGCTTCCCTTAAAGCGTTTTCAGCCTGCGGGGGCCCCATGGTAATGACGGTTGTTTTTCCGCCGGTTCTCTCTTTGAGGCGGACCGCCTCTTCAATGGCGAATTCGTCAAAAGGATTGATAATGGACTCAACGCCTTCTCTTTTGAGAGTGTTGGTTTTCTGGTCTATCTGAACATTTGTCGTGTTCGGAACCTGCTTGATACAGACTATAAAATGCATTGGATACCTCTTTAGTGATAAGCGGTACGGGGTAAGTGAGAGCTGATAATTCATTACACCTAACCCTTGTCCCTGCCGTTGCTATTTTTTCGCCGCTGATTCTTTTATGAGCTGAAGGGCTATCTCGTTTCTCTGAATCTGGCTTGTTCCCTCGTATATCTGAGTTATTTTCGCGTCTCTCATCATCTTCTCAACCGGGTACTCGCGGATATATCCGTAACCGCCGAGTATCTGCACCGCGTTTGTCGTAACGCGCATCGCGACTTCCGAGCAGTAAAGCTTTGACATCGCGGATTCTTTTGTTGTGCGTTTGCCCGGGTTTGCGTCCATCATCCTGGCGGTCTGATAGAGAAGGCATCTTGCCGCTTCCACTTCGGTGGCCATATCGGCAAGCATATGCTGAATTGCCTGAAACGAAGAAATGCTCTGTCCGAACTGAACTCTGGTTCTCGCGTAGCTTATTGCTTCTTCAAGAGCACCCGCGGCTATGCCGAGCGCCTGAGCGGCGACTCCGGGCCTTGAGGTGTCAAGAGTGGCCTGCGCGACCATAAGCCCGTGCCCTTCTTTCCCGAGGAGGTTTTCCTTGGGAATCATGCAGTTATTAAATATGAGCTCTCTTGTTACGGAGGCTCTTATACCCATCTTTTTTTCTTTTTTACCGAATTCAAAGCCCGGCGTTCCCTTTTCAACTATGAAGCAGGATATGCCCCTGGGCCCGCGCTCCGGATTTGTTTTGGCAAACACCGTATAGGTTTCGGCTTCGCCGGCATTGGTGATAAAGCATTTCGTGCCGTTTAATACATAGAAATCCCCTTCTTTTTTCGCGGTGGTGCGCATGGCGGTCGCGTCTGAACCGGCTTCCGGTTCCGTAAGGCCGAAGGCGGCAAGCTTTCTGCCGGCGGCTATGTCGGGAAGATATTTCTTTTTCTGCTCTTCGCTGCCCGCTATAAGTATCGGGAAAGTGCCGAGCGCGGTCGCCGCGAGCGCGAGCGAGATTCCGCCGTCCACTTTGCAAAGCTCTTCAACGACGAGAACCAGATTGAAAACTTTTCCTCCGAAACCGCCGTACTGTTCCGGTATATAGGCGCCGCAAAGGTCGGCCTTGGCAAGGTCATGAACTATCGGCCAGGGAAATTCCTCGGTTTCGTCGTAGTGTTCGCGCACCGGTTTAATCTTTTCCTGGGCGATTTTGCGCGCCAGCTCAACCATCATTTTTTCTTCGTCTGAAAGAAAATAATCCATTGCGTCCTCCGTTTAGTTGTGACTCAATATTTACTTGCTGCTTCGCAGATTTCTTAAAGCTTCTTTTGCCGCGGCCTGCTCGGCTTCTTTCTTGGATTTCCCGGTTCCTTCGCCGATAAGAGACTTTTTTAAGTAAACGCCGGTCTTAAAGGTTTTTTCATGGTCGGGGCCGGACTCGCTGATGACCCTGTATTCGGGAAGAGTTTTGTGTTCCGACTGAATCAGCTCCTGCAGCCTGCTTTTTGTGTCGCTTACCGTCAGCCTTTTCTGCTGAGACAGGAAATCAAGAATAAATTTGCTTGCCGCTTCAAACCCGCCGTCAAGGTAAATGCCCGCTATCAGCGCCTCAAGCGAGTTGGAAAGTATGCTTTCCCTTTTTCTGCCTCCGTTTGAGTCTTCGGAGGTGCTCAGAAAAATATAGCTTCCGAGCTTTATTTTTTTTGCCCAAAGGCTCAGCGAATGCCTGCAGACGATCTGGGATTTAAGCTGGGAGAGCCTGCCCTCGTCCACCAAAGGATATTTCTTGTATAGGAAGTCCGCGACTACGGCAGCAAGGATGCTGTCGCCAAGAAACTCCATTCTTTCGTTGAAAGTATCGCCGCCGTTTTCCGCGGCATAGGACTTATGGGTCAGAGAATTTACAAGCAGTTCAGTGTTGCTGAACTTAAAGCCGATAGACTTTTCAAGTTTTGCAAATTCTTCAGGCATAACGCTTCACGATTAACACTGAATTATGCCCGCCAAATCCGAGAGAGTTAGAAAGAGCGCAATTAATCTGCTGTTCACGCGGCTTGTTGGGAACATAGTCAAGGTCGCATTCCGGATCGGGGGTTTCGTAGTTTATCGTAGGATGAATAAAGCCCTGCTCCATGCAGATAAGCGTGGCTATAAGCTCCGCCGCTCCCGCGGCTCCGAGAAGATGGCCCGTCATAGATTTGGTTGAAGATATGGGAATCTTATATGCCCGCTCGCCAAAAACTTTTTTAATGGCGAGGGTCTCAATTTTGTCGTTGAATTCGGTTGATGTGCCGTGGGCGTTGATATAATCAATCTCGTCCGGCGAAATGCCGGCGTCCGCCAGGGCGTGTTTCATGGCCTGAACCGCCGCGAGGGCTTCCGGCTGGGGCGCCGTAATGTGGTAGGCGTCGTCCGAAGCTCCGTATCCGAGGATCTCGCCGTATATTTTGGCCCCGCGTTTCTGGGCGTGCTCAAGCGTTTCAAGCACGATTATCCCGGCGCCTTCTCCCATTAAAAAACCGTCACGGTTTTTGTCAAAGGGCCTGGATGCTTTCTGGGGTTCGTCATTTCTCATTGAAAGGGCCTTAATGCTGCAGAAACCGGCCAATCCGAGAGGCGTAATAGCGGCTTCAGCTCCGCCGGTTATCATTACATCGGCGTCGCCATACCGCATAAGGCGGAGTGCGTCGCCTATCGCGTGGTTTGAAGAGGCGCAGGCGCTTGAAACGGCGTAATTGGGTCCTGTGAAGCCGTATTCAATGGCAAGCTCTCCCGGGAGCATATTGGTAATTATCATGGGAATTAAAAACGGGCTGACCCTTCTCTGCCCTTTCTCAAGCAGGCTTGAGTGTTCGTTTTCAATAACATCCAGTCCGCCTATTCCTGTTCCGGTGATAGCTCCTATTCTGGCAAGATTTTCTTTTGTAAAATCCAGCCCCGAATCGGCTATCGCCATCTTGGCGGCGGCAACGCCGACCTGGGTAAAGCGGGCCATGCGTTTGACTTTTTTCTTTTCTATGTAGTTTTCAGGGACAAAGTTTTTTATCTGAGCGGCTATGCGCGTGGAGTAGGCGCTGACATCAAAGCCTTCAACCGGGCTGGCGCCGCTTTTTCCCTCGCGCAGCGCTTTAGCGTAATCTTCTTTGCCTATGCCTATGGGTGAAACTATGCCAATACCTGTTATGACGATTCGTTTATTCATAGTTTTTAAAGACAACAAAACCTCAAGGCGGCCTTATAAGCCGCCTTGAAATTCTGAAGTAATATCCTGTTATTTAGAGTTATTTCTGCTGGTGGCTCTTAATGTAATCAACAGCCTGGCCTACGCTCTGAATCTTTTCCGCGTCTTCGTCCGGAATTTCAAGGCCGAACTCTTCCTCAAGCGCCATGACAAGCTCAACCGTGTCAAGCGAATCCGCGCCAAGGTCATTAACAAATGACGCTCCTGTAACTACCTCAGCCGGGTCCACGCCAAGCTGTTCCACAATGATCTCTTTTACTCTTGTCTCTACGTCTGCCATCTTGTCCTCCTGTTATCTTCGGCCGGTGCGGCCTGGCCGTTTATTTTGCTTTATATCTGAAACCAGCTACATGTACATTCCGCCGTTGACTGAAATCACATGCCCCGTTATATAGGAAGAATCCTCGCCGCAGAGAAACACTGCCGCTTTCGCCACATCGTCAGCTTCGCCAAGCCTTCCCAGGGGAATTTGATCGGAGAGCTTCTTTTTAACATCATCGGAAAGAGCGTCTGTCATCGCCGTGCGAATGAACCCCGGCGCTATCGCGTTTACAAGAACGCCTCTTGAGGCGAACTCTCTGGCGCAGGTTTTTGTCAGGGCTATTACTCCGCCTTTGGAGGCTGAATAGTTGGCCTGGCCCGCGTTGCCCATAAGGCCCACGACTGAAGCGATGTTTACTATCCTGCCGTTTCTTGCCTTGAGCATGTGCCGCGAAACAGCTTTTGTGCAGTTGAAGACGCCTTTAAGGTTAACTCCCAGCACGGAATCCCACTCGGCGTCGGTCATGCGCATCAAAAGATTGTCGCGCGTTATGCCGGCATTGTTAATAAGTATATTTATTTTAGAAAATTTGTCAAGTACTTGGTTGATAATTTTTTCACAATCTTCATATTTGGCCACATTACCGACGATAGCCATGGTTTCCACTTTAAATTTTTCTTTTATCTCATCGGCCGCTTTCTGTGCCTGTTCCTGGTTTATGTCTGAAAGCACAACGATGGCGCCCTCTCTGGCAAGCCCTTCGGCTATGGAGCGCCCTATGCCCTGCGCGCCTCCGGTCACTATGGATACCTGGTCTTTAAGCTTCATTCCTGTAAACCTCCCGATAATAATAGGTTCTTCAGTTTTTTGACAGTTCGGCTATAGTCTTTTCAAGGCTCTTGGAATCTTCAATATTGAGCGATTTCACGCCCTTGTCTATGCGTCGCAGCAGCCCGGAGAGAACCCTGCCCGGGCCAATCTCTATAAATACCGAGTAGCCCTCGGATATCATGTTCCTTATGATCTGCTCCCACAGGACCGGGTTGTTAATCTGCCTGACAAGTTTGCCGGCTATGGCCGAGGCGTCGCTGTTAGCTTTCGCGTCGCAGTTCGTATAGACCGGGAATTTTGGGTTGTTAAAATTGTATTTTCTAAGTTCTTCCCCCATCATATCTGCCGCGGGGGTCATAAGAGAAGAGTGGAACGGGCCGGATACATTTAATACTATGGCTTTGGCGGCTCCCGCTTCGGTTGCCAAAGCGACGGTCTTGCTGACGGCTTCACTGGCGCCTGCTATCACTATTTGTCCCGGTGAATTAAAGTTGACAGCCTCGCATACGCCGCCGGAGTTTTTGCAGATCTCATTTATTTTGCCGTTGTCCAGTCCGATTATTGCGGCCATGGTGCCGGGATTTTTCTGTGAAGCCGCCTGAATAAACTCTCCGCGCGCTTTGACAAGTTTAAAACCGTCGTTTAAATTGAAAACTCCGGCTGCCGCCATTGCGGAATACTCTCCCAGCGAGTGGCCGGCCGCAGCGGCGTCAGAAATATTAAAAGATCCGGCAAAGACATTAAAAGCCGCCATGCTCGCGGCAAAGATAGCCGGTTGGGTATACTGGGTCTGGCGCAGAGTTTCCTCCGGGCCTTCAAAAACTATTTTCTTTAAATCAAAGCCGAGCACATCGTTGGCGGAATCAAAAACCTGTTTTGCCTGGCTGAAATTGTCATAGAGTTCTTTGGCCATTCCTACGGCCTGAGCGCCCTGCCCCGGAAATACTAAAGCTATTTTAGTCATTATGGTTCCTCATATACCTATATATATGTTAAAGCTGTATTACAGCCGCGCCCCATGTGAAGCCGCCGCCGAAAGCCACCAGCTCCAAAAGCGAGCCTTCTTTTACACGGCCTTCTTTCCTTGCTTCATCAAGGGCCACTATGGTCGTGGCGGCCGAGACATTGCCGTATTTGTGCAGGTTGACATATACTTTTTCAAGCGGATAGTCCATTCTCTTAGCGATAGCCTCAATAATTCTCAGGTTCGCCTGGTGCGGTATTATAAGGTCCAGGTCAGCGGGAGTTTTGCCTGCCGCTTCAAGGGCCTTTTCCGCGGCTTCCGCCATTTTTGTCACGGCAACCTTAAATACCTCTTTGCCGGCCATTTTAATGAAGTGAAGCCGGTTGTCCATGGTTTCTTTTGAAACCGGGTTTCTTGAGCCTCCCCCGGGAAGGATAAGGAGTTTGTCGTAGTTGCCGTCAGCTCCGAGATATACTGAAAGTAAGCTGGACGGGCCCTCAGTTCTGGCAAGCACCATGGCGCCTGCTCCGTCGCCGAACAGCACGCAGGTGTTTCTGTCCTGCCAGTCGGTTATCTTTGACAGAGTTTCCGCGCCGATCAAAAGTATATGCTTATAAGTTCCGTTCTCAATAAAATTTTTTGCTATGGAAATCCCGTAAATAAAACCGCTGCAGGCTGCCGCGAGGTCAAAAGCCGCTGCCCTGGACGCGCCCAGCCCCTTCTGCACGAAGCAGGCCGTTGACGGGAAAGACATATCGGGAGTGACCGTGGCGACTATTATCATGTCAATATCTTCAGGTTTTAATTTAGCTTCCTCAAGGGCCTTCTTGGCGGCTTCAATGGCCAAGTCCGAAGTTGCGGTTTTTTCATCGGCTATGCGGCGCTCTTTTATGCCGGTCCTTGTGGTTATCCATTCGTCGCTCGTCTGGACCATTTTTTCCAGGTCGGCGTTCGTGAGAACTTTTGGCGGCATGAATGAGCCCGTGCCTAATATTTTAACTCCGTATTTATTCATGATTGGCGGTTTCCTTTCTCTCTTCAAATAAATTTTCGTATTTGGCTAATTCCGTAGCTATCTCTTCGTTTACATTTTTCTCCGCGTAACGGTGCGCGGCCCGCAGCGCGTTTTTTATCGCCTTGGCGTTTGAACCGCCGTGCGCTATTATGCAGACTCCGTTTACACCGAGCAGAGGCGCGCCGCCATGCTCGGAATAATCAACTTTTTTCCTTATGTCGTTAAGCGGCCTCCACAAAAACGGCAGAGAGGCCCAGGCAACGGGATGGGCTTTGAATTCGTCTTTGACCAGGCGAAGCATCATCTCGGCGACGCCTTCTCCGAATTTCAGTATTATGTTGCCGGTAAATCCGTCACAGACAAAGACATCCGCGTTTCCCTTGGGGATGTCCCTGCCTTCAACATTTCCGACAAAATTAAGGTCTGTTTTTTTCAGGTAATCAAATGTCGCCAGGGAGAGCTCGTTGCCTTTCGTGTCCTCTTCCCCTATAGACATCAGGCCCACCCGGGGATTCTTAATGCCGAAAACCTTTTCCATGTATATTTTGCCCATTATGGCAAACTGGAAAAGGTTTTTTGGTTTGCAGTCTACATTGGCGCCTACATCAAGCAGGGTGCAGCTTCCGGTCAGGGTAGGGAAATAGGTGGCTATCGCCGGGCGCGAAACGCCTTCAATGCGTTTGAGCTCCATAAGCGAGGCGGCCATTGCGGCGCCCGAGTTTCCCGCCGAGATCAGGGCGTCGGCCTTTTTATCGGCTACAAGCGAGGCGGCGACTACCAGAGAAGAATCCTTTTTCTGGCGTACGGCCTGAGCGGGCTGTTCGTCCATGCCGATAGCTTCGGAGGCATGGTGTACCGAGATCTTGAGTTTCGCGGTCTTATACTTTGCCAGCTCGGCATTAATCAGCTTTTCATCGCCGACTAAAATAATTTCGTAGCCGAATTCTTTTGCTGCGTCTACGGCTCCGGCGACGGTTACGGACGGCGCGTGGTCTCCGCCCATAGCGTCAAGGGCTAATCTCATTATTTTGTCTCTCCGGCGTTTTCCTGCTGTTCGTGGCCGGCAGCCTTTTTCTTGGTTTTTTTGGCTACGACGAGCTCGCCGTTATAAAAACCGCAGGAAGGGCATACATGGTGCGGCTGTCTCGCGGCTCCGCACTGGGGGCACTTGTTAAGATTGAGCGCCTCAATTTTCCAGTTCGCTGCTCTGCGCATGTCTCTTCTGCTTGGCGAGTGTTTTTTCTTTGGATTTGGCATTTTTTCTCCTTCTGCCTCTTGGGCAACTTGCGTTAGATAAGCCGCCGGTAAGGCGGCCGTTATTTATTTTTTAAATATATCTCTCAGTTTTTCCCATCTTACATCGCCTGTGTCATGCAAACAGCCGCAAGCCCCGAGGTTAAGGTTTTTCCCGCACTTAGGGCACAAGCCGTGGCAGTCGTCTTTGCAAAGGTATTTGTTTGGAAGATTCAGGATGAGTGTCTGGCGGAGTTCGTCGCTTAGGTCTATTTCTTCAAGGTCCGCGGGATAAACGCAGCTGACCGGCAGATCAACAGGAAGAGCATAATTTTCAAGGCATCGGCCGCATTCAAGTTCCAGAGTGCCCTGAATGGACCCGTTTACTATCACCTGTTCATCAACTATATAAGCGGAATACCGGACAGAAAGGTTCTGGTTTTTTGAACTCTCTTCAATTTCTCGGCATCTGAAAGATTCAATGAACTGTTCTATTGATTCCAGCTTGCGCAGCCGGGCTGTGTAAATTTTAAGTTTATCCATTATATTGTTTAGTTAGTTGTTTGTCAATACCCGCGAGGATTCACGCGCTATCATCAGTTCTTCGTTGGTTGGGATAACTAAAACCTTCACTTTTGAGGAAGCTTCCGATATCTGCCGTTCATTGGTGGCTATATTTGAGTTTAGCGCGGAGTCCACGCTTATTCCAAGGCCCGAAAGCTCCTGGCAGCATCTTTCCCTGATTGTGGGCGAGTTTTCCCCCACGCCGGCCGTAAAAATTACGGCATCGGCTCCGTTTAACACCCCTAAATAGGAGGCTATGTATTTTTTTACCCTGTAGCAGTATACATCTATGGCCAGTTTCGCCTTTTCGGAGCCGCTGGACATGGCTTTAAGTATTGTTCTCATATCGCTGGTAAGACCTGAAATTCCCAGAAGCCCGCTCTTTTTATTTAAAAGAGTGTTTAAGTCATCAAGCGATATCTTTTCAATATTCTGCAGATGAATAAGTATATAAGGGTCTATATCGCCGCAGCGGGTGCCCATGACGAGCCCTTCAAGCGGAGTAAAGCCCATGGAAGTTTCAACGGAAACGCCCTTATTTATCGCTGTAATTGAACAGCCGTTGCCAAGGTGGCAGGTTATAAGCTTTAATTCTTCCAATGGCTTGCCGAGAAATTCGGCGGCCCGCTGAGCCACATATTTGTGGGAAGTGCCGTGAAATCCGTATTTACGGATATTGTATTTCTGGTATAGCGAGTAGGGCAGAGCGTAGAGATGGGCGAACTGCGGAATAGTCTGGTGAAAGGCGGTATCAAATACGGCTATCTCAGGAACCCCCGGGAGCAGTTTAACGCAGGCTTCTATGCCCACATAATTGTGCGGGTTGTGCAGAGGGGCCAGCACGAAACAGTTTTTAATGTCCTGCATCACTTCATCGGTAATTAATACCGACTTGGAGAACTTTTCTCCTCCGTGCACGATGCGGTGCCCGACCGCGGAGATCTCGTGGATGTCTTGTATAATGCCGTGGTCGCGGTTAATGAGGTTTTGCAGGATGATGTCAACGGCCTCAACATGGTTTGAAACTTTGCAGGCTTCCTTTACTTCTTCCTCACCGGCCACCTGGTGCTTGTAATAAGCTTCGGGCAGGCCTATGCATTCCACAATGCCGAAGGCCAGCCTCTTTTCGCCGTCCATGTCAAAAAAAGTGTATTTAACAGAAGAGGAACCGCAGTTTAGCACAAGAACTTTCATTTTTTCCTTTATTGGGTTACCCAGAAGTTTTCGTCGTAACTTAGAATCTCGTCCTGAGCGAAATAGTAGGCTATCTCGCGGTTGGCGTTTTCAACCGAGTCGGAACTGTGAACCAGGTTGCGCCTGTTGTCTGTGCCGTAAAGGTTCCTTAAGGTTCCCGGAAGCGCCTCTTTTGAATTGGTCGCGCCGATAATTTTTCTTATGTTGGCTACGGCGTCTTTGCCTTCCCAGACCGTTGCTATTATGGGGCCTGACACCATGAATTTTATGAAAGCTTCAAAAAAGGGCTTGCCGCGGTGAATTTCGTAAAACCCTTCTATGACTTCCCTGCCCGGTTTAAGCATCTTCATCGCGCAGAGTTTCAATCCCTCGGACTCAAGCCTTTTGATTATCTCTCCGGCAACTTTTTTTCCCACGCCGTCGGGTTTAATTATTAAACAAGATTTTTCCATTCACGAAATCCTTTCTGTTATATTTTAGCCGCCGGGCCTGCCCGGCTGAGCTTAACTTTTGAGTTTAGCTATTATCGCCTGGCCCATTTCTTTTGTTCCGGCTGTTCCGCCGAGGTCGTAAGTGACCTCTTTGCCTTCGGCGATAACGGCCGCGACGGCCTTTTCAAGTTTCTTTGAGGCTTCAATTTCTCCTAAGTGTTCAAGCATAAGAACCCCGGAAAGTATAAGAGCCGTCGGGTTAACCTTGTTCATGCCTTTGTATTTCGGGGCAGAGCCGTGCACCGCTTCAAAGACAGCTATGTCTTTGCCGAAGTTGGCTCCCGGGGCTATGCCGAGCCCGCCGATAAGGCCGGCGCAGAGGTCTGAGAGTATATCCCCGTAAAGGTTAGGAAGCGCTATGACATCGTAGAGGTTTGGTTTCTGGACCAGCTGCATGCACATATTGTCAATAAGGCGTTCTTCGTATTCTATTTTTCCTTCATATTCTTTGGCGACTTCGCGGGCGGCTTCAAAGAAAAGCCCGTCGGTGAACTTCATTATGTTGGCTTTGGTAACCGCGGTGACTTTCTTTCTGTTGTGCTTCGCGGCGTAATCAAAGGCGAATTTCACCAGGCGCCTTGAGCCTTCTCTGGAGATGGGTTTAATTGATATGGCCGAATGAGGCACAATCTTGTTTTTGGAGAGTTCAATAATTTTCTTCGCTTCGTCGCTGTCGGGCGCGAATTCAACGCCCGCGTAGAGGTCTTCGGTGTTTTCCCTTACTACCACAAGGTCAATATTCTCGTATTTTGATCTTACTCCCTTGTAGGTTTTGCAGGGCCTGAGGCATGTATAGAGGTCCAGCTCTTTGCGGATAGCCACATTGACCGAGCGGAAGCCTGTTCCTATGGGCGTGGTAATCGGGCCTTTGAGGGCGACCTTGTTTTTTCTAATTGAGTTAAGGGTTGATTCGGGGAGAGGAGTTCCTTCTTTTTCCATTATATCAACGCCGGCATGGGCAATTTCCCAGTTGATTTTTACGCCGGTCGCGTCAATTACTCTCGCTGTCACTTCCGCCAAGTCCGGGCCTGTGCCGTCTCCGGGGATTAATGTCACATTATAAGCCATTTTTCGCTCCTGTATAGTCTTGAGTCATTAATGAAAAATCCGCTCACGATATTTATGTTCGGGTCCAATGCGGCGGGCACCAGAACTCGTGAACGAACAGGGAGATTCTACCTCTATTTTCGTCTTTTGTCAAATTACTCGCTCGGAATGGATTTCCCAAAAAGTCGCGAACCATCGCAGGTTCGCTTGGTTTGGATGCTCCCTTGAAGCGCAAGTCGCATCCAAAACACTTTTTGTTGAAATCATTCCTCGCTCGCTATGGGAGGCGTAAGGTAAGTGTTATTAGGGACGATTTCTAATTATTTCGGCACACTATATTCCCAACATAACTATAATTAAACAGAACCGTCCCCATTATCTTTTACTTAGAAGTAGTATTTGTACTCTTTTGTATAGAGATGTTCTGTGGTATTTCTTTTAACTCCGCCTCAATTGATTTTTTGAATTCCTGCGAATCGGTATCTAATGGGTCAATTAAAGTACATTTCGTTATATACTCATGTGCCCTTTCAAGAAAACCTTTGCGATCTTTATACATCTTACTACCGTTATAATGCATAAGTGCCTTATTGTACCACATGTCAAGATTATTAGGATTTAGTACCTGTTCAAATATATAACACTTATCTGCTTCTGCAAAATCACCAGAACGAAAATAGTAGTTTGCTTTTATATTCCATATATTCGGGTATTTTGGATATCTCTTGGATTGCTCCCATATCGCCATATAACCTTTCTCCATATCTTTTTTATTATTGCTTCTAATCAAAAGCATCCCATAATTGTACAAAGAGGAATCCATTTCCTTCATCTCAAGCAACTTCTTTTCACCTTCTATGATTTCTTTATAGGCATCGCCTTTCTTTGAATATACATCTATCAAATCTTTTCTCACTTCCTGGTTAAACGGCGAAACTGATAAAGCAATATAATAGTTATGAATAATCTTATCGATATTATCACCTTGAATATCCATTATTTTCCCAAGATAATGGTAAGGTTGGGGGGCATAGGAATTGTTTTTTAGTTCCAATTCAAAACATTTCCTTGCAGCTTCATAATCCTTTTTGTCAAAATATATTTTTCCAAGCAAAGTGTTCGCGTCATAATATTTAGTATCAATATCTAATACTTTTTCTGCAAATTTTTCCGCTTCCACATAGTTTTTGGTGTTATAATAAATCACACCCAAATTATATATCGCAATTATATTATTATCCCCGTACTCCAATGTTTTTTTGTAATATTCCGCTGCTTTTTCGTTATTTCCTTTTTTTGTATACAACATTCCAATTTGATTGAATAATTGAGTTTTCTTAGCCCCACATTCTTCTGCTTTTAATCCGTATTCAAGAGATTTATCATCATTATCCATATAGGAATATATATAGGATAAGTGTATGTATGCATCGCCGTTGTTAGGTTTCTTTGTTATTAATTTTTCATATTTCATTCTGTCTTTTTCTAATTTCGATTTTTCACCATTAAGCAAATATTCACCTCTTATATTATCTGCTTGAACAGTATGCAAATAATCTGCAATATCTTCAGCGAATATTATATTATTATAACCAGAGGCAAGTATTAAACAATTAAGAAAGAATGCCATTCTTTTTGTTTTCATAATTTTAAAACATATTCATGGATTACTTTGTTTAAAGGTCGTTAGCCACCTGTAAATTCATCCAAAACTCCGGAGAGGTCTTTAAAACAGCGCTAAGCAATACGGCGGTTTCTGCAGTCATGTCGCGCTTGCCGTTTATAAGTGTGTTTATTCTTTGAATTGGCACTTTCATTTTACGCGCCAATTCTACCTGGCTCATTCCCATGGGTTTTAGAAACTCTTCCAAGAGTATTTCGCCGGGATGTGTTGGTCTTCTCTCTTTGGGAATCATAAGTTGTTCTCCTTAATGAATGTTATTAGGGGCGGTTCTATTTATTTCGAAATTTTATTCCATACATAACTTTAATTATATAAACTGTCCCCATTATCTTTTAACCCGTTAAGCCGTCAAGCTGACCCCTAATCCTCTATTTTTATTTGCAAAAATACTTCGTTAGCGCCGCTCCTAATAAACCGCTCAGGGTCGCTACTATTAATCCCGTTAATAAATTATACTTTTCCTTGACAAGATATTCTTTTGCCCAAAATGACTTCTTCATTAGATATATTATTCCTTTATTAGAATTAGCCATATATATAAAATATATAATGATAACGCCACAGAAAACATAATAAATATTTGAATATCTAGTAAAAGTACGATTGAAAAGAATTAAAGATGCAAAGACTCCAGAAACAATGAAAAATAACCGCATAAATACTTTATATGTCTCGTTATACAAAAACTCCAAAATTTTATTTGTTTTTGTTTCAAGAAATTCATTAATACGATTAAAAATGACATATTCAGCATTGTTCTCTTCGTCACCGATTTCTAAGTAGCATGGACCACTGTTATAATAGAAGCCTACCACAACCGCACCATTAATTCTAAATGATAAATGAGGTACTATATTTGTGTCTGCATAAAGCTGATTTAATTCATCAAGTGTATCAAGAGTGTGTCTTCCGCTCCTTATTTCAACATTATTACCTTGATTCATTATTTCTAATACTTGTTTAAGATCTTTTACATCTAAACTAATAAAATTATATTTCTTCTCGAGCGACCTGTCAGTTTTTATCATAAACCCCTCTATTTCCCCATTAGCCTATTTCTCATCAGATTTAATTATTCTGTTTGCTACCGCTTCTCCTAATTTTTTTATTGATATTACTAAACCATAGATTGATTCGGGCAAATGGCCTGTTAAACCCAAAACTGTAAGTATTATTAAGATAAAATCCGTACTTCCAATATTTAAATAGGGTGCTTTAAGACGAATAGTTAAAATATGGAAACAAAACCATCCCGCTAATGACCCCATAAAATTAAAATTGAATTGATAGAATCTAAGAAGAATTGTCTTAAACTTTGAATCGGACTTAGGAGTAAATAACACTGCACCATAAATACCCCAGATAATACTAATTACAAAAGCAAACCAAGTCCAATAAACAATAATAATTTCAATAAATGTTTTCATGTGTCCCCACTTTTGTTAATGCGTATATTGTATAACTATAATCCCTGTTTTTCAATAGTATAATAGCGATTGGATTCATGACAGAACGGTTCTGGAATGACGGCACAAGGACAACACCTCTGGATTGCTTTTGCAGGAATGACAGCAAGGGCGACTAAACATTGGGTTTTTGTGTGTTTCATTGCGAGGGGCGACGCAGTGGCGAGCCCAGGCTGTGCCGAAGGCACAGAGAATGTTCCGGAGGAACACCGAGCAATCATGTAATATTTAAGGGGCTAAGGAGCGGGAAGGCGAGGAATTGTTTTCCGCGCCGGCCTTGATGACGCGACTTGCGCTTCCGGGAGCGGCATCACGGAGGCGTTTGGGTGTGGCAAACGCTGTCCGGCAGGAAAACAGATTCCGAGCGTTTCCCGACCGTTGCATAGGGGATGACGGCATGGGCAACATCAGCCGAGCAAGCTCGGCGACTACGAAAGCGAAAGGATGACGGCGGAATGGCTGGATTTCCGACGAGGAGTTCAGGAATGACTTGCGGAAAGCAATTCGCTGTAAAGCTCTTCCTGCTGGCGGACCATGAAGTCTATATCGTACTCGGTTGTTATCAGTTCCCTGCCGAAAGCGCCCATTTTGGAGCGGAGCTCGGGGTTTTCCAGGAGTTCAAGTATTTTCTCTGCGGTTTTATCCGGGTTTTTGGGTTCAACAAGATAACCGCTTTCGCAGTCCTTAACTATCTCCCTCGTTCCGTCCACCGAGTTGGCTACAACCGGCAGGGCGGAGCTCATGGCTTCAAGCACCGAGCGCGGGAGCCCCTCCCAGAGCGAGGTCAGCACAAAAATATCAGACACGGAGAGCAGTTCGGCTATATCTCTTCTCCAGCCGAGAAGTTTAATGGCATCTTTTAATTTTAATGCTGATATCAGGCTTTCCAGTTCTGCCCTCTGTTTTCCGTCGCCGATAACCAAAAAAACCGTGCCGGGGCGTTTGGAGGAAACCAGAGACGCGGCGGCAATAAAATCCTTTAAATTCTTCTGCGGCTTAAAGGGACCGATGGTGGTGACTACCGACGAATTTTGAGGTATGCCAAGCGAGGCTTTCAGCGCGGTTTTATCAAAGTTTGCCGAGGCAAACTTCTTTGTTTCTATCCCGCTTCTAATAACCATATATTGTTCTTTTCTGCCTATGCCGTGTTTTAACGCTTTATCAATATTGTCTTTCGCGACAACAATTAATTTGTGAGAAATCAGAGCGGTAACCTTTTCTATAAGCACAAACAGCGTTTTAACGGGCCAGCTCTGGAAATCGTGGAAGCCGAAGCCGTGGAAGGTATGAATTATCACGGGAACGCCCGCGAAATACGCGGCCCAGCGCCCGAGTATCCCCGCCTTGGATGAATGAGTGTGGACAATATGAGGTTTTTCCGATTTTAGTATCCGGTAGAGTTTTATCAGCGAGAAAAGGTCGTTGAACGGGTTCGCGCTTCTTATAAGCGAAGGCAGGAATACGGTTTTTACCTGTTTGAGGCTTTCGGTTTCTTTGTCCAGCAGGCCGCCGCTTCCGCAGACGAGCAGGGCCTCAAATTTTTCGGAGTTCAAATGGTTTACCGTGTAAAGCGTGTTCTGCTGGGCGCCGCCTAACTCAAGCTTTGTGATTATATGGCAGACTTTTACCCTGTCCATTATATTTCCCGGGCAAGTTTTTTCGCGTCAAGGATGGATTCTTCCATGAACGAATATTTCCAGGCGCCGTACCTGCCGATAGAATAAATTCCGTTTTTCTCCAGGAAACTTTTTATTACTCTGAGCGCTGGAGTCCTGTAGCTGTCGTAAATTACATAGGCAAACGGCATTTCAAACCAGGACGAGGTTTCCACTTTGTCGCTGTCGTCAAGAATGCCGCAGTGCCTGAGTTTGGCCACAACGGCGCTGACCTGCGGGAAGATGGCGTCGCCGGGCCTTCTGCTGAATTCAACATAAAGCGAGTCGCGGCCCTCCTGCGCCATCTGAGGCGCCGCGTTGGTGTAAACTCCGGCCCGGTAAAAAGGATAGTCTTTTGAGGGAAAATAGACCCAGTTCATCCCGCTGGCGAGTTTCGCTTTTCCTTTTCCCCTTTTTATTCCCAGGTTAAGATTAAGAACTTTGTTCCAGTCCAGGTTGTCTTTTGCCAGCGCTACATTGGCGGGCAGATCGCTTATCTGTTCCAGAAGCTTCGGCAGGGGCTGGGTTGAGACGAGTTTGTCAAAGGAATAGGTTTTCCCGTCCGTGGTTTCAATCACGCGCTTTTTTATATCCACGCGCGAGCACTCGGTGGAGTATTTTATGTTGTTTAAGCCGTCTTTTAACGCGTCAATAAAAGCCTGACAGCCGCCCTTTTTCGGGTAGAAAAACTCGGCGTTGTAGCCGAAGGCCTTGTCGTTGTCGGTAAGCGCGCCTGTTATTACATCGCTTAACGCGGGGGTCGGCACAAAGGGCGCGACCCACTCGGTCGTCAGCTTGTCGCAGGAAACGGTCCAGAGTTTTTCGTTATAGGGGCGCATGAAATACTTTGTAATCCCCTTGCCGAAGGTAGAGATCAGCCAGGAATAAAAATCGTGCTTTGTTTTCCCGAGCTCAGGTTTAGCGACAAAGTCCAGGACGCACTCTCTTTTTACCTCCAGGGGCAGGTTGTAAAGGTTGGCCTGAAAAGGGTAGCGTATAAGCGCGTTATGCGAAAAAATGCGGGCGTCTCGCTTAACTGTCAGCAGGTTGCCCTTCATTATTTTTGTTATGAGGTTTTTTACTTCGCTGTTTCTTAAGTGAAGAAAGTGGCCGGAGTAGTCAAAATAATACCCGCCGGTGTTTTCCGTCGCGCACAGGCCTCCGGCTTTCTTTTCTTTTTCAAGGATTACGCAGGGTTTTTTGTAGTGCCTGGCAAAGGAAATACCCGTTATGCCGGCTCCTATTATTACGGTTTCGCTCATTTATTTCATCTCAATTTTAGTTAGTTTATGGCTGACTTTAAGCGCAGCGGCTACGATCAGCGCGAGAATGCCGATTGACCACGCAAGAGGGAGCCTGGTTATCAGAAAGGCTCCTAACGCGAGCGCGGCGCTGGCGGAATAGGTGACGACAAGAATGCGTTTTCTGCTAAATCCCATGGCTTCCAGGCGCAGGGCAAAATGGTCCTTGCTTCCGAGGAACGGCGATTTGCCCTTGCGCAGCCTAATTATCATGACGAGTATTGTATCATAAATGGGGATAGCGAGTATGAGCAGAGGCGCCAAAAGGCCGGCGTCGTTTATTTTTGTGTAGGAGGTGCCCATGGAAATGGCGGCCAGGATAAAGCCTATCATAAGGCTTCCGGTATCGCCCATAAATATTTTATATTTTTTTGAAAAATTGTAGGGCATGAATCCGAGGCATCCGCCGGCGAGAGCCGCGGCCGAGAAATTCACATAGATCTGTTCCGTGGGAAGCGCTATAAAAAGAAAAGCCAGGCTCGCTACAACCGCGATGCCGCTGGACAGGCCGTCCATAATGTCTATGATGTTAAAGGAGTTGGTTATGCCGACAACCCAGATTGTGCTGAGGACCAGCGCCGCGATGTAGGGCGATATGAAGTGAATCTGGATGTTGAAAAGGAACAGGCCCAGGGCCGCGATAAACTGGAAGAGAAATTTATTTTTAAAGCCCATGCCCTTCGGGAGAATGTCGTCAATAAGCCCGAGGCCGATTATCGCAACGCTGCCCCAGAGCATACCGCGCAGGCTGTTGAGCGTGCCCGTCGGGAAGTGAGTAAAAAACCTTATCGCGAAAAGGCTGGCTGTCCAGCCGAGCCATATCGCCACTCCTCCCAAATACGGGGTCGGCGTCCTGTGGGTCTTGATATTGGTATGCGGGTGGTCTAAAATATCAAATTTTACCGCGATAAGGCGCATCAGCGGCGTGGCAACAAAGGCCACGGCCAAAGAAACCGCGAAAGTTATCAGATATAGAAGATAGGGGCTGTCAGCCAGGTATTTCATAAACGCTGCAATAGGCGTCTTTGTAAACGCTTTTTGAAAGCTTCTCCTTGACGGTGCTGAGGTTGCTCAATCCCCGCGGCGTAAAACTGCTGTAAGACGAAAGCCTTTTGCTTTCATAATTGTTTTCAAAAATATGGGTAACGCCGTTTTCTCTGAGAGTTTGCGTAAACTCGTCGGGATCCTGTGAAGCGTTAGCCCAGTCCGCCAGCGGGTTCCTGTCAAAAACAGTCGGCGCTATTTTATCGCATTTAACAAAGTAGGATCTGGTTTCCCCCAGAAACGCGGCCTTTGAACCGGGCGGCAGAAGGTTAAGGCAGGAGTATGCCGCGTAATAGTAGTTGAGCTTTGACGACAGATACGAGGTTTTTGTCTGATTCCCCAGCACCACCGCGTAGGGATCAATGGGAGCCATTACCCAGTGAAAGACAAGCAGGTTATGGACAAAAACCATTGCCAATGCCGCGTAAGAAATTATTTTTGTTGAACGGCTTATTTGAAACAGTTCCAAACCCCGCGCGGCTATTAAGCAGGCGAAAGGAAGCAGAGGAATCAGAAACCGCAGAACTTTTCCGGTAAAAAACCAGGATATAAAATAAAGCGCCGAGAATAATAATATTGACTTGGTTATTCTATCAATTTTGTCTTTCAAAAACAACAAAGGCATAAACAGCAGAAACGCGGGCCCGAGTATATCAAAAGCGCCGCCGTACTTAAAGCCGTAGGCTGTCAGGTTCCAGGGGAGCAGAATAAAGTCTTTTATGGTGAGCGCGCCGATGCCGTGGTTTCTTATGTGCTCAAAATATACCGACGCAGAAAAGCCGGCCGCTTCCGGGGAGCTGAAGAAAGACGCGCCCCAGGGCGCTATGGGATTGCCGAGAAACAGATAATTTTTTATCAGCCACGGGCTGAAAACCAGCAGGGCTGTCAGGGAAGCCAGCGCGATATTCTTAAGCGATGCGAAATCCTTCCTGCCGAATAGAAAGCTTGCTATCATAACCGCCGCGACCGCCGGGGCCGCGGTGTATTTTGCCCCCAGGGCAAGCCCTGAGAATATGCCGGCCGAGATTATCCAGATTTTATGCCCGCTCACATGCCACATGGCTGCCGCGTAAAAGGCGAGAAAGATGTAAAAGGCCAGGCCCAGGTCAACATAAGTGCCTGTCGCGATAAACAAGGCCGCCGGGGTGTAAAGCCATATAGCGCAGGCCAGCAGGCCCGCTTTAATAGAAAAAAATCTTCGGCTGAAAGCCAGCAGGGCGAAAGCGGTAAGCGGCAAAAACAGCCAGTGAAGGAGGTTGGCCAGGCTATCGCCGTCAAGCGAGAGGCCCATCTGAAAAAGCATCTCAAGGCCCTGAGGAAATGAAAAGAATATATTGTGCTCCACGCGCAGGAACCTGCCGGCTTTCAGGTATTCCGAGGGCAAGGCGAGATGGTAGACCAGCGAGTCAAACTGAGTGGGCGGAGCCAGGGCGCCGATAAAACTGCTGACGAGCGGAAAGAAGGCGAAAATCATCCAGGTATTCATGTAATGAGAATATCTTCCGCGGGAGTGTTTGGCTGCCGAAAGAAACATCAGCGCTCCCGTCAGCAGCAGGGTGAAATAAAACAGCTTTCCCGTAACACCTATCAGCCCGGCGATAAAAACAACAATTGAGAAAAAACCGAGCCCGAAGCCTGTGGCGAAAACAAATTTTTCAAGCCTGGCCAGGTGGCTTCTGTGCCAGAACAGGCTCCCCCACCCGTTGGCGGATATAACTATAAATACCAGAATAAGCAGAGGGCTTAAAAACTCTCCGGTCACGCTCAGTTTTTTCACAAGCGGCAGGCCCGCTAATAGCGCGAACGGCGGAAACAGCGCGAAATACGCGGCGAATATCGCGGCAAACCACAGGAAGGTAACGGGAGCAACAAGGCGTTTCATCGGTTTATATTCCTGAAAATAGGAGACTTGTATATTTTCAGTACGGCGGCAATGTACTTAAGGACAGCCCAGAGAGTTTCCAGGCCGTATTTCAGGCTTCTGGAGAAATTTATTGATGAAGCCTCGTCAAAATATTTTGCCGGCACGGGTATCTCCCCTATTCTTAAACCGAAATAGGACGCCTGTATCAGGATCTCCTGGTCAAAGACAAAATCGTTTGAGTTCTCCTGCCAGGGTATCGCCTCAAGCGCTTTCCTTGAGAAAGCCCGGTATCCCGTGTGGTACTCGCTTAAGTTCAGGCCAAGAAAAAGATTTTCAACCAGAGTCAGCAGCCTGTTAAAAAAATATTTATAGGCTGGCATGCCGCCCTTTAAGGCTTCCACTCTGGTTCTTATTCTGGTCGCGAGTACTATATCGCAGATATCGTCTTTAATAAGGCCGGAGAGATACGGTACCACTCTCGGGTCGTACTGGTAATCGGGATGAAGCATCACGACTATGTCGGCTCCGTCGGCAAGAGCGTTAGTGTAACAGGTTTTCTGGTTTCCGCCGTAACCCAGATTTTTGGGATGAACGAAAACTTTAAGGCCCAGTTTCTGGGCGAGCGCGGCCGTATGGTCTTTTGAGGCGTCGTCAACTAAAATTATTTCGTCGGCCGAGCCTTTGGGTATGTCGGCTAAGGTGCGCTCAAGGGTTTTCTCGGCGTTGTAAGCGGGCATGACTACGGTTACTTTAGGCGTTTTTTGCATAAATTGTAATCCTTGGCTGGTGGAAAGGCGCCACCGGAATATAGGGCCACTGTTTTATTACGGTAAACTTTCCGGCAAGAGATTCTTCCCAGCCGTCCGGTTTATTGTCAAAAGTTCCCGTTATGATAAAGTCATAATCAGACGAGAGCGCTTCCGGTGAAATTGCCCGGGATTTTTCCTCCCAGTCTACGCGGACGAAGTAGGGGTCGGCGCCGGAAAATTCGGGAGTATAGGGCAGTCGTAATATTTTGGCGCCTTTTGGAATATTGTGTTTTATCCAGGCGTGGGCCCTCAGCCTTGAGTCCGGATAACTGATAAGGGTGTTGAGCCTTACGGTTTTTATAGCGGGCGCGGCGCACAGCAGGACAATCAGAAAAGCCCTTTGCAGCGGGTGTCTGTTCAAAAATCTTATCTGCCTGAGCGCGTAGGCCGAGGAAAGAATAATAAAGGGTATCGCCGCCAGCAGATAGTGCGCCGCGACGATTTTCCAGAAAGACAGAAAAATAATGTAGTAAGCCCCGAAAGAGAACCAGAGAAGCATTTTCTTTTTGTTTTCCCGCTCGCCGGTTACGAGGGCTATGGAGATTAACATAAGAAGGAAAAAAAGAAGCGGAAGCGTCATTCCCTCCTTGAGGTTATAAAGAACCCGCGTAAGGTCAAAGCCGGATCCTGCTGCCGGGCCCGCCGAAACGATGAGGTTAAGCCGGTCCGAAAATCTTGAAATAAAGGCCTTGTAATCCAGGAGCGCGAAGGGGCATCCGGCTATAAAAGCCGAAACCGAAGCCGCCGCCGAAAGCAGAATTTTCCTGACTGCTGCTTTTTTCTCCAGGTAAACAACGACAGCCCAGACCGGAAGCAAAAAAACGAAGGGGTAGTATTTTACTGCGGCGCCAAGCCCAAGGAGGAATGACGCGAGATAGAGGTTTTTCGCGCCGCTGCCCGAGTAATACCGGCCGAAGTGGAGAAAAGCGAAAAGCACGAAGAACAGGGCCGGCACATCCACGGTTGAATAGTGGCTGTGCAAAACATGCACGGGCACAAGCGAAAACAGCAGGGCCGGAAGGAACCCCTCGGAAAAGTTTTCTTTCCCTATCCTGTAAACAAGATAAATACTGCCTGCCGCGAACAGCACTGACAGCGCTCTCCCGATAACAAAAAACGAACTGGAGTCGCCGTTCAGGTAGATGCCCACGAAAGAGTCAAGGGAACCGAAAACACCCATCGTTTTACCTGCGATAAACCACGCTGAATAAACAAGCCACAGCAGGTAGAGGTAGAGTGTCGGGTAGTCAAAAAACACATGGGGGTTCAGGTCGCCCGTAAAAAAGCGCATCGTATAAAAGAGGACCACGGATTCGTCTATATGGGCTTTCTTGAGCGGCAGGCCCCAGTCTATCCCCCACAGGCGCAGCAGTACCGCGGTGGCTATTAACGCGGCCAGCGTAAGGTATTCGGGTTTGATGAATTTCTTAATTATGCCCATTAATTAAAGCTTAGAGATTTTCCTGCTCTTGATGCCTTTGGTCGCGTTGCGCCCGTCAATGACCAGCTTTGAGTTGGCGACGACGGCCTTATAGTCTATGTTGGTATGGTTTGTCACGATAACCGCGGCGTCAAAGGATTTAAGCGAAGAGATGCTTTTTACCGAACGGATATTTTTCCCCTCAATTTCAAGGGACGAGACATACGGGTCGTAGTAGCTGATATTCGCGTTTTTATCCAGAAGCAGTTTAATTACATCCAGCGCCGGTGATTCCCTGACATCGCCGACATCTTTCTTGTAGGCCACGCCGAGAATAAGAATCTTGGAGTTTTTTATTGATTTACCGTCGGCGTTTAACACATCCACTATTTTCTGAACCAGGTGCTCCGGCATTTTTGAATTCATTTCTCCGGCCAGTTCAATAAAACGCGAGTAGAAATTAAGCGTCTTGAGTTTCCAGGAAAGATAATGGGGGTCAAGGGGTATGCAGTGGCCGCCGATTCCCGGGCCCGGATAGAACGGCATGAATCCGAACGGCTTGGTAGCGGCCGCGTCTATTATTTCCCAGACATCAAGCTTGAGCCTGTTGCACATAAGCGCCACTTCGTTTACAAGGGCTATGTTCACTGCGCGGAAAGTGTTTTCAAGCAGTTTCACCATTTCAGCGGCTTCCGTTGAAGAAACCGGCATTACATAGGTAGTGACATTGCTGTAAAGATCCCTTGCCAAAGACGAGCAATGTGTCGTAACTCCTCCGACAACCTTGGGAGTGTTATGAATGTCATATTTGCTGTTACCCGGGTCAACGCGTTCTGGGCTGAAGGCAAGGAAGAAATCGCGCCCGCATTTAAGGCCGGTTTTCTCAAGCATTGGTCTAACCAGTTCCTGAGTCGTCCCCGGGTAGGTGGTTGACTCAAGTATTATAAGCTGTCCTTTTTTCAGGCTGTCTGCCACTTTCTGGGTCGCGGAAACTATGTAGGAAACATCCGGATCCTTTGATTTTCTAAGCGGGGTGGGCACGCATATGATAACGCAGTCCATGGAGCGCAGTTTTTTAAAATCGGTTGTCGCCCCAAGAGTTTTCTTTCTGACGAGCCCGGCGAGATCTTCGCTTGTGACATCTCCTATGTATGAGCGGCTCGACTTGACATTTTTTACCTTGGATGAATCCACCTCAAATCCCAAAACTGAAAATCCGCTTTTTGCCAGCTGTACCGCCAGGGGCAGGCCCACATAGCCAAGGCCGATAATTCCGACTTTTGCGCTCTTTGCCGCAACTTTTTGCTTCAGGTTCAGATACATGATTTCTCCTTTAATATATTTTGATATAGGATATTGATATTCGCCGTCATGGCTTCTTCCGTGAAACCCGCGCTTTTTTCTCTGCCCTGCGCGCCCATGTTCTGCGAGTATCCTTTGTGCTCTATGAGATAGTTAAGCGACTCCGCGAAGCCGCTGACAGAAAGAGGTTCAACAAGAAATCCGGTGCGTTTATCCTCAACAAGTTCGCTCACGCCTCCGACATCCGACGCGACCACAGGCAGAGACGACGCCATCGCTTCAAGTATTCCCTGAGGGAAGCTCTCTTCGCGGGAGGGCAGCAGGAAAATATCGGAGGCTCCGAGCAGGTCGGAGATATCGTGCCGCTCTCCGAGAAGCTTAAACCTGTTTTCCAGCCCCAGGGACTTTATGCGGGTTTCCATTCCCTCCCTGGCCGGGCCTTCGCCCGCAACTATGAAAACCGCGTTTTTAACTTTTTCGGCTATCAGGGGCAGAAGATCCGCGCCCTTTTCCTCGTGAAGTCTGGAAACACAGGCCACAACCGTATCATCTAATTCCAGCGAAAGAGCCTTCCTTACTTCGGTTCTGTCCTTTTGTGGTTTAAAAGCGCCGAAATTTATTCCGTTATACACCACTTCAATTTTGTCGGGGTTTATGCCCTCTCTGGAAGAAAGTATGTCCTTCGTCGCTTTTGAGTTTGCCACGATGAGGTCGCAGAAAACCGAACTCAACGAATCCGCCGCAGTATGAACGGGGTTTTTCCAGGCGTCTATCGCCTGCTGTGTGGATATTACAGCCGGAACTCCGGCGATTTTCGCCGCTATCCTGCCTACGATGTTGGCACGGTACAGGAATGTATGGACTATAGCGGGTTTTAACTGTTTCAAACGCAGGGGAAGCAATACCTGCGAGAATTTGCTTACCTTAAAACCTTTTTGTTCAAGATAAGCGCCGAAATAGCCCTTTTCTTTCAGGTACCCGACAGAGAAATCATAATCGTTTTTCAGGGTTTCAAGAAGCGTTACGAGAAACTTCTCGGTCCCCCCGGTGTTGAGGCTGGTGATCAGGCAAAAAACTTTTGGTTTCATAAATTCAACTCAGTATTTGTTGTTTTCTTTAAGCCTGATAAGATCCATCAGAGCGCCGATCATAAATATCACAAGCGAAAAATTAAAAGAAATCAGAGCCCAGCCCAGCAGGCCGGAGCCTTCCCGGCCGGAAGCTAAGAAATACCTGCCAAGAAGTGCCAGTGAAGCGAGAAACGGCAAAGCGCTTAAAGGCAGAGCCAGCTTAAGCGGGTTAAAGAAAATGATGGTTTCAACCAGCACCTGGGCCGCCCTCAGGGTATCTCTGACGATTTTTACCTTTGAGCTTCCCTTGCGGGAGAGGTATTCTATCGGCACAAATTTAACAAACTTGCCCGTGGAAAAGAAAATCATGGTAAGAGTTGTGGAAAAAGAAAAGCCCCGGCAGAGAAGCGGCCCTGCGGGCAGGGATTCTTTTTTTAATATGCGCAGGCCGGAGTTGGCGTCGGGAATGGACTGCCCGGTGACGAATTCCGCGAACCACAGAAATGCCAGCCTTGCCGGATGCTTGATAATATTGCCCCAGTAGTTCGCGCCGTGCCTCGCGCCGACCAGCATGTCAAAGTCGCCGCCGTAACCCGATAGTTTTACCAGCTCGCGGGCGGGATAGGAGCCGTCCGCGTCAATCATCGCGATGTAGGGATATTTCGCGCGGGAAAATCCCGTCATGAGCGACTGTCCGTAGCCGGCATTTACGGGGTGTGTTATGACGGTGACTCCGGACTGGGCGGCCAGGGCGGAGGTTTTATCTCCCGAGCAGTCGTCCACAACAATGATCTCGTATTCTATCCCGGCGTTGTTGAGCGTTTCGCGGATATCATCAATCACAGCTTTGATACCGGCTTCTTCGTTGTAGGCCGGTATAACAACGCTCAAAGAATTAATTTTGTCTGCCATTAGTTTCCCCTTTCGCGATATTAATATCTTCCTCCGCTTCCTTTCTTAATTTGGAAAAATCCCATCCGCTTTTGGCAAGCTCCGTGACACCGCCGGTGAATCCGAGCAGATAAGTCGTAAAAACCACAAGGCTGACGAAAAGCAGGGACTGCGTATGCGAGGCCCCGAACATGGGAAGAACGGCCAGATAGGAGCCTTCTCTTAAGCTCACTCCGAGCCAGGCAAGCGGCACGATGCCGGCAAGCGCGGCTATCGCCGTGATGCCGCAGGCGTCAAAAAATGAAATGTTCAGCCGGAAACACTTTATTATCAGGAAGTTTGTCAGTATTACCAGGAATTGTCCCGCGAAGGAAACCATAAAACCGTAAAAAATATCTCTCGGATGGTGGCGCGAAAAATCAAACACCTCGTGGCCCATGAACTTAAATTTCTTTCCGAAGAAAAAAATGGCGCCGGCCGGTATCAGCAGCAAAAGCCAGTATTTGCTGTTCTTAAACGGCGAAGGCGAAAGCAGAAAAATAATAAACCAGGTCAAAAGCCCGAGAAGCCTGTCTAAGGCGATAACTAATGTGGCCTTTGAATATACCCGGTCGGTTTTGTTTGAAAGTTTGACGACCCTAACCGCTTCTCCGGCTATTGAGGTCGGAATAAACAGCGTGTAAAAGGTGGACAGCAGGTTAAAGTAAAACAAAGAAAAGATATTTACGCGGTTCTTGCCGTAGAAACCTTTAATTATGGTAAGCCACCTCAGAGAGATGACATAAATCACTAAAAACGCGGTTAGGATTGACAGTATTCCCCACAGCGGCACGGCCGAACTAAGGGCGAGCCTGGCGGTCTGCATATCAAATTTAAAGGCGGCCCATATTATGAGGCCCGAAATAGCGGAGATTTTAATAATATTCAATATTTTGTTTTTCACGGTTGAGTCCTGTTCTCCGCCAGAAAGCTTCCTATGGCGAGATAATCAATATGGCCCTGTTTGAAGGAACGAACGGCGTCGGACGGCGTGCAGACTATCGGCTCCTCGTGCATGTTAAAGCTGGTGTTAATAAGCACGGAAAGGCCGGTCAGCTTTTTGTATTCCCTTAATATTTTTTCGTAGGACGGGTTTGCCCCGGGTTTTACTACCTGAGGGCGGGCCGTGCCGTCAATGTGAACAACGGCTGGAGCCTCTTTCTTGCATTTCACGGTCGCGTCGTAGGTGATAGTCATAAACTCCGAAGCATGAGATGAGCGCTCGTCGTAATTATTAAACAAGGCCGCCGCGTCTTCTTCCAGAATAACCGGAGCGAAGGGCATAAACTCGGTCCTTTTAAGCCGCTTGTTGAGCCAGTCGTTGACCTTAGGGTCGGTAGCCTGATAGAGCATGGACCTGTTGCCGAGCGCCCTGGGGCCGTACTCCATGCGGCCGAAAAATCTGGCGACAACTTTTCCTTTCGCGAGCCTGTCGGCCGCGGCCAGCTCAATGTTGGTTTCGCGGGTATAAAGGCAGTTTTCGTTTTTTAGAGCCGTTTCTATTTCCTCGTCGGTGTAATCCTGCCCGAGATAAACATGTTTCAGTGCCTCCGGCTGCCTGAAGGCTCCGGTTTTAAGGCTTGCCCGCGCCCAGTAGCCCAGCGCGGCTCCCGCGCCCAGGCCGCCGTCTCCCATGTGAGGGTGGATCCAGATGCCCTCTATGCCGGGAAGCTCAAGGAGTTTCTGGTTAAGCCTGACATTCGCGAACACTCCTCCGGCGAGCGCAACTTTTTTTATGCCGGTTCTTTTCACGGCGTCGGCTACATAGGCTGAAACCAGATCCTCAAGGTGAGACTGGACTCCCGCCGCCATGTCCTCTATGGTGAAGCCGGCGAGTTTTTCCTCAAGCCTCCAGATCTCGGGCCAGAGATAGCCTCCGCGGTTTATAAATGAAAACTTGGAGCGGTCGTAATATATTTCGCGGTTTAAGATTTCCTTGACTTTGTCCGGGTTGCCGTGCGCGGCGAGGCCCGTGATCTTTCCCTCGTGCCTGCCGGGTTTAAAATCGCAGAGGTATGTGATGTATCCGTAGTAATACCCGGGAGAATGAAAAAAGGGTATTGAGTGGATCTCCCTGAGCCGCCCGCCGGTAGCCTTAAATATTTTTGAGCAGTAGCCGTCTCCCACCGCGTCTAAAGTTATGACAAGGCAGTCGCTCCAGCCCGAGGTAAGCCAGGCGCTCGCCGCGTGGGCGTTATGATGTTCAATATGGATGAATTTTCTGTCCAGGTCTATGCTTCTTAAGTATTCGTAGGCCTGTTTGAAAACCCTGTTACGCGGAGCCAGCGCGAAGTTGGCGGTTCTGCCAATGGAGATCCCCAAATTCGTTGAAACAATCCAGTTTGTAAGCCGGTTCTCGGGAATAAACTGCAGTATTCTTGAAAAGGGGTCGCGCCAGATATCGTCGTAGGTGACTATGGGGTTGCCGGTGGTGAGGTTGGAAAATACTACGGCGTCTATGTCTCCGGGCCTGCAGGAGGCCAGGCGCAGGGCTTCGCCGATAGAGAGTTTCGGAATCCCCCAGTACATTTTCTGGCGGTTCAGCCGCTCTTCGTTTACGGCCGAGAGGATCCGTCCGTTTTCAATTACGGCGGCTCCGGCGTCATGCTGCATTACAAGTCCGAGTATTTTCATTTAGTTTCCCGTCTTTCTTATGTTGAGTATTATAGGGTTATAAAATCCAGCTTTAAGCAGAAGTGAAACCACGGGTTTTAAACCCAGTTTTGACAACAGCTCCAGGGCAACTTTAAGTTTGTGCAGTTCCGCCCAGGAAGAGAAATCAAGGGTATCAAGCCTGCGCCTGGAAATTCTCCAGCTCCAGTCTTCAATCGAAATGCCGGGAATAGCTTTAAGCAGGCCGCTCAGGTTTATGGGGTTGATAAATCCAAGTTCAGAAAGATAGCGCGGGTCCCTGCCCCAGAGCCTGACATAAAAACGCGCCAGCCATTTCGGGATGTAGGGTACCCAGAATATCCCGTAGTGGCCTTCAAAAAAAGATCCGTAGTTAGGCACGATGAGGTTAAACTGGCCCCCTTTTTTCAGCACCCTTACCGCTTCAGAAAGAACCTGCCCGGGGTTTTGCACATGCTCTAAGACCTGAGTGGAGTATATTATATCAAAAGTTTCGTCCTCAAACGGAAGTTTTTCTCCGGCCGAGTGCAGGGCGATCCGCTGATCGTGGGAATTCGCCGCGAGTATTTCCGCGCAGATTTCAAGGCTTTCCCTGTCGGGCTCTATGCCGGTAGCGTCAATGCCGCGGTTTTTAGCCGCCAGCAAAAACATCCCGAGCCCGGAGCCGATCTCAAGGAGTTTTTTCCCTTCCAGGGGCCCGACAATTTCTTCAAGCAGGCTGAACTGTTCCCCGGTTCTTGAAATATTAAGAGTATCGCCGGCAAGTTTTTCGGGGTCGGTGTTTGAGACGCCGAGAAACCTTTTGCGGAAAATTTCCACGACCCGCTCCCGCGTCGCTCTGTCAATGTTCATTGATAAGGCCCCTCAGCCTGTTGGCCGCGTCGGCCCAGCTCCAGCGGCCGGCCATTTCCCGCGAGTTTTCGCAGAACTTATTTATCGTATCCGTGTCGGAAATAAGGCCGCCCAACTTCTCGGAGAAGGCCTTAATGTCATCGGGCTCAACCACATATCCGTTTACGCCGTTCTCCACCAGTTCCGGTATGCCGCCGCAGTTTGTGCCGACGACAGCCATTGAGCAGGACATCGCTTCGGTTACCACATTGGGCAGGCCCTCGTCCCTGGAAGGGATTACCAGAATATGGGATTGCTGGTAGAGTTTGAGCAGTTCGCTTTTGGTGAGCCACCCCATAAATGTCGTAGAGCCGGCGAGGTTAAGCCGCGCGGCGAGAGCTTTAAGTTCCCCTTCAAGAGGGCCGCTTCCCACGATATTTAAATGGAATCTGGTTTTATCCAAAATGGAAACCGCTTTAAGGGCTACATCAAGCCCTTTTTGATAAACGAGCCTTCCCGCGAAAAGAATATTCACCAGGCCGCCGGGGCGTTTTGAGAAGTCGGGTTTATAAAGTTCCGTGTCAAAACCGTTCGGCACTACCGCGATTTCGGATTTTGAAGTTTTCTCTCCGAGCCTTGCCAGATACCGGCTGTTGCTGAAAACTCTTTTCGCCGAGCCCATAATTTTTTTTAGCAGAGGGGTCGCGAGAAACTGGTAAAACCACAGCTCTCTGCTTAAAAAACCTGGGACATCCCCGCCGCGCAGAGAGACAATATAGGGTATTTTGTATTTTTGGGAAGCGTATCTGGCGACATAGCCGGAGGGGATCGCGAAAAATGCCGCTATGGCGTCCGGCCTGTAATCTTTGAAAAGTTCGTCAATAAATCTTTTGCCCCTTAAGCCGAACCGGATCAGTTCCGGGATATCGCAGCCGAATTTATTTTTTCTTGAGATATCAAACCTGAAAACCCCGTAACCGTCGGTTTGCTCGCGCAGCGGCATATCCTTGTAGGTTGATGTGACAAAAAGCACTTCATCGCCCTGTCCGGCTAAGTTCATCGCGAACCGGCTGGCGGCGCTTCCGCCTCCTCCGCCAAGTGGCGGGTGTTCATGGCATATTATTAATATTTTCATCAATTCCTGTTCTGTTCAAGGCTGACACATTTGGCGTTACGGCACCGCAAATGACAAATGTGATTGAAATTTCAAAACTTATTTTACTATTTTTTAATAATAATGTAAAATCACTTTTACAACCCTAATCCTCAGATAGTGCCCAGCGTCTGACGGTGAAGATTGCGCAGACAGGTAAAGTCACCATGAACGAAGTGAAGGGTCTCGCTTTTTATTTAACGACGAGATTCTTCTCTCCCTGCGGGAGATCAGAACGACGGCATCGCCTTACCGGAGGATTAGTCACCTGGCCGGGCCGTCTTTCAACGCCGCGTTTCAATTATATTCTCAGCGCAAAGGATAACTTGAATGAAAAACAGCATCAGAATACCCCCCAAAAAAAATATTAAAGCCACGGGAGCAGGAGACCCGCTTAAGTTTTACTATATGCCGGTGACAGGCTCGTTTTACTTAAAAAGGCTTAAGATGTCGCTTGAGCTTATTGAGGGCAGGAAGTTTAAAAAGATACTTGAAATCGGTTACGGGAGCGGGATTTATCTGCCGGAACTTTCAAAAAGAGCAGACAGCGTTTTCGGAGTTGACCTGCACGACAATATGTCTGTTGTGCGCGATATGCTCAGCAAGGAAAATGTTAATGCCGAACTTTTTAAAGGCGATATACTTAACCTGCCTTTTGAGGACGGTTCGTTTGACTGCGTTCTGTGCATAAGCATTTTAGAACACATAAAAGACCTGGCGAAGGCTTCAGCCGAGATAAAAAGGATATTGTCGCCCGGAGGGGTTCTGCTGGCGGGTTTCCCCGTAAAGAATAAACTTACTGACGCGCTGTTCGGGGCCGTCGGTTTTGATTTTGATAAGAACCATGTTTCTTCGCACGAATTAATTATTTCGGCGCTTGACAGCGCGCTTAATAGAGAAGAATTGAACCATTTTCCGCCGCTGCTTCCTATTGACTTTTCGCTGTACTGCGCCGGCCGCTGGGTAAAATAGGGTTCAGCTCATTTTTTTACGGCAATAACCGCCATCTCGCCTAACGGCAGGTAAAAATTCTTAGACAGAAATCTCTCCGGCAGCAGCCGGACGGCCAAATTTACCAGAGGCGTTATTAAGGCGTTGGTGTAAATATTAAACTGCGTTTTAAAATATTTAAGATTCATGGCTTTTTCCGCGCTCCTCACTTCCAGAACCTTAAACCCGTTTTTATCAAGAATGTATTTAAGCGCCCTGCGGTTGAAATAAAACAGGTGCTCTTCTTTGTAATGGGTCCAGCGCCGGCCCATCAGCGCCGCGGTCAGTGAACCGTGGTCGGGCGTCATTATCATTATTACGCCGCCGTCTTTAAGCAGGCCGCGGACTTTTGAAAGGGTTTTGTTGGGGTTCGTGACATGTTCCAGGAGGTCCGACATCGCCACCGCGTCAAAACTTTTATCGTCAAAGGGAGCGTTTTCAATAGTGCCGTTGAATATATTTTCCTCGCCCAAAGATTCCTTCGCTATTTTACAGGAATAATCCGAAAGCTCAACACCGTAAGGAGTAAACCCCCTTTTGGCCGCCGTCTCAAGAAAGTATCCGCAGGCGCATCCTATGTCCAGGATTTTCCCGGGTTTAATGTGTTTCTCTATCAGGTCCATTCTCCTTTCAAATGTGGCCGTCTTCATTGCTTTCACGGAGCCGTCGCCCTGCTCTCCGGTTATGCCCCAGGAATCGTAATAATTCTTTGAATATATGGCGCGTATTTCATCTTCGGAAGGCTGGGGCCAGATAAATTTCGTTGAGCAGGAGCCGCAGAGGTAAACCTGCCTGTTATTTATCTCAAGCGCCGGCATTGAATTTGAAGAGCAGACGGGGCATATCATATTATTTCACCGCCGGTTTATTTTTGAAATTCCGGTAAAAACTCAGAAGTCCGTAGGCGGCGAACATCAATACCAGAGGTTCAAAGGGAAGCCTGTAGCGGGGAACCGGCAAAACCACGCTGTGCATTACCGAAAGATAGATAAGATACAGAAGCGGTATTAAAACATCTTTTTTGTGCGCCAGGGCGAAATACAAGCCTGCCGCCGCGGTCAGGAGAAATATTATAAACACGGCCTGATAAATATCGGCCGCGAGCCTGAACTTTCCGGCGAGGATCACTTTGCCCACGGGCAGGTACCACAGCTTGGCGAAATTAACGGCGGTTTTCCTGGAATAGTCCAAAGGGTGGGCCAGGGCGTATTTTACGACCCTCTTGGTCAACAGTTTGTCCCACTTTACCCATGACATACCTTTAATGTCTTCAAATTCGCGGTAAGGGCTGAGTTCCACAAGCTTGTCCCCCTGCCACGCGTCTTCCTGAATCGCGAACCACAATAGGTAACCGCCGCCCGTGTTTACCGGCAGCAGCTCTCCGAAAACCGCGTAATTGCGGATTGTCCAGACGGATATCACCGCAAAACCCGCGGCAAAAAATATAATAAGGCCTTTGAGCGCGAATTTTTTATAGGCATTGAGAAAGAAAAGCGGCAAAAGAAAAAATGGAAAAAATAAAGTCGTTGAGCGGGTCAGCGTGGCCAGGCCGTGAGCGATTCCGGCCCAGGAGAAGAGTTTGGCTTCGCCGCTTTTAAAGGATTTTATCAGCAGAAGACAGGATAAGACCAGAAAAAAAGTAAACACGGTTTCCCCGAGCTTTATGTTGCTGTAAATAATAAGCGGAGGATAAAGCGCCGCAATAAATCCCGTAAGCAGCGCGGCTGCGGGATTTAAGCATAAGAGCGCGATATAGGCGGCCAGCAGAACCGTCACCGAGTCTAAGACGCACTGGAATACTTTGACAACGGATTCCCTGCTGCCGAACACATAATAGACTCCGGCGAGAAATACCGGGTAGACGGGCGGACGGCTCATGGTCGGGCTGTCGCTGATATTTATAAAACCTCGCCCGCCGATAAGGTTCTGAGCTATCGCCTCGTAATCTTTGGCGTCCATCTGTTCCACCTGCTTTGTGCCGTCAAAGAAATACAAAAGCCCGAGCCTTAAAACGAGCGAAAGCAGGAAAATGCCTGTAATTGTTTTTCTGTTCATGAGAACCAAGTATTCCTTATTAGTGACAGGCCCTGCGAAAAATTCCTTAAAAGCATCGGCAGAGACCTTGCCTTGAATATCCGGCGGACAAGATTTTTCGGAGAAAAGTAAAAGGCGGCTACGGCTTTTCTGCGGAACTTAAGTATTTCCGCTCGGCTTAAAGTTTTTGTTGGCATGGAAATATCGCTTCCGGACTGGTCCATAATTTCCGTGTTTTCACCGGCTAATCCGAGCCCGATGGCTTCTTTCCGAAGCCCCGTTCCGGCCCGCGGAACGGCCACATTAAAAGAAGCGTAATCAAGCCGAATCCTTTTTATCAGCGACAGAGTCCGCGCGAGCGTTTCCCGGGTTTCTTCGGGCAGTCCCAGTATGAAGGTGCCGGCGGTTTCAATGCCTATCCTGTCGCAATATTCAATTACGGCTTCAGCCTGCGCCGCCGTATAACCTTTCTGATACGCGCTCAAAATCTTGTCAGCTCCGGATTCTATGCCGAAAATTATCGTATGGCAGCCGGCTCTTTTCATCTTGTCAAGCAGTTCGGGAGTCGTCACATCCACTCTTGAAAAACAGACCCACCCCAGGCCGAGTTTTGACTTAATGATCCTCTCGCAGAGTTCTACGGCCTGTTTTTTATTGGCGCCGAAAGTCTGAGTCTGGAAAAGAACTTCTCTGGTGCCTAAAGAAACTATCGCTTCAAGCTCCCGCATGATATTGTCAACTTCCCTGACGGCAAATCCCAGAGTTCCCATTACGCAAAAGGTGCATTTGAAGGGACAGCCGTAGTCTGTCAGCACTGTCGCGAAGCGGCGGCTTCTGACAAAGGGATGCCTGTAATTGTATTTTAAGAACAGTTTATGGTCGGGGATTCCAACGGAGTAACTGCCCTTTTTAACCGGGTAAGCGGTTTCAACAGAATCGGCGGTGACAATATCGGGCAGGGATGAAGTATTGCCCTCAAGGTAGAGGACAATGTCTTCGGAAGTAAAGTCCAGCAGTACGGCGTCAATGAACGGGTAATCACCAAGGCGTTTGCGCGCGTCTTCTCTAAAGACATCGCCGATAGCTATTATTTTAGCATTTGGCAGGCGGGGCCTGAGCGCTTTGAGGAAAGCCAGATCCTCCGACAGGCTGGCCGCCCCAACAAGGCAAATAACCGCCTCCGGTTTAACGGCGGCCGCGGCTTCAAGCGCGCCGGCCTCGCTGAGTTTTCCGGTAATGGCGTCAATAAGTTCCAGAGCGAATTTGCCTGACAAAACCCCGCTGAGCATTACAAGGTCAACCGGGTGAGGAATATAGTCGGCCTGGGAAACTTTGCTGCAGAAATATTCCCTTATGTAAAGCTTTCTGCCTGGAGGGTTGAGCAGTAATACCTTTTTCATTCTCTGGCGCCTAATTTGTCCGCGATAGCGGCGTAAACTTCGTCAACGGAAATGGCTTCCATGCACCTGGGTTTTTCCCAGTAGCAGTGAACCGATTTGCGGTCATGGACATTAATGCACGGGCTGCAGTCAATATTTTTAAAGAAAACAGTATGGCTTTTTCCCAGCGGGCCGTAAATTACCGGAGTTTCCGGACCGAAAAACGAAACGGTGGGCGTTTCCATGGCGACGGCCAGGTGCAGGGGGCCGGAGTCGTTGGAAATAACCAGCTTTGAAAGCTCAAAGAGGCGCGCCAGCTGCGTTATGGAAAGTTTTCCGGCGAAGTTAAGGACCGCCGAGCTTTTGCCGCCGATCGCGCGCACTATTTCACCCACGGAGCCGGACTCGGATTTTGAGCCGATGAAAATAATCTTAAGGTTGTAGTCTTCAACCAGCCTGTTAATGAGCTTGATGAAGTTCTCGTAGGGCCAGCGGCGTTCTATGGAAAGGTCGCTGGCGTTAAAATGGACAGAAATAAAGTCTCCCGAGGCCCCGTTATCCTTAAGCAGAGAGGCGACGAATTCGCTGTCTTCGCGGGAAACCTCCGGCCTAATAATTTTCAGCTCTCCGTTTTTCGGAAGGCCTATGTAGGTCGCGAGGTTGTAAAAATTGTCCATTATGTGCCAGTAGCGGTTAAAAGGCACCTGGATGTTGTGCGTATTTCCCCGCCAGGTTTCCCAGGCGTGGTATCCCACCCTCACCGGCGCGAAGGAAAGAAAAGTCATTACGGCGGAGAATCTCGTGAAGAACTCAAAGTCCACCGTCATGTCAAAACGGCGTTTCCAGAGATAAAAAATACTTGAAAGCAGGGAGGAACAAAATGCCGGCCACCCTTTGTCCACCTCCAGGGTTATAACCTCGTCAAAAATTCCCAGAGAACGGCAGAGCTCCCTGTTCCTTGAAAGCGTGAAGAAAACCAGCCTTGAGTGCGGGAAGCCGTTTTTTATCGCCTTTACGGCCGGAGACAAAAGCAGAATGCTTCCGAGGCCGAAAAATTTCATCAAAAGAATGTTCTTTGTTTTGTGTTTGTCTATTTTGGGCCTGGTTTTGGATGGACGGGGCGTAAAAAGCGAGAATAATTTGCACGCTATAAAACCCAGGTACCTGTCCAGCAGTTTCATTTGTTTGATTTTCATGATCAACCCTTTATTATGACATGTTTATAGTTTCGGAGAGCGAAGATAAGCGTTTTTAAAAATCCCCTCCGCTCGCTTTTCAAATACACATAAAAATAGACCAGAGCGAACCAGCCCCTGAAAAAAATATTCGGCGGCAGTTTTATAAGAAGTTTTATCGCGGGCAGGAGCCACGGCCACAGCACCGCGGTCTGAAAAAACTTCTGAAGGTTCTCAATCCTCTTCGCGTCCGGCATGTTTAGCCTGCTCTCAATGAAAAAGGAGCGCGAGACCGAATCCGGCTGGAAATCTTTTTCCAGGTAGCCCCTGGCGCAGGCGTATTCGGTCAGTTTGGTCCTTGGGTACGGAGAAAATATTGAGCACCAGGGGTAGTCCGCCTTAAGTTTAATGTTCATTTCAACGGTGGCAAAGGCGTCATCCAGGGTTTCGCCGGGCAGGCCGAGAATATTGTAAGTCCTGAATTTAAGGCCTGCTTTGCGCAGAATAGCGGCGGCCTTGTAAATGTCTTTGTCCCTGAGATTTTTATTCAGCAGGCCGTTTCTGAGAGCCTCTGAGCCGGTTTCAATGCCGAAGAAAACTCCGGAGCAGCCGGCCTCTTTAAGCTTGACGGCGTAAGTTTCGTCGGAAGCCACGACATCGGCCCTGACCAGGCAGAAGAACTCAAGGCCGATTTCCTTTTTATAAATGGGAAGAAATTCGTACAGCCACTTTTTATCTATGCCGAAAACATCGTCGCAGAAATACACAGCCCTGGCTCCGTGAGTTTTCTTTAATTCTGCCAGCTCGGCCATGACATTGTCAACGCGGCGTATCCTCACATACTTGCCCTTGTCTTTATAAAGCTCGCGCATGCTGTCCTCAAAACAAAAGGTGCAGTGGAAAGGACAGCCGCGGGAAGTTATGACATTGCGCACGCTTCTTTCCGTTACGCTGTCCAGGCAGTCGTAGAGGTTTCTGTCGGCAAGCGGCAGGAGGTCAATGTCGGAGCAAAGCGCGCGGACCTCATTTTTTATTACTGTTCCGTCTTTTTTTATGTGAAGATTCGGCACGCGGGTAAAATCGCGGCCGTCTCTCAGGGCGTTCATCAGGTCTAAAAGAGCTTCCTCGCCCTCTCCCCTGCAGATTATGTCCACGCCGTCTTCATTAATAAATTCCGGAAAGAAGGTGGGATGCGGCCCTCCGAATACGGTCAGCGCGTTATACTTTTTCTTGAGTTTAGCTGCGGCGCGCTGAGCCCACCGGTGAGAGCCCGTCATAACCGAAAAAGCAACCAGGTCGGGTTTGTATTCTTCCATAATTCCGGAAAAATCATCGGCATCCCGTCCGATAGCCATGCGCGTTTCGTGCGAGTTGGCTTTCAGCAGGGCCGAAAGGTACATAGGCCCTAAAAATTCGTATTCAAGTTCCTGCAGAAATAGCAGCTTAGCCATAGTTAAGATTTAGCGGAGAAATACGCGTCCAGATCGTAAATGTTAATGTCCTTTTTATATTCGGGTGCTTCGTTTAAGCGCTTCTGCTCCGTTTCGGTGGGCACTATCTGGTAGATTATCCACGGATATTTGAAAAGCCCGGTCTTAACGGTTTTAACAGGCTGACGGGACGCCATAATGTCATCGGCAAAGCCCCAGGTTTCACGGTCCCAGAAGGCGCTGGTGTAATCTATGGAAAGAAACCTTGTCCCGGCCTCCTGAAAAGATTTCAGGTCGGGAAGGCTCTGGATCCTGTCGGAATTGGCCGATACGGTTTTATTTAAATAGAACTGGTAAATGGGCCAGTTAAATATCTCTATTACTCCCTCCCCGCCGTTTTCGCTGACCCAGGCGGCGGCCTCTTTGTAATTGGATGAAACCGCTGAGAGTGATAGGTGCCTGTACGCGGAAAAAACACCCAAAGCCAGCAGAAGCGTTAACAAAAGCGCCTTAATCCTGATTAGAGAAAATGCATATCCGCAGAGGGCCAGAATAAGCATCCACGAAGGAAAAACGGCTCTTGATGCCGTAAAGCCGGGGTTAATTACCCATAATAACAGCCCGCCCGCTCCCGTGAAAACAACCAGTTTTTCCTCAACGGAAAGCTTTGAGAATTTCGCGGCGAAAACCGTCACGGCGGACAGAGCCGCGGCGCCGAGCAGGATTCCCTCGGAGCTGAAAAGCATTTTAGGAACGAGCAGAAAATCATGGCTGAAAAATGATGTTTTGTTCGGCGATACCCAGAGTATCTGCCGGGCGAAGTGCTGGGCATAAGTGAAAAAACTTACATCCGAAAGCCAGGGCTTAAGCAGCAGGTATTCTATCCTGAAAAGCGCTTCAATTATTACAAGCGGAATAATAAAACCCGCCAGGAAAGCCAAAAGTTTTTCCCGTTTGTAGAGCGCAAACCATAACAGCGCCGGAATAAGGCTGAAGAGTACGCAGTAGTGGGAGGTCAGCGCCAGCGAAAACGCCGCGCCGCCTGATAAAAATCTCCGCCGTGCGATTAAATACAGGGAAGCTGTCAGGAAAAATGCCGCCATTGTCTGCGGATATCCGGACCTGGAAAAATAAAAATGCTCAACGGAAATAAGCGCGGCAAAGGCCGAAAGAACGGCGGCCTCATTTCCCCAGAGCTGTTTTGAAAGCAGAAAAACGGCGCCAAGCAGGGCCGCGCTCCAGAAAACGGAAAACAGAAAAGCAGTGAGATCGTGATTCCCGAAAATAAAGTAAAATACGCTCAGGGCGAATAAAAAAGAAGGTTTGGCAGTTCCCAGCGGAAATACGGCGCCGTGTTGTTTCAAATATTCTTTTAAATCTGAAATCCCCTTTTCTCCGTTTCTCAGCTGAGATAGGTTTTCCCTCAGCCATGAAAGAGCCTGCGCGGGAGTCCTCGCCTCAAGGCTGTAATAGGCCTCATCATACGAGAAAAAACCCTTCCCGGACAGATTTACAAATCTTAAAGAGAAAACAGACAGAAAAGCCAGGAGGATAAGCAGGGCTCCGTGTTTTTGGAATATTCCCGTCATTTCCGGGCCTCAATTATTAAAGAGCCGGCGATCTCTTTTATCAACGGGAGTTTTTCAAGCAGTGAGCCTAAAACCCTGACAGGAGCTATCAATGCCGGTGGTATCCACGGGTGAAGGAAGTCGTAGGGCGCGATATTTATGTTTGTAAAGCCGGCTTTCTTCAAATCTCCCGCAAGGGCCCCTCTGAAAAAAGCGGTTTCGTCAGGAGTGTCTCCGAGCATTTTTCCGAGAAACTTGATGTTTTTCTGCAGGAGTATCTGCGGGTTGAGCATATTCGGTTCGGCGAAAACAAGCTTCCCTCCCGGTTTTAAAACCCTGAATATTTCACCTAAAGCCGCGCCCAGGTTTAAGTGGTGCAGGACCGAACTTCCCACAACGCAGTCAAAAGAACCGCCTGCAAAATTAAGATGCTCGGCGTCTGCCGTCATGAATAAGGCGTTCTTAAAGCTGAAATTTGCCGCCGCCTTTTCTATAAGCTCCGGAGAAATGTCTATGGCCGTCAGGTCGGCCGCGGTTTCAGCGATTTTTCTGGTGAATAAGCCGGTTCCGCAGCCTATCTCAAGAACTTTTTTGCCTTTTTCAATTCCGCCCAGCTTGATAAAGTATTCGGCCCTTCTTGCGGCCCTTATCTTTCCGGCCGGGGTATCCCAGCCCCATATAAGCTCCGCTTTGGAAACAATATTTTTGCCGTGGCTTATCTCGTTTTCAAGTTTATTCATTTATTTCACCCAGGTAAGGAAGTCTTTCGCCATTCTCAGAAAATTGATAAATTCTTTCCAGTTAGAGAGCCGGCGAATAGTTTTTATTATGACGGAAGGCCTTAAATAAAACTGCCTGTAGGCTCTTGACCGCCATTTCATCGCGTCTTTAGCTTTCAGCTGAGGCGTGTCCATAACGCAAAAGTTCTGCTCAAAAAACATCCAGTTATTGGTGTTAATCCAGCCCATCTCCCTGGCCTGCGCGTACAGCTCCGAGCCCGGGAACGGGACTGAACAGTAAAATTGGACGAAATCAAAGGGCAGCCTCTTTGTCAGGTTTATGGTGTCCTTAATAGTCTCAACGGTTTCACCCGGGTATCCGATAACGCAGTGGCCGGTGACTTCAAGCCCGGCCTCATGAGAAGCCTTTACCGCGCTTTCAATCTGCTCAACGGTTATTCCCTTTTTCATGGAATTTAAAATATTCTGGTTTCCGGATTCAATGCCGAAGCCTATCATCCAGCAGCCGGCTTTTTTGAAGAGCCGCAGCATTTCAATATCCACATTATCAACCCTGCTGTTGCAGACCCAGGAAATTTTGAGGCCGCGACTTAAAATTTCGCGAGCTACATCAATGGAAAACTGCTTGTTTATCGTGAAAGACTCGCTCCAAAAAAGAAACTCGTCAATTTTGTAAGTGTTCTTCGCCCATTCAAGCTCGTCAACGACATTTTTGGGGCTCCTGACTCTGAGCTTCTTCCCGTAATACGCGGCGTCCGCGCAAAACCGGCAGGGATAAGGGCAGCCGCGGCTGGTGGCGATAAGCAGGAATTTCTTGTTGGAAAACGGAAGCGTGTAAAGTTCTGTGTCAATCAGGTCCCAGGCCGGGAAAGGCAGTTCGTTTAAGTCTTCAATCGGTTTCCGGTCCGGCTCCCTGAAAAGCCTGCCGTTTTTTCTGAAGGCCAGCCCGGTGATGGCGCTTAGAGTCAGGTCGTTGCCCTGAGCCAGCGCGGCGAGCATTTCCTTGACAGTGGCCTCGGGTTCGCCTCGTATGACAAAGTCCAGGGCCGGTTCGGCATTCAGGCAATCCTCTGGAAGCGTCGTCGGGTGAATACCTATAGCCGCCGTGAGAACCGCGGGGTTGGCCTCCTTGAGATACCTGCAGGTGGAGAGGTCGCTTTCAATGGAAGGAGTTACGGCGTTAATTATGGCCAGGTCGGGTTTAAATTGAGAGGCAAGATTCTTTAATTCGTTAAAATCAATTTCTTCCACAATGCAGTCGGAAAGCTTAACGGTATGGCCTGACTGCCTGGCGATAGCGCCTAAAATAGCCAGAGATATAGGCGACCAGACCGAGGTCCACGCGCCCTTTCTCTGCATACAGCGCCCTTCGCGCACAATTTTTACTCCGTCGGCCGCCGGAGGGTTGATAAGATAAATATTCATATTATATCCCTGAAAAATCTGTATATAAACTTCCAGCCCTGGCTGGTCGGCAGTTTTGAAACGCCGCCCTTTCTTTCGTATTCATGGCTGGCCACTTCCACAACTTTTAAACCGTTTTTTACCGCCTTCATAACCATTTCCTGTTCAATGGTAAAATCACTTGACTCCAGTTCCAGCTTCAGTGCCGCGGAACGCCTGACAGCCCTGAATCCGTTTTCCACATCCGTAAGGCGCACATTCCAGCGGTAGTTCATTCCCAGCGTAATGAGCGAAGAGCCGACCATCCTGACGAAATTGTTCCAGGAGCCGTGCAGTTCATCCGAGCCGCCGAGGTAGCGGGAGGCCACTACGAGTTCGGCTTTTCCCCCAACTATCGGCTCAACAAGTTTCGGAATGTCGGCGGCTTCATGAGAGCCGTCGGCATCAATAAAAACGATTATCTCTGCATTTATTTCGTTCAGGGCCTGTACCAGAGCGGATCCTTTTCCGCGGCTCTTTTGTTTAATCACTTTCGCGTTTTTTGATAACGCAATCTCTACGGTCTTATCCTTTGAACCGCCGTCAATGACATAAATATTGGAAGCTGAGCCGGAAACTGAATCTATGACTCCGGCTATGGAGGCCTCTTCGTTAAGCGTGGGTATTACAACAGCGGTTTCTGGAGCTGTCAGCATAAAGTTATCCTTTTTTTGAACCGGCTGATTTGTTCTTTGAATAGACCGTCACATCCAGGTCCCAGTAATAAAATAAATGGTTTGAATAAAGTTTGTCCAGAAAAGTTTTCTTTCTGGAAAACTTCACAAGCGGAGAATAATTTTCCACGGCAGACCGTCCGCCGCTGATAAAAGGATCGTCCTTTCCAAGAGAAATAAAGTATTCCGGGTCGCGGCTTTGGTTTATATTATAGCTCAAAACATTGAAAGGCGGATAGCCCTGATAGCCGAATAAAGGGTATATGGAAGCGCCGAGTTCCGCATTGCGCGGAATATTTTTGTTTATCCAGCTTCCGGCTTCAAGGAGGTGTTTGTCTTTAGTCAACAGCAGGTCGTAGTAAACGGAGTTTCCAATTGTGTAAAACCCGACAAATACGAGCAGGGACAGATAAATCGGTTTCCACTTTACGGTATCTCCCAGCCAGAGCGCGAACCTGGCGGCAAGCAGGACCGCAAACGGTATCAGCGGCATAGCGTAATGAGGCGAGGCCCAATGCGTGTTTGCGGTATATATGTAAAATGGAAGCAGGCCCGAAAGCAGTATCCAGTCCTGGGCTGACCTTTTTTTAAGTGCCAGCAGGAGGCCTCCCGCAAACAGCATGTAAACTCCCCAGCCGGTAATTTTGTGAAGCTCAAAAAAGAAATGATGAAACATTCTCGCCGGAGAAAATATAAACGGGGCCTGGCGCGTCAGGTGAGAGAATTCGTTTTTTACTTCGCTAAAGGAGAGCAGCCAGTAAGGGTTGACCGCGATAAAAGCCGCGGCAAAACCGGCAAAAATGAAAAGAATGCCCGCCGGATTTTTATCATTTTTCTTTAAGCTGAAAAAATAGGCCGCGATTGAAGAGATTAGCGCCGTGCCGCTTATTATAAGAGCTCCCGCGCTCAAGCCGGCGAAAACTCCCGAAAGGAAAAAGTTAAGCCTGCCCGGCCTGCTGCAGGCCTTAAAGGAAAAGATGAGCGAGGCCGTCATAAAGGGAAGAAAGAAGGAATAGGGTTTAAAGGAATGAGATTCCGCGGCGACCGACGGGAGCGCGGCCAGCATAAAGGCCGCGAAAATGCCGGCCCTTTTGCCGGAGATTAGCCCTCCGAGTATATATATAAGCGGCACAGCCGCGGCCGCGAGAATGCCTCCCAAGCATTTGGGCACTATGTAGAGCATTGCGGCTTTGTCCTGGTTGTTAAAATAGTATTCAACATCGGAAGTAATCTTCGCTATGCCGGCAAGTTCCGAGGCCTTCAGAGCGGCTCCGACGCTGTAAAAGTACAGCCCCCCATACTGGAAAATATTCGGATTAAAATCAAAAACCGCAGGTTTTATGTTTGAAAGGGCCATTATGCTTTTCTGTTCGTCCGGAAACCTGCTCTGCAAAAGCCCCGAGCGCATGGAGTGGAGCTTTTTCTTTTGAATTGAGGCCGGCCTGCCGGATACCACTGCCGTAACGGTGTCGTCGTCGGGCTCATAGGTCTTAAGCAGTTCAATGCCGGTTTGTTTCCTGTAGTCCGAGTAAACCTCTTCCCGGGTTGACTTCAAAACGCCGCCCAGGTCCCTGAGCACTGAGCGGTCGGGAAAAATCAAAGCGGCCGTTTCGTTTGACGGAAGCCCGGCGTTTACTCCCCAGAAGCTCAGGAATAAAGAAAGGGCCGTGAAAAGAGATATTAGAAGCATGGTATTTGTTCTGCTAATATTTGAATTCATTGTATTGTCAGTCTATGAACTCCCTGTGCCATAATTCCAGCATTAGCAGGTCCCAGAGCCTGTAGCCGTGTTCCGCCCTGCCGGAGTCATGCTCGGCAATAAGTTTCTCAAGCGCGTCTTTCTTAAAGTATCCCCTCGCGAGGGCTTTTTCCGAGAGTACGGTGTCTTTCAAATAGGCGCGCAGCTCGTTTCTAAACCAGGAGTTAACGGGTATTCCAAAACCCATTTTTTTTCTGCTGAGTATCTCGGCGGGCAAAATGCCCTTTAAGGATTTTTTAAGTATATATTTTCCGTTGAGTCCTTTAAGCTTAAGCTCAGGCGGCATCCGCGCGGCCAGTTCAACAAGCTCGTGGTCCAGAAAAGGGCTCCTGGCCTCAAGCGAGTTGGCCATGGATGCGATATCCATTTTTACGAGCAGGCACTCGGGCAGGTACGCCGAAAGGTCGGTGTAAAGCAGGCGGTCGGTATTGTTTTGAGCCGGCGCGCCGTTAAAAATGTCTTCAAGGTATTTAAAAGCGTCGTTGCCGTCAAAGCGGTTGATCATGGCTTCCGAATAAATGGCGTTTTTGGCCTCATTGTCAAAAATTGAATGCCAGCGGATATTTCGTCTTGCCGGCGGCTGGGAAAGGGCGGAACTGACCCTAAGAGCGTAGTTTAAATATTTCCTTACCGGGCCCGACGAGTACTTAAGCAGATGCCGCGACAAAGGCGAGCCTATGGCGTAGATAAATTTGTTTACGGGAGCCGTCATTTCGGAAAACCTGAAGGCTTTGTACCTCAGGTATCCGGCGAAGCTTTCGTCTCCACCGTCGCCGTTTAACGCGACAGTGACATGCTTTCTTGTTTCCCTCGCCACAAAATACGACGGCAGAGCGGAAGAGTCCGCGAACGGTTCGCCGTAGTGCCAGGCAAGTTTCGGAAGAATTTCCGCTGTTTCAGGTTTAACAATGAACTCCCTGTGGTCGGTTCCGAACTTCTTTGCCACAACAGCGGCAAATTTCAGTTCCGAAAAGTCCTGTTCTGCGAAACCAATAGAAAAGGTTTTAACGGGCTGGGACGAATTTCTGGCCATCATCGCCACCACCGCCGAAGAATCAACTCCTCCAGACAGGAAGGCGCCGAGCGGAACATCGCTGACCATCCTGATTCTGGTGGATTCTTCCAGTTTATTAAGCAGGGCCTCTTCCCACTCAGCGGCAGTATAGTTAAGTTTATTTCTGAAATCCGGCTGCCAGTAGCGTTCAATCGTTACTTTCCCGGACGAGCCGCAAATCAGGCTGCTCGCCGGCGGAAGTTTGTGTATGCCCTCAAAGGCGCTAAGCGGCGAAGGGACATACTGGTATGTCAGGTAATGGTGTATCGCGTTATAATTAACTTCCCTCTTAATTCCCGGGAACTCAAGAATGGATTTTATTTCCGAGCCGAAGACCAGCGAACCGCCGCAGAGGGCGTAGGTAAAAGGTTTTTTGCCGAGCCGGTCCCGGGCGGCGAAGAACAGGTTTTTCTTTTCGTCAAAAAGAGCGAAGGCGAACATTCCTCTCAGATGCGGCAGAAGCGCCGTGCCGTATTCCTCGTAAAGGTGGACAATTACCTCAACATCGCTTTTCGTGTAAAACCGGTGCCCCCGCTTTTTTAAGGTTTCGGTGAGTTCCTGAAAATTATAGATCTCTCCGTTGCAGACTACCCAAAGAGAACTGTCCTCGTTGTGGATAGGCTGGGAGCCGGTTTTAAGGTCTATTACCGCCAGCCGCCTTATGCCTAAAGCCGCGCCGGAAGAAAGGCGCAGCCCTTCGTCGTCTGGGCCTCGATGGGTTATTACGGAGCACATTTTTCTTAAAAGCGCTTCGCTTCCCGGGATATTGGATTTGGAGTAATTAAACCAGCCTGTTATTCCGCACATAAAATTTATCCATTAAATAACTTACCGCGACAGAAGAAAAAATAATAATAAACGGCATATATGGCACATGGTGCCTGTTTGGTATGTCAACGAACACATAAAGCGAGGAATAGAATACAAGCACTAAAAGGAAAGAGGCCTCTCTGAGCCTGGTTTTCGCGAGCCAAATTCCCATCAGGGCCGAGGCCAGAAGCAAAACATGAAGCCCGAGCAGAGCGGTTTTTACGCCCAGGATAAGATATTGTCCGCGCGAAAGGTACGCGCTGTTCGGTTCGCTTATGGAAAACATTGAGCTGTGGCTTGTTATCCAGAACCGCGGAAATCTTTTTGCGACAAGGGCCGAAAATTTAACCGGATGGCGCAGAATTATTTCTATCCCTTCGTTTAAGAGCTTTTTTTCCGCTTCCGCCGGACCCAGCTCTTTCTGTACCGATTCAAGATAGCGGTTCCATTTGTCAAATTCAATCTTGTTCTCTTCGGTGGTATCATTCATCGCGTACCAGGCATCGGACCTTACAAGGGCGCCAAGCGCTCCGGACTGGCCCGGAAATACATAATGGAACTTTGAATAGTTTCTTGCCGTCCACGGAATAAAGGGCACAGCCGCGGCAAAAACAAACAGCAGAAAGTGCGGCAGAACAGTTCTCTTTTTTTCGTAATTAACAAGCATAGCCGCCAGAAGCAGGAAAGGCAGAAGGATAGTATCGGGCCTTGTCAGGTTTACAAGGCCGAAAACCAGCCCGGCTGTAAGGTAATAGAATACAGAGCGGTTTTTAACGGCTCTTGCTATAAAGAGAGCGGAAAGCACAAGCATAAAAGAGAATAGTGTCTCGGTCAGCACGGGGCCGCAGTAGGAGATAAGTACTGGATAAAGCGCTGACGCGTAAAGAGCGGTTAATGAAACGCGCTCGGAAAAATATTCTTTTGAGAGTTTGTAAATGAGAATTGAGGCGAAGGCGCCGAGAACGGACTGAATAATACCCACTGCAATTGCGCTTACGCCGAAAAGAGAGTATACCGCGGCAAGAAAAAGCGGGTAAACGGGAGCCCTTCTGGCGGTGGGTTCGCCCGGTTCAATGGAATAGCCCTGTCCTGAAACCAGATTTACGGCAATTTTGTGGTAGTCATAAGAGTCCGGATAAAATGTTTCATAGGGATAGAAAAGCGTGAAAGCCGCCCTCAATAAAAGCCCTATGACAAAAGCGTAAATCAAATGCCTGTTCATTTTCTGTTTGAAAACTCCCGCTTTAAAATAGAGGCGATCCTGACGGCTGCCTTGCCGTCCCAAAATCTGGGGATTTTCGCTTTTTTAAAAGAATTATTTAGTATCTTGTCGGCTGCCGCGCTGATCGCCGAGCTTTCTCCTCCGACAAGCAGATTGGTTCCCTGAGAAACGGTGATCGGCCTTTCGGTATTGTTTCTCAGCGTCAGGCACGGTATTCCCAGCACCGTTGTCTCCTCCTGAATGCCGCCCGAATCTGTGAGCACGAACTTTGAGTTGGCCATAAGGTTTAGAAAGTCCAGGTAGCCGGCTGGCTTTATCAGCCTGATATCGGCGCCTTTAAGCAAGCCCGCAAGCCCGAATTTTGAAAGCTGTTTAACCGTTCTCGGGTGTGCCGGAAATACCACCGTAAGTTTTGTAGAGATGTATTTCAATGCCTTAATAATTTTTACGAAAGATTCCCTGTCGTCTACATTTGAAGGCCTGTGAAGCGTAAGCAGAGCGTATCCGTTTTTGTTAAGCTCCATTTCGGCGAGAGTGTTTCTGCGTTCCGCGGCTTTTTTAAGTTTTTTTAAAGTATCTATCATGACATTGCCGGTGAAATAAATAGCCGCGGGCTTAGCGCCCTCTTTAAGAAGGTTTATCCTGGCTTCAGGGCTTGTGGTGAACAGGTATGAGGAAAGCGAGTCGGTTACGATCCGGTTTATCTCTTCGGGCATAGTCCTGTCAAAAGAGCGGAGCCCTGCCTCAACATGGGCCACGGGAATGAGCATCTTAGAGCATACGACGCTGGCCGCGAGCGTGGAGTTGACATCACCGACAACAACCGCCAGATCCGGCCTGAGTTTCAGGAAATATTTTTCAAGAGCCTCCATTACACGGGCGGTTTGAACGGCATGGCTCGCGCTTCCCACGCCAAGGTACTTATCCGGAGCCGGGAGCCCGAGCTCTTTAAAGAAAATCGCGGACATTTCCCGGTCATAATGCTGGCCGGTGTGCACAAGAACGGTGTCAAAAGCTCCAATTTTATTAAGCTCCGATATTAAAGGCGCGACCTTCATAAAATTGGGCCTGGCGCCGGCTACGACAGCTATCTTAACTTTTCTCATTTTCTCCCCGTTTTATCAATTTGTCAAATATAGCCGCAAGCCTGCCGGTTGTGGCCGAAGCGTTGTAAACGCCGTTTATTTTCTCATAATTTTGAGCATAAGTAAAATTTCCCGAGAGAATATACGAGAAGAGCTTTTTAATACCCTCTTTGTCATCGGGGCTTATGACGGGATTGCCGGTTGACCTTAAAAACTCGGCCGCAGCTCCTTTGACCGGAGTCAGCCCCAAAATTGGTTTGCCGGTTGCCGCGTACTCAATTAGTTTTGAAGGCAGAAAAGGGCTGAAAACGCTATTGGGGGCGTCTATCAAAAGCAAAATATCAGCCGATTCCATGTAGGCAAGGCTTTCAAAATAAGGAACGGTGTTTATGGCCTTTACACAGCCGCTCAGGCGGCGAAGGTCAATAAGTTCTTTGATTTCTCTTCCCATGCTGCCGACGAGTAAAATCTCAAAATCTTTCAAAAGTCCGGCATTGGCGGAATTTATTTCGGCAAGCAGGTCAATAAGATAGCGCGGGCTGCGTTCGCCGTAAAAGTTACCGGTGTAGACAATTCTAAGCGGTTTCTTTAGCGCTTTAAGCTCGGAAAGTTTTGAAGATTTCCGTATCTTTTCCAGTACGGAAGCGTCAAACCCCTGAGGAATTACCTCACATTTGCTTTTCAGGGCGCCGTATTTACGCATTACCAGATCCATAGCGTACTCGTTTGTGAAAACAACTCGGTCCGCAAGTTCCATGGTTTCTCTTTCCCATTTAAGATTCTTCGCGAGCTGGAAAGAGTTATATTTTTTGAAATACTGGCTATCGGTCCACGGATCGCTAAAATGCGCGACCCAGGGAAGATTAAAGCGTTTCTTTAATGAAAGCCCCGCCAGATGGCATGTAAATGGGTTCGCCCTGGTATAGATAAGGTCAATGCCGCCGTTATTTATCAGCCGTTTTGCCCGGGAGAGCGCGTAAGGGAGCCAGCCTATCTGCTGATCCGGCATGGCAAGCAGAAAAGGAGCCAGTCTGCCCGCTGCTTTTACGCACAAAATATTTTCAAAGCTCCCTGTTCTGTTTATACTGGTGCCGGCCGGAAAAAGTTCGTTCAATTTTTCGTCCACAGGAAAAAGGCTCTTTTCCCCTTTTACCGTAACTACAACCGGTTCCCAGCCGTGGTTGGGGATGTTAGCCGCTATCCTGGCGCAGTGAAACGAGCCGGGAGCGAGAAGCGGCGGAAAAGTGTAGGATAAAAGCAAAAATTTATTCATAGGAGTTAATGTATTTTTTATGCCAGAGTTCAAAGACTATCATGGACCAGAGCTTTTCCGGAGCTCCGGCGTCCGGAGAATCAAGGGCGGCAAATAGATTCGCGGTTTCTTTAGCGTCAAAAAAACCCGACCTGCCCCGGTCCAGCAGGATCTCCTTGGCGTAAGCCTTTAAAGGGCCTTTGATCCAGGAATAGGCCGGCACCGGGAAACCCTGTTTTTTGCGGTTTAATATTGAGCCGGGTATTTTTCCTTTGAAGGCGTTTCTTAGAATGTGTTTTGTTGAAAAACCCCCGGCGCCGTCCCTGACCTTATAGGCTGACGGAAGGCTGAAGGCAAATTCAACGAGCCTGTAATCCAAAAAAGGAACACGGAGCTCCAGCGAGTTGGCCATGGTCATTTTATCGGCTTTCATTAAAAGGTCTTCCGGGAGCCACGACTTTGAGTAAACATAAAGAATCTGGTTAATCGGGTCAAGATTGCCTGAGCCGGCGTAAAGCGATTTTATTTTCTCAAAAGAATTATTTCCGGACAAGCCCAGCACGAGCTTGTCTTTTTCACCGAAAATATTAGTGATGTGGAACAATCTCTGTCGGGCGTAATCCGAAACCGGCGCGTTAAACCGGTCAAGCTTTTCCAGAAGCCCCTTAAAACCAAAAGGCGACAAAACGGCTTTAGGCAGGCTGTCGCGCAGGATTTTCGGCACAGCGTGAACCATCTTGATTCTTTCAAGCGCCAGGGCTATCCTGTCAAAATCGTATCCCGCGAACAGCTCGTCGCTGCCTTCTCCGGATAAAACAACTTTTACATCTTTTCTGGCGAGCTTTGAAACAAAGTAAAGCGGTATGGAGGCCAGGTCGGCGATGGGCTCGTCAATATCGTAGGCGAAATCGCCGAGGTATTCCCGAAACTCGTTCAGGCCGATTATTATTTTATTGTTCTCTATGCCGTGGTGCCTGGAAGCCTCTTCTGCGTAAGGTGACTCGTCAAATATTCCGCCTTCCGAAAAGCCCACTGAGAAAGTTTTGATTCTGCTTATGCCTATTTCATGCATCGCCGCCGTGACGCAGGTGGAATCAAGGCCGCCGCTTAAAAGCACGCCGAGAGGCACATCGCTGATAAGGCGTTTTTCAACGGAATCCTTAAAAAGCGCCGAGAGTTCATCGGTTGCCTCGGCAAAAGAAATAGAGCCGGACTCGGCGGCGGTGGGTATTTCCCAGTATTTTGCTATGCTCGCGGAGCCATCGTTCAGATTTACCGTGAGCGTGCGGGCCGGAGGAAGCTTATTGACGCCCTTAAGCATAGTTTTTGGCGCTGGCACAAAACGAAATGTCATGTAGTCGTAAAGCGCCTCGGTATCAACTTCTCTGCCGGTCAGTTTGCTTTTGACCAGGGATTTGATTTCGGAAGCAAAAGCAAAACTTTGCCGGTTCGCTGAATAGTATAATGGTTTTACCCCCATCCTGTCGCGGGCCAGCAGGAGGCTGTTTTTCTTTTTATCGTAAATGCAGAAAGCGAACATGCCGTTAAAATAGCTGACGCAGTCCTGCCCGCTCTCCTCGTATTGATGAATAATTACTTCCGAGTCGGAATTGGTTTTGAATTTATGTCCCTTGGCGGTAAGCTCGGAGCGCAGTTCACGGAAATTATAAATTTCTCCGTTAAAAACCAGCCATACGGTGCCGTCCTCGTTTGTCATAGGCTGATGGCCGCCAGGCAAATCTATTATTGAAAGCCTGCGCATTCCGAGCGCGATGTTGTTTTCAATGAAAAAACCGTCATCGTCCGGGCCTCGGTGGCGTATGGCGTTTGTCATATTCCTGACGGTTTCAGGGTCGGAGTTATGAGATTTATTAAAGTGGATAAGTCCCGCGATGCCGCACATGATTAAAATCCTATAAACTTAACATTTTCCCGCAGGCGTTTTTTCTCCGGAGCCGCGGGCTCTGCCGCAGGATGGCCCAGCAGCACCAGCGAATATACATAAAAATATTCCGGCAGTTCAAAACGCCGTCTCAGAGAGTTCTGGTTGACGGAATCGGCCTGGTATATCCAGCAGGCTCCCAGGCCGAGGGCATTGGCGTATAAAAGCATATTTTCAACTATGGCGGCCGCGTCCATGGCCGGGGCGTATTTTTCCGTGTAACCTCTCTCGTCCAGGCAGACATACAGGCTCACGGGGGCGGCCGGCGAGTCCGGTTTGACTCCTAAGGGCCTTTTAACGGCTATTATCTTCCAGGTCTGCCTGTTGCATGACGAGGGAGCCCAGCGGCCCGCCTCTATAATTTTTTCCACAACATCTTTTGAAACATCGCTGTTCTTAAAAAGCCTTACGCTCCTGCGTGATAGCAGGTTGTTTAAAACAGCCTGGGGGTTTGCTTCCCTTTGACTCGGAGCGGTTCCGGCCGCGGCCCCGGCCGCGAAATCCTTGAGGGTTTTCTCGCTCCACTCTATATCGGGAGTTTTCAAAAAAGAATTTTCTTCCCAGAGGGCAAGGTATTTTTTAAGATTGTCGGCGGAGGCGCCGGAGGCGGGCGCGGTTTTGTTAATGGCCTTGTTTAAGACGCTCGCGTTCATGCGGATAAGCGTGGAAAGCAGGTCACTGTCAAACTCCGAGTTTTTTAAAAAAAAGAAAACGGCATTTCTGTCCCTGTAATTGATTGAGCGCAGAAATCTCCAGACGAAAAGTTTAAGGCTCAGCGGACACAGGATAATAAGTTTCTTGATAATTGTTTTCATTGTTCCTTAGCGAAATCCTTTATCAGCGACCTCATTTCATTAAGCGACCGCTCCGCTTTCTCATTCGTATATAAAAGCGTAAGGCCTGAAAAAATTTCATTTATGGGCACGGCGGGAGCTGTCGTTGTCCATAGCTTTGCCGGGCCTTTGCTTGTGGGCAGTTCCGCCGGGTTCTCAAACCGCGAGTTCATAACGAAAGCCGAAAGCTTGAGGCCCGGGTAGCTGCAGTCAAGTATTTCGTTTTCCGCGACGGAGAGCTCGCAGAGCCTCAGCGATGTCTGCCACTTGTCCGCGGGGAGCAGGTCTAAGAACAGGAATGAATCGTCCTCCAGCTTGATTAGCCGGTCATAGCGCGATCCCGGTATCTCCGTGAACCTGACTTCCTGATAGTCCGAATAAGCCAATGGTTTCGGGAGGCGCGCGCCAAGCAATGAAAAAACAAGGTTGACGGCTTTTAAAGCCTTTCGCAGGATAGAGTTCATGCGTTTTAGTTTTATCTCAAGCAGCGGGCCTGAGACATACACAAAAATAGTGTTTGTCCGGTACTTGAGCGAGACCCTGGACGCTCTGGAAAAGGTTACCACTCCCCTTCCCGTTTTAATGAAGGGGTTAAATCCGGCCGTCGTAGGGTCAAATTTAGCGTAGTATCCCCTGCCGGGTTCATTCTCTCTTATGGGAAGCGAGGGCAGCAGGTCGGTGCCGCGGTACTTGAGAAAAAGAGGGCTATGGCCGGCGAAAGTGGGCCCGCTTCCAACTCCGTTTTCGGTGTCTATGAACAAAGGAGGTTTTATGTTCAGGGCCGTTGAAAAGCCCGCCGTTTGAAACAATATAAAACCCGAATCCGACAGTTTGTTAAAAGCGGGTTTTTCTGTCTCCCGCGGTTTTTCGGTTTCGGCAGGCCCGGCAAGCAGGCCGGAAAATAAAAACAGGGCGCAGGCGTAGGAATTGTAAACGCTCGGGTACATGTATTTTTCGTAGCCGCAAAACTCTTTGTCGCGCTCATTGGGAACAAGGGCAAAACTGCCGTCCTTGTGCCTGTATCCGGCGTAAAAAGAAAAGATCCTGTCTTTCAGCAGGGCTGCCTGCCCTTTGTCTATTCCGCAGTCTACCGGAAGCCTTGAGGCCAGCGCCAGGGAGGCGACGGCGTTGGAGCAGGCAAAAAGCGAATTCATGGACCTGCCGAAATAAAATGCTTCACCGTCCCGCGCCGTAGTCTCGTTTAATGCCGAAAGGGCCTTAAGGCAGGATTCAAGAATATACTTGTTGCCTGTCACAAAGTACGCCAGAAGGGCGATGAAAGTTGTCCTTGAATGGTAAGCCAGTGAAACCATTATCTCGGAACGCGCCAAGGGGTTTCTCGGATAGTCAAAATATATTCCGTCTTTAAGCTGCCAGTGAAATAGATACTCGGCGAGCTCGTTGGACTTATAAACTCCTCCGTGGAGCATATAGTCGCATAAAAGCCTCAGGAGAAAATTATTGTTGCCTTCCTTGGAATCCTTTGTGGAAAGATGGTTTAAATGCTGAGCGATGTTTTTTAGTTCCGCGGCCAAATCCGGCTCGGTGCCGCAGGCTTCCAGCAAAAACGCGGCGAAAGCGAAGGCAAACACATTGTCCGCTGTTGTCCTGCGGCTCCCGGTTTTCAATACCGACTTTTTAAAAACCCTGGAGGCCGTATCAAAGTGTTTTTTCTCCCCTGAAATTATGCCCATAATTACGGCGGAAAGCGCGAAATAGGAGGAGGCGTACTGGACATGGCTCAAAGCGCAGGCGGTTTTAGGGTCAACAATTTCATGCTCCGCGTTTAACAGGCCTTCAAGCCACGAGTATATCCCGCGGCCTGACTCTATAAGCAGGTTGTCTTCCCGGGAAAAGCTCTTTATTGAATCCGCCAGAACGGATTTTAGCGGCACAGGTTCATTCATCTATCGTTGCCCTGAAAAAGTTGATTTTACCCTTGACTATGTCTTTGAGCTTTACGGACGCGTTGTAAAACATGTCGTGTACTTCTTTCTCCGTGTAATAGAACTGGTATTTGTGCAGTCCGAAAAAGTCAAAATTCAAACACCAGGTGAATTTATCGTCGGGATTATTCGGATCAAACAAAATAAAACGGTCCCGCATTATATTCTTTATCACCGGCATTTTGTTCAGCGGCACGGTCAGCCAGCAGAGGTAATAGACGAATTTTTTTGGGAATACTGAAAGAATCCTGCGCACGATATCTTTTGTGGAAAGGCCTATGTCAAAGCGGTCCATTTTAAAATAAAAACCGGCTGCTATGTAACCGCCTTTTTTAACAAATCCCATCAGGTTGTACAGAGACGCCTTCGGGTCCGGAGTATGGTGCAGAACTCCCTCGCTGTAAGCCATGTCAAAGGTTTTCTTTCTGAGCGGAAGGTTATTGAGGTCGGCTTGTATTATGTGAACCTTCTCCGAGGATTTGTTATTTTCAAAGGCCGAGTTGACCGCTTCCGAAAGGTCCACTCCGATTACTTCGGCTCCGAGTTCATTCATGAATTTTGTCTGGAGCCCGGCGCCGCAGCCCGCGTCAAGTATCAGCTTGCCCGGAAAAAATGATTCCTCAAGTTTGCACTGCTCAAGCACGATTTTTTTAAGTTTCTCTCTGCTGTAAGGTTGTTTGTGGGTCTGCCATTCAAAACCGAAGCTCTCTACGGTGTCAGGCGACTGTTTCACGGCGGAAGGGACGGCGGCAAAGCGCGGAACCCCTTTGCTTACGGGGTAACTGGCGCCGCATTCGCAAAGCAGTTCGCCGCTTATTATCTCGCCTGCTTCCTGTGACTCGGTTTTAAGCCGCAGGTTCCCATGGCAGGCGGGGCAGATCAGATGGTCCATCAGTTTGAGTTTCATTCAATTATCTCCGGTTAAAAGTTTTGTTCTGTATGCTTTTACGGCCAGCGCGCGCACGGCGCTCGGCATGTGTATCTGTTCAAAAATGCTTTCATCGTTTCTGTTGAATATTTTAAGATATCTCGCGAGGATAACGGAATAGGCCAGCAAGATAGGCACAAATGCCAGTTCAAGCGCGGCCGGAAAACCGGAGTTAAACAGAATAAAAGACAAAATTGTGACGGAACTGAGCAATAGGGGCGTCCTTATGGAGACCCCGGCCCGCCTGGCGCAGATATACCCATACCAGTAAAACCCTGTAAGAAAAGCCGCCGCTGTGGCCAGGGCCGCTCCAGCTATCCCGATTCTGGGGATAAGAAAAATATCTCCGGCTATATTAATCAGCGCGATCGCTATGAACGCTTTCTGCGTTTTCCGGGTCAGTTCATAAGCGTGCTCAAGCGGAGTAAAAAGCGATGAAATAAAGTTCGCGCCGATTCCTATCATGAGAATGTTAAACGGAAGCACTGTTCCGCTGAAAGCTTTTCCGAAAATCAGAGGAATAAGCGCGGCGGAAACCGGCATAAGCAGGGAAACAAAGATAACCCAGAAAAACATTCCCTGCGGGACAAACCTGGCGGCGTATCTTTCAACGAGGTCTTCGCGGTTTTTAACTTTCAGGGCCACTATCATAGGCGAAAGCACCGCTATGGCCGACATGGATACCTGCTGGACGACTGTCATGCCCTGATAGGCGAGCGAATAAATGCCGACCTTTTCAACGGATAAATAGGTTTTTATGACGATCACATCCACCCAGTTGACGATGTAGGTGCAGGTGCCGCCAATAAGCATCGGAGCCGCGAAGCGAAGCACGCGCGTTATTGTCTCTCTGTCGGTTTTAACCGGCCTGAAAACTCCGGAGCCCACGGAAATAAAACCGAGCAGGGTGAGCAGGAGCATCCCGCTCATGGAAATTATCACAACGGTTATCACATCGCCCCTGAGCGCGTTGAAAACGATGAGCAGCAGCCCGGTCACGAAAAAAAGTTTTTCCAAAGAGCGCATCAGCGCGTAGCGCTTTAACAAACGCATTGACTGAAAGACATATTCCAGAAAATTGTAATAGGACATAATGATAACATACGCCACCAGCAGCCAGAAGGACCAGGCCGGCAGGCCCATGAAAGAAGTGATAAAACCGCGCAGAGAGAACATGGCCGGCAGTATTATAAAACCCGTAAGCAGCATGATAAAGTTTCTTGCCCAGAAAACCCGGTAGATTTTGTTTTCAAGCATGTATTCTTCTTTGCAGTAGCGCAGGGCGGCGCTTCCGGTCCACGCGGAAAGATAAATAAAGGCGGGCCCGACGAACATCTGAAATAAAGCGAATGTCCCCAGCCCTTTCGGGCCCAACGCTCTGGCCATAATGGTTGAGGAAATAAATGACAAAAGGATCAGCGAAAAATTGCTTGTAAGTATCGCGCTGTAATCCCAGAAAGAGTTTTTAACTTCTTGGTGCTCGTGATTCTTAATATTCATTACGCCTCAAATTCCTCAACGGTTTTATTAAGAATATACATATCGTGCCAAATTTTGAGCACTAATAAAGACCAGACCTCCATGGTCCGTCCGTCATCGCCGCCTATAAAATCGGACCAGGTTTTCTTGGCGGCGTCTCTGCCGATCAGCTCATCAAAGGATCTGTCGTTGATTATTTGTTTCTCCACATAGGATTTCCAGTCCGTCCTGAGCCAGCGCTGGTACGGGACGGCGTAGCCAAAGCCCATTTTCCTTCTGAAACGAACGGAATCAGGGAGTATGTTTTCAAAAGCTTTTTTCATGATATATTTATTTTTATTGTGCCCCCAGTAATGAGGCACCTTTAATTTCGCGGGTATGTTAAAGGCCGCTTCCACCAGTTTGTTGTCCAGATAAGGGCATCTTATCTCAAGGCTGTTGGCCATGCCGCATATGTCGGAAGTCAGGACGACATTGTGCTGGTGGTTGTACATCAGGTCAATAAACATTGACTGGTTCATGCCGTCAGGAAGATAATTATTGTCCAGGATTTCGCGGTAGGCCCTTCCCAGTTCCGTGTCCATGCCTTCACCGGGGAAAAAGCGGCTCTGTATTTCTTTTCCCCTTAAATTCGCTCCCAGTACCTTAAGTTCAGCCGCGGGCGTTGAGGCGATCAGTAATTTTCTGGCAAGTCCCCGGTTTCCGCCCGCAAGTTTCGCCAGAAGGCCGTACGCTCCGGCCGGTACGGCGCCAAGCAGTTTGTGCAGCGCTAAAAATCGTTTTTGCTGGTTGTATCCCGAGTAGCCGCCGAAAAGTTCGTCAGCGCCGTCACCGGTCAATACAACAGTGACATATTTTTTCATCTCCCTGGTAAGCAAATAAGAGAGAAGTATGGGATAGTTGGCGCAGGGCTCGTCAAAATATCCGATAACTTTCGGCAAAATCCCGAGCAAGTCAGGTTTTACCGTTATCTGAGTGTGGTCGGTTTTAAAAGCTTTTGAGACCAGTGAGGCGTAAGGGAATTCCGGGTCAGGCCCCATTCCGGTGCCTATTGAAAATGTTTTTATCGGAGTGGCGGAGTGCCTGCTGGCCAGGGCTACAACGCTGGAAGAATCAAAGCCTCCCGAGAGCAGAGCCCCGAGCGGCACATCGCTGGACATGCGGAGTTTTACGGATTCCTCAAAAATGTTAAAAAGCGTGTCTTTGATTTCATTTTCGCCGGAACCAACCTCCTGTTTTTCAAGTTTCCAGTATCTTTTAATCTCAACTTTTCCGTTCTTAGCCATAAGAGAACAGCCCGGAGGAAGCTTGCTGATATTCTTGAACGCCGTAAAAGGCGAAGGCACATAAATAAACGACATGTACCTTAACAGAGCGTCATGGTCAGCGTCTCTCTTTATGCCCGGGGCCTCTAAAATTGATTTTATTTCCGACGCGAAGTAAAAGCTGTTGTTAAAGAGCGTATAAACAAGCGGTTTTTTGCCGACCCTGTCCCTGGCTATAAAGACTGCTTTGTTTCTTTTATCAAAGATCGCGAAGGCGAACATCCCCCTTAGTTCAGAAAGGCAGTTTTCGCCCATCTCTTCGTAAAGGTGTACGATCACCTCGGTGTCAGTGTGACTCTTGAATATGTGGCCTTTGCTCTCCAGTCGCGTTCTAAGAGACTGAAAGTTATAAATCTCCCCGTTGAAAACAACGGTTATCGTGCCGTCTTCATTTTGCATCGGCTGCCTTCCGGCGTCCGAAAGGTCAATAATTGAAAGCCTTCTGTGGCCAAGAGCCACATTCCCGTGCAGCAGGACCCCTCTTGAGTCAGGCCCGCGGTGGACGAGTTTATCCGTCATCCGGTCAAGCAGGTTCGCGTCGGCGGCGTTCCCGTTGAAGTTAATAAATCCGCATATTCCGCACATCAGTATTTGTCTCCGGTAAAGTAGTTGCTCATAACCGCGTCCCGCCGCTGATTAATTCGTCGTAATATTTAATTTTTATCTGAGAAGTCTTTTCCAGAGAATGTTTTTCAATGACTTTGGCCCTTGCGTTTCTGCCCATTTGCTCCGCTTTATTCTTGTTTTGCAAAAGGCGGGTTATTGAGTCGGCGGCCTGTTTGACATCCCCCTGTTTGATCAGAAATCCGGTCAGGTCGTTTTCAACTATCTCGTGGTGCCATTCCAGATCGTAGGAAACAATCGGTTTCGCTGCCGCGGCGGATTCTATGAGGCTGTACCCTCCCATCAGGCAGAGCGAGATATCGCATGAAATCCTGAATTTTGCCACTTTCTCCCTCGGCTGAAAACCGTACAGTTTAAATATGCCGCCCAACCCGTGAACCGCGATGCTGTCAATAAATTCCTTTTCCAAAGGCCCGGAGCCGACCACGGTAAAAAGAATATCCTTATTTCCGGCCAGGACTTCCTCCGCTATAGGTATTAAATCCAAAATAAAGTTCTCGCGGCTCAGCCTTCCGACAAATGAAATTATTTTCAAATCCTGCGGCAGTCCCAGATCTTTTCTGGCGCTGTTTCGCTCTCCTTCCAGGAAAGGGGCCATATCAATGCCATGAGGTATAACCCTTATAGAGGACGGGCTTGCCCCGCTGGAGACCGCGTATTTTGCCAGGTGTTCCCGAATAGGCATTACAACGGGTGTTCTGGAAAGAACAAATCTCTCCAAAGCTTTCGCGGATTTTCTGCTTCCAAAAAAAACGGGAGCTCCTCCGTGCGGGTTCAGCAGATAACATTTGTCATAATCGGAATGTATTGAAACGCAAAAAGGAATGCCTGTTACCCAGGACGCAGCAAGGGCGCAGAGCCCCTCAATATACGGAGTCTGAGAGCGTATGGCCGAAGCTCCGGCCCGGTACGCCAGAAGAATAACCTTAGCAGTCAAAAAAACAAAATTCAGCAAAACCGCTAAATAGCTCAGGCCGGGAACATTAAAAAGAAAACCAAGGTATCTTCCCGTTTCAATGATAGTGTGATTTGAGTTTAACTCCATAGTCCTTGAGGCAGGAGCCGGATACAGGACATGATAAACATGCGAAAAAAAACCGTTCTCATCCTTCTCGGTCATTAGATGCAGGACGCCCTTTTGTTTTAATTCGTCATAGGTTGCAGGGTAGATACAGACAAGTTTATAATTTGAGTTCATAAATTATAATCGCGCGGCCGCTGCCGAGGCGTATAGCTTTATATACTCGCCCGTGACGGAGGATAAGCCGCAGGTTTTAGCCACATAGCCGCGCGCGTTTTCCGAGATCCTGTCGGCCAGAGCCGGGTCTTTTATCAGCATTTCCAGCTTCGCGGACAATTGTGAAGCGTTCTTTGATTCAAACAATACACCGTTAACCATATCGGAAATGAATTCCGCGCAGCCGCCCACATTTGAAGCCACCACGGGGAGCCCGCAGGCCATTGCTTCAAGCATCGCGTTGGGCAGGCCCTCGGACAACGAAGTTATCGCGAATATTTCGCAGGCTTGAAGATATTCGGCGACATTGTCAGTGCTGCCTGTGAAAAGTATTCTCTCGTCCAGGTTATTTTCTTTTGCCGTTTTCCTGAGGGTATTTTCCAGAGGCCCGGCGCCAACAAACGCGAGGTTGTATTCTTTGAACTTTGCGGCCAGGGGTATAAACGCCTCCATCAGCAAAGCCGGGTTCTTTTCCGGCGAAAGCCTGCCTGTAAAGCATATGAATTTTCCACTGCCCTTGAAAAGCTTATTTTTTAACGCTTCTATTTGGGAACTACCGCCGGCGGGACGGTAAACGCCCGTGTCAACGCCGTTATAAATTGTCCTTATCTTTTCTCTCTCAACACCTGCCTCCGCCAGTTCCCCGGCGATATCAGCGGTCGGGCAGACAAAAAAGGAAGCCTTTCTTTTTATCAGGTTCAGCTTGAAATTGCCCGCCAGAGCCTGTTTTGTAATGTGATTCACATCGCCGATGCTCCCTCTGCCGCCAAGTTTAACTATCAGCCTTTTGTTGAGCAATTTAGCGGCAAAGGCGCTTACCGCGGCGAGCGTGGAAATGAGATGGCAATGAATAATATCGTAGTCCGCGCGCCTGGAAATAAGAAATAAGAAAAGAGACAGGCTGAAAAACAGTGACGCGAATCTGCCCTTGCCCGGAGAAAAAAGCCTGTAAACCGGTATGCCTTCAATAATTTCTTCTTTGCGCAGGCCGGGACTTTGCCTGGTGGCGACAATAACGCTGACTCCGGTGTTTTTGAGCGATTTGGCAAGGCTGAGCGCCTGTTTCTCCGTGCCTCCGACGATCGGATGGAAACTCGGAAGGACAAAACAAATTTTCAAGATGGCACCTTTTTGCGGCTCAGCAGGGTTTTATAAAGTTCGGTATACTGATAGGCTATTTTCTCTATTGAAAGTTTGCTCTCCACGAATTCTCTCGCTTTAACCCCAAGTTCGGCTGAAATCTCGTTGTTTAAGCACAGGCCTTTTATAGCCTGAGCGAGTTCCTTGGCGTTCCCGGGCCTTACGAGCATGCCATTGACCGCGTGGTTAATTAAATCCACGACCCCGCCTATATTGGTGGATACGCAGCAAAGCCCGCAGGCCATTGCCTCTATAAGTGAATTCGGCATACCCTCACCGAGAGAAGGAAGCACGAAAATATCGCTGCATCTCATATAGGAAGCCGCGTCTTCCGTCCATCCTGTGTAGATGACATTTGCGCATTTCGCGTATCTGTTCTTAAGTCTTTTCTCAAGAGAACCGCTGCCGTTTATAACGAGGCTCAAGTGTTTTGCGTAGTTCTCATTTTCCATTGACTTCCACGCTTCCATAAGGATGTCAAGCCCTTTCCCCGGCTCAAGCCTCCCGGTGAAAAGAACAATCTTTGAGTCAACCGGAAGGCCGAGCTTAACCCGTATCTTTCTCTTTTCATCCTCTTCAGCGGGCTTGAATTTGGATATATTTACGCCGTTGGGAAGAATAACGGTTTTGCTCAGGTCAAAACCGGCGTCAAACAGTTCTTTTTTAATCTCGTAACTGAGGCAGACAAAAACATCAACGGTATGTTTAATTATAAAAAGCTTGAGCCTGCCGTAAAAAGTTTCGTTTGCCCTGGCGATATCGCCGGTTTTCCTGCTTCCGCCTATAAGCAGAACCGACGGTTTATGCAGTATTTTAGAGGCCATGCCGGCCAAAACGGCGGGAGTAGAGGCCAGGTGCGCGTGTATAATGTCATATTTATTTTTGTTCTCGGCGAGGTAGTAAAGCCCCGAGAGCAGGTAGCTCAAAGACCCTATCAGTCCGCTCAAAGAAAAGCCTTTCCGCACAACCGAAAGCGAATCAATCGTTTCCACGGGCATCAGACCTGGAAGTGACTGGGTCAAAATAAATACATCGCATTTTTTTTGTTTTAATTCGTTGGAGAGAAGCTTGCACTGAACTTCGGCGCCGCCCTGAACAGGAAAGAATCTGGCTATAAGCATGGCTATGCCGATTTTATCTTTCATATGAGGGAATTTTATCAAATATTGCCCCATTTTTCAAGGCGGATTGATAGATAAATCAGTGAAAAAACTAGTTGAGGTTTTTGTCGCAGGAAGGGAGTTTTGAGAGCCGGCTCATTTATGAATGCGCACTAGTTCGGAAAGCGTGAGCTTTTCCTTTATCATAGCGTGAATGCCCAGAATTGAGATGGTGGCAAGCTGTAAAAAGTGGAGCGTTATTATGTAACCAAAGGCGAGGTTTTTATCTATCCCGAGAAAAGTCAGGGATGTAACTCCGAGAAATTCAACCGTGCCCACATAGCCGGGGGCAGTGGGTATGATTGAACCGGTTCCGATGACAATCATAACCAGGACACACTGCAGAATATTAAGGTTGAGGTTAAAAGCTGTGCCGAGCACGAAAAAGGCCGTTCCCTCAATGGTCCAGACAACGAGAGATAACGCAAATACCCTGATAAGCCCGCTTTTGTGAGAGAATATCGTAAGCCCGTCTAAAAAGTTCACGAATATTTTATGAGCCCGGTCCCTGAACTTCACGGGTATGGGAATTTTCCTGAAAAATATCTCTGCTTTATCGCGGTGCGCTACGAAGAAGAAAAGAAATATCATGGCTCCGATGAAAATTACGCTGGCGGCCAGCATGGACTTTTTTGCAAGTTCCGGAAACGGCAAAAACTGGATGACAACGAGAAAAAGAGTCACATAGCTAAGACCGTCAAAAAGGCGTTCAACGAGCACCGTGGCGAGCATTCCGCTTCTGGGCAGGCCGGTTTTCTGTCCCGCGACATGCGCCCTTATGAATTCGCCGAGCCGCAGGGGCAGCAGACTGTTCATGAAAAAGCCCAGGATAAGGTAGGAAAAAAGTTTAAACGCGGGAATTTTTTTCAGCGGCTCAATCAGTTTTGACCACCTGAACGCGCGCACCACGAAAGCCAGCGCGTATACCAGAGCGGTGGCGAGCACAAGAGGTTTGCTGGCCCTGGTAATATAAAACCAGCAGCTCGCCAGGTCAATCTGTCTTAGCGTAAGCCACAGAAAAAGCGCGCCTATGAATAAACCGATAAATGCTTTCTTGTTGATGAGAGTCTCCTAATTTGAGTCAGTTGCAAAACCTCTTTCGGGCTGCAATTTCGGTCTTTGGCCTGCGGCTTCGTTGCCCTCAGCTTACAGATACTCCGTGGAGCATATGCTCGCTTCGGCCGCCTTGCCTCGGCACAAAGCCCAAAATTTCGCTCCTGAAACAGGCTTTTTCAATTGACTCAATTTTGAATTCTATCAAGATTCCGGGCTAATTGTCAAAACTTTTGGAAAGAAGGGGCGTATCTTACAATGGTCTCAAAGTATTTATTTTACTTTTTCCCTTTTTGATTCATTTACAACCAGATAAACCGCCAATGATATCAGCGAGAGAAGGAAAAGTATCAGCCCGAAACGCAATGAAGCCGGGTCGTATACCAAATAAAGCTTTTTGACGCCCGTGTACTCTCCGGAGTTTAAAAATACGGTTCTAAACGACTTATTTCCCCGCACAATCTGCAAGCTTCTTGAGTCGGCATATGCTTTCCATCCAGGATAAAAGATATCCCCGATCACAACCGCCGAAGGCCCGTTTAAAATAAGTTCGGCGGAAATCTTGTCGGAGCTTGAAAAAAATGAAACAATCCTGCCTCCTGAAGTATACAACGGGAAGTCCTTAGGCGCCGCAGTGACCATAAGCTCCTCCTGCGGGGCGAGCTTCGCGGCACGAAGGTAATTTATCTGGTCAAAACCTTCGCCTTCGGAAATCGGCGCCACGGTTTTCGGCAGAAAAATCCTGCCTGAGGCCGCTTTGTCGTGATAAATATATGTTCCGCCCCTGGCATCAAGAAGTTCTCCGAAGCCCGTTGTCTTGTCGGCCGAAATAAGATAGGCCGCAGAAAAGCCCTTTATCAGAGGCGAAGTAAAATCGTGCCTTGCCAGCCCCGTCGTGGAGAGAACATTTTTTTCCTGCAGGCCCAGGTACCTGCAGTAATCCTGCAGCAGCACGGCTTCATAGCCGTTAAGGTTATAGTGGTGGTACAGCATTGATTTGTTTGAGGGCAGTTTTTCCGGCTGGGTAATCACCCTGTAGAAAGGGCTGAAATACCCGGTAAGCTCGCTGGGTTTTCTGTAGCCCGCGAGGCTTTCCGAATAGATGAATTTACCTCCCCAGAACAGCAGGTCGGCGGCGACGACCGCGAGAAGCGCGAACTTAAGGTACCTGGACGCCCTGGAAAAATAGTGGTCCCACATACCGGCCGCGAGCACCGTTAAGCCCGTCAGGGCCATGAAATAAAACCGCGCCGGCACTCTGAGCATTTTCATGCCGGGCACGAACCAGTACAAGTCTTCGTAAAAAGGCAGGGCGAATCCGAACGAAAGCAGCAGGCCCGAGATAACGGTAAGCGGCCAGAAAAACCTGCGGTGTTTAAAGGCAAAGTAGATGCCGCTCATCGCCAGCAGGGCCGGAATAACCCCGAAATACAGGGCGTGGCGCTCAAAAAAATACGATGCGTTGCCCGGGTAAATAAAAGTTCCGTCAAGGATATTGCCGAAATAATTTGGAAGCAGGATATTTACAAGATTGCCCAACGGAAGCGAATACGCGGCCGCGAGGCGGGGCCAGACGGCATTTTCCAGGATGTTGGAAAGCTCCATGGTTGGGATAAGCTGGAAGGAGGACAATAAAATTGTGAAAGCAGCAGCGATTAAAAGCTTTTTCCAGTACGAGAACTTATGCGCGGCCAGGTGAAAAGCAATAAAGGTCAGTGAAATAAAAACGGGTTGAGTGTGCCCGGACAAAAACTGAATAGCCAAAGACAGCGAGAACAGAGCGAGCCATAAAGCCGAGTCTTCCTTAGCCATCTTATTTAACAGCATAAGAATAACAGGCAGCCATATATATCCAGACAAGGCTATCGGATGCCCTGCCGGAACTTTGTATATTAGAAATGATGAAAATGCCAACGCCAGGCTTCCCAGCGCCGAGGCCGTTCTTGAAAGGTTAAGGCTGGACAGGAAGATGTAGGCAAACAGGCCGGCAAGAAAAAAATGCACAGCCACGAATAAGTTAAACGCGAAGGGCAGAGGCGCTAAACAGAACAGCAGGGTAAAAGGATAGAATACCGCGCTTTGGGGATTCGCCAGCAGCGGCTGCCCAGCGAAAATGTACGGGTTCCAAAGCGGCATTTTGCCGGATATAAGGTGTTCCGAGACAAGGTACTTTAAAGGGAAGTAATGCAGGTAAAGGTCCCCGAAGTTGCCGAATACGGAATTTAAATGAAAAAAAAGTTTGCCGAATAGTATCAGGCAAAGCGCGGCAAACATAAGGGAAAAAAATAATATCTTTTTCATATATTTTACAGAGACGGATTAAATCTTTCCTTCCACATCTGGAATACAAGCAGGGACCATACGGCTTTCCTGTTATCCTTTCTCCCGGCTCTGTGCTCAGAGAGGAGCTGTTTTACACAGTCAGGATTAAAAATACCTTCGCCGGAAATCCTGCCGGCGTTAAGATACTCGTCTAAAAGTCCGGATAGGTCGTGCTTGATCCACTTTGTAAGAGGCAGCGCGAAGCCCTGTTTTTTTCTGTTGATAATGCCGGGAGGAAGCAGTTTGCCCGCGGCCCGTTTCAGCAGATATTTGGTAGTCGCCCCTTTAAGTTTAAAGGAGGACGGGAGCCTTGCGGCGAACGATACGATGTCTTTATCCAATAGAGGCGCTCTGACTTCCAGCGAAGCGGCCATGCTTGCCCTGTCAACTTTAACCAGAATATCGTCCTGCATGTACATTTTCTGGTCCAGGTACATGACTGCGTCCAGAGGGTCTTTTGTTCCGGGTCCGTAATAATGCTTGAGTTCCGAGTAGAGCGCGGAAAAATCGGTTTTAGCCGCGACCTGAGGCGTAAAAAGAACCGGCAGTTCCTCCGGAAGAAAGGCCGACATCCACCTGGCGTGCCTCTCGTCGGCCGGATAGCCGTCTCCCCTGAGAAAACGCTTGGCCTTAAAGTCCAGGCTGAAATACCCTTCACCGGAAGGCAGCGAGTTCACAATGCCTGCCGCTCCCTTTCTGATAAATCCCGGGAGCGCGGAGTAACAGGAATACAGCTTATGCGCCCTGTAAGTTGGGTAGCCGCCGAATAATTCGTCTCCGCCGTCGCCTCCCAGCGCGACCGTCACATTTTGTTTCGTGAATTTTGAGAGCAGATATGTCGGCACAATGGAAGGGTCCGCCATAGGCTCGTCAATAAAATCGGCCAGTTCGGGAATGAGATCAATAAGTGTCTGCGGAGAAAATTTTTCCTGAAAATGCCGGGTTCCTATATGCCTGGCTGCCAGCAGCGCTTGGGGGCCCTCGTCGTAATCGGGATCCGAAAAGGAAATGCTGAAGGATTTCACTTCATCCGAGGCTGAAGCGGACATTAAAGCGGCTATTGTGGAGGAATCTATACCTCCGGAGAGGAAAACTCCGAGCGGCACATCCGAGACCAGCCTTTTACGGACAGCGTTCTGAAGAAGCCTGAAAAGCTCTCCGGATGCATCCTCAAGGCTAAGTTTAAGTTTTGTTTCGTTATAAGGTATCTGCCAGTAGGTTTTGTGTTTGATTTCTGAGTTTTGAACAACCAGATACTCGGACGGCAGCAGTTTCTTAATTTGCCTGAATATGGAATTCGGGGCCGGAACATATTCAAAATGAAAATATTTCGCGACTGAATCATAATCAAGCTCTCTCGGGCATTCCGGATGTTTCAGCAGAGCCTTGATTTCCGATCCAAACAGCAGTTTATCTTTTAACAGGCAGTAGTGAAGAGGTTTTTTTCCCATCCTGTCCCTGGCCAGGATAAGTTTGTTTGCCCTGGAATCCCACAAGGCCAGGGCAAACATGCCGTCTATCTCTTCCAGAAAACTCTCACCGAGGTCCTCGTATAGGTGAACAATTACCTCGGTATCGGTTTTTGTATAGAATTTATGGCCTCTGGAAAGCAGGTTTTCTCTGAGGTTGGCAAAGTTATATATCTCGCCGTTTAATATCACCCATACCGTAGAGTCCTCGTTATGTATAGGCTGATGCCCTGTGGAAAGGTCTATTATTGAAAGGCGCCTGAACCCAAGGCCTATGTTATCCTTAACCAGATAACCGTCGTCATCCGGGCCTCTGTGGCGCAGGGAATCGGCCATAGCGCAAAGTATTTCCCTGTCCACAGGCCTATTAGTGAAATTATATATGCCGGTTATGCCGCACACTCAAACGCCCTTTTTTAAAGTTAATAATAAATTTAGTTTTATCCCCCTTCGCAGAAAACTGCTGGCTTAAACCCGCAGATGAATGCGAAGCTGGGGATCTGCCGTTGCTTAAGTTGGCGCTGCGGCGAATAGCCGCGCATAGCGGCAACTATTTTAGCGCAGGCGAATGCTTCGGGGGATTTCGCTCCGCCGAAGAAAATGAAAATACCCTGGTCAAAAGCCCATGGAGCTTCATTATACCAAATATTGCGAGCAATAATATTGAAACGGAGCTCAATATAAGAGAGTAATTGAAGGTGCCGGGCCTGTAAATCTGATATACGATGTGCCGGCCTCCGGTCAGTTCAATCTGCCTGAAAATTCCTTTATACTCGGAAGCGGCGGTTTTAATTCCGTCTACATAATACTCCCACCCCGGATAGAAGCTCTGCTTTATAATCAGCGGAGAGTCGCTCGCGGTTTTGACCTCAATCCTGTATTTTGAGAACCTGACATTCTCTACTGTTATCAGAGCCCTGTCATCCGCAGAGCTTATTAATGAGGTGTTGCCGGAGAGACGGTAGACTTTAAACGGGGCGTCCAGCACTTTTTCATACCCCGGAGTGTCGGGCAGTTCCGACCTGGCGATAAGGTATTTAACTCCCAGCAGTTCATAATACTTTCGGGCCTCTTGCGGCGAATCCTGCTTATAGGCGGCGTTTACAGTTCTTTCCACGGAACTTAGCGTGAGAGGTTCTCCGGCGCCGTAAGCGTTTGAAATATGATAGGGAATTGCCGTCATTCCGTACAGCGCGCCTCTGGCGCCGCTCCAGGCGTCAGAAAGCGTCTTCCCGCTGAGAAGCCTGTTTTGTTCGGTTCCCGGGCTTAATATAAACCTGTTGTTGGCTATGTCTCTCTGCAGGAAAGACTGTATTTGCGACTTTTCGTAGAAGAAAACTCCCGGGGCGGAAGCTGAAAAATTGTAATTTGTAACAAGCAGTTCGGCCGCGGCAATTAAAACCAGAATGCCGCCGAACCGGAACCTGCGCGCGGCAAAAGAAGAGAAAAGCGCTAACCCCGTTACCGAGAGCAGTATAAACTGGGAAGGATAACGGAAGGACCTGAAAAATGCGATATGGTCATAAAGTATTCTATAGACAGGCTGGTTGCTTCCGAGCGCGATAAAAATACCGGCGGTAAAAATAAATACGGAAAAAACTATTATTCGCGACGGTTTTGGAGTTCCCGGGATTATATTAATTTTTCTGCCGGCGGATAGAAAAAACACCGCTAACGCGCCAAAAGCCGCGGTAAATCCGAGGTGAAAGGTCAGCGCCCAGGGAAATTTTTCCCCGTCTATCGCCGCGTAGGACGGTGAAAATACCGGTGAAATTATGCGAGGCAAGTCCGAAAATGCCAGCGAATTCTTAACGGCTGAAGCATAATCAATTCCGCTTTTTACTCTTGCCGAAAGCCTGCTTAATTCAAAAGTTGGAGCTAACTGCGCCATTATCAATGGAAGAAAAATTGTCAGAAACAGCGAAAGCTTTGAAATTGTTCTTAGGCTGAAAAATGACTTGGCGTCATAGAAAACCGCAAAAGCCATAACTACGGAAAAATGAATCAAAAATACCTGATGCCCCGCCAGAAACGCGAAGGCCGCGGTTATCGCCAGCAAAGCCGGGTTTGTGACGAATAATAGCATGATAAAAAGCCATATATCCGTCGCGGCGTGGCTGACAAACTCCAGCCTGGAGATAAAATACCCGTTAAAGGCCGACATTACCATAAGCCAGGCGGGCTGCCATACCTGCCCCAGATATTTTTTGCCGAACAAGTAGGCGAAGATGCCGGCGGCAAAGACATGAATAATGTTAAAGATATTGAGAGCTTTCGCGAAAGGAAATATATAAAAGAGAATTGAAAATGGATAGAATACGGCCGACTGCCAGTTGGCCATTAGCGGCGTGCCGCACGACGAATACGGGTTCCACAGCGGCAGCTCTCCTCTTTGAATGCTTTCGGCGCAAAGGGACTTCCACGGGTGGAACAGGTAAGTCAGGTCTCTTAGAAAAAATGTTTTGTTTTCCAGCAGCTGCGGTGCGAACAAAGCAAGGACAAAAGCGAGAAACGAAAATATTACGGCAAAATCTTTTTTTTTCATTTTGTGCCGTTGTCCTTTCGGTACTCCTCAAGATTTTTTATATATACGGGGTTGAGCCTGTCGTTTTCATAAGCCTTTCGCATTGAGGCGGCCGCGTTAGCCATGTCCCCGGAGACCCTGTAAAGCCAGGACAGATCGGACCAGTACACCGCGTTTTTTGAAAAACGCGCCAGGGCCTCTTTCTGGAAATGTACGGCTTCCGTGAGTGACAGCGTATTTCCTGAGACGGTAAATTTCACGAAATTCAGCTGCGCAAGTGCGCTGTAAGTTGAAGAGGGCATCCGGTCAAATATAATTGAGGTTTTAAGCGCTTTTTCGGCGCCGGCATAGTCCTTCGCGTTCAGAAGATACTTGCCTCGCTGAAAAAATACCGCTCCGAAAAGCGGCCTGAGTATAACTATTGCAAACAGCACAACGAGCGCTATCTGAATGACTTTAGGAATCAGCGGTTTATCTCTGACCGTGAACTCGGCGCGCAGGCCCGAAAAGACTATTACCCAGAAAAGCAGCAGCGGCGCGGTAATGTGGAAGCTGTAATCAAAAAGGTTAATAACAAGCAGTGATGCCGCCGAGAGCATAGCGTAGAACGAAAGTTCCCCGGGGTTTGAAGTAATGGCGCGCCTGAAGTACAAAAATAGCATAAACAAAAGGCCGAGAGCCCCCAAGATTCCGGTGTCAGCAAGGGTTTGAAGTAAAATATTGTGGGCGTAAATTGTATTTAAGGATATGGTTTCTCTGTAGACCTGATAGAGGTTTGAAAAATTGCCGAGCCCGGCTCCGTTCACGGGATTATCCAAAAACATATTTATTGAGGTATTCCACCACGCTATACGGTTTGAGGCTATTCCCTCCCCCTGCGAGAGGCGCTGCTGGCTTATTTTCAGTACTGTCAGGCCGGCAAGAGAGATAACCGCGAAGATCACGGCAATTTTAGCGATCACGGCATATTTTCTTCTGTGTCTGAATACATAAATCAAAACTACCGCTGAAGCGGCGATAAACGCGATTCTGGACTTGGTAAGAATTATTCCCAGGAAAATTACGGCAGGCAGAATTCCGTAAGCCTTTTCCTTTTCATCCAGATAAAACAGGGAGATAGGAAACAGCAGAGCCATATAGCCGGCCAGTATGCTGAAATTTACAATAAATTCAAGATGTATCCTGTCCCAGAGAAAATAGCCCACAGGGTCTTTTACAAATTGGAACAGCATTATGGCCGTAAAGAAAACGCCCGCGAAAACAGGGGCAAGAAGTATTTTTTTTCTGCTTTCAAGGTCCAGGAATGAGAAAATGTAACCGGCGGCAAGGCAGTCAAAAAGCGCGAGAATATCGTTTCTTACGGCGGCTTTTTCCTGAGCTCCTATTATGGAAGCTGCCGCGGTGACAAATAATAAGACAATAGCTCCGTCAGGGAATAATTTAAAGGAAGGTTTATAATAGTTCAGGATAAAAAATAAAGCCGCCGGGACAAGCAGGTGGAGTATTGTCTGCGACGGAAGATCCCAGGAGAAGCGCAGTACGGGTGAAACTGACAGGATAAAAAGAAATAATAACCTGAGGCGGAAGGACGCTCTTTCAGATAGCATATAGGATATTATGGAGAAGCGAAAGCTTTAGCCGGGCAACGAGCTATTCTATGATTTGAGGGGTTATGAAGACCAGCAGCTCGGTTCTTTCCTTGGTACTAACATCTCTGCGGAAAAGGTGTCCGATTATGGGCAGGTCTCCCAGCAGCGGTACCTGGGTGCCCAATTTTCTGTCTTCCTCGCGGATGAGTCCGCCAATTACTATTGTTTCGTTGTTCTTAACCATGACGGTCGTGTCTGCCTGTCTTGAGGCCACAATCGGTCCCGCGGCGGTTATGGCCGTGACAAGGCTGACTTCGGGTTTGATTTTAAGAGTTATACGCTGATCCGAATTAATTGTCGGTGTTACCTCAAGTTTAATACCCACTTCCTGCCATTTGGTGTTGCTGGTTGAAACACCGCCCGCGGCGACAGAAGTCTCGGAGAAAGGAACCTTTTCGCCAATGAGTATCTTGGCCAGCTGGTTGTTTATAGTGGTGACTTTGGGCGAAGAAAGGATTTTTGACAGGCCCTTCTGAGAGAGCGCCGTCAATATGCCCGTCAGCCTGTTGTTGTCCATTAAAAGGCCGAAAGAGATAGCTCCTATCTGGCCTGCCACGGGTGAGGCAGGGAAAAAAACGCCCGCGCCTCCGTCAGTTGTCGGCAGTGGGCCAACAACCGTTCCCCCTACGGTAGCCGAGGGGCCCGCCGCGGAATCCGATGTCGCCGCCTTGGACGCGCCTATATCAAGCGAAGTGTTGGCATCATTAATTACATTAGCGGCCATCTGCCACTGAATTCCCATATCAAAACTGTCGGTCAAAAGAACTTCCACAAGTTTTGCTTCTATAATCACCTGCGGAGGTTTCTTGTCAAGCTCAAAAATGATTTGTTCCACCCCTATCAGGCCTTCAGGTGTATCGGTCACAATAAGGCTGTTTGTGCGCGCGTCAATGGAAATATTGCCTTTGCGGCCTTCCGCGCTGCGAATGCTGTCAAGATTGGATTTTACCTCTTCAGCTTTCGCGTAGTTGAGCGGAAATACTTTCGTAAAGGTAACCGCCGCGGCGCGATCTTCCGCGATCTTCTGCGGAGTGGTTATCCTGAGAATATTCGGCCCCTGTACCTGCGACACAAGTCCCTTGAGCGTCAATATGGTTTCAAAAGCTTTGTCAAACGGAACATTTTCAAGGTGAATGGTTATGGTTCCCGAAACATCGGCTCCGTAAATTATGTTTATGCCGCTCTTAATTGACAAAATTCTGAATACATCCTTTATATCGGCGTCCTCAAAATCAAAGGTCATGATTTTCCTTGGCAGTGAGACCTTGGTCACCGGTTTTAACGAATCCTGTTTTTTTACGGCCTTGGGGGCAGCCACAGGCTTTTTCTCGGCCTTAGCGGCAACAGGTTTTGGAACTTCGGGTTTCTCAACGGCTTTTGGAGCTTCCTCTTTTTTAGGTGCTGGAACGATTGGTTTGTCTATTTTCTCAGCTTCTAAAGGTTGAGCGACAACCTCCACAGGCGCCGGTTCGGCCGCGGGAGCTGCTGCCGTTTCCGCTGGTACAGCCTTGGCGTCGTCAGCGCTGCCGGCCGCTGGTTCGGCTCCGATGCGCAGAGTTACGATATTTCCCTTGCCGTTCAGGGAGTACTCAGGCAGTTTTACGAGGTCTACAACCACTCTGGCTATTTTTGAGGGTTCATTCTGAAACTGCCCGCTTCTTACCCGCTTTATGACTTTGCCGTTAAGCTCTATTTCGCGTTGTTTCCAATTATGCTCGGTGTTTGTGAATTCAACGATAAGGCGCGGCGGGTTGCTTATTTTAAACGCGTGAAATTTTGTTTCGCCGGACAGGGTCATCACTATATCGCTGCCTTCTATTTTTACATTATCAAGCGTAACGAAGGAGGCCTGCTGAGCGGTGATATAGCCCAGAAGAGCAACGCAGACAGCCGCCGAAATAGTAATTTTTTTGAAAAGTTTTTTCATTCCTTCCTCCGGTTATTCTCTTATTCTTAAAAAAATCTCTTTAGAGGTCCTGTCGGGCCCCGTCAGAAGCACACTGTCTTTCCTGATAGCGCCGCTTATTCCCTTGATCAGCCTGTTTTTCGTGTCAAAAAGCTTTCCGTCACGCAGTATAAAAGTGTTTCCTCCACCCGTAATTACGGCTGTTTTGGCGTTTTTATCGTCAATGATTCCTTTTAAAGTAAGCGAGCCGATGCTCGGTGTCGGGACTGTTTCAGATATGAACGCTGAGTAACCCGAATCGGTAAGCGGTATGAAAGGGTCCCTGAATTTATCGCCCCTGTATACATATTTGGGCGGTTCCTGCTTCACTGTCGTAGTTGAGAAAACAAGAACCTTTGGCCTATACTCCTGTGTTGAAACATCAGGCATCTTATCAACAGAGCATGACGACAAAGCTATAAGCGCTAAGAGGGCACAAACAGAGTATAAAGTTTTTGCGGCGAGCTTCATCTGTATTATCCTTTAAAAGTAAAAGCCACAAGAATAAAACTTACATTGACTGTAGAGGGATTGTCTTTGGAAGCCGGATTTATAGAAAAAACAATGTTTTTCGCGTTCAGCACTCTCGGCTGCTGTCCGAGCTCCGATAAAAAGAACGCCAGCGAATGATAAGTCCCCTGCAGAGTGACCTGAAACGGAACCTCGTTGTAGTTGGCCTGGGAAACAACCGGCATCGGATTGAAATTTGAAATTCTCAGCGAGTATCTTTGTGCGGTTTTAGTGAAAGTTCTCAGCAGGCCCGGCAGCTCTTTTTCCCTTGGCAGTTTCTTCTCCAGCTCGGCGACCTCCATCTGCAGAAGCTTCATCTCCGCCTGAAGTTTCGGAAGCTCAACGGCTCTGCGCTTCATCTCATTGAGCCGGTTTTCCACCTGCTGAAGCTTGGTCAGGGCATCATTGTTTTTAATCTGAATGGGGCCCATGAGCAGCTTGAAATACACAAAAACAAAAGCCGCGGCCAGCATTATAAAAAGGACAAGATTCTGCTGCATTTTCTTTGTCATGGTTTTATTGCCTTGTAAGAAAAAGTCAGCCTGAAAGACGAAGTCTGTGTCTTGGCGGAAGTATTTGTGTTAATAGGGCCTAATTCAACTCCTGAAAAGTTGCCGTCGGTGGAAAGCGCAGTTATCAGGTCGGCTATGCCGTAATTATCCAGCGCGTCGGCCTCAAGGGTAACATTTATCAGACCCCCGGGGCTCATATTTGTAGACAGTGATTTAAACCACACATTTGACGGCAGCAGTTCCATGACCTTCTGCATAAAGACAGGGTAAACAAGCCTGTCAGCCATCAAAGAGCTTATCACATTTTTTTTCGTTTCAAGGCCGGTTTTTGTGGCCTGCAGAGCATCCACTTGCTTTACTATGCTCTCGTATTTTCCGAGTTCCTGCTCAGCGGCGGCGGTGCGGGTTTGTATACTGTTATAGAAACTGAGCTTAAAGCCGTACTTGACCAGGCCAATTAAAACGAAAATCGCGAGAACGCCGTAGGCAAGGATAAATATTTCTTTGCGCTCTTCTTTTTTTATGGATTCTGGAGGCAATAAGTTTATTTTAATCATTTTTATTTTTTCGGGACATCATTTTCAAATCTCACGGCCAACCCTATCGCGATAGAGAGAAAGGACGCGAGATTAGCCGGCACATTCTCTCCCCCCGCGATATTTTTCAGGGGATTGAAAATCTCCACCGGTATTTTAAGCTCAAGTTCAAGATACTTGTTGAGGTTCTTTAAGTAGGAAGAACCGCCGGTTATATAAATCTTATTGACTGTTCTTTCGGGATTCTGGGAGATGTAGAAGTCTATGGATTTATGGATTTCCGAGAGCAGATCCCTCGCCACCGGCACAACGGCCGATGAAAACTGAATGGCTTCTTTCTGATTATTGGAAAGAGTTTTCTCTTTTTCCTCCGCCGTAACCAGCAGTGTGTGTTTGTATTTCATCTCTTCGGCTGTTTTCATGTCGCAGGCGAGATTGCGCTGAATGGCTTTGGTAAAAGAATTGCCCGATATAAAAACATCCCTCACAACTTTAGGGATATTGTTCTCAACAATGGCAAGATTGGTGACCGAAGCTCCTATGTTAACAAGAACCGCGGTTTCCGTAACAGCGGGGTCGCAGTTAAGTTCATAGGCGTTTTGCAGAGCGAAGACATCCACATCTATAACTACGGGCCTTAAGTTGAGTTCGTCAAAAACATCCAGCCTTGTCTGGGCGACATCTTTCTTCGCCGCGACAAGGATAGTCTCCATTTTCTTCTGGCCTTCTTCAACGACTTCGCCGATGATGTGAAAACCAAGGTTGACATCTCGTATGTCAAACGGTATATACGGTTCGGCCTCAAACTGGATGGTCTTGTTTAATTCTTCGCGGGAGAGTTTTGGAAAGCGGACATAGCGGACTATGACCTGATTGCCTGAAACGGAACCGACTATATTTTTGGTAAGTATTTTTTCCCTGGCAAGAAATTCCCCGAGCCTCGCGGCCGAGATGCTTTTTTTGTCCTGAGGAGACAGTTCGGCGGCCCCGTCAGAAATCGGTATCACTCCCCATTTGACGAGTGAATATTTTCCGGCAGTTTGTTTTAATTGGACGACTTTGATAGAGGAACTGCCTAAATCAACAGCTATCGCCTCTTTTGATTTAAGGAAGGATATCTCGGGCAGCTTGATGTTGGGTAGAGATATAGCCATTTTGATTAATTTTATAACACTTTTTTACAAATTTGTCAAGGGATATTTTTTATATCCAGAATTCGGGCAGAAAGAAGTTGATAAATGCTGCCAACGAAAGGAAAGGGCCGAACGGCAGATAGTCTTTCTTGTTGATTTTGCCGCTTGATATTAAATATATACCGAAGGCTGCGCCGATCACGGAAGCCAGAAGAAGCGTCTGAAGCGACTTTTGCCATCCGAGCAGGGCGCCCACGCCTGCCATAAGTTTCACATCCCCATCTCCCATCGCCTCTTTTTTGAATATTTTTGTGCCGGCATAGCCCAGCAGATAAAGCGAGCCGCTCGCGGTTATGGCGCCTATCAGGGAATTCAGGGCTCTTGATTTAAAGTCAAAGCCGAGCTGATAATTAAACACGCTGAAGGACAGCGCCGAGAGCAGAAGGATGGCCGAAAGAAAGTCGGGTATAACTTTATAGTCGTAGTCAATAAAAGAAATTATTACCAGAACAAGAGCAAAAAGCATGTAAACGAAAAGCACCGGCTCAAACGCGAACCTGTAGGCGAGCAGCAGAAAAATTATTCCGCAGAGAAGCTCAACTAAAGGGTATCTCAGCGAAATCTGTGCCCGGCAGCCGCGGCATTTCCCCTTCAATAGGATAAAACTCAGTAGAGGAATGTTGTCAAACCACTTAATTCTTTCTCCGCAGGAGGGGCAGCTGGAGGGAGGCCTTATCACCGATTTGTCATTGGGAATTCTGTATATGCAGACATTAGCGAAACTGCCGAATATCAGGCCGATAACAAAATAAAAAAGATAATAGGTAAGCATCAGCCAGATTATACAAAAAAAGAACCCCCCGTTCAATGAGGGGTTCTTTTTTATGCATAAAACAATAGCTTAGTAGGAAGACCAGGTTGTGGATTTGGAATCGGTGTGAGTGCAGTTGACCCACAGCTCTCCCCACTGTTTTTCTCCGGCGCCGGGGGCACGGTTGTCCTGATAACCCCAAGCTCCACCTCCGCTTGCCTCGTCACCGCTGGCAACTGCGATGGTGACCTGCGCGAGTTTTGAATGGAACGGAGGCGTGTAGCAGGAAGGAAGCTCCTTGAGATACTTGCCGTTTTCCATGACAAGAAGTTCTCCGAGGGATCCGGCTGCTGTCTGCGCTCCGCTGGCTGTCGGGACTGGGAACCAGCCCTCAAGCTCTCCGTAATAAATGGAGATTGCGCTTCTGACCGCTCCTAAATTTCCCTTAGTGGCTCCTTCGTTGGATTTACGAATGAGGTCAGCGAATTTCGGGATCGCGATAGCAGAAAGAATGCCGATGATAGCCACTACGATCATTAGCTCGATCAGAGTAAAACCTTTTGATTTTTTCATATTTCTCACCTCCTTTTTTGTGAATTTAACTCCATTATGATGTTAGCAGATTAAGCATTTTGTGTCAAGGTCTTTAAGTGATAGCTTATTTGCTTGCCAGCTGGCTCATTTCAAACATAGGCATAAACATGGCTAAAACTATCGCTCCTATTACCAGCCCCATGCCGACCATTATAAGAGGCTCCATCATGCTGGTAAGCCCCTTTACAGCGACATCAACCTCCTGGTCGTAAAAGTCGGCAATCTTGGCAAGCATGGTGTCAAGGTTTCCGGTTTCCTCGCCTATGCCGATCATCTGAATAACCATCGGCGGGAAGACCCCGGTTTTTTGAAGCGGAGGGGTCATTCTTTCCCCCTCTTTAATGGATACCATTGCCGTGGCAATGGCGTTTTCAACAACCTTGTTGCCGGCTGTTTTAGAAACAGTTTCAAGCGCCTGAAGTATCGGCACGCCGGATTTGATGAGGGTTCCGAGCGTCCTTGAAAACTTGGCTACGGAAACTTTTCTTATCAGGAGGCCGAACAAAGGAAGCTTGAGGGCATAGGTATCGGTCAAAAGCAGGCCCTTTTCTGATTTTCTGAACTGTTTAAAACCGACAAATAAGGCCACCGGAGTAGCCAGAACCAGGAGAAAATAGTCCCTCAAAAAAGTTGACAGGCCTATAAGAACCTTTGTCGGGAGAGGCAGTTCGGCTCCGAAACTCGCGAATATGCCCTGAAAAGTAGGTATAACAAATATTAGAAGGAAAAGCGTTACAGCGCCAGCGACGGTACTGATGACCGCCGGGTAAACCATGGCACCCTTAACTTTTCCCTTTAACTCTTCGGCGTTTTCAAGGTAGGTGGATAACCGTTCCAGGATGGCGTCAAGAATACCGCCGAGTTCGCCGGCTTTTATCATTGACACATAGAGAGTTGAAAAGGCCTCGGGGTGTTTTCCCATGGATTCGGCGATGGATATACCCTGCTCAATGTCCTGCCTGAGCTGGGATAAAACTTTTTTAAAAAGCGGTGTTTCGGCCTGATCCACCAGAAGCGTGAGCCCCTGGACAATGGGTACGCCCGCGGAAACAAGGGTTGAAAGCTGGCGAGAAAATAAAACCAGCTCCTTAGACCCGACGCTGGGTTTTAAAGGGTTAATTTTTTTAAGCAATGCAACGATAGGATTGACAATCACTTCTTTGATTTCAAGGACATTTAGTTTCTGTGCCCTGAGTTTCTCCGAAGCCGACCGCGCATCCGGCGCTTCAATTACCGCGGAAGTCACTCCGCCGTTTGGAAGCTTGGCTTTGTAGCTGAATTGTGGCATCTATTAAACCTCCGTTACACAGTTGCTTTAGAAAGGATTCTCTTTAAATCTTCAAGATCCGTTGACGCGTTAAGCGCGGTCTGATATGTTATTTTCCTCTTTGTATATAAGTCAAACAGGGATTGATTCATCGTCTGCATGCCGAACTTGCCCCCGGTCTGCATGGAAAGATATATCTGTTCAATTTTCATCTCTCTAATGAGGTTTCTTATGGCCGGCGTGACTATCATGACTTCCGAGGAGAGCACGCGGCCCGAGCCGGATGAGTGAAGCAGCAGCTGTTGCGCGAAAATAGCCTGAAGCACAAAAGAAAGCTGAGAGCGGATTTGGGGCTGCTGGTGCGGCGGAAATACATCAATTATCCTGTTCACGGTTGAGGCGGCGTCAGTGGTGTGCAATGTGGCGAAAACAAGGTGCCCCGTTTCGGCAATCGTCAGGGCGGCCGATATGGTTTCAAGGTCTCTCATTTCGCCGATAAGTATAATATCCGGATCCTGGCGCAGAACATATTTTAAAGCCGACGGGAAAGAAGTAGTGTCCGAGGAGACTTCTCTCTGGTTGACGATTGATTTTTTATGAAGGTGCACATATTCTATCGGATCTTCAATGGTGATTATATGCCCGCTCCGGTTCATGTTCAGATAGTCAATCATTGAGGCCAGGGTCGTTGATTTTCCCGACCCGGTTGGGCCAGTCACAAGAATAAGCCCTTTATTTATTTTCATGATATCGTCAACAACGGGCGGGAGGTTAAGCTCCTCAAAAGTCATTATCTTCTGCGGAATAGAACGCAGGGCCGCGGCGACTGACCCTCTCTGCCTGAAAACATTCATCCTGACCCTGCCGATGCCCTTGATTCCGAAAGAGAGGTCCAGCTCGTTGGTGGATTCAAATTTTTCTTTTTGCGCGTCGGTAAGCAACGAATAAACCAGGCGCTGGCAAATGTCTGGCGTAAGTTTTTCGTTGTGAGTTTCCATAACTTCGCCGTCAATTCTGAGCATCGGCGCCAGGCCCGCCGTAATATGAAGATCGCTGGCTTTTTTCTCCATTAATTGGGTTAGTAAATCCTGCATGTTAAGCATTTATGCGCTCCTGTTGAAAAAATTAATGCCTGGATACTTTTGTAAGCCTGAGCATCTCTTCAACGGTTGAGACTCCGCCCAGAACTTTGTGCCAGGCCGCTTCCCTGAGCGAGAAACCGCCGCCGGCGATAAAAGCGTTTCTTATAACATCCTCCGGAGCCTTGTTGAGAATAAGGGAGCTGAGCTCTTCGTTGATCTCAAGAATTTCAAAAATAGCTATTCTTCCCCTGTATCCGGTCATGGAGCATTTCGCGCAGCCTCCGCCCCTTGAAAGTTTAATTTTTTCTTTTCCCTGCGGGAGGTTGACGCCGAGGCCTTTGAAGTTCTCAGCCGGGACTTCGTATTCCTGCCTGCAGGACGGGCAGATGACGCGCATCAGCCTCTGTGCTACAACCATTGAAAGCGTTGATGAAGTCAAAAACGGCTCCACTCCCATGTTGTTCAGGTGCACGATAGCTTCAGCGGTATCATTGGAAGTGAGGGTTGAGAATACGGAATGTCCTGTCATGGCGGTGTAAATGGCAAGGTTGGCTGTCTGCTGGTCGCGGAGTTCTTCAATCATGAGAATGTTTGGATTGTGATGAAGCGACGCTTCTATGGCCTGAACAAACCCGAAACCGCCTGAATGGTCGGTATTTATATGTGTTACGCCCGGAATGGGGTTTGAGGTGTGTTCTTCAATGACGAAAATATTTCTGTCAGGAAAGTTAAGTGTTGAAATAGTTGAATCTATGGTCGCGGTTTTGCCGGAACCCATAGGGCCCGTAATAAGCACAAGGCCGTTGGGCATTTCAATTTGTTTTCTGTAAATGGCCAGCCCCTCAGGCTCAAAGCCGAGCTTTTCAAGCGGAGTATGAGGTTCCGGGGTAAGCGGCCGGCTCAAAACGATCCTCTCGCCGAAAACGGATGGTATGCACGAGAAGGTCAGTTCAACCGGATTTTTTTCGGTGCCCATGCTTATGCTGCAGGTCTTCGGCTTGCCGTTGAATTGCGGGGCGTTGGCGGCCTTTTCTATCTGGCGGCATATCGCCTGATAGGTATCTTTCTGAACAGGAGCCCTTTCGTAGAGGAATCCGTCAATGCAGAACCTTATCCCGACCGCTTCGGCGCCGGGCTCAAAGTGGATGTCAGAAACATTTTCGGAAACCGCGTTTTCTATAATTGAGGTGAGCAGTCCGCCCTCTTTCCCCGAGAAAACAGCCCTGAGCGACGGCTTATGCCCGTTGGTTTTGCGGTAATCGGAAAAACCCTGCCTTGAAAAATGTTTTTCTATGGCGGACTTTATTTCGGCTTCAGAGGCGATCACTATCTGCACATCATAGCCGGTCATGAGCTTGATATCGTCAACGGCAAAAACATTGAAGGGGTCGGCCATCGCTATTTTTAATCCTTTTTCGTCTTTCGCGATGGGGATAAGCGTCTGGTGGCGGATGAGGCTTTCGGGTATGGAATGAACTACATTCTGGGGGATATCGCCGTACTCCGAAAGAGATACATAGGAAACCCCGCATTGTTTGCCGAGGAAAGCAAGCATCACCTCTTCGTTGAGAGTTCCGGTCTGCGAGAGGATGGTGCCGAGTTTTTCACCCGTTCTCTTTTGAATCTCCAGCGCTGCCTTTAGCTGGTCGGCCGAGATTATGCCGACATCAACAAGAATATCGCCGAGGCGTTTTTTCAAAGAAGCTATCTGCACTTTTTACCTCACAAAAAATTTCCCAGCGGGCCGCGCCCTAAAGGGTTTTTTCTTTCAGGTACTTTTCCACCGACTTCGGCACGAGCCCCTTCGTGTTTCCTCCGAGCCGTGAAACCTGTTTTACTATGCTTGACGAGAGGTATGTGTAGGATTCGTCCGGCATGAGAAAAACGGTTTCAATTTTTTTGTTCAGCCTTCTGTTCATCAGGGCCATCTGGAACTCGTATTCAAAATCGGACACGACCCTGAGCCCTCTTATAATAACGGAAGCTTTTTTCCCCCCTACATAGTCCACAAGCAGGCCGGAAAATATCTCCACCTCCACTCCGGGAATATTTTTCGCGGCGTCAGCGAGCATTTTATAGCGGGTTTTAATGTCAAAGGAAGGGTTTTTGTTGGAATTGTCGGTTACAGCGACTATTACTTTTGAGAAAATAAGGGATGCCCTGGTAATAATGTCAAGATGTCCGTTTGTGGGCGGGTCAAAGCTGCCGGGATATACCGCGATCGGTTGTTTCATTGCCTATTTTATATTAAATTATGCCCTATTTGTCAACCTATTTTTGAAAGAGACATCCTGCCTTTGTAGGCCAGCTCAAGCCCTTTTTTCAGCATTGAATTTTCCGGCAGGGCAAGCCCGCTGTCATTATGAAGAATCTCCCTGGCGTGTCTTCTCGCGGATTCAATGAGCGCGGTATCTCTTATGATATCTCCTGCCTTGAAAAGGGGCAGGCCGTGCTGTACGGTGCCGAAAAACTCTCCGGGCCCGCGGAGCCGCAGATCCTCCTGGGCTACTTTAAAACCGTCGTTTGTGGAAAGCATTATTTCTATTCTTTTCCTGGCCTGCTCGGTTTTAAGATTTGCCAAAAGCACGCAGTAGGATTTTTCGCGGCCGCGCCCAATTCTTCCCCTGAGCTGGTGAAGCGTCGCCAGGCCGAAGCGTTCGGCGTGCTCAATAACCATTACCGTGGCGTTGGCGACATCTATGCCGACTTCAATGACGGTCGTGGAAATAAGTATGTCTATTTTCCTGTCGCAGAAAAGCGACATTACCTTTTCTTTTTCGGCCGAGCTCATCTGCCCGTGCAAAAGGCCCACCCGGTAATTTTTAAATTCGCTTGATGACAGCTCATTAGCTTCTTTTACCGCGGCCTTAAGCTCAATTTTATCCGACTCTTCCACAAGCGGATAGACAATGTAGGCCTGCCTTCCGTTTCTGACTTCCTGTTTTATCAGCGAATAGGCCTTATCCCTGGAAAGATGGAGCGTAGATACCGGGATTCTGCCGGGGGGCAGGCTGTCTATGGTGGAGACATCCAGATCGCCGTAGAGCGTTAAAGCAAGTGACCTCGGGATAGGCGTCGCGGTCATTACAAGCACATCGGGCTTCTCGGCTTTTTGAGTGAGCCCGGCTCTCTGCATTACGCCGAACCGGTGCTGCTCGTCAACGACAACCAGGGAAAGTTTTTTAAACTGGACGCTTTTTTCAAGGAGCGCGTGCGTGCCTATTACTATATCCGCCCTGCCCGCCGAGATCAGCTCGTGGGTCTCCTTTTTTGTTTTCCTGCCGGAAGAAAGTTTTCCGGTTACAAGCGCCAGCCTGACATCCAGGCCTTTGAGCAGCTTTTCAAACTTCATGAAATGCTGTTCCGCCAGAATCTCGGTGGGCGCCAGGAGCGCGCTTTGCAGGCCGTTCTCCGCGGCGAGCAGCATCGCGCTTAGCGCTACGACGGTTTTGCCGGAGCCTACATCGCCCATCAGCAGGCGGTTCATGGGCAGTCCGCCGCGCATATCCGAAAATATTTCGTTGATGACTTTTTTCTGGGCGGAGGTGAATTCAAAGCCGAGTTTTTCCTTAAACGGGGTCAAAAGGGTTTTTTTGATTTCATAGGAAACGGCTTTGTTTTCCCGCCTGGTTTTCTGTCTGACCAGGTGCAGCGCCGTCTCCATTAAAAGGAACTCGGAAAAGGCAAGGGTTTTTCTCGCGAGTTCGGCGCTCTCCGGGCTGTCCGGAAAGTGAATCTGCGCGAGAGCGTTCTTCTCTCGGAGAAGTTTTTCGCGGTTAAGAATAGTTTCGGGAATGCTTTCCTGCCATTCGGAAACGAATTTCTCAATGTTTGAGCTGATAAGGCCTCTGAGCCATTTCTGGGATATACCCTCCGTAAGAGGGTAAACCGGCACTACCCGGTTAAAGTGCACCGGTTTTTTCATAGCGCCCGGGTCGTAGGGTTCGTATTCTTCGGCTCTAATCTGTTTCTGCCCGTGGCCGATTTCCGCGGCGCCGGACACGAAAATGTATTTCCCCTTTTCAAAATCCTTTTTTAATCCCGCGAAGGCGTCGTGTTTCTGGTAACGGCTGGATTTTCTGAAGAAAAGCGCGTAGGCTATTCCCGTTCCGTCATTTATAGCGGCTTTAAAAATGGAAAGGGAAGGCCCGGCTTTAAGCGCTTCGCTGACCTCAACCTTACCGCATATTATGGCTTTCTCGCTGTTTTGCAGCGTTATAATTTTCCCGCATGAACGACGGTCCTCGTAACCGCGCGGGAAGAAGCTTGCCAGGTCGCGCAGGGTGTTAACACCCATTTTGGAGAACATCTCGGCTCTTCTGGGCCCGACGCCCTTTAGGTACTGTACCGACTGCTCAGGCATACGACTTAATCTCCCGCTTGCTTTTTGGCGGCAAATATGATAACATGCCGTTTCAATACGAAATTAAAAAATAGTTTCCGGAGGAAAAAATGTCATTTAAGTGTTCAGTTTGCGGAAAAGGCCCTACTTCAGGAAAAACTGTAAGCCACTCTCACAGGAAAACCAACAGGATTTTCAAGCCCAACCTTCAGAGGCAGAAAATATCGCTTAACGGCAAGGCGCGCAGGGTTTATGTCTGCACTTCATGCATTCGCTCCGGCAAAGTTAAAAAAGCCGCTTAACGGTTATTTCAGGCTTTTTTCCCTTAAAAACTTCCTTATTTTAGACCTAGCTCCCGCGGTAATGGAAAATTCCAGCCAGTGCTTATTCGGCTCGGAATTTTTTCTTGTCAAAATCTCGCATATTTCTCCGCTGTTCAGCTTATAGCTCAGAGGCACTATTTTGTTGCCCACTTTCGCCGCGTAGCAATGGTTTCCCACCTCGGAATGAACATGGTACGCGAAATCAACCGGTGTGGCGCCCATGGCAAGCTTTATCACCTTCCCCTTGGGCGTAAACACGAATATCTGCTCAAACTCGCATTCCACTTTAAGAGCGCTTAAGAACTCCCTGGGGTCCTTGAGTTCCTGCTGCCATTCAAGGACTTCTTTAAGCCAGTCCAGTTTCTCTTCAATCATTTCCTTTCTCGCCGTGCCGGCTTTCAAGTCTTTTGATTCACCGTGTTCTTTATAGCGCCAGTGCGCCGCTATTCCGTATTCCGACCTGCGGTGCATCTCTTCGGTCCGGATCTGCAGTTCCGCGATTATGTTGTTTGGCCCGACAATAGTCGTGTGCAGGGACTGGTACATGTTTATTTTGGGCACGGCGATATAGTCGGTAAAAGAGCCGTCCACCTGCGTGAACTGGCTTGAAATAATGCCCAGCAGCGCGTAGCAGTTCGCGACGGTGTCTGTTACCAGCCGCAGGCCGATGAGATCCTGTATTTCAGCCGAGGGTTTGTGCTGGCGTTTCATCTTTTTATAAATGCCGAAAATGTTTTTGGGCCTTGCCAGCAGCTGGTATTTTATGCCGAAAGGAGAAAGCTTTTCGCTTATAAGTTTTTTCCACAGTTCCAGGTTGGCGATATTGCTTTCCTGCCTTGTCTCAAGCTCCGCTTTAAGGTTTTTAGATATTACCGGTTCCAAAACCTCAAACGACAGGTCCTCCATCTCGTTTTTCCACTTATAAATCCCGAGCCTTTGCGCGAAAGGCGCGTAAAGTGAGAGAGATTCCGAGGCTATTATGCTCTGTTTTGAAGGATCCAGGTATTTAATGGTTCTTAAGTTGTGAATGCGGTCGGCAAGCTTGATCAGGATTACCCTTATGTCTTTTGTAATGGCAAGGATCATTTTGCGCCAGTTTTCAGCCTGCGCTGTTTCAGGGTCCGCGAAATGGTAAGAGCTTATTTTTGTGACTCCGTCTACAAGAGCGGTTATCTCCTTGCCGAATTCGTTCTGCATTTCATGGTGAGTGACCTTTGTATCTTCCAGGACATCGTGCAGAAGGGCCGCCGAAATGGTGGCGGCGTCAAGCTTCAGCTCGGTTAATATCCTGGCAACGGAATACGAGTGCTGGAAAAATTCTTCGCCGGAGGCGCGGAGCTGTTTATCATGGGCTTTTCTGGAGAATTCAAAGGCTTTTTCAACAACTGAAAGGTTTTCGTCGGGCAGGTAGGCTTTTATCCTGTTAAGCAGTTCTGATAGCATTTTTAGTTAGTCCCGGGCAGAGCCATTATATGGGAAGGTCCAGGCTGAACAGATATCTGAAAACATCAAAACCATTGATTTTGTATTTCTCGCCGGAAAACGACAGAGAATATTTATTTGCGAAATACCCTATGCCGGCGGTATAGACGGTTTTGTCCGCGTCTCTTAAGTCTTCGCCGTAAACTCCGCCTCTGAGCTGAATGATCTTTCCGAAGGCCTGCTCTATGCCGAAATGCACCGTCTCTCTGGGGCCGAGCGCGCCTCTGTTGAACTTCTTTTCCCAGTCAGAACTGAAAACAAGGAAACTGCCTATATTGAAAGCAAAACCGCCCCTGAGAGTAAACGGCAGCTGCTCCTGCTCATAGTCGTCCCACCAGATAAACCCGGCGAGGTTTTTAAAATTCAACCCAAGGTTAAACTGGCTTGTCAGGTGGTAGAGCAGTCCGAAGTCAACAGACAGGCCGTTCCCGTCGGCAATATTGGCAAACGGAGCGCCGTTCTCAGTTCCGGATTCGGCCACTCTTCCGTTTATATAGGAGATATTCATGCCCGAATCAACGGTTTCATTTCCCCTGTGGCCGGCAGAAAGAGTGTACTGGTTAATTTTTATCTCGGTTTCTTTCCAGTCGGCGCCGCTGGCAGTTCTGATAACGGCGTCGGACAGCGGCCTCCAGGAGAAAGCCCCGTTATTGCTTATCAGTCCGAGAAAAATAAGGTTCTTGTTTCGCAGCATTTCCGAAGAAAAAATTTCCTCCGAGGTCAAAGCGCTCTGCCTGGTGACTTCAAAAGTCATGCTGAAATACTGTTTTTCAACGCTTGTAAGGCCGGCGGGGTTGAAAAATATGGTTGAAGGGTCTCCGCCGAGGGCGGTGAAAGCCTGGCCCATGGCGAGCGAACGCCCTCCCGGAGCAAGCCCGTCGTAAGAACTGTCATCGGTCGGCGGGTACGGTTTGGCGTGCAGCGCCGCAGAAAATAACGCAAAAAAAACGAAAAGAGAAATAAGCTTATTAAGTTTCATACGCTCCCGATTTTAACAAATTTGCCGTGAAAATTAAAGCAGCTGCAGGTTGTGAAGCTTGGAGTATACGCCTTCATTGGCGATTAATTTGTCGTGAGTGCCTTCTTCCACTATCTCGCCTTTGTCTATGACGACGATCCTGTCGGCTTTTTTTACCGTGGAAAGCCTGTGGGCTATCATAAGCACGGTTCTGTGCTCCATGAGGTGCTCAATAGCTTCCTGTACAAGTTTTTCAGATTCGGCGTCAAGGGCGCTTGTCGCTTCGTCAAGTATGAGTATGGGCGGATTTTTAAGTATGGCTCTCGCGATGGCAATTCTCTGCCTCTCTCCTCCGGAAAGTTTTACCCCGCGCTCGCCTATCTGGGTATCATAGCCGCCCGGCATTCTTGATATGAACTGGTGGGCATTGGCGACCTTTGCCGCCGACACTATCTGTTCGTCGGTCGCCTCTTTGTTACCGAAGGAAATGTTATATTTCAAGGTTTCGTTAAAGAGCATAACCTCCTGCGTGACAATGCCTATCTGAGAGCGCAGCGAAGCAAGAGTAAGGTCTTTCGCGTCGTGCCCGTCAATGAGCACCTTCCCGCTGTTGGGGTCGTAAAAGCGCAGCAGAAGGTTCGCCAGCGAGGTTTTTCCCGAGCCGGAGGGCCCGACCACGGCGACGATTTCCCCCGCCTTTATTTTCAGATTAATGTTTTTCAGCACATCCTGTTTTTCGGGATAGTGGAATGTCGCGTTCTCAAAAACTATTTCCGAGTAAAAACGGGGCAGATCAACGGCGTTTGAACTGTCGGTAATAGTCGGCTTTTCGTCTAATATCTCAAAAATGCGCTCCGTGCCGGCGTATGCCTGCTGAATGAGCGAGTTTGTCTGAGCAAAATTTTTCAAAGGCTGGTAAATGGAAAAGGCGGCCGTCATAAACGCGACGAATGAGCCCGCGGTCCAGACGCCGCTTATAACATCCTTGGCTCCGTACCAGAGAACAAAAGATACACCAAGGGCCCCGATTAATTCCATTATGGGGCTTGAGCGCGCGTCAACCCGGATGAACTTCTGCTGGGTGTGGTAGTACTTCTCATTTTCTCTTGAGAATCTTTCCATCTCGGCTTTTTCCTGAATGAAGGCCTTGATAACGCTTATGCCGTTGAGCATTTCCTGAAGGGAAGAGTAAACCTCCCCCATCTGCTTCTGGCCCTGCCTGGAGGCGCTTCTCATTTTTTTAGCGAATTGGGAGAGAGGCAGCGCCGCCACGGGAAAGACAACCAGAGACATGAGCGCGAACTTCCAGTGCAGGTAAAACAGAGCCCCGATCATCACAATAACGGTAAGCCCGTCTCTTATAATGCTCGGCGGGACCCTGAACATGGCGTTTTCCAATGCGTGGACATCGTTTGTAACCCTTGCCATAAGCCTGGCGGAAGAATTTTTTACGAAGAAATCGTGCGAGAGATAGACAAGCTTGTTATGGAGCTGGTTGCGGATGGTCTTAATCACATTCTGGGTTATATAGTACATCAGATAGTTCTGGCCGTAACCGGCCATTCCCTTAACGAGAAAAACCACGGGGATTAAGAGAGTTATCGTGTAGAGCATCTGCATATCTTTTGAATAAAGGATTTTATCAAAGATAGTCTTGATGAGCCACATGTTGGCGCCGTTAAGCGCTGAAAAGACGGCCATGCACAAAAGCGCGAGGATGAACCTGTTCCTGTGCGCCGTCAGGTAATTTATGAGCCTTTTGTATATCATGCTTTCTCCATTATTATGCCGGCGGCTCTGCGGGCAGAGCCTGAATTTCCTAAAATACTCCTCAGGCTGGCCAGTTCAGCGCTCACCGAGCGGAGCAATTCTCTATCTTTTAGCATTTCTATGGCCTTGTTGGCAATTTTTTCAGGGCTCGCGTCAGACTGAATAAGCTCCGGCACGAGCATTTTACCGGTGAGAATATTTGCCATCGTAATATATTTTATTTTCACAAGCATCTTTGCCAGCCTGTAGTTCAGCGCCGAAAGTTTATACATAACCACCATGGGTATGCCAAGAAGCGTGTTCTCAAGGCTTACGGTGCCGGAAACCGATAAGGCCAGGGTAAGATTCTGCCGCTGCTTAAAATCCTTTTCAAAGACAACCTTATAGGGGCATCCTGCGTAAAGGTCTTTAAGGTTATCGGTGCCGAAGACCAGAAATTCCGACGGAATTGATTTGTTGATCAGCGCGGCGGCTTTATAAAGCGTGTCAAGGTGTTTTACCGCGACGCTGGGGCGGCTGCCCGGAAATATTCCGATGACGGGTTTTTCGCCGTAGCGCCACTGAGCCGCGGGCACCAGGTCAATTAAGGGATGGCCCGCGAAAACAGCGTCAACTCCCCGGTCTTTATAAAGTTTTTCCTCAAAAGGAAGGATAACGATCATTTTATTTATATATTTCCTGAGCTTTTCTATTCTGCCCGCGCGGCTGGCCCAGACCTGGGGGCTTATGTAGTAGTAGACCGGGATATTTCTTCCGCGGGCTTCTTTGGCCAGATGGATGTTAAAGCCGTAGTAATCAACCAGTATGACTTTATCGGGCCTGTCGGCCGACCAGAGTGTTTTAATCCGGTTGAAAAGTTTTCTCAGCCTGAAGTACTGCTTAAAGGGCGCCCAAAAGCCGAAAGCGCTCAGGTCAATTAAATTGAAAAGAAACCTGTCTGCCGAATTCCTGAGGTTATCCCCTCCCAGAGCGCTGACGAAGGCTCCCGGCTCTATTTTTTTTATCTCGGAAACGAGTTTCGCGGCGTGGATCTCGCCCGATGAGTCTCCGGCTGAAATAAATATTTTAGTCATATTTTATTTTTTTCCCAGGTTCTGGTAGATAAGCGCTATCTTTTGCTTTGCCTTTTTATATTCCGGGTTTATGGCAAGAGCCTTATTGTAATACTCCAGAGCGCCCAAGAGGTTTCCGCTTCTCTCGCTTAAAAGGCCCATGTTAAAGAAGGCCTTGTCGTAGGACGGGTCAATCGCCAGCGAGCTTTCAAAAGAAGCCCTGGCCTTGTCAAATTCGTTTAATTCCATGTAACATAAACCTATGTTATTGCGCAGTTCTTTGGCGCTCTGAGGATTTTTTGCCAGCAATTCCTTGAATAGCTTCAGGGCTTCGCCGAATTGTTTGTTTTTATAAAGGGCGTAAGCCCTCTGGTCGGAAGACATTTCCCTTGAGGCTCTCGGGTCGTATTTCTGAAGGTTAGCCTCGGCGGCCTGCTTAAGGTATCTGCCGGCCTCTTCCTTTCTGCCCGTCTTATCAAGGAGCACGGCGTACCTTTCGTAAGCCAAAGCGTAGGATGGGTCAATCTCCAGGCATCTTTTGAGCATCTCCTCCGCCTTGGAGTAGTTCCCGGCCCTGAAGTAAAAAGTAGAGGCATTAATGTAGTTTACCCTCTTGGCGGCGATGCCCTCGTAAATCGTGTCTTTATAATTGGAAAGCACGAAAAGCGGTACTATCACCGCCGCGTAGGGCCAGAGGCTCGGTTTCTGAGCCCTGGTTTTTGCTCTGCCGGCCGTTTTTAGATTTTTATTCTTTTCAAAAGAATCAATCACGGCCGATATAAAATAGCCGCAGTAAATTATTATGAACGGGACAGCGGGCAGCCTGTACCTGGAGGAATTAAAAAATATCAGGCTTGAAAGCAGGTTCGCGGCTATTATGGAAAGGAAAATATAATTCGCCGGGGACTTTTTTCTCGCGAAGAGCATTCCCGCCGCCGCGAAAGGAAATATTATTCCGAAGTGAATAATATCCCATCTAAGCGTATAAGAAAAGTCCCGGGCGAAATAAAAATTCAGGTCGGAAGGAAGCTCGGTTTTGTGGATAAACCCTATGAACTTTCTGTAAAGCAGGTGAGCGAAACGCGCCGGCTGAGACGAAATAAACCTGAAACTCTCGGCATACCAGTAATCGGAAGCTTCCTTGAGGCTTAATTCCCTGCCGGTTCTTTTAGAGGCTTCGGCCCTGAAATCTTCGTCCTCAAATTCCGGCTCCTCGGAACGGATAAAATCAGCGCCCACATAGGCGCCGTTAGAGTTGGGGTTGTTGCCGGTCCAGAAGTTCATTCCTCCCTCGGCGACCGTAATTACCCATTCCCCGCCGGCGATTTTGTTCCGTAAAGCCACGGGGAATATGACTATAAAAAGCCCGAGCGCGAAAATAAGGCTGTTTCTAAGAAGCATGCCCTTGTTTCTTTTATATTCAAAAAACAGAAGGAACGGAAGCAGTAAAAAAATATTGGCGCGCATAAGGGAGCTTATCGCGGTAAAGAGTCCCCCTAAAAAGTAGCCCGTCCAGCGCGGCTGAGGCTCTTTGGCGTCCAGCGGATAAACAAGAGCGAACAAAAGAATAAACAGCACCATAAGGTTCTCTTTTAAAAGAACCACATCGTAGAAAATAAAAACAGGATATAAAGCGGATATAAGCAGGGCTGCGTAAGCGGCTTTTCTGGAGAAATATTTATCGGTCAGCAGAAAAATCAGCAGACAGGATACGGTGCCGAAAAATATCTGAAAATACAGCGGTGTCAGGGAGTCGGCGCCCAAAACCGCATAAACGGCCGCGAGAAAATAGGCGTAAAAAGGTGCCATAAAAAACACCCGGCTGCCGCCGAGAATATCTCCCGCGGCTATTTTCGCGGCCCAGTTGTGATAAAACTGCGAGTCAATGTAGAGGAAGGTAAGGACAGGGGTGTCTTTTACTTCAATGAGGTACGCGATTCTAAGGGCGGCAGCTGCAAGCAGAGTGAGGATAACCCATTTTGTTTTCATTCTAAAGAGTAAGGTTTTTCCTGATTTCAAGCGCGAGTTCCAGCGCGTTGCGGCCGTGCTGGCCGCTGACCAGAGGAGGCTTGCCCTCGCTGACACAGGAAAGGAAATGGTCCAGCTCAAGATACAGAGGTTCCTCTTCCTTAATTTTTGGCTTAATTACATCAATATCCAGCAGGGAAGAAACTTTTTCGGCTCCGGCTTTTTTGCGGTATACTTTCAGGCTTTTGCCGGCGTAGTCAACCGAGATGTAGCAATCCGGCTGAAAAATCCTTATTTTGCGGTACTTATCCAAAGATACTCTGCTCGCGGACAAATCCGCCACGCAGCCGCCCGCGAATTTTATCCTGACTTTGGCAATGTCTTCATGATCGGAGAGCACCTTGGCTCCGTGAGCTTCTATGGAAACAATCCTGTCGTTGACAAGAGCCGTCACCATGTCCAGGTCGTGAATCATAAGGTCAAGAATTACGCCGATGTGGCTTGTCCGCGGGTCGTAGGGCCCGAGCCTGTTTACTTCAACGAATTTGGGAGATTTTATGTATGGCATTGCCGCCACAACGGCCGGGTTGAATCGCTCAATGTGGCCGACCTGCAAAACGAGATTTTGCTTAATTGATATTTCAATAAGCTCTTCCGCCTCTTCCACGGTTGAGGTGAAGGGTTTTTCCACAAGGCAGTGTATGCCGGCATTTAACAATGCCCTGGCTATCTGGTAGTGCGCCGGAGTCGGGACGGCTATTACGGCGGCCTCCGCCTTGCCGGCAAGGCCGTTAATATCAGCAAACGCCGAGGTATTATAGGTTTTAGCGAGCTTCTCGCTTCGTTTCAGGTCGCTGTCAACAATGGCTACCAGTTCCGAATCCGGGTGTTTGGCGAGAATCCGCGCGTGATGCTGTCCCAGAGAGCCGACTCCGATAATGGCTGTTTTGATTTTTCTCATAAGCATTATTTACGGCTTAAAGGATTTTACCGCATTTACAATGACAGCAAGGTCGTCTTGCGTAAGAGCCGGGTGAACCGGCAGGGAGATAACTTCTTTGGCGGCTTTCTCGGCCTCAGGGCAGAGCCCTTTTTTGTATCCAAGCCTGGCATAATATTCCTGCCTGTAAATTGCGTAAGGGTAGTAGATCCCGGCGCCGACCCCGTTCGCCGAGAGGTGCGCCGTCAGTTTGTCGCGCAGGCCGCTCTTAACCCGTATGGTATATTGATGATAGACATGTTCGCATTTTTCCGGAACAAACGGAACAGAAATAAAACTTAGGCCCCGGAGCCCGTTATTTAAATATTCCGCGTTGGACCTGCGTTTCCGGTTCCACTCGGACAGCTTTGCCAGCTGGACAAGGCCAATGCCGGCGGCGAGGTTTGTCAGCCTGAAATTGTGCCCCAGTATAGAATGGGTTGAATGGCCTTTTCTGCCGTGATTAATGAAACTGCGCGCGGTTTTATCGGTGAGGGCATTGCTTGTCAGCACTATGCCGCCTTCGCCGGTCGTCATGTTTTTCGTCGCGTAGAAAGAAAATGCTCCGGCGTCGCCGATACTGCCTACGGTTTTGCCGTTGAATTTCGCTCCGTGCGCCTGAGCGCAGTCTTCTATTATTTTTACGCCGTACTTTTTTTTGAGTTTCATAAAAGCATCCATATCGCAGGGAAGCCCGTAGAGATGCACAAGCAGAATGGCTTTAATGGATTTCCTTTTTTTAAGCACAGCCTCGGCGTTGAGGGCTGAAATATTATATGTATTAGAATCAATATCGGCGAAAACCGGTTTAGCGCCGCAAAACATTATGCTGTTGGATGTTGCGATAAAGCTGAAGGGCGTTGTGAGCACCTCGTCGCCTTTGCCGATTCCCGACGCAATCAGCGCCGCGTGCAAGGCGGTTGTGCCGTTGGAAGTTGCTATTCCGAACTTCGCCCCCCAGGCGTTGGCGCAGGCCGCTTCAAAATCAGCAACATATTTTCCGCTGGCTATGATTTTTGAATCAATGACAGCGCACAAAATGTTTTTTTCGTCTTCACCGAGTATCGGGCTTACAAGAGGTATGTTTTTCATAGCGCAATTACCGTAATTCCGTTCCTTTGGGCTGTCTCAAACGCCCTTTCTTTGTCTATTAAAAGAGTGGCTCCCGCGTCAATCGCTATGGCTCTTGCTTTGCTCTGAGCCATTACCTCAATTGTTTTTATGCCTACGACGGGAATGTCAAACCTGAAATCCTGGTCCGGTTTAGCGACCTTGATAACTATTATATGTTCTTTGCCGAGAGAGGCGGCCCGTTTAATGCACTCATCGGTGCCTTCCATGGACTCAACCGCGATAACCGCCTTGTCCTTTACCACTATCGTCTGGCCGATATCCATGCCGGCTATCTGCTTGGCGAGCTTGTGCCCGAATTCAATGTCTTTTTTTTCCTCGGAGGAAAGTTTTGGCCCGGCGAGAATGCCCTTAGCCGGAAGAAGATGTTTTAAGTATATGTGAGAAGGCAGGAGCTCAAGCCCCTCTTTTTTGAGGTCGTCGGCTACCGCGCCCAGTATGGAATCTGTTTTTTTGTTTATGAGGCTTCCCAGGAGTTTTATCGCCCTTAAGTCCAGGGAAAGGCCGGCAAAAAGGTTTGCGTGCTTGACCTGGCCTGCCATTATGACTTTGCTGACATTATTAGCTTTAAAGAAATCTATGAGTTTCTGGTATTTTCCCAGCGGCAGCCAGGTTATATTATCGGCAAGTTTTTCTATGTCACGGTCGGTTTCTTCATTTAGCGCGACAATAACGGCTCTGTCGCCGTTATGCCTTAGCTGTTCGGCAACCAGGAAAGGGAATCTTCCGTTGCCCGCTATCAAACCGATATTTTCCATTTTTCAGATCTCTTCAGTGTTTTCTTTTCTTCCGGGCCGGCATATTCCCCTTTTTGAGGCGTGGATAAAATCTATCATCTGCCTTACTTCCCTGCCGGGATTGGAGGCCTCAAGCTGGTCAAGCGCCTCTTCCATGGTAAGCGCCGAAAGAAAAAGGGTTCTGTAAGCCGATTTTATCTCTTCAATTTCACCCGGTTTGAAACCTTTTCTGCGCAGGCCGACGAGATTAAGGCCGACGAGCTTGGCGCGGTCTCCCTGTACCTGAACAAAAGGAAGTATGTCCTGCGCGACCATAGAGCCGCCGCCTATCATGGCAAGTGAACCGATTTTAGTGAATTGATGAACCGCAACAAGGCTGCTTAATACGGCGTTGTCCGCGACTTCAACATGGCCGCCCAGGGTCGCGGCATTGGCCATGATAACATTATTCCCGATTATGCAGTCGTGAGCGACATGCGTATAGGCCATGAAAAGGCAGCCTGAACCTATCTCGGTCCTGCCGTGAGCCGCCGTGCCGCGGTTGAGTGTTACATATTCGCGTATGCTGCAATTATCGCCTACTATCAGTTTTGTGGGTTCATTGTTGTATTTTAAGTCCTGCGGCGGAGTCCCCAGGGCCGCGTGGCTGGAAATCCTGCAGTTTTTCCCAATCTCGCAGAACTCAAGGACGGCGTGAGGGCCAACTTTAGTGCCCTGTCCGATTATGGTGTTTTCGCCAATAACGGCGTAGGGGCCTATATCGGCCGAAGGATCTATTACTGCGCTTTTATGAATTATTGCGGTTTGATGTATCATTATCAGGCCTCTTTGTCTACGATAACAAACATAAATTCTGCTTCTGTTGTCAGGGCACCGTTTACATAGGCTTCTCCCCTGACCTTGCCGCCTCTTTCTCTCGCCCTTAAAACCTCAACCCTTAGCTCAATGACATCTCCGGGAACCACGGGCTTGCGGAACTTCACATTCTCAATGGACATAAAATAGGCAAGCTTGTTTTTAAGGTCCGGCCTGGAAAGAAGAAGGACGCAGGAAGTCTGGGCCATAGCTTCTACTATTAATACCCCCGGCATAATAGGCTGGCCCGGAAAATGCCCCTGGAAGAAATTCTCGTTTCCGCTGACGCACTTATAACCCGTGGCTTTCTTGAGTTCTTCTACAATGACCACCCGGTCTATCATCAAAAAAGGGTATCGGTGCGGAATTGTTTTCTGAATGGCGTTGATGTCAAGTACTGCGCCCGCGGCGACTGCAGATTTTTCCATGTCAATCTCCTGATATTGTTGAGTTTTTTAATATTTCATTGGCAAATTTTATGTTATGCCCATGCCCGCACCTGAGGGCCGTTATTTTGCCTTTTACCGGAGCGCCGAGAAGATAAAAATCTCCCACCATGTCAAGTATTTTGTGGCGCACGAACTCGTCTTTAAAACGCAGGTTCTTATCGGGATTATGAATTCCGTCTATTCCGACGACAATGGCGTTTGTCAGGTCGCCGCCCCTGGCAAGGCCCTTGTTTTTCAGGGCCTCTATCTCGTAGTCAAAACAGAATGTTCTGGCAGGGGCTATTTCCCTGGCAAAAACATCGGGCGTAATATTTATGCAGAGCTGCTGGTGAGCAAGAGCCGGATGCTTAAAGGCGATAGTGCAGTCAATAATAAAATCATCACAGGGTTCGGCGGTAATTTTGGTTGTTCCGGCCTCATAGGTAATGGGCTTATTTATAACGATAGTCCTTTTGGCGCCGTCCTGTTCCGTGGCGCCGGCGCTAAGCAGCAGTTCAGTGAAAAGTTTGGCGCTGCCGTCTAAAACCGGAGGTTCGTTGTTGGAAAGCAGTATTTCCATGTTATCAATCCCGGCCGCGTAACAGGACGCGAGCAGGTGCTCAACAGTATGGACCGCGAATATTTCTGTTCCAAGGGTTGTCCCTCTTGTAACGCCCAGAACATGGGTAAGGCCTGCCTTAATGGAAGGCCTGTCTTTTAAGTCAACTCTCGTAAGGGTGATTCCCGAACCCGAGGGAGCCGGCCTGAATGTCGCGCGCGTCATATTCCCGGTGTGAAGGCCGACACCCTCAATAAAAGCCTCCCGGGCGATAGTTCTTTGTCTGGTCACTTATTTGTCCTTCGTCAGTTTTTTGAGTTTTTCAAATATTTCAGGCAGTTTCCTGAGCATGGCTTCAACTTTCATGGCTTCCCGGTGCGGCCGCGCCGGATAACCGGAGACTATCTGGTTCGGGGCTATATCGCTGATGACTGCGGCCCTGGCCGCGACAACCGTATTATCGCCAACGCTTATGTGCCCCGCGAGCCCGGCCTGGCCAGCTATTGTTACATTATTCCCGACTTTGGTTGAACCCGCTACTCCAGCCTGGGCCACGATAATGCAGTTATCGCCGATTTCAACATTATGCGCGATCATGACAAGGTTGTCAATTTTTGTTCCGTTTCCGATCTTTGTTTTGCCTATGGTCGCGCGGTCAATTGTTGTATTTGAGCCGATTTCAACATCGTTCCCGATCTCAACCGTTCCGATCTGCGGTATCTTAAAATGAGTGCCTGTGCCCACAAAACCGAAACCATCGCCGCCGATAACGACGCCCGGGTGAATAATCGCCCTTTCGCCGATCGCCACATTCTCCCTGACAGAGACATTGGGATAAATGATTGATCCCCTGCCTATTTGGGAATTTCTGCCGATAAACGAGTTGGCCACAATAACGCAGTCATCAGAGACGACGGCGTTGCCGTCAATAACCACATTGGGCCCAATGTAGGCGGATTTCGCGACTTTCGCGCTCTCCGCTACGGCGGCCGAAGCATGGATCTGAGGCTTATATGCCGGAGTTGTTTCTTTTGCCAGCACTCCCAATACTTTGGCGAAGGCGAGCTGTGGGTTTTTTACGATTATCGCCGGTTTTTTTGTTTTAAACTCTTCGGTTACAAGCACTACTCCGGCTTTTGACGATTCAACTTTGTCGGTGTATTTGGGGTTGGCGATAAACGAAATGTCCGTTGGGCCCGCCTCGTCCAGTCCCGCGGCGCCGGTGATAACCTTTTCGTATATACCGTTTGTCCTGCCGCCTGTTATAGTTGTCAGTTCCTCTATAGTAAGTTTCATAATCAGCGCCCCTGGAGCCTTTCTATAATTTTATCTGTTATGTCCTGTCCGGACTGCCCGTAAAGCACATTGTTCTTATCAATTATAATGGAGTATCCTTCCTCAACGGCCAGCTTTTCAAGCAGGTTATAAATATCGGCAAGGACTCTTGCGGTCAGTTTCTCCTCGGTTTTTGTAAGCTCGTCCTTGTTTTTTCTTGTAAGGGCGCGAATCTCATCTTTCTTCTTTCCAATAGTGGCGTTAAGTTCAGCTAAAAAAGCCTCTTTAACCGAGATCTCTTTTTCAAGCGCTTCGGCGGTCAGAATTCCGGCGGCGGAAGCGGTGCTGGCCGAAACTCCCGGGAGAACAGCCAAAACTGAAGCGGGAGCGGAAGATACAGCGGCCACGGTTGAGGAAGCGTTCGCGGATGAAACCTCAACGGCGGCGGGTTCAATGGCCGGCGCCTGGGTGCTGCGGATAATCATAAGCGCGAGTTTGGCGTGGTTAATTTCGGTAGTCGTGGAGACAACGATCTTATTAAGGTCTGCAACGGCGCCGGATAAAAGCACGATCTCGGCTTTTCTCTTTTCCACATCAGCTTCAAATTCGGCCTTTAAACGGTTTTTCATCGGGTGGGCCGAGAATATCCTGTCAATATTCAGGTAAGCGATATCTCCGGACTTGCCGCTGCCGTTAATTACTCCCTTCTCAAGCGGTATTTCCACGGAGGAAACCAGCCCCGACAGGGCTGACAAAGTAAGCAGCAGCAGTAAAGCGCGATAAAGAAACCCGTGTAAATGGTTCATCAGAAAATATTCCCGATGGTAAAGTAGAACTGGCTCAGTTCTTCTCCGGTATTATGGTTAAGCCCGTAACCCCAGTCCAGCCTCAGCGGGAAGACAGGCGTTGTAAACCTGATGCCGAAACCGACTCCGGTTTTTATATTCCTTGTGCCGTTGCCAATTTCAAGGTTGAGGTCTTTTATGTCATCCCAGGCTCCGCCGGCATCGGCGAAAAACGCACCCTGAAGGATCGTTCTCTTCTTTTCCTGCACTATAGGGAACTTGTATTCAATATTAAACACTGTTGAAACTTTTCCGCCCTCGGTAGGGCCTATCTCGCTTCTGTACTGGTATCCTCTCACCGTTTCAGCGCCGCCGACATAGAATTTTTCATAAATCGGAACAGTCGCCGAATTGCCGAAGTTCTGGACCAGGCCGAAGGTGCCGTTTAGCGAGAGCACAAATTTCCAGAAACTCGGGAAGAACCAGGAACTTTTAACAATGGGTTTGATAAAGTTGATGTTTCCGCCAAGCGGGTCGCCGGCGTATTGAACCGCGAGCGACTGCCTGTTGCCCTTTGTCGCGTCAAAAATATTGTCCCTTGAATCCCAGACTATCTGCGAGTTGACGCTTGAGGTAATGTCATGAGTTTCGCTTACGGAATCGGCTATAAGATTGGTGATGTCGTAAACGCCTACCTCTTCATAGGTATATGAAAACCCAAGGCTCAGGTAATCGCTCAGACGGGGCCCTACGCTGACCGAGCCGCCCTTTCTTCCTTCTTTATAGGCGCTGAATACGGAGCCGTAGTCGCGGAGCCTTTCGGTATTGAAAACATTCAGCCCGAAACTCATCGGCTTGTCAAGGAACCAGGGTTCGGTCCAGCCTATTTCATAGTTCTGTTTCCTGGCGCCAAACTCCCACATGAGGTTTAGTCTCTGAGCCCTGGAGAAAAGGTTGATGTGCTGAAGCTGAAGAGTGCCTACCAGCTGGTCAATGGACGAATAGCCGGCGCCGGCCGAAAGAATGCCGGGCTTGCCTTCGCCTATGTTCATCACAAGGTCCATGACATTAGGCTGAGAGGTCGGCTGAATATCGGGTTCCACCGAGTCAATGAAACCCAGGTTGTAGATCTTCTCCATGCTCCTTCTTACTTTTGGGGCGGCGAAAACATCGCCTTCGTTGAGCGTAATCTCTCTTCTTATTACAAATTCCTTTGTGTTTACAAGGCCGTCAATGTAAACTCTGCCCAGATAGATAACCTCATTTTCGTTAATCCTGAAGTTAATGTTCATTACGCCTTTTTCATCATCCGGCATATACTCCGGTTCCAGCTGGCAGTGGAGGTAACCTTTGTCGGAATACAGCTCCATCAAAGCCATCCTTGTTTCCTGGAATTCTTCGTCCTTGAAAATATTTCCGGCTTTTAACGCCACCGCTTTGCGGAGCTCTTTCTCGGTGTAAACGGGGTTCTCGGTAAACGATATCTTCCCCACTTTATAGCGCGCGCCCTCGCTGACGGGTATTTTTATTTTAACGGAGGTTCTTTTGTCGTCGTAGGTTACGCTGTATTCGCCCACTTTTACATTTATGAATCCGTTGTTCTTGTAAAAAGTTTCTATCTCCTGAATATCTTTCTGAAGGACATCTTCTTTAAATATTTTTTTCTTTTTTGACTTCATCAGCTTAAGGATCTTTTTGTTTTTGTACGCCTTTACGCCCTCGGGTATTACCTCGCCGATGACTATCTTGTTTCCTTCGGTAATCAGAAAATTAATGGCCATCAGGTTGGTTTTTGAGTCCGTGGTCGGATAAGCCTCAAGCTTGCAGTCGGAATAACCCTTGTCGGCATAGAGGGCAAGTATTTTAGCCTTGGATTCCTCAAATCTGGCCACATCGTAAAACTCTTTCTGCTTTATCGTTGCCTCGTCTCTGAGCCTTCCGGAAGATATTTTTTTGTTTCCCTTGAAGGTTATAGTTTTAACATACGGCCGTTCTTTTACGATAAAGACCAGCCTGTAGGTGGCCGTATCAATTGAGACCTCCACATCGTCAAAGGACCCGTTTGAGAGAATGCTCTGGATATCGGCTTTAACGGTTTCTTCGGAATAAGGCTTTCCGGCCTTTGATTTGACCAGGCGCCTGGCGGTTTTTTCCTTCACATTGGACAGGCCCTCAAAAAGCACTGCTTTCAGCGTATCCTTTTTTGAGGGTTGCGCGAAAGCGTTGATGTTTGAAAGCGTAAAAACTACGGTAAAGGCAATAATTAGTTTTTTCATAATCCGAGTATTATATTAAAAAAAAAGAATTAAGGCAACATTCAGACGGCTTGAGCCGCCGAAAAGCCCTAACTCGTTCCTCTGCCCTATTTTTCAGAGCCGGTTTTATTTTTTTTGGAACCGCCGAAACGCCACTGTTGTTCTACCACTATCCGCTTGTCATACTGTCGGAAAGGGTTTTTTGTTTCTATCTCATAGGTCCCTTTGAAGAATATGTTATGGAGCCAGCGGTAGGACAGCTCCACTTCGTGCCTCAGGTCAAGCTTGTTTTGCATCTGGTCAAAGGTTACGGAGTAACCGAAGGCTATTCTGTCGGAGATGTATTTTTCCATGGAATACCTGGTGCCGTACAGTAGCTCAAGCAGCGTAGGGTTTCCCGGCTGAGCCGTTTCAATGGGCTGCGGCCTGTACTGCACCCTGAAGGCGTCCACCAGCCCGCTGGCCCGAAGCAGGTTCTTGGCTAAAGGTGTAGTCAGGGTTGAATCAAAAATCCGCACGAGCTGCTGCCTCAGCATATATTCACGGTCAGCGGCGCTGTAAATCTCGGCGTCAATGCCTGTGGCTCTTGAGAGGGCCTTTTCACTGGCTATTGAAGGGTTATTCTGGGACACAAACCTGGGCTTAATCCTTCCGATCTGGGCCTTGTCAATATACATGCGTATGTAATCGGTGTCCGCGGATGTTTTGCCGAAAATCTCCGTTTCCGCCTCGGCTTCAAGGATAATGTCGTTTTTGACTATTTCAACGACAGCCTGCTTAATCTTGAATTCAGTGCCGAGGTAGGAAATGACGCCCCTAAGAGATTCTATCTTGCCGTTGACCGTGGGAAAAGCCCCTTTTCCGGAGAGCTTTATCCCTCCCTGGGTATTTATGCTGACCATATCGTTTTCGTACCAGGTATTTTTTCCGGAACGAAATTCTATGTCCCAGTTCAGTTTTGGCCAGAGCGGTTCAAGGATACTTTCGCCATCGCCGGGTTTAGCCAGCGAGGGGTAAGTAAAGTGAGTGTTTTCAAGTTCAACCCAGCCGGAAAGCTTTGGATTCTCGCCTGTGCCGGTGAAGGCCACCGAGCACTTTGGTTCCCCTCTGGAAAGGGTTGAAAGCATGCCGAGCTCATCCTGTTTAACCAGAGGCGAGGGTATAGGAAGTTCGGGAATAAAAATAGAAATTCCCGATCCCTTTTCCGTGAACATGGAAAGGTTATAGCGCTCCACTGCCAATCCGTCAAATTTAACGGAGCCCGCTATCCTGATATTTCCGCTCCCTATCCTTCCCCTGAACTCCCTGATAGACAGCAGGTTGTCTTTCCATATAATGTCGGCGTTAAGATTTGATAATTTGTGAAAATATACTTTGGAATATACCGTCGCGTCAATAATCCTGAGAAAACCGTTTGCCACCGGTTTAGAAAAATTGCCGCCTATGTGCATCTGCGACTGCATCGTTCCGGAGGCTGATTCAACTTCCTTGATAAGGCCGGGCAAAAACTGAAGGTTGCCCTGCTCCATTAAAACATCAAGTTCTATCCTGGCGTTCCTGACGCGCTCTCTGGCGGAAGGAGTAAGGAAGAACGGCGCCAGCCCGGACGCGGAAAGCGAAAAACTTCCGGTTTTGACGAGCCTGGCATTAATAATGTTGATGGAGTCCTGTTTGACGCTTAACTGCAGGTTAAGGTTGTCAAAAGGTATTTCCGCGAGGGAGCCGTTTGAGATATTTACGCCGCCTTCAATCTGCGGATTGTCCAGGGTGCCGGCGCCTGCTATATTCACATCTATTAAACCGCCTAAGGGCACAGGCAGTGAAAATATCTCCGTTAATGCTCCGCTTGCCACATTTTTACCGCTCAGCATGAAATCCCATCTGTTTTTTCCTATTTCCCCATCCATCATAAGAGTAGAACTTTCGTTATCGTAAATCCTGAAACGCTGAAACCTGACCTGAGGCAGGGCGGAAAAATCTATGTGTCCGGAAAGATTGACCGCGGACTCGTCTTCAGGAAGCAGAGTCAGGACATTGTCCTCAAATTTTAATCCGAAGAAGGCCTCTTTAAGATTATATTGGTTGATCCAGAGGTTATCAGCGCGCGCGGAAGACCTTAAAATCAGTTTTCCGCTCTCGTTAAAATCCCAGCGTCCCTCAAACGCGGCGCCCCCGAAAAAATCGGCTAATCCGGAATGGATGTTTCTGAACTCGGCTTTAAGCGAAAAAGTCTTCCGCGAGGGTGTCACAAAACTGCCGCTCAGCAGGTTCAACTCACTGTCGGAAAATTTCGCGGTAAGGGAGTCTATGCGCAAAGTCTCGCTTGAAAACGCTATCCGGGCATCAAACTCGTTTATAAGCTGTCCCGCTATTTCAATATTCTTTCCGAGAGCCCGGGCGGAGGCTTCAAGTATGTTGTTTTTCCTATTCAGGGAAAAGGTTCCCGACAGCCTGCCTCTTGTGAGAAGCCCCGGAATAGAAACGGAATTAAAAAAATCCGGCGTTATGCTGTCAAACTTTCCTGAAAGTGAAAATACCGGGAAAATCTCTCCCCTAAGCTCGGCAAATGCCGGGCCGGAGGTAGTTTTTGAATAATCCATGAGAAGGACTTTGTCTTTAAACAGGAGGCTTCCCTTATGGCCGGCTTTTATGCCGTTATATACTATTTCAGGAGAAGAATATGTGATATTTACAACCGGCGCAGCGAGAGTTCCGCTTATTTTGGCTTCACCTTCAATTATTCCTTTTGCTCCCGGCAAAAAAGCGCTTAAATCAATATTTAGAAAAGTTGCTTTTCCCGCGAGAGATTTATCCTCAAGCCCCGCGGTAATAGAACCCCTGATTATATTTTCTATCCAAAAATCGCTGAGCGTAATTTTTTTCGGCGAAGCCGATATGCGGGCGGATAATTTTTTAAGCGGGATGGCGTCAACAGTGAGTCCGGAGCTTGTCAGGTTGCCGTTGAATTCATAGGAGCCGTTCCTGTAAAGAGTTCCCGCGAGAGAGCAGGGGCCGCTTATAACTTTGCCCTCAACCGGGAATCTATAAAAAACAAGGTTAACATCGCATTCATTCCTGCCCGGGGCCAGCCCGAGGCTTGCCTGCCCGGAAACTGTGCCTTTGTTTGAGTGTAGAGCGAAATCCTTTATCGTAATTTTCTTAGAATCAAGGATAACCCGTATTTTTGCCTCATCTGCGGATATAACCCCGTATTTAAAATCGCGGGCTTTTAACCGCGCCGAACCTGCAACTGCGGAGGAGGGCCTGAGCAGCTCCGAAATATTCTTTGCTTTTAATTCAAAATTGCCCGATATAATTCCCGACAGCCCTATCAGGTTATTGTTAAGAATATTGAGCATATTCCCGGCGTCAAAGGAGTCCAGCGTTCCCAGGACGCGCCATTCTCCTGTCTTAGCGCGTTCGGCGTCTATGCTGAGCTTCCCGTCGTCCGAAAAGGAATGAAAAGAAATAATTCCGTCGGCCATCGTTAACGCCGAGTTAATTGAAAGCGGCGCTCCTGCCTCTCCGGGGAGCGGCGTCCCGGCAGTTTTGCCGGGAGCGCTTCCGCGCCTGAGATTTTTTGCCGCAAACTTAAGGTCCCAGCTCTGCGCGTCCATAGAGCCCGAGAAGTCAATGGTTCCAGACAGGCCCCTGTTTTCAGGGTAAACAACAGGCAGCTTTTCTATGGGCCAGGAACTGAAATCAAAAGCTATGTTTGGAGGGTTCAGGCTGCCGAAGATCCTGCCGGGTTTTGCCTTGCCTGTTTTTACAAGAATATCAAAATCCTGCTTTGGCGTCAGCGAAACTTCAATAAGGTAATCGGACGGCGAGAGCATTCCTCTGCCGGACCATTGGCCGTTTTTGGGCCTGGAGAGATCTATTACGCCGCTGCCGATAGCTCTGCCGGAAATATTTACATTGTCGGCTGTTATGGCGCATGACGAGTAACTAACCCCCATCTTTGCCTTTGCCGAGACCGTGCCGCCGGAGCCGGCTATTATATTTTTGAGTTCAATGTTTGAGGTCAGTTCAAAGTCTTCGGTTCCGGTGCCGTGGGCTTCTACGAACCCGCCTCGGTTGGCGAGCAGGACGGTGAAGGTGCCCGCGTGGTAATTAAAAGTTCCGCTTGAGCCGGAAAAAGAAAAACCAGAAAAAATGGCGTGCGGCATATCCAGAGAGGCCCGGATGCTTCCGTCTTTGCTGATTTGCGAATTTAAGAAAAGGCGCAGGTCGGAATCAGGGCCCTTAACTTCAGAAAATATGTCCGCTTTTGTCAGGCCGTCTGTTTCGGAGAGGTTCAGGTTGATGTGAATTTTATTGCCACCTAAATTTCCGTCAATGATTCCTGAAGTCCTGGAGCCAAGCTTGACCTGTCCGGAGAAGTCCTTTAAAGAAACAAAACGGGCGTCAATTTCTCCGTCCTGCCAATCAATATTAATGCTCGGCAGATCGGCAGAAGAGCCTGCCCCTCCGCTTTTGGCGAGCAGAGCGATAAAATTTTTTGATATCCAGGGTTTTTTGACGCTTATGGTTGTAAGGGCTTTTGACGGATTGTTAAGCGAAGAAAGAAGTTTGGCGGGGTTGATATAGACCGTAACCGCGGAGGACCTGAAGTCGCCGCCTATGGTAAGATCGTTGATGGTTACCCGGTTGAAAGGGCGGTAATCAACTTTAGAAAAGGTGACATTCTGTCCCGTAAGATTTTCAAGGGTGAGTTTTATCGGCAGCTCCAGAAAATTCAGCCGCCAGGAAAACACAAGGACAAATCCGATAATAAAAGCGAAAAAAAACGATAGTAGGGTCAGTTTCTTTGGCATCGGAGGTAATTAATAATCAGGGTCAGGAAACAAGCTTTGTCGGCCGGCCCGGCTCAAAGCGGAGTTTCTTCGCGTCCGGGTCAAAATTAACGAAAACTTTTGTCACGCCGGTTCCGGAATTGTGCGCGATATGGCGCGCGAGAATTTCCTCGGCCAGAGGGTCTTCAACAAAGCGCTGTATAACCCTCTGCAGAGGGCGGGCGCCGTATTGCGGGTCAAAGCCCTTTTCAAGAAGAAAATCTTTGGCCTCATCGCTGAACTCCAGCGAATAGCCCTGGGCTTCAATCTTTTCCCTCCCGCGCTCAATCATCAGGTCCAGAATGTTTTTCATTTCGCCGCGCCCGAGCGGATGGAATACGATTATTTCGTCTATCCTGTTGAGGAACTCGGGGTTGAAAGCTTTTTTTACCTCTTCGGTCACCGTGTCTTTTATGCTGATGTAATCCTGCTGCAGGTCCTGCACAAGGAAGCCCAGGGATTTTCCGCGTGAAATAAGGCGCGCGCCCACATTGGAAGTCATTATGATGATGGTATTTTTAAAGTTGACCTTGTGTCCGAGATTGTCGGAAAGGGTTCCGTTGTCAAGAATCTGAAGCAGTACATTGAAAACATCCGGGTGCGCCTTTTCTATTTCGTCAAGCAGGACAACAGAATAAGGTTTTCTTCTGACGGCCTCGGTAAGCTGTCCGCCTTCTTCGTAACCCACATATCCCGGAGGCGCGCCTATAAGGCGCGAGACGGAAAACTTCTCCATAAATTCCGACATATCGGTCCTGATTAAAGCGCTTTCGTTGCCGAATAGAAACTCGGCCAGGGCTCTGGCAAGCTCAGTTTTTCCCACTCCGGTCGGGCCGAGAAAAATAAAACCGCCGATAGGTTTTCTCGGATCCTTGAGGCCGGTGCGGCTTCTTCTGATGGCCTGCGATATTATTTTAATGGCCTCGTCCTGCCCGACCACTCTTTTCTTAAGCTCCTCTTCCATGTGCAGCAGCTTCTCGGATTCTTTTTCCGTTAGCCTTGTGACGGGTATCTTGGTCCACTTGGCGACGAGCACCGCTATATCGTCAGCGGAAATAAGCGGCCTTGTCTCCTCCCGGGTTAAACGCCATTTCTTTTTGGCCTCTTCAAAAGATTTTCTCAATTCTTTTTCTTTGTCCCTTAAACGGGCGGCTTTTTCGTACTCCTGCTGAGCGATAGCCGCTTCTTTTTCAGCCGTAAGTTTTTCAAGCTCGTTTTCTTTTTCAATAAAGTGCGCGGGAGTCTGAGTTGACTGAAGGCGCGCCTTGGCTCCGGCTTCGTCAATAAGGTCAATCGCCTTGTCGGGAAGGAATCTGTCCGGTATATACCTGTCGGAAAGCTCGCTTGCCGCAATAAGGGCTTCTTCGGAATATATTACTTTATGGTGAGTCTCGTACTTTTCTTTCAGGCCCTTCAGAATAGCGACGCTTTCGCTTATGCTCGGCGGCTCCACGCTTATGGGCTGGAAGCGCCTTTCCAAAGCCGCGTCATGCTCAATGTGTTTGCGATATTCGTCAAGTGTCGTGGCTCCGATGCACTGAAGTTCACCGCGGGAAAGGGCGGGTTTGAGCATATTGGAGGCGTCAATGGCCCCCTCGGCCGCTCCGGCGCCGATGACCGTGTGCAGTTCGTCAATAAACAGGATAATATTATTCTTTGAGTGCCTTATCTCTTCCATAATGTTTTTAAGGCGCTGCTCAAATTCGCCCCTGTATTTTGTTCCGGCTACGACAGAAGCCAGGTCAAGCGTCATAACTCTTTTGGAAGCGAGGATCTCGGGGACATCTCCGGACGATATTCTCTGCGCGAGACCTTCCACGATAGCGGTTTTTCCGACTCCGGGATCGCCTATCAGCACAGGGTTATTTTTTGTGCGGCGGGATAAAATCTGGATGAGGCGCTCAATCTCTTCGCTTCTGCCGATGACGGGATCAAGTTTGGAATCCCTGGCCATGACGGTCAGGTCCCTGCCGAACTCGTCAAGCGTAGGGGTTTTTGTTTTTGATTTGGATCCTTTTGCCGGTTTGCCGCTTTCGTCAAGGTCATCCAGCAGGCTTGAGACTTCGTCCCTGGCCTCGTTAATGCGCACTCCGAGGTTTTCAAGAACTCTGGCCGCTATGCCCTCTTCCTCTCTCAAAAGTCCCAGCAGGAGGTGCTCTGTTCCGACATAGGTATGGCCCAGGTTTTGAGCCTCGTCTACCGCCAGTTCCAGAACCTTCTTGGCTCTGGGGGTAAAAGGTATCTCTCCGAGCAGCATTACATTGTCGCCGGTTCCAACGAGCTTTTCCACTTCCGCGCGGACGCGCCTTAAGTCAATGCCCAGATTAGCCAGCACCTTTGCAGCGACTCCCTCTCCGAGAGCCACCAGGCCCAGCAGGATGTGCTCAGTTCCGACATAGTCGTGGTTAAGGCGCTTGGCCTCTTCCTGAGCGATTATAATTACTCTCTGTACCCTGTCGGTAAACCGGTTAGACATAGGTCAGCTCCTTGTTATTTTTCGTAGATCGGCACACCGGTAAGGCTTGTGAGTTCCCTGAATTCTTTTATCAGCCTGGTTGTAACTTTTCCCGCTTTGCCGTCGCCAATCGCCCTGCCGTCCACTTTGACGACCGGAATAACCTCGGCGGCCGTGCCGGTGAGAAAGCACTCGTCTGCCGTGTAAACATTGTAAAGCGTGAAAATATCCTCGCTGACCTGAAGCTTGAGTTTGTCCTTGGCCAGCTCTATAACAGCGCCCCTGGTGATACCTTCCAGCGCTCCGGCCCATGAGGGCGGCGTAACGAGCTTATTGTCCTTAAGAACGAAAATATTGTCTCCGGTGCACTCGGCGACATACCCCTGGGAGTTGAGCATTATAGCCTCATGAAAACCGGCTCTGACCGCTTCAATTTTGGCCAGAATGTTATTCAAATAGTTCAGCGACTTTATGCAGGGGTTAAGGCTTTCCGGGTTGGTCCTTTTCGTGGCAACTGTGATAAGCTCCAGGCCCCGGGTGTAAAATTCGTCCGGATAGAGCGTGATTTTATCGGCTATGATAAAAATTGTCGGTTCCGGGCATTTTCTCGGATCCAGACCCAGGTCGCCGTATCCCCTGGTCACAACCAGCCGGATATAGGCGTCTTTAAGCGAGTTGGCGGAAAGGGTGTCTATAACCGCCTGCTCCAGCCCTTTTTTATCAAGAGGCAGCTCCAGTTTAATGGCTTTGGCGGAGTTTATCAGCCTGTCTAAATGTTCCCTAAGCCTGAAAACACGGCCGTTGTAGGCCCTGATCCCCTCAAAAACTCCGTCACCGTACAAAAGGCCGTGGTCAAAAACAGATACTTTTGCCTCGTCCTTCGGGACTAATTTTCCGTTCAGATAGATTTTCATTCATTGCTCCCGGTTTTTAGTTTATTATCAGTCCGTCGCGCATCTTTATCAGGCGGCCTGCTTTATTTGACAACTCGCTGTTGTGAGTCACAAGTATGAGAGTGATATTTCGGTTCCTGCATTCAGAAAAAATTATTTGCTCAACGATCTCGCCGGTCTCGCGGTCCAGGTTGCCGGTCGGTTCATCCGCTAAAAGCAGTTCAGGCCCGTTGATCAGGGCTCTGGCGAGCGCGACTCTCTGTTGTTCCCCGCCGGACAGCTCCGCGGGAAGATGGTCGGCTCTTCTGGAGAGCCCGAGCCGTTCAACAAGGGCGGCCGCCTCTTTAATTTTGTCGGACCGCTTGTTCCATACAGGAATAAGAATATTTTCCATCACCGTGAACTCGGGCAGCAGGTAATGCATCTGAAACATAAACCCGATTTTTTCGCGGCGCGTTCTGGCCCTTAAATCAGCCGAAGCATCCGAGAATAACTCGCCGTTTATTTTTATCGTTCCGCCGCTCGGGCTGTCCATAAGCCCGACCAGGTGAAGCAGTGTGCTCTTACCGGCGCCTGACGGGCCTACCACCGCGACCGTTTCGCCGGCGCTTATTTCAAAGGAAGCCTCTTTCAGCGCGGCTACCTCAAGGCCCTTATTGAGTATGTAGTGCTTGCTTAAATTCCGCGCGCTTATGTTCATCAGCCGTACCTTATCGCTTCAAGCGGGTCAAGTTTGGTTGCCTGATAGGCCGGGTAAATGCTTGCCGCGATAGTAATTAACAAAGCGGCCGCTATCACGCCGATGACATCGCCGGGGAGAATTCTTACGGGGAAATAATCAAGGTAATAGACATCAGCCGGCAGATGTATAAACTGGAATTTTTTAAGAGCCAGGCTTAGCCCTATTCCCAGCGTGCCTCCGAGAAAAATTCCCGAAAAGCCGATTATTATGCCCTCAAAGAGAAAAATCCGTCCGATTTCCGGCCTGGAGAGGCCCAACGCCGAAAGAATTCCTATCTCTTTTGATTTTTCCACCGTCAACAGAAGCAGATTGGAAATTATATTAAACGCCGCGACTAAAATTATCAGCGTCAGGATTATGAACATCATAATTTTCTCAAGCTTCAGGGCCGCGAAGAGATTTTTGTTCATTCTCTGCCAGGAGCGCGCCGAGTAAGGCGCCGAAAGCGCGGACTGAATTTTTTTTGCGGTCACATCAGCTTTTTCCCAGTCCTTAAGCGACACTCCTATGCCGGTCACGCCGGTTAGGCCTGAAAGCTTCTGCGCCGCGGGAATTGTCACATAGGCCATATTGGAGTCGTATTCAAACATGCCGGAATGGAAAATCGCCGCCACTTTCATCCGCTCCATTTTGGGCACCATGGCGAAACGGCCGGGAGACATTAAAACCACTTCTTCCCCCGGGCTTAAAAGAAAGTTCTTTGCCAGTTCTTTTCCCAGAATTATCTCGTCGTCCTTAAGCATGCCCGAAAAATCCGCGGGCTGCTCAATGGTTTTGGCAAGCCCCAGAAGTTTATTCTCGGCTTGAAAGTCTATTCCCTTAACCACCAGCCCGGCGTTTGAAAGGTTCGCGTGCAGCATAAACTGGCCGAAAATAAAAGGAGCGCAGTTTTCCACTTCCTGAAAGGACTTTATTTTTCCTTCGGCCGCCGCGTAATCTTCAATAACGGGATTTCCTTCCCTGACAACCATAATGTGGGGCTGGAGCATGAGAATGCGTTCGCGGATGTCTTTGTGAAACCCGCTCATGACCGCCAGTGTGATTATAAGAGACGCGACTCCGAGGGTTATTCCCCCGACCGCGATAAGGGTCGTAAGCAGCGTGAAAACGCCTTTTCTTCTTGCCTTAAGGTAGCGCCAGGCTATGAAAAACTCAAGGCCCATCAGGTATTCCTCATCTGAGGGAACAGTATAACTTCCCTGATAGAGTCAATATCGCCAAGCACCATTATCAGCCTGTCTATGCCTATGCCTAAACCTCCGGTTGGAGGAAGCCCGTGCTCCAGCGCCAGAATAAAATCTTCGTCGTACGGCTGGGCTTCATCGTCGCCTTTGTCTTTGTCTTTAACCTGTTCAATGAAACGCTTTCTCTGCTCCTGCGGGTCGTTTAACTCGGAGTAGGCGTTGGCGATCTCCTTGCCCTTGATGAAAAGCTCAAAACGCTCCGCGATAGCGCTGTTGTCCACCCTTGTTTTCGCCAACGGAGAAAAAACAGCCGGGAAATCAGTCACGAAACAGGGTTCGTTTAAGTGAGGCTGAACCGTCTTGTCAAAGATGTGGTCCAATATCTTTTTTTCAGGCGTGTTATCCGGTACATCAATTTTAAGGCTTCTCGCCGCTTTTAACAGAGCGCCCGGCTCAAACGGCGGGTTTAAGTCAAGCCCGGAGTATTGTTTTATCAGGTCAAAAAGCTTCGCGCGCCTGAACGGAAATTCCACTTTCGCGCCGAGTTCTGCCGCGGCCGCCGAGATAAGCTGTTCCGAGAGGTTCATCATTTCATTGTAATCCACAAACGCCTGATAAAGCTCAAGCATGGTAAATTCCGGATTGTGCGTCCTGTCAATGCCTTCGTTGCGGAAGTTTCTGCCGATTTCAAAAACCTTTTCCATTCCGCCGACCACGAGCCTTTTTAGGTACAGCTCCGGCGCGATTCTCATGTAGAGTTCCATGCCAAGCGCGTTATGCTGGGTGATAAAGGGTTTGGCCGCAGCGCCGCCCGCGATGGGCTGCAAAATGGGAGTTTCTACCTCAAGGAATCCTTTGGATTCCAGGGTTCTTCTTATCGCCGAAATGACTCTGCTTCTCTTTACAAAAATATCTTTTACTTCGGCGTTTGATATCAGGTCAAGGTAACGCTGTCTGTACCTGGTTTCCGTGTCCTTAAGCCCGTGGAATTTTTCAGGCAGGGGGCGCAGGGCCTTTGAGAGAAACGACCAGGAATCAACCTTAATGCTTAGTTCGCCGGAACGGGTCCTGAAGGGCGTGCCTTTGACGCCGACAAAATCCGAAATATCGGCGAATTCCTTGAAAATTTTAAATGAATCCGCGCCTATAAAATCAGCTTTAAAATAAGCCTGAATTTTTCCGCTTGAGTCCGTAAGGTCGGCAAAAGAGGCTTTCCCCATGTCGCGCCTTGAAACCATCCTTGCTCCGAGCGAAACAATGTCCTGGGAGCTTTCGCCGATAGCGAGCGCTTCATATTTTTTTTGTATTTCGGCGGCCGTGTGAGTCCCCTCGTAAGCGGCGGGATAAGGGTTAATGCCGTTTTCTTTCAGCTTTTCCAGTTTTTCTTTTCTTAAAGCAATAATTGTTTCAAGCGGAGTTGTTGTTGTCTCGTTCATTTTTTCCTCAATATTTCCAGAACCTTGTCTCTGAGCATCTGGGGATCAAAAGGTTTTTCTATATACGCGACCACATTTGTTGCCATTCCAAAAAGCTCTCTCATCTGGCCTTTGGCGGTGAGAATAATTATGGGGATGGATCTGGTCAGGTTATCTTCCATCATTTTGCTCTGCACGGTGTAGCCGTCTATCTCGGGCATCATTATGTCAAGGATAAGCAGGTCCGGTTTAATGCTCGTTTCATTTGACGGCATCAACCCGATTTTTTCAAGAGCTTCCCTGCCGTTTCTGGCAGTGGCTACTTTAAAGCCTTCTTTCTCCATAAGGAATTTCAGCAGTTCAACAAGGTCTTTTTCATCGTCTGCGATAAGAATAGTGGACATAGTTCGCTCCTGTAATTTTAACCCAAATTTTGCATTAGGACACGGAATTCGTCTAACCATGCGGGACTTTTTCATCCTAAAAAAGCTCAACCGTAGTCACCGCTACGCTTTCTCTTTTTTAGTCAAAAAAGCCTCCGCCTTGCTCGCCTCGGTTCTCGCGCCTAATGCAAATTTCGGGTTGAAGTCGCATTTTGACATTAATTATCAATTAATTTTAATGCTAAATTATACCCGATTTTAGAGAGGTTGTCAAACCCTATCCGTCCTAATCCTAAGATAGAGCCCATGGGTTGACGGATAAAATTTACCGGACATGTAAAGTCACCCTGAACGAAGTAAATGGTCTCGTTTTTCATCCAGCGACGAGATTATTCTTTCGCCACGGCAGACTAGGAATTCCGAAGCGAGGAAACAATCCCGTTGCAAAATGATTCCGTAGATTTGCAGAGCTTACTCTGCGCGTTCCGTCGGATGCCGCCATTCCGACACCTGATTTTAACTTTCTTTGGGCGAGAGAAGAAAGTTAATAAAGAAACTCGCCATCCACGAGCCATTCGCAAAAGTATTTTAGGCAGTCTTGCAAACTCCCTGCCTTGTCGGCAGGTCAAACAGGCAAGACTGAAGGCCTCCAAAAACACTTTTGCTCATAACCGGCTCGGAAGGGGGTATGAAAACAAAAAGACCCTTATCATAAGAAGCCAGTCATCCAGAAATGTTCAGTCCCGCGGCGAAAAATCACCCGTCTTTGGACGGGTGAAGAATGCTTCGCATTCGCCTGGGAGGACGGCTGATTAAATATGTCTTGGTATGAGCCGTCACTCTGTGATCCAGAAGTAAGACTAACAGCTGGATCCCGGACTACTACCTCCGGGATGACGACACACAGAAGTCCGCCGTTCATCATAACTTAAAATGTTCTGTCTGGAATCCGATGGCCAGGAGTGAAAAAATTCAGGCCCGACGGGCCCAAAATGCGGCCATCAGGCAGGAATAAGAGAGGCGAGAATAAGGGCGGCCCGAAAAACGCGGGGTTAACAGCTAAAAATAGTAGCGGTAGCCAACATCAAATCTTCTGCCGTAACCCTGGATTGGCTCAATTAGGTTGTTGGAAGAAATTGATGGGTCAAACCAGGCTTGGTCCATCAGGTTGTAAACGCTTAGATAGACATTATGGGATTGAATATTGTAATTAACGGAAGTCGCGAAAAGCCAGAACGGGTCAATATCCCCTCTTGTGTCGCCGGGCCCCTGTTTGAGCTGTGAACGGTAAAAGCCTTTGACCATGGCGCTCAGTTTGTCGGTAAACGCGTAATTTACGCCGGTGTTCAATAGCCACTCCGGAACAAAAGCCGCGGCAATGCCGGTATCGGCATCCTTTGATTCGCCAAGATAAGAGGCATTGGCAAACAGATAGCTCCTTGAGTCAAGCAGGTATTTTGCCTCGCTCTCTATGCCCCAGCTCTTCTGGTTGGCAACATTGGTGTTCCAGGTTTTCGCGGGATCGTCGCTTGTAACGCTGGCTATAAGATCATTAACGGTATTATTGTAATAGTTTAGTCGGAGATTGGCCCTCTCAAGAAGGGCGCAGTCAAGCGCCAGTTCAAAGGTCTTTATAGTCTCCGGCCTAATGGCGGGATCATTTTTTATTCCGGGAAGATCAGGCGTGACATTAGTTTCCGAAAAACTTGGCGGCCTGAACGCAGTTCCGTAAATCGCCTTTAGCACATAATTTTCCATAACCTTGTAAACTACCGCCACTCGCGGGCTAAGCGCCCTTCCGTTTATAAAATCAGAATACAAATCATATCTCAAACCGAGATTTAAGCTTAACTTTCTGTTTTCAGTATAAAAAGTATCCTGGGCGTAAAACGAATTGACATTGCGCTGTTTTCCTTTTAAATAAACTACGGAGAAAAATGAGTTGGGATTAAGCTGATTAGATGACAATCTCGCGTCATCCATATATTCGTATAAAGATTCATAACCGGCGAGAATATCCTGATTGGATAACCCGTTATAAAGATACTCCACCCTCGCGGCAAAAGCATCTGTCGCGAATTCAGCGTTGCCGGTTATGCCGTCGGGCCACAACGGCAAAGGGATGTTGGGAGGAGTGACCGGCCCGAAAGGAAAAGAATACACCATTTTTCTATAGCTGATTTTAGAATTCAGCCTGGCATCATCAAGTGAAACGCTTCTGCTGAGTGACGACAATATGGTGGTATGTTCAATCCTTGCCCTGAGTTCATCCGCCGAAACCATAAATAACTGTGTGAAAGGAGTGTTCATTCTTCCCCATAAAACCATATTCTGCCAGTCAAATCCCTTTAACGACAAATCAAGCAGATAATTCCGGCTCGCGAAATTATAGAGGTATTTTTTTTCGCTCTTAACAAGCGAACCTGTGGCCGATGAGGCAGCCTCAGAATTTGAGAGAAATGAATCCCCTAATCCAGCCAGCACATTGATTCTTGATTCCCCAATATTTTTTGAAAATTTTAAGAACCCCTTTTTAAGCCCGTCTGTACCAAAAGCCGCTTCGGCCTCGTTTTTACTGCCTTTTTTGGTCACGATATTAATAACTCCGGCTATAGCGCTGCCGCCGTAAGTCACAGAGCCAGGGCCTCTTATAATTTCAATCCTTTCAATAAAATCCAGAAAAACGGTTCCGTAAGAGTTAAGCGCGCACCATGAATCCTGAGCCGCGTCGTTTATCTGGGTTCCGTTTATCATAAGCACTATCATGGGATGAAGTGTCTGGTTAGAATAGATACCCCTGACATAATCAGCCCACATCGCGCCTAAAATACCTGAACCCGGCAGCGAAAAATACATGCCCGGCAGGGTGTTGATGACATCGCTTAAGTTCCTCGCGCCCATTTCCTCTATGTCTTGTGCTGTTACAACCGTGACTATGGCAGGCGATTCCGAGATTTTAAGTTTTGTCTTGGTCGCGATATCGGTTTCCATGTCAAGGAAAAGCATATCCTCAACGGTTAACTCCGCCGCCGCGAACCCGGCGGGGCTTAAAGCGAAAGCCAGAAAACCGGCCACAACAACAGCTTTGACGAGGAGCTTCATTTTTACCTCCGTACAACAGATAAATTTCCCAACCCGCGTTAAAATGCATCAATACTTTATCTAAAAATAGTAGCGGTAGCCTACATCAAATCTTCTGCCGTAACCCGGAATATGGTCAATAAGCATGTTTGATGATAAAGAGACATCATACCAGGCCTGGTCAAGAAGGTTGTAAACGCTTACATAGACATTGTGCGAATAAATATTATAGTTGACGGTTGTTGTATAGAGCCAGAAAGGAGCGATATTTCCTCTTATATCGCCGGAGCCCTGCTTAAGTTCAGAGCGGTAGAAACCCCTGAGCATAGCGCTTAAATTATCCGTAAAAGCGTAATTGACTCCGGAATTAAAAAGTATTTCCGGGACGAACGGTGTCTTGATACCCGTGTCTGTGTCCGATGAATCTCCAAGATATCCGGCGTTGGCGAAAATATAGCTTCTCTTGTCTATCATGAACTTAAGCTCGCTTTCAAGGCCCCAGCTTTTCTGGTTACCAACATTAGTGTTCCAGGATTTAGAGGGTTCATCGCTTTGGACGCGGGCGATAAGATCGTTGACGACATTGTTGTAATAGTTAATCCTGAGGTTGGTTTTGCTCATCGGGCTGCAGTCAAGCGCGAGCTCAAAGGATTTAACTACTTCCGATCCGATATTAGGATCGTTTTTAATTGTGGGGTGGTTCGTTACCGAGGTTTCCATAAAGCTGGGCGGCCTGAACGCGGTTCCGTACATTGCTTTTAAAACATAATCTTCAAGCAGTTTGTAAACCACCGCAACGCGCGGGCTGTAGGCGCTGCCGTTTACTATATCAGAATAATTATCGTAGCGCAGCCCGAGGTTCAGGCTTAATTTCCTGTTGTTTGAATATAGGGTGTCTTGCGTGTATAGCGAGTACTGTTTTCTTAATTTTGCACCCATGTAAACAGCCTGCGTGAAGACATTTGGGTCGGAGAGATTCCAGGTAGTTAAGGCGTCCGGCATGTCTTCGTAGAGAATCTCGCAGCCAGCCAGTATTTCCTGGTTCTCAATTCCGTTGTAGAGAAGTTCAGTCTGGCCTGAAAACGCGTCGCTGGTGTGCTCGGCGATACCTGCCATTCCCTCCGTCCATAAGGGTGAAGGAATATTCGGAGCGGTAATTTTTGTATCAAAACCATAGATTACCTTGCGGTAAAATATTTTTGAAGTCAACGCGCCGATAACTGTTGAAAAACTTTTGGATACGCTGGAAATGAAAGACTTCTTTATTATAGTATTAGGATATTTGTTGTCAGCAAGCATATATGCGTTAGTGAAAGGAGCGTTCCCGATCTCGTCTAAAAAAATATTCTGCCAGAGGAAGCCGTTGAGGGACAAATCAAGCAGATAATCTCTGCTGATAAAATCGTAATTCCTTTGTTTTTCGCTTTGAAGCAGAGTTCCGAGAGCCCTTGACCCGACAACGGAGTCAGTCAGATAAGAGTTGCCCGTGCTTGCCATGGCGTTGATCTTAATATTCCCGTGTTCTCCCGTGATTTTGGCGTACCCTCTCTGAAGGTTCGTGCTTCCCGCAGACAAACCTGCTTCGTTGCCGGCTCCTTTTTTTGTCACGATGTTGATTACGCCGGATATAGCGCTTCCGCCGTATGTCACAGAACCGGGGCCGCGGATTATCTCTATGCGCTCAATCAAAGGCAATATGGCTGAACCATAAATATTTAAGGCCCCCCATCCATCCTGCAGGGCATCGGTTATGGGAGTTCCGTTTATAAGAAGTTTAACCATTGGATGGGCGATCTGGTTGGAATGAATACCGCGCAAATATATTGTTGGCGCTATCGCGTAAATATCCGAGCATGGTATGGAAAAATACATGCCGGGAAGTGTGCTGAAAACATCGTTAAGCTGTCTCGCGCCCATTTCCTTTATGTCTTGTGCTGTTACAACCGTGACTATGGCAGGCGATTCCGAGATTTTCAGTTTTGTCTTGGTCACGATGTCTGTGTCCATGTCAAGGAAAAGCATATCCTCAACGGTTAACTCCGCCGCCGCGAAACCGGCAGGGTTTAAAGCAAAAGCCAGAAAACCGGCCACAACAACAGCTTTGACGAGGAGCTTCATGTTTACCTCCGAACAAATTCTGACATATAAGGCAGGCTTCATTTTGAAATATACTCATCCACGGTTGAGATCAGCGTCTGCATGGTGAAAGGTTTTGGAATAAATAAAAACCCCTTTTCCTCTATTAAGGGGATCTGATTCTTTTCGCCGGTGTACCCGCTGGTGAATATTACCTTAAGATCGGCGTTGTGGGTAAGCAACTGCTCCACGAGGCGTATGCCGTTGATATCAGGCAGAATAATATCGCTGAAAATCATGTCAATTGCCTTGATTTCTCTTTCAAAAATCCGTATTGCGCTGGCCGCGTTCTCCGCGTCAAAAACCTCGTAGCCGCAGCCTGCAAGAACCCGGACGACAAACTTTCTTACCCCAGCCTCGTCCTCAACGACAAGAATGCGGGCTTTAGAACGCGCTTTTGCGGAAACTGTCTTTATAAGCTTTTCAGGAGCATTTGTTATAATTTCATTGGCCGGCGCCAATGTTGACGGTAAATATATGGAAAAGACAGAACCTTTTCCGGGTTCGCTTGAAACTGATATCCAGCCGTCATGTTGTTTTATAATGCCATACGCGGTAGAAAGTCCAAGCCCCGTCCCTTTGCCGAGTCCTTTTGTAGAGAAAAACGGTTCAAATATGTGTTTTATTAATTCCTTTTCCATTCCTTTGCCGGCGTCTTGAATCTCTATGCATACGAATGATCCCGGGCGGGCATCAGGCACCTGTAAGCAGTATTCCGCGTCTATAACGCTGTTGCAGGAAGAAATTTTAAGAGGGCCGCCCTGGGGCATGGCGTCGCGCGCGTTAATGGCAAGGTTTATAATAACCTGTTGAAACTGGCCGGCGTCAATTCTGACATTGCTGATATCCGGGGCAAAAGCGAAGGACAATTTAATGTTTTCGCCGATAACCCGCTGGAGCATATTGCTGAGGTTGGAAAGCAAAGTATTAACATTTAAAGTTTCAATATTAAGCATCTGCTTTCTTCCGAAGGCAAGCAGCTGCTTGACGAGGCTTGAGGCACTTTCAGCCGCCTTTATTGTTTCCGAGATATTGACATGAATAGGACTGCTCTGGTCAATAGCAGAGAGGGCGTCAGTGCTGTTGCCAAGCACCACAGTCATAAGATTGTTAAGGTCATGCGCGATGCCAGCGGCTAAATTCCCAATGGTTTCCATTTTCTGTGAAATAAGAAGTTTTTCCTCAAGTTTTCTACCCTCAACCGAATACCTGATTGAGCGTTCCAGCAGCTGAGAGTCTATTTTCCCTTTCACAAGGTAATCGGAAGCTCCCTCGCTCATTGCCCGCAGGTCAATCTCCGAGTCGCCCTGCCCGGTGAGAATAATAAAAGGAGCCCTGTTGCTTTTACCGACAGCTTCTTTTAAAATATCAAGCCCGCTCTGCGCTCCAAGCCTGTAATCCAGCAGGTAAATGTCGTGTTCATTTTTCAAAACGCGGGAAAGAGCCTTTTCATAATCAGATATCCATTCAAGCTCATAACGGAAGCCCGTGACCTTTGAAAGCAGTGATTTGGTAAAAATATAATCGTCTTCATCGTCATCAATAAGAAGAATTCTCAGGTACAGTTCATTCATAATTTACCGTCCTATATTTTGCGGATTTGATGGCGCGCAAAGAGCATAGCCGATCAATTTATATGTTTACTATTGCCGTCGTGCGAATCAGGCAATTCAACGATTTCAAACCAATATTTAATAAGTGATTTCATGATTTCTACAAGCCCCGCAAAAGTAACCGGTTTACTGATAAATGAGTTAACGCCAAAATCATAAGTCCGAACAATATCTTCATCAGCTTTTGAAGTGGTGAGAACCACTATCGGTATTTGGCGCAGGTCAGGAGAGTTTTTAATCTCGCGCAAAGCTTCCCTTCCGTCTTTCCGCGGCATGTTCAGGTCCAGCAAAATTAATCCGGGCCGCGGAGAATCCTCAGGGCGCTCAAATTTGCCCTTGTGATACAAATAGTCCATCAGCTCCTGGCCGTCCACAACAAAGCGAACCTCATTAATAAAGCGATTGTCCTGCAGAGCTTCTTTTGTCATCATCCGGTCGTCTTCATCGTCATCAGCTATCAGAATCAGAATTGGCTTTTTCTCTTTCTTCAGCATGGAGTTCCTCCTCGTTTGTTTGTTTCAGCGGTATTGTGAGCACAAACTGTGAGCCCTGGCCCGGAGTGCTTTGGGCGGTAATGGATCCGTTATGGCGGTCCATAATCTTTCTGCATACGGCAAGGCCTATGCCTGTCCCCTCATATTCTTCTCTTGTGTGAAGACGCTGGAAAATCGCAAAAATCTTCTCGGAATACTTTTCGTCAAAGCCAATGCCGTTGTCTTCAACAATAATACGGGTGTAGTCCGAATAATTATCCAGATGCTCATGCGGACGCTGAATGTTCTCCTCGTACACTTTGATAACGGGAGATACATCAGGTTTGTGAAATTTAAGCGCGTTTCCGATAAGATTCTGGAATAATTGCCGCATCTGAACCGGGTCCGCTTCTATCTGGGTTAGTTTTCCGACCTCAACCCGCCCGCCGGTGTCGTTAAGCCGTATTTCAAGGTCAGTAAGTACTTCGCTGATCACTTTATTGAGGTCTATAAGCACGAAGGCCTGAGCCTTTGTTGAAATGCGAGAATACGACAAAAGGCTGTCAATAAGCAGCTGCATCCGTTCAGTGGCTTTTTGCATTCTATCAATGTAATCAAGGCCTTTTTCGTCAATAAGCGATTCATATTTTGATTTTATAAGATCGCTGAAGGCTTTGACTTTTCTTAGCGGTTCCTGCAGGTCATGAGAGGCGATATACGCGAAATCTTCCAGGTTCCTATTGCTCATTTTAAGCTGTTTGTTGTACATGCGAAGGGCATTCTCAGTTTTTTTTCGTTCCGTGATATCTTTTGCGTTGCACACGATTCTGTGAGGGGTTCCGGTTTTGTCGTTCATAACAGAACAGGAAAAAAGTACGGGTATTATTTTGCCGAATTTTGAAACAATGGTTGTTTCTATGTTAACCCCGTTTTTACGGGCCAATATGTACCTGGAAAGAATTGAATTTTCAAACAGCATTCCGGCAGATTTTCCCAGCAGTTCGGTTTTATTATATCCCAGCATATTCAGCGCCGCGTTATTAATGGTAATTATCAGGCCCTCTGTTTCGGTTACTATAAGGCAGTCCATCATGGAGTCAATAACATCGTCAACATAGGCTTTTGAAACGAGCGTATCGGCAAGGCGCGCGGCCATCGTGTTGAACAAAATCCCAAGCTCCGCTATTTCATCCGCTCCCTTCATCTGGATGCGGTGCTCCAGGTTGCCTTCAGTGAATTTTTTTATGCCTGATACCAGCGGGCTCAGCGAATGCTCAATAAAATATTTAATTATCCAGTGGGCGATTAAAAGTGAGAAAACTGATGTCAGAAATATTAAAAGCATTATAACAAAACGGACCCGCTCAATTTTGCGCTGCAGGTCTGAGAGCGCGAACCCCACATGAACACTGCCGATAGCTTCTTCTTTCACGGGAATATTTTCAAAAATATCAGCGTATTCCCCTTTGGGTTTTGCCATGGTTTTAGAGAAAACCTGCGATGAAAACTCCCTGGTATCACCATTGGCCGTGCCGGTTGATTTGATTAAGACCGTGCCTTTTAAGTCCTTGACAACCGCGTAAACGACATCAGTTTCCTTTTTTAAATTCTCAACCAGCCTTTGGAGATTATCTTTATCTCCCACAAGGATTCCGTACTCGCAATTGTACGCAAAGCTGTTGGTTATCGTGCTGGCTCTTTTCTCGGATTCAACGATCAGCGCGCCGGTTTCATGGCGGATAAAAAACCAACCGAGAAACGAACATAGTACGGTTACGATACAAATAATCAGCAGATCAAGTTTTGCCGCCACGCGCAGTTTCATTCTCCGAAGACCTCGCTTGCTTCCGAAAGTATTTGCTGGGAAATGGGTATTCGTATTTTTTCGGCTATGGATTTGTTCAGAAACAGCTTAAATTCCCTGGGATTGGATACATCTATTGCTGATATATCTTTCCCTTGCAGGACTTTTGCCGCCATCTCGCCCGCCTGCGTGCCGACGCTTTTGTAATCGCAGGTGAGAGCGAAAAAAGCCCCGGCTTTAACCGATGACTTGGACATCCCGATAATCGGCTTGCGGGTTAATATTTCAGAAAAGATAAGCTGCGTTATTATAGACTGTTGAGCAATAACAGGATCCGGAAAAAGCCACAGGGCGTCAACCTGCATATTTTCCAGTTTTGTTATTTCGGTGGGGTTTCTCGCGGGGAATGACACAAGCGTAAAGCCTAAGCCCAGCAGTTTTTGCTGCGCGATCAGCATGGTTTTGCCGTTGCTGTCCGGATTAAATATTACTCCGATTCTTTTAATCTTTGGCACAATTTGCCTTAATTTCCGGCATTGTTCCGCGATTGATACATAAAAATTTGCTCCGGTGACATTCGGCCCTTTTACCACATCGTCCCCCTCGGCAAAGGCAGCCGAATAGACAATGGGGACATCGTGAACCGCGTCCGATACTCTGAGCAGTGTAGACAGTCCAAGGACAAACATAAGGTGTGGTTTTTTTGATTTGACAAGGCTGACGCTCTCATCGTCACCCAGCGTCATTTCGCTATAGGCCGGATTGATGTTATATTCGGACAGCGCGGATTTAAATCCGTCAATCAGCTCATTGTAATAACTTATGTCTTTGTTCTTGATTATCGTAACGACTATCCGCTCCGCGGAATACACACCGCCGAACGCGGCGAGAAGAATTAACGCCGCCGCGATAGCGCGGTTTATGAGCCGTCCGAATTGAGTGCTGATATTATTATTCATTATCAGTCAAATAATTACCTTTCCGCGGAGTTCAACCCCTGCATTTACCCATAAACAAAAAAACACCGCAAAGAGATGCTTTTCTTTTCGGTGTCCGGCTCCATGATAAATACGCATTTATTTATCAGCATAAATTAGATAATTTCAGTTAATTATAATGCTAAAAAAACAGTTTGTCAACAGATTTTGACAGGTAGCGGCTATTGCCTTTTTGGCTTCCCCGCGAGTTTCCAGTCAAGGAAGGCCTCTATAAAGGCGTCAATCTCGCCGTCCATGACCAGGTCAACCTGGGGAACCTCGGCTCCCGTCCTGTGGTCTTTCACCAGCTGGTAGGGCATGAATACATAGGATCTTATCTGGTTTCCCCACGCGATGGAGCCTTTTTCATCATAGTGTTTTTCAACTGACTGGCGTTTCTTATCCTGCTCCAGTTCGTAAAGCTGGGCTCTTAACAGCTTAAAGGCGGTCGCGCGATTTTTCATCTGGGAGCGTTCTATCTGGCAGGCCACAACTATCCCTGTCGGGAGGTGAGTTATCCTTATGGCTGATTCGGTCTTGTTTACATGCTGGCCGCCGGCGCCGGAAGAACGGTAGGTGTCTATTCTTAAATCCTTGTCCTCTATTTTAATTTCCACATCATCCTCTATTTCAGGGATGACATCAACCGAGGCGAAGGAAGTGTGGCGCCTTTTGTTGGCGTCAAACGGGGATACCCTGACAAGCCTGTGAACCCCCAACTCGGACTGCAGAAGGCCGTACGCGTATTCTCCGCTGACGACAAAGGTGACGCTTTTGGTGCCTGCCTCGTCGCCCGGGAGAATATCGGTCATATTAACCTTAAAGCCTTTTCTCTCGGACCACCTTACATAAAGCCTGAGCAGCATATCGGCCCAGTCGCAGGACTCGGTGCCGCCGGCCCCCGCGTGTATGGAGACGATCGCGTTGCTGATGTCATGCTCGCCGGAAAGTTTTGCCTCAATTTCCAGGGCCCGGAAGTCTTTGAGTATTTTGGCCTCGGACAATTCTATTTCTTTCAGCGCGTTTTCGTCGTTGTCGCCCGCGAGCAGTTCCCTGAGAGTCCGCGCGTCGTCAATTTCTTTCTGAATGTTTTCCCATTTCTGTAGAGATTTCTTAAGCAGGGTCAGGCGCGACATTGTCTCTCTGGCGGCTGACTGATTGTTCCAGAAATCCGGCAGGGAGATCTTGTTTTCAAGCGATGCTATTTCGGCTTTCTTCGCGTCAAAATCAAAGAGACCTCCAGAGTACGGCCATTTTTTCCCTGAGTTCGTTAAGCATTTTTCCTCCGGCGGTATTTTATGTAAAAATTAAACGCGATTATAATCAGCACAAAAGCGGAGCAGAGCTGGGCGAAAACATCCCCCCATACGGTATAAAAAGTAAAATTTCTGCGCGGAGCTATACTGCAGGTGAAATAGGTTTTTTGAAAATACGGGACCTCATTTGCCACGCGGCCCGTCCGTTCTATCATTCCGGAGATTCCCGTGTTGCCGCAGGCGACGACCGGCCTTCTGTTTTCAACGGCCCTGAAAACATTCATGACAAAGTGCTGTTTTTGCGCCGATGTTTTAAAGAACCAAGCGTCATTTGTCTGGTTAATCAGGATATTTGCGCCCTTTTTAACGAACTTGGCGGCGGTAGCGCCGAAGAAATTCTCGGAGCAGATCGTGGTGCCCAGCATTACGGACTTGGCTGAGAGTATCACCGGTTCTTTGCCGGCCGTGAAATCCCCCAGGGTGTTAAGTATGCCGAAGTAAGGAGCGAGAAATTTTCTGAACGGCACATATTCGCCGAAGGGAACCAGGTGCGTTTTAATGTGCCAGCCGAGTATCTCACCGTCCTGACCGAAAAGGAAAGTAGCGTTGTGATAATTTCTTCCGCCGTTGTAATAGGGGGCCCCGATAAGGTTAAGAGTATTGGTTTCCTTGGAGATATTATTGACCCAGCCGTAAAGCTGCTGGTCATAAGGCAGGTAACCGGGAACCGCGGTTTCGGGCCAGATTATTATATCCGGGGAGTCCTTTGAAGCGGTCAGCGCGAGTTCCGTGAGAGTCTTAATTATCTCGTCTTTGTAGGACTCATCCCACTTTTTATACTGGTCTATATTCGGCTGAATGACGGCGGCTTTTATGTACGGCGGCGGAATAGAGGTGTTTCTGTTGAGCATAACTATTCCCGATACGATAATTACGGCCAGGGCCGAGAGGAGCCCGAAAAAAGTGTGCCACTTTTTTGTTTTTATGAACTGGGAAAGCCCGCAGTTAAAGGCCACAAGAATAAATGAAACCCCGTAAACACCGGTAAATTCGGCTATCTGAATAACCGGCAGGAATTTCCACTGGGAATACCCGGCTATCGCCCATGGAAAACCTCCCAAGGCGTAAGTTCTTATATACTCCAGGGCGACCCAGAGAGCCCCTGAAAATATTGAGAACCTTACAACGGAAAAACCAGAAGCGAACAATCTTATTCCAAGAGCCCAGACCCCTACATACAGCCCCAGATACAGGCACAACAGCGAAAGCGCGAGTATTGACTGCAGGTTTGAGCCGGTGTTAAACTTTATGGTGCCGAAAATCCAGTAGAATATTCCGGCATAGGCCGCAAAGCCAGACAAAAGGCCGGTAAAGAATGCGCCTTTCGGAGTAAGTTTTTTAATAATGAGGAGAATAGGAATGAGCGCAACCCAGGCGAGGAAGTAAAAATTTACATTTGGAAACGATAAAAACAACAGCAAACCGCTCAGGGCGGACAAACTGATGACATAATTATTTCGCAGAAAGAGAGGTATTCGCATTGGGCGGCGCTTAAGCTTTTGAATTTTCGGCAGGGGATTTCAGCCCTTCGCTCAAAAGGACGGCCTCCGCGACTTCGCGCATGGTCCTTCTGAGGTTCATGGCCTGCCGCTGGATAAACTGAAAAGCTTCTTCCTCCGAGTACTTTTTTTCCTTCATCAGTATACCTTTTGCCCGTTCCACAAGTTTTCTTGTTTCAAGGGCCTCTCTGGAGGATTCAGCTTCTTCAAGCAGCCTTGTGTTCTCTATGGCGATGGCGGACTGGTTGGCGATGGTCTGCATAACCATAATTTCTTCTTCGCTGAAATTATGGCGCACGCTGGTATAACAGTTAATAACCCCGATTGGTTTGTCTTTTATAAGCATCGGGACGGCGAGCATGGAGCAGAGCCCTTCTTTTTTGGCGATCTGCGGGTATCCGTAGCCGGGTTCGCTTGTCACATCGGCAACGGTAATCGGTTGTTTCATTTTTAACGCCTTGCCGGAAATTGACTGCCCGACTTTAAGCGGTGGTTTTTTGCGGTATTCTTCCGAGAGGCTCTGAGTGGCCACAATAACAAGTTCCTGGGAATTTTTGTCAAGCAGCATCAGCGAGCATATCTTGGAATCCATCATCTGGGCCGTCATAGTTACGATCAGCTGAAGAATTTCATGCTGGTAGGCGCTGGAAACTATTGTCCTTGAGAGGTGCTCAATGGTTTCAAGCTGTTTGGCTTTCTTCTCGGCCTTCTGGAGTATCCTTGTTTTTTCTATGGCTCCTGATACCTGGTTGGCGATGCTCGTGAGCAGTTTGACCTGGCCGGGCGAAAAGGACCGGGATTTCTTATTCATAAGGTTAATGACGCCGATAGTTTCGCTGTTAAGCGTTATGGGCACCGAGAGAAAAGCCGCGTATTTGTCTTCGGGAAGGTTGTGAAACATTTTAAAACGAGAATCCTCCGAAGCGTTTTTTGAAAGAATAACAGGTTTTTTGTGCGCGGCTACCCAGCCGGTTATCCCCTCGCCCGCGCCCATCTTAAGCCTGCCGATCTGGTGAGGGTGAGGCGGCCAGGCTCCCGAGAGAACGAGCTCGGAAGAGGCGTGATTGACAAGATAAATAAAACAGCTGTCGCCCTTGAGGTTTGTCGCCAGGCCCCTTGCGATCTGAGAGAGCATATTCACAAGGCTCTGGGACTGTCCTATAATTTCAATAATCTGATGTAAAAGATTTACTTCAATCCTGAGTTCTTTTAAGCCGCTTTGTTTTGCCATAATAATTCCTTTCAGACATTACTTGCCGCAGCATTTCTTGTATTTCTGGCCGCTGCCGCAGGGGCATGGGTCGTTGCGCCCGATTTTTTTTATGTTGTCAAGAGCCGGAGTTTCAACAGGTTTTGTTTTCTCAAAAATTTTATCAGGGCTGGGTGTTTTGTTCTCTAAATTCCCCTCCGCGCGCTGAACCCTGCGCTGAGGCTGAGGCGTCAGCTGAACCTTGAAAATATATTCAACGGTAGTCTCGCGGATCCTTCTCATCATCTGTTCAAAAAGCGCGAAAGACTCCTTCTGATATTCTATTTTTGGGTCCTTCTGCCCGTAGGCTCTAAGGCCGATGCCTTTTTTAACCTGGTCTAAATCGTAAAGATGCTCTTTCCAAACGGAATCTATCATCTGCAGAAGAATCATGCGCTCAACATGGCGGAAGATGTCAGTGGAAAGCGCGTCCTCCCTGGCCTTGTAAGATTCAAATACTTTTTCTTTCAGCAGTTCATGCAGGGACTCGGAGGTCAGCTTTAGTTTTTCCTCGTCGGGTATTGAAAGCCTTACATTAAATGTCCTTAAAAGCCAGGCTTCAAGGCTTGCCCAGTCCCACTGTTCGGGATAAAGCTTCGGAGGCGTCCAAAGCTGTACTTTTTCTTCAACCGCTTCCGAAAGCATATCCTGGATAGTCTGCGAAATGTCTTCGCCCTCAAGGATCTCGTTTCTCAGGTTGTATATGGCTTCCCTCTGCTTATTCATAACATTATCGTAATCAATGAGTTGTTTTCTTATGTCAAAGTTCATCGCTTCAACTTTGCGCTGGGCGCTTTCAATGGACTTGGATATCCACGGGTGCTGAATTTCCTCGCCCTCCTGCATGCCGAGCCTCTGCATGAGCCCCGAAATCCTGTCGGAACCGAAAAGCCTCATCAGTTCGTCGTCTAAAGAAAGGTAAAACCTGGACGCGCCGTTGTCGCCCTGCCGGCCTGAACGGCCTCTGAGCTGGTTGTCTATGCGCCTGGCTTCGTGGCGCTCGGTTCCGAGAATGAACAGGCCGCCGAGGTTTTTGACGGTTTTGGAATCTTCTGGCTCGGGATTAGAGCCGCCCAGCACTATATCGGTTCCGCGTCCCGCCATATTAGTGGCTATGGTAACAGCGCCCTTTTTGCCCGCCTGAGAAATTATCTGGGCTTCCATTTCGTGGTATTTCGCGTTAAGCACCTGATGAGGGACGCCTTTGCGGCGCAGCATAGCTGCAAGTTTTTCCGAGCGGTCAATAGACCTCGTTCCGACAAGTACCGGCTGGCCTTTTTTCCAGAGGGCTTCAATTTCCTTAACTATCGCGTCGTATTTTTCTTTTTCGGTGCGGTAAATAACATCGGCATGATCCGCGCGGACCATGGGGTTGTTGGTCGGTATCTCCACGACATCCAGCTTGTATATTTCCCAGAATTCCGGAGCCTCGGTCATGGCCGTGCCCGTCATGCCTCCGAGTTTCTTGTACATTCTGAAAAAGTTCTGAAATGTTATGGTCGCGAGGGTCTGGTTTTCCTCGGCTATCCGAAGCCCTTCTTTGGCTTCAACGGCCTGGTGGAGCCCTTCCGACCATCTTCTTCCCGGCATCAGGCGGCCGGTAAACTCGTCTACTATAATAACCTCTCCGTCTTTTACCACATACTCCACATCTTTGGAATACAGGTTGTGGGCCCTTAAAGCCTGGGTAATATGGTGAACCCATTCGGATTGAAGGTCATCGTAGATATTTTTTACCCCGAGTATTTTCTCGGATTTTGTAACGCCCTGCTCGGTAAGGACTATGGAGTGGTTTTTTTCGTCAACGATGTAATCGTAGCCGGCGCTCAAATCAAGGCCTTTGTACTTGGCTTCAATTTCTTCGGTTTCGGTTATCTTTCGGCCTTTGAGGTGCGGCACGAGCTTGTTGCAGATATAGTATTTGTCGGTTGATTCTTCGGCGGGGCCGGAGATAATAAGAGGGGTTCTTGCTTCGTCAATAAGTATGGAGTCAACTTCATCAACTATGGCGTAGTGAAGGGGGCGCAGGACGCGGTCCTCTTTTGAAATCACCATATTGTCGCGCAGGTAATCAAAGCCTATTTCGTTGTTTGTGACATAGGTCACATCGCAGGCGTACGCTTCCCTGCGCTCCGTGTTGGACATGTCATGTGAAACATAGCCTACGGTCAGCCCCATGAACTCGTAGACGGGGCCCATCCAGTTGCGGTCGCGTTTTGCCAGATAGTCGTTTACCGTGACTACATGGACGCCTTTGCCTTCCAGGGCGTTTAGATATACGGCCAGCGTCGCGACAAGGGTTTTTCCCTCTCCGGTCTTCATCTCGGCTATCTTGCCGCTGTGGAGAACCATGCCGCCGAACATCTGGACATCAAAGTGCCTTAATTTTATAGTGCGTTTCGCCGCCTCTCTTACGCAGGCAAAGGCTTCAGGAAGCAGGGTGTCAGTCGGTTCCCCGTTTGCGATCCTTTCTTTAAACTCCTGAGTTTTGGCGCGCAGCTGGTCGTCGGAAAGAGCGGATATTTCCGGCTCAAAAGCATTGATTTCCGCGAGCCTCTCGGATAATTTCTTTATCGTTCGCTCGTTCTGAGAGCCGAAAATAGAATTAAGCAGATGTTTTATCATAGTAGAATTCCCGTTAAAAAATGATTACGGTATTCTATCAAATTTAAAATATATTCGCAAAGAGAGGTTTCGGTTAGGGGAAGACAGGGTGGCCGGAAAGAGGTTTTTCAACTGACTCAACTTAGTTAAAACCTTGCGGTTAAGCCGAAGCGGTGCGATATGCCGAGGTTTTCGTATTCGTCCCAGGCGTCATGCCAGGCAAAGGCGTAATCTATGGAATACCCGTGAAAGTCAAACCCAAACCCCGCGGCAAGCTCGGTTTCGTCTAAGCCCGCTCTCAGGTGAAACGATTCCATAATCGTATACTCGCCGCCAAGATGCAGTTTATATTCGCGCCCGTCCGTCTTGTCAACATCAACAGCCAGAAGCAAAGCGTCGTTCATGCACAGATACGCCGCTCCAAGCACAGCGCTCAGCGGATAGGTGTCGGTTTCATCGGCAAGCTTCAGGCGCGGCGCGACAACATTTTTT
>MGVE01000007.1 GCA_001800315.1 Elusimicrobia bacterium RIFOXYA2_FULL_47_53 | reverse complement strand
GTCTCTTGTTGTTAATGCCCTAAATCTGTATTCCTTCCGTATATGCGGGGCTTACCCCTTATCCCTTACCGCTTACGCCTGCCAAGGTCCTTTATCCGGTGAAATTTGACTGTCCGTCTAATATATGGTATAAAAACAATAATATTTTAGAATAAAAAGAGGTCAATATGCCGCTTTCCGTAGGTATAGTGGGTCTACCCAATGTGGGGAAATCCACATTTTTTAACGCCATAACAAATGCCGGAGCCGAGGCTCAGAATTATCCGTTCTGCACCATAGAGCCAAACACAGGGATAGTCCCCGTGCCCGATGAAAGGCTTGCGGTGCTCGCTAAAATGAGCGCTTCTGAAAAGGTAGTTCCCGCGACTATTACCTGCGTGGATATCGCGGGCCTTGTCAAGGGTGCGTCAAAAGGCGAAGGTCTGGGAAACAAATTTCTGTCGCATATCAGGGAAGTTTCGGCCATAGCGCATGTCGTCCGCTGTTTTGAGGACGGCAATGTAGTGCATGTCAGCGGCAAAATCAACCCCATTGACGATATTGAAACTATTAACCTTGAGCTCATTCTTGCCGACATGGAGATGTGCGACAAGCTTGTTTCGGGAGCGTCCAAACAGCTTAAGGCCGGAGACCAGGAAGCAAAGGACAGGCATGCCCTGCTTGAGAGGGTAAAGAAAAACCTGGAGGCGAATAAACCGGTCAGAAGCCTGGAGTTTACCGAAGAGGAAAAAGGCCTGCTTAAAGGCACGGGTTTTCTGACGGACAAAAGAGTCATATATGTCGCCAATGTGAGCGAGGGTATGCTCGGGAAAGACAACCCCCTGGTCAACGCCGTTAAAGAATACGCCGATAAAAACGGCGAAAAAACCGTGGTCATATGCGCCAAGATTGAAGACGAAATATCAAAGCTGGACAGCAGTGAAAGGGCCGAATTTTTAAAGGACCTGGGCATTAAAGAGTCCGGGCTCGGCGTTTTCGCCAAACAATGTTACTCTCTGCTGGGGCTGCAGACCTTTCTTACTACCGGGCCCAAGGAAACAAGAGCCTGGACAATTATAGTCGGAGATACGGCGCCCAGGGCCGCGGGCGTTATTCATACGGATTTTGAAAAAGGCTTTATCAGGGCCAATATTATATCCTACGACGATTTTGTGAAGCTTGGCGGCAATAAAGAGGCCAGGGAAAAAGGCCTGATGAGGCAGGAAGGCAAAGAATATGTGATGAAGGACGGGGATGTCGTGGAATTTCTTTTTAATGTGTAGCCGGCCGGACTTGAGAATTTTTATGGGAAGAAAATAAATGAATGCCATAACTTTAATAATTGTCGCGCTGCTGGTTTTCGCGATAGCCTACAGGTATTACGCGAAGTTCATAGCCGCGAAAGTGCTTGTCTTGGACGATTCAAGGCCGACGCCGGCCTTTGAGTTAAGAGACGGAAGGGATTATCACCCCACGAATAAATATGTTCTCTTCGGCCATCATTTCGCGGCTATATCGGGCGCGGGGCCCCTGGTTGGCCCGGTGCTCGCGGCCCAGTTCGGTTTCCTGCCGGGATTTCTCTGGATCTTGATCGGCGCGGCGCTCGGCGGCGCGGTTCACGATATGGTTATGCTTTTCGCCTCGGTCAGGATGAAGGGCCTGTCTATTACCAATATTACAACTAAATATGTGGGTAAAACCGCCGGCTTTGCTTCCGGCTTCGCGGTTTTATTTATAATTATCACGGCGCTGGCCGGCCTGGCGCTGGTTGTGGTAAACGCGCTCAACGAAAGCGCCTGGGCGACTTTTACCATCGCCCTGACCGTGCCCGCGGCGCTTTTTGTCGGCCTTTATATGTATAAATTGAGGCCCGGTAAAATTGTTGAAGCGTCCATAATTGGCGTGCTTATTGTCATCGCCGGAATTGTCCTGGGTGAACCGCTCTCCAAATCCCATTTCGCACAGTATTTTATTTTATCAAAGCCGACTCTTTCGGTACTTCTTCCTGTTTACGGATTTATAGCTTCGGTTTTGCCGGTATGGCTCCTGCTCTGCCCGAGGGATTACCTGAGCTCTTACATGAAAATAGGAACTATCGCGCTTCTTGCCATCGGCATTTTTGTCGTCAACCCGCACATTCAGATGCCGGCCATAACAGGTTTTATTCACGGGGGCGGGCCGATTATCCCCGGAAAAGTCTGGCCTTTTGTCTGCATAACCATCGCTTGCGGAGCCATAAGCGGTTTTCACGCGCTTGTAAGCACCGGAACCACTCCGAAAATGATAACCAAGGAAAGCGATATAGTGATGATAGGTTTCGGTTCCATGCTGATAGAGGCCGTGGTTTCCATACTGGCGCTTATCGCTGCTACTGTAATGCTTCCCGGAGATTATTTTGCCATAAACCTTCCTCCCGCGCTTTTTGAAAAGCTCGGCTATTCGGTTTCCAGGCTTCCGGAGCTTCAGAGCATGGTCGGAGAGAACCTTTCCGGCAGGGCCGGCGGGGCGGTATCGCTCGCGGTGGGGATGTCCATGATTCTTTCCTCCATACCGGGAATGAAAACCCTGATGGGCTACTGGTACCATTTTGCCATAATGTTTGAGGCCCTGTTCATACTCACCACGGTTGATACCGGTACCAGGGTCGCAAGGTACATACTTCAGGAGATAATAAGGCCGGTGAACGCCAGGCTTTCAAGCGGTACCTGGCTTCCGGGAGTCCTTTTGACGGGCGGGCTGATAAGTTTCTCCTGGGGTTATCTGGTTTACAACGGCGATATCTCCACAATTTGGCCCATGTTCGGCGTAGCCAACCAGCTGCTTGCCACCGTGGCGCTTTCCGTGGGAACCGTGTTTATTCTTGAGCATTCCGGGAACTGGAAATACGGCCTTATTACTTTCATCCCGTCGCTATTTATGTTCTTTACCACCGTAACCGCGGGCTACATTAATATTACCGGCAATTACCTTCCGAAGCACACGGTTCAAGGCAATCTAAACGCCTTTCTTTCAATAGTAATGCTCGCGCTGGTGCTGGTGGTATATTTTGAATCAATAAGAAAGATATATTCCACGAGAGAGCGCCTTTTCGCTTTTGAGGGCGCGCGAGCCGATAAGGAAGTCAATGGACTCAAAATTACGCCAGACGAAGAGTAATTCCGTAGTCAATCTCGGGCTATTCTCCAACATACTGCTTGCGGTCGTAAAAACGCTGGCGGGTATTTTCGGGCACAGCCCGGCCCTGCTGGCCGACGGAATAAATTCCACATCCGATGTGGCCTACTATATCGTGGTAAAAATTTTCGTTGGTATGGCCGGCGAACCTCCCGATCCGGAACACCCCTACGGCCACAGACAGCTGGAGAGCATAGCCGCGCTTGTAGTGGGAGCTTTCATTCTTACCACTTCCATAGCGATTTTCTGGAATTCAATCAACGCCATTTTTGATATCTTTTCGGGTAAAAGCGATTTCTCCGGCGCGGCTCATTACGCCTTCTGGATTGCCATAGCCACCATTGTTTTAAAATTATTCATTTTTGATAAAACGAGAAAAACCGCCGGAAGAACAAAGAACCCGGCGGTTATGGCGCTTGCCTACGATCACAGAAACGATATATTTTCTTCCGCTGCGGCCGCGCTGGGAATTTTTTTCGGGAGAATCGGGTATTACTGGATAGACCCTCTCGCGGGAGCGGTGGTGGCGCTTGTGATTCTTAAGACGGGCGTGCATATTCTTCAGGCATCGTCATCGGATTTAATGGATACCGTGCCGGGAGAGGCTCTTGAGGTTAAAATAAAGGACGCCTTAGCCGAGGTCAGCGGCATTAAAGCGGTGGAAGAGATATACGCTCACAGGTTCGGGCCTTATTTTGTGGTGAATATCACGATTTGCATTGAGGGAAATCTATCGGTTGACGAAGGCGACAGGATAGCTACCGCCGCGGAAGAAAAAATAATGGAAAAAATAGAATTTGTAAAAAAGGTGCATGTTCATTACCATCCGGAAAGATGCAGATAGGCGGCGGTTTCGCGGTTTAAGTTATTCAAGAGCCTTTGATATAGTCACGGCGGCTATTGTTCCGTCGGAAACAGCGGTGGTGATCTGCCTGCAGGTTTTTGAAGCCACATCTCCCGCCGCGTAGACATCAGGCAGGTTTGTCAGCATATCTTCCCCTGTTTTAATATATCCCCAGTTATCCAGTTCAAGGCCTTCGCTCAAATCTTCCAGATTGGGTTTCATTCCCGCGAAAATAAACACACCGTCGCAGGCGATAACCGCAGTTTTATGTGTTTTTAAGTCCTCCACAAGCACCTTGCCAACGGTATCGCCAACCCGCATGAATTCCCTCGGTTCGTGAGAAAACATAAACGAGATCTTAGGGTCCGCGAAGGCTTTTGACTGGGCGGTTTTGTTGGCCTGCAGTTTGTCAAACTGGTGTACAATGGTAATTTTTCTGGCGAATTTGGAAATAAAAAGCGATTCTTCAACGGCGGAGTTGCCGCCGCCGATTACCACGACATCCTTGTCCTGGAAGTATTTGGCGTCACAGGTCGCGCAGTAGGATATGCCCCTTCCCTTGAATTCTTTTTCGCCCTTAACCCCGAGCTCGCGGGGAGAAGAGCCGGTGGCGATTATTATTTTTTTCGCGGTTATTGTCTCAAAGCCGTCAATAGTCACGGTTTTGGTTTTAAGATCCACTCTGGTAAGATCCACGGCGTACCTGGTTTGAGCGCCGGCGATTTTGGCCTGTTCGTTCATGCGGTGCATAAGCTCATATCCCGCGACAGGCTGCGTAAATCCCGGAAAATTGGAAACCTGGTGAGTAGTGGCGACCTGTCCGCCGGAAAGCGCTCTGTCAATGATAATTGTGTTAAGTTTTGCCTGGGCGGTGTAAATGGCCGCGGTAAGGCCGGCCGGACCGGCTCCAAGTATCAGCACATCGGTTTTGGTTTCTATCGGTATGATTTTTGATTTAATTTCAGCGGCTCTTTTCGGGTTTAGCATGGCATCCAGGTTTTGAATAAGCTCGCTTCTCTTAACGCCTCCGGTCAGGCGGGTTCCGGTTTCCCTGCCGTTTACGAAAAAAAGAACGGTCGGTGAAGATTTTACCGAGAGCGATTCCGCCAGGGCCCTGTTTTCCTGCCTGAAAACTTTGACAAATTTAATGTCGCCTCCGTAAAGTTCCGAGAGCGGTTCAAATTTGGCCGCGAGCGCTTCGCAGGGGGGGCATTCCGTTGAATAGAAATCCACAACGGCTAAGGCGGATTTCAGCACTTCGCTGTCAAAAGTTTCGCCGTTGACATAAGTAATTTTTTCAGTCATTTGCGCCTCTTTTTGCAATCAGATTTTTTCACCGAAGTAGGCCGACAGGCCCAGTTCAAGGAGTTTGTCTACCGGCCTGCAGTCCGGGCTTAGCAGTTTTCCTGTATTATTTCTGGCGACGGAGCCGCAGCCTCCGCCGCAGGCGAGCTGCAGCGGGCAATCCCCGCATTTCTCTATGGAAGTGACATCCCTGTCCTGCCATGCCTCAATTCGCCCTTCGTCTAAAGATGTTTTCGGGTAAAAGCTTCCTATTTTCTCGCCGGTTTTGCCAACAGTTGCCGTGCAGGGATAAATGGAACCGGTATAGTCAAAGGCCCATTCTGTTTTGCATCCCGGGCAGGAGTCAAACAGGGGGGAGGGAAGCTCGCCGTTTTCTGAAAGGAATTTTGAAACTGAAAACGCCGGTTTGTGGAATTTTAGAATATCGGGATGAATTTTTAAAAGCTCGTAGAGTTCTTCGTACATTTTCGCCCTGTCAAAAAGGGCCGGCTTATGGCTGCCGCAGGAGTGGAGTTCGTAGTTTCTGCCCAGCTGGGTTTTAAAAAACGGGCTGTCAGTCCAGCCTTTACGGGCCGCGAAGCCGGAGAGTTCAACCAGGTTATTGATATTCTCCGAATCAATTACAACCCGCAGGTTTACCGGTATTTTTTTGGAAAGACAAAAATCAATCCCCTCGGCTATTTTATCAAAGGTGCCTCCGCCGTTTTTAAGAGCGCGCCTTTTATCATGGATTTCCCGGGTGCCGTCCAGCGTGATCTGTATCTCCCGCAAGGGCGCTTTTGCCAGTACTTCGGAGTAGCCTGTTATGTTGTATCCGTTTGTGACTATGGCCAAGTCAATATTTCTTTTTGCGGCTTCCGAGATAAGGTAGGTTATCATCTCCTTCTGGATACTGCCGGAAAGAAGCGGCTCGCCGCCGAAAATTGTTATGTATTTTCTTTTATCGCGGAAAGCTTCGGAGATGTGCGCAAAGAAGGCGTCTATGACCGGTTTTTGCAGTTGAACGGATTCGTTGCTGTATTCGGACTGGTAGCAGTAACTGCACTTAAAGTTGCATTCGTACCAGGGCACGAAAAACAGCTGCATCTCGTCGTTCTCGCGGTTTCTGATAAAGTCCAGATACCTGGAGTTGAATAATTTCTTCTCGGAGTCTTCCTCGGCCAGGTAGCCTTTGTTTTTGTATTCCTCAATATCTGAGTACTCGCCGCGTTTTATCTCGGCAGCCTTCTCGGGCGCGAGTATATCCGCGCTGCCCGTAAGCAGGTTCACGATAAAATAGTTATCGGAATCCTTTAGCTTTGAGAATATGTTGTGCCTGGAGAAATACATAAAACTCCGGAACGGCGGTATTGTAATAAGGCGGCGCTTTAGTCGTGGCAGCCGGCGACAACAGCGGATATTTTCGCGCAGCACTGGGCTATTTTCTTTTCGTTTTTGGCTTTTTTGACGATCAGCGTTTTCATTCCTGTTTTTCTGGCGGTCTGCTCTTTCATCTTCTTTCTCCTTTTAGGGTTCTATTTGCAGCAGCAGGAAACGGGTTTCGGGTCTTTTATGCCCGAAACCGTAAAACTTGCCACCGTTATTTTGCCTTTATCGTAGGGTTTGCTCTCTTCAATTATGCTGACCTCGGGAAACCCCGAAGCGCAAAGCGTTTTCAGGTATGCCTCGCGGGTTGAAGCGCCGGCCCAGCATTCGGCCACGGCTGCCGGATCGTTTTTGTACTCAGGGGGAACTTCCCGCAAGGCGTAAATATCGCTTATAACAAAACGGCCGCCTTTTCTGAGCACTCTGTATATCTCGCGCCATACCGCCTGTTTGTCCGAAGCGTGATTTATGGTGCAGTTGGAGATTACTAGGTCAACCGATGAGCTTTCAAGGGGCAGGTTTTCAAGGTTTGACCTGATGAATTTTACATTGCTGATGCCGAGCTTTTGCGCAGTGCGCTCGGCTTTGGCTATCATCTTGTCGGATAAGTCTATGCCGTAAACAAGGCCTTTATCGCCGACTTCCTGCGCGAGTTTCAGGGCGTCCTGGCCTCTGCCGCTTCCGAGGTCAAGGCAGGTCTCTCCCTCGCGGGCCTTAGCGTGATCAATGGCTCCTCCGCAGGAAAGGCAGCAGCTGCTTTCCGCGAGTTCGCCGTATCTTATGTTTATTTGATTTTCCAGGGTCATTGAATTTTCCGTTTAATTGTCAATTGTTATTGCAGCCGGGGCAGCAGCCGCCCGTGGGGCACGAAAAGTTTTTCTGCCCGGATTTTGAATTGCCGCTTGCGAACTGGGAAAACTGTTTCTCCGTGTTTTCAGAGGAACATTTCGGGCATTTTACGGTTTTGCTTTCGCTCTCAAAAGTCAGCTGTTCAAATTTATGCCCGCATTTGCCGCATTTGTATTCAAATATTGGCATTCTGGGCCTCCTTGAAGTTGATGTTAGTATAAAATTTGTTGTGTTCCTGAAGCTGGGTTAAGAGAATATCTCTTAAACAGTCGTAGCCCTTGTAAACCCTGGGGTCGGCCACCCTGTAAAACAGGTTTACTCCGCTGCGCCTCTGCAGTATAAGTTTCTTTTGCTTTAAAATAGAGAGGTGCTGGGACAGATTGGCTTTGCTGATTTTCAGGTATGTTGAAATCTCTCCGGCCTGCTTTTCGCCGCCCCTGAGAATGCTCAGGATCTCAAGCCTCTTGGGGTTTGACAGGGTTTTGCAGAGCTCGGCATGCATCTCAAAGATTTTCTTCTCAAAATTCTCGCTGTTCACAGGCACTCTCCTTTTGAAAAGGCTTTTCATAGCCTCAGTTTAGATGTTAATAAGTTAATATTTTCATTAATTATACAACAAGGCGGTTTTTTTGTCAAGAGATATTTTTTGCGCCGGCTTATGTTATTATTGAAGGTAAAATTACCGCGAAAGAGAGATTTACGGTTTGCGGTTTGACTTAGGTGGTTTAATTTAATATGATAAAAAAAGAGTCAGCAAAGGCAAAAGGAGGAGTTATGGTCAAAGCGTCAGGATTGTCCGGTAAGCTTACTTCCCTTGGTTTTTCCATAGGGTTAGAGGTTAAAGGCGTCAACTTTTATCTGAAACTGGCCGCAAAGTCCAGAAATATTCTTACCAAGAAGCTTTTTTATTCGCTGGCGGGAGAGGAAGTTGTGCACGCCCAGAAAATTGACGAGATGTATAATATGATAAAGACCGGTTCTAAGGGTAAGGTTTCGCTTCCCAAGAACATGCCGTCCGTTGAAGCCGCGATAAAGGATTTTTTTACCAGAGCCAATAAAACCAGCCTTAAGAACAGCGCGGGAAACACAGCTGGCTATGAGCTGGCGATGGAGTTAGAGAAGAAAAGCTACGCCACCTACCGGGACTTCAGCAAAAAAGCCTCTTCACCCGAAGAAAAGAAGTTTTTTGAATTTCTGATGCAGGAGGAAAAACAGCACCTTGACGCGATTGTGAATGTTTACCGCTATCTGACCGAGCCGGGAGACTGGATGATGGAGGAGGAAGGCAAAGTCTGGAACTGGATGAACACCTGATACATATATATATGGATTCTTTGATAGAAAAAATTCAAAAACTTAAGAAGGAAAGAAACGCGGTTATTCTGGCGCATAACTATCAGCTGTCCGAGGTTCAGGATATAGCTGATTTTACCGGCGATTCGCTTGATTTAAGCCGCAGGGCCGCCCAATCAGACGCCGCTGTAATAGTGTTCTGCGGGGTGCATTTTATGGCCGAGACAGCCGCTATACTCGCGCCCGGGAAAAAAGTGCTTTTGCCCGAAAAAAACGCCGGCTGTCCCATGGCGGACATGATAACCGCTGCGAAACTGCGGGAATTAAAGAAAGAAAATCCCGGGGCGCTGGTGGTAAGCTATGTAAATACCACTGCTGAAGTCAAAGCCGAGACCGATATCTGCTGTACCTCGGCAAACGCGGAAAAGATTCTGCGCACCCTCTCCGGCAGGAAAGTAATTTTTGTTCCCGACAGGAACCTCGGCTCTTACGCTTCCTCAAAGGCCGGCTGCGAGATGATAATTTATGACGGTTACTGCCATGTGCATTCAAGAATACTGGCCCAGCACATCAAGGACGCGAAGCATAAGCACCCCAAAGCCGAGGTTGTGGCTCATCCGGAGTGTAACCCCGATGTCTCGGCCCTTGCCGACAAGGTGCTTTCCACAAGCGGTATGCTGGAATACGCGGCCTCTTCAAAATCTTCGGAAATGATTATCGCCACCGAGACGGGAATACTGCACAGGCTCAGGAAAGAGAACCCTTTAAAGAAATTTTATCCCGCCTTAGAGCTGGCCGTCTGCTCCAATATGAAGAAAACGAGCCTTGAAAAGGTGCTCTGGGCCTTAGAAGAGATGCGCTACGAAATTAAGGTGGACCCCGTTATCGCTGAAAAAGCAAAAATATCCATAGATAAGATGCTTGAGTATTCCCGCAGCGAATAACTCCCCTAATAACCGTGAAGTGCAGGAGGCATCCCGTGAAAATATCTTCCCCGGATTTCGGCAATATGTCGGTTATGCCGGCCAAGGTTACCTGTGACGGTGAAAATATCAATCCGGCCCTTGAGCTAAGCGCCGTGCCCGCCAGGGCCGTAAGCCTTGCTCTTATAATGGACGATCCCGACGCAGTTTCCGGAAATTTCGTCCACTGGGTTGTTTTTAATATTCCCCCGCAAACGGTGTTCATTAAACAGAATTCAATGCCCGGGAGCGCGGGCCGGAACAGCTACCGCAAAAAAACCTACGACGGGCCCTGCCCTCCTTCGGGAACCCACAGGTATTTCTTCAAGCTCTATGCCCTGGACTCGGAGCTTAAACTTGAACACGCGCCGGATAAGGCCGCTTTGGAAAAAGCGATGCAGGGCCATATTATAGATAAAGCCGAACTGGTCGGCCTTTATGAGAGGAAAAAATAGTGGAAGATATTAAGAAAGAAACAATACTTATTTCGGGGATGCACTGCGTCTCCTGCAGCCTAAATATTGAAGGCGCTCTTAAAGAGACGGCCGGCGTTAAGAACGCCGGCGTAAATTACGCCGCCGGCAAGGCATTCGTGGAATTTGACGCCCAAACGGTTTCTCTGGAGGAACTGCATAAAGTCATTGAGGACTCGGGTTATGAAGTCATAAAAGCTCCCGCGGAAACGCCGGTTGAGGCCGGCTCAAAACCTGCCGAGCCGCGGGATTACGAGCAGGCCGCGAGAGATAAGGAAGTAAACAGCCTTAAAATCAAATTTTTAATTTCGCTGGGGTTCGGGCTTCCTTTGACTTTCCTGGCCATGTCGCATGACATCGGTTTACACATAAATCTTCCTTCGGCGTTTCTCGCGGTGGTTCAGCTGATGCTCGCCACTCCTATACTCGCGGCGGGTTATCAGTTTTACACGCGGGGGATTATTTCGCTTATCAAGACAAAGACCGCGAATATGGACACGCTGATAGCAATAGGAACCGGCTCCGCCTACATTTACAGCCTTTTTATAACTTTCTTCATACTGCTGGGGCGCGGCTCCTATACTTCGCAGGACCTCTATTTTGAGGTGGCGGGTATGCTCCTGGTTTTCATTCTATTGGGAAAATGGTTTGAGGCGCTTGCCAAGGGCAAAACTTCGGCGGCCATAAAAAAGCTCATGGGGTTAAGGGCCAAAACGGCGATTCTGATCATTGACGGAGCGGAACGCGAAGTGGCCATTGAAAAAGTTAAGGCCGGAGATATCGTAATAGTAAAGCCGGGCCAGAAAATTCCCGTAGGGGGCATTGTTTTAGAAGGCTACTCCAGCGTGGATGAATCCATGGTCACCGGTGAAAGCCTGCCGGTGGAGAAAAAGCCCGGGAACGATGTAATTGACGGCACCATAAACAAAAGCGGCACCTTCACATTTAAGGCCACAAGAGTTGGCAGCGAGACGACGCTTTCCCAGATAATAAAACTTGTTGAGGATGCCCAGGGCTCCAAAGCCCCGGTACAGGCCTTAGCCGACAAAGTCGCGGCGTATTTTGTCCCGACGGTAGCCGCGATAGCGGTGGTGTCGCTGGTTGTCTGGCTTCTTTCGGGGGCGAGTTTCGTTTTCGCGCTTACGATCTTTATCGCGGTGTTGATAATCGCCTGTCCCTGTTCTTTAGGGCTTGCGACACCCACCGCGGTAATGGTGGCAACCGGCATAGCGGCTAAAAACGGGATCCTTGTTAAAAACGCGCAGGCGCTTCAGCTTGCCGAGAAAACTGATGTTATTGTTTTTGATAAAACAGGAACCCTCACCAGGGGAGAGCCTGTTGTAACTGATTTTATTTCCGCCGCGGCCGCGGAGTCATCAAGAATACTGTCGCTGGCTTTGTCGGCGGAGAGCCGCTCCGAACACTCCCTGGCTCCGGCTATAGTTGAATACGCCAGAAAGAATAACGCCGAGGCACAAGAGATTTCAAACTTCAGCGCTCTTGAAGGCATGGGAGTTTATGCTCAGGCGGGCGGCGCCAATGTTCTTGTGGGAAGCAGGGGCCTGTTAGTTTCAAAAGGTGTAAGGATATCCGATGAGTTGGACAAAGCGGCTCAGGAGTTCGCCTCGCAGGGCAAGACGGTGGTCTGGGTTTCAGAAAACTCCGAGTGCAAGGCAATATTTGCCATAGCCGACACGCCGAAAGATTTCGCGCTGGAAACAATTAAAGAAATAAAGAAACTCGGCATACGGGTTATAATGATTACCGGAGACAATGAAAAAACAGCTTCCGCTATGGGCAGAAAACTCGGTATTGATGAGGTTATAGCAGGCGTTATGCCGGCCCAGAAAGCGGTAAAAATCGCGGAGCTCAGAAAAAACTCCAAAGCCGTGGCTATGGTCGGAGACGGCGTCAATGACGCCCCCGCGCTTGCCGCCTCCGATATCGGCATAGCTATCGGCTCCGGAACCGATGTGGCAATTGAGGCGGCCCAGATAGTGCTTATAAAAAGCGATATCAGGGATGTTCTTGAGTCGGTGAGGCTGAGCCGTTTTGCCATGAGAAAGATAAGGCAGAACCTTTTCTGGGCCTTTTTCTACAATGTCATAGGCATACCCGTGGCGGCAGGGGTTCTGTATCCATTTTTCGCGTTTCTTCTTAATCCTATGATAGCTGGCGCCGCGATGGCTTTCAGCTCGGTCTCGGTGGTTACAAATTCACTGCTTATAAGAAACTTCTCAAAAAGGCGTCCGCGGTAGCCTGCCACGGCCTAATGTAAGGGCGAGCCGGCAGTTAGTTTCTGTATTTCAGATTAGAGTTTTTTTATACCCCTTCCGAGCCGATTATGAGCATAAGTATTTTTGGAGGTTTTCAGTCTTGCCTGTTTGACCTGCCGACAGGGCAGGGAGTTTGCAAGACTGCCAAAAATACTTTGCGAATGGCTCGCGGGGGCGCGTTTCTTTATTAACTTTCTTTGCGCGCCCAAAGAAAGTTAAAATCAGGCGTTGGGATGTGGACAACGCCGACCGGCAAGAAAACTGATTCCGAGTGGTAATATTGACAACCATAAATTATAGGTATAAAATATATTTCCTATGAAAGACGCTAAAGAACTGCTAAACCTTTTATCCCATGCCTTTGAGATGGAGTATAATGATGTGTTTCTCTATCTTCGGGAGGCTGAAAGGGTAAAAAGAAAACTCAGAGACGGCGAGAAACTCGCGAAAATGTTTGAGGAGTTCAGTATGACCGAGCTTCGCCACGCCGACAGACTTTCAAGCGAGATAATTTCGCTTGGCGGAAAACCGGTCTGGAAATTCGCCGAACTGGAGACAGAGAGCTCTATTCACAAGATTCTGGACAAGCACATTGAAAACGAGATGCACGCCTATAACCACTATAAGAAAATCATGGGATATTCCATGAGTAAGGATTTTGAGCTGGCGGTCAGCGGGATAATGCAGAACGAAAAATACCACATGGAAAAACTTATTGAGTTCTACAACAAATTGGAGTTGAGGCGGTAATATGAAAGAGATATATCTTGATAATCAGGCGAACACGAAAATAAGCGAAAGAGTTTTTAATGAAATGCTGCCTTTCTTAAGGGAAAACTATGGCAATGCCCAGAGCATGCATACCCTGGGCGCGAGATCCAAAGACGCTATTGAAAACGCGAGAAAACAGGCCGCCGCGCTTGTGGGCGCCAATGAGCAGGAGATTTATTTCACCTCCTGCGGTTCCGAGGCCAATAACTTGGCCATTAAGGGCGTTGCCGAGGCTAATTCAGCAAAGGCAAAACATATAGTTGTATCCTCCGTAGAGCATTTTTCCGTTCTTTACTCGGCCCGGCGCCTCTCTCAGGCAGGTTTTGAGGTTACTTATCTGCCGGTTGACAAATACGGCATGGTTTCGCCCTCTGATGTGGAAAAGGCCCTGAGGCCCGACACCGCCATAGTTTCCATTCAGCATGCCAATACCGAAATTGGCACGATTCAGAACATACCCGAAATATCCAGAATTGTCCGGGCCAAAAAAATACCGTTTCATTGCGACGCGGTGGCTTCTGCCGGACAGATTCCGGTGGATGTAAACGCGCTCGGAGCCGACCTTCTGACCTTTTCGGGAGCCCAGTTTTACGGCCCCAGGGGAGCCGCGGCTCTTTATGTCAGGAAAGGCGCCAGGATAATACCTCAGATAGACGGCGGCATTCAGGAGAACGGCCGGCGCGCCGGCACTGAAAATGTTCCCGCTATAGTGGGTTTCGGAAAGGCCTGCGAGCTGGCTAAGAACGAGATGGAGCAGAATTCAAAGAAAACTGCCGCCATAAGAGACAGGATAATAACCGAACTGCCCAAAAAAATAGAGTATATTTATTTAAACGGCCATCCGACGGCCAGGCTTCCCAATAATGTTAATTTTTCCGTTGAGTTTGTTGAAGGCGAGGCCATGATGCTTTTCCTGGATCAGAAAGGAATATGCGTCTCCAGCGGTTCTGCCTGCGCCTCAAAAGCGCTTAAGATGTCTCATGTGCTTTCGGCTATAAAAATAGACGCGGCCGTGGCGCAGGGTTCAATTTTAATGAGCCTCTCAAAATACAATTCAACCGATGACGCCGATTATGTTTTAAACGAGTTCCCGGCGATAGTAAAAAAGCTGCGAGATATGTCGCCTCTTTATAATTACTTTCAGAAAACCGGCAAAAGGCAGGAGGCCGGGCCGGGTACCGATTACGACCACCACCACGATCACGAGGAACAGGAATAACCAGGGGTAAGTGGTAAGGGGTAAGCGGTAAGGACAAAGACAGTTGAAATAAGTCACTTATCACTTACAACTTACAGCTTACCACTGAAGTCCAAGGAGAAAACAGATGCCGTTTTATTCAGAGAAGGTAATGGATCATTTTCAAAATCCAAGAAATGTCGGCGAAATAAAGGATGCCGACGGTGTTGGCGAGGTCGGCAATCCGGTCTGCGGCGACATGATGACCTTTTATGTGAAGGTCAAAGACAATGTTTTGGAGGATGTAAAGTTTAAGACCTTTGGCTGCGGCGCCGCGATAGCCGTTTCTTCAATGGTCGCCGAGATGGCCAAGGGAAAAACCGTTGATGAGGCGATGAAGATAACAAACGATCTCGTGGCAAAGGAGCTCGGAGGCCTGCCGCCAAACAAAATGCACTGTTCAAACCTGGGCGCTGATGCTCTGCATAAGGCGATAGAAGACTATTCCAAAAAGCACGGTAAATAGCCGTAACAGGCAAGGAGCCGGAGATGAAAAAAGATAAAACGCAAAAATGCGGATGTGGCTTTTGTGAAGACGAGCTGAAAATGTCCTGTTTTGAACCGGTATTCTGCTCCCCCTGCGAGGTGGAGTTCATAAAGTGCGCCAAGTGCGAACAATCCTACAGCTCTAAGCTTGAGAAATGCCCGAAATGCGGAGAGAAACATGCCTGAGAGCAGTTTAAAGCCGGCAAGGACTCTGGATTGCATAGGGCTGTTCTGTCCCATGCCGGTTGTAAAAACAAAACTTGAGCTTGAAACCATGAAGTCGGGAGAGATTCTTGAGGTTATAGCCGACGACCCGGGTTTTGAAAAAGACCTGCCGGTCTGGTGCGAGATGACGGGAGAGATATTTCTCTCGCTGATAAAAGAGGGCAATTTGTATAAAGGGTATGTAAAGAAAAAGTAAGACAGGAGGTTGTTATGGTTAAAAATCCTTTGGAAGTTTACAAATGCAGTGTTTGCGGCAACATGGTTGAAGTGATTTTTGTCGGCGGCGGAGAACTGGTCTGTTGCGGAAAGCCCATGATACTCCAGGTTGAGAACACCGTTGACGCCTCAAAGGAAAAACATGTCCCGGTGCTTGAAAAAGTCAGATGCGGTTATAAAGTGACGGTCGGCAGTGTCGCTCACCCCATGGAAGACAAGCACTATATCCAGTGGATAGAACTGATTGTTGACGGCAACGCCTGCAGAAAGTTCTTAAAGCCGGGAGACAAACCCGAGGCTGAATTTTGCGTTGAGGGCACTCAGGTTACCGCCAGGGAATACTGCAACCTGCACGGGTTGTGGAAATCGTGAACAAAGTTTTAAGTTATAAGTTGAAAGTTGTAACGGCTCAATAATTCGTCTGTAGTCGCGCGGCTTGCCGCGCATTCCGTTTGACCTAAACCGTATCCGAAAACGATTATTGAAAAGGAGAGTGTTATGAAAAGCATTAAGGGCACAAAGACTGAAAAGAATCTTTTGGCGGCTTTCGCGGGAGAGTCCCAGGCAAGGAACCGTTACACATATTTCGCGTCCGCGGCCAAAAAAGAGGGTTTTGAGCAGATAGGCTTTATTTTCCTTGAAACGGCTGAAAATGAAAAGGAGCACGCGAAGCGCTTCTTTAAATTTCTTGAAGGCGGCGAGGTTGAGATAACCGCGGCGTATCCGGCCGGAGTTATTGGGGCCACGAAAGACAACCTGCTTGCGGCCGCCAACGGCGAGCAGTTTGAGCATTCCAAGCTATATCCGGGGTTTGCCGATGTGGCCGAGAAAGAAGGTTTTCCCGATGTTGCCGAGGCCTTCAGGAAGATTTCAATCGCCGAGAGACAGCACGAGAAACGATACAGGGCGCTTTTGGAAAATGTTAAGGGCGAGAAAGTATTTAAAAAGCCGTCCGCGATAAAGTGGCGCTGTGCCAATTGCGGGTTCGTTCACGAGTCCAATGAGGCTCCGGATAAATGCCCGGCCTGCCTTCATCCGAAAGCGTATTTTGAAGTGCTTGCCGAAAACTGGTGATCTTGCGCGGCGTCCGTTTAACCGGACGAAACCGGTTACGCGGGCGCCGTTAAGTTTTGATGGGGATCTATGAATCTTTCGCGGGTTTTTAAAGACGATGTGTCAGTCGTGCTATGCGGAGAAGCGGGGCAGGGCATAGTCACGGTTGAAAAACTGCTCGTAAAGGCCTTGAAGGATTCGGGTTTTAATATTTTCGCCACAAAAGAATACATGTCGCGCGTTCGCGGCGGAAGCAACTCAACCCAGCTCAGGGTCTCCTCGCAGCCCAGAAGCAGTTATGTGGACAGGATAGACCTGCTCATACCTCTTGATAGCGGCGCAATCGCTCACCTTAAAGATAAAATTACTGAACAAACAATTATATTCGGCGACAAATCAGTTCTCGGCGCGGACACGGATCTGGTTGATGTTCCATTTTCAAAAATAGCGGCTGAAGCCGGCGGGGCTATTTACGCCAATACCGCGGCCCTCGGGCTTTTAATGGGGCTTTTCGGGCTTGGCTTAAAAGATATTCAGGATTTTGTAAGTTCAACTATAGGTTCTAAAAAACCCGAGACGCTTAAACCCAACCTTCAGGCCGCCGAGAAAGGGTTTGAATACGCCGCTTCCGTTTCCGGGCCCGGCAAAATTGAAATTTTGCTCGCGAGAAGCCATGAAGTAAGCGGCCAGGTTCTGGTAAACGGAGCCGAGGCTATAGGCCTTGGCGCGATAGCCGGCGGCTGCAATTTTGTTTCAGCTTACCCCATGACGCCCTCAACAGGGATACTGACCTTTCTTGCCGCAAACAGTGAAAAATTCGGCATCTTAACCGAGCAGGCCGAGGACGAGATAGCGGCTGCCAATATGGCTCTCGGAGCCTGGTACGCGGGAGCCCGCGGTTTTGTCTGCACGGCGGGCGGCGGGTTTGCCCTTATGGCTGAGGCGTTGAGCCTAAGCGGCATGATAGAAACGCCTTTGGTTATAAGCCTGGGCCAGAGGCCGGCCCCAGCGACAGGGCTTCCCACAAGGACCGAACAGGGCGACCTGGAATTCGCGCTTTACGCCGGACATGGCGAGTTCCCCAGGATAATCCTTGCTCCCGGCAGCGCTGCGCAGGCTGTTGAGCTTACGGCAAAGGCATTTAACCTCGCGGACAAGCATCAGTGCCCGGTGATTATTTTAAGCGACCAGTATTTCGTGGATGCCTACGCCAATATACCGCCCTTTGATTTTTCAAAAATAAGCGCGCAGGAGCATATAGTTAAAACCGGCCCGGGCTATAAAAGGTATGCCTTTTCCGCCGACGGTATTTCGCCCCGCGGCATTCCGGGTTTTGGCGATGGCTTTGTCCACGCGGATTCCGACGAACACGATGAGAACGGCAATATCACGGAAGACAAAAATATCAGAAAACAGATGTCCCAAAAGCGCATGGCCAAACTTGAGCTTATGACAAAAGAAGCCGAGCCGCCCTCCCTTATAGGCAGCGGCGATTTTGAGTATCTTGCCGTTTGCTGGGGTTCAAATTACGGCGTTTTGAAAGAAGCCGCGGAACAGGTGAACAATCCCAAACTGGCCGTACTCCACTTTTCGCAGATTTTTCCGCTTCACTCGGGAGCCCGGGAGATTATCGGCAGGGCAAAGAAGGCGGTTGTCTTTGAAAATAACTTTTCGGGCCAGTTCGCTAAAATACTCAAACTATACGCCGGAGTTGAAACAGGCGGCAAAGTGTTAAAATACGACGGCGCTCCGTTTTCTCTGGAAGAAGCCGTCGCGGAGCTTAAAAAATTCACGGCGGTGAAATAATATGGCGAATAATTTTGACCTGGATAATATTGATATAGCCTGGTGCCCGGGCTGCGGCAATTTTCCTATTCATAAGGCGTTAAAAGCCGCCTTAAGCGAGCTCAATATTGACCCGCTGCGGCTCGTCATGGTTTCCGGAATAGGCCAGGCCGCGAAAATCCCTCATTATATCAAGGCGCACTTTTTTAACGGCCTGCACGGCAGGGCCCTTCCGCCCGCAACGGCCGTTAAGGCCGCGAATCCTTCCCTGACAGTCATAGCTGAAAGCGGCGAGGGGGATACCTACGGTGAAGGCGGCAATCATTTTATTCATACCATAAGGCGCAATCCCGATATAACCAATATTGTGCATAACAACATGGTTTACGGCCTTACGAAGGGACAGGCTTCTCCCACAAGCCAGGCAGGTTTTCATACTCCGGTGCAGGTGAGCGGAGTATTTGAAGAGCCGTTTAACCCCGTGGCTGTCGCGGTTTCACTGAACGCTTCTTTTGTGGCGCGGGCCTTCGCTGGAGATATGGATCAGACGAAAGAGATACTTAAAAAAGCCGTTGCCCACAAGGGGTACGCGCTTGTGGATATCCTTCAACCCTGCGTTTCTTTCAATAAGGTCAACACATTCCAATGGTTTAAAGAACGGTCGTATTATTTAGACTCAAACTATGACCCTTCGGACAGGGTTGAAGCTTTCAAAAAAGCCATTGAGCCCGACAAGTTCCCGCTGGGAGTCATTTACAAAAGCGCTCCCAAACCCACTTTTGAGGAAAATGTCACGGCCTATAAAAAAGACGCTGTTCCCATTGTTTTCAGGAAAACCGCAAGGACGAATTTGCTGGAGGAATTATTAAACTCCATGAGGTGAGGGCTATATGAGCGAACAGCAAAAAGAAAAAATGACGATAATATTTTTTTCCGGCACCATGGACAAAGCCATAGCCGCCATGATCCTTGCCACAACGGCCGCTTCCATGAATATGGATGTCAGCATATTTTTCACATTCTGGGGGCTTAACTTTCTTAAAAAGGGAAGAGTGTACAAAGGAAAAAGCATACTGCAGAAAATGATGGAGTTTATGATGCCCTCCAGCCGCTCCAAGCTTCCGCTGACTTCCATGAACATGATGGGCCTGGGGCCGGCCATGATGAAAAAGCTTATGGAAAGCACCAAAACTCCCTCGCTTGAAGAATTTTTTAAGATGGCAAAGGCTTTTAATGTAAAGATATACGCCTGTTCCACTTCCTGCGGCATAATGGGCGTTGATAATTCCAATATGATTGAAGGCGTTGACGGCCAGATGGGGGCCGCGGCGTTTTTAGGAGAGGCCCAGAAGTCAAAGATTAATCTTTTTATCTGAACTCGCTGCCGGTGCCCGAATCCTCCGTTAAGGCGGCGCGATAGTCCGCCAAAGCTTCAGTGGCGAAGCAAACTCGCGGTTGGTTTTGTAGTTGCGCAGCTTGCTGCGCGTTCCGCAAAGCGCCGTCATCCTGAGAGAAACGAAGGATCTTCCTTGCCGTCACCTGTAGTTGCAGTGCGGCGAATAAGCCGCGCAAGCTTGCAACGGGCGCGAGATGTGAGCACACACAGGAAACCAGAATTTTAAAAGTTCTTTCAGAAAGAAACAAAGTCGCGGGGCTGTTGCCCCTGCACCCCTTTCTAACTTTCTTTGAGCGCTCAAAGAAAGTTAATAAAGAAACGCGACGCCTCACCATCTCGGCGTCCTCATGGAAGTCCGCACTTATTCGTGCGGACATTCGCCCACGCGAGCCATTCGCAAAAGTATTTTAGGCAGTCTTGCAAACTCCCTGCCTTCTCGGCAGGTCAAACAGGCAAGACTGAAGGCCTCCAAAAAAACTTTTGCTCATAACCGGCTCGGAAGGGGTATAAAAACAAAAGGCCTCTGAAGACTCAAAATCAAAAGTGCCGTCATCCTTTCATCTTTGTAGTCGCCGAGCTTGCTCGGCTGATGTTCCCTTGCCGTCATCCCAGAAATGTTCAGTCTGGGATCCATCAAGGCCTGTCATCCCTGTGAAAACAGGAAACCAGTTAAACCTCTGGATACCAGCTTCCGCTGGTATGACGACACGAAAAAGTCCGCCGTTCACTTAAAGCTTACAACTTGAGTCAGTTGAAAAAGTGTTTCAGGCCGTCTTTGCGAGGAGTGCAACGACAAAGCAATCTCGTCGCTTCCGACGGAAAAGCGAGATTGCTTCTCTCCCTTCGGGAGATCGCAATGACAGGGTCTTGTTAAGGTTTTTCAATTGACTCAACTTATAACTTAAAATATAACGAGGCACTTCACTTCGTTCAGGGTGACTTTACAGGTAAAAAAGGCTTGACAAATTTTTTTAATTGCGTTATAATGTTAGCGCAAGGACAAAGTTGTCCCCGCGATCAGAGGTGATCGGCGGGGATTTTTATTTGCAAATGTAAATATTTATTATTGGTTTTGCCGCCAGTGAAGGCGGCACAGACGCGAAGACACGGGAGTCTTTAGTTCACTTTGGTATAAGTGGATTAAAGGCTTTTTTTATTTGAAGGCGGAGGAATATATGGGTTTAATTATGGCGGTAGCGTCCGCGGACGGGGTACAGAAGAGCATATTTGACAGTTTTTTAAATAATTCCCGCAGGGGCGCCCGGAATGCCGGTGAAACCGGCGGTTTTCTCGGGGTAGCCGGATACCTCGGCGCTTTGGCGGTTCGCTTTTGCGAGGCTCTTGTTGAGTTTGGCGCGTATGAGTTGCCGCTCGCCAAGGCTTTAAGTTCCGGTTCAAAGGTGCTGATAGCCAAGTTCGGGGAAGCTCCGGCGCCTATTGTAAACCGCGAATATATTTTTGCCCATAGCGGGGATTTGGGTTACTTTTCAAAAATCGGCGCCAATGGCGGGAACGGGCCCTGCGGCGGTTCGGACAAATTTTTGAATTATATAACTATGGCACTTGAGCAAAAATCGCTTAGAAACTACAGAGAAAGCATCCTTAGCCTTTGCGGCCGGGTTGAGTCGCAGTGTCCGGGTTCACCGCTGACATTTGTTTTGAGCAATAAAGATCATTTAATCGGGTACTGCGATAAAACGGGGAATAAGCTTTATTATTCATATTCTTTCGGGTCCTTTGTGTTTTGTTCCGAACGGCTTAGCGGCACGGATTGGATAGAGATGGAAAAGGGCGAGCTGATTATAGTAAACAAAAACGGGAGTTTTCTGGAAGAGTGTCAGTTGAACAATATATAAATGTTTTCGGACATCGGTGTCCGCGCGTAAGCAAGGCTGCTGTCTGCCCAGCGATTGGGAGAGCAAAAATCTCAGGGAGGAATAAAATGAATAAATTAAGGAAAATATCGGTAGTTTGCGGTTTTATCGCTTCTTTGTCGGGCTATGTTTACGCCACCCCGTCAACGCAGATATGGAACCCGTCAACAGACATACAGGCCGAGAAGACGCTTCATCTGGGAATTGATAATTACTTTTCGGTTTTTAATAACGCCGACAAGCCTTACGCTCTGCCAACCGACATCGGCCTTACCTACGGCCTGCTTAAGAACCTGGAGGTCGGCATTGATTTCATGGAGCCGAGCGCGGATCCGCTTTACTTTAACGCCAAATACGGCCTGCCCGAAAACGGCATGGTGCCGGCTCTGGCTGTTGGCGCGTTCAGCGTCGGGACAAAAACAGACAGCACCAACTACAACATTTTGTACGGCGCCGCCGCGAAAGTTATTAAGCCCGTGGGACGCGTCACTCTCGGCTATTACTCCGGCAACAGCAAACTGTTGCTTGACGATAAAGGAGAGAGCGCGAATACGGGTTTTATTGCCACCTGGGACAGGCAGCTGACGGACAAGATATGGGCCTCGGTTGACTATGCCTCCGGGCAGAGCTTTTATGGCTGCCTGAGCTACGGCCTTTCTTATGCTTTCGCGCCTAACACGGGAGTTATATTCGGATATGTCGTCTACAACAATACGGCGATCAATCCAAATAACCAGTTTTCAACTCAGTTGGACATTAATTTCTAAGCGCCAAACGAAAGCTTATATAGCCCGCCTGATCATTCTCAACGGATGGCAAGCTCCGGGCAAGGAGATAATAAAATGAAAAAATTATTAAGTTTAACATTGTTTGGATTATTTATGGGATTAGCCGGGCCGGCTATTGCCGAAGAAATCTCGGCGCCGGCGGCCGCGCCTGCCGAAATGACGGCCGTGGCGGTTGAGGCTCCCGCGCCCGCGCCCGCCAAGATTGACACGGGCGACACGGCCTGGGTAATGACTTCAAGCGCTTTTGTAATGCTCATGACCCTTCCGGGCCTCGCGTTTTTCTACGGCGGCCTTGTCAGAAAGAAAAATGTTTTAAGCATTCTCATGCAAAGCGGAATAATGCTCTGCGTTATCACGCTTCAATGGGTGCTTTTCGGTTACAGCCTTTCATTTTCTCCGGGCAACGGATTCATCGGAGGCCTGAAATGGCTGGGCTTAAACGGAGTGGGGCTTACGCCTTACCCTGACTACGCGGCCACTATACCGCATCAAGCCTTTATGATTTTTCAAGGCATGTTCGCGGTCATAACCCCGGCGCTTATAATCGGCGCTTTCGCCGAAAGGATGAAGTTCTCGGCCTTCCTTGTTTTCAGCATACTCTGGGCCACTTTGGTGTATGACCCGGTTGCTCACTGGGTCTGGGGGCTGGGAGGCTGGCTTAGAAACATGGGAGCTCTTGATTTCGCGGGCGGAACCGTCGTTCATATCAATGCCGGCGTAGCAGCGATAGTCGCGGCGCTCATGTTAGGCAAGCGCAAAGGCTATGCCAACCAACCGGTTCCTCCGCACAACCTTCCTTTCACGGTGTTAGGAGCGGGCCTGCTGTGGTTCGGCTGGTTCGGATTTAACGCGGGCAGCGCGCTCGGCGCCAACGGCCTCGCGGTCGGAGCTTTCGTCACTACAAATACGGCGGCCGCGGCCGCGGGCCTTACCTGGGCCTTGATAGAATGGCTGCATAACGGCACGCCCACAACTCTCGGCGTTGCCACGGGCCTTGTTGCCGGGCTTGTCGCGATAACTCCTGCGGCAGGTTATGTAGGCGTTATGCCGGCGATACTTATAGGCGTTGTCGTCAGCCTTATCTGTTTTGTTATGGTTGCCTTTGTTAAAACAAAACTCGGCTACGACGATTCGCTTGACGCTTTCGGAGTCCACGGCATCGGAGGCATCTGGGGCGCTCTCGCGACAGGGCTTTTTGCCTCAAAAGCCGTCAATCCCGCCGGCGCGGACGGATTGTTTTACGGTAACCCGGCTCAATTCGTCATTCAGCTTAAGGCGGTGCTTATAACCGCTCTTTACAGCCTGGTTGTCACCTGGTTGATATTAAAACTTGTGAACGCCCTGTTTGGTGTCCGTGCCAGCGAGAAGGACGAGGTTTTAGGCCTTGACCTCTCGCAACACCACGAAGGCGCTTATACGGTCCTGGAATAACACAAAAATAAAAAAAGCCCGCCGCTTTATGTCAGGCCGGCGGACGAAGGAAAATAAAATGAAACTAATTATAGCCGTAATTCAGCCTGATAAGCTGGAAACTGTCAAGGAAGAACTCTATAAGGCCGAAGTAAACCTTATAACCGTCACCGAGGTGCTCGGGCATGGAAGGCAGATGGGGGTGACCGAGGTTTACCGCGGAGTCAAGGAGACCGGCAACCTGCTGAGAAAAATTCAGCTGGAGATCGCCGTCAACGAAAACTTCGTTGAACCTACCATAAGCGCCATTAGGAAAGGCGCGTGTTCCGGAGATATAGGGGACGGAAAGATATTCGTGCTGGATCTTCAGGACTGCATAAGGATTCGCACAGGTGAAAAAGGCAGCACAGCCATAGGATAAATATAGCCATGTCCGGAGCGGAAGCGCGGTACTCCCGCTTCCGCTCCGGGATGATGGCTCAGGAGGATGTTATGAAAAAAATAGAAGCCATATTAAAACCCGACAAGATAGACCTGGTCAGGGAGAAACTTGAAGAAGCCGGTTTTAACGGCATTTCCCTCATTGATATGATGGGGCACGGCAAACAGAAGGGTATTACGCAGGAATGGAACGGCGAAAGCTACCGCATTGAGCTTCTGCCTAAAGTCAAACTGGAGATGATTGTGAATTATCAGGATGTTGACAAGATAATAAGCATAATTAAATCTTCCGCGAGAACCGGAGGCATAGGCGACGGAAAAATATTTGTTTCGGAAATAGCCGAAGCTTATAGAATAAGAAATGATGAAACGGGCGAGGCTGCGCTTTAGCCATGATACTGGTAATCAAAAACATTAAAATTGAAGGCCCCGGAATGATAGAGAGTTTTTTTGCCTCCCGCGGATATATAATTAAAACAGTGGAGCTTGGCGAAGGGGAAAAACTCCCCGAAAACCTGCTCGGTATAAACGCGGTGTTTATTATGGGCGGCCCGATGAATGTGTATGAAACCGAAAAATATGGTTTCCTGTCGGAGGAAGGTTATTTTATTACTGAGGCCGTGCGCGCTGGACTGCCCGTGATGGGTATCTGTCTCGGAGCTCAGCTTATGGCAAAAGCTTTCGGCGCGAAAGTATCTAAGGCGGCCGAAAAAGAGATCGGCTGGCACAAAATTTCCCTAAGCGCCGCGGGTGAAACAGACCCCCTGTTTAACGGGCTCGGACGGGAGCTTGAGGTTTTCCAGTGGCACGGCGACAAATTTGAAGTTCCCGAAGGCGGCGTCCTGCTCGGCTCATCGCCGGTCTGCGGCCAGGCCTTCAGGCTGGGGAAAAAGGCCTATGCCCTGCAGTTTCATATTGAAGTTACTTCTGAGATAATAAATTGCTGGCTTAAGGATACGGCCGAGACGACAAAAGAAAAAGCCGCCGCCATTGAAAAGGATACCGGCAGGCTGTTTGAAGGGTACAAAGACAGGGCAGACAAAATATTCCTGAATTTTCTTGATATAATGAACAGCTAATCAGGCACGGCTGTGCCTCTTTCGTGGCCGCGGAACAGCAGGTTGTCTGTATGCCACGGAGGAAAGTATCTATGGCGCCGTCGTTCTGATCTCCCACAGGGCGAGAAGAATCTCGTTGTTGGATGAAAAACGATGCCCTCCACTTCGTTCAGGGTGACTTTGCCTGTTCGGTGAAATCTTCTCCGTCAGGCCCTGGGCACTTCCTGATTTTGATACCGTTTGCTTTTTTTCGCGTAAAATATTAGAATTTACGAAAGTCTTAAAAAAGGAGAAAAACATGGCGATTGTTTCCGAGTCAGAGTTCAAAGGCAACCCGACATTGGTTATAAAAAACAGCGAGGACGATAAATACCCGTTCTCGTTTGGCATTAAAAAAGCCAAACTCATCATTGAGAATATTGAAGACATTAAGAAATTCGTGGCAAAACACGACAAACCGCAGTAGGTGCCTGCCCGGTTTTTTTTATGAAAAAGGAGAGAGAGTGAAGACTGTTGTTCATTTTGTCGGAGTGTTTTTTCTCGCAGGCCTTATCGGTTCATTTTTGACTGATCCGGCGGATGCGAAAAGTTATTTTTCGTTTTACGGTTCCGCGTCCAGTATCAGGGTGGTAACAGGCGATGTGGGCGATGAATCGGAAACTTTTGATTACGATGAGATTCGTGGTTGCGGCTGCGGCGGAGGCGTGGAATACAGGGCGAATAACGGATGGCTTGCCTGGTTTGCCGAGCATGTTGCCGGGGAAAATATTAATACCACGGTAATAGGCTTAAGAATTATGCATCCCGATATTATTGGTTTTGGGTCGGTAAGTGAGAATTCATTTTATAGAACAACAACTCTTTCTTCCGCTCGCGCTTCCGGCATTAACACCGTCGGTCCTTTTACGATTCTTAACTACGGTGTGGGCTTAACAGCCAATAGCGGAAATTATTTCAAGCGTTACCATGCTTCCTATAGCGCTTTAAGACAGCCGAAACCCGAAGACGGAATGGCGGCTGTTTCAACATTTGGCCTCTACGCATCCGTATCGTTGTTTGAATTGAGAACCGCTCATCTTACCGCTACGCTTTTTGATTTGGGTATGACAATGGGTATCGGGAATAATGCGGTTTCAGGCGCGACTATTATGGGCGCGAAACTTGGCTACACCTTTTAATCAAATTTACCGCGAAATATTTCCCGCTCAGTATCATCGCAAAGTCCAATTGAAGGCGCGGCCGTCGCGTTAAGTTTTTGCTTCAATTATAAATGTCCGGCTTTTCATTTGCTTCGCTTCCTGTTTCCGAATACTCGCCGCTATTCTTCAAACGCGAAGACCGTAAAGATGTACAGTTCTGTTTCCGGTTTTTTCCACGCGTCCGCCTCAAGCCCCGCCTTCTGAGAACATAGTTCGTTTAAGAAATCTTCCTTTCTGTTGAAGTGCTCCCAAACCTGCGGCAGAAAAAGGCCGGACCGCGGGCCTTTTTTCACCATTACGCCGTGAATATTTTCCTTTATCTCGCCGGCATCTTTTACTCTCTGCATCGGAGAGAGCACGGAAATTTCAATCTTAATATCTTTTAATTCGCCGGCGCTTACACGGTTAAACCTCGGGTCTTCAAAGGCTGCGGCTGCGGCCATCTGCGTTACAGCGTCAATAAGCGGCTCTCTCGGCGCGGTAGTGCCTATGCATCCCCTCAGGCTGCCCTGCTCGTTTAAGGTCACAAAAACAGCGGCCGGTTTTTTCAGTTCTTCGGTTTTTGAGTTGATTCGGGGAGTCTTTCCTGTTTCAAGCGTCCGTTCAATGGAGTATCTCGCCGCGGCAAGCAGTTCTTTCTGCCCTTGAGGGCTTACAGAAAATCCAGTCATTTTTTGCTCCTTTTTTAGCTCTTTTTTCGGGGTTTGCCGGTAATCGCATGATTGCGCCTTATTTACCGTATAACTGTCTGAAGGTTTACTCTTTGTAATCTCCGGGCGCTGTCCGCGCGAAGAAAAAAATACCGCTGCGGCGTAGCCCACGACTTTGTCTCGGCCGCCGGTTATGTCTCCTGAGTTGGCGCGGGAAAGCACTTTCGCTGAATCGGCTCCGAGCATTTTTGCCGTGTATAGAACGGTATATACGCTTTCCCTCGCGCATAATACGCACTCCAGCTTCGGCGCTGCAGAGCCTTCTATGGAAAATATCTGTTTTTGCAGAAGGGGCGGGTCCATCGCTGTTATCGCCGATAGGGCTTTAGAATCGGAGATGACGGCGTCAGCGTAACCCGGATAGTGAGATAAATCAGAGGAGGCTATCAGCAAAGTCGTTTTTGAGAGGCCAAGCTCTTTGAGAGAAGCTGCTATGGCTCCGGCTATTTTTTCTGTGTCCTCAAGCGTCATGGATGAAAGCAGTATGGGCACTATTTTAAATTCAGGGAGAACTCTCTGGAGAAAAGGAAGCTGAACTTCAATGGAATGCTCGGGGTCATGAGGTTCCTTGTCTGCTCTTAGCAGGCCTGTGCGCGCCAGAATACGGGAGGCGAGTTCCGAATCTATTTCCACCGAACCCAAAGGAGTGGCAAAACTACCGGAAGGATAAACCGCACCTTTTTTTAAAAGAAAATGATGGCTGTTGCCTATAACGATAACGGTGTTTATGCCGCGGCTGTTAACGGTTTTGTAGGCCGAGGCGGCAACCTGCCCGGAATATTCATATCCCGCGTGCGGCACAAGTATCGCGATAGCGCGGGATTTAAGCGGCGTCAGCGGAGCTTGGGCAAGAAATCTGTCAACGGCGGCTATCAGCTCGTTTCTGCCCGACGGATAAAAACCGCCGGCCGCGGCCGCGGGGCGGGGCGCTGAAAAAATAACCTGAGGCGCCGCCAGTAGAAGCAGAAGAAGCTTAATGTTCATACACCAAAATTATAGCAAATTTGACTCAATATATAAGTCAAAATTATGGTAGAATATCGCAGAGAAAGCTAGAAAATCGGAGAAATGTCTGACACATAAAAAATTAAGCGGATTATCCGGCAGTTCAAAAGCATTCTACCTTCTTGAGAATTATGCCAAAGGGGAGGCTCTGCTTGTAGTGGTTTCTGAGGAAGATTACGGCGCTCTGCACGATTCTTTTGTTTCGCTGGCGCAGATTTTCGGTAACCCGAAAATACTGGAATATTCCTCTTTTAACCAGCAGGAACGGGTAAACACCCTTAAAAGCCTTATTGAATCGGCGCGCGGCATTGTGCTTGCCACGCCGGAATCCCTGGCGGCCAAAACGAATTCTCCCGCGCGTTTCAAGTCGCTGCTGAAAGTATTTTCTCTCGGCGATACTGTTAGCTTTGAAACCCTTTTTTTCCTGTGCATGGAGCTCGGCTACGCGCGCTGTGATTTCGTGGAGGAAAGAGGGCAGTTTGCAAGGCGCGGCGAGGTTTTTGACATCTGGCCGGTTGACCGGGAAGGGCCCTTTAGAATAGTTTTTAATTTAGAGTGCGTGGAATCCATCCGGGAGTTTGACAGCGCCAGCCAGCGTTCAGGAAAATTCCTGAATTCCTGCTCTATATCGCCGGCAAAAGAAAATGCCGATTCTTATCTTTCGGACTATCTGCCGCGGGACACAAAAGCTTTTATTGATTCTCCAGAATACGCTCAGAATATTCCTCTGTTAAAAAATTACAACCTCCTGATAAATTCTCCCGTCACCGACACGCTTAACGCGGAAGACGCGAATTTCAGGCCGTTTGTCAGGTGGGGGGCAAATTACAAACTTTTTTTAAATGAGTTTGCTAAATTCGCCGCCGGCGGATATAAATCCATGATTTTCTGCGCCAACCAGGGCGAGAAGGAACGCGTGGAGGACATATTTTCCGAGAATTTGCGTTCAGAGGTTATGCCGCCGCTTTACTTCGGAGCGCTGGCAGACGGCTTTTTTTCGCCGAATAGAAAAATCGCGGTTTTCGCGGCCCAGGAGATACTCTATAAGCGCAAGCAGGTAAGTTTCCCGAAGTTTAAAAGCGGGCGCAGGCTTGAGGGGTTATGGGAGATATCAAAAAACGATTATGTAGTGCACGAGAAATACGGCATAGGCCGTTATCTGGGCCTGCGCCGGATAACAAGGCCCGAGCAGGAATCCGAATATCTTTGCATTGAGTATAAAGGCGGCGATAAGCTCTACATCCCGCCGGATGATTTTGGCGTGGTAAAAAAATATGTGGGGCTGGAGGGCCAGAGGCCCAGGCTTTATTCGCTTGATACGGGCGCCTGGGAGAAGGCGACCCACAGGGCAAAGGAAGGAGCCAAGGCTCTCGCGGAAGAATTACTGAAACTTTACGCCCAGAGGCAGGGCCTGCAGGGCTATTCGTTCCCGCGCGAGACTCTCTGGGAAAAAGAGCTCGCCGATTCTTTTCCCTTCAGCGAGACCGAGGATCAGCAGAGAAGCATTGAAGAAGTTATGCGCGACTTAGAACAGCCCCGGCCCATGGAGCGGCTGGTCTGCGGCGATGTGGGTTTCGGGAAAACCGAGGTCGCGGTGCGAGCCGCTTTTAAGGTGGCCGTCAACTCAAGGCAGGTCGCGGTGCTTGTGCCCACGACGGTGCTCGCCGAACAGCACTACAACACATTTTCCAACCGCCTCTCGCCCTTCCCCGTAAAAATAGCCCTTTTAAGCCGCTTTCAGACAAAAAAAGAGCAGGCAAAAATAATTGAAGATATTAAGGCCGGTGAGCTGGATATAGTAATCGGCACCCACAGGCTGATTCAGAAAGATATTTCATTTAAGGACCTGGGCCTTCTGATAATTGACGAGGAACACCGCTTCGGAGTCAAACAAAAAGAAAAGATTAAAGCGATGAGGAAGAATATAGATGTGCTCATGATGACGGCAACACCCATCCCGCGGACGCTTTCCTTCGCGCTTTCCAACCTCAAGGACCTCTCGGTCATAGAAACTCCGCCCTACGGCCGTCTGCCCATAGAAACCCATCTGAGTTCCTACGATGAAAAAGCCGTGAAAACAATTATAGCCGCGGAAATGTCCCGCGGCGGACAGGTTTACTATGTGCACAACAGGGTGGAAACCATACTCGCCAAGGCCGATGAGTTAAAAAAACTCGTGCCGGAGGCGCGTTTCGGGGTCGTGCACGGACAGATGGGAGGGCATCAGATAGAAAAGGTTATGTGGGATTTCATGCACAAGAAATTAGACGCGCTTATCGCCACTACCATAATAGAGTCGGGGCTTGATATTCCTTCAGTCAACACGATAATTATTGAGGAAGCCGAAAACTTCGGGCTCTCCCAGCTCTACCAGCTAAGGGGCAGGGTCGGCAGGGAAAAACAGAAAGCTTTCTGTTACCTTTTTTACACGGCCAAAACCATCACCGAAGAGGCGTCCAAGCGCTTAGAGGCTCTTCAGGAATTCGGCGAGCTGGGCTCAGGGTTCCGTCTCGCTTTAAGGGATCTGGAAATAAGAGGCGCGGGCAATATACTCGGGGCCGAACAGCACGGTTTCGTTCGTGAAATCGGATTTGAGCTTTATTCAAGGCTTATTGACGAGGCCAGCAAAAAGCTCAAAGGGGCTGCTTTGCAGGAAGGCGGGGATGAGGAAGCCAGGACTGCCGTGGATTTTATGGCGCCCGCCTTTATCCCCTCGGAATATATTGAGGCCGAGGATGTGAGAATTCTTTTTTATAGAAAGCTGGGCCTTTGCGCGACCGAAGATGATATCGCCGCGGTAAAGGAGGAGATGCTGGATCGTTTCGGCAGGATGCCTGGAGCCGTGGAAAACCTTCTGGAGATTACAAAAATAAAACAGGCGGCGCGAAAACAGAAGGTTAAAAGCATTGTTGAGGACAAAACATTCGTTTCGCTCTATTTTGAGCCCGGCATAAATGTGGCTCCCGAGAAAGTGCTTTCCATGGCTTCGGATTATTCCGGTCTCCTGGAGTTTATCAGGGGCGAAAGTTACGGGATAAGGCTCAGAAAGGATATGTTCGGCGCGCCCGTGATAGGCTATATTAAGGCTTTCGTTTCAGGTTTCAAAAGGTACCTCTAATGTGCAACTCGGAGGCCTTAAAGCTCCGGGATGGTGTGTTTGTAAAATGCTCTTGAAATATGTAGAATTACGCGAACAATTATTTGAATGGATGGCCAAAACTTTTACTTTCGGAGTAAACTGATGAAAGAGCCGGTTGACGGGGAAAAGATAACAATATTTGACTGTGAACTCGGAGACCCTAACTACGACGCTCTGGAGAAATTTATCGGAGCGGACCGCGTTGAGGATTTCGCCTATGTGAACAGGTTTGAAATTAAGGGTAACACTGTGATATACCGCTACAAACATAAAAATACCCGCAGATACCTTTGCCTGGACATGGACGGAAACACCTGGAGATACAACGGCATATACCTTAAAATGGAAAAAATAAGCAGAGATGAAGCTATTATGGAAGCTTACGAAAACTATTAGTTTTCAGTGCTGCGGCTTAACTTTGCGAGAGCCGTTTGGAATTTTTATTGCGCGTCTTTTAGAGGCGCGTTTTTTATTTCGCGGCCTTTGCTGTTATGCCGAGGCCCAGTGCGGCGGGTCAGCCCGCCGAAGGTTCAGTGGCGGGTCAGCCCGCCGAAGGTTCAGTGGCGGGTCAGCCCGCCAACGGTTCAGTGGCGGGACAGTTCGCCAAGGGTTCAGTAGCGAAAAGCGATCCCGCAGTAAATGATTTTGTAGCTGCGCAGCTTGCTGCGCGTTCCGTAGAGCGCCGTCATCCTATAACTTAGAGCTTAAAACTTATAACCGCCGTTGACGCTCACTTATCACTTACCACTTATCCCTTATCACTGATAAAGGGGGTGAAAAGATAATTGACTTTTAAATAATAAATTTGTTAACATTAAACTTCATTTTAAGCAGAGGGAGAGATAAATATAATGAAAAAAATATTGTTTTTCGCGTTTGCCGTGTTGGCCGGGTTTTCTGCCTGTTCAAACAGCGGCAAAATTGTCGCCGTAATCGGCAAAGACAGGGTTACGCTCGGTATGATAGAGGAGCGCCTTAAGGAAACACCGCCCGCTTACAGAGGCTATCTTGACACACAGGCCGGCAGAAAACAGTTTGTGGACCTTATAATAAGAGAGCGCCTTGTCATGGAAGACGCCCGCCGCGCCGGCATCGCCAAGCGGAAAGACTACATTAAGTCAATGAACGATTTTAAGGCGGACCAGGCCCGGAGGCTCAAAGAGTATGAAGATAACCTTAAGATGGAGATGTTTATAAGCGATCTCCACGCCAAGTCCATAAAAGCCAGCGACGAGGAAGTTGATAAATATTACGCCGACCACAAAAAAGATTACGACAGGCCGGTTGAAATATCGGTGCGGCATATTCTTCTTCCCACCAGAGAGGCCGCCGAGGCAGCCCTAAAAAGAGTTAAGGCGGGAGAGGATTTCGTTAAGCTTGTCAAAGAGCTTTCTACCGATACCGTATCGGCGCCCAGAGGCGGAGAGATCGGGCCCTTCAGAAAGGGCGAGCTTGTGCCGGAGTTTGAAAACGCGGTTTTTAATTTGAAGCTCGGCCGGGTATCCGATATAGTTGAAACGCAGTTCGGCTACCACATCATTAAGAAAATATCGGAAAAGCGCATCGCCTCCAAATCCAAAGAAGAAACCATGACGGAGATTAAGCGTCTTGTGGAAAAGAACAAGTTTGACGCCTGGATTGAAGCGCAGAAGCTCAAATACAAACTGAAGGTTGATTACGACCTTTTAAAAGAGATACCCGTCACTCCGGCTGAAGCGGAGGCCGCGCCCGCGCCCCGGCAGGGCAAGACGGCGTCGGTAAAGAACTAAGAAAGAGAGTTACAAAGGAGACAGAAATGTTTTTTAATCGTAAATTTGTGGCACTTGCAGCGCTTCTTGCGGTTTTTTCAGCTTCGGTTTTCGCCAAGGTTGTTGATAAAACCATCGCGGTTGTCAACGGCGAGGCTATTATGTCCTCCGAATTTGACAAGGCCGTAATGCCGGTTCTGGAACAGTACAAAACTTCGGTTCCCGAGTCGGAATTGTCGGACGAGAAAATAAAAGAATTTAAGACCAAACTGCTTGACCAGATGGTGGATGACAGAATATTAAAACAGCAGGCTAAGAAAGATAAGATCCGCGTTTCAAAAAGGGATGTGGAGCAGGGCGTAAAAGAGGTCCGTTCCCGTTTTCCTTCCGAGACCGAGTTTCAGGGCGAGCTTAAAAAAGAAGGGCTTACAAGCCTGCAGTTTGAAAAAAGAATAGAGGACCAGCTCATGGTCATGAAGCTTATAGAGCAGGAAATAAAGAGCAAACTCAGCCAGCCGGCGGAGGGCGATGTTAAGAAATTGTACGACCAGATCCAGGGTAAAATAGAAGGCAAAAAGCTCGGCCTTGATAAAAAGGAAGAGGATGAACTTGAGACGCTGGCGAAACTCTTTAACCGGGTAAGCTCCGAGCAGGTTCGCGCAAAGCATATTCTTGTCACCATTGATAAAAACGCCACTATGGCTGAAAAGTCAGCGGCTCTGGCTAAGATTAAGAAGGTTCAGAAAGAATTAAAGGGCGGCGCTGATTTTTCGGAGCTCGCGAAGAAGTATTCCGACGACCCGGGCTCAAAAAACCGCGGCGGCGACCTCGGTTATTTCGCCAAGGGCGATATGGTTCCGGAATTTGAAAAAGCCGCTTTCTCTCTTCAGGTCGGACAGGTTTCCGAGCCGGTGCTGACCGATTTCGGATACCACATAATTAAGGTTGATGAAAAGAAGGCCAGCAAACGCCTTTCTTTTGAAGATGCCCAGAACGACCTTAAACAATACCTCTACCAGAAGTCGGCTCAGGTCAAATATGAAGAATACCTCAAAGGCCTGCGCGCGAAATCAAGCATAAAGATAAACTCACAGGACTAAACGCCCGGGGCTGTTTTGTGGTATAAAGCAGTTCCGGCTTTTGCGCTATGCCGCTTCCTATAGTTGCCATCACAGCAGGTGATCCCGCCGGTATAGGCCCCGAAGTGACCATAAAGGCTCTTAAGGAGCCTTCTGTTTACAAACTCTGCAGGCCCGTAGTGGTTGGCTCCGCCGGAATGGGTTTAGCTCTTCGCGCGATAAGCCGCCGCTTTCCCGTTCAATTCGTTGAAGTTTTACCCCAGGGCAAAACTAAATTTGTTCCCGGAATAGAATCAGCCGGCACAGGGGCGGCTTCGTTTGAGTACATATTAACCGCAGTTGGACTTATAAAAAGCAAGCGGGCGCGCGCGCTTGTGACAGCTCCCATTTCAAAAGCAGCTTTTCATATGGCCGGCAAAAAATACAGCGGCCACACCGAACTTCTCGCAGAACTCACCAAAACAAAAAACTACGCTATGATGATGGCGGCTCAAAACTTAAGAGCCGTTATGGTTACAAGGCATCTGCCTGTCAGTGATGTGCCTTCTTCCCTGAACGCCGATAACATAATAAGGGCCTGCCTGCTTGCCGATGATTTCCTGAAAAAATATTTTCGTTTTAGAAAACCGCGCCTGGGCGTCTGCGCTCTCAATCCCCACGCCGGAGAGGGCGGCCACCTCGGCGGCGAGGAGAACATCATAATCCTTCCGGCAGTAAAGCGCCTGGTTAAAAGAGGACTTTCGGCGCAGGGGCCGCTTCCCAATGACAGCGCCTGGCTTAAAATGAAAAACGGTTTGTTTGACCTGCTGGTCTGCATGTACCACGACCAGGTTATGACTCCGTTGAAATGCCTGGCCGCGGAGAAGATAGTAAATATCACGCTGGGACTGCCTTTTGTCAGGACCTCTCCTGGCCACGGAACAGCTTTTGATATAGCCGGCAGGAATATCGCTGACGAGTCTTCCATGATTGAAGCCATAAAGACAGCCGCGCTGCTGGCCCGGTAACAGGGCAAGAGAAGTTTCATGCGTCAAAGGCATCTGAGTTATTTTCATCCGCATGGCCTGACCGCGGAGAGCGGAACACACCCGCGGATAGAATCGGTTGAATAATCCGTCAAATTATTATAAAATCTTACCGTTGGATATAAAAATTCTGCCATTAACCAAAGAACATCTTTCGGATATTCTTGAAATAGAAAAAACCTCGTTTCCGGTTCCATGGACGCGTGAAATGTTTGAGCGCGAGATAGGCCTTGCGATATCGCGCTTTTTTGTGGCTATGTCCGGCGAAAGGCTCGTCGCCTACGGCGGCTACTGGGCCATAGACTGCGAAGCCCACCTGGTCAACATTGCGGTTCATCCCTCGGAAAGGTCAAAAGGCCTCGGAAAGGAGTTTCTGTCTTTTCTGATTAAGGACTCCGCCGGGCGCAAGCTTTCCAGAATGCTGCTTGAGGTAAGAAAAAGCAACAGCGCGGCTCAGAGCCTTTACAGGCGATTCGGTTTTGAGGTAAGCGGCATAAGGCCAAAGTATTATGGCGATGAAGATGCCGTTCTTATGCATAAGGACCTGTGAAAAACATTATGACAAAAAAAATATTGATTTTAATTGCCGCGCTGATTTTGCCGCCGGCGGTTTTCTGCGCGCCAAATGAGGCTTATCAGTCCTATGTGCTTGGGCTTCTTGCCAACCGCTCGGGCAATTCCATGCTTGCCCGTCAGGCCTACGAACATGTTTTAAACCTGGACAGCGGGGCCGTTTCGGTTTTAAAAGACCTCGCGCTTCTGTATTTGCAGTCCGGAGACAGGCAAAAGGCCTTTGATGCCGCGCGAAAATTCTTAAACGCCGATCCCGAGAACCCGCAGACGCATCTGTTTCTGGGAAGCTTTTATCTGATGGCCGGCGACAGCCGCAAGGCCAAAGAGTCATGGGAAAAAACTCTCTCGCTTGACCCCGACAACGAGACCGCCACGGTTTATCTCGCCGCTTATAATCTTTCCGAAGACCCGCAGGAATCGGTCAAGCTCTGGCGCAAGTTCATGAAGAACGAGCCCGAAATACCGGAGGGTTTTTATCAGATCGGCATTGCGCAGGAAAAGTCGGGCAATTACGAAGAAGCCATTGTTTCGCTTGAGAAAGCGCTTTCTATAAAACCGGATATGACGGAAGCAAGGCTCGCGCTGGCCCAGATTTACGAGAACAGGCGCGAGTTTGATTCGGCCGTAAGAAACTACGAAAAAGCCGTTGAATACGATCGCGAAAATTTCACTCTGCTGAGTTATCTCGCGGGCCTTTATTACAGGCTCAAGGATTACAGCGCGGCCGAGGCGGCCTACCGCAGGGCTTATGGTTTAAACCCTAAGGATCAGGGCGTAAATTTCTGGCTCGGCCTTCTCGCAGAACAGCGCAAGGACTGGGTTTCCGCGGCTGCGTATTTTGAGTATTTAAGAAAGCAGGAAGAGAATTCCGGTGTACTCGCCAGGCTCGGTTATTATTATTCCATGATGAAAGAGCACACAAAGGCCCTCAAGTGCCTCATCAGGGTGGCCGAACTGGAGCCGGACAGCGCGAGCTCCCATTATCTTCTGGCGCTGGCTTACATGGACACAAAGAAATACGCGAAATCCGAGAAACATTTTCTGCGCGCCATTGAGATTAGCCCGAAATTTGAAGAGGTGTATTTTAATATGGGGGTAATGTACGACCAGTCCGGCAATTTCCCCAAAGCCGAGCCCGTTTTAAAAAAAACCATAGAGTTAAACCCGAAGAACGCGGCGGCGCTCAACTATCTCGGTTACTCCTACGCCGACAGGAATATTAATCTTGACGACGCGGAAAAATACATCCTGCTGGCCATTGGCATTGAGCCGGAGAATCCGGCCTTCATAGATTCCCTGGGCTGGCTGTATTTCCGCAAGGGGGAATTTGACAAGGCTGTTGAAAAACTTTCCTTCGCGGCGGCAAAAATAAATGACCCGGTTATCCTTGAGCATCTGGGCGACGCGTATTTAAAATCCGGAGATCAGGCGGGAGCCTGGGACGCATACTCCAAAGCGGTTTCTCTCCCGGGCAGGAGCGGCTCGCTTAAAAACAAGCTCCGCGGCCTGGAGAAACTGGTTTTGCCGAGCACGATTCAGAGGAAAGTATTAAAGAGAGCCGAGGGGAACCTGCTGCAGATTTCTTCCATTAAGGCATCGGTTTTGATTTCAGCCAAAAGCCGCGAATATAATTACAGGTCGTTCGGGCATTTCAGCTATTTAAGGCCGGGCATGTGGAGAGTTGATATCCTCGGAAATTTTATGGCCCCTTCGCTTGTTATAATAGAAAACGGCGGACTTAAATTTTATCCCAGAGCTATGGCTGTTGATCCCTATGTGTACGGCAGCCTTGCCGCAAATCAGGTGGGCAATTTTCTCAACGCATCCGTTTTAAAGCAGTTTGATTCGCCGGATGTAAAGACCGAAAGGCGCGGCAGCATATTCTATTACAAACTTGCCGGCAAAGAACTTGAAATAGATTCCCATACCGGCACCGTTTCCCGTTTTGTTTCCGGCAACGAGCTTTCCGTGCAATTTTCCGGCCACGCGCTTGTAGAGGGGCTTTATATCCCGTCAAAAGTGAATATCCGGATTTTCAAGCTGGGGCTGGAAGCTCTAATTGAGCTTAAAGACGCCTCGGTCAACACCAGGATTGATAAATCCGTTTTCGCACTGGAAGATTAACTATGGAACTTCTCGCGCCGGCAAAACTCAATCTCTTCCTGGAAATTACCGGAAAAAGGCCTGACGGCTACCACACGCTTGAGACTGTTTTTCAGACCGTCAGCCTCTATGACAAAATAAAGCTTAAAATCAGAAGCGGCGGCATAAACCTTACCTGCAGCGACAAGTCTCTGCCTGTGGATGAAAGAAACATTGTTTACAGGGCCGCCTCGGCACTTTTAAGGGCGAGCGGCAAATCCCTGGGCGCCGATATTCACCTGGAAAAAAATATTCCCATGGGGGCCGGGCTTGGCGGCGGTTCCTCGGACGCGGCCGCTGTCCTCAAAGGCCTGGCGAAGCTGTGGAAGCTGAGCGTCTCAAAGAAGGAAATCTCAAAAATAGCCCTTTCCCTGGGGGCCGATGTTCCGTTTTTTCTTTCCGGGGGAACCTGCGCGGCTTCGGGCGTTGGGGAAAAGCTCCATAAAATAAACCGTACCGCCCCTGCCAGCTATATTTTAATATACCCGGGCTTCCCGGTTTCAACGGCTCTCGCCTACTCTAAGCTGAGCCTCCCATTGACAAAAAAACAAAAAATTAATAGAATACAAAACCTCATGGAGCAGGGTTTAGGCCCGGCCTCCTGGGGCGGGCTTATGTTCAACAGGCTTGAAGAAGCGGTTTTTCCATTGTTCCCTGAGCTTAAAGCGCTCAAAGGGGAACTTTTGCGTTTGGGATGCCTCGGCATGATGTCGGGTTCAGGCTCCACGATCTTTGGTTTAATTAAAAACTTTGAAGAAGGAAGAAATATAAAATCAGCTTTGTCCGGGCCGGGCCGCCGGATATTTCTGGTGGAGACGGTCTGATATGGTTTTTCGGAGGAGCTATGAACATCACCGAGGTTCGAATTTTTCCGAAAGAAGAAGAAAAGCTCAAGGCATACGCCGCGGTAACATTTGACGATGTTTTTGTAGTGCATAATATCAGGATAGTCAAAGGCGAACGAGGCCTTATGGTCTGCATGCCGTCGCGAAAGAAAAATGACGGCACTTTTAAAGATATCGCTCACCCTATTTCAAATGAGTTCAGGCATACTCTGGAACAAAAAGTTTTGGCTGCGTTTGAAGAGAAACTCAAGCAGGACAAAGGTGGTTCGCTCTAAACTTCCCGCCTTGTTTTTCAACAAGCTCAAATAACCGTCCAAAAAGACAGAATAAATCAGCAGGCAGTTTAAGTTCCGGGGTGGTGTAACGGTAGCACAAGGGAATTTGGATCCCTTTGTCATGGTTCGAATCCGTGCCCCGGAGTTTGTTTTACCTGTCCGGAAAAAAATTGTAAGGCAAAAATAAAAATATGAAAAAAATAGCGGTTGTAATTTTAGCGGCAGGCGAAGGCACCAGGATGAAATCCGATACCCCAAAAGTTCTGCATAAGGTAGGCGGGGTTCCTATGCTCGGACGCGTGCTGGCCGCCCTGGAAGTTTTAAAGCCCGCGAAACTCTGTGTTGTGGTGGGCCATCACAGCGAAAAAGTCAAAAAAGAGTTCGCCGGAAAAAATATCGTCTTTGTTGAACAGGCCAGACAGCTGGGTTCGGGCCATGCCCTTATGCAGGCCGCGAAAACCCTTAAGGCTTTCAAGGGAGATGTCCTGGTCCTGTGCGGAGACGCCCCTCTGATAAAGGCTGAAACGCTCCGCGAGTTCGTAAGTTTTCACGGCGCTCAGGGCAATGAGGCGAGCGTGCTGTCTTCCGAGCTGGACAATCCTTTCGGTTATGGCCGGATCCTGAGGCATTCATCCGGGCAGGTCGCAAAAATTGTGGAAGAAAAAGACGCCAGCCTGCCGGTCAAAAGGATAAGAGAGATTAACAGCGGCATCTATTGTTTCAAAAGCCCGGCCCTGTGGAAAGTGCTCGGAAAAATTAAAAATAACAACGCAAAAAAAGAATATTACCTTACGGATTCAATAGCTATTCTTAACGCGCTTTCAAGACCGGTGGGGGCCTATAAGATCCGCGGAGTGGAAGAAATACTCGGAGTAAACTCGCGCGTTGAGCTTGCCAAGGCCGAGGCTGTGCTGAGAAAAAGAGCCCTTGAAAAGATAATGGCCGAGGGTGTAACGGTTCTTGATCCGGCAAACACTTATATCTCTCCCGAAACGACGGTGGGAAGAGACAGCGTAATTTATCCCGGCACGATAGTTGAAGGGGCGAGCAGCATTGGCGCCGGTTCGGTTATCGGCCCCAACGCTTTTATTAAAAATTCAAAGATAGGCAGTTTTTGCGAAGTCAGGATATCCTACATCTATGATTCGGAGGTCAGTGACGGCGTTAAGATCGGCCCCTTTGCCCATATTAGGCCCGGCACGCTGCTGAAAGAAAACGCGCGCATAGGGAATTTCACGGAGATCAAAAAGTCCGTGGTGGGAAGAGGCACTAAAGTCAGCCATCTGGCCTACATCGGCGACACCGAGCTGGGAGTTGATATAAATGTGGGCGCCGGCGCCATTACATGCAATTACGACGGAGTCAATAAACATAAAACCTATATCGGCGACGGTTCTTTTGTGGGATCAAATGTGAACCTGGTGGCTCCGGTTAAAATAGGGAAGAATGTCCTGATAGCGGCCGGCTCCACAATAACGGAAGATGTGCCGGCCGGCACGCTCGCGATAGCGAGAACGCGACAGATAATAAAACCAAGAAAGAAAAGAGGCTAATATGGAAATTCAGGTCATCACGGGGAATTCTAACAGGGCGCTTGCAGAGGAGATAGCAAAAAATTTAGGGATAAAGCTCTGCGCCGCCAAGGTAAACCGTTTCAGCGACGGAGAGACGCAGGTCAAGATAGAGGATAATGTGCGCGGCACCGACTGCTTCGTCATCCAGCCGACCTGCTCGCCGGTCAACGAGAGCGTTATGGAACTGCTCGTAATCTGCGACGCGCTGAGGCGTTCTTCGGCGAGGCGCATTACCGCGGTGCTGCCGTACTACGGATACGGCCGGCAGGACAGAAAGGCCGAACCCAGGGTTCCGATTTCCTCAAAGCTTGTGGCAAACCTCATAGTGGCTTCGGGCGTAAACAGGCTGCTTGCCATGGACCTTCACGCCGGACAGATACAGGGTTTCTTTGACATCCCCGTTGACCATCTTTACGCCATGCCGGTTTTTCTGGAGTATCTCAAAGGAAAAAACCTGCGCGACCTGACCATAGTTTCTCCGGATGCCGGAGGCGTGGAAAGAGCCAGAGCCTTCGCCAAACGCCTCAACGCGGACCTTGTCATAGTTGATAAACGCCGCCCCAAGGCCAATGAGGCCGAGATAATGAATGTCATCGGCGATGTTAACGGAAAGACGGCTGTAATTCTTGACGATATCGTTGATACGGCCGGAACTCTCTGCAAGGTCGCCAACGCCATAAAGAAAAACGGAGCCTCAAGAGTGCTGGCCGCGTGTTCTCACGGCGTGCTCTCGGGAGAAGCCTGCAGGAAAATAGAGGAATCGGCGCTTGAGGAGCTCATAGTCACCGATTCTATACCGCTGGACCTGTCCAAGTCGCCCAAGGTTAAGGTGCTCACCATAGCGCCTCTTCTTGCCAGTGCGATAAAAAATATTCACAATGACGAATCTATTAGCGCATTGTTTGTCTGATAATAAAAATAAAACCGCTTAAGCGGTGAGCCTAAGTGGCGGGAGGAAGTAAAAATGAAGGAAATTGCAATCGCAGCTGAAAAAAGGGATGTAACGACAAAACACAATCTAAAAGCTCTTCGCGAGAGCGGAAAGATTCCGGCCGTGTTTTACGCGGAAGGCGAGCAGCCCGTATCTATTTTCGTTGATACCAAGAACTTTGAAAAACTTCTTGGCGGCGGAATGGGCAGCAACGCTCTTATCAACCTTAATATCGCCGGCCAGAACAAAATGGTCATTATTAAGGAGATCCAGAACCACATTATAACCGAGAAGCCCATTCACATTGACTTTCAGGGAGTTTCGCTTAAGAAGAAGATTGAGGTCAGCGTCCATCTTAAGATTGAGGGCGAGGCGCCCGGAGTTAAAATCGGAGGAGGCGTTCTTGAGCATATACTCCGCGAGGTTAAAGTCCGCTGCCTGCCAACGGATATTCCCCAGCATATCGTCGTGGATGTTTCCAAACTGGATATTAACCACGCCATTGCCGTAAGAGACCTTCCAATAACCGAAGGCCTGGAGTTTATTTCGGATCCCGCTTCAATCATTGTCAACATCGTCGCTCCCACCGAGCTTGAGGAAACTCCAGTCGCGGCCGCCGCTGCAGCCGCCACGGCCGAGCCGGAAGTAATAGCCAAGGGCAAGAAAGACAAGGAAGAGGGCGCCGCGCCAGCAGCCGGAGCGGATAAAAAAGCCGCGCCTGCCGCAGGAGCCGAGCAGAAAAAATAGCCTCATAAGTTTAGTGATATAAAATATGCCGGCAATTAAACTGATAGCTGGGCTGGGAAATCCGGGCGCAAAGTACGGCGGAACCAGGCATAACCTGGGGTTTGACGCGCTGGACAGATTCGCCGAAAAAAACTCTCTCTCCTGGAAGAGCTGGGATTCCTCCGGGCTTATAGCCCGCTTAGACGGCGAAAGCAAGGCTGTGCTTTTGAAACCGCAGAATTTTATGAATAACTCCGGCCAGGCCGTGAAGGGCCTGATGAGTTATTTGAAAATTAAGCACGATGAACTGCTTGTCGTTGTGGACGATTTCGCTCTGCCTTTGGGAAAAATGCGTTTGAGAACCGGCGGATCCGCGGGCGGGCATAACGGCCTCTCCTCCATAATTGAACATATCGGCACAAGCGAATTCGCCCGCTTAAGGCTCGGCATGGGGCCCCTGCCCGAGAAAACTGATCCCGCCGATTTCGTGCTTTCGGATTTCTCCGCTTTGGAAAGAAAAGACGCGCTTGCGATGATTGACAGGAGCGCCGATTTAATCCACTCGGTTTTGTCGCTCGGCGTTGAAAAAGCCATTTCAAAGATAACCTAATATATGATAATAACCGTTCAGAAACCACTTCCCGAAATCCTTGATTCCCTGAAAGATTACGATAATGTTTTCATAGTCGGCTGCGCCGCCTGCGCCACGAAATGCCAGACCGGCGGAGAAGAAGCCGTAAAAAAGATTTCCGAGGAACTGAAAAAAGCCGGTAAAAAAGTTTCGGGTTCGGCGGTCCTTGATACCCCCTGTGATATTCGTGTCGCAAAAAGGGACCTGAAAAATGTTTCCGCGGGAGTTTTTCTTATTCTCGGCTGCGGCGCCGGCGTCCAGTCCGTGGAAAAGGTTACATCGGCGCCGCTTGTGCCGGCGCTTGACCCGGTTTTTACCGGCACCGTTGAAAGGATTGGCATTTATCACGAGTACTGTGCTCTTTGCGGCAGCTGCATGCTGGCCGGAACCGGAGGAATTTGTCCCATAACCAGGTGCGCGAAAAGCCTTATAAACGGCCCCTGCGGCGGAGCGGTAAACGGCAAATGCGAGGCCGACCCCGACAGCGATTGCGCCTGGGCCCTGATACTGGAAAAAACAAAGGGCAAGGGTATTTTGAAAGACTATATGCCTCCGAGGTCTTTTATTAAACCCAAAAATATAGGCAGGCACAAGAAAACAACTTTATGAACATATTTCGCGACAAGATAATAAACGGCGGATTTTCCGTGACAGCCGAACTTTTCCCTCCTAAGGGAAACGACGCCTCGGCTCTTTTAAAGAAAGCCGATTTTTTAAAGCCCTTCGTGGACGCCATCAATGTGACAGACAACCAGCGCGCCTCCATGAGGCTCGGTTCCATGGCGGTTTCAAGGCTGATAAAGGAAATGGGCGTTGAGCCTATAATGCAGATGACCTGCCGCGACCGTAACCGCATAGCGCTGCAGTCGGACCTGTTAAGCGCGTCCGCTCTCGGCATAGAGAATGTACTTATATTAAGCGGCGACCATCCGTTGAACGGCGAATACAAAGACGCCAAGCCTGTTTACGATCTTGACACGGTACAGCTTCTTACGGCGGCCGGAATGCTAATTAAGGGAACGGATCTTGCCGGTAAAAATCTCTCGGGAACCCCGAGTTTTTGCCTCGGAGCCGTGGTAAATCCGACCGCGAACCCTGTTGAACTGCAGATTATGATGCTTGAGAAAAAAATAAACGCGGGGGCTGTTTTCTTCCAGACCCAGCCGATATTTGATGTTTCGCAATATGAGGATTTCCTTGGAAAAGTAAGGCCCGTGACGGGCGCCCAAAAAGTAAGAATCCTGCCGGGAGTGGCTCTTTTAAAGTCGGCTAAGTTTGTGAAATTTCTTCTGGGCCTGCCGGGCGTGAACATTCCCCAGGCAACGGTGGACCGCATAGAGCGCGCGCCCGACCAGCTTGCTGAGGGCATAAAAATCTGCGCTGAAACTATCAGCCGTCTGAGGGGAATTGCTGACGGAGTTCACATCATGGCCATAGGCATGGAAGAGCATATTCCCGAGATACTCAGACAGGCCGGAATAAAGTCAAAATAAATTCAATTTAGTTGTTGCTTGACAACTTAAATAATTTTTTGTATAAATTATGCGTTCAGTGTTCCTTGATGATCTTACAGTTTTCAAAAGTAGTTCCTTTCTATTAGACTACTAAGCAAATACCAGTCAAAAACTTTCCTGGATTTGTAGTTATTGCGTGTCTGCAGGGCAGGGCTCTGCCGGTTTCGGTAAGTCCATGCCGCGCGGATGTTTTTTTTGAGAGGTTAATAATGATCTATCTTGTAATCGGGCTCATGATTCTCTTCGCTCTTTTCGCCGTCGTTCTTCACGATGTGCTGATGAGCGTGCTTTCGCTGGCAGTTGTTTCAACTCTTCTTTCTATTCTTTTCTTTCAGCTGGGCGCTCCCGTCGCGGGTGTTTTGGAATTGTCCGTGGGAGCGGGCCTTATCACCGTGCTGATCGTATTAACAATCAGCTTTATTCAGGAACGCCGCGAGCAGGGCCGCAAGCCCAAGGCTGTCTGGGTGGTGTTTTCAGTAATTATTTCAGCCGCGCTTGCTTATATACTATATATGTTAGCGCCGCGCGCGAGTTCGGTCGCTCTGCTTCCGGCAAGGTGGTCTGAGGTTGGCGAGATACTCTGGAAAACCCGCTCCTTTGACCTTTTTCCGCAGGCGCTCGTTGTTTTGTCCGCGGCTTTCGGCATACTGGCCCTGCTTCGGTCGGGCAAAGGGGAGGAGAAATAATGAATCTTCTGCCGCTGATTTTCGTTTTGTTCGGGCTTGGAGTTTTCTGTCTTGTAACCAAACATAACCTTGTAAAGCTTCTGATAGGTCTGGAACTGCTCGGCAAAGCCACCACGCTTGCCATTGTCTGGAGCGGAGTTCTTAAAAACACAGTAGCCTATAACCAGAGCCTTGCCATAGTAATAATAGTAATAGAGGTGATGGTCGTCGCCGTTTTCTTAGGCCTAATATACGCTTTTTATCAGCAGAGCAATACGCTTGATACGGAAGAATTGCGGAGGTTAAAAGGATGAGCTCAGAGTTTTCCGCTTTATTGATACTTTTAGTGCCGTTCGCGGGGGCGGCTTTGGTTCCCCTGCTGAATCTGTTGTCACCGAGGATAGTTCCGGCTTTTGCCGTGCTGGTCGGGCTGGCCTCTGCCGTAATCGCGTTTTTTCTTCCTTTCGGAATGAAGCCCGGAGTGTATTTTTCTTACGAGGTTCTTCCGGGAGTTTTTAAGACCGGACTTCTGCTTGATACCTTATCCATCGTGCCGGCCCTTATAGCCACATGGATAGGTTTTCTCGTCCTGATATACTCCATAGGATACATGAAGAAAGAGGAAAACCTTTCCAGGTATTACTCTCTGGTTCTTCTCTTTATAGGTTCCATGGTGGGTATGTCGCTTTCAGACAACTTCCTCTCGCTTTTCTTTTTCTGGGAAGTCATGGGCGTCTGCTCATACCTGCTGATCGGTTTCTTTTACGCCGATCCTAAAGCGGCGGCGGCCGGAGTAAAGGCCTTCATAGTTACAAGAATCGGAGATGTGGCGCTTTTCGGCGCCATACTTATATTATATGTCCTGTCCGGCAGCTTTGAGATATCGGCTAACCTTGCCTACGCTTCAAAAATAGGCCTGCCGCTTCTCACCGCTATCTCGTTTGGTTTTATAGTCGGAGCCGTAGGCAAATCTGCCCAGGTTCCTCTTCATGTATGGCTTCCCGACGCCATGGAAGCCCCCACAACCATATCGGCGCTGATCCATGCCGCCACGATGGTTAACGCCGGCGTTTACCTTCTCGCGAGAGTTCACCCGTTGCTGGCTCAGGTGCCGGTTTCGGTTGAGACGCTCCAGTGGATAGGCGCTATAACGGCGCTCCTCGGTGCTTTCCTTGCCACATTTAACAATGACCTTAAAAGAATACTTGCCTATTCAACCGTTTCCCAGCTTGGCTACATGGTTTTTGCCATAGGGGTCGGCGGCGTATTCGCTTCCCAGTTTCACTTATTTTCGCACGCTATATTTAAAGCTCTTCTCTTCCTTTGCGCCGGAGCGGTTATTCACGAGCTCGGCACTCGCGATGTAAGGGAAATGGGCGGATTAAACAAAGAGATGCCGCTTACCGGCATGGCGTTTTTCGTCGGCGCGCTCGCGCTGATGGGCCTTCCGCTTTTTAACGGATTTTTCTCTAAGGACATGATTCTTGAACAGGCTTATGAGCATAACTCATTCGGCCCGCTTTCTCTGGCTGTAATAGCCGCGGTGCTGACCGCGTTTTATTCCCTTAGAACCACGGCGATGGTTTTCTGGGGCCAGCAGAGAAACACCAAGCATGTGCATGAGGCTCCGGCTTCCATGACAACTCCGCTGGTGATTCTTTCCATAGGAGCTGTTTTTTCGTGGCTTCTGATAGGCAGAATAACTGCTTCCTGGTCCCTGAGCGGTTTTGAAGGGGAGATAATCGGCTGGAAGGCTCTTGCCCATGAAACCTTTGTTTCAAAAGCTTTTATGATGACGGCGGGCGCGATAATCGCCGGCTATTTGATGTATATGAAAAAGACCGCTATAGGAAATTTCCTCGGCTCAAAGCTGCCCGTGGTAGGAAAATCGGCCGGCATAGGGCTTGGCTTTGACGCGGTTTACGGCGGTTTCGTGGCTTTTGTTTACGGCTTCGCGGGATTTGCCAGAAACATCTGGGAAGAATATATTATGGAAGGCATAAATAAAGTTACCGGCGCTGTTGCCGTCCTGTCAAGCCTGCTTGCCCGAAAAATGCAGACCGGCGATATTCACTGGAACCTGGTCTATATAGTAATAACTCTAATTATCTTATTGGGGATGGTCCTATGAGCAAATCAATAATTGCCATTCAGTTTCTTCCGCTTATCGGAGCGCTGCTTGTTCTGCTGCTGCCGAGGAAAAAGTCAGATTTAGCTGCCGTGGCCGCGATGGCCTTCGCGCTGGCCCAGGCGGCCCTCGCGCTGAAGTATATTTCCTGCGGCTGTTCGCTCACCTGGCCGCTTGCCTTCGGAGTGACGCTTTCCTTCGCCCTTGATAAACTTACATCCGTCACCATAGCGGTAATTTCGGTTGCCACTTTTGTGGCTTCCCTTTACTCATTTTCACGCAAACAGGATCCCGAGAGGTCTCCTTCGTTTTATTCGCTTATGCTGCTGGTGCTTTTCGGAACTGTCGGCGTGGCGCTTGCCCGCGACCTTATTCAGTTTTATGTTTTCTGGGAAGCCATGCTTATTCCGGCCTGGGTGCTGGTGGTATACTGGAACGAAGAACCGGCCAGGGCAAAATACACCGGCCTTAAGTTCTTCATTATCACTCATATAGGCGCGGTGCTTATGCTTTCCTCAATACTCTGGATATACTCACTTACCGGTACGACCAATATGACCGCTCTGGCTTCACTGCTTCCCACTCTGCCGGTCAACACGGTCGCCATAATGGCCATACTTTTCTTAATGGGCTTCATAGTCAAACTCGCGATTTTCCCTTTTCATACCTGGCTTCCCGACGCTTATACGACTTCTGTAATGCCCGTAACTCTTATTCTTGTAGGGGTTATGACAAATATCGGCGTCTACGCGATGGCAAGGTTCGTGCCGTTCTTCCCGGTGGCATCCATGAGCATTCTAAGCAAACCGCTTATGCTGGCGGCTCTTGTGACGATGTTTTACGGCGGCTTTATGGCGCTCTCCGAAAGAAATATTAAAAAGATAGTGGCCTATTCATCCATAAGCCAGATGGGCTATGTGCTTCTGGCCTACGCGACCTTAGTGCCCTCCGGAATGGCAGCTTCAGTGTTTAACATTATCAACCAGGCCGCCACGAAACTGACTTTGTTTATTTGCGTGGGTGTGGTCGTTGAGCACTCTTCAACATATTTTATTGACGAAATGGGCGGCTGGGCAAAGAAACTGCCTCTTGCGGCCATAGCTTCTGTTTTCGCGGCCCTTTCGCTGGTGGGAGCCCCGCCTCTGGTGGGTTTCTGGCCTGAACTGCTGACTTTTTCCGCCGCCTATTCCACGGGCAGTTATTACATAGCTTCCCTGGGCCTTATAGCCACGGTGCTTTCAGCGGCCTACGCTCTCCGGCTTGTTAGAAAAGTATTCTTCGGGCCTCTCAGCGGCAAACATACAACCGCCATTGTAAATAACGGATGGAACAGCTCGCTCGCCATGGCCGGCGGTATATTGACGCTCGTCATTCTCGGCGTTTACCCGGGCCCGGTTTTTGGGGTTGTCAAGCAGGCCATAAGTTCACTCGGATATTTCTTAGGAGGACAATAGATGAATATAACTTCCCTTTTGGAAAGCATGGTTTTGTACCTGCTTTTCGGCGTCATAGTTTCCTATCTCGGAGGGGCGCTTTTCAAAAAGCATGAAAGAATAGTTTCCGGCGCGCTTGCCGCGGCGGCGCTTATCGGTTCTCTTGTGGCGGCTTTTGAGCTTGTCCCGTTTTTAATGGCTGGCAGCAGCGCCGTTGTGCTTTTCGGATTTCTTCCCTTGAGCGCCGACCTTCTCGGGCTTATCATAGCGATGACTGGCATAGCCTTGGCACTTGTGGTCGCGGTTTATTCTCTTTCCTACATGGACGAAGACACGGGCACAAACAAATTCTTCCCGCTTCTGCTTCTGCTTGTAATCTCGGTATTGGGCCTTTCGTTTACCTTTGACCTCTTTAACCTTTATCTCTTCTTTGAACTGCTCTCCATAACATCGTTTACGCTTGTGGCTTTCAGAAAAGACCAGTGGGATCCGGTTGAAGCCGGCATAAAGTTTCTGGTGATGTCGGCGACCGGCTCGGCGATGATACTTCTCGGAGTCGCGCTTGTCTACATGAATTTCGGCTCTCTGGACCTGAAAGTGATTTATCAGATGATAGCCGCCAATCCCGCGGGCGGCCTGTGGCTTCCGCTTTCGCTTTTCACGGTTGGTTTCGGCATAAAGGCCGCCATATTTCCGCTTCATACCTGGCTGCCCGACGCTCATGCCGAGGCGCCCTCCGGAATTTCGGCGATGCTCTCGGGTATAGTTATTGAGGTAGGTCTTTTCGCGCTTCTCAGAATTATGCTTTCCATGGGCGCTTCTCTGCCGTGGGGAAAGATGTTTATAATTTTCGCTGTGCTGACAATGACGGCCGGAAATATCATGGCGCTGACACAGAAGAGCCTCAAGAGAATGCTTGCGTATTCTTCCGTGGCTCAGATGGGTTATATTGTGCTCGGCCTTGGAGTAGGTATCCATTACGGCATTGCCGCAGGCACAACAGGCGGAATATTTCATATAATTACTCATGCCTTCATGAAGGGGCTGGCCTTCCTTTGCGCCGGCGCCATAATCCATAGGATAGGCAGCGGCAAGATTGAAGACATGCACGGCGTGGCCTGGAAAATGCCGGTGACAGGGCTTGCTTTCACCATTGCGGTTCTCTCGCTGGCCGGCGTTCCTCCTTTCTCGGGCTTTATGAGCAAACTGCTTATTTATAAATCAGGTATTCAGGCCGCGACCACGGTCGGCTGGGCTGTTTCCCTTATAGCGATATTTAACTCGGTTCTTTCGCTTGGTTATTATCTTCCGGCCGTAGGGGCGCTGTACTCAAAGGATACGACGGCCGCCTCCACCAAGGCGAAAGAAGTTCCGTTTATGATGTCTTCAATGCTGGTCGTTCTCGCGCTTGTGACGATTTATCTCGGCGTAATGCCCGACCCGGTCCGCAGCTGGGCCGCGCAGGCTGTTTCAATGCTTCAGGGCGGATTTTAGTTTTACTTGATATATAAATAATTCAGTCAAGAGGTTTAAAATGTTCAGTTTAATTCCGCCGTTCGCGTTTATCCTTTTTCTGGCCCTTGCGTTTCTTTTCGGATACGGAGCCACCAAGTTCGCTCCCAAGTCCGGAGGCAACCCTGAATCCGAAACTTCTTACGCCGGAGGAGAGGATATAGAGGGAAAAAAAAGCTTTCCCGGCTACAAGCTGTTTTACCCGATAGCGCTGTTTTTTACGGTGCTGCATGTTCTGGCTCTGATACTGGGCCTTCTGCCTGCCGGAGCGGCGGCGCTCGGCTTGATTTACGCCGGCATAGTAAGTTTCACGCTTCTGCTTCTCGTGCTTAGGTAAGACTGGGAATCTATTGTAAAAAATATATAACGGGGTAAAAAAATGGTTGATATCGTAATTCCTGAAAAACCGCCAAAAAAGACAAAAAAATCCATGATGACCAAGCTCGCCAACTGGTCGCGCATAAGTTCTCCGTGGATAATTCATTTCAACGCGGGTGGCTGTAACGGCTGTGATATTGAGGTTTTGGCCGCGCTTACTCCTCTTTTTGATGTGGAGCGCTTTGGCATTCTGCTTAAGGGAACCCCCAGGCACGCAGATGTGCTTGTGGTGACAGGGCCCGTGAATGAGCAGATAAAAAGCAGGCTCAAAAGAATATACGACCAGATGCCGAATCCGAAATTCGTTGTGGCTGTCGGCGCCTGCGCCGCTTCCGGCGGAGTTTTCAAGGGTTGCTATAATTCTCTCGGCGGCATAGACGATGTTCTGCCTGTTTCGGCATATATTCCGGGCTGCCCTCCAAGGCCCGATGCCATAATAGACGGCGTGTACAAGCTTTTAGGCAGTTTAAAGAAAGGTTAAACCAGGAGCAAAAAATGGCTAATTCCCAGTGGATAGAAGTTTCTCCTAAAGAAATACGCAAATGGGTTTCGGAACTGATGGATGCGGGCAAATTCAAACTGCTTTCTACCATGACCGGCTATCAGGACGGCGATAAACTCAATGTGCTTTATCACTTTTTCACAACGGACGGAGCGGTGAATGTCCGTGTCGCTACTCCGCTTTCCGAAGCGAAGATCCCTTCCATAACGCCCATACTTGTGGGCGCGGTGCTTTACGAACGCGAAATTCAGGATTTGCTCGGCATAAAATTTGACGATATAGTGGACGGCAGAAGGATGATACTTCCGGAGCAGTGGCCGGAGGGGGTATATCCTTTGAGAAAAGATTACCATGTTTCCAAGGAGGCGCACAAATGAGCGAAAGGATGATATTGCCCATCGGGCCTCAGCACCCGCTTCTTAAGGAACCGACACATTTTAAATTCACGCTTGAAGGCGAGAAAATCGTAGACGCGGATATCCGTCTGGGTTACAATCACCGCGGAATTGAAAAGGCCTGCGAAGAGAGAACCTATCTGCAGGACCTTTATATGGTTGAGCGCATCTGCGGAATATGCTCGTTCGTGCATTCCACGAATTTCGCGCAGGCAACCGAAGATATACTTAAAGTTGAAATCCCTCAGAGGGCGAAATATTTAAGAGTAATAGTAGGCGAGCTTGAGAGAATTCACAGCCACCTGCTGTGGCTCGGAGTCGCCGGCCACGAGATCGGTTTTGATACCTTGTTCATGCTTTCCTGGCGCGACAGGGAAATTGTCCAGGACCTGCTTGAGATTATTACCGGCAACAGGGTAAATTACAGCTTTAACACCATCGGCGGAGTCCGCAAGGACCTTTCCAAAGAAGAGATTGACCAGACGATCAAGGGTCTTAAGGTTCTTGAAGAACAGACCAAATATTTCGCCGATGTCGCCACGAAAGAAACCACTTTCATAGGCCGCGTCGCCGGAGTAGGTTATCTGCCTAAGGAAGTCGCGTTGTCTCACTGCGCCGTTGGCCCGACCGCGAGAGGATCGGGAGTGGATATTGATGTCAGGCGCGACCTGCCCTATGCCGCTTACGGCGAGATTCCGTTTAATGTTATTACTTCCGACAGGGGCGATGTGCTCGGCCGCACCATTGTCAGAGTCGGCGAAACCCTTGAAGCTATAAATATTGTCCGTTACGCCATAGAACACCTGCCTTCAGGGCCGATAACAGCGAAAGTCCCCAGAAAAGTACAGCCTGGCGAAGCTTTCTCGCGTTACGAAGCCCCCAGAGGTGAAGCTGTGCTCTATGCCCGCGCGAACGGCACCGAAAAACCGGATAGAATTAAAGTGAGAGCCCCCACGCTTGCCAATCTGGCCTCGGTAAGGCACACTTTGTTAAATCAGACGGTCGCGGATATTCCCATTATCGTGGCGGCGATTGACCCGTGCCTTTCATGCACCGACCGCACCTCGGTTATTTTAAAGCAGGACGGTTCGCCCAAAACGGAAGAGATAGACTGGGCGGAGCTTAGAAAACGCAGTCTTATAAGTAAACCTCTAAAATAAGGCTGACGGTATGCCGTCCGGAAAGCTGTTTCTGGCGCAGGACTGTCTTTAGCCTCATAAGGATTGATTATGGTAATTGAACTTGCAAAAATTCTTGTTTTTCCGGGACTTGTTTTCCTGTTCGCCTACGCGATGTTCGCGCAGTGGCTTGACAGAAAACTCTACGCCCGCATGCAGAACCGCGTAGGCCCGAGGTTTATCCAGCCTCTGGCGGACATAGTGAAGCTTTTTTCAAAAGAAACAATCATACCCAAAAGCGTGGATCCGGTGCTTTTCAGAATTCTGCCTTATTTCGCTTTCGCGGCCGTGGCCACATCTTTTCTTTTCCTTCCCATAATGGACAGCCCGATAACCTCAATAGACGGAGATTTGGTGATAGTTGCGTACCTGCTGACTATTCCGACACTTGTGCTTTCACTCTCGGGATGGGTTTCGGCTACGCCTTACAGCATAATCGGCGGTATCCGCTGCTTAAGCCAGCTGTTTTCATATGAAGTGCCGTATTTTCTTTCACTTTTGACTCCGGCTTTGATGCTCGGAACCTGGAATATCAACGAGATCTCCAAAGGCCTTCCCGGCATGATAGTCGCTCACCCTATTTATATTTTGCCCGTAGCCGTGGCGTTTATGGTCGGCATAATAGCCCTTCAGGGCAAGCTTGAGAGAAAACCTTTTGACATCGCGGACGCCGAAACCGAAATCGTGGCCGGCCCCTTTACTGAATATTCCGGCAGGCTCTTCGGCATTTTCCGCCTCTCTCTTGACATGGAAATGATAGTCGGAGTTTCTCTGCTGGTCGCGGTTTTTCTCGGAGGCGTTTATCCTTTCAGCGGCGCTCTGGCGATAGTTTCATACCTTGTAAAAACAATATTTGTCCTGTTTATACTCGCTTACATAAAAACAGCGGTAGCGCGAATCAAGATTAACCAGATGATTGATTTCGGCTGGATGGTGCTTGCTCCTCTGAGCCTTCTTGGAATTCTTCTGGTCGTACTATTGCATATGGGAGGAATACTATGATGCGCCCCGGTGCGATATGGCGTGAACTCGTAAAAAATCTCTTGAGAAAGCCCGTAACGGTGCTTTATCCCGCGGAGAGAATGGCGATACCCTACGCGGTCCGCGGAAAGCCCGTATTTGAGCCTTCAACCTGCATTGGCTGCATGATGTGCGTCAGAGATTGCCCTTCGGAAGCGGTAAAAATAGAGAAACTCGCTGAGAAAACATTCGCCTGCACTTTTTACCTTGATAGATGCATTTACTGCGGCCAGTGCGCCGAGTCCTGCCCCCGCAAGAGCATAACCATGACCCATGATTATGAGCTCGCGTGCATAGATAAATCGGTTCTTAAAGAATATAAGAAAGGCGCGCCGCAGCAGCCCAAGTAATAATTGGCGCTGCGATGAATAACGACGCGGCTGAACTTAATAATAAGCTAAAAGAAATAGCCGGACATAGGCCCCTTGTTATCCTTGGAGTTGGATCGGAGTTAAGGGGGGACGATGCCTGGCCTTTTCATTTAATAAACGCTTTCAAAGGCCTGAGCCTGCCGCAAGTCAGCTTTATTTGGGGGTCTACGCTTCCGGAAAGCTACATCAAGCCCATAGTAAAAACAAAACCCTCTGCAGTACTCGTTTGCGACAGCGCTCATCTGGATGTCAAGCCGGGCGCCTTGCGTTTTTTTGATACGGCCGATATCGCTCCTGAAGGTCCGCTTTCGCACCGCATGTCTCTGCGGAGCCTGGCTCTGATGCTTGAGGAGAGGGCCGAATGTAAAGTTTATTTTCTTCTGATGCAGCCGCGCAATCTTGAATTTGGCGAGGCGTTAAGCGCCGAAGCGGAAAACTCTCTGAACGGACTGATTAATACCCTTAAATCTTTGCTAAAATAGTCCTGGCGCAAAGAGGTGCCGCATGGACAATAAAAACAAGTATTTTGACATCTACTCGGCCAGCTCCCTTGGCATAGTGCTGGTGGCCTGTGTGGCTATAGGTTTTTTCTCAGGTTTTTATCTGGACAAATGGCTTAAGACCTCCCCCGTATTTACTCTGGTAATGCTTTTTGTGGGCGTAGCCGCGGGCTTCTGGTCAATCTATAAGGAAGTAACGCGTAAAAACAAATGAATCCGCGAGGCAGCCTTTTAATCAGAACATTAGTGGTCATGGCCGCCGCCGCGGTTCTTTCACTGTTTACCAGGACCTCGGCTCTTCTGCCGGGCTTTCTGCTGGGGATAATACTCGGCACGGCCAATTTTATGTTTTTGCAGTCATCGGTAAGCGCGATTTTTAAATCCGCGCCGGCCGCCGGAGAGAAAAACCGGGTTTTTAAAAGTCTGGCCGGTTATTTCGTCCGGACAATAATAAAATTCGCTGTTTTGGCAATACTCGTTTTTATTTTTGTAAAATATCTTGGTATTGAATGGCTGGGGCTTATAACCGGCCTTCTGGCCTCAATAATAATTTTTATCTCCGAGGTTTTAAGAGCGAAAAAATGTCAATAGTCCCGGAAGCCGTAGAATACCATATCCTGAATATCCCTTCTCCCGTGCTGATGATGCTGTTAACCTGGGGGATAATAATATCCGTTTCCCTGTACATGCGGCTTAAGATGTCCATGATCCCGCGCGGGATAAGCGGTTTTTTTGAGCTTATCTTTTCTTTTATATTTAACTCGGCCGACAGCGCGATAGGGCCTGAAGCGCCGCGCTACTACCCGCTTTTTCTTGGAGTGTTTGTGTTTGTGCTGGTGGGTAATTTTATAGGCCTGGTGCCGGGTTTTTCGTCTCCCACCGCCAATATCAACATAACTCTCGGCCTTGCCATAATTTCTTTTACTTACTACCAGTACCAGGGAGTGAAAAAACACGGGGCAAAATACCTGCTTCATTTTTTCGGGCCAAGGCTGCCGTGGTATCTGACACCAATTAATGTGCTTATGTTTTTCGTTGAGATTATAAGCCACTTCGCCCGTGTTATTTCGCTTTCGCTCCGCCTGTTTTGCAACATTTTCGCCAAGGAAGTGCTCCTGGGCATACTCGCGAGTTTGTTTCTCGCGTTTTTTCTCGGCCCCACGCTTATAGAAAAAGGCTTGTCGGTCGCGGTATTTTTCCTAAGGCCCCTTATAATTCTTCTGGGCGTTCTGGTGAGCTTTGTCCAGGCGTTTATTTTCGCGGCTCTATCTATTATTTATGTGGCCGGAGCGGTAAAAGAAGGGCATTAAAGACAGGAACAGAAATCATGGCTGTCTAAATTGAGTCTTTAAAGGTCATACCCGAGGCCACAGTCGGGTATCCATTTCAAAAAGGCATTCATAAATGTCGTCGTTCTGGATCCCCGACAGAACCATTCGGGGATGACAATTTGGTTAGTGGTTTTAAGTCTCATAATGCGGTTTTCGTCCAACCGTGCTGTCCATTTAGGACGCGTATGAACAGAAACAATAAAATGAGTCAGTTGAAAAACCCTTAACAAGGCCCTGTCATTGCGATCTCCCGCAGGGAGAGAAGCAATCTCGCTTTTCCGTCGGGAACGACGAGATTGCTTCGTCGTTTCACTCCTCGCAAAGACGGCCTGAAACAGGCTTTTTCAATTGACTCAAAACAAAAGGAGAACTGTTATGAAAAGAAAGTTAAGCCGTCTGGTCAGTTTCGCAGTGCCGATGTTTTGTACCGCTGTTTTGTTTGCCGCCGAGGGTGAAGGCGTTGTAGCCGAGGGCGTAAAGAACCTCGCTTCCATTCCCTATTTTGTGTGGGCGACCGCCGCGATAGCCGTAGGTTTCGCGTTTACCACCGCCGTCTGCGGACTGGGCCAGGGGATAGCCATTAAGGGCGGGTTGGAAGGCATAGCAAGACAGCCCGAGGCCAGCGACAAGATTCAGATAACCATGCTTCTTGGGCTCGCGTTCATTGAGTCTCTGGCGCTTTTCGCGCTTTTCATTAACATAATACTTTTGTTCGCCAATCCGTTTATAAAGTACCTGCAATAATTAAGCAGCGGAGAATCTGAATGATTGACATAAACCTGCCAATACTTATAGCCCAGATACTGACTTTTCTTGTGGCTCTCTATATCGTGTGGAAAATAGCCTGGGGGCCGCTTGTCTCCATGATGCGCCGCAGAGAGGATATCGTAAGGGAAAATATTGAAAAATCCAAAGAGGAGCGCCAGCAGGCCGAGGTGCTCAAAAAGGATTACGAGATCCAGCTCGGAGCTATCAGGGAAGAGTCGCAGAGCATATTCTCCCAGGCCGTCAAAGACGCCCAGAAAGAGCGCGACGAGATTATAAGAACCGCCAAAGAGGAGGCCGGTAAAATAGCTTCCGGCGCGAGAAAAGAGCTTGTAATTGAGAAAGAAAGGCTGGTCAAGGAACTGCGCGGGGAAGTGGCGGGCCTCGCCGTTGAGATATCAAAAAAACTGATAGAAAAAACCATAGATAAGGGCGTGCAGGAAAAAGTCTTAAAGGATGTTCTTGATAATATTGACAAGCATCCGGTTAACTGATAAGGATATAGAGCATGGCTTTTGGATCTGCCAGAGATTTTGCCCGGGCGCTTTTTGCAGTAGCCTGCGAGCATAAAATAGAAAATCAGATGTGCGTTGAACTGCATGAAGCCGCGAGCAGTGTCGCGGGCCTGGATAAGCTCAGGGATTTTTTGCTTTGCCCGGCTTTTGCGGTAAGCGAAAAGACCGAGCTGGTTGCCAGGGCGTTTCACGGAAGCCGGCTTTTTAAGAATTTTCTGGATCTATGCGTGAGAAGAAAGGCGTTTGGCCTTCTGCCCTCTATAGCCGCCGAATACAAAAAGGTCTTAGACAGCGCGAAAGGAAGAGCGCCGGTGCGCGTATTCTCGGCTCACCCGCTTGACGAGCCGTCCCGCTCTCTGCTTGAGAGTAAGCTTAAAAAGATGTTTGGAAGAAAACCCGAGGCCTCCTACGAGGTAGACGGGAGCCTTCTGGCCGGGCTTTTGATAAAGTACGAAGATAAAGTGATTGACGCGAGCCTTAGCAGGCAACTGAAGATAATAAGAAATGAGATCACAGAGGAATTAAAATGACGATCCAGAGAGAAGAAGTGGTGGGCCTTATCAGGCAGCAGCTTGAGAAATACGAGTCCAAAATAGAACTCAGCGAGGTCGGCTATGTCCTGCGCGTCGGAGACGGCGTGGCGCTTCTGCAGGGGTTAGACGATGTATTGATGGGCGAACTGCTTGAGTTTCCCAACGGGCTTTTCGGCATGGTTATGAATCTGGAAAATGAGACCGTGAGCTGCGTGCTTTTTGGTGCCGACAAGCTGATTAAAGAGGGAGACCAGGTCAAGCGCACCAGAAAGGTTATGGAAGTTCCCGTCGGAGAGGAGCTTCTCGGGCGGGTGGTGAGCCCTCTGGGCGCTCCGCTTGACGGCAAGGGCCCGATTAAGACAAAAAATAACAGGCTTATTGAAGTTATAGCTCCTCATGTGGTTGAAAGACAGCCGGTGAGAGAACCGCTACAGACCGGCTGGAAGGCCATTGATTCAATGATTCCGATAGGCCGCGGCCAGAGAGAGCTTATCATAGGCGACAGGCAGACCGGAAAATCGGTGCTCGCCATTGACGCCATAATTAACCAGAAAAACGAGGCAAAACGGCCGATCTGCATATATGTCGCCATAGGCCAGAAACAGTCGGTTATCGCCAGAATGGTTAAAACTCTTGAAGACAACGGCGCCATGGAGTACACCATCGTGGTAAATGCGACTTCTTCCGATCCGGCTCCTCTGCAGTACATAGCTCCCTATTCAGGCTGCGCCATGGGCGAGTATTTTATGTGGAAGGGCCAGGATGTCCTGTGCATTTACGACGATCTAAGCAAGCACGCCCAGGCTTACAGGCAGCTTTCCCTGCTTCTGCGCCGCCCGCCGGGCAGAGAGGCCTACCCGGGCGATGTTTTTTACCTGCATTCCAGGCTTCTGGAAAGAGCGTGTAAATTAAACGAAAAGAACGGCGGGGGATCTCTTACGGCTCTGCCTATTATTGAAACGCAGGCCGGCGACATATCGGCTTATATTCCCACGAATGTAATATCCATTACCGACGGACAGATATACCTTGAATCCAACCTTTTCTATTCGGGAATAAGGCCCGCCATTAACGCGGGATTGTCGGTTTCCCGAGTCGGAGGCTCTGCTCAGATAAAGGCCATGCGCCGGGTAGCCGGAAAGCTGAGAATTGACCTGGCCCAGTACAGCGCCCTTGCGGCTTTCGCTCAGTTCTCAAGCGACCTGGACAAATCCACCAAGCAGCAGCTTTCGCGCGGCGAAAGAATGTCGGAAATATTAAAGCAGGGCCAGCATAAGCCGATGCCGGTTGAAAAACAGATTGTAATAATCTACGCCGGAGTAAACGGATTTTTGGACGAACTGCCCGTTGATTCGCTCCTGCGGTACGAAGGCGAATTGCTCAAGTTCATGGATTCAAAATACGGCAATCTTGTATCTGAAATAAAACAGACAAAGGCTATTTCCGATGAAACGGCCGCGGCTTTAGACGCGGCAATAAAAGAGTTTAATAATGATTTCGCTTCGCGGCTTAAGGCGTAAAACAAAAACAGTCAAATCAATTCAGCAGATTACCAAGGCCATGAAGATGGTTTCTTCCATTAAGCTTAAGCACGCCCGGGAGAGGCTGTCCGCGTCCAGGCCTTTTGCCGAGAGGATGTCTTCTCTGCTTTCTACGCTCGCGGCAAATTACGGCGAGCTTAAAGCCCGGGAGCCGGAGCTTTCCAGCATATTCTCTCTTTTTGAAGAAAAAAAGAGGGGCAAGACGGTATTGGTTGTTGTCACATCGGACCGCGGGCTTTGCGGAAGCTATAACTCAAACATCATCCGAAAAGCCTTTGATTTTATCGCTGAAAACCCTTCCAAAAAGATAGAAATTGTAGCGGTCGGAAAAAAGATTAAAAGCGTCATGGCTCACAGGGGCATCAGGGTGGATTATGAGTTTCAAAACTCTTCGGGCGCGCCGGGTTTTGCCGATGCCTCGGAGATCGCCTGCAGGCTTCTGGAGTTGTTTTTGTACGAGAATATCAAGGAAGTATTCGTTCTGCATTCCACTTTCAAAAATATTATTCAGCAGCCGGTTGTGATCAAAAGGCTTATGCCTTTTGAAATTCCCGCGAAGGCCGCGGTTCCGAACTGCCTTTTTGAGCCCGGCGACCTTAAAATGACGGAGCTGATGATACCTTATTATTTAAAGGCTATGCTCTACGGCATACTTTCCGATTCTTCTGCCGCCGAGCACGCGGCAAGGATGTCGTCTATGGAAAACGCCACGAACAATGCCCAGGAAGTTATAAGCCAGCTGACTCTGCAGGCAAACAAACTGCGTCAGGAAAAAATTACCAGTGAACTGGCAGAGCTTGTTTCAAATTCTATATAAATAATATTTAAGCGAGGAAAAAATGAACGAGGGAAAAGTAGTCCAGGTCATAGGGCCCGTGGTGGATTGCAGGTTTGAAACCAGAGTGCCCGAGATCCTTAACGCGTTAAAGATATCCCAGAAAATACAGCGCGGCGGAAATGAAGAGGAAATAAATGTGGTTCTGGAGGTCGTCTCGGATTTAGGCGACAATACCGTAAGAACCATAGCGCTTGGTTCAACCGAAGGGTTAAGCCGCGGCACGAAAGTAATTGATACCGGCGGGGCTATTACTGTCCCGGTGGGCAAAGCGTGCCTGGGAAGAATTATGAATGTGCTGGGAGAGCCCATAGATTATCTCGGCGAGATCAAGACTGACAAATTCCTGCCGATTCACAGACAGCCGCCTGAGTTTTCGGACCAGCAGGCCGAGCCGCAGATTTTTGAAACCGGCATAAAATCCATTGATCTTCTGACGCCCTTTATGAAGGGCGGTAAAGTCGGCCTTTTCGGAGGCGCGGGCGTGGGAAAAACCGTTGTGATCATGGAGCTTATTCACAATGTCGCCAAACAGCACGGCGGTGTTTCCATATTTTCCGGAGTGGGCGAGCGCACCAGAGAGGGAAACGACCTCTGGCTTGAAATGAAGCAGTCCAAGGTTTTAGATAAAACCGTCCTTGTTTACGGGCAGATGAATGAGCCGCCGGGCGCGCGTTTAAGAGTGGCGCTTACCGGTCTTACCCAGGCGGAATATTTCAGGGATAATGAAAATCAGGATGTGCTGTTGTTCGTGGACAATGTCTTCAGGTTCGTGCTTGCCGGCGCCGAGGTTTCGGCTCTTCTGGGCAGGCTGCCTTCGGCCGTGGGTTATCAGCCTACGCTCGGAACCGAAATGGGGCTTTTGCAGGAGCGTATCACCTCCACTAAAAACGGTTCCATTACGAGCGTTCAGGCCGTCTATGTCCCCGCTGACGACCTGACGGACCCCGGAGTAGCCACGACCTTTACTCACCTGGACGCGTCGGTAGTGCTCTCCCGTCAGATGGTGCAGATAGGTATTTATCCGGCGGTTGACCCGCTTGACTCCACCAGCCGCATACTTGACCCCAACATTGTCGGGCAGGAACATTACGATGTGGCGCGCGGAACCCAGAAGATACTTCAGCGCTATAAAGATCTTCAGGATATTATCGCTATACTCGGAGTTGACGAGCTTTCGGAAGAAGATAAGGCTATAGTGGCCAGGGCCCGAAAAATACAGAACTTTCTTTCTCAGCCGTTCTCGGTCGCCAAGGAGTTTACGGGGCAGGAAGGCAGGTTTGTGGCGCTAAAAGACAGCATACGGGGTTTTAAGGAAATACTTGAGGGCAAACACGACAGCCTTCCGGAGCAGGCTTTCATGATGGCTGGGACCATAGAGGAAGTCGTTGAACGCGGCAAAAAAATGCAATAAAAATGGCTAACATTTTAACGCTTGAAATCATTACGCCGGAAAAAATAGTTTTCAGCGGGGCCGTGTCGTCCCTGGTATGCCCCGCCGAGAACGGCGAACTCGGCATACTCCCGGGACACGCGGATCTTTTGGCTCATCTCAGGCGCGGAACTGTTTCCGTAGCCGAAGCCTCGGGCAGCGCCAGGGTTTTTAAAATAAAAAGCGGAGTGCTGGAAGTAAAGAAAGGCCGCGTGACTGTGCTTACCGAATCAGTTCAGATATAATTCTCCGCTTATTGCCGCGCAGTTAAATCGGTTTTATGAAAACTCCTTTCGGTCCGGTTATGAGCTAAAACTTTTTCGGGTTGTCTCAGGTTTGCATGTCTGAGTCCGTCCTGGCGAAGCCGACGGACGAGTTCAAACCTGCCGAAAACAGTTTTGCGAATGGACCGGGGAGCGCGTTTCTTTGTTACTTTCTTTGCGCGCGCAAAGAAAGTTGAAATGAAGCGCAGGGCCGGTGGCGCTGCACTTGAATAAATTATGTTATTAAAAGAAAAAATAAAAAATTACTGGCATAAGCTCCTTCATTCAAACGACAGCCCGCACAAGGTAGCGCTTGGTTTTTCGGTCGGGGCTTTCCTGGGCGTGTTCCCGACTTTCGGGGCAGGCACGGTTCTGGCGGTGGCCCTCTGCGCTGTTTTCAGGCTTAATTATGTCTCGGCTATAGCCGGTTCCTTTATAGTGATGAACCCGTTGACAACGCCGTTTTTCTGGGGTTTAAGCGCGCTTGCCGGCGGGCTTATTTTTTCGCGGGATTCAAAGATGATAATAGAGGCTGTCAGGAACGGCCATTTCTACGGCGAAATAGGCAGCATAACTATGATTTATTTGACCGGAAGCATGGTTGTTTCATTGTTTGTAGCGGCGGCCAGCTATCCGGCCGTAAAAACCATAATGTTAAAGTCCAGGAATTTAATAAAATCTTAAAAGGGGAATTTTATGGCGGTAAGCGTAGGGTCAAAAGTTAAAGTTGAGTACACCGGCAGGTTCAATGACGGCACTGTTTTTGATAAGTCAAAAGAAGGTGAGCCTCTGGAGTTTGTGTTAGGCGACGGCAGGCTGATAGCGGGTTTTGAAGTGGCAGTTGAAGATATGAGCTTAAATGAGCAGAAAACAATAACGATAGCCGCGGAAAACGCTTACGGCCCCAGAGACGAGAGCCTTGTCAGGAAATTCGGCAAGAACCTTTTGCCTGACAATCTGAAGCCGCAGAACGGAATGGTGCTGACGCTTCATCTTCCGAACGGCGGCAGCGTGCCGGCGACAATTATGGATGTTTCGGAAACCGATATAGTAGTGGATTTAAACCACCCGATGGCCGGCAAGGAGCTGATATTTGACATAAAGCTGGTCTCCGTAGAGCCAAAAGTGTAGTTTTAGACTGAAAAAATATATAAAACCGTGTTTTTTTATGGCACGGTTTTTTTTATTTTGCCGTTACGGTTTGTTTGTGCCCGGCCTCTGGTAAGGCGGCGCGGTCCTTCTGATCTCCCGCAGGGAGAGAAGAATCTCGTCGTTGGATGAAAGACGGGCCCCTTCACTTGGTTCAGGGTGACTTTACATGTCTATGGAAATCTTTACCGTCAGGCTCTGGACACTCAGATGGGGCGGGTGGGGTAGGTTTCTTGGGATGCCTTGACAGGGATACAAATGTATGCTATATTCATTTCTCTATTCCTCTGTCGGATACCGCACCTCTTGAGGTGCGGAGGAGACGTAGTTGACTGTTGTGGAAAGTATAAGTTTGCACCTGAAATTAAGCATAGCTAAGATACCGCACCCCTTGTGGGTGCGGAGTTTCATTCTGCCGATAATTCAATGTATTTTATATGAAATATATAACCGCGAGGCAAAAAAGCATACTGGATTACATAAAATCGCACTTTGACGAGTTCGGCCACGCGCCCACAGTCAGAGAGGTTTCTTCCCATTTCGGCATAACCATAGGCCCGGCCCAGAAACACCTGCGGGCCCTTGTAAGAAAGGGGTACCTGCGCCACACGCCCGGTTTATCGCGGGGCATAGATATAGCCGGCAGAAGGCCTCTTTCCGCCGTGCCGGTTCTGGGCAGGGTAATGGCGGGTATCCCCGACAGTCCCGGGGAATCGGCCGAGGGCCATGTTTATGTGGAAAGCGGCATTTTAAGCGGGGGAGAGCATTTTGCCCTTAAAGTCCGCGGCGACAGCATGACGGGTTCCGGCATATTTGAAAACGATACGCTCATTGTAAGAAAACAGCCCGTCGCGGACGACGGAGACATAGTCGTGGCCATGGTGGACGGCGAAGGCGCCGTAAAAAGGTTCAGGAAAAAAGACGGCCATATTTTTCTTGAGTCCACAAACCCTAAATACAAGCCTATACGGGCCCCTGTTATTATAATCCTCGGAAAAGTGGTGCACCTTTCAAGAAAAATCCAGTGAGTCCGGAGCGTCTTTATGGAAACAGTTGATATAAACGAGATAATAGATGTCGCCGCCGTGTTTAAGAAAAATTCCGTAAACCCCCGGTGGTTCGTCTGGAAGAACAGAAAATACGAGATAAAAGAAGTTTCCTATATCTGGAACTCAAGGGCCGGCGAAAAAGACCTGGCCTGTTTCGCGGTCTCAGACGGTGCCACCTCCTTTGAGCTTTCCCTGGACAAGAACTCTCTTGTCTGGCGGCTTGAGAAAACCTCCGTCCTTTAACCTGTATGGAAAAATCCATAGTGCTTATAGACATGAACGCGTATTTCGCCTCCGTTGAACAGGTTTCCAATCCCCTGCTCCGCGGCAAGCCGATAGTCGTCTGCGGCGAGGGCCGCACGGTTGTGACTACCGCTTCTTACGAAGCGAGAAAATTCGGCGTTAAAACCGCGATGTCGCTTTACGAAGCCAGGGCGCTCTGCCCTCAGGTTATAGCCGTTTGCGGCAATATGGATAAGTATGTGGACACCTCTCTAAAGATACATAAAATACTGCTGGATTTTTCCGATCAGGTGGAGCCTTTTTCCATAGACGAGTGTTTTATGGACATCACGCACCTCTGCTCAAAAGGTGTCAGTGCTAAAGATGTGGCGAAAAAAATGAAAGGCCGCATTAAAAATGAGCTCGGCCTTCTGTGCTCGGCGGGCATCGGGCCCAACAAGGTTATAGCAAAACTGGCCAGTAAACTTGAGAAGCCGGACGGGCTCGTGGAGATAAAAAGCGGTTCCGCGGCTGCCTTTCTTGAAAACCTGCCCGTGGAGGAGCTGCAGGGGGTGGGCGTGGGCCGCAAGACATCGGCAAAACTCAGGCTTCTGGGCATTTATACGGCAGGGCGCCTCGGCGCCGCTTCCGAAGATTTCCTGAGGTTTCATTTCGGCGTCATGGGCAGTTACCTTAAAAATGTCGGTTTGGGGCTTGACTACGCGGGAGTAAAAAAATATTCCGAGAACGACCAGATAAAATCCGTGGGACACTCTCACACCCTGCCCCGCGACACCAGGGATATGTCGGTAGTCAGGTCTTACCTTATGATGCTCTCGCAGAAAACCGGCGAGAGGCTAAGGCGCTACGGCCTTACGGGAGGCACGGTTTCCATAGTTATACGCTACGGGGATTTTCGGACATTTTCAAAACAGAATATATTAAAAAATGGCGTAAAAACACCCGAGGAGATATACGGCGCCGCAAAAAATATACTGGCTGCCGCGCTCCCCCTGTCCGGCCCGGTCCGGCTTGTTGGTATCCGGGTAAGCGGCCTGTCGCGCGATGACGGCCAGCAGTTTCTGCTGGATGACATAAATAAAAGCAGGGTTCTTTCCGAACAAATATATGAATTAAATAAAAAATACGGCGAGTTTACCGTAAAGCCGTCGTCGGTGCTGATAGCGGAAAAATTCGGGGTCAGCGAGGGCTGCGGCATGAGGGGGCGGCATATGTTGAAAAAGCCGTAAAAATAATGTAGACTGTCAGCACTAAAATGAATAAAATTAAAAAAATAGATTCAAAGGAAGTCGGGCTGGCCTCGGCCATAATATTCGGCAAGTACTTTTTTAAGACTAACGACCTGCATTACGGTTACTGGCCGGACGGGCTTAAAGTAGATATATCTAACATAACCATAGCGCAGGAGAATCACTCCGGGCTTATTTTGTCGGCTATACCGCCCGAAGTAAAATCGGTGCTGGATGTCGGTTGCGGTGCTGGATCTCTCGCCAGCAGGCTGATCGCCAAAGGCTACAGCGTTGACTGCGTATCTCCCAGTTCCATTCTTACCAATGAAGCAAAAAAACTTGTTGATAATAAGTGCGAATTCTTTGAGAGCACCTACGAACAGGTTGAGACTGATAAAAAATACGATATTGTAATTTTCAGCGAAAGCTTCCAGTATATACACCTGGCCAACGCCATGCAGCAGACGGTCAAGTTTTTAAAACCCGGCGGTTACATGCTGATCTGTGATTTCTTTAAAACGGATGCCGTGGGGGAAAGCGCGCTCGGCGGCGGCCATGACCTGAAGGAATTCTATTCCACGGTGGTAAAATACCCTTTCCAGCTCCAGAAAGATACCGATATAACGAAGCAGACGGCCCCGAACCTCGCCCTTATTGATGATATGCTAAAACAGGTCGGCCACCCGATATGGAACATGCTTTTTGATTTTATCCATTCACGGCATCCCTTCCTTTACGGGATACTGCTATGGAAGTTCAAGAAGAAAATAGCCAAGATTAATAAGAAGTATTTCAGCGGCGAAAGAAACGCCGATAATTTTGCCAGGTTTAAGTCTTACAGGCTCATGCTTTATAAAAAAACTTTGCAATAAAAGCAGTTTTCTCGGGACCGCATTGCCATAGCGGTGCCGGAGGCTTATATGATAAAAAATTCCGAAACCATAACCGCGCGAACAGAGGCGCGGTTTTTTTTGTTTATTTTTTTATGGGGCGCTGACAAATGAAATTCTCAGTCAAATTAACCCTCTTGTTCTTCTCTGTTTTATTAGCGATATATTCTGTCGCCATATTAGTCAGTTATTCTATGGTCCGGAAAACGCTGGAAGAGAACGCGGCGGCCAGCCTGAGGAAGTCGGCTTTTCATGTTTTTATTGATATTGACCAGTTGTTTTATGAACGAATGCTTGATATGGAGATGCTTTCCGCTTCCCTGTCGGGTGTCTATAACGGCGCGGTGATAGGAAAAATATTCAGGGACTTCAGGTCCATTTATCCGGCCTACAAGTCACTTGATTATTTTGATTCCGACGACATAAAGGTGGCAAGCACCACGGGTAAATATATCGGCGAACGGTTCCGTTTCAGTAAGCGCTTCTCGCCTCTTGAAGGCGACAGCAGGTTTATCATGGGTGCCGATATTCTTGATTACGGAGATAAAGAGGCGCTGTATTTTGTTAAATATGTCAGGGATGTTGACGGTGAAAAACAGGGTTTCCTGATCGCCAGAATGATGCTGGGTGTTTTGCACGAATTAATCTCCGCGAGGTTTTTGGAAGGAGACAAGGCTCTCGGAGCTAAAGTTGACCTGGCTAATAAAGACGGGCTTGTGATATTTTCAAATTATGATGAAAGCCTGGTGCTTGACAAAACAGCGCCCGCCTGGAACCTGGTTAACGCTCAAATTAGAAAGGGCAAAAGACACGGCAGCGGAATAAATGATAATTATCTGTATGTCTTTTATGCCGAGCCCGGTTATGAGGATTTCAAAGGTAATGACTGGGTTATGATTCTAAGGCAGCCGATGAGCGCAGTGATAAAACCTGTGAACGAAATGCTAAAGAAAACCGTTATGATTTTTGCCTTTACCGCGATATTGGGATTATTGGCGATTTATCTGTTCGCTCTCTCTGTCTCAATTCCAATAGAGCAGTTAAGTAAAGCCGCGAACGCGGTGTCAAAAGGTGAATACAATGTAAACTTAAGGAGTGCTTCAAACGATGAAGTGGGAAAGCTTGTAAATTCTTTCGCGAAAATGGCCGGCGACTTGAAAAGTTATAAGGAATATATAGATTCTTACAGCTCGAATCTTTCCCGGAAAATATTTGAGAGGACGCAGGAACTGAGTGAAGTAAATAAAAAACTGCAGAAGGAGCTTGAAGAGCACAGAAGAGCGCAGGAAGAACTCGGCAGGGCCAAGGAAGACCTTGAAACCAAAGTTATGGTTCGTACCTCCGAACTGAGCAGGTCCAACGAGCTGTTGCTTTACTGGACCAAAGAGCTGGAGAGAAACAACAAAGAGCTGGATGTTTTAAGGCAGATGGTGGAGATACTGCAGTCCTGTATGAGTTTCAATGACGCCTACCCCGTCATAGCACAGTTCGCTCACAGGCTCTATCCGCAATTGGCGGGAGTTCTGTATTTGTACAATCCTTCAAAAACCTTCCTTGAGGCCGTGGTTTCCTGGGGAGGAAGAAAACCGAGCTCCAATATCATGATCAATGACGACTGCTGCGCTTTGAAATTCGCAAAGCATTATTTCGCGACTGACGAGGCGAAGGGCCTGCGCTGTAAGCATATGGGGGATGAAAAAGGCGCGTATCTCTGCGTGCCGCTGGGTTCCGAGAACGACATAATCGGGGTCGTAAATTTCTCCGCTCTTAAAGAGAACAGTTTTGATGTCTGGGGAAGCGAAGAGTCCAGAAGCAGCTCCATACTGAGGTTTTCTGAAAGGCTCGGCGTTTCGCTTTCAAGGCTCAAACTGATGGAAAAGCTTCAGGAATATTCCATAAAGGACTCGCTTACGGGGCTTTTCAACAGGCGTTTCATGGAGCAATCGCTTGAGCTTGAGATTCAGCGCGCTAAAAGAAATAAGGCGTCTCTCGGGATACTGATGTTTGATCTGGACCATTTCAAGGAGTACAACGATACGCTGGGCCATGAGGCGGGAGACAATATTCTCCGCAAGGTCGGCGATTTCGTGCTAAAAAAGATAAGAGGCAGCGATGTCGCCTGCCGGTACGGCGGCGACGAGTTTATAATAATACTTCCCGAGGCTTCGCGGGACGCTTCGCTTCGTTTTGCGGAATTTGTCGCCTCAGACATAAAAAACATGGATTTTAAAATTGGGGAAAGCCCGGGCAAGCTGATAGGAATCTCGGCGGGTGTTGCCGTCTTCCCTAAGCACGGCGATACGGCCCACGAACTGCTTGTAGCGGCGGACAAGGCGCTCTATAGCGCGAAGCGCGCCGGCAGGGGCAGGGTTGTTGTTGCTAAAAAAGGCAGCGCTTGACCTCGCGCGCAAAACAAAATATAATAAACCTACCGGAAGCCAATCCGAGACAACCTGTTGAATCATTAGCCCAGAGCAAGAAAATAATATGACACCCCATAAAGATTTATCTCATTCTGATTTCATTCATTTGCATAATCACACGGAATATTCCCTCCTTGACGGCGCCTGCCGCATTTTAGACGACCGGGGAAAACCCGCCGAACTGCTCAATACTATCGCGCGCCAGTATAATATGCCGGCCCTCGCTATTACCGACCATGGCAACATGTACGGCGCCATGGAATTTTATATGGGCTGTAAAGAAATCGGGATAAAGCCTATAATCGGCTGCGAGGTTTATGTCGCTCCCGGCTCGCGGTTTGACAAAAAAGTTGAGAGAAACTCCCAGGTCTATTACCATCTCACGCTTCTGGCGAAAGATTTTGAAGGATACCAGAACCTGCTTGCGCTGGTGAGCGCCGGGTTTCTGGAAGGTTTTTATTACAAGCCCAGGGTGGACAAGGAACTCATAAAAAAACATTCCAAGGGACTTATAGCGCTTTCAGGCTGTCTGCAGGGCGAGGTGGCCAACCATTACCTCAAGGATAAAATAAAAGAGGCGGAAAGCGTCGCCGGCGAATACAGGGATATTTTCGGAAAGGATTCATACTACATTGAGATAATGGACAACGGGCTTGAAGAACAGAAAAAGGTAATACCTCATCTGATGGAGCTCTCCAAAAAAATGGGGCTGGGCCTTGCCGCGACAAATGACTGCCATTTTCTGAAAAGAGAGGATGCCTTTGACCACGATGTTCTGCTCTGCATCGGCACGGGTAAGACTTTAGACGAGCCAGACAGGATGCGCTTTTCTTCCGACCAGTTCTACTACAAACCGCCGCACGAAATGATAAAGCTTTTTGACTATGCCCCGCAGGCGACCAGAAATACCGTTGAGATCGCCGAAAAAGTGAACCTGGACCTGACTTTTGATAAACTCCTTCTGCCCAATTATCCGGTTCCAAAAGGCGAGAGTGCCGAATCGTACCTTGAGAAACTCTGCCGCGAAGGCCTCAAGAAAAGATACGGAACCGTTACGGAGGTCCACGAGAAAAGGCTGGTTCATGAACTTTCAATTATAAATAAGATGGGTTTCGCGGCCTATTTCCTGATAGTCTGGGATTTCATACACTACGCCAAATCAAATAAAATTCCTGTGGGCCCCGGGAGAGGTTCGGGTGCCGGTTCTATCGTGGCCTATACCCTGGGCATAACCGATATCTGTCCCCTGCATTACGGGCTTCTTTTTGAGCGATTTTTAAACCCCGACCGCCGCACCATGCCGGACCTTGACATAGATTTCGCGGATTCCGGCAGAGACCGCGTCATTGAATATGTAAGGAACAAATACGGCCACAATAACTGCGCCCAGATAATTACTTTCGGCTCCATGCAGGCGAGGCTTGTGATAAGAGATGTCGCAAGAGTCATGGGGTTCCCTGTCAGCGAATCCGACAGGATAGCAAAGATGGTTCCTTTCGGCAGCAATATCTACGGGGCTTTGCAGTCCGTGCCGGAGCTTAAAAACCTCGCGAAATCAGACGACCGGGTCGGCAGGCTTCTTGCGACCTCCCAGAAACTTGAGGGTTTAAAACGCCACACCGGGGTACACGCGGCCGGCATGGTTATAGCAAACGAGGAGATTACAAAGTATTCTCCTCTTGCCGTGGGCAGCCGCGATGTGGTAACAACCCAGTACGACGGCAATATGCTTCCCAAACTGGGCCTTCTGAAGGTGGACTTCCTCGGTTTGAAAACTCTGACGGTAATAGAAGACACGGTGGACCTGGTAAAGGCTGAAATTCAGCCGGATTTTTCACTTCCCGCCATAAAAATTGACGACAAAAAAACCTTTGACCTTTTTAAGGAAGCCAGGACTCTTGGGGTGTTTCAGCTGGAATCGCGGGGCATGAGGGACCTGCTGAGAAAACTCGTCCCTACGAATATTGAAGACATTATCGCTTTAATTTCTCTTTACCGGCCCGGCCCCATGGGTTCCGGCATGATAGACGATTTTGTGGCAAGAAAACACGGCAAGGTGAAAGTCCGTTACGAGCACCCCATACTTGAACCGATACTTAAAGACACTTACGGCGTAATAGTTTACCAGGAACAGGTTATGCGCATAGCCACCGATCTCGCGGGTTTTACCGCGGGCCAGGCCGATTCTCTGCGAAGAGCCATGGGTAAAAAGATCCCCGAGGAGATAGAGAAACAGAGGGAAAACTTTATTCAGGGAGCCAAGGGTAAAGGTGTAGAGAAAAAAACAGCCGAAAAAATGTTTGAGCAGATAGTTCATTTCGGAGGCTACGGCTTTAACAAATCCCACGCGGCCGCCTACGGCATGCTTGCCTACCAGACGGCATATCTTAAGGCTAATTTTCCTTTGCGGTACATGACGGCCCTGATGAACTCCGAAATAGGCCACTCCGTGACCGGCAAGGAAAACGAGGAAAGCAAGCTGGTCGGATACCTGCAGGAATCCGAGTCGTCCGGCATAGAGGTTCTGCCTCCCGATATTGCGAAATCCGGAGGTAAATTCTGTATTGAGGACGGCAAAATAAGGTTCGGCCTTCTGGCCATAAAAAATGTCGGTGCCGGATCGGCGGAAACCATAGTTGAGGCCAGGAAAAACGGTTCCGGTTTTAAGAACTGGGAAGATTTTATAGGCAGAATAGACCTTCGGGCAGCCAACAAAAAAGTTTTGGAATCGCTTATTAAAGCGGGCGCCTGCGACTGTTTCGGCGGGAACCGCTGCGCGCTCAGAGCCGAGCTTATGGCGGGACTGGAAAGTTCCATAGGCAGGGCCGACAGCCATAAACAGGACTTTTCCAAAGGGCAGGGCCTGTTATTCGCGCCGAGTGAGATTTCAGCTTCTGTCCAGGGTGAAATAAAGGTGGAGCCGTGGTCCGAGCACATGACGCTCTCTTACGAAAAAGAGGTGCTGGGCTTTTATCTTTCAGGGCATCCCCTTGCCCAGCACAAACATGATCTGCTGGTGTATTCAAAATACAGGCTGGACAAGCTTCCCAAGCCGGCCGATGACCCGAGGCATTCGCCTCTGATAAGGGTCGCCGGAATGATTTCAAGCGCCAAGAAGCTTGTTACCAAGGAAAAAAAGGAACAGTACGCCAGGTTTAAGCTGGAAGACCTTTTCGGCGAAATTGAAGTGGTCGTTTTTCCGAAATCTTATAAAAACGGGCTGGCGAAATATATCGTGCCCAATAATATAGTGGTGGTTAAAGGCAGGCTCGCGGGACGCGATTCGCAGAACGAGCTTTTAGCCGAGGAAATCATGTCGCTTGACGAAGCAAAGCAGTGGCTGCCGACTTTTGCCGGCAATGTCCATATAAAAATGACCGCCACGGCGCTGGAAGACGAGCTGCTTGACAATGTAAAGAAGGTTATTTCAACCCATCCGGGATCTTCTCCCGTAGTTTTTGAAATATCCACCGTAGGGCAGGGAGAATACTGCATTGAAACACAACTGCTTGTAAAATCAAGCGATAAATTCCTCCGTGATATTGAAAAACTGCTCGGTTCCGAGTCGGTGGAACTCCATTTCTGACACCCTCCATTTATGGTTTGACATGAACTCCCAAAAAATGTAAAATAACCCAAACGAAAGCGGGATGTAAGCGTGCGTTAAGGAGGCCTTTGGCCATGACAAAAATTTCATTAGCTGTTTGTTTGCTCAGCGTTGCATTTGTCAGCTTTTCCTTTGCCAAACCGGCGGAAGAGCCGGCCGCTAAGCAGGCTGTTGCCTCCGACCCTTTGAGCGACAACCTCGCTAAAATAAAGAATAAAGACGCCTCGGTCCGCAGGCAGGCCGCGGAAGCTTTGGGCGGCATCAGGAACAGCTCCGCCATTGAGCCCTTAAAAGAACTTTTAAAAGACGAAAACACTTTTGTAAGAATAGCCGCGCTTGATTCTCTCGGCCTGTTAAGGGCCAATTCCGCCGTCAGAGAGATTGCCGGGGTTCTCGCGGGTGACGCGCAGGACAGCGCGAGGCAGAGCGCCGCCGTAGCGCTCGGCTACATAGGAGACCGCTCTTCGGTCTCTGATTTGATAAAAGCTCTGAAAGACAAACATGACGGCACGCGTTTTGCCGCGGCAAACGCGCTGGGCTCCATAAGGGATTCCGCGGCTCTCAGCGCGCTTATAGAAGGCCTTAAGGATGCCAATGTCGGCATGCGCCGTTCCTGCTTAAACGCGATAGGAAGGATAGAAGACGCTTCCTCCCTTCCCGCCATACGCGAGGCCATGAATGACACCGATGTTACCGTCCGCTCCGAGGCAATCAGGCTCGGCGGCGTTTTTATGGATAAGCAAAGCATAGAATCGTTTAAAAATTTGCTGAAAGACGAAAACAGGTCCGTAAATATAGCTGCTGCCGGAGCCCTGGCTAAAATGGGCGTTAAAGACGGGCTGTCCGTGGCGCTCAAAGCAATCAAAGAAGTTGATCCCATACTGAAGATGCGATCGGCTGAGATTCTCGGGCTTATCGGCGGGAAAGACGCCATGGCCGCGCTTGAAAAGGCCAAGTCCGACCCTGATCAGGGGGTCAAACAAGCCGCAGAGATGGCCTACTCCAGGCTTCAGGCAAGCCAGCCAAAGACCGGAAAATCCGGAGCAAAGCCCGCAGCAAAACCTTCGGGAAAAAAATAAAAAATCGGAAGGAAACAGGGAATGCTTAAAAGAAATTTAAAGCTGTTTTTTTTCTTAATCGTAACTGTTTTAGCGGCTTCGCCTCTAAGAAGCGAGACGGCCTCGGAAACATCCTTTGTCATTGACACTCCTGCCACCGGCATGTCGGACTACGGCGGATATAACTTAAATTTCAGGCTCTTCAGCGAGGGCGGAGTATTGACCAGGCTTAACTTCGGGGTTTTTAATAAGGTAAATCTTGGTTTCGGATGGGAAGTCTCCAGAGTTATCGGGACAAGCCAGGATATAATAGTCGGCGCGCCCGGCTTATACCTGAAGATCAGGCCCTTTGAGGGAGACATGGTTCTTCCTGCATTTGCTTTCGGCTATGACGGCCAGGGATATTTTTATAACAGGGACAAAAACGAATTCGCCCAGAAAGAAAAGGGCATATTTGTGGTTTTCGGCAGGGAGGCGTTTTCTCCCGGGCTGGTTTTTAATGTGGGCGGCAACATGAACGATTTTAAAACCAATAATGTCTATGGGTTTATCAATGCCTCGTATAATATTGAAGACAAGGTTATACTGCTCTGCGAATACGACAACATTCACCTTGTTTACGAGAACAGGCTCAATATGGGCATGAGGTTCTTTATTACCCCAGATCTCAGCATTGATCTTGCCGGCAGGGATTTGGGCGCCGCCGGCAGGGATGCGGAAAGGGTGCTGCAGATTAACTATGTTGGAAGGTTTTAGGAGAATAAAATAATATGGCTGACAAGATAGCGGTTCTGGAATTTGAGAAACCCATTGTTGAAATGCAGGAACGGATAACAGCGCTTAAGAACCAGCTTTCGCAGGGCCAGCTGAATCTCGCTCCCGAGATAGCCGACCTTGAGAAAAAATATTCTAAACTGCAGAATGAAATATACGGTTCTCTCACCACATGGCAGAGAATCCAGGTTGCCCGTCATCCGAGCAGGCCCTACACGATGGATTATGTCAGGGCCATATTTACCGATTTTGTGGAGCTTCACGGCGACAGAGCGTTTGCCGACGACAGAGCGCTTGTCTGCGGGCTGGCATTTTTAGACGGGGCCCCCGTGGCCGTGATAGGTCACCAGAAGGGCAGAAGCATTGACGAAAATATGGAACGCAATTTCGGCATGGCTCACCCGGAAGGCTACAGAAAGGCCATGCGGGTCATGAAGCTCGCCGAAAAATTTAACAGGCCGGTAATAACTTTCATAGATACCACAGGGGCTTATCCCGGGATCGGGGCTGAAGAAAGGGGACAGGCCGAGGCGATAGCCAGAAATTTAAGAGACATGTCTGATTTGAAGGTTCCGGTAATAAGCATTGTTATCGGCGAAGGCGGATCAGGTGGCGCTTTGGGCATTGGGGTTGCCAACAGGATTCTCATGCTGGAAAACGCCTATTATTCCGTGATATCTCCCGAGGGCTGCGCCGCAATACTTTTCCGGGACGCCGCCAGGGCCCAGGAGGCCGCGATAGCTCTTAAAGTAAGCGCGAAGGACCTTCAGGCCGCCGGAGTAGTTGATGAGATTATTTCAGAGCCTCTCGGAGGAGCCCATACCGACAGAGAATTAACCGCCAAAAATATCAAACAGGCGGTATTAAAACATATAGACCAGCTGGAAAAGCTTTCGCCGCAGGAACTCAGCGACGACCGTTACGCCAAGTACCGCGGGATAGGCGTTTTTGAAGAAAGTCTATCCTCGCAGAAAAAGAGCGCGCGCAAAACGAAAACAAAGTCAGGAAAAACAAAATAAGTATTGAGCCTTCCTTTTGAAATAGCCGGCCACAGTGCAGTGGATGCAAAAGCAAAAGATGAGCCAATGCAAGCGGAGGAATAACAAATGTCTCTCACACCGATGAAGCAGATCTTAGACGAAGCAAGGAAGAAAGGCTATGGAGTCGGAGCCTACAATGTAAACAATATGGAGCAGATCCAGGCCATTATGGCGGCAGCGAAAGCCACTCAGTCGCCGGTCATAATTCAGGCAAGCCGCGGAGCGCTCAAATACAGCAACTTCACATATCTCAAGCACCTTATGCTGGCCGCTGTGGAAGAAAACCCGGAAATACCGGTTGCCATGCATTTAGACCACGGCAATTCGCTTGACAGCGTCAAGCAGGCCATAGACCTCGGCTTCTCCTCAGTTATGATAGACGGTTCCCTTATGGAAGACGGTAAAACGCCGTCGGATTACGATTATAATGTGAAAGTTACCCGCTCGGTTGTTGAATATTCTCATAAATTCGGCGTGACCGTTGAAGGCGAGATCGGAAGATTGGGCGGAATTGAAGACGGTGTGGGCTCGGGATCAATTCATCTTACCGACCCGGAACAGGCCGGCCAGTTCGTAAAGGACACCGGCTTGGACGCTTTGGCAATTGCCATCGGAACCTCTCACGGAGCCTATAAGTTCAAAGGCGCCTCAAACCTCGCCTTTGATGTTTTGAAGAAAGTGCGTGAACTGATTGATATTCCTCTTGTGCTGCACGGAGCCTCCTCGGTTCCCAAGGAACTCATTGACCGGGTCAATAAATACGGCGGAAAGATGCCCGGTGCGACCGGCGTTCCTATGGCCGATCTCCAGAAGTCTATCACGATGGGCGTTTCAAAGATAAATGTTGACACCGACGGCCGTCTCGCCGTGACCGCGGCCATACGCGAAGTATTCGCGACCAAACCGGAAAAGTTTGATCCGCGCGACTATCTCGGGCCCGCCAGAGATTCGCTGACCCAGATTATTATCGGCAAGATGAAAGATTTCGGCACGGCCGGACATGCCGGAGACTATAAATCCATGTCGCTGGAAGACATGAAGAAATATTACAAATAAACCCGCTGAGCCCGCCGCGGTTAAATTATGACAGGAAACGAAATAACTATCCGCGTGCCTTATGCCGATACCGACCAGATGGGCATGGTTTATTACGCGAACTACCTTGTTTATTTTGAGCGGGGCAGGACGGAATGGTTAAGGCAGAGAGGGTTCTCGTACAGGGAGCTGGAAAAGGACGGGTATTATCTGCCCGTTATTGAATGCTTCTGTAAATACCACTCGCCGGCCAGGTATGACGAGCTTATAAAGATCAGCACCGCGCTTTCGTCAGTCGGTTCCGCGAGCGTGGAGTTTGAATACGAGATAACGGAAGGTTCAAGGCTTATAGCAACGGGAAAAACGAAGCATCCGTTCGTGAACAAGGCCCTTAAACCCGTGAGAATACCGGCCGATGTCAAAAAAGTATTAACGGAATGATATGGGAAAGAAAATACTTATAGCTGACGATGAAGAAGAGATAATTGAGCTTTTGAAATGCGCTCTGGAAGCAGCCGGATACGAAATATCAAGCGCTATGCACGGGGGTAAGCTTCCCGCGATTTTAGAGAGCCAAAAGCCCGACCTGCTTATACTGGATGTCCTGCTGCCTGGTATTGACGGATACTCGCTTATACTCCAGCTGAGCCAGGATTCAAAAACTTCTTCAATACCGGTGGTGGTATTAACAGCTTTGCCCGCTTCCAAGCCTTTATTTGAAAAGTTTTCGCAGGTTAAGGCTTTTTACACAAAACCTTTTGAACCGAAAGAGCTTGTTGAAAAGATAGACTCCCTGTTTCGCGTAAAAGATTGAGGCAGGGCGCGCTGTATGGATAAAAGGAGAAATATATGAGAGATAAAGTTGAAAAAGCGCTGAATAAAATAAGGCCGAGCCTTCAGGCGGACGGGGGAAATGTTGAGCTGGTTGATATAACTCCCGACGGCGTTGTTAAAGTAAGGCTGACTGGCGCCTGCGGCAGCTGCCCCATGGCCACTATGACTCTGCAGAACGGCGTGGTGCGTATTTTAAAGCAGGAAGTGCCCGAAGTAAAGTCGGTAGAAGCGGTTGATTAAACGGTTTATTAGTAATTTATGTTAATAGGCTTAATGTCCGACAGTCATGACAATGTCCCGCTTATAAAAAAGGCGGTGGATTACTTCAATAAGAAAAATGTTGAGGCGGTTTTCCATGCCGGGGATTTCATTTCTCCGTTTTGCGCCAAAGAGTTTAAAAATCTCACTTCCAGTTTTATAGGCGTTTTCGGGAATAATGACGGCGAAAGGAAAATGTGGTACGAGAACCTTAACGGCTGGGGCAAAATTTCGGAGGGCATGGCCGAGGAAACCATAGGCGGGGTCAGGTTTCTGGTAATGCATGAGCCGAGAAATCTTGAAGCGCTCGCAAAAAGCGGAAAGTACGATGTAATTGTTTTTGGCCACACGCATAGACCGGAACACAGGAAAATCGGTCAGACTCTCCTGGTTAATCCCGGTGAATGCGGCGGCTGGCTGACAGGCAGGGCCGGTGTGGCTGTGCTTGAAACGCCCGCTTTGAAACTGGATTTCGTCACGCTTTCTTAAACTTGCAGGGCATTCGGGAGCAGCCGGCCCGACATGGATCATAACTCCGCCGCGTTCTTCGCGGCTATAAGGAGAAAGAACATGCTGAAAGCTAAAGATGTCATGACAAAAGAAGTTCTTTGCGCCAGCCCGGAAGCGACTCTTGATGAGACGGTGGATATTCTGCTGGATAACAAGATCAGCGGAATGCCCGTCTGCGACAGCGGCAAGAAAGTTATCGGAATGATATCTGAGCGCGATATATTGAACTTCGTGTTCAGCGGCAACATCAACGGCACTAAGGTCAGGGAAGCGATGTCCACTAATGTAGTGGGTTTCCCGCCAGATACGGATATAGACAAGATAAGCCTCGTTATGGGTGAAAAGAAACTAAGAAGAGTCCCAATAATTGAGAACGACAGGCTGGTCGGGATAATCAGCAGGCGCAGTATTTTGCGTTCGGTTCTGGGAAAAAATTCAAAATAGACGGTTGGCAGGGTAGCTCAGTGGTAGAGCAGCGGACTCATAAGCCGTTGGTCGTGAGTTCAAATCTCACCCCTGCCATTTAAATGCAGTTGTAAGTGGTAAGTTGTAAGTCATAAGTTGTAAGTCATAAGTTGTAAGTGGTAAGTTGTAAGTCATAAGTTGTAAGTCATAAGTTGTAAGTCATTGGTGAGGCTAAAAGACGCAGCTATAGTTAGTTAGGAGATAATATGCTTAGATTTAACAAACACAGAAGAACTCTTGAGCCCGATGAATATATGTACGAGCTCCAGGATGTCAAGGAACCCAACCTCTACAGGGATATCTTTCCCTATAACGATATACCTAAGATTCCCTTTAATAACCGCGTTGTGCCCATGAATCCACCTGAGGAAATATGGATTACGGATACGACTTTCAGGGACGGACAGCAGGCTCTGCCCCCGTTTACTGTTGAACAGATTTCTCAGTTATTTGACTATATGCACAGATTGGGCGGGCCCAACGGCGTCATACGCCAGACGGAGTTCTTTCTGTATTCCGATAAGGATAAGAAGGCGCTCAACAAGTGCAAAGAAAAAGGTTACAAATTTCCGCAGATAACTTCATGGATCCGGGCTACCAAGGAGGATTTCCGCCTTGTTAAGGACTTCGGGCTTAAAGAAACAGGAATACTGACTTCCTGCTCGGACTACCATATTTTTCTAAAGCTGAAAAAGACGCGCCGCCAGGCTCTGGATATGTATCTGCATATTGTCAAAGAGGCGCTCAACGAGGGCATTGTTCCAAGGTGCCATTTTGAGGATATAACCCGCGCCGATTTTTACGGGTTTGTGGTTCCCTTCGCGCTTGAACTGATGAAGCTTTCAAACGAGGCAAAGGTTCCCATAAAAATAAGGGCCTGTGACACGCTGGGATTCGGCGTGGCTTACCCGGGAGCTTCGCTTCCGAGAAATGTTGACGGTATAATGTACGGCCTTACCCGTTTAGCCGGTGTTCCGTCTGAATGGATTGAGTGGCACGGGCACAACGATTTTTACAGAGGGCTTACCAACGCGACCTTCGCCTGGCTGTACGGCTGTTCGGCGGTGAACGGAACACTGCTTGGTATAGGCGAGCGTACCGGAAATACTCCGGTTGAGGCGCTGTGCATGGAATATGTCGCGCTGCGCGGTATACAGAACGGAATGGATCTCTCGGTTATAACCGAGATCGCCAGATATTTTGAGAAAGAAATAGGCTACAAGATTCCCGCGATGCAGCCGTTTGTCGGGGCGCATTTCAATGTCACCCGCGCCGGCATTCACGCCGACGGGCTTCTGAAAGACCAGGAAATTTATAATGTTTTTGACACGGAGACAATATTGAACCGGCCTCCTGATGTGGCTATAACCGACCGTTCCGGGCTTGCCGGCATCGCCTTCTGGCTAAATACCCAGCTTGGCATACCCGCTGATAAAAAAGTGGATAAATCCAATCCGGGAGTGGCTAAAATAAAAGAGTGGATTGACGCCGAGTTTGCCGCCGGAAGAGTCAATGTTGTATCCGATGAAGAGATGCTGGTGCTTGTGAAGAAATATATCCCCGAGATATATCCCAAGGATAAATAGCATGATAATGCCTTTTGAAAGGCACCGCTCAAATAGTTAATAAAAGAAGGCGTTTCCCTACAGGGTAAACGCCTTCTTTTAGATTTATATAAGAGGAAAGGCGCAATGTCGGTTATTTCCGAACTCAAACTGTCTTTAAGGTACAAAATACTCATTATCTTCACTCTCGCGATAGTGCTGCCGGCCGTCATTTTGAGTGTTGTGATCTCTTCCACGGCAAGAAAAGCCATAAGAAAATCTATTTTTGATCAGCAGCAGGAACTCGTCAACAGGGTCGCCGACCGGATAAGCTCACAGATAGAGCGCCATCAGGAACTACTCGCGTTTAACAGGGATATCTCAAGGATGCCTCGCAAGGGCCAGCTGGAAACCGCGAGGGAAATGATTAAGCAGGGGCCGGCGTTTTCCGAGGTGGCTCTTATTGACAAAACCGGCAGAGAGCTTTGGAAGTATAAAAGAAGCGGCCTTCTGAAAGGTTCGCCCAAGGGCATCAGCAGGGAGTATCAGGCGGCTTTAAGGGTAAGAAATTTTAAAAGTCAGGTATATTTCACCGGACAGAGAACTCCCTATATTGTTCTTGGGGTCCAGCTTAACGGTTTCGGAGCGCTTGTCTCAAAACTTGAGCTTGAACAGATGTGGCAGTGGATCTCCGAAGTCAGGATAGGCGATACGGGACAGGCCTTTGTCGTCAGCCACAAGGGCGACCTTATCGCTCACCGCGAGCCGGAGAGGGTCTGGGCGCACAGCAATTTTTCCGAACTTCCGATAGTCAAAGACTATATAGAAAACAGAAAAGTGACTTCCGACGAATGGCGGGAATACACCGACGAGAGAGGCGAGGAGGTTGTGGCGCTTTACCAGGCGCTTCCAAGCCTTGGCTGGGCTGTAATAAGCCAGATTCCCGCCCGCGAGGTATACGAGCCTGTGCGGAGAATGCGTCAAAATGTAATATTGTGGACAGTTGTGTTTGTGGGTATATTCCTTTATGCCGGGCTTAAATTCGTTCAGAAAATTATTAACCCGATAGAGATACTTAAAACCGGAGCCACGCAGATAAGCCACGGCAAAATGGATATAGAACTTGACATTAAAACCGGCGATGAGCTTGAAGAGCTTGCTCATAATTTTGAAAAGATGGCCCGGGATCTAAAATCACTGGAACAGCTGCGGCAGGATCTCATTAGAATGATAATTCATGATTTAAAAAGCCCGCTGAGCGGCATTATGGGGAGCCTGGATTACCTGGATTCAGGCATGCTCGGCGCTTTTACCGCGGAACAGGCAAAAATCATATCTTTGGCAAAAAATTCAAGCGAGACTATGCTTGTTATGATACAGAACCTTCTGGATGTGGCGAAAATGGAAGAGGAAAAACTTGAGCTCAGAAAAGAACCCGTTGATATCGCGGCGCTTATTTTAGACCGCCTGCAGCATTTTGAGGCGCTCGCCGTTACCGAGAAAAAAACAATTACCGCCAGTGTTGATAAAAGCATTCCTCCGGTGAATATGGATAAGTCGCTTATTGAAAGAGTTATTAATAATCTTCTTACGAACGCTCTTCATCACACTTCTTCCGGCGGGGTTATTAAGCTGGGGGTTAAAAATTCGGACGGCTTTGCCGAGGTAACCATAGCCGATAACGGCGAAGGCATACCCGAGGAATACCGCGAAAAAATATTTGAGAAGTTCGTGCAGGTCAAGAAAAAACAGGCGCATTTAAGGACCGGCACGGGGTTGGGCCTTACTTTCTGCAAGATGGTTGTTGAGACTCACGGCGGTTCCATACGGGTTGATAGCGAACTGGGAAAAGGCAGCGCGTTTATTTTTAAAATTCCGATGTAGAGGCGGATTAATGAAAAAAATACTTATTGTTGAAGACGACAGGAGCATCAGTGAGCTTCTTAAACATCTGCTGGAGGGCCAGAATTACGAGGTTAAGTGCGCTTTTGACGGCCTTGAGGGCCTGGAGAAAGTCAGGAAGTTTAATCCGGACCTGGTGATGATGGATGTAAATATGCCCCGCATGAACGGGTTTCAGCTTCTGCAAAGCCTTAAATCCTCTCCTAAAACAGAAGACATACCGGTCATTATGTGCACCGAAAATGATCTTATGGGTAATGTGGACGCTGCGTATCATTTAGGCGTGCGCGGATATGTCGTTAAGCCTTTTGTGTCCGAAAGAGTTATAAAAAAGGTCAAGGAAGTTCTTGAAAATAAGCAAAAAGCCTGATGTCCAAGGAGGGCTTTATGATCAGGGTTCTGAAAATTTTCCTTGCCTTGTTGTTCCTGCCGCCGGTTGCATTCTCTTCAGAAAAAATCATTGAAAACTTCCAGGACAAGTCGGTTTTCTCGGTCAACTCCGCGCCCCGGGCGTCGGTAGAGCTCTCAAGCGCCGCGGGTTTCGCGGGCGGAGTAGCCCTGCGCCTGGATTATGATTTGAGGAACGATCACTATGTTGAGGTGGGCCGCGCCGCTGAGATTGATTTCGGAAAAGCCGGCGAATTCAGGTGGCACATGAAAGGCGACGCCAAGGGGTCAATACTGGAGCTTAAGTTCGTTGACGCCGACGGTTCTGTATACGGCAAAAAAATTCCTATCTCGGATATTTCCGCGGAAAGCTGGAAATCATATTCTTTAAAGGCCGGCGACTGCCACTACCTCTGGGGCGGAGACCAGAAGCTTGACAGGATAATATCATTCTATATGGCTCTCAGCAGAGGCGCTCCGCGCCGCGGTTTTCTGGAAATTGACGAGTTCGGATACAGCGAGAAACTGCCGGAGGAACCCGGCATAACCGTAAATATCAATCAGGCGGGCTATCTTCCGCAGGCTTCCAAGCGCTTTGTCGTAAGATTAGACGGAGTATCCCCTGAATCGCCTTTAAGGGGAGAGTTTATTGTCTTTTCCGCGGACGGTACTCCGATATTCAAATCAGGGTTGATAAACGAAAAATTCAGCGACTGGCGCGGCAGTTATCTCTCCGGCGATTTTTCGGCCCTGACCGCTCCGGGCCGGTACAAACTGCATATTGTACTCAAAGCCGGCGGCCGCGAGTATGAAAAGGATTCGTACGCTTTTGAGATAGGCAGCAGGGTCTATTCAAATACAATCCCGCTTGAACTCAACTACCTTAAATATCAGCGCTGCGGCATACGCTGCCACAAGAAAGACCCTGTTATGGGCGGGTATCACGATACCCTTTTTGACATAAGCAAAAGGATGTGGTCACTCCCGTCACTTGTTTTTGCCATGGCCGAGTACAACCGCGGCGGACTGAATCACGCGGATTCCGAAGGTAACGGCGTCGCGGATGATTTGGAAGAGCTGATATGGGGCCTTGAGTTTGTCAATGCCGTCGCTGAGCCTGACGGCACGGTAAGCTGGGGCGGAATAGAAGCGGATTTTACAAAATATATGACTCACGAGCAGTTCATCGCAAGGATAAACCCGCTTCGTCCCGAGGACGATGATTTGTCTCGGATAAAATATAAAGACAAGAACCTTTTTTCCACGGCGTTTAACATACCGGCTCTTTTAAGCGGCGCAAAACAGGTCAGAGCGGCCAGGCCGGAGCTTGCGTCTGCGGCGGAGAAAACGGCTTTCAAGGCCTGGGATTGGCTTAATACCGTTGCTTTGCGGGAGTCAAGGGATTACGGTGCTTATCTTTGGGCCTCAAGCGAGCTGTACAAATACACTAATGACAAAAAATATATTTCCAGGGTCGGCGAGCTGCTGCCTAAACTGCTCGCCCTGCAGGCAAAAGATTTTGACAGCTTTGAGAACGGAGCCTGCGGCGATTTCTTCAGATCGGACGAAAACCGCGATTTCCTGTTCAGGTACAAATATGTTTCATTTAACATTGCGATAAACCTCGCCCTGCTTAACCTCTGCGATATACTTCCAAAAGATGACCCGCAGTGGCTGGACTGCTATTACGCGTGTTCGGTTTTTGCGAAGAACTATCTCAAAAATATGGCTTCCAAAACGCCTTACAGACAGGTCTCCTGCGGGCTTGAAATGGCCCAAGGCGATAAACTGTTTTTCAAACAGAATTATTTCGCCGGCCCCGAGGCCGAGCAGGCTGCCGCGGCAAATCATGGGCTAAACTGCGACCATCTCGGGCTTGCGTATGTCGCGCTTAAGTCCGCGGCGCTTTTAAAAGACCGCGAGCTTTATGATTTTGCGGATAACCAGATCAACTGGGTGCTGGGTGTAAATCCGCTTGACTACTGCATGCTGCTGGGCGCCGGGAGCAATAATCCTGAAATAATGGCGGAATATTTTGATAAACCGAAACTTAACGGCATAATACCTAACGGCATTGTCGGAAGCGGGCCAAATGACGAGCCTCAATGGTGGGGCGAGGGCACTTCAAGCGGCGAGGACTGGCTGCCTCATAACGCCGCTTACCTGCTTTTACTCTCTGAAATTGAGGGTGAGCGCTTGGCAGGCGGAGAAAAAAGTATGATTTCAGTATCGGTTCCCAAAAAAATAGCTGCCGGCCGGCCCTTTAAAATTGACTTAAAGCTTGATAAAAGCCTTGAGTCTTTGCCTTTTAAGGTTTTTATCAAAGGCGGAGAGCTCGCGGATAAAAGTTCGGAGATCGTTTCAAAGGGCAGGCTGAGCCTGACAGCGGTTCCAAAAGGGGGAATGCCGCTCCTTGTAAGAGTTGAATTCGGCGAAAACGGCTCTTACTCAAAGGATATTTACTTCGGAAGCTATTAATTTAGTTTTATAATAAATCAAATGATTAAAAAGCGGTTTGTTTGGGTTTTATTGTTTTCTGTGTTTTTTTCTTCCGGTATTCTGCTGGCCTTTCAGCCCGTGGCGAGGTTTGATGTCGTGCCCTACCAGAGAATAAAATTCGGGCAGTCCTTTAAGGTTGGCGTAGTGGCTTTCTCAAAACCGGGTATTGAGAGAGTGGATTTCTGGGCCTCAGGCCAGGGATACGCGAGCGGGACAAAGACAGTGACGGCAATGTCGCTCAACGATCAGACCGGCGTATGGGAGTATTGGGCATCATTTCCCGCTTCCGAATTTACTTCTAACGGCGCGGTGACCATTTACGCTCAGGCAAAGGACAATAACGGCAATAAGCGGAATCTTTCGCTTTCAATGATAGCCGAGGGGGCGAGCGCGTTTACTCCCGTGTCCGCATGGGTCAGTCCGTCCGGAGACGACACGACCGGAGCGGTTAATAACTCTTCCCTGCCATTTAAGACCATTTCCACTGCCAAAACTAAGATTCAGGCGGCTAACGGCGGCAATTCAAACGGGGCGGTTATTTATCTCAAAGAGGGGACATATTCCGTTTCCGGAATTTCCGCGTCAACCACTAACGAGTGGCTTACTATAGCTAAGGATCAGTCGGCAAACAGGAACAATGTTATAATAAATACAGGCTTGTTCTCAACCGGTTATCTTAAGTACGACAGCGTTACTCTGCAGAGCCGTGGAAGCGGGCTTTATGTCGCCAATGACAGCGCGACGCGCCTGTGGACGAATAACTGCAGGAGAATAGGTTCCGGCTACGATATTGTTAATTCCAACCCCGTTAACCACAGTTCCGATAATCATTATAGCACGGGTGATTACATATTTGATGCGGACTATGGATACCGCAGGGCCGCGCTTGTGCGCGGAGCCGAGCTTGTGCAGGTTGGCGTTGATTCATTCCAGAATACCGCCATGGTAATAAACGCGACTTCTATGGGACAGGTTAATTCCACCGGCCTTCATGCCGACGCCTATCAGGTATTTTCACTTGACGCAAACTCGCCACCAGCCAATAACCGGATTATATATAACTTTAAGGCAACCGATATACATTATCAGGGAATATTCGCGAGATCTGACTACGGACAGGCGACCGACAACGCTTTTGTGAATGTTTTTATAGAAATGAGAGAGCCGCCGATGAGAAATGAGTCAAATCTTTATTCCTTTGGGCCTCACAGTTTTTATCATTCATGGGACCATCTGATAATGTGGAACTGCACATTTATAGGTCATTGCGGAGGAATGTATGGAACTTATACGAATTCTTCTTTTGTCGGCAATATTTTTGATGCTTATGTGAGTCAGGAAAGCGCTGTTGGAGTCCCAACTATCCCCTCGGCCGAGCCGGGCAACACGAGCAATAATGAATTTTTGCATAACCATTTTAATCAGATTTATAAAGAGACAGCCGATCACTACAGGAATGCTGTTTATGTGGAAAGTGGCTGGCCTTGCCCTCTGTGGGGTTCAAAAAGGCCCGATTCCGGTTCTCCTGCCACATATTCCAAGGATTATGGCGTGTTGGATACGGATTATCTCTCGTCAAAATTCGGTTATCCGCTGGATGGTTCCGTGCTGATAAATCGTTTTCCCTCCAGGGTTCCGATTGATGTTAATAATGTTGAGCGCGCCGCGGTATCTGATGTGGGCGCGGTTGAGTATGTTTCTTCCACTTCAAGCGCGCCGTCGTTAAATTATATGATATCCGGCGTGTCGCCAGGCGCGGTATTCAGCACCGGTACTGTGGGTATAACGCTAAGCGGTGCGGGTTTTCCTGCCGGAGCACAGGCAAGCATGTTCAATGCTTCTGTAGACGGGAGTACGACGGCGGCGACAAATGTCAGCGTTGCAAGTTCAAGCCGGATAACATTTAATATAAACTTATCTTCCGGCGCGGCGCCCGGGTACTGGACGGTTGCGGTGACCAGCGGATCATACCGAAGCGAGCTTAAGGGCTCGGTAAATGTAAGAAGGCTGTGGAGAGTGTTGTCGGTAACGCCTGGCTACGGCTTTGAAAACGGCGGAGTAATAATTAGTGATTTGACCGGAGAAAATTTTCTTGCAGGTTCAGCGGTAAAGTTGTCAAAATCCGGTCAGCCGGATACTTTTGCGACGAATGTAAATGTTGTCAATTCCAGTAAGATAACCTGCGAGCTGGATCTATCCGGTAAGGCGGTGGGTTTTTGGGATATTGTGATAACGAGCGGCGCACTGACAAATTCGGCTACTGGTGTATTTGAGATAAAGTCCGGGGGCTGGTCGGTAGGTTCTGTGTCGCCTTCGGCGGCATATAATTACGGTGAAGTTGCTGTAACGGATTTGGGCGGCACAGGTTTTTTTGCTGGTTCAACGGTAAAGTTGTCAAAGTTCGGGGAAAGCGATATAGCTGGGACGAATGTATCTGTGGTGAGCGGCAACAAAATAACCTGCAGGTTTGATTTAACGCTAAAGGCCACGGGATATTGGGATGTAGTTGTCGCGAGCGGCGCGTTTTCATCAAGGCTTAGCGGTGGTTTTGAGGTAAAGGGAATGGAGGTTCATTCAATAGCGCCGTCATCAAGCTACAGCGGTGCGGTTTTGAATGTCACAGTTTCCGGACAGGGTTTTCTTGAGGGCAGCAGTATTTTATTGCGTAAATCCGGCGAAAGCGACATAGCCGCGGACAATGTGGCGGTAACCAGCGACAAAATTACCTGCCGGATAGATCTTTCCGGCAAAGCGAAGGGTGTTTGGGATGTGGCGGTGACAAGCGGTGTGTTCAGCGCGGTTCTGCCAGGCGGGTTTGAAGTGAAATACAATGTGACTGCGTCGGCCGTGATAGACAGCGCAAAGGAATGCGCCTTGCTGTTTAACGGCGAACATTGCGACGCGCTGGTTGATATACCGGCCGGCACTTTTGAGTCGGATGTGACGCTGTCCGTATCCACGGCGGTGGTGCCGGGTTCAAACGACGAGACGATAGTTCCTACCAAAGTCGGGGTAAATATCACCAATGACAAGTCCCTGCAGCCGAGGAAGGATTTTTCCCTGACGATGTATTATCATGATGTGGACGCTCTGGGTTTTGAGGCGTCTAAATTTGTGATAGGATACTATGATGAGTCCAATCGCAGGTGGGTGGTATTGCCGTCAATAGCCAATACAACGGGCAAGCGCGTGGTGGCAAGGCCCAGGCATCTGAGTTTATTCGCGATACTGCAGTTGGCGCCCGGCACAAATGTGGAGAAGGTCAGGACATTCCCCAATCCCTATAATCCGAGGAAGCACTCGGAAGGCATGACTATATCAAACCTGCCGGCTCAAGCGGAAATAAAAATATTTACTATCGGAGGGGACCTGGTAAGGAGTGTGAACTACGCGGCGGCTAACGGCCGTTCTTCCTGGGATGGAAAGAACGAGTCCGGCCTTGAGGTTGCCAGCGGCATATATGTCATGCTTGTCAAAAGCCCTATAGGAACCACGAGAATTAAGTTCGCTTTGGAGAGGTAAGGGTTGCCCGCCGCGGAAGAGAGGGTTGCTTAAATGATATTATCGTGCTATAATTCTTTTGTAAAAGGGTCCGGGGTATAGTTGCCCCGGAGGGTTGGATGGTCGGGCCGCCATCCGGATATATTTTCCGGGAAGAGCAATGAGTATTATAGCTGATAACCGGACAGCCTGGTTTTCAGCTTTTTATTTTGAGAGGTAATAAATGAGACGAGTGCTGCTGTTCATGCTTCCGATTCTAATAATAATAGGAATCGTTTTTGCCGGTTTTGGAATGCTGCAGGTGAGGTTTCAGCAGGAAAGGCTCATGGATGATCTGGAGCGCAAGGCTAAAAATGTAGCAGAAAGCATGGAGCTTTCCGCGCTAAATGTTTTTGAAAAGAGCGACCTTAGAAGCGCGCAGCTGCTGGTGGACAAGTTTCAGAAAAGGGAGCGCCTGCAGGGTTGTATAATATATTCAAAAGAGGGGAAGATCCTCGCGGTGACGGAACGAATCGCCGACTGGGGCCAGAAGGACAATTCATACATTGACTCGGTGGCCCGGTCACAAAAAGCTCGCGGAAGGATGGAGAAATACAAAGAATACTCCATGTACAGTTATGTGCTGCCGGTTTTGGACAGTGCTGAAAACACAGTAGGGCTTATTGAGGTTGTTTACGATACATCGTATATTTTTAATATTCTTACCAGACAGTGGAGAGGCATAAGCGTAGCTTTGATTGTTCTGGTCTTTTTGATGATTATAGTTACCCTGCCGCTGCAGCGCCAGATATTTGTCCTGCCGGTGCAGCGCCTCACGGAGTGGTTTACCCGTTTTCAAAAGGGCGAAACCGACGAGCAGCTTTCCTTTGAAGAAATAGGAGATCTTGGAAAACTCGCTAAAGAGGTTGAACAGGTGGCTCTCGGACTGCGCGTCGCGCGGCGAACCGTGTCCAGGGAGGCTCAAGACCGCGTTGAGAGCGGGGATCTCTGGACTGAAAAAAGGCTCCAGGACCTTGTGCGCGCCAAGCTCGGAGAAAGTTCTCTGTTTCTTGTGTCTAACAGAGAGCCGTATATGCATGTACTTGATGAAAAAACCGGCAAGCCCAGGTGCGTTCGTCCGGCAAGCGGCGTGGTTACCGCCCTTGATCCGGTTATGCGGGCCTGCGGCGGCGTGTGGGTGGCTCAGGGCAGCGGCAATGCCGACAGAAAATTCGCAAACTCAAAAGGCAAGCTCGGCGTGCCCCCGGACGACATTCATTATATACTCAAGCGCACCTGGCTGTCAAAGGACGAGGAAAGAGGCTTTTATTATGGTTTTTCCAATGAAGGCCTCTGGCCCCTGTGTCATATAACTTACACGCGCCCTGTTTTCAGGGAAACTGACTGGCAGATGTATAAAAAAGTGAACCAGAAATACGCGGACAGCATTTTAGAAGAGCTTCCGGCAAAAAATCCCCTCGTGTTTATTCAGGATTATCATTTCACGCTGCTGGGTAAAATGATAAAAGAGAAGCGGCCCGACGCGATTGTGGCGCTGTTTTGGCATATACCCTGGCCTAATCCCGAGGTCTTCTCAATATGTCCTTATCAGGAGGAAATTCTTGACGGCATGCTGGGATGCGATCTTATAGGGTTTCATGTCCAGTATCACTGCAATAATTTCCTTGATACGGCAAATCGTCTTCTTGAGTCCAGAGTGGACACGGAGAAGTTCAGCGTTGTGCGCGCCAATAAAGAGACCTTCATCAGGGCTTTCCCGATAAGCGTGGACAACTACTCTTACGAGGCCGCTTCCTCTGATTTTGAATCCATGGAGGCGATACGAAAAGAGTATGAGCTGGAGGGTAAAATAGTCGGTTTGGGAGTGGAAAGAATTGACTACACAAAAGGCATAGTGGAAAGAATTCAGGCGATTGACCGTTTTCTTGAGAAATATCCGCAGTACATTGGAAAGTTCGTGTTTATCCAGATAGCCGCCCCGAGCCGCACCCATATAAAGCGCTACCATGATTTGATGGGAGAGATTGACGAATTGATTGACAAAGTGAACTGGAAGCATTCGGATAACTCATGGAAACCTATTATATACATGAAAAAGCACTTTTCAAGCGATGAGATCAAGCCTTTTTACGCGATAGCCGATGTCTGTGTCGTAAGTTCGCTTCATGACGGCATGAACCTTGTGGCCAAGGAATATGTCGCCACCAAAAACGGGGCAAGCGGAATGCTGGTGCTGAGTTGTTTTACCGGGGCCGCGAGAGAATTGGCCGATGCCGTGCAGATAAACCCGTATTCAACCGAAAAGTTCGCTGACGCCATCAAACTGGCTATTGAAATTCCCGAAGAGGAAAAAAAGGCCCGCATGAGCAATATGAATAAAATTGTTTCCGACAACAATGTTTTTCATTGGGCGGGAAATATTATCTCGGAAATAGCTTCGTTGAAAAAGGGAAGCTGATGAAAACAGTTCTATTTCTTGATTTTGACGGGACCCTGGCTCCTTTGGCGGACGCTCCTCATAAGGCGTTCATGCCCGCGCGCGTCAGGGATCTTCTAAGGAAACTGTCCCGCGACAGGAATTTTAAAATAGTTATAATAAGCGGCAGGGATATAAAGGATCTCCGCGAAAAAGTCGGGTTGAAAAATATAATTTACGCCGGCAGCCACGGCCTTGAGATAAAAGGCCCGGGAATAAATTTAAATATAGCCAAAAGTTCCGCTTCAACCCGCGTTTTGCGCGGTATTCTGGCGGGCCTGAGGAAGGCTCTCTTCGGAATCAAAGGCGTTTTGATTGAGAATAAGGGGTTGTCGGTGGCGTTTCATTACAGGCTTGTAAGCGGCGCCGATAAAAAAAGGGCCGTAAGCGTATTTAAAAACCTGGTTGAGCCCTTCAGGAGAGCTTCAAAGATTAAGATTCTGCCCGGCAAGAAAGTGTTTGAGGTGTGCCTTCCGGTAAACTGGGATAAAGGCAGGGCGGCGCTCTATATAATCTTAAAGTTGTTTCATGGGGAAACGATTCTGCCGATATATGTAGGCGATGATGTTACCGATGAAAAAGCTTTTAAGGCTTTGAGGGGCGCGGCGCTGACTATTCATGTGGGAGAAAAACATGACACGGCCGCTGAGTTTGGCGTGAAAGACACGCGCGGAGTTTACAGGTTAATCGCGAATCTTGCGGCTCAAAGAGGCGGGTAACAATCATGGAGGCTACCGTAGTGGCTAACGCGCCGTTTCACTTTTATACGCGGCTGCACTTGACCGAATCAACCGGCATCCGGATCTGTAATTTAAACGAGATGGTTGCCGCCCTGCAGGAGGTTCCGGGTTCCTGCATATATCATCACACGCACAAATTCCTTCAGCAGCATGAATACCTGTCGCCCGAACCTCCTAATGATTTCGCGTTTTGGGCGAAAGAAGCTCTCGGCGACGATGTTTTAAGCGAAAAGCTGTCCAGTATAGATATTATTCAGTTTAAAACTATACGCGCTTTAAGAGAAAAAATAGTTTCAGTCATGAAGGAACACATGAGCGCCAATTCTTACGCGGCGGACAGGTGCGCGAACCCCGGCAAGGAATTTTGGCTATTAAAGTCGGTCAGTTTTATTATTCCGACCAGCTATGTGGCTAATAATCTTGCGGAGTTCGCCCGGATTCTTGAAAAAATAACGATAAATTCCATATATTTCCATATTTTTGAGGCGCGCCTGAGGCTTGAAAAAGAGTCTAACGATTTTTCCAACTGGATAGCGGATTCTATTGGAGACAAAGAGCTCGCGGACATGATAACAAGGCTTGATCCTTACACTTACGCCTTAGAGGATCTCAGAAGAACGGTAATTAAACTGATAAAGAAAAGGATGTAGTTATTATGGCCAAAATTGACGATTACACTCCCATTGTGGGCCAGTCTACGATTGATGACCTGCGCCTGCTTGCGGGCAAGCTCGCCGGAAAGAAAGTCTGCCATTACAATTCAACGGCGGTCGGCGGCGGGGTGGCTGAAATATTAAACCGCATGGTTCCGCTTTTAAAGGAGCTCGGAGTTGACACGCGCTGGGAGGTCATTAAGGGCGGGAAAAAATTTTATGAAATAACCAAGAAGTTCCATAATGCCCTTCATGGCAAACGGGAGCAGCTGCTGAAATCGGATTATGAGGTGTTTTTGGAAACTAACAGGAAAAACGCGGCCGAGGCCAATCTTTCAAGCGATATTATGTTTGTTCATGATCCTCAGCCCATAGCTCTCGTGGAAAAAAAGGGTTCTAACAAGTGGATATGGCGCTGCCATATTGATGTTTCAAATCCGGACAAAGAGGTGTGGTCGTTTTTAAGCGGATTTATTAAAAATTATGACGCGGCGGTATTCTCGTCGCAGAAATTCTCTCAGATACTTCCAATACGGCAGTTTTTGATCGCTCCCTCCATTGATCCTTTAAGCGATAAGAATAAGGAACTGAGCCCTGAGGCCATAAACTCGGTTCTTGATAATTATGCCGTTCCCAGGGATAAGCCTATAATAACTCAAATTTCGCGTTTTGACCGGCTTAAAGACCCCGTGGGTGTTATTGAGGCTTACAAACTTGTTAAAAAATACATTGATTGCCGCCTGGTGCTCGCGGGAGGGACCGCGACGGATGATCCCGAGGGGCTGGCGGTGCTTAGTGAGGTTCAGGAACGGGCGGCAGGCGATCCGGATATTCATATTTTAATGCTTCCGCAGGACGACATAGCCGTAAATGCCTTGCAGAGGGCGTCTTCGGTGGTGCTTCAGAAATCCCTCAAGGAAGGTTTTGGCCTCACTGTCGCTGAAGCGCTCTGGAAGGGCAAGGCTGTGGTTGCCTCAAATGTCGGAGGGATACCGCTTCAGGTAACTCATAAGTATTCAGGAATGCTCTGCAATACGGTTGAGGGCGCGGCATTCAATATTAAGCAGCTGCTCAATCACCCTCAGTACGCCAAGAAGCTCGGGGAGAACGGAAGAAATCATATACTTAACAATTATCTGCTGACGCGGCATCTCAAAGAATATATGCTTTTGTTTTTATCTGTTTTCCAGAGCCAGGACATGGTGTATCTGTAAGTTAAACTTTGCATCAGGACGCGGAATTCGTTAATCACGCAAATGAAATTTGACTTTCGCGGTATTTTTTGTTAAACTCCCTGCTGTTCTCCCTAAGTAGTACCGGTAAACAATGGGGCTGTAGCTCAGCTGGGAGAGCGCTTCCTCGGCAAGGAAGAGGTCGGCGGTTCAATCCCGCTCAGCTCCACCAAATTTTGATAAAAGCAGGAGCGTACAGGAAACTGTCAGCGCTCCTTTTGTTTTGGGGATACCGCCGCAAAGAGGTCGGCGGTTCAGGGCTCGCGCCGACGCTCGCCCGCTCCAGGTCGCAGCGCGGCCTATTCGCCGCGCCTGTCGCTGCTCAGCTCCACCAAATTTTGATAAAAGCGGGAGCGTACAGGAAACTGTCAGCGCTCCTTTTGTTTTGGGGATACCGCCGCAAAGAGGTCGGCGGTTCAGGGCTCGCGCCGACGCTCGCCCGCTCCATGGCGCAGCGCGGCCTATTCGCCGCGCTTGTCGCTGCTCAGCTCCACCAAATTTTGATAAAAGCAGGAGCGTACAGGAAACTGTCAGCGCTCCTTTTGTTTTGGCAAAAGTAATGGCTGCCCAAATTGAGTCAGCTGAAAAAGTGTTTCAGCCCGTCTTTGCGAGGAGCGTAGCGACGAAGCAATCTCGTCGTTGCCGACGGAAAGCCAAGATTGCTTCTCTCTCTTCGGGAGATCACAATGACAGGACCTTTTTAAGGGTTTTCAATAGACTCAATTTATGTTATGCCCGAGTTTCTCTGTTGAACCCGGATTTTGCAATAGAGTGCGGTATTCTTCGAGCGATGCCGGATAACACATTTCCGGCATGACAAAGTGTTTTTGTAGTTTTAAATCTCATAATGTGAGTTTCGTCCTGCCATTCCCAAAAGACATTTCTAAAATACATCGTTCCGGCTGCCGGATAGTACATTTCGGAATGATAAAATCAGCTTTTGTAGCGCCATCTCCGAACCTGCCGGTTTATTTTTCGCTCAGTCCGTATCTTACGCTGGCCGCGAGAGTCGTTATATTGTCGTAAAAATGAATGAATTTTGTTTGACTATATGGCTTAAAAAGAGTAGAATATTCCAGCGGCTTTACAACAGGAAATACAATTATTTATGAGCGATTTGCGGATTATTTCCGGAGAGGGCAGAGGGAGATATCTCAAAACCTACGATGATCCTTCCGTCAGGCCTATTCTTGCGAGAATAAAAAAATCATTGTTTGATATTCTTAAAATTAAGCTCGCGGATTCGCGTTTTCTTGACCTGTTCGCGGGTACCGGCGCGGTCGGCATAGAGGCTCTTTCACGGGGAGCGGGCAAGTCGGTTTTTGTGGATTCTTCCCGCAGAAACACGGCCCTTATAACGGATAATCTGAAAAATCTCGGCTGGCTTGACAGGGCGAAAGTCAATCTTGCCGATATCACAAAAGGCCTGGAGTGGCTGAGCGAGCCGTTTGACCTGATTTTTATGGGCCCGCCGTACAAAGACAGCGAAAAGAAACCGCTGTCTTTGACAACCCCGGTGCTTGCCCTTATCGTCCGCGCCAAACTGCTGGCCAAGGACGGCTGGATAGTCAGCCAGCATCATGACAAAGAGCCGGTTAACATCCCGCCCGGATTAATAAGATTCAGGCAGGAAAAATACGGAGATACTATTTTGGACTTTTATAAAAATGCTTAATATCCTGAGAAGGCTTTTTCCGAGTTTTTTTAAGCCGGCGATGGAGATGAGTTATTCCAGGTTAAACGCTTACCGTTTCTGCCCCTGGAAGTACAAGTTTATTTACCTTGATCACATGCATGTTCCTCCAAACCCCGCGACCTCCCTGGGCTTGAGCATTCATAAGGCGCTTGAAAACTATTACCTTAACGCCGGCAGAAGTTTTGACGACCTTATGGAAAGTTATGACAAGTGCTGGGTAAACGAAGGCTTCGTCTCGCCCCAGCAGGTGCAGGACTATTTTGAAAAAGGCCAGCGGATGCTGGAAAACTACTGGGCCGCGAACAAGGATAACGATTCGGAAGTGCTTTTTCTTGAGAAGGAATTTAATTTTCCCATTGGCGCCATAAGGCTCCGGGGAATTATTGACAGAATAGACCGGCTAAAAGACGGCAGCTATGAGGTTATTGATTATAAAACTCACGCGGAATTGTGGAGCAATGCGAGGGTTGATGCCGATCTGCAGATAAGCCTTTACGCCCTGGCGTGCAAAAAAGCGCTAAAAATTGAGCCGGGCACCTTAAGTTTTTATTTTATGGCGCATGACAAGAAGGTAAGCACGAAAAGAACCGACGCGGATATTAATAAGGCGGTTGTCCTGGTAAATGAAACCGCGCAGAAAATACTAAAATCTGAATTTACGCCAAATACCGCCAACTGCCCAAAGTGTGATTTTAAACAGATGTGCGAGTACGGTAACCCGCGCAAGAGGCAGGGGTGAGAATAAGGAAAGGAAAATATCATGTCAGCGGCTCCGACAGTAATTAAATTCGGCGGAAGCATAAGTAAAAACGAGAGCGCGAGAAAAAAATTCTTTACCGGGTTCGCGGCGCTGTGCCGCAGGGAAAAGGCCGTGCTCGTGCACGGCGGCGGTCCGGAGATCAATACCTGGATAGAAAAGCTGGGCCTGATTTCAAAATTCGTCGGCGGCCTGAGGTATACCGACGCGCCCGTGCTTGAGCTTGTTGAGATGGTGCTTAGCGGCAAGGTAAACAAGTCCATGGTTTCCGAGATGAATAAAAGAGGCGTTAAAGCCGTGGGAATATCGGGCAAGGACGGCGAAACATGCCTCTGCAAAAGAATACCAGTGCTCGGTTTCGTGGGCGAGCCGGTAAAAATAGACACCGGGCTGATAGGCGCGCTGCTGCGCTCAAAGTTTCTGCCGGTTGTCTCCTCAATTGGTTTTGACAGGCTTGGCAGGAGTTTGAATGTTAACGCCGATTCAATGGCGATGGCGCTCGCCATAAAACTTAAAGCGCGCCGGCTGATACTTTTGACTGATGTTCCTGGAGTGCTTGACGCCCAAGGCAGGACAATACGGGAAATAAAAATAGGCGATATTGATGAGCTGATAAAGTCGGAGGTTGTTACCGGCGGCATGATCCCGAAAATAAACGCCTGCAAACGGGCGGTTCTTTCGGGAATCAGGGAAGTCTGGATTATTGACGGTTCTAAAGGATTGGCGAAAATGGAAGGGAGCGTTATAAAAAAATAATATGACTATAAAGGCTTTGGAAAATAAATACATGCTTCAGACATATAAAAGGTTTGACCTGCAGGTTACAAGAGGCGCAGGCAAATACCTCTGGGATACTTCAGGGAAAAGATACCTGGATTTTTTCTCTGGCATAAGCGTCTGCAACCTGGGCCACTGCAACCCGAGGGTGGTAAAAGCTATAACGGCGCAGGCCTCAAAGATAATTCACGCTTCAAACCATTATTACACGAAGCCCATGGCCGAATTTGCCGCCGCGCTTATTGAGTCGTCCTTTGACGGCAAAGTCTTTATTTCAAACTCAGGCGCCGAGGCCAACGAGTGCGCGATAAAACTCGCAAGAAAATGGGGCAGCCTGCACGGCGGGAAATACGAGATAATAGTCTTTAATAATTCATTCCACGGCAGGACTATGGCGACGCTTACCGCCACGGGCCAGCCTAAGATGCACGCGGGTTTTGAACCGCTGCTGCCCGGGTTTAAATACGCTGATTACAACAATATAGAGTCTGTTTTAAAGTTAGTAAACAAAAAAACAGCCGCTATTATGCTTGAGCCGGTGCTTGGAGAAGGTGGCGTGGTGCCCTCGGATAAAAAATTCATAACAGGCCTTAGAAAATTATGCAAAAAGAATAATCTGCTGCTTATTTTTGACGAGGTGCAGACGGGCCTCGGCAGGACGGGCAGGCTTTACGCCTTTGAGCATTACGGCGTAACCCCCGATATTATGAGTCTCGGTAAAAGTATCGCCGGCGGCCTTCCGCTGGGCGCTACCGTGGCCGTTCCTCATGTCGCGTCGGCCTTTTCCTATGGCGACCACGGCTCAACATTCGGCGGAAACCCGGTAGGCTGCGCTGCCGCCAAAGAGGTCCTTTCGCAGCTGACTCCGGCGCTCCTTAAAAGCGTGACTGCTAACGGCAAATATTTAGTTGAGAAGCTTGTCAGGCTTAAAGGCGAGTATCCTGAGCTTATCACCCAGGTCCGGGGACTTGGGCTTATGATCGGAATGCAGATAAATCAGCCGGGAAGAGATATAGTCCAGTACTGCCAGGACAAAGGACTTATAATCAACTGCACCCAGGACACGGTTTTGCGGTTCCTTCCGCCTTTGATAATAAACAAACAGGATATTAAAACAGCGGTAAAAATACTGGAGGATGCCATAAAATGGAAAATATCAAAACAGTTGTAGTAGCCTATTCGGGAGGCCTTGACACTTCAATCATCTTGAGGTGGCTTAAAGAGAAATACAGGTGCAGGGTTATTGCCTGCGCCATTGATGTAGGCCAGGGCAGAGAGCTAAAGCCCCTTAGAAAAAAAGCGCTTTCCACCGGAGCTGACAAGGTTTATATAATTGACGCAAAAAAAGAATTTGTCACGGATTATATATTCCCGGCTCTTAAAGCCGGAGCGGTTTACGAAGAGAAGTATCTGCTCGGGACTTCCCTGGCGAGGCCGCTTATCGCCGAAAAAATTATTGAAATAGCCAAAAAGGAAAAGGCCGATGCCGTGTGCCACGGAGCCACGGGAAAGGGCAATGACCAGGTCAGGTTTGAGCTGACATTTAAGGCCCTTATGCCGGATGTTAAAATTATCGCGCCGTGGAGAGAGTGGGAGTTTAAGTCCCGCGAGGACGAGATAGACTACGCCCTGAAACATAATATTCCCATACCCGTATCCAAAGAGAAGCCGTACTCCTCCGACGCCAACCTTCTGCATATTTCCTACGAGGGAGGAGTGCTGGAAGACCTGGAAAACGAATACGATGAAAGCATGTTTCAGATGACAGTCTCTCCTCAGAAGGCTCCCAACAGGCCCGAGTATGTGGAAATTGAATTTGTCAAAGGAATACCGGTCGCGCTGAACGGCAAAAAAACCGGCCCACTGGAGCTTTTTGAGAAATTAAATAAAATCGCGGGAAGAAACGGCGTGGGCAGGGTTGACCTCGTTGAAAACAGGCTTGTAGGCATGAAGTCCAGGGGAGTTTATGAAACGCCCGCCGGCACGGTTTTGGATTTCGCGCTCAGGGAGCTTGAGATGCTGACCCTTGATAGAGACACCAAACACTATAAAGAACTTGTCTCGGTCAAGTACGCCGAGCTGGCTTACTACGGGCTTTGGTTTACTCCGCTTAGAGAGTCTCTGGACGCTTTTGTCAACGAATCCATGAAAACCTGTAGCGGCGCCGTAAAACTTAAACTGTACAAAGGAAACATCATTGTTTCTTCCAGAAAATCAAAACACTCCCTGTACTGGGAAAAACTCGCCACCTTCGGCGAGGAAGACATATACAATCAGAAGGATGCCGAAGGCTTTATCAACCTTTTCGGCCTTCCGCTGAAGGTTAAAGCTATAATTAACGGTAAAAACAGGAGCAAATAATGCCAAAATTTCAGGATTTTATCGCGTCGTATGCTTTTGACAAAAGGCTTGCCTGGTACGACGCCGTTGGCTCTATCGCCCATGTGAGAATGCTTAAAAAATGCGGGATTATATCCTCTTCGGATGAGAAAAAAATAATAAAAGGCCTTGAGTCCATAATTAAGGACGCCGAAAAGGGCAAACTGCCGCCCGCTCAGGAAGACATTCATTACGCGGTTGAAAAAGAGCTTATAAGAAGAATAGGCCCCGTCGGCGGAAAGATGCACACCGCCAGAAGCAGGAACGACCAGGTGGCTCTTGATTTAAGGCTTTATCTTAGAGACGAGATAATCAGGCTCGCCGATCTTTTAAACGCCCTTCAGCAGGAGCTGGTTTCCGCGGCCGAGAAAAATATCGGAGCGGTTATGCCCGGCTACACGCACCTTCAGCCGGCCCAACCCGTGCTTTTTTCGCACCACCTGCTTGCCTACGCCTGGATGTTCCAGAGAGATAAAGAAAGATTTTCCGACTGCTACGACAGGGTTAATGTTCTGCCCCTCGGCAGCGCGGCTCTTGCCGGCACCTCTTTTAAAATAGACAGAAATTTCACGGCCAAACTGCTCGGCTTTGCTTCGGTCAGTGAAAACTCCATGGACTCGGTAAGCGACAGGGATTTCGCGGCAGAGTTTCTCTCCTGCGCTTCAATTGCGATGATGCACCTTTCCAGGCTTTCCGAGGAACTTATCGTATGGTCAAGCGCCGAGTTCGGGTTTGTCAGGCTCGCCGACGAGTTCACTTCGGGGTCTTCTATTATGCCTCAGAAAAGAAACCCGGATGTAGCCGAGATTATAAGAGGCAAGTCGGGAAGGGTCTACGGCAATCAGACAGCGCTTTTAAGCATTTTAAAAGGCCTTCCGCTCACCTACAACAGGGATTTACAGGAAGACAAGCCGCCGGTATTTGACACGGTTGACACGCTATCATCCTGCCTTGAGGTAACCGCGGCCATGCTGGCTTCGCTGAAAATTAACCCCGGCAGAATGCTCTCCGCGGCGCAAAACGGCTACATGGGCGCCACGGAGCTCGCGGATTACCTGGCCAGGAAGGGCATTCCGTTCAGGGAGGCTCACGGGGTAGTGAAGAATCTGGTAAGCTATTGTGTCAGCAGCGGCAAGGTGTTTGAGGATTTAAACGCTGCCGAGCTTAAGCGGTTCTCGCCTGTTTTTTCTTCGGAAGTCTTGAAGCTGGTGCTGCCCGAGAGCATCGTAAGAACAAAGACTTCCTACGGCGGAACGGCGCTGCCTTCGGTAAAACTGCAGATAAGGAAACTAAAAAAACTATGCTTTCAAAAATAATCAGCGCGGCCCTGCTTCTGGCCGTATCAGCCGTTTCATTTGCCGGAGCTCAGGAAGCTGTCAGGGAACTGACGCTCCCCGAAAGCATTGATTCCGGCATAAGCAACAGCCAGGAACTTCTTGTTATAAAGGAGCAGATGGCGATAGCTCAGCAGAGGGTTAACGAGGCGCTTTCACTGCGCTATCCTAAGATTGATTTTAACCTCAGCGCCTCCGAGTCTCAGAGCGATTCTCCCATGGTGCTGTCGCAGTCGTTTGACAACATATACATACCGGGAGGAAACGGGCAGTATTATTCCACCAGGTTCACGCTGTGGCAGTACCTTTACGCGGCGGGCCGTTATACCAATAACCTGCGCCTTGCCGAAACGAATCTTTCGCAGGCAAAAAGCCAGTCGGATATAGCCAGGATAAAGGCGATAAAGGATATTACAGTTTCTTTTTATTCGCTCATAGCCTTAAGGGACAGAAAGGCCGCCTGTGAGACGGCTCTAAGAGAGGTTCGCGAACGGTCAAACAAATCAGCCAACAGGCAGTACTGGCTTGACGCTGAGGGTGAACTTGTTTTGAAGCTCCAGGTTTTAAAGCACGACTATGAAAAGGCCAAGCTCGTTTTCTTAAACAGCATAGGAGCCGAATTAAACACCGAATTTGACCTTAGGGGCGAAATTCTGGCGCCTTCGGAAGAATACGAATATAATAAATGTCTCGCCTGGGCGCTTGAATACAGGCCGGAGCTGCGCCAGACTCAGTTTCAGGAGGCCATAGACTCTCTGAGGGTTAACCTTTCAATGGCGGAACGCTATCCCACGATAACAATGGGAGCCAATTATGAGTGGATCGGGAACCAGTTTCCGCTTCCCAAGACAAACTGGAGCGCCACGGTAAATTTGAATGTTCCGATATTTGACGGCTGGGCCTCCTGGTCCAGAATTAAGCAGAGAAGGTTTGCCGTCCGCGAGGGCAAGGTAAGGCGTTCAAAAATAGAAAACCAGATAAGTCTTGAGGTTAAGCAGGCTTATCTTGATTTTGTTTTCTGGAAAGAACGGCTTTCCGCGGTTGAAAAACTTCCTTCTGTTTCCGATCCTGTGAAAAAGCTTGAAAATAAAATTCAGTGGATAGAAACCGCGCAGCAGGCTGTAACAAGCAAGGCCATGCTTGAATGGGCTGTCGGAAAACACCTCATTGACGCCGGGCAGAACAAAACGCAGTGACAGCTTTACGGGAAAAATTAATGAAAAAGCCCGCGGGACTCCTCAGCTTCCTCCTGTTATGCCTCCTTATCCTTATATTGCCCATGAATTCCTTTTCTCTGGACGGAGAAAAATTCCTTACGGATTATCTCTGGCAGAAAACCGCCAGGCTTCCGCTCTCCAAAAGGCCTAAGATAGCCCTTGTTTTGGGCGGAGGCGGAGCCAGGGGGCTGGCCCACATAGGTGTTTTAAAGGTCCTCAAGGAAAACAATGTTCCGATTGATATCATAGTGGGCACAAGCGTAGGCGCGATAGTCGGCAGCCTCTACTCGGCCGGAGTACCGATAGAAAAAATTGAGAAAATGGGTCAGAATATCGGCTGGAACGATGTCGCCGACCTTACGGCTACCGGCGTGATAAAGCTTATGGTGGCCGAAAGCCTGCTTTCCACCGAGAAGATGGAGAAGTATCTGAGGGAAAATATCGGCAGTAAGCGTTTTGACGAGCTGGATATACAGTTTGCCTGCCTCGCGACTGACCTTGTGACCGGAGAGAGGATTATTTTCAGAGAGGGGGATGTCGCTCTCGCGGCCAGGGCAAGCGCCACAATGCCGGGCATTTTTGTGCCGGTGGAATACAGGCATCGTTACCTGGTTGACGGGGGATTGTTTGACAATATCCCGACCGATGTAGCCAAACTTTTGGGCGCCGATATTATTATAGCGGTGCCGGTCTCGGCTGATTTCTCAAAAAACAATATATCCAATGTGTATATGGTTTTAACTCAGGCCATTTACATACAGGGCAGGCTGTTTGATTCTGAAAAACTTAAATCGGCGGATTTTATTATAGCGCCGTCGGTGAGCCAAATTTCAACCGTTGACCTGGGTAAATCAGCCGAATGCATTGATGCCGGCATTACCGCGGCTCATCTGGCTATGCCTAAGCTAAAGCAGCTGCTGATAAACAGGACCTCGGCTCAGTATCTTTTTGAATAGCGGGCTGATCCGGCAAAATATTATGGCTAAATTGTCAAAATATCTCATGCTTCTTATTTGTTTTATTACGCTGGCTCCGGCTATGCCGCGCGCTGAAATTACGGCAGAGGACGAGCAGGCGCTTCTTGGCAAAATCAGCCTTGCCTCAAGCGAAAAAACAAGATCTTCGCTTTATCTGAAGTTAGCGGATTATTATTTTGCCTCCGAAAGATTTGACGATGCCCTGAAAAACTACAGGGCCGCGGCAGGCGGACAGCTTCCCAAAAAAAATTCGTTTACAGCGTGGGAGCGAGCCGGTGATATCAGCCTGGAGAAGCGGGATTACGCGGATTCAATAAAGTCCTACCTGAATGCATCCAGGATTTACCCGAAAAAAACCTCAGTAAAGCTTAAGCTGGCTTCGGCTTACATGCAGAGCGAGCTCTATGAAAAAGCGAAAGAGGTGTATCTGGATGTTTTAAAGAACAATCCCAGGTCCATAGAGGCCGTTATCGGCATGGGAAACCTGTGCGTCTCCGTAGGTTTGAGCGACGCGGCCATGGATTATTATAGAAAGGCGCTGACCATTAAACCTCAAAGAGAAGCCTACTCGGCCATTTCAAAATGCGCGCTGAATATGGGTGATTATGAACTTTCGGCAGCTATGCTTAAATACGCGCTCGCTCTGGGCTATGACTATCAAAGCATGATAGACCTCGCGAGAAATTATTTTATGCTCGGCAGGTTCAAGGAAGCTGAGGCGGTGCTTTCGTCCGCTATAGAGAAGTCAAAAGACTCCGTGGATGCCTACCTGTATCTGTCTTTGGTATACCTTGAGTCGGGAGACCTGCTTAAGGCCGAGAAAATAGCTCAAATAGCGCGGGAGCATTCTTCCGAAGAGCCCGTGGCGTATTTTTTGTCGGCCCTGTGCTTATTAAAGTCCGGCCGGCCTGAGAGCGCCGCGGAGAACGCCGCTAAAGCCGGGGCTCTTTCAAAATCCGCGGTTGTCAGCGAATACAGCGTTAAACTGCGGGATTTTGCCGATTCTCTGAAGGATAAAAAATAGAGTGTATTCCGCTCGCTGTGACAAAAAACACATAGGAGCATTTATCGTCGTAAAATACAGCCTGTTCCGTGCTTTAGCGGGTTGATGTGTTGACATTGGGGAGTTAATGATTTATACTTTTTCTGGGAACTCGCAGAGGCACTATTATTATAAAAATGAAGAAGTTATTATAAGCTTAATGTGTATATCTGAGAGGTAATAAAATGAAAAAAATCATCCTTTCTCTGTTCCTCCCGTTTCTTCTTCTTCCTCAAATCTCATTTTCAGATGAAGCAAAAATCTCTTCCGTAAGGGGCATGGTGGACATTAAATCGGCTAAAACCGAGGTCTGGTATGCCGCGCAGTCCGGCAAAAAGCTGGAAACCGGGCAGAAAATCAGGACCAAGGCCCGCTCGCGGGTAAGGCTGCAGCTTCCTGACGGATCAAAAATAGAAATATTGCCTAATTCAAATGTGGATCTTAAAAATATTCAGGCCCAAAAACCGGTACTTAAGGTTTTGGCGGGCAAAATAAGGGCCTGGGTTACAAGGAATATCGCGAGAGAAAAATTTGAGGTGCATACGCCCGTGGCTGTTTGTTCTGTGCGAGGCACCGAGTTTACTGTTGATGTGGACGATAAGGGCAGGACTGAAATAGAGGTTTTTGAAGGACTGGTAGGCGTCCGTAAAAGCGACCTTACGGGAGAGGAAATCCCCGTGGGCGTCGGCGAAAAAATGGATGTAAGCGGGTTTGAGCGCATTTTAAGCCCGGACCAGAAATCCGAGGCAATGAGCGACCAGAAGATGGTCAGAAGAGAGCTCGGCCTGGAAATGACGAAAGAAGAGGTACAGGCCTCCGCGGCCGCCGAGATGAGGCTTGCCGAGTATCAGGAAGGCAAAACCATGATAGATGTCTCGGGCGCGAGGGTCAGGATTGAAGAGTACATTATGAGGCCCGCCGCCGACCAGTTCAAGCTCGTGGTGCTAAACGAAAGGGAAGACAGATTTGACTATTTTTATTACAAAGGCACATTCAATACCACCCTTCCGGCAGACCTCAGTGTCGCTTTAAATGCCATAAACGGCACTCTTGGGACAACGGCGCCGGACTATTTCCTTCTTTCCTATGAGAAGGCCTATTCAAACACGAGCGACTATTCAAAGGATACCGCCAGCGGAGGCCACCTTGTTAAGATAGCCTATAACGCCGACGGCACATTTACCCTTACCGATCCCACTGACCCTGCCAACACAAGAACCGTTAACGCCTATGACTCAACAAACGGCGCCTATGACCCGATAGCCGACACCTTTGATACAACCAAAACCTCGGCGCTGGATCTTACGGTTTACAACGCGGCGACCGATAAATACGATGCCTTTTCGGCCGGTCAGACCTTCTACAATACAAGGTTTAATAACTACGAACACAACATAAACGGAAACAGGAAACAGTGGTATTTTACAACGAGCGCTGCGAGAAATACGCTTGTATCCGATCTTGACGGCCACATGGTTTATCCAGCGAGCAATTCCGCCGGCGATACCATTTACGGCGATTGGGGCGTGGCTGCTTCGGCTTCCACTTATCCGGATGCCGATGTCCTGCATAACAGGCTGAAGATTACCTACTTGGACAACTCCTACGAACAGTACGATAATTATATTATTTCCGACGAGGGTAAAATAGCCTCTGCTTCGGAATTTAACGGTATTACCACAGGCTCGGCCTACAAGGAGAAGCTTTTGCTCTGGAACTACCAGCAGGTGATAACGGCCACTGAATTTGGCTCAAGAAAAATAAGCCTTGTCGTTGAGCCTAAGATACTTATTAAGTCAGGGCTTATAAAATAGCGCGCGACAGTTCCCGTTTGAAGCCGCCGGGAGAAAAGAAAATAATCAGGAGTTTTATTAATGAGAAAATTTATTAACTGTCTATTGGTGCTGGCGGCATTAATTCCGGCAGGTTCGGTTTTATCCGCGGTTGAGGTTAAACCCGTGGGAGATTTCAGGCTTTTGGGCGGGCAGTACTTCTACAATGAAACCCCCAGCTCGCTGTCGGGAAACATTTCCTTTACCATTGTCCCGGCCGTAAAAATAAACGATAGTTTTATGATTATCCCGACTTTTATGGGCAGTTACAGGGGGACAAAAGAGGTAACTGATCTGATAGGCGGAGGAACGCTGTTTCAGGACGGGCAGAACCATTTGGGGTCGCTTAAACTTATGTATTCTCCCATTTCTCAGCTTAAGCTTAAAATCGGTTCAAGTTACAGGCTGGAGCTTTTGAGGGAAACTACCGACGAGACATGGGGCAAGGGCCTGTTTGATTACAAAAAACTAAATAACGGAGTTGAGGCCGAGTACGCTTACCTGAAGAATCAGTCCGTCAGGGTGGGTTATGATATATACACTATAACTTTCCCGAACTATGAGTCGCTGGAATCCTCCGTCTCAGCTTCCGGCCTCGGCAGGGAACTGGCCGGTAAAACCGTTCTGGATTCGTCCAACCGCATGATGTCGGCGAGGTTTTCTAATAAAATAGCGGATTTGCGGACCGAGGTGGGATATACCCAGACCGGCAAAAGCTACGCGGATCAGCCGCTGGTGCTTGCGGACAGCAGCCTGTCTACCGTTAAAAGAGAGGATTCTTACTCAAATATTTTTGTGGGGTTATCTTATCCGATTAAAGCCGCGGATTTTATGAAGATTCTTGTTTCATTTGACGGCGCTTTGGTTTCAAACGATTCAAACCAGGGGCATTACGACGCGTCAAAACTTAAATTTACGCCTGATTACTACGACTATTCCTACCGCTCTCTTAATCCGGCTTTAAATTTCGCTCTGGGAAGCCTTCCGTGGGTTCTTGGCGTGAACTACGGCATGAACCGGCAGGAGTATAAAGAGCGGCTGGTTCAGGATGTGGACGGAAATTATGAGGCGGGGAAAATTTATGTGGACGAGACGGTTTACGGCCTCAACATAATTTATCCTCTGACAAGGGAATTTAAGCTCAGGCTGGTATCCACTTATATTCAGTCTAAATCAAATATGAAATACGAGAAAACATATTCCTATAATTACACAACCAGCAATTACCTTATGGGTTTCAGCTATGAGTTTTAATTACCCCTTGCGGGAGGAAAACTATGAATAACAAACTAAAACTATTTCTGTTCGCCTTGTTTCTGCCGGTTCTGATGTTAATGACAGGCGGGGCAGGGGCTGAAACCGGCGGCAATTTCTGGACCTCCGGCGGAACTTATATTGACTATGAAGGTATCACCTCTCCTATGGACAGCGCTTACGGAGTCGCGGTTGACACCTTTACTGCAGGCGGGCCCTATATTTATGTGGCTGCTAATGTGCAGGGTGCTGGTACATCCAACGACTGGCTTTTGGTTAAATATAACGCTTCAAGCGTAATAGTGTCTTCCCGGGTCTTTGATTATGGTGCCGGCTCTGATAAGGTCATGGCTGTCGCGGTTGATGGAAACGGCGGTGTCTATTTCGCCGGTTTTGTTTCCGGCGCTTCTCAGAATCTGCACATAAGAAAATATGATACAAGTTTCACGATAGTATCCAGTGTTACATTCAGCGAAAACAGCTCTGCCAATGCCATCACGGTCGGGAAGGACGGGAATATTTATGCAGCCGGCAGGATTGACAATTCCGGCTACGATGATATTTTGGCGGTTAAGTTCACTCAAAATTTACAGTTGATTTCTTCCGCGACAGTTCCCGGCGGTTTGTACGGCAAAACCGCCAGGGGTATCGCTATAAATAGCTCTGGCGATGTCATTATAGTCGGTAATACCGTAAGCGCGGCTCCTGATACAGGGGTGCTGGTAAAATTTAACTCAAACTTATCCGGAGTTCCATCGCAGTTCAACGATACCAGCGCAAATGGGGATGTTCTGCTTTCAGGGGTGGCTGTTGATTCATCTGATAATGTCTATGCCGTGGGTCAGTATGGCGTTTTGGTTGGCAAAAGTTTCTATGTCGCTAAATATTTACCCGGCTTAACGCAAAAAACGACTTTTTGGATGCAGTCACAAAGCAATACTAATGATGCGGGAAAGTCAATCGCGGTAAGAGGTTCCGAGGTTTATGCCGTCGGCCTTGTCAGGGCAAATCTGGATATTACTTTCAGCCTGCTTTTTGCCAAACTGGATACCCTTTTGACTTCGGCCTCCTACTTCAAGCGCACTGTGGCGCTTTATAATTCTGACTATCCGTATGCTCTTGCTCTTGGAACTTCTACGCTGCTCTATGCTTCGGGTTCAAAAGGTTCCGGGCCTGCGAATTGCGATATAGCGACTTATGGGTTTGATCCCAGCCTGGTTGACCTGACCGCGCCCTCGGCCGTTACGGATTTAAGAGTAAGCGTTGATTCAAACTTCACGGCAAGCACGGGTTGGACATGGGTGAAACTTAATTGGACAGCTCCGGGCAACAACGCTTTTACAGGCGATTTGTCGGAAGGTTCGTCCTATGTCCTGCAATGTTCTTCGTCAAATCTCGGGCCCTGGAACAATATAAATGCCGTACTCAGCCAATATGTTCAGTGCGGGTCAACCTCGGCGGTTCGCGGAAGCCCCATGTCGGCCAGTTTCTGGCTGCAGGAAAATCAGATGTTCTATTTCAGGCTGTGGTATGCTGATGAGTCCGGTAACTGGTCTGTTCCGGCGCAGGCTCAGTTCTATACCGAAATCCCCGCCGGTTCGCCTTACAGGATAGAATTTTTGAATCCGAATTTAACTATTGAAAAAGACAAAGCCTCGGGGCCCATAGGTGTCGTTTTAAAGGATTATCAGGGAATGGTCACTAAATCCACTTATGCCGTTGTCGTAGGGCTTTCAAGTTTTGGCGATTATTATTATGACTATACTTCAGGAACCGGTATTTATCCACCTGATGCGACCGGCAAGTTTTCGCTTACTCCGGATTTTGCCGTGCCTGTTTCAACAATAATTATTCCGGCCGGACAGTCTTATTCAAGTTTTTATTACATGACATCCACTTCTCCCTATGCTTCTGTTACCATGGATTATAGTTTTAAGCAGGAATGGAACCGGCTTTATGTCAATGTAATGGCAAGCGGCGGAGGCATATTAAATTCAGGAGTTCATAAGGGAGATTATTCAAGCAATAAAAATATAATCATGGGTTCCGATGAGCTTGCCTATATTGATTTTAATCTAAGTGATAGTGTGAGCAACTGGCAGGTGTTAATTGCCACGGCGCCTGATAGCTCAAATTACATCTGGTCTTATTCCGGTTATGGTTATCCCTCCGCGGGTATGATCTCGTGGAACGCAAGTTACCTGAATTATTGCGAACCGGGAGCGGCGGTTTCCTGTTCGGGGAAGGTGCCCAGCGGCACTTATTATGTCACTATCAGGCTCGGAGGAGACGGAGGTATTTCAGACAAAACACTCACGGTGACGGTGCAAAGCCTTGAGATATCAGGCAGGGTGACCGACGGATCGGCAAACGGCATTCCTTATGTAGATGTTATGGCTTACGGCCCGTCTTACTCTTATGCCACGACGGATCTCAACGGTTATTATAAACTCACCGGGCTTATCCCCGGGACTTATCAGGTGTCTTTTAATAAATTCGGATACGCGCAATCCATGAATAATGCGGTTGTTGCCGGCGGCAGCTTAAATGTGACACTGCAGCAGCCTTCCGTGCTCATGATAAACGCGACAAGAGATGTCAGCGGCCAGATCCAGAATAACGAACAGTGGGGCGGTGTGAATATATATAAATCCGATTATTCCGGAGATTACTGGGGAACCCTGCATTTTGAGACGAATGTCTCCACTTCGGATAACGGCATGTGGAACGCGCTTGAAACCCCGAACTATGAAATAGATAACTCAAGCGGATATTTTTATGACGGTGGAAAATGGACAAAATTGGAATTATCTCCCGGGACATATTATCTGAAGGCCGAGCTTAACGGCTATGTTCCGGTTTCCCAGACAATTACTATTCTTGAAGGCGAGGCTTCCAAGGCAATAAACATTCACTTTGCCGTAATGAAAACCGCATACGGTACGGTGCAGCTTTCCGAACCTCCCCAGGACTCATGGGGCAGTTATGTTTCGGTGGAAGCGATTCCGCAGGGTTATACATGGGGCACCGCCTGGGGCTGGGCCTGGATACCTTACGGTTCATCTTCCGCGACTTACACCATAGGCGGGCTGGATGCGGGCGTGTATACGATAAAAGTTTCCGCGTCAGGTTACAGGCGATCGGCCGCGCAGGTTTCCATTCTGGCAGGCGATGTGTATAAACAGCTTTCGGATGTAACTCTCTCTCCCGGAGGCGGTTTGACCGGAACGGTTACCATTGACGGGGATTCCACTCAGCAAAATTCAAATTATATTTATTTAAACGCCTGGTCTCCGGACAGCTACAGCTACGGCTGGGCCAGTGTGCCTTTTACGCCAAACTCCGTTTCGGCATCATCCACATTTGCAATCCGCGGGCTTGATGACGGCACTTACTGGGTAAATTCCTGGCTCCAGGGTTTTGAGCTCCAGGGCGCTATCGGTTGGAATGGCGTTAAAACGACCGTTTCAAACGGAGTGGGCAGTTTAAATCTTGTTTTTAAGAAATATTCAGGAGTTATCAAATGCACCTTCAAAGTTCCCGGCAATGACTATGCGAATTTGCGGGTCAGTGTCAACGGCCCCAATATGTGGATAAGCGATCAGGGGGTGATTGATCCAACAAGCGGGTTAAGCTTTGATCAGGCAACCGGTGTACTTACTATTTCTGGCCTCGGCACAGGGTTCTATCAGATAAAGGGGCTTTATACAGTCACTACAATGGAAAAAACCAGGGCAATCATGGCGGTTAACGGCCAGACAAGAGAAGGTACGATTGATCTCACTGGGCAGACGCACAGAGTTTACGGCAAAATCGGTATAAGCCAGAATAATCCACCCGTGGGATATTCCGATATTTCCGTTCTGGTTGATACTGTTCCTCTAATTACCGACTCCTACGGCAGTCATCCTAATATTAACATGATGCTTTCTACTACGACTTTTCGCGTCTACGCGGTAAATTACAGCAATATGGATCAGCTTGCCACTTTGACCGGCACTGCCAATCCGGTGGCAACTCCGAAGCAGTCATGCATCAATAAAGACGGTTCGTTCTCAATAACCGGTCTTATGCCGGGTATATATAATCTGGTTATCCCTGCCGTAGAACTGGACGGTAATACCAGTAACGGTAAAGAAACCACGCAGATTGAGAAAAGAGTAATAGTCAATGGTTCCGATGTTGAAGTAAATGACATATCAGTTTCCAAGGGATATTCTATAAGCGGCCTTGTGAAGCTCCCTGCCGGTGAAAGCGCCATGCGTAATTTTTATATTGGATTATTCAATGCGAGTAAATTTAAAGTTGACAATTATATGTATGCGGATTGGTCGCCGGTAATTTATCAGGAGGTAAGCCTTGGGTTGACCAGCGGCATCGCTGAAAGCTCGGGTTCTTTTACGCTTAAGGGGATCTCGCCCGGCGATTATGTTTTAACGGTGAAAGATAATGGTTATACTGATGCGGATTTAGGTTTTGTTCCCAGGCAGTACGCTAACTCTTCAATAACTGTTAAAGTTGACGGTTCAGATTTGACAGGCCAGAATATTCAGCTTTCCAAAGGCGGAAAAATCACGCTTAAGCTCAGGGATGCCGACTCGGGGACCGTAATAACTCCCAAGAATAAGGATAGGTCGCTTCCCCAGTCTTACACCATCAACGCCATAGCTAACCCGTGGATTGAAGGCGGCTGGGGTTCACTGATGAGCCTCGCCACCTTATCCGGAACTGCCGCAAGCGAAGAATTCTTTGAACTATCTTTCCTTCCGGAGGCGCAGTACGATGTAATGCTCGGACAGTCCTCATACGGTTTCATGCCCATGAGCGCAGTCGCGGGAACAGCTTTTGGCTCTGGCAACCAGACCAGCTACGCGGCGAAGACTGTTTCGGGTGTAAAAGTAAAAAGCGGGCAAACCGTTGATCTCGGCGTGGTGGATATCAAGCAGGGCATCACCGTCACCGGCACCGTGAAAGATAAGGCCGGCAGCGGGATACCCAATATACCCGTTGTGGCCGTGCCAGCCCTTACCAATGAATGGTCCTCGGAGTTAAGGGGCTTTACGGACATCAACGGAAATTACAGCATCGTGGGCCTTGATCCGGATACGCAGTATTATGATTTCATTGCCTGCCCGAGAATTGATCTGGCCAGTTTCGGAGGATATTACTTCTTCGGCTCCGGCGGCCTTTCCTACGGAGAGAAAGTTAAGAGCATGGTAAAAATTGAAACTACTCCTGTGGTGGATTTTGTCCTCCTGGAAGCCAACGGTTCCGTCTCCGGCAAGGTTGTTACCGAGGACGGCGGATACCTTCAGCATCCGGACGATTTTAATATCCCTGAAGCCAGAATATTCATGCAGCCTGAAAATACATTCCCGAGGACCAATCCGCTTGGCGACATAGTAGGCGATACCGAAGTTGACGGCACCTTCGCCATTGAAGCCCTTCCCGCGGGGGCCTATAATATGATAGTTGTTTCCGGAGGTTACGCCTCATACTTCAAAACCGTTGTATTAACCGATGGCGCGTTGAACCTCGGAACGATTACTCTTAAAAAAGGAGCCAAACTCGGAGGATCCGTTACAAAACTTGACGGCAAAAATCCGTCAACTTCGGAACTGCGCTCCATAGTAGCGGCTACCGACGACTTAAGCGAGATACTTTTCGGCTCGCTCACGAAATCGGGCGACAAGGCTATTTCAGCCTACGAAATAAACGGTTTCCAGCCGGGAAGCAGCTACAATATAATGTTTTTAACTCCCGATGACGAGCTTATTCCGGCGGTGCTCGGTTACAGCGTTGCGTACTCCAGCTATGTCAAGACCGATTATCCCATAACATTCCAGATTTCGGCTCCGGCGGTGTTTTCAAGAGTGAGAAAAGACGCGGGAGTGTTTACTGTTAATTTTGAACTGACGGGCGCTATGAGAAATTCAGTTCCAACGGATTCCGACCTTGCTTCTATTATTTCCAGAACCGAGGGAGCCGGAACCCTGGCCGACGCTTACATGTCGCCCACTAAAAAAGCGCTCAGTTGCACCTACAAACCCCCGGCCGGAGAAAACAAGTTTACTCTGCGCCTGCACGGTTACAGCAAAGCAGTCAATCCTCTTACGCAGAGCGAATTTGAAATAGATGAAAGTTTCCAGTATTACGCGGGAATTGGCGCCAAGAACAGAGTCAGGATTTCCAATATGAGAGGCGGGAAGGTTACCCTTGACGGCGATTCGTCCAATGTAATATTCAGCCCGGGATCGTTTGCCGTGAATTCGTCAACGGTTTCCGTAAATGTGGATTTCAGCAGGGCCGATTCTTTAGAGGAACTGCTTACGGCTCCCGCGAGGGGGAGGGCTCCGAGGCTTGTGATACCAAGGCCGTCCCAGAGTTATCCGAGCGGGCTCTTTGACGCCATGAAACTCGCCCAGGCGGCGGGAATTACGCCGTTTAGTTCGTTCTACGACATAATGCTTCCGTCGGGCATTTCCAGGACCCTTAAGAAAAACGCCACTTTAAATATTCAGTACGCGGCCGGTTCTGATCCGACACTGCTGAATGTTTATTACTATGATGCCACAAACAATGTTTATCTGCTTGAGAAAACGAACAGGCAGGTGGATACCACCGAGCAGACAATTGAAATAAGTATTAACCATACTTCGGTTTTTGTTCTGATAGCGTCCAACGCGCCCGTTATACAGGGAACTTCTTATTCCGGGCCTTTGTTTGTGTATAATTTCCCGAACCCGTTTAACCTAAAGCCCAAGGATGTGACGCTTGAGAAAACCTCCACCTTTGAGACAAAATCCATAAACGGCACTATGATACATTACGGATTTAACACCGAGATCAACGGCGAAGTTGAGATAGCGATATACAATGTGGCCGGCGAGCTTGTCAGAACCATCTATGACGGCTATAAAAACGGTGGAACGCACTTCTATACCGAGTGGGACGGGAAAAACGATGCCGGCGCCAAAGTGGCATCGGGAGTATATATCGCGCGCTTTACGGTTGACAAGAAAAACGAAAAATTTATTAAGATGGCCGTTATAAAATAATAATTACCGCCCTTTGGGCGTGGAGGGATCATGAAAATGAAATTAAAAAATTGCTGTATGCCGGTTCTGTTTCTGGCCTCGCTGTTTTGCGCGGCCCCGCTTTTCGCCGGCAGGGCTGATGTCGGAACTTCGGGAGCCGTGTTCTTAAAAATTGCCCCTGGAGCCCGCCCTTCGGGACTTGGCGAGGCTTTCGGCGGAGTAGCCAACGATGTTAACTCAATATTCTACAATCCCGCGGGAGCCTCCCGCGTCCGGCAGCCGGAATTTATGGCTCAGTACGGCGTCTGGTTTCAGAGTATAAACTACAATGTGCTCGGGTTTGTTTATCCAACTGAAACAGCCGGTTCTTTCGGCCTTGGTATTATCAGCCTTTCCATGGCGGACATTGAAAAACGCACTTCCGATACCGAGGATCCTGACGGCAAGTTCGGAGCCTCCGATTTCGCTTACATTTTATGTTATGCCAGAAGCGTATTAAGCAACCTCTCGGCCGGAGTTAATTTTAAGCTTATAAGCCAGAAGATTGACACGCAAAGCGCCACGGCCTACGCCGCCGACGCCGGTGTGTTGTGGGACACTCCTTTGAAAAACCTGTCGGCGGGGCTTTCGGTTCAAAACGCGGGAACCGCAATAAAGTTTGTTTCGGAAGAGGATCCTCTGCCCCTGAATATTAAGGGAGGGTTCGGCTACATATGGCAGGTTACGAAAAAGTCCGAGCTTACCGGGGCTTTTGATATCAATTATCCGCGCGACAACGATATCATGTATAATATCGGAGCTGAATACCGGCAGGTTTTTCCTGCCGAGATTGCCGGAAGCGTCAGGGCCGGGTATAAAACCGTCACTCAGGAGAAGCTCGGCGGCAATTCGGGTTTGACAGCGGGCGCCGGAATTTCCTGGAGACAGTTTAATGTGGATTTTGCCTGGGTTCCCTACGGATTGCTCGGGGATACTTTCAGGTATTCGCTTAATGTAAAGTTCTAAGCTCGCCTGTTTTTTGCAGGGGGAAATAAAAAAAACCGCGATTTTGATCGGCGGTTTTTTTGTTTTTAGGTATAGTTTGCCGGTTATTTAATTTTAAGCTGGAACAGAAGCTTTATGCCCGCTAATTCTATGATGTCTCCGTCATTTAAATCCAGCTGGCCTGAAAGCGATTTGCCGTTAAGCTTGGGGTAGCCGTCTTTTACCGCGGTAACAAGGTATCCGCTGGGCCTCTTGCTTACAAGCGCCGCTATGTCGGGAGCAAACAGCCCCTTTATTTTAATGGCGGCTGTATCAGATTTTCCTATGTAGGTCAAGAGAGCGGAAAGGCTGTATTCTGACTGGTCCAATTTGCCTTCTATAACTCTTAACACTCCTGTGACCTCCTGCTTCGGGCCGCCAACCGGCCCGGTAGGAACGGCCGCGGCTGCCTGCGGCTTGGAGGGAGTCATAACTATAGTTGCTTCCGAATCCATGGCAGGCGCGTTCTGGGCCTTCTGTTCGGCGGGCGCCTTTGCCCCAGGATCAATAAATACAATCGTATGCTGGCCGATTAAAACCCCGTCCTCATGCCTTAACGCGGAGGAGACAATGCGTTTCTCGTTGATGAAAGTTCCGTTGGTGCTCTGCAGGTCTTCTATAACATACGAAGTTCCCTGGAGCGTAATCTTGGCGTGATGGCTGGAAACCGACATGTTGTCAATTACGATGTCGTTGTCGGGCTTGCGGCCGATTGTCAGAGGAGTTTTTTCAATGGGTATCTCTTTGATAACGGCCGCGTGGAATTTGAGCAATAGTTTAGGCATAATCTCCCTCAGATGTAATATATTAGGAAGCTGAAATTGCTTTTATCAGTTTAGACCAGACATTTTCGGATTTGTTCTCAATGATTACGGCTGTAACATTATCGCGGCCGCCGGCTTCATTAGCCGCCGAAATAAGCTCTTCGCATATCGCGTCCGGCCGCTGGGCCTTCTGAATTATTTCAAGAATTTTCTGGTCGCTCAGCATCCTCGTAAGCCCGTCGGAACAAAGCAGGATGTAATCTCCGTCAAAAGCGGGCGTCTCAACTGCGTCTATCTCAACGGTTTCCGCGGCGCCGAGCGCGCGGGTTAATATATTTTTAAACTCCGATTTTTCCGCCTGATCGGCGCTTATAAGGCCCTTTGTAACCTGTTCCTGTACCAGCGAGTGATCCGTGCTCAACTGCTGGATCTGGTTATGCCTGATAAGGTAAACCCTGCTGTCTCCCACCCAGGCCACAACATAAGATTTATCTTTTACCAGAACCGATACAACAGTCGTTCCCATGCCCTGATTCTGCGGGTAGGCCTGGCTGGATTCGTAAATTACCTGATTGGCGATGCGTATGCTTGAGACCAGATGATTGGCGCTTTCCGAAAGAGCGGGATTGTTCTGGCCGAACATCACCTGGGTATGCTCCGTGTCTCTCTGTTTTAAAAGAGCGGATTTGTAATTAGCGCTGATTACATCCTTAGCCATCTTGCTGGCGACCTCTCCGGAGCTGTGGCCTCCCATACCGTCGGCGACGATAAAAAGCCCAAGCTCGGGGTCGGTAAAAAAATTATCTTCGTTGTTGGTTCTGACTTTTCCCGGGTCTGATTTGGCGCAAAATGTTACCGGCATCGGTTATCCTTGTAGGGACTTCAGGCATTCCTGGAGATCTTTTACGATTTCCGATCCTCTTTGATACCTGGCCTCCGGATTTTTATCAAGTGCCTTATCTATAACTTTAACCGCGCAATCGGGGATATTCGGATTTTTTGTTTTAGGGTCAGGCTGTTTTTCATTGGCGATCTTAAACATCAGTTCCGCGATGCTTTCGCCCTCAAAAGGTTTTGAGCCGGTCAAAAGCTCGTAGAGCACAACGCCGAGGGAGAAAAGGTCGCTCTTGCCGTCCACTTTCTTGCCTGAGAGCTGTTCGGGAGACATATAGCTCGGGGTTCCAAGAACCGTTCCGGTCTGTGTTTTTGAAGAAGCGGTTATCCTGGCAATGCCGAAGTCGGTGAGCCTCAGCGAGCCGTCTTTTAAAAGCATGATGTTGGCGGGTTTTATATCCCTGTGCACCACGCCCTGCTGGTGAGCGTAATCAAGGGCGTCAGCCATTTTTATCACATAATCTATTACGGTGGGGATCGGGAGCAGGTTGGCCTTGTCGGCGTATTTTTTGAGGTCTTCTCCGTCCAAAAGCTCCATGGCGATGTAGGAAACCTCGTTATCCTCTCCCGCGTCATAAATCTTTATTATGTTGGGGTGGTTAAGGCCTCCGGCAGATTCTGCTTCGCGGAAAAACCTTTCTTTCGCGGCTTTCATGGAGGTTTCATCTATGTCGTCGTCAAAACGAACGGTCTTAATGGCCACCTGACGGTTAATTTTCGGGTCTTTGCCGAGATACACCGTGCCCATGGCTCCGCGCCCGAGCTCTTTAACTATCTCGTAACGGCCCAGGGTCGGCGCGGTGGCTCCTGAGCCTTCCATGATAACCGTGCCTTCAGCGGAGCCTTTTTTGCCGCCTATGGAGCCGCCGAATACAGCCCCTTCCGAGGCGGCTTTAAGCTGTTTTATTCTTTCGTCAATGCCTTTATATTTCGGGTCCACCTTGATTATATGTTCATAAACAGCGGCCGCTTTGTTGAACTGCCTTTTTCTCTCAAAATCCAGCGCCAGGTTGTAAAGCAGCTCTTTCATCTGGTCGTCAACCGGGCACTTGCGGAACTTGTCAAAGGCCATATCAAGCATGCCCTGGCCCTGAAATGACAGGCCGAGCATTTTGTTGGTCTCAATAGCGCTGGCTTCAACCAGCTCTTTCTTTTTTTCGGTAACGAGGAACCGCTTTGAGGTGATAATAATGTAGCCGGCGGCAAGAAGAAAAGACGGGTAAAACAACTTGAGCCAGTAGCCGAAGGAAACGAACAGGTAGGTGCCGCCGGCAACCATGGCCGCGAGCAGAACAAATGAAATCAGGGCTCCGAGAAGCGCTTTAAGCCTGGGCAGGACGAGCATAATGAAAAGGCCGATAAATACTATCGCGCCGAGCTCGGTTTTGTAGGCCCATATGGGCCTTGATATAAAGTTCTGGTTAAGAATGTTCTGAATAATATTGGCGGTAATCTCCACTCCGGGAAAATTGTGGCCTGCCGGAGTCACATTTAAATCAGCTATGCCGGTCGCCATATGGCCCAGCAACACTATCTTGTTTTTTAAAGCCGCCGGGTCTATCTTTCCGTTAATTACATCATAGAAAGAGTAGTAGGGGAAGGTTCCTGCCGGGCCGTTATAGCTTATCAGGAAACGGCCCTCTTCGTCCATCGGCACGGTGGCTTTTCCTATGGCAAGCGCCTTTCCGAGGGTGAGTTTAACTTCTTCAACAGGGACATTGAGAAACTGCCTTAAAACCTGAATCGGGAAAGAAAGGTAGTAGTCTCCCTGGAACTGCATTATGGGAAGCTCGGAGCGGACAACGCCGTCGCGGTCCGGCACCAGGTTTACATGGCCCACTCCCGGGGAAGCCTCGGAGAAAATTTCCAGCGGAACAGCCGGCGTGCTGCCCTCAGTTACGGGATATTTCATTACATCATCGGGATTTTCCAGCTGAACGATAGTGAACTGCTCCAGCACGGGGTCCTCTTCGCCGAGAGACTGGCCGAGGCTGAAGTACATGGGAAGAATAACATTGCCCGCCGCGGTTAACGCTTCCTGAAGCTTGGTGTCGTTGTCTAAACGCACCTCTGCTTCTGAAAGCCGGGTAAGAATGGTTTCCGTGACGCTTTTAGGGTTTTTCTTCGGTATCAGCGGGGGGATAGTTTCTTTTAACTGTCTTATTTCAATCAGTCCCTGGTTGCGCTCGGGTTCCGTGAAAAGAATATTAAGCCCGACCACTTTTGCCTCGGCGTTCTTAATAGCTGTTATGCCCTGGGCAATCAGCGTTCTCGGCCAGGGCCATCTGCCGATCTTTGAAATGGAGTCGTCATCTATGGCTACTATGGCCACCTGTTCGGCGGGTTTTGTGCCCTGCCTCAAAAGGGAGCGCAGATCGTAGGTTTTAAGTTCAAGCGATTCAAAAAATCCAAGCTGAAGAAGAAAAGCGGCGAGTGTCAGAAGCGTAAGGGCTGTGGCAGTAAGAAGGTCGGAAGAGAAGAATTTTTTCATTGTTTTTATTAGTCCCTTGCGAATTAGTTTGATTGATTATACAATAAAAAATAAATGCAAGTCAAGTGGAATTATCAATATTATTTTTGATTTCGCCCCGCGGTGAAAACAGCCCGTTTATATTTGACAAAAACCTGTAAAAATAGTATCATAAACGGAAATTTTCATACGAAAGGAATAATATAATGCTATCGCAAAAAAACAACAGGCTTTACCTTGAAAATGTTTCTCTTGAAAAACTCGCGGGGGAGTACGGAACGCCGCTTTTTGTGTACTCAAAGAACACAATATTAGGAAATTTCAATTCTTTTTTGAAGCCCTTCGCTCCGGGAAAAGAGCTTATCTGCTACGCTTTGAAAGCAAATTCCAACTATTCAATATTAAAGACGCTTTCCGGCGCCGGCGCCGGAGTTGATATCACCTCGGGGGGCGAGCTTTACAGGGCTATGCGGGCCGGATTTAAGCCGTCAAAAACGGTTTACGCCGGTATCGGTAAAACCTACGAAGAGATAGAATACGCCCTTAAAAACAATATACTGATGTTTAATGTTGAATCGCTTGAGGAGATTGAAGCTGTCAATAAGGCCGCCGGAAGGCTCGGCAGGAAAGCTCCCGTGGCTTTCAGGGTTAACCCGCATATTGACCCGCATACTCATCATTACATCACCACGGGCACGGCTGGAGTCAAGTTCGGCATTCCTTTCGCCGAGGCCCTGGACGCCTATAAAACCGCTTCCAAACTCAAAAATATTGAAATAGTCGGCATTCATTCGCACATAGGCTCGCAGATAACGAGCACAAAGCCGTTTAAGATGGCGGCTCAGAGAATTTCCGGCATTGTCAAAAAACTGGCCGGAGCCGGCATTCACCTTAAATATGTTGATCTGGGCGGAGGCCTTGGAATAACCTATTCAAACGAGAAGCCGCCCACGCCTTACGAGCTTAAGAAGTCAGTTGTCCCGATTTTTAAGGGTTTGGATGTCTCGTTTATTTTTGAGCCCGGAAGAAGCATTATAGGCAATGCCGGGGTGCTGCTGGCCGGAGTGATATACCGCAAAAAGGCCGGAGGAAAAAATTTCCTGGTGGTTGACACGGGCATGAACGACCTGCTGAGGCCCACGCTTTACGAGGCATTTCACGATATCGTGCCTGCCGCCGGAGCTTCAAGGCCCAGGGTTAAGCTTGATGTCGTCGGGCCTATCTGCGAGACGGGCGATTTTCTCGGAAAAAACAGAATGATCCCCTGGCTTAATCAGGGCGAGTGCTTGGCCGTAAAGTGCGCCGGAGCCTACGGCTACGCCATGTCGTCTCAGTACAATTCGCGCGCAAGGGCCGCCGAGGTAATGGTTGACGGAAACAAATACAGCCTGATAAGGCGCCGCGAGACTTACAAAGATCTTGTGGCTTTGGAAAAATAATATGAAGAAAACTATTAAATTCGCTAAAATCTCAGCCGCCGGAAACGATTTTATTCTCGTTGACAACCGCAAAAAGGTTGTTCCCAGGGATGTTTCTTCTCTGGCAAGGAAGTGGTGCCACCGGAAGTTTTCCATCGGCGCCGACGGGCTGATGCTTCTGGAAGAAAGCCCTAAGGTGGATTTCCGCATGAGGTTCTATAATTCCGACGGCTCCGTGGCGGCCATGTGCGGCAACGGCGGGCGTTCCATAGCGCGTTTCGCCCATATCCTGGGCGTAGCGGGCAAGCACATGGTTTTTGAATCCGACGCCGGCCTTATATCGGCCAGCATGGTGGGCAAAAATGTCAGGCTGCGCTTAAGCGAACCGAAAGACGCGAGGCTTGATTTTACTTTAAAGGTGGAGAAGAAGGAGTTTGCCGCCTCGTTTATAAACACGGGCGTGCCTCACACGGTCATATTTGTGAACGATATTGAGAAAGCAGATGTGGATACACTGGGGCGCATGGTGCGTTACCACAGGGAATTCGCTCCGCAGGGAACGAATGTGAACTTTGTTGAGAAAAAAGACGCTCATTCTATCTATGTGCGGACCTACGAGAGGGGTGTTGAGGGAGAGACCCTCGCCTGCGGCACTGGCGTTACGGCCAGCGCCATTATATCCGCTTTAAGAGGCATCATAAAGCCGCCGGTAAACTGCCTTACAAGAGGCGGAGATGTCCTTAAGGTTTCTTTTACTTTAAATCACGAAGGAGACCTGCTCTCGCCTGTCTCAAGCGTTTATCTTGAAGGCCCGGCAGAGGTCAGTTTCTGGGGTGAAGCGCAGGTTTAGCAATAAATAAAACTGCCCGAGAGGCAGGGAGGAATCATGTTTTCCGGTTCAATAGTAGCCCTTGTTACACCGTTTAAGAACAATAAAATAGATGCCGATAAGCTCAGGGAACTCGTGGAGTTTCATGTTGAGAACGGCACCTCGGGTATAGTGCCCTGCGGTACCACGGGAGAGTCGGCGACTCTTTCGTACGAAGAGCACGAGGAAGTCATATCTCTGACGGTTAAATTCGCCGCTAAAAGAGTAAAGGTCATCGCCGGCACCGGCTCAAACAATACCGCGGAAGCTATAATGCTGACGCAGTTCGCTGAAAAAGCCGGCTGCGACGGAGCACTGCTTATCGCTCCCTACTACAACAAGCCGACGCAAAAGGGTCTCTACATGCATTTCTCCGAGGTGGCGAAATCGGTGAAGATCCCGATAATTCTATATAATATACAGAGCCGCACCGCGGTCAATATGGAGCCGGAAACGATAGCCAAAATCGCTAAAGACCACAAAAATGTCGTGGCGGTAAAAGAGGCCTCGGGGTCGCTTGACCAGATGTCGCAGGTTAAGGCTCTGGCTCCGGAAATTGACCTGCTCTCCGGAGACGACGCGCTTACCCTGCCGGTGCTTTCCATCGGTGGCAGCGGCGTGATTTCGGTGGTGGCCAACATCGTGCCGAAAGACACCTCGGATATGGTAGCGGCCTGGCTGTCGGGCGACCACAAGAAAGCCCTGAAACTGCATTACAAACTGCTGCCGCTTGTCAAAGCCATGTTTGTTGAAACCAATCCGATACCGGTTAAGACGGCGATGTCGCTTATGGGGCTTTGCGGAGCGGAGCTGCGGCTTCCGCTGACACAGATAGAAGACGCCAACAAACTCAAGCTGGAAAAGGCCATGAGGAATTACGGCCTTATTTCGTAAAGCATCCGGAGAAATTATGAACAGAATTAAAATAGCAGTTTGCGGCGCCGCCGGCAGGATGGGTTCCAGCATTATCAGGCTTGCCCAGGCCGACGCCGAGCTTGAGGTATCCGCGGCCGTTGACGCCAGGCCCGAAGCGATGTTTTTCGGCGGGACGGTTTTTAAGGGAAAGGCCAGCGCGGATTTAGCCGGCGCCGGGAATGATTTTAGCGTAATAATTGATTTTTCATCCATTGACGGCGCGTTGCGCAGCCTGGACTTCGCGCTTAAAAACAAAAAAGCTATCGTGATCGGCACTACGGGTTTTTCGGACAGCCAGACGGAAAAAATTAAATCCGCGGCGCGCGATATCCCTGTGGTTCTCTCGCCGAATATGTCCGTGGGCGTGAACCTGCTTTTTAAGCTGGCTTACGACGCGGCGAAAGCCCTGCCGGGCTATGACGCCGAGATTGTGGAGCTTCATCACAACCAGAAAAAAGACTCGCCATCAGGCACCGCGGCAAGGCTTGCCCAGGTTGTCGCCTCGGCGCTCGGCATAGATTTAAGCAAGAACGGTATTTACGGCAGATTCGGCAACATCGGCGCCCGCAAGAAAAACGAAATAGGCGTAATGTCTGTCAGGGCCGGCGATATTGTCGGAGAGCATACGCTGTATCTCGCGGGCCCGGGAGAGCGCCTTGAGCTGACCCATAAGGCTCACTCAAGGGATAATTTTGCTTCGGGAGCTCTTCAGGCCGCGAAATGGCTGTCGTCAAAACCCGCTGGGTTCTACGATATGCAGGATGTTCTGGGTTTAAAGATTAAATGACTCATGCGACTTGCGGGAGAACAGAGTGGTATATCTAAGATTTTTCGCCGACGGTAAAGCTCGCTATGGTTTGCTTGGCGGGAAAGTTATATCGGAAATAACGCCGGATTATTTTTCCGATTTCAGGAAAACAGGCAAAAAGTATCAGCTTTCTAAAGTCAGGCTTCTGCCTCCCTGCCAGCCTTCCAAAGTGGTTGCCATGGGATTAAATTACCTTGAGCATGTCAAAGAGATGAAGATGTCCATACCTCTTGAACCCGTGATATTTATCAAGCCGCCGTCAGCGGTTATTGGCCCGGGAGATGATATAGTTTATCCCAAGTCTTCGGGCCGGGTGGATTTTGAGGGCGAGCTGGCTATCGTTATAAAAAAGAAGGCGAAAAATGTGCCCTTTCGCAGAGCCGGCGATTATATACTCGGTTATACCTGCTTAAACGATGTCACCGCCAGGGACCTGCAGAAAACCGACGGCCAGTGGACCAGAGCCAAATCCTTTGACACCTTCGCTCCGCTCGGGCCCTGGATAGTGGACGCCGTGAATCCGGACAATCTCAAACTTGAGACGCGGGTGAACGGAGCGGTGCGCCAGAAAGCAAATACCAATGATCTGATATTTAAAATTCAGGAAATAGTCGCCTTTGTTTCCGAAGTAATGACGCTTGCGCCCGGCGATGTTATCGCCACCGGCACTCCTCCGGGAGTAGGCCCTCTGAAGCGCGGCGACACGGTGAGCGTGAAAATTGAAAAAATAGGTACGCTTACAAACAGCGTGGCATAAAAAATATGGCCGAGCTAAAGCGGTATTTTTTGAAATTTATGGATTTCTTTTCGGACAGCGACAACCCCGAGGAGCCCTTCTACGACCCGTCGCATTTCGGCGCCATGATCGTGCTGACTATCGCGGGCATAAGCGTTCTTTTCTGGCTTCTGTGGACTCTGCTTGTGTTCGGCGGCGGCATACAGGCCAAGGTTGTTCCATTCCTGTCGGTTGTCTTTACTTCCAGAACATTTTCGGATTTCGGATATATCGGTTATCCTTACGAGATGGGCGTCTTTGAGGGCTGGATAGCCAATCTGGTCGCCTTGCTGTTTTTTGCGGCGTTTTCAGCGCTGGCATGGTACGCGTACAATAAAACCCTGCCGCCGCGAAAAGATAATTAGAGTTAATACCCGGGAATTTTTTCGAGCAATTTTTGAGAGGGAATCAAAATGAAGGTAAACTACAGTGAAAAATTAAAAAAGCTTCCTCCTTATCTTTTTGTTGAAATTGACAGAAAGAAGAAAGCCGCCATGGAGAGAGGGGTGGATATTATAGCGCTTGGAGTCGGAGACCCGGACCAGCCCACGCCCGAACACATTGTTAAGGCCGGACAGGAAGCCCTCAAAAAAGGTTCCAATCATCAATACCCCTTCGGCACAGGAATGAAGGTTTTCAGGGAAGCTGTCGCGAAATGGTATAAATCCCGTTTCTCAGTTGATCTTAACCCCGACACCGAGATATGCTCTCTTATCGGATCAAAAGAGGGTATAGGCCATTTCCATCTCGGATTTGTCAATCCGGGAGATGTGGTTCTTATCCCCGAGCCGGGTTACCCGGTCTACAACACAGGCACAATATTTACGGACGGCGAGCCGTATTTTATGCCGCTTAAAGAGGAAAATAATTTTCTCCCGAGGCTTGACCTTATCCCGGAGGCCGTGGCAAAACGCGCCAGGATTATGTTTGTCAATTACCCCAACAATCCGACCGCAGCGATAGCCGACAGGAATTTTTACGCGCAGGTCATTGAATTCGCGAAAAAATACAACATAATTGTCGCTCACGACGCGGCTTATTCCGAGATATACTATGAGAAGAAGCCGGTGAGTTTCTTAGAGCTTCCCGGCGCCAGGGATGTAGGGGTTGAGTTCCATTCGCTTTCAAAGACATATAATATGACCGGCTGGCGGCTGGGCTGGGCCTGCGGAAACGCGGATGTTATTAAGGGCCTTGCTACCGTAAAAGACAATTATGACTCCGGAGTTTTTCAGGCGGTACAGGAAGCCGGGGTAGCTGCCCTTAACGGGCCGCAGGACTGCGTGGAAAAAATGCGCGGGCTTTACCGCGAAAGGCGCGACGCGCTTTGCGACGGATTAAACAGCCTGGGCTGGAAGGTCAGAAAACCCGAAGCTACATTTTATGTCTGGGCGAGAGTCCCCTCAGGCTACACATCTTCGCAGACCGTGGGAAAACTTTTAGACGAAGCCGGTATAGTCTGCACGCCGGGCAACGGGCTCGGAGCCTCCGGTGAAGGTTATGTCAGGTTCGCTCTGACCGTTGATGTGCCGCGCATTAAAGAGGCGCTTGCCCGCGTAAGTAAAATTAAATGGTAAAAAAACTTCCTGATACAAACGAAACGGTTTTGATAGGCCTTGGCTCCAATGTGGGCAAAAGGTCTAAGAATATGGATGAAGCCATCAGCCTGCTGAGCTCGCATCCGCGTATCACGGTTCTGGAGAAATCGCATTTCTATATTACCTCGCCGGTCGGGCCTTTCCAGAGGGATTTTATAAACAGCGCGGTAAAAATCAAGACAACGCTTAAACCCGTTGAACTGCTTGCCGAGCTTAAGGTCATTGAGGCCGCCATGGGCAGAAAAAAAACCACGAAGTGGGGCCCGCGCCTGATAGACCTGGACATAATATTTTACGGGGGCAGAAAAGTAAAAAGCAAAATTCTCACGGTGCCGCACAAAGAGGCTCATAAACGGCTTTTTGTAATGCTGCCGGTGAGCGAACTCTCCCCGGGCTTTGTTCATCCGGTAACCGGCGAGACGGTTAAAAAAATAGCTTCAGGGCTTTTAAAGACCTCTCTGGACCAGAAAGCCACAAAGATGAACCGCGGCGCCCGCGCGAAGAAATCATAAGGCGAATATATGAAAAAGATAACCGTGCTGAGTTTTAAGGAAATGAAAAAACGGGGTGAGAAAATTACGCTTCTGACCTGTTACGACTATTCAACAGCCAGGCTTCTCAACGAGGCCGGCATAGATGCCGTTCTGGTGGGCGATTCGCTCGGCATGGTAAAACTCGGTTATGAAAACACGCTCCCTGTTACAATTGACGATATGGTTTATCACACAAAGTCGGTGAAAAGAGGCAACTCAACCGCTCTTCTTATCGCCGATATGCCGTTTATGTCCTACGAGCTCTCCGTAAGGGAAGCTATTTCTAACGCGGGGCGACTGCTTAAAGAAGGCGGGGCGGAGGCTGTAAAAGTTGAAGGCGGAAAAGAGATGTCATCCGTTATTAAAGCCCTGACGGACGCCAAAATCCCTGTCATGGGCCACATTGGGCTGACTCCCCAGGCCGTCAACAAGTTCGGCGGTTACAGGGTGCAGGGCAAAAACAGCCGCGACGCCTCAAAGCTTATAGCGGACGCTAAATCCCTGGAGAAAGCCGGGGTTTTCGCGATAGTGCTTGAATGTATCCCTTCAAAACTCGCGGCCAGGATAACAAGAGCGGTTTCGGTACCCACTATCGGCATAGGCGCCGGAGTTTTCTGCGGCGGGCAGGTGCTGGTGACCGATGATATGCTCGGCCTTTATTCCGAAATAAAGCCCAAATTCGTAAAAAGTTATTCTAACCTCAGGCCCAGGATGCTGGAGGCCTTTGCTAAATATAAAGACGAAGTTAAAGACGGCAAGTTTCCTTCCAAAGAATACTCGTACTGAGCCTGTTCGCTTTTCTAACTGATTTTATGAAAATAATCAGCTCCCCAAAACTAATGCAGAAGGCCTCTCAGCTTCACAGAAGCAGGCGGGCTAAAATAGGCCTGGTCCCGACCATGGGCGCTCTGCATGAGGGGCATTTATCGCTCATCAGGAAAGCGCGCGCGGAAAACGACATAGTAATAGTGTCAATTTTCGTAAACCCGGCACAGTTCGGCCCCAACGAGGACTATCTTAAGTATCCCAGGCCTTTTTTCAAAGACAAATCTCTCTGCGCCGCCGCGGGCGTGGATTACCTGTTTTCGCCCAAACCCGGGGATATGTATCCTTCCGGATACCGCACTTATATCTCGGTAGAAAAACTTTCGGATGTCCTGTGCGGGGCTTTCAGGCCGGGCCATTTCAAAGGAGTTGCCACCATAGTGGCAAAGCTTTTTAATATTGCCTTGCCGGACTCGGCTTACTTCGGCAGGAAAGATTTTCAACAGCTGGCCATACTTAAGAAAATGGCCTCAGACCTTAATTTCCCGGTAAGAATAGCCCCCTGCGAAACCGTAAGGGAAAAAGGCGGGCTGGCGCTTTCAAGCAGAAATATTTTCCTCAGTAACGCGGAGCGGCTTGAAGCGGTTAAAATATCGGCCGCGCTTTTAAAAGCCAGAAAATCCGTTCAGGATAAAAAAATACGCAGCGCTTCCGCCGTCCGCGCCGTGGTTGTAAAGGTGCTTAACTCCATTCCGGGCGCTAAAATTGAATATGTTGAAGTGCGCGGCTCGCGGGACCTTGAAGAGATTAAGCGCGTGAAGGCTCCGGCGGTAATTGCCGTGGCGGTAAGAGTCGGCGCAACCAGGCTCATAGACAATATTGAGATCTGATAAGAGGGCGTGAATTTAATGATAAAAACAGATTACCTTGTTATCGGCAGCGGAATAGCCGGCCTTTCTTTCGCGCTTAAGGCGGCCGGGAAAGGCACCGTCGCGGTTGTGTCAAAAAAACAGCTGAGCGACGCCGCCACCAACTACGCGCAGGGCGGCATTGCAGCGGTCTGGAGCCGGGAAGATTCTTTTGAAGAGCATATACAGGACACCTGTGAGGCCGGGGCCGGGCTGTGCAATCCGGAAGTCGCGGGCGTGGTCGTAAGAGAGGGCCCTCAGCGGATTAAAGAATTAGTGGAGATCGGGGTTAATTTCGCGGTCACGGAAGGCAAAACCGAGAACGATTTTGAACTCGGACTGGAAGGCGGACATTCCAAGCGCCGGATTTTTCATTCAGGGGATGCCACCGGAGCCGCCATAGAAAAAACTCTTATTGAAAGCGCCAAAAAAAACAGCAATATCATTTTTTACGAGAACCATATTGCCATTGACCTTATCACTACGGGCAAGCTTAAGCGCAAGTTCGCCGGAAAAGACGAGAAGTGCTGGGGCGCTTATGTTCTGGATACAAAGGGTAAAAAGGTTATAACATTTCTCGCCAGGGCCGTCGTGCTCGCGGCGGGCGGCGCGGGAAAGGTTTACCTGTATACAACCAATCCCGACATCTCCACCGGAGACGGAATGGCCATGGCTTACCGCTGCGGCGCGACGCTTGCCAATATGGAGTTTGTCCAGTTCCACCCTACCTGCCTTTTTCATCCCAGAGCAAAATCTTTTCTTATTTCCGAGGCGCTCCGGGGAGAGGGGGCGAGGCTGCTAAAAAAAGACGGCAGCCCTTTTATGGAAAAATACCACAAGCTGAAGGAACTCGCGCCCAGAGACATAGTCGCCAGGGCCATAGACGCCGAGCTCAAGGAAAGCGGTGACGACCATGTTTATCTTGACATTACTCACAGGCCGGCTGACTTTGTGAAAAAGAGATTTCCGAATATTTATCAGAAATGCCTTGAATTTGGCATAGATATAACCAAAAATTATATACCGGTTGTGCCCGCGGCGCATTATTTCTGCGGAGGGGTTGTCAGCGATTTGCACGGGCAGACTTCCGTCAGGAATCTTTTCGCCATTGGCGAGACGGCTTTCACGGGCCTGCACGGGGCCAACCGTCTGGCCTCAAATTCGCTTCTGGAGGCCCTGGTTTTCGCTCACCGCGCCGGCGAAAAGGCTTCGGAATGCGTTTCTGAAAATGACGAATTTCCTTCCGTTCCGCAGTGGGATATAGGCCACGCGACCGACAGCAGCGAGTCCGTGGTAGTCAGCCAGAACTGGGAAGAGATCAGGCATTTCATGTGGAACTATGTCGGCATAGTAAGAAGCAACAAAAGGCTTGAAAGGGCAAAAAGAAGGATAGACCTGCTGTTAGCCGAGATAAGCGAATACTATTGGGACTTTATAGTAACTTCAGATTTGATTGAACTGCGTAATATAGCCGCCGTGGCGGATCTGGTTATAAGGAGCGCCCAGGGCCGCAAGGAAAGCCGCGGCCTTCATTATAATATTGATTTCCCGGGTCTTGATAAAAGCGCGAAGGATACCTATATCAGGCGTTTTGACAATAAACCTTAAAATGTGTTAGAATTTCAATCATAATAAAAAAGGAAAATATTCCATGAAGCTTTTTCATAAATTCCTGCTTGCCCTGATAATCGCTTCCATCATCCCTCTTCTGATATTCAGTTTTATTCTGCTTAAAACCACCGGAGGAACTTTAAAAAATATCATTGACCAGAATAACGCCAATAAGGCGGAAAATGTCACGCTGGAGGTCAATAGTTTTTTTGTAGAGATAGACAAAAAGTTTGACATGGCCCGCCAGATAGAACGCAACCCGGGAATGACCTCGGCAAAAAAGGGCGGAATGCTGATGGAAGGTTTTATTTCCAGCAAGCACCTGCTGGCCGCCTATCTTTTGGATGACAGCGGTAAGCTTGTCAGCGGTATGCACGGAGAAGGTGTCGCTTTTTCCGTGGACAAGGCCCTGTTCGCGAAAAGCTCAAAATCCAGGCAGGTTGAAGTCGGGGCGATCACCCGCGACCATGAAAATAATCCTTACTTTGACGCTGTTTATCCGATTGATTCCAAGTCAAACGAATATCTTTACCTGCGGGCTAATGTAAAGTACCTGCTTAAAAGAATAGAGATGTACTTAAATTCCGGTGTTGCCGGAAAGAAAACCGATATTGTTCTCATTGACGCGTCCTCTCTGAGCGCGGTTTCGCTTAAGGATAAAAAATTAGTTAATCTGCCCGAAGAGGCCGTAAAAAAATACGCGGGTCTGGAAGCCGGCAAAGCCTATGAACAGGGCTGGGACACAATCATAACCGTTCAGAGCGGCGGCCCGGGCTGGCTGGTTATTTTCAAAGAGCCGCTCAGCGAAGCTTACGCGCCTGTCACAAAACTTAAGGTCACCCTGGTGCTTTTAATCCTTATTACCGGCGGAGTGGCATTCCTCGGCGCCTTCGCGCTGGCCCAGAACCTGGTAAAGCCAGTAAAAGTTCTTATGGCCGGCATGGAAACGGTTTCTATCGGCAATCTGGACTATCAGATACCCGAGGTTTCCAAAGACGAGCTCGGCAAGGTCGCGGTAATTTTCAATAACATGACCAAGAAGTTAAAAAAGCTCCAGGAGGATTTGAAGCGCACGGAAAGGCTTTCCACCATAGGGCAGATGTCAAATATTCTCGGGCACGAGATAAGGAACCCTCTGGCGGCGATTACCAACGCCACCTACCTTATCAATATGGAGCTTAAGAAGAACCCGGAAACCAATCCTAAGATGTTTAAACGCATAGAGATTATTGAGAACGAGATAAAATCAACGAACAAAATTATAAATGACATGCTTGATTATTCAAGAAGCAGGCCGCCGGTGCTCTCCTCGCAGGATTTGAACGCGCTGGTGAGAAGCCTGGTTGAAGAGGCGAAGCGTCCGGAAAACATCAAGGTTGATTTTGAGTTTGGGAATATTCCCAATGTAAATGTGGATGTGGAAGAGATGAAGCAGGTTATAAGAAACATAGTTAACAATGCCGTGGACAGCATGGTCTCAAACGGTGGCAGGCTGAGGCTTAAAACCGGCAGGGGTTCTACCGCGGCTATGGTAAAGTTTGAGGTTATGGACACCGGCAGCGGAATTCCAAAGGACATTCTCAGCAAAATATTTGAGCCTTTCTTTTCAACCAAATCCAAAGGCACCGGGCTTGGGCTCGCGGTCGTAAAAAGGATAGTGGAAGAGAGGCATAACGGCATAATCAGGGTCACCAGCGAGAAGGACAGGGGCACCACCTTTACTATTGAGCTCCCTGTCGTGAATTTATCGCCCGGAGGGACAGCTTGAACAAAAAGCTCGCGGTTATTATTATTGACGACGACGATAATTACAGGGAAACTCTCAGCGACATTCTTTCTTTTAACGACTGGGATATTGATACCGCCAGCGACGGGTACAAGGCCATAAACATGGTCAGGCAGAAGCAGTACGATGTTGCCCTGCTTGATGTCAATATGCCGGGTATTGACGGGGTTGAAACATTTAAAGAACTCAAGAAAATCAGGCCGGACATGATAGTTTTCATGATGACAGCAAACAATATTGACCCGCTTAAGAACCTGCTTGAAAAGGGCGTTTCCACGATTATGCAAAAGCCGTTTAATGTTGAAGAAGTGGTTAAGATGATCTCGGGTGTCAGGAAAAAAGCCGTAGTGCTTATAGTAGACGACAGCGAGGCGGACCGCTCCACGCTCAGCGAGATACTTTCCGCGAAGGGTTTTGATGTGCTCGCGGCGTCGCAGGGCCTGGAGGCGCTGGAGACTCTTAAAACCAAGGATGTTGATGTGGTGCTTCTGGATGTGCGCCTGCCGGACATGGACGGCGTCACCGTGCTTGAAAGAATGAAAAAAATTAAGCCCACGCTTTCTATTATCGCCATTACAGGCTACAGCCTGGACGGAATAATAGACACGATGTCCAAAAAGGGCGTCTATACCTGCCTGCTCAAGCCGTTTGACATTGAACTGCTTATTAACGAAATCAATACTCTTGTTGACAGAAAGGTTGCAGAGTCTGAGCGGGAAACCGATGACCTCCTGCCCGAGATTCTTCTGGTTGAAGACAACGATTCCATAAGGCAGACCATGGCGGCAATCCTTGAAGAGCAGAATTATAATGTTAAGGCGGCCGCCTCTCTTGACGAAGCTCTGGCTCTTGTTGATAAGGAATATTTTAACCTTGTCATTTCAGACCTTTCCCTGGGAGACGCCTCCGGGCTTTCTCTGGTGGAGCCCGTGAGAAAAAAAGACGCTTCAACCATATTCCTGCTTGTGACCGGGGCCGGCAGTATGGAGACCGCTCTTGAGGCCATTAAGAAAGATGTTGATGAGTATATTTTAAAACCGGTAGAGCCCGGGGAACTGGTCCATAAAGTAAAAACATACCTGGAAAAACAGAAAATGAAAAAGGAGAAAGAAAAGCTTGTTAACCAGCTTGAGGCCTCAAACACCAAACTGCTTGAGCTGGTTAAAATTGACGAGCTAACCACGCTTTTCAACCGAAGGTACCTTTTTGAACAGCTGCACGCGGAAATGCAGAGAGCAAAACGACAGCACAAGTCACTGGCGCTTATGATGTGCGATGTGGACGGTTTTAAAATATTTAACGATAAAAACGGACATATTGAGGGTGACAGGCTTTTAAAAGAGATAGCTTTCATGCTTAAAGCCAGTGTCAGGCAGTTCGTGGACCAGGTCTTTCGCTACGGTGGTGACGAGTTTTCTATCGTCGTTCCCGAGATAGACCTTGACAGCGCCATGAGGCTGGCCGAACGAGTCGTTTCAAAAGTGGTGGACGGCCTTAAAGGCAAGGGTGTGGGAATAAGTATCGGCGTGGCTGTCTATTCGGAACGAGAACAGGATATGTCGCTAAACGAGCTTATTCATGCCGCCGATAAAAAACTCTATGAGTCCAAGAGAGCGGGCGGCAAGAGGGCGACCGGTTGAAATACCGGAGTTAATTTTTATTACAGGCCGTTCAATACCATCCGCAATATTTTCACAACAACCTGCGAAAATACTTACAACCTGCCGGAAACTCCCGGGAATATTATGGAAAAAATAATAATAAAAGGCGCGCGCGAGCATAATTTAAAAAATATAAGCCTTGAGATACCAAGGAACAAGCTTGTTGTCATAACGGGCCTGTCCGGTTCGGGCAAGTCCTCGCTGGCGTTTGACACAATTTACGCCGAAGGCCAGCGCAGGTATGTGGAATCCCTTTCCGCGTACGCCAGGCAGTTTCTTGAGCTGATGAACAAGCCGGATGTGGATATTATTGAAGGCTTGTCTCCGGCTGTGGCTATAGAACAGAGAACGCCGTCCCATAATCCGAGGTCAACGGTTGGCACAGTTACCGAGATTTACGACTACCTGCGCCTGCTTTTCGCCAGGATCGGAATTCCGCACTGCCCCAAATGCGGCCTTGAGGTCAAGCCGCAGTCATCCCAACAGATAATAAATGACATCCTCAAACTGGAGGAGGGGACAAAGATACAGGTCCTCTCGCCCGTGGTGATGGGCAGAATCGGAACTTACGAGGAGCTGTTCGCGCGGTTTTCCAAGTCCGGGTTCGTGAGGGCCAGGGTTGACGGTAAAATATACGGCCTTGACGAAAAGATTAAACTTGACAGGTATAAAAAGCATAATATTGAACTGGTTGTGGACAGAATTTCGGTTTCCGCCTCGGAGCGCTCCAGGATAGCGGATTCCGTTGAAGCCGCCTTGCGGGAATCCAGAGGGCTGGTGACCATTCTCACGGGCGAAAACGGAGCCGCGGGGAAAATTTACAGCGAGCATTACGCCTGCGTTCATTGCGGGATAAATTTGCCCGAGATTGAGCCGAGGCTTTTTTCATTTAACCTGCCCTACGGAGCCTGCCCGGAATGCGGCGGGCTCGGCAATAAGCTGGAAATTGACGAGTCGCTTGTCGTGCCCGACAGAAACCTTTCCATTGAAGGCGGGGCGATACTTCCCTGGGCCGCTCCCATAACCACGAGGACTCACCGCTGGAAGAATTCCTGGGCCGGTTACTACGAAACCATGCTTCACGACGCCTGCCGCCGCAACGGAATACCAAAAAACAAGCCGTGGAAAGACCTTTCACGCAAACAGCAGGAGGCTATTCTTTTCGGCGACGGGGAATTTGAGGGCGTGATAAAAAATATGCAGCGCCGCTATCAGGATACGGAGTCGGATTATGTCAAGGAAGAAATATACAACAAATATATAACGCGAAAAATCTGCCCCGTCTGCAAAGGCGCCCGGCTTAAGCCGGAGGCGCTGGCTGTGTCAGTGGGCGGTAATTCCATAGCGCAGGTTTCTTCAATGTCGGTTGAGCGCGCCCTGGAGTTCTTCGCGGGACTTAAACTTTCAGAGAAGGAAAAAAATATAAGCAAGGTTATTTTAAAAGAGATAAATTCAAGGCTCAATTTTCTTTTTAATGTGGGGCTTGGCTATCTGAATCTTGAGCGCGAGAGCGCGACGCTGGCCGGAGGAGAGGCCCAGCGCATTCACCTGGCCACCCAGATTGGTTCGGGGCTGACCGGAGTCCTCTATGTCCTTGACGAACCCTCCATAGGGCTTCATCAGCGAGATAACGGCAGGCTGCTTGACACTCTTTTAAAGCTGCGCGAAATGGGCAATACGCTTATCGTCGTTGAGCATGACGAAGAAACCATGAGAAAATCAGACTGGATAGTGGACTTGGGCCCCGGCGCGGGCATTCACGGCGGAGAGATAATAGCCCAGGGGCCGCTCAGCGAAATCCTTAAGGAGAAAAAGTCTCTGACCGCCCAGTACCTCAACGGAAAGCTTCAGATACCTCTGCCAAAAGAACGCAGGCTTCCAAAGAAGGAGAAACTTGAGATAAAAGGGGCGCGGCAGTTTAATCTTAAAAATATTGATGTCTCCGTTCCTCTGGGGCTTTTCGTGTCTATAACCGGTGTTTCCGGATCGGGCAAATCCACTCTCGTTCATGAAATAATTTATAAGTCGCTGGCCAAAGAGCTTTACGGCTCAAAAGAAGCCCCGGGCATATTTAAAAGCATAAATGGAATTGAGCATCTGGATAAAGTGATAATTGTGGATCAGTCGCCCATCGGGCGCACCCCGCGCTCCAATCCCGCCACATATACCGGCGCCTTCGGGCCCATCCGCGAGCTCTTTTCGCAGGTGCCGCAGTCTAAGGTCAGGGGCTATCAGCCCGGCAGATTTTCTTTCAATGTAAAGGGCGGCAGGTGCGAGAACTGCGGCGGAGACGGGACGCTCAAGATTGAGATGCAGTTTCTTCCGGATGTTTTCGTGCGCTGCGAAGTCTGTTCCGGAAAACGCTTTAACGAAGAAACCCTTCAAATCAAATACAAAGGCAAAAACATTGATGAAGTCCTTAACATGACGGTGGAGGAAGGCTCCGAGTTTTTTAAAAATATTCCGGTTTTAAGCAGGACCCTTACAACCTTAAACGATGTGGGGCTCGGTTACATAAAACTCGGACAGAGCGCGACAACTCTCTCCGGAGGCGAGGCGCAGAGGGTCAAGCTTGCCAGCGAACTTTCAAAGCGCTCCACCGGCAGGACGCTCTATATCTTAGACGAGCCGACCACCGGGCTGCATTTTGCCGATGTGGAGAAACTTTTGAGCGTTCTGCACAGGCTCGTGGACGCGGGCAACACGGTTCTTGTCATAGAACATAATCTTGAGGTTATAAAAACTTCCGACTGGATAATTGATCTGGGCCCGGAAGGCGGAGAAGGCGGCGGCCGCGTGGTCGCGGCCGGAACCCCGGAGAAAATAGTTAAATCGGAAGCCTCGCATACCGGCCATTACCTCAAACCCTATCTTAAGTAACCGCTGTTAACTCCAATCATCTTAACACTTGAACCGAATCCGTTTTTTATTAATAATTTGAGTCAATTGAAAAAGTGTTTCAGGTCGTCTTTGCGAGGAGTGCAACGACGCGGCAATCTCGTTGTTACTGACGGAAAGTCAAGATTGCTTCTCTCCCTTCGGGAGATCGCAATGACAGGACATTTTTGAGGGTTTTTCAATTGACTCAATTTATTGTTTAAATGCGCTATTTTGTTTGACACCCGGCGGGAATTTAGGTAAAATGTAACAACGATATTAAATTGTTTTCTCAATAAGTTATTTGAGAGGCGGAGGTGTAAAATGAACAAAAAAATACTGCTGCTTGTGGCGCTTGTGTTTGCCGCGGGCTGCGCTAAAAAGCAGATGATAAAACCGTCCGAGGAGCCGCAAGCCGCCGTTGAAGCGGAAGATACTACGGAACCTTCGGTAAGGTTTAAAGACTGGCAGCCTGTTGTTGAACTGTCGGCGGTAGTTTTTGATTATGACAGCGTGGAGTTAAGCGCGGAAGCCAGGGCTGTTTTGAAAAGGAACTCGGAGTATCTTAAGAGCCACAGAGAATTCGTGGCTCTTGTGGAAGGCTACTGCGACGAAAGAGGGACCGTAGAGTATAACCTGGCTTTGGGACAGCGCAGAGCTCAGTCGGTAAGGGAATATTACGGCAGGCTTGGCGTTTCACTAAATGCCATCGGCACGATATCCTACGGAGAAGAAAAACCTGTTGATCCCGCGAGCAACGAATCGGCCTGGGCAAAGAACAGGAGAGCCGAAACAAAAATCCGTTTGTCTCAGTCTAAGTAACTATGAAATCAAGAATAATATTGTTGACGGTTTTGCTTTTCCCGGCCTTGTCCGGGTGTGTCGCTACTTCCAGGGAGCTTGTGGATTTGCGCGACGATATATATCAGCTGCAGCTTAAGCTTAACGAGGTGCAGAGGAACCAGGCTGATATTGCGTCTAAAATGGATTCTTTGTCCGGCAGCATGAACGCGTTGAATTCCGAACTCGGCGACACGAGGGACAGGATGTCTTTGTTGGGGCAGCAGCTTGATGATGTTGAAGCGAATTTTGCCTCCAGGATGAACAAGCTCTCAGAAGAGCTTTCCGGTTCCGCGCTCAAAGCCGCCCCGCCTCCGTCCGAACTGTATAAACTGGCCTACAGCGATTTTTCGCGCGGCAAGTTTGACCTGGCTATGGTGGGTTTTAAATCTTATCTTGAGAAATACCCGCAGGGCGGTTTTGCCGATCAGGCGCAATATTACATCGCCGAATCGTATTACTCTTTAAGCGAATGGGCCAGCGCCCTGCAGGAGTTTGAGCAGGTTGAAACCTTCTATCCTAAAAGCAGCCTTATGTCCTCCGTTCGTTTAAGAAGAGCCCTGTGCCTGGAGCTTTTAGACAGGGTGGAAGAAAGCAAAAAGGTCATGGAGTCTGTGATTAAAGATTTTCCCGGCACGCCCGAAGCTCATACGGCGGCGGAAAAATTAAAGACATCCAAAACCCATGAAAAATGACATTAAATTCCCTTTCGCGATATCCCTGCTTCTTCATTTGAGCCTTTTTATCGCGGCTTCTCTGACAGTAAAAAAATCCAATTACATCATTTTGCCGGTTGAACTCGCTTTCTACGGCCCGCCTCCTTCGGCCGAGCCCGTGTCAGCCGCGCCTCCCGCCGCGGAAAAGCCGGCTAAAATTGAAAAAAAATCCGAGGGGGATGTAAATATTTCAAAAAAGAAAAAAACCGAGGTAAAAGCGCCAAAAGAGCTCCCGGCCCCCAGGGCGCCGGCCTCGCCGCAGGCCGCCTCAAAACCCTCGGCGCCGGGCATACCGGGCGCCGCCGCGGGCTCTTCATCTCAGATCAGTTATGATACCGCGAGTTTTCCCTACGCATATTACACTTCAACGATAGTAAAAAAAATCGGCAGAAACTGGCAATGGTCAACAGCCTTCGGCAGGATAAAGGCGGTAGTATATTTCAGAATATCAAAAGACGGAGTTATTTCCGAGCTGAAGCTCAAGGAATCGTCCGGCGACGGATTGTTTGACCAGCAGGCGTTGCGCTCGGTCGCTATATCGGGGCCTTTCCCGCCTTTGCCGCAGGGTTACGCGGAAGAGGATCTTGGAGTCTATTTTGAATTTTCTTTCAGGGAATAAAATGTTTAAGTACACAGTTTCAGCGATTCTCGCTCTACTCCTCTCAGCAGTGGTATGCGCCACGGACATATATCTAAGCCTGAGCGCTCACGGCAGCCGCATGGAAATGGGGGCGGCGGGTTTCGTGCCTCAGACGCCTACTATTGAAGAGTCTAAGGCCTCAAGGGAGATTCTTGAGGTTCTCTTGTCGGATCTTTTGTTCTCAAGGTATTTTAATATTGTTGAGGACGGCCCTTTATATACGGGAAAAGACGAGGAGCTTAAAATATGGGCCGAGCGCGGCGCGAACATTCTTATCTGCGGAAGGATCAGGATTTCTAAAGGAGAATTAATTCTTACCGTGCAGGCGCTTGATATCGGAAGCAAACAGCCTATATGGGAAAAGGTTTTTAACGGCAAACAGCAGGATATAAGAAAGATCGCGCATGAAGCCAACGACGATATCATTCAGAGGTTTACCGGCGAGCGCGGGATAGCCTCTTCGCAAATAGTTTTTTGCAATAACAAAACCGGATTTAAGGAAATATATATATGTGATTACGACGGTTACAATGTCCGCCAGCTGACTTTTGACAGGTCAATTAATATTCTTCCGATATGGTCGGGAACCAGTATTCTCTTCACCGGATACCGAAACGACAACCCGGATCTTTACTCAATCTCTGATTCAGGGGGTAAAAGAAGAGTGATTTCTGAGAGGCAGGGCTTAAATACCGCGGCGGCCCCTTCCTTTGACGGTTCAAGGATTGCCCTTACTCTTTCAATGGGCGGCATGCCTAAAATATATCTCATCGCCCCCTCGGGGGAAATGATAAAACGCCTCACCTTTGGTTCCTATTCCGACACAAGCCCGTCTTTTGCCCCGAACGGCAAGGAGATAGTCTATACCTCGGACAGCCCGGGCTATCCCCAGCTGTTTATTATGAATGTTGACGGCGGCAATATCAGGCGCCTGCCGCCGAGGGGTTATTGTGATTCTCCGGCCTGGTCCCCCAGAGGAGATAAAATAGTCTTTACCATGCGCCAGGGGCGCGGAGACAAATACGACCTTTTTGTATACGACCTGCCAAGCGGCGAAATTACGCGTTTAACTCAAAACGAGGGGGACAACGAAAACCCTTCCTGGTCCGCTGACGGCAGGTTTATTGTTTATTCTTCAAGCCGCGCCGGCGGCAGCGGGCTATATATAATCGGAGCTGACGGCTCGGGGCGCAGGGCGCTTGAAAAGATGGCGGGCAGGTCCTACATGCCCGACTGGCAGAAATGACGGTTTGACGAATTGCATTGATAATTTATATAATTTTAAAAATTGATTTTTGTGTTTCTGTGCGCAAATTTATGAGATTAAAAAAAGAATTATTGATCATGTCGGTTATTTTAGCATTCGCGTGCGCGCGCCTCAGCGCTGACGCCGCGCGGGACTTTGCCCAAGCCGAGAATTTGTTCAGCGCCAACAATTACAAGGCGGCCTTGAGCGAGTATGCTTCTCTCGCGCTTGCTTTCCCTGACGGTGACCTTGGAGAAAGTTCCTATTTAAGGCAGGGGGAATGCCGTTTCGCCATGGGTCAGTACTCAAAGGCTCAGGATTTTTTCAGCGAGTTTTTAAACCGCTACCCTAAGAGCCGGTATGCCGCGGAGGCGGAATTCTTTCTCTCTGAATCTTATTTCCGCCTGCAGAAATACCAGGAGGCCCTGTCCGGTTATGCCGGCTATATAAAGAAATTCCAGGACGGGGATTTTATCGCCCAGGCTTACTACGGCCGCGCTGTCAGCCTGTTTTACCTGGAAAAATACAAGACGGCTCTTTCCGGCTTCGGTGTAGTATTAAACCGCTTCAAAGATAAAACTTCTCTTGCCCACGGCGCGCAGTTTTATGTCGCCGAGGCATGGTTCCAGCGCGGCAGTTATGAGGACGCGCAGAAGGAATTTTCCAAGTTCATTGAGTCAAACGCAGATTCATCCTTTATCCCGCTGGCGCGGTTTCGTCTGGCCGAGGCGATGAGAAACAGGGGCAAATTCGCGCAGGCTGTCGGCGAGTTTGAAAAGCTTCTTGAGCAGTCCGTACCCCAGGAAATAAGAGTGCAGGCGCTATATGCCATCGCCGAGATATATTACCTGCAGGAGAATTACGGTGAGGCCGGAAAATATTACCAGAAAGTCAAGAGGAATTCGGCCGAATCAATGGCGGCCCAGAAGGCTTACCTTGGGCAAAGCTGGTGCCGTTTTTCTTCATCCGATTATAAAGGGGCCGGCAGGATGTTTACGGCTTTTGTTGCCCGCTATCCCGGCAGCGAACTGGCGCCTCAGGCGGCGTACATGGCGGCTTTGAGCGCCTACTCGGAACAGGATTACGAAAAATCCTCTTCAATGCTGGAAAAGTTTCTGAAAAAATACCCCAAGTCTTCTTATGGCGACAATGCCTTCTATTGGCTGGCCTGGAGCCGATTTAAAGGCGGCGATTATGACGAGGCCCGCAAAGACTTTGCCCGCCTTGCCAAAGTATACCCGCAGTCCGGGTTCCGCGAAAGCTCCGAGTACATGCTTGCCGAAAGTTATTTTAAAACGCAGGAGTTTGACTCCGCGAGAAAATACTACGAGAAATTTTTAGACAGGAACCCTGCTTCCGGCCTTTTTGACCGGGCTCTGTTCGGGATGGCAAAATCTTTCTCCGGAAGGGGCGACTACGGCCTCGCGAGGGAAATATGCGCCAAGATCGTGTCCGAGTTCCCGGAAAGCGAAATAATTCCTCTTGTCAGGATTGATATAGCCAACTCCTATCTGCTGCAGGGGGATTATGCCAGGTCAATTGATGCATTCAACAAGCTTTCCGAAATTTATACGCTCAAACGCCCGGAGGGCAGGAATGTGCTTTTCGGGCTGGGGTTCGCGTATTACAAAAAGGGCGATTACGGCAGGGCCAGAGAATATCTGCTGAAAATCAAAGATTCTAAGATTGAGAATAAAGACGAAGTGCTTTATTATCTCGGGCTGGCTTATCTGAAAGATCAGAAGTTTGACGAGGCGGCGGCTGAATTCAACGAGGTGCTCAGGCAGACGCCGGCTTCGGCCCTGGCGCCCGAATCATACCTCCGCCTTGCCGATATCTACAGATCCAGCCGCGGGCCGGAGGAAGCGATAAAAGTTTACAGTGATGTTGTCGGCCGTTATCCGCGCAGCCCCGTCGCCGCTTACGCCATGTATTCCATCGGCGACTGCTATATGTCACTGCAGAAAAAGGAAGACGCCGTCAGGGCCTGGTCAGAGCTGGCGGATGAGTACCCGCTTTCAAATCTTACCGGGGAAGTAAATTATAATATAGCGGAATTCCTTATGGCGGAGAAACAATATGCCCCCGCTCAGAAGGCCTTCGCGGCGATAGAACAGAATTATCCCTATTCGGAATTATCCAAAAAGGCCTCCCTGAGGCTCGGCGAGATACAGCTTCTCTCGGGCAATTTCGCGACGGCCATAGACATATACAGAAAAATTTCCTCGGAAAATCCCGGCACCGCACACGGCGCGCTGGCCCAGTTTAAAATAGCGGAGGCCTGCTCGGCGCAAAATAAAAACAGGCAGGCTGTTTCAGAATACAGAAAGGTTGAAGAAAAATTCCCGTCAACGGCTCTTGCTCCCGCGGCGCTTGAGGAGATAGCTAAGATACAGGACAAGCAGAACGAAAAGACTCAGGCCCGGAATACAAGAAACGAGATACTGCGGAAATACGCCTCCAGCGCTTCCGCGGCCAGAATATATCTGCAAAAGGCCGCCGAAGCAAAAGCGGCCGGCAGGCCGGAGGAAGCTCTCTCAAATTTAAGGCTTTGCGCCGAGGCCTATCAGGGAGAGGTTTCAGCCCAGGCTCAGAAGCAGATAGCGGACCTTTATTATGAGCGCGGCGATTTCAAAGAAGCCACCGTTGAATATCTTAAGACTGTTTATCTTTTCAGGTCTTACCCGCAATTTGCGGCCGAGGCTCAGTATCTGGCGGGCAGGGCCTGTCAGTCGCAGAAGCAGTACGAAGAGGCGCGCAAGGCGTTCGGAAGAACCAGGGAATATTTCCCGTCTTCTCTCTGGGCCGCTGAAGCCGAAAAAAGTTTAAATGAAATGAGAATGAAATAAGGATGATACTAAAGTTATTAGCCTGCTCCTTGACATGCCTGGCCCTGTTTTCCGGGCGGCTGATTTCCGAAGAAACCGAGAGGTTCTATATCCCCGAGACCCAGCCTGTGATAGAGAGGCTTCCGCCGGGCCAGCCGGGCCAGCCTATACTGAGAAAACAGAATTTTATTTCCGATTCATCCGTAGAGCTTTCCTACGCCTGGCCCGAACCGGTTTTTACATCTTTCTCTAAGCGCGGCACGCCGTTTTCTCTGGGCGTCTACCAGGGAAGTTTCGGGCTTTTGGGCGCGGATCTGCGCCTGGCATTGCGCGATAACTGGAATGTTATTTATTCGGCGGGACATTCGGACGGAGAAAACAGGAGGCTTGCCGGAGACCTGGAAAAGTTCAGTTTTCAGGGAGGTTTCCGGCCAACTGACGAACTGTTTGTCTCGGTTCTGGCCGACTCAAAGGATTCGGTCTTCTTTGACCGGCGAGGCAACAGCTATTCGGCAGTTCCCGAGGTGAAATATTACCCCGCGGACAATTTCAACATTAAAGGCAGGGCTTTACTGGAAAGGCATGAAGTTAATAATGCCGCGGCCAATGAATTAACGGGCGGAGAAATACGCGCCGCCTGGCAGCCCTTCAGGGACAGCGAACTGAGCTTCAACGGCAGCCTTTCCGGTGAAACCGGATATAAGATTTTCGGGGAATATTCAAAATACTCGCTGAGCTATTCGGCGATAACCTTCGGCGCCATGGATTTTTCGCTTGAGGCCGATTATGACAACAAAAAAATGTTTTACGGCGGTTCCGCGGGGTACGAAATTACAGACGGTTTAAGGGCGCGGTTAAGTTTCATCCCGGGTTTTGATAAGCCGGAGTGGGGCGCTCTTTATGAGAGTTTTGACTACACTTTAGCCAACCCGTTTCTGCTGTGGCCGGAAAACACGGAGCATTACAACGGTTCAATTTCGTATTATGTTTCAGAAAAATGCTCGGCAGAGGCGTCATATTCCTTGAAAAAAGTTAAGAATATGATCGCGTGGGAGAAGGATGCTTTATCTGATTTTCTGTATCCGTTTAATATTCCGCAACGGGATGCGGCGGGTGGAGCGTTTAAAGCCGAGTATAACGCTGGTTTGGTAAAACCGTCTTTGGAAGCGGTTTTTAACTTTGCGGACGAAGTGCCTATGCTCCCCGGGTATACCGCGAAAGCAGGCATTGAGTTCGCGCTTGAGGGTTTTGAGGCGCGGGTAGATTACAGGCAGGTTTCAAAGAGGCGTTTTACAAGAATAACGGATGATTATATAGGCGAATTCGGCAGCGCGGGATTGTCAATAAAAAGGATCCTTAGCGGAGGAGTTGAACTCTCGGCGCGCGCCGACAATATTTTAGGGCAAAAAATTGAGGTGCAGCCGGGTTTTACCAGAACAATGCCTGAAGTCAGCTTCGGGGTTGTCCTGAATTTTAAATAAAGAGGTAGTTTATGTTTGAGGGAAAATCGCTGTTTGAAATATTTCATATGGGCGGGTTTACAATGTATATCCTCCTGTTCTGTTCCGTGCTTTCCTTAGCGGTTATAATCGGAAGGCTGTTTACCTACAGCTCCAAGTCCAGGATTGACAAGATAAAATTCCTGGCTTCGGTCAGGGCGGATGTGGAAAAGGGCGGTTATGACAAGGCTCTGAAAAACTGCGGCTCCGCCGATACTCCCGTGACGGCCGTTGTCAGGGCCGGCCTGAAGAAAAGAGAACACGAGGAGAAGGAAATCTCAAGCGCCATGGACAGGGAGATTATGGTTGAAACCGTGAAACTTGAGAAGTACACGAGTATCGTCGGCACCATAGGCAACATCGCGGTTTATATCGGGCTTTTCGGCACGGTTCTCGGAATAGTGCGCTCCTTTCACAATATTTCTACCGTCGGTTCGGGCGGGATTTCGGTGGTCATCGGCGGAGTCGCCGAGGCCCTTATATGCACCGCGACCGGGCTTATCGTGGCCATACCGGCGGTGGTGGCCTATAATTATTTCATGCGCAGGGTTGATAACTTCGTGACCGATATGGAATACTGCGCCTCTGAAATGCTGGACATCCTGGTTTCCAAGAGGTAGCATGAGAAAGCATCATCAGAAGAGATCTAAAATGATGTCGGAGATCAACATAACGCCGTTTACGGATGTTGTGCTTGTTTTGCTGATTATATTCATGGTTACCACCCCTCTTTTCGTTCAGTCTGCCATTAAAATTAAACTTCCCAAGTCCGTTTCTTCGGAAAGCCAGACCGACAAGAACATAAAAATTAAAATAAGCGCGGAGGGCGCGGTGATGCTCAATGAAAAAGAGGTTTCTTTTGAGGCGCTTGGGCAGAAACTTACCGCCAGAATCATCAATAATCCCGATCTTGTGGTGGTGATAGACGCTGACAAACAGCTTCAGTACGATAAGGTTATACGGGTATTGGACATTTCAAAAAAAGCGGGCGCAAAACGGCTTGCCCTCGGGGTTGAGTACGGCGGGCAGGGGAAATGACTGGTTTAACGGAGGAGTGATGGAAAAATTTATTGTTGCGGTATTGGCTGTTGTGGCTTTTGCTTCTTGTCTGAGCGCCGAGGACGGTAAGGCCCCGGCTAAAACTCAGGCCGCGGCAAAACAGAAAGCTTCGGTTTCGCAGAGCGCTCCGGCCGAGCAGGGCAATCTGGGAAAGCTTACCGATCCGGATCCAATAGTCAGGCGCAACGCCGTTATATACATAGGCGCCGAGAAAAAAAAGGCCAATGTGCCGCGCCTGATAAAGATGCTGGCTGATGAAAATGTTGAGGTGAGAAGAGCGGCAATAAACGCCCTTGGCGCCAGCGGGGATCCTCGCGCCGTTTCCGCGCTTTTGGAGAAATTCACGACTGAGAAAAATCTTAACGCGAAGATGAGCATAATAATGGCGATCGGCGATACCAAATCGGCCAGGGCAGTTCCCTTAATGAAAACGCTGTTGAAAGATCCATATCCCGCCATAAGAGGCGAGGCCGTAAGAGCCCTCGGCAAGATTAATGCCGCGGAAACACATAAAGATATCGCCGCCATGCTCTCGGACGAAGCCGAAGGCGTGAGGGTTATGGCCGCACAGATTTCAGGCCTTCTTAAAATTAAAACCGCGGTGCCTCTGCTTGTTAAAAACCTCGCGGACCCCATTGCGGTTGTCAGGCGCTCCTGCGCTCAGGCTCTCGGCAGGCTCGGCGACGCCTCTTCCATAGCGGAGCTTGAAAAGCTTTTAAACGACGCCGATAAGGCGGTTTCCGGGACAGCCAGAAGCGCCATTGAAAATATTAACAGGGAGCTTGAGGAAATAAAGGCGCTTGAGCAGAGCAAACCCGCGAAAGGGAAATGAGGTATTTAAAAGACGCGTATATCAGGTTTGTGCTTGTCCTGACTCTTATAATTTTGTCCGGCATGTTCGCCGTTTACAGGCATAATTCAAAAGGCCCTCAAAGCGCGGAGTCCGCGATAAGATTCGCGGGAGAGTTTGTTGTCAAAAAAGTAATAGACGGGGATACGCTGATTCTTTCCAGCGGCGACACCGTAAGGCTTATAGGAGTGGATACCCCGGAACTGCATCATCCCGAAGTGCCTGTTCAGCGTTTTGCCTCCGAGGCTATGGAGTTCTCAAGAAAGTTCGCCGAGGGTTTTGTGTGCCGCGTTGAGGTGGAGGGTTCCGACAACAGGGATAAATACGGCAGGCTGCTGGCTTATATCCGCATCAACGGCCGGCTGCTTAACTCCGAACTGATTCGTCTTGGCTACGGCTACGCTTACAGACGGTTTGCGTTTGAAAAGTCAGAAGAATTCGCCAGGCTGGAAGCGGCGGCAAGAAAGAGCGGCTACGGGCTTTGGAATACATCTTTAAGGGACGGTCGCATAGCAAATATTATCGCTTCCTATGAGTCTTTAAATCTTGAGGGAAAAGAAAAATTTGACACTGAACTTGCCAGGCTATTGAGGAAATATTCCGTTGAGAACTAACACGGTTGCTAAGGAGCCGGGCGCGGGCGCCGTCTGGACAGCGAGGTTTTTGGTTACGCTGTTTTCAGTTTCGCTTATTGTTTATCTCTGGACGAAGTGGTTCTCGGTTTCCGTCCCGTTGCGGAGTAAGCCGGCGGCTGTAAACGCGGCCGGTTTAAAGGCCTCCTTAATCAGCTGGAACGCGGCCGGCAGTTATGTGGGGAAATATGTGACGGTCAGAGGGAAAATAGCGGCCTCCCACAACACCGGGAAAGTCTGCATGCTTAATTTTCATCCCGATTACAGGAAACATCTGACCCTGGTTATTTTTTCCGGATCATTTCATAATTTTCCCGAATACCCGCAGAAATATTATCTGGGCAGGGAAGTCACCGCGTCTGGATTAGTTAAAGAGTATAATGGCAAACCCGAGATAATAATTAACAGCCCGGAACAGATAAATGTTTTAAATTGAGTTTACTTTGGAGGCATTAATGCCGCTGAAAAGAAAAATACTTGTTGTTGACGACGAACAGTCCATCAGGACTCTTGTTCAGAGGCAGTTGAACTCCGATTATGAGGTTTTTGTCGCCGCAAGCGGGGCTGAAGCCCTGGAAATTGTTAAAAAGTCCCCCGACATTTGCGTTGTCATTACAGATATTAAAATGCCGGATATGGACGGTATATCGCTGTTAGCAGAAATTAAACAAATTAATAAGGATATCAGCGTTATTATTTCAACCGGCTACGGTTCTATGGATATGGCCGTAGATTCCATGCGCGCCGGAGCTATTGATTTTATCAGCAAGCCGTTCACGATTGAAACCGTAAAATACACGGTTAAAAGAGCGATTGATTCTTATGATTCAATTATAATGATCAAGGTACTTAACGACGGGCTTCAGGATGCCTACCGGAATCTTGAAGAGGCCAAGGAATCGCTTGAAACCAAGGTGATGGAAAGGACCGCGGAGCTGTCCCTTTCGGAAAAGAAATACAGGGGCGTGATTGAAAATTCTTTTGACCCCATAATAATATTTGACGATAAGATGCAGATTAAAAACTGGAATATGGGCGCGGAACTGACCTTCGGGTATAAGGAATCCGAGGTCCTGGGTAAAGGTGTGGACCTCCTTTTGGTTGACGAGAAAACAAAAGGGTTAGAGCAGCTCAAAGAAAAGGGCTTTATTAAAAATTATGTAATGAAGTGGAAAAACAGGGCCGGAGAACCCATTTATGTAAATATTACTGCCTCTTTCCTTGAAAGCGGAGAGATTTTCGCGATTCTGCGTGACATTACGCAGGAGAAAAGAATAGACCAGATGAAAACCGACTTTGTTTCTAATGTTTCGCACGAACTGCGCACCCCCCTGACATCAATTAAGGGTGCCGTTGAGCTGGTTTTAAGCGGCGCCGAAGGCGAGCTCACGGATTCCCAGAAGGAAATGCTGAAAATCGTAGAGAACAACGCCCTGAGGCTTATCAAGCTTATCAGCGACCTGCTTGATCTTTCAAAGATTGAGGCGGGCAAGACAGAAATGGATATAAAACCCTATAATGTTGCTGAAATCGTTAAAGGAACCGTCAAGGAGATGTTGCCCATCGGATTTAAAAAGAAAATAGAAATTGTTTATAAGGGGCCGGATTTTCTGCCTAGAATATTTTGCGACAAAAACATGATCAAGCAGGTTATTGTGAATTTATTGGGCAATGCCGTGAAGTTTACTCCGGAGAACGGCGTTGTTACCGTAAGGGTTGAAGAGGAAAATAAGGATATTAAAATTTCCGTGTCTGATACCGGCATGGGAATTTCCAAAGAAGATTACGCGAAGCTTTTTGAAAGGTTCCAGCAGATTGATTCCTCCTCTACGCGCGTCTATGGCGGAACGGGGCTTGGGCTTGCTATATCAAAATCAATAATTCTTGCCCACAAGGGGCGTATTTGGGTTGAGAGCGAGCTTGGTAAAGGGAGCGTTTTTTCTTTCGTTCTGCCAAAAGCGAAAGACGGCGACATACCCGAAGAAGTTCCCGCTGTTCTGCCCGTTCTCGCTCCGGGAGAAAAACAGGTATTTTCTATTAATAAAATACTTGTGGTGGATGACGACGAAGATCTCTCAAAGGTAATACAGAACCTGCTTGTGAGAGAAGGCTATGAAGTTGAGGTCGCATACTCAGGACTGGATGCAATAAAAAAAGCGGGAGAATTTAATCCGCACCTGATTACTCTTGATATGCTGATGCCGAACATGGACGGGTATTCCGTGGCCGCGCTTCTAAAACAGAACCCAAAAACAAAAAATATTCCGATAGTAATTGTTTCGGTGGTTTATGAGAAGGAGAAAGGTTATAAGCTCGGTGTGGCGGATTATATCACAAAACCTTTTGAGCCCGCGCAATTATTTGAATGCATTAGGCGCATTGAACTTCAGGTCAATGGCGAGAAGCTGAAAAAGAAAGTGCTTATCGTTGATGATGATCCGGACATCATCGCTCTTTTGACCGTATCAATAAAGGAAAATAATTTTTCCGTAATGAACGCCTATGACGGCATGCAGGCGGTTTCCATTGCGAAAAACGAAAAGCCCGATATGATACTCCTGGATTTGATGCTGCCCGGCATGGATGGTTTTGAGGTTATAAAAACGCTTAAAAACGATCCGGAGACCAAGGACATACCCATAATTGTAGTTACGGCGCGCACTGTGGAAGATAGGTCCAGGGCCATAAAACTTGGGGCCAGAGAGTATATGATAAAACCTTTTTCCCTTAGAACTCTAGTGGAACAGCTGAAGGATATTTTTGAGATGGAAAGCAAAAAAGACTGAACAGGGAGGCTATTGGTATGGCTGACAGGAAAAAGATTCTTCTTGCGGATGACGAGCCGGATATCGCGATGATTTTAAGCCGGTATTTAATGCACGACGGCTACGATGTGACGGTTTGTGTGAACGGAAAAGAAGCTCTTGAAAAGGCCTCGGCGGGCGGTTATGATCTGTATATATTTGATGTAATGATGCCTGAGATAAACGGCTGGGAAGTCTGCAAGAGCGTTAAAGCCGCTGAGTTGACCAAAAATATACCTGTAATAATCCTTACGGCCAGATCGCAGAATGTTGACGAGATTATGAGCTACGAATGCGGCGCGGATGAGTACGCGACCAAACCGTTTGACTATCCGGAACTTTCAAAGACAATAAAAAAGCTGATCTCAAAAGGGGTGTAATTATGAAGGCCGCGGCTCTTCCTCAGCTTCTTGAAGCGCTTTACAAGACGAAAAAAATTGATCCCAACCAGTTATCCGACATACTGCTTGAACGAAAACTTTCCGGTGTTTCATTGGAACAGCTTCTTGAAAAAAAAGGTATTCTGAAGCCTGCGGACGCGCCCGCGCTGCTTGAGGGGTATTTTAAGGTTCCGTTTATCAGTATTGATGAAAATAAAGTTGATAAAGAGCTCCTTAAATCATTTCCGGAAGAAGTGGTTAATAAATACAGGGTTTTACCTGTGGAAATATCAGGCAATGAGGTAAAGCTTGCCATGGTTTTCCCAAATGACCTGATTTCAATTGACGATATCCAGATTCTGACCGGGTTTGTCATTAAGCCTTTTGTCGCGCTGGAAAGCAATGTGGAAGTTGTTTTGTCAAAATATTACTCCGATGAAAATATGGGTAAGGCGCTGAAAGAGGTAATTACCGATAAGCTTGAGGTTCCTCAGAAGGATGGGGATTTGGGCACTGAGGAAATCAGGGAGTTCGCCAACAAAGCTCCGGTTGTCAAACTGGTTGATGCCATACTTATTGAAGCGGTAAAGAGCCGGGCCAGCGATATTCATATTGAACCGCAGGAACACGGGGTTTTTGTCAGGTACAGGGTAAACGGCATGTTGTTTTCAAAGGAATTTATTCCCAAGGAAATACAGCTGGCGGTGGCCTCCAGGATAAAAATAATGGCGGCGATGAATATTACCGAGCGCAGAATGCCCCAGGACGGGCAGATTTCGCTGAGCGTAAACAAAAGAAATGTGGACTTCAGGGTTTCCACCCTGCCGGCCAAATACGGAGAAAAAATAGTTATAAGAGTTCTGGATAAAAGCAGTTTCGCCCTCGGTATTGAGCATCTCGGTTTTCAACCTGAAACGCAGACTAAATTTGAGGAACTGCTGAATCTGCACAGCGGCATAATACTTGTCACGGGCCCTACGGGAAGCGGAAAAACCACCACCCTGTATTCCGCGCTTAATAAAATAAAATCCTCCTCAAAGAATATCATTACGCTTGAAGATCCCATTGAGTACGATCTGCTTGCAGGGAAAGCCAGAGAGAGCGGCATCACGCAGGTTCAGATTAATTCAAAGATAGGTTTTACTTTCGCCCAGGCCCTGCGCGCCTGCTTAAGGCAGGATCCCAATGTAATTCTTGTCGGAGAGATAAGAGATGAGGAGACCTGCAGAATAGCTATTAACGCGGCCCTTATGGGGCATCTGGTGCTGAGCACAATTCACACCAATGATTCCGTCAGCACTGTAACCAGGCTTTTGGATATGGGAGTTGAGCCTTATCTTATCGCTTCCTCGCTTCACGGAGTTCTCGCCCAGAGGCTCGTGCGCGCGCTTTGCACTCATTGCCGTGACCCCTATAAACCGCCGGCCAGGGTATTGGAAAGCCTTAAAGTCAGGCTTCCCGACAACAAATCAGATATTGTTTTCTACAGGCCCAGGGGCTGCGCTCACTGCGACGGAAGCGGTTATTCCGGCAGGGTGGGAATTTATGAACTGCTTGTTATTAACGAGGCCATAAGGGATATGATACTTTCAGGGGCAAAATTAAGCGACTTAAGGGCTGCCGCGGAAAAGAACGGCATGGTCAGCATGAAACAGAACGGCATTACGCTGGTTTCGCAGGGCGTTACCACCATGGCTGAGGTCTTAAGAGTCCTGCCTGCTTATTAGAATGAATATTTTTATTTCTGCTGATAACGCTTTGCTGGCTTTAATTTCAGAAACTCTTAAAAACGGTTTTTTTGATTTCCTTATGCCGCTGGTTTCCGATTCAAAAAGCTGGATAGTCCCAATACTGGCGGCCTGCGCCGCGATGGTTTATTTCGGTAAAAAGAAAGGCCTGGCGGCCTTTCTGGTCTGCCTTTTGACGGTAGTTGTCACCGATGCCGTCTGCGGCAATGTATTAAAGCCGTTGTTTGAAAGGGCCCGCCCCTCCGGGGGCCTTTCGCCTTCCTTCCCGTCCAATCACGCCGCGAATATGTTCGCGGCGGCGCTGTCGCTGTCGTATTTCTGGACTAACCGTTTCGCGAGGTCGGCGTTTTATTTTATTGCCGTGCTTGTGGGGTATTCCAGGGTGTACACGCTTTCTCACTACCCGTCCGATGTGCTTGGCGGCGCCCTTATAGGCAGCGTTTTCGCTTTAGGCTCGGTGCTGTTATACGGGAAACTCTTTAAAGAGGGGAAAAAATAATCTTGGAAAAACTGCTTACGAAAAAAAATATAATTATTTTTGTCGGCCTTCTGACTTTGTGGAGGATATTTTTAAACGCCACTCTGGCTCTCCACCCGGACGAGGCCTACTACTGGCTCTGGAGCCGTTTTCCGGCGCTAAGCTACTACGATCATCCTCCCATGGTTGCCTACTTTATCAAGCTGACCACCCTGTTCTCGCTCGGGGAATTCTGGGTCAGGTTTTCCGGCATAGCGGTATCCCTTGTTTTAAGCGTACTTGCCTGGCTGCTTTCAAAACAGTTTTTTGACAACCGTGAAGACCTGGCCGCTGCCAGCGTGTTTGCCTTAAATGTCTATCCGGTTACCATGACGGGATCAATAATAATTACTCCGGACGCGCCCGCTTTTCTTTTCTGGGGGTTCTGCGTTTATCTTTACTGGCAGGTTTTCCGCGCCGGCCGCCCGGTTTACTGGTATTTGTCGGGCCTTTCGCTCGGCCTCGGCCTTCTCTCAAAATATACGGTAGTGCTCCTTGTGCCGCTTGTAATATTATTCATGCTCCTGACCGAGGAGAGAAAGTGGTTTAAGACAGTTCATCCGTATCTTTCGGGGCTTTTGGCTTTGATTGTATTTGCTCCGGTGCTATTATGGAACCTCGGCCATGAATGGATATCATTTAAGTTTCAGCTGGGCCACGGCCTTGGCGGCCAGGCCTGGAAATTTTCTAACCTTATTGAATACACAGGCGGCCAGCTGCTTGTGGCCAGCCCCTTTGTCTGGCTTGCCGGCATTCCGGTGCTTGTTGTGTTTTTGTTTAAGAAAAAAAAGGAATACCTCTACATCAGCCTGACCTCTCTTCCCATAATTATTTTTTTTGGCTACGCCTCGCTTAAAAAAACCTCGGAAGCTAACTGGCCGGCTCTCGCCTATTTTTCGTTTACATTCGCTTTTACCTGGCTGCTCTATAGCGGTTCAAAGCTCAAAAAGATACTCTGGTCTTTCTCGGTTATTTTCTGCGTCATATTGTCGCTGCTTGCCACGGTACACGCGCGGTTCGGAGTCATTCCGCTTGAACGGTTTTCAAAAGACCTGGCTAAAACCGACGCAACTAACTGGTTTTACGGTTACCGCGAACTGGGAGAAGAAATAAAAAAATATTCAGGGACTTCTTTTGTGGTAACGCCGTCCCATCAGCTGAGCGCCGAGATAATCTACTACACCGGATCGGCTTTTCCGGCTGGGATAGATGAGAAAATCACCCGCTTCAGCCAGTTTAACTACTGGAATAACCTGAAAGACATGGAAGGCAAAGACGGGCTGTACATCTACGCCGACGGCGACGCTACCGGCCCTTACGAGACATATTTTGGTTCCATGGGCGGCGAGTCCAGAATAGAAATATCAAGAAAGAACTTCCCCATAAGAACCTACCACATTGTAAAAGCCAAAGCGCTTAAACCCGGTTTTGTAAAATAGGCCAAAAAGGAGATTGTATGAGAAAATCTGCTGTCATTTTTTTGTTTGCGGCTTTGTTTAGCGCCTGCGCCACCGTAGGCCGGGATTTCCCCGTGGAAAGCGTTCCCTCAATTCAGATTGGCACAACCACCCAGAACGATGTGATCAATATGTTTGGAAGCCCCTGGCGTACCGGCATTGAAGACGGCAAGCCCACCTGGACTTACGGCAAGTACCGTTACAGCCTGTTCAGCGAGGCAAGCACGACAGACCTTGTTATCCGGTTTGACTCAAAAGGGACGGTCACTTCTTACAGCTACAATACGACCGAAGAAGGCAAGTAACGCCCGTAACGGTAGACAAAACTCTCTTTTTGTGGTAAAATATAGACAGTTATGAAAAACTTAATTTCAATATTTGATTTAAATTACAAGGATATTTGGTCTATAGTTTCGCTCGCGGTAAGGCTGAAAAAGGGTGAAAATGTGGGCAAAAACCTTAATGGCAAGAGCCTTGGGCTGATATTTGAGAAGCCTTCCACCAGGACCTCGGTGTCTTTTTCTGTTGCAATACACCAGCTCGGCGCTTTCCCTCTGATGCTTGATGCCCAGAACATGCAGCGCAAACGGGGAGAAACTATAGAAGACACGGCCCAGACGCTTTCACGCTACCTGGACGGTGTTGTCATAAGAGCCTTCAGGCATGAAGATGTGCTTGAGTTCGCCGCTTCCAGCGGCATCCCTACAATAAGCGGCCTTACAGACTTAGAGCATCCCTGCCAGATACTCGGGGATATACTTACGATAGTTGAAAAGAAAAATATTTCCGCTCCTGCCGGACTCGGCAGGGTAAAGGTGGCATTTATAGGCGACGGCAATAATGTCGCCAATTCCCTGCTGGCCGCCTGCGCTCTTATGGGAATAAATTTCTCGCTGGCCGCGCCGAAAGGCTATGAGCCGAACGACGAAATTTTGAAAAAATCAAAACAGGCCGCCAAACAGTCCGGATCCCAGATAGTTATAACCTCGGATCCCAGAAAGGCCGTGGTTGATGCCGATGTTATATATACCGATGTCTGGACTTCCATGGGCGAAGAATCTCAGTATCAGAAAAGGCTTAAGGTTTTCAAAAACTATCAGGTCAACTCAAAGCTTGTGGAAGGCGCGAAGAAAGACTGCCTTATTATGCACTGCCTTCCGGCTCACCGCGGCGAGGAAATTACGGCCGATGTCATTGACGGGGAGCATTCCGTTATTTTTGACCAGGCCGAGAACAGGCTTCACATACAAAAGGCCATTCTTCTGCACCTGCTCGGCTGACAGAGACGGATTTTTGCTTCCCCGTGAAGCCTATGATAAAAGAATACGACGGACACAAACCTAAAATCCATCCATCCGCTTTCATCTCAAAAAACTCGCTTTTAATCGGCAGGGTAAACATTGACTCCGAGGCCTCAGTCTGGCCGGGCTGCGTTTTGCGCGGCGATGTAGAGGACATAATCGTCAGGCAGGGCTCAAATATTCAAGACGGCGTCATGGTTCACACGAACTATGATATGCCGGTTGTCGTAGGCAAAGGCGTGACGGTCGGGCACGGCGCAATTCTGCACGGCTGCATAATAGGAGACAACTGCCTTATTGGCATGGGGGCAATACTCCTGGACGGCTGTGTAATAGGCGACAACTGCATAATCGCGGCCGGCTGTCTGGTCAGGGAAAAGGAGCACATACCGCCGCGGAGCCTTGTCGTGGGAGTGCCGGCAAGAATAGCCCGCCCAATCGCGGCAGAAGAAATAGAAAAAATCATGAAAAGTTCCGCTGAATATATTGAATTTTCCAGAAAACACAAAGAGAACGATATTTGAAATGCCGACCATCATTAAGCCGCCTTCAGTGCCGGCTGTTTACAAAATCCTCTACGAAAGATTCGGGCCCAGAGGCTGGTGGCCTGTTGCAAAACCCGGCGGCAAGGCTCCTGAATACCACCCCGGCAGGTATTTTGCCAAAAGCGACGAGGAACGCTTTGAGATATGCGTGGGCGCGATATTAACCCAGAACACTTCCTGGAAGAATGTGGAAAAGGCCATGGAAAATCTGGCCGGAGCCGAGGCTCTCTCTCCGGTGGCCGTGCTCGGAATGCCTAAGGCAAAACTTTCCGCTCTTATCCGCCCGTCGGGTTACTACAATCAAAAAGCCGCGAAACTTAAAAACTTTTCCAGGTTCATAATTAAAAAGAACAAAAAACTCGGGCGCTATTTCGGTTTAGCTGTTGATTTGTTGCGCGAGGAACTGCTTTCCGTAAACGGTATAGGCCCCGAAACGGCGGATTCAATACTTCTCTATGCCGCGGGCAAACCGGTATTTGTGGTAGACGCTTACACTAAAAGGATAGGCTCAAGGCTCGGCTGGTTTAAAAGTGAACCTTACGATTTTGTTCAGAAGTATTTTTCCTGCAGGCTAAATAACTCCGCTGAATTGTTTAACGAGTACCACGCGTTGTTGGTTGAGACGGCAAAGAATTTCTGCAGAAAAAAACCTTTATGCGGAGCCTGCCCTCTTGCGAGGGTATGCGGTTATCATATTTAATATGAGTGAAAATAAATCCGAAACCGGTTTATCGGAAGAATTAGCGGCCTGCCGCAGAGAGGCCAGGGAATTGTCCGGCCTTTTTCAGGCGCTTGAGTTAATCAATTCAACGCTGGATTATCATAAAGTGCTGGATTGCCTCATGGAGCTCGCGACTGAGGTAACCGGTTCCGAGGCGGCAAGCGCTATCTTGATTGAAAATGGACAGCTCTCCTTTGTGGCGGCCTCGGGAACAAAAAGCATTGAGATTAAGCGGGTTCATCTCGGCAGAAAAGAGGGCGTCGCGGGCTGGGTGGTTGAGAATAAGAGCCCGCTACTTATACCTGATGTTTCAAAAGATCTTAGGTTTACAAAAAAAGCCGATTCAACCAGCGGTTTTAATACAAGGTCGCTGGTCGCGGTTCCCCTGAAAATTGAGGAAGAAATAATAGGGGTTCTTGAGGCGGTTAACAAAAAATCAGGCGTATTTTCCGAATCAGACATAAAAGTCCTTTCTATTTTAGCTAACTCAGCGGCAGTCGCTATCCATAAGGCCAGGCTTTACGCCGATTTAAACGAGCTTTTTCTTTCAACGGTAAAGTCCATAGCAAACGCCATTGAAGCAAAAGATTCATATCTGCACGGACATTCCGAGAGAATCAGGGATTTTGCGATGATGATAGCGCGGGGGCTCGGGCTCAGCAAAGAAGAGGAAAAGAATGTGGAACTTACGGCAATATTCCACGATGTCGGTAAAATCGGCGTTGATGATAAAATACTTCGCAAAAAAGAAAAGTTAAGCGACAGTGAATTTCAGGAAATCAGGAAGCACCCGGCAAAAGGCGCGGAGATCCTGTCTTCCATAAAACAGTTGAAAAATATTATCCCGGGGATATTGTATCATCAGGAACACTTTGACGGGAGGGGCTATCCCGAGGGGATTTCAGGCAAAAGTATCCCTTTAACCGCGAGAATAATCGCCGTGGCTGACGCGTTTGACGCCATGACTTCAGATAGGTCTTACAGGACGGCGATCAGCGTTAAAGATGCCATAAAAGAGCTTGAGAAATGTTCGGGAACACAGTTTGATCCGGTGTGCGTGAAAGCATTTATTGATAACTTTGAGCCGCGTAACGCCGGCGGAGATAAAAAGTGAAATATTCAATGGTAATATCAATGGTAGCAGGCAAAGCGCAAGCCGAAAAGATAGCCTTTGCCGTCGTCAAAGAAAAGCTCGCGGCCTGCGCCAATATAGTGCCCGGCATTACTTCTGTCTATTGGTGGAAAGGAAAAGTGGAAAAAGCCGGCGAGTATATGCTTGTAATTAAGACCGTCAGCTCAAAAGCCGGCCGGCTTGTTAAGAGGGTAAAAAGCCTTCATTCCTACGAAGTCCCCGAGATAGTGGTGTTTGACATCAAATCGGGCTATCCCGCGTATTTAAAGTGGATAGCCGAGTCAACCGGGGCAAAATGAGAGCAATTATACTTGCCTCGGGATCGCCGAGAAGAATTGAGCTTTTGAAAAAATGCGGGCTGAAGTTTAAAATAATTCCGAGCGGAGCCTGTGAAGAGACGCTTAAAAGAATGCCTTCGGCCATAGTGCGGGAACTGGCCTTGAGAAAAGCAGATTTCGTGGCTAAGAATAATCCGCAAGCCGTGGTTATCGGCGCCGACACCATAGTTGTTTTAAAAGGCGAGATAATAGGCAAACCGAAACACGCGAAGGACGCGGCCAGGATTCTTGCAAACTTAAACGGCAGTTACCACCGCGTGTACAGCGGAGTCGCCCTGGTCTGCGCCGGAAAAAAGACGGTTGAGTATGCGGTGAGCCGGGTTAAAATGAGGCGGCTTTCAGCGGGCGAGATAGCGGATTTTTCGCACAAACACCTGGATAAAGCCGGCGCCTACGCGGTACAGGAAAAAGGCGACGCTTTTGTGGAAAAAATTGAGGGGGATTACTTTAATGTGGTGGGACTTCCCATGAAACTGCTCAAACGGATGCTGAAGAAATATTCGGTAAACCTGGATATCAGGCGCCTTTCTCAATCTCCTGCAGATGCACCTTTATCTTGACGCTCTGATTGAGCTGTTTAAACCATTCGTTGAAAACCATCATCACTTTTTCCTGCCTTAAGTTCTCCAGAAATTTATCTTTTTCTTTTTCAAAATTTTTCATGTTGCCTTTGTTGGCTCTTGAATACTCCATTTGAAGTTCGGGGCCGGTTATTTTTACGCTTGAGGCTATCAACTGCCTGAGCTTGTAGATAGATATCTGCCTGCGGCGCGATTCCTCAAAATCGTGAGGGGTGGTCTTTAAGACCTGGAAGACCACCTGGAAATAGGCGCGCTGGTCAAACTGGCCGTCTTTTTGAAAGGCCGGGTAGTTGCGCAGATCGGCGGCAAGCTCCATGTCCGAAACTTTAATCCCGTACTGCTTTGCCACCTGCGAAAAAACTTCTTCCTGAATGAGGTCCTGGAGTACCTCCTGTTTTTTCTGCTCAAGCATATCGTTTGTCACTTCTTCTTTGCCGTTTCTCAGGGTTTCCACGGCTCGGTTGTAGGCGGACGAAAAGTGCTTGTAGGGTATGCCTGTGCCGTTAACCTCGGCTACGGCGTCGGCCGGAGTTTTGCCTCCGAAAGAGTAGGACCCGAAACCGATAAATACGCCGGCCAACAAACCGCCGAGTGTTATTATGAAAATTATTCTCATGTGTTTTCTTAAAAAATCCATCATTTATTGTTCCTCCGGAATTTTGCTTTACGGTAAGGAATGTTACCAATCCTCCCGTGAGGGCCTGTCATCCCCGAATGCTTCTGTCGGGGATCCATTATGCTGACAAAAGTTATTCCCGACTCTGACTCTATCTGAAGATTAGGGAATGTTACCAAAATTGATTAATAAAATCAAATTTAATAGAATCAGCGTAATCCTCAGATAGCGCCTGGGCATGACGGTGAAGATTTTACCAGGCAGGAAAAGTCACCCTGAACATTTTAAGTTATAAGTTTTAAGTTGTAAGTAATAAGTAAACGGCGCGGACTTCTTCGTGTCGTCATACCAGCGGAAGCTGGTATCCAGAGGTTTTTCTGGATCCCTGCTGGAGCTTGCCTTCAAATGCCGCAATCGGGTGCAGGAATGGCATATTTTTCTGTGTCGTCATCCCAGAGGTAGTAGTCTGGGATCCAGACCTTTGTTTACTTCTGGATTCCAGACAGAAGCTTTCTGGAATGACGGCAAAGCGAGATACTTCTCTCCCTTCGGGAGATCAGTATGACGGACTGGTTTTGTGATTTTAAGCCCTTATGGGTCTTTTTGTTTTCATACCCCTTAGAGCCGGCTATGAGTAAAAGTATTTTTGGAGGTCTTCAGTCTTGCCTGTTTGACCTGCCGACAGGCAGGGAGTTTGCAAGACTGCCTAAAATACTTTTGCGAATAGCTCGTGCTGGCGAATGTCCGCACGAATAAGTGCGGACTGTTATGAGGACGCCGAGATGGTGAGGCGTCGCGCGTTTCTTTATTAACTTTCTTTGCGCGCCCAAAGAAAGTTATAAGAGGGAAATCAGCCGAATGCATATAGGTATAATGCTTTTAACCAAGGTGTTTTTGTATATAGCCTTAGGATTCGCGGCAAGCCGGCTGGGCTGGTCCTGGATTGATAAAATTGCCGTAGGTTTCGTTGATTTCGCCCTGTTTGCCCTTATCCCCGCCTACATTTTTCTCTCCGTGTGGACAAACCCGGTTTCATTCCAGGACGCTCTGTCTACCGCCGCTGTAGCTTCGGCCGTTATATTGGGGGGCAGCCTGCTCGCGTTGGCGTGGGTCAGGCGCGAGAAGCTGTCTTTCAGGTCTTACGCTTTGCCGGAGATATTCATGAATTCCGCTTATCTTGCCATACCGCTTAATACGGTGCTCTGGGGTTCCGACGGCGCGACCTACACGATTATTTTTAACACAGTCAACACCATATTTACCTTTACGCTGGGCATCTGGATGGTTTCAAGCCAAAAGCGCGCCTCGGAGATATTTGAAATCCCGGTTATCTATGCCGTGGTTTTCGCGCTGGCGCTGAATGTTTTCAGGGTGGAAGCTCCGTCCGTCGCAAGGCAGGCTTCGGGAATTGTTTCGCTTATAGCGCTTCCGGCCATGCTTTTTTTTACGGGGTTCAGGCTGGGGTACATAAAGAAAAATATCGCTTTTCTGGCTGTTAAAGGTTCGGCGTTAAGGATTTTCGGCGGGTTTATAATAGCTTTGCTGGCGGCATATCTGCTCAGGCTTAAAGGCGCGCCTTTGTATGTCTGTCTGATTACGGCGGCCATGCCGTCGGCTGTTAACAACTATATTTTTGCTGAACGCTACCGCGCCGATACGGAATTCGCGGCGGCCTCGGTATTTGTCGGAACTCTTTTCTGGATAATCATCCTTCCCGCCATAGCCTATTTTGTAAAGTGAAATAAAAAAGCAGCCCTCAAATATTCAGGCTGCGTTTTTTATAATGGGGGAAACCCGGAAAGCCTATCGCCTTCTGGACTCCACATCCATTTCAATAACTTTATCTTTTTCGGTTGACATCACGCAGTTTCCTTCAAAGGTGGCGCCTTCGCCTATAGTTAGAAGCGCGGAATGCAGGTCTCCGTAGACCTGAGCTTTTGACTGTATCTCAAGGTTATGCGTGGCGGTCACATTTCCGGTGACCTTGCCTCCGACAATAACCGTCCTGGCTTTAATATCGCCCTGAACCTGTCCCTTCTCGCCTACGATAACGCCGTTGGCTTCCGCTATCTCGCCTTCAAGTTTTCCGTCAATGCGCACGGAATTCTTGGAACGAATTGTGCCCTGCAGAACGCTTTCCGGCCCTATAACCGTTTCTAAAACCCCGAAATCGTTTTCTTTCTTTTTCGTGAACATAAGCGCCTCTCTTGTTAAAAATTATAGCTGCTGTTTTTTGAGGAATCTGACCGGGTTAATCGCTTTCCCGTTATACTGGATCTCGTAGTGAAGGTGGTAGCCTGTGGAGGTGCCGGTATCGCCCATAAGGCCTATCAGCTGGCCGCGTTTTACATGGTCTCCGGCCTTCACCATAATTTTCTGCATGTGCCCGTAGTAGGTCGCGTAGCCGTGGCCGTTGTCAAGAATCACGAGCCTGCCGTAGCCGGGAAGCCAGTCGCAGAGTTTCACGGTTCCGAAGGCGGTAGCATAGATTGGCGTGTTTTTTTCGTTGGCTATATCAAGGCCGGAATGAAATTCGTTGTCGTCGTAGATAGGGTGGATCCTGTAGCCGAATTGGGAAGTCACATGCCCCAGGCAGGGCCAGTAGTTGGGTGTTGATTTAAAAAGCGAACGCTGGTTTTCCACATAGTCAATAACTTCTTTATAGCTTTTAAGGCGGTTGGTGGTTTCTTTCTGCAGCGCCGAGGTCTGGCCGTAAATCTCGGGCTGGCTCAACTCAAATATTTTGCCGGAGATGTATTTGCTCAGGTAGTCTTTGTCTAATTTCGTGGGCCCGCCCTTTCCGTCGCTCTCAATGATATCTTTTTTGGATTTCATATCAAGCAGGGACCTTATCTGTATATCGGTTTCCTTAACCTGGTCAAGCATCTCCTGCGATTTTTTTACCTCTTTGGCGAAAAAGCCGACCTTCACCTTCATTATTTCGTTGTCGGCCTTAATTTTCCAGTAATCTATGTGCCTGCCGGAAATATAGCCGGCCCAGATAGTAAGCCCGGTCCAGCAGCCGACCAAAAAAATCAAAAAAGAAAAAGTAAAGCTTATCCTCACGGGTTTTAGCGTGTTATGCGGGATAAACATTACCGTTAAATGCCTTTTAAGCTCTTTTTTTGCCGTTTTAAAGATTTTCATGGTTTTTGGTGTTTCAATTTACCGGTTTGACTCATAAATTTCAGACAATTTTGACAATATCTTATAACACATAATACCGGCATTGTCAAGCGATTTTTCTTGATAAAACCATTTAGTTTTGCTATTATACCACTCTACTTCCGGCGTTGTCTGCCGCTAAAGGTAATAATCATGGAAATTGAGATCCCCAAAGTTTACGAACCCGAGAAAGTGGAAGATAAATTGTATGATTTCTGGCAGAAAAACAGCCAGTTTTCATCGCTTCCCAAAGACGGCCAGAAGCCTTTTACCATTGTCATTCCTCCGCCTAATGTAACCGGCGTGCTTCATATGGGGCATGCCTTAAACAATACGCTTCAGGATATCATAATCCGTTTCCGCAGAATGCAGGGCTGTAACGCGCTCTGGGTTCCCGGCACCGACCACGGCGGGATTGCGACTCAGAATGTGGTGGAAAAACTGCTTTTAAGCGAGGGAACAAACAGGCACAAGCTCGGCCGCGATAAATTTCTTGAGCGCATGTGGAGCTGGCGCAAGGAATCCGGAGATACCATTTTAAACCAGCTTAAAAAACTCGGCTGTTCTCTGGACTGGTCCAGAACCCGTTTTACCATGGACGAGGTCTGCTCAAAGGCCGTTATGACGGCCTTCGTGGAACTCTATAACAAGGGGCTTATTTACAGGGGAAAAAGGCTGGTCAACTGGTGCCCCCGCTGTCAGACGGCGCTTTCGGATATTGAGGTGGAGCACGAAGAGGAGATAGGCAAGCTCTGGCACATTAAATACGAGATAAAGCCGCAGAAACCTTCCAAAGGCAAGAAGGCCGCGGCTGAAAAAGAGCACCTGGTCGTGGCAACCACCCGTCCTGAAACAATGCTCGGCGATACGGCCGTGGCGGTAAACCCGAAAGACAAACGGTATAAAAAACTTGTCGGAAGAACCATTCTGCTTCCCCTGACTCAAAGAGAAATACCCATTGTGGCCGACGAAGCGGTAGACGCAACTTTCGGCACGGGGGCCGTAAAGGTTACGCCCGCGCACGACCCGACGGACTTTGATATAGCTCAGCGCAGCAAGCTCCCGATGATCGTCGTAATTGATACCAAAGGCGCGATGACTCCCGAGGCCGGAGCGAAATACGCCGGCTTAGACAGGTACGCCGCCAGAAAGGCCGTTCTTGAAGATCTTGAGGCGCAGGGCCTCCTGCTGGAAACAGCTCAGCACCCGCATTCAATAGGGCATTGCTACCGCTGCGACACGGTTATAGAGCCGTTAATATCGGAGCAGTGGTTTCTGAAAGTTGAAGATATGTCCAAACGCGCCATGAAGGCCGTTACGGACGGCAAACTGAAATTTTATCCCGCTTCCTGGGAAAAACCGTACCTGCTGTGGCTTGAAAACCTTAAGGACTGGTGCATAAGCCGCCAGATCTGGTGGGGCCACCGGATTCCCGTTTACTACTGCAAATCAGAAAAAGGCAAAGACGGCAAACCCTGCAAGCCTGTCGCTTCGGCGGTTCCGCTTGAAAAATGCCCGAACTGCGGCGGCGCCGTTGAACAGGATCCCGATGTTCTTGACACCTGGTTTTCCTCAGCCTTGTGGCCTTTCAGCGTTTTCGGCTGGCCAAACGGCAAGGAATCTCAAATCTCAGATTTCAAATCTCAGATTTCAGATTTGTCCTATTACTATCCGACCTCGGTGCTTGTAACTGGCCACGAGATACTTTATCTCTGGGTCGCGAGAATGGTTCAGATGGGCCTTGAGTTTATGAACAATATTCCTTTCAGCGAAGTGTATATTCACGGTATTGTGCGCGACAAATCCGGCAAGAAAATGTCCAAATCGCTCGGCAATGTCATAGACCCGCTCGGCGTCATGAAAAAATACGGCACCGACGCCCTCAGGTTTTCTCTTTCGCAGAGCGCAGCTCCCGGACGCGATATGCAGCTTTCCGACGATTCTTTCCTGGGCGCGAGAAATTTCGCCAACAAGATGTGGAACGCCAGCCGTTTCGTGCTTATGAACCTTCAGAGCGTTTTCTGGGAGCCGGGTTATATGGCAATATGGCCGCTTGAGCTGGCCGACACCTGGATTCTTTCGGAATACAGACAGCTGGTAAAAGATGTCACAAGCTCGCTTGAAAAATACGACATAGACCAGGCCGCGCGGCTTCTCTACGAGTTTTTCTGGTCCAAATACTGCGACTGGTATATTGAGATAGCCAAAATAAGGCTTAACGGACAGGATGATGCCTCCAAAAAAGTCGCCCTTTCAATATTAATAGAAGTGCTCGGCGGATTCTTAAGGCTCATGCACCCGATAATGCCGTTTATTACCGAGGAGATATGGCAGACGCTCATCAAGTTCCTTCGTTCGCCCAGCCAGATAAAATCAATAAGCATAATGACCTATAAATGGCCGGAGTTTGACGAAGCAAAGCTGGAAAAGGACTCGCTGGCGAAAATGCAAATTATAATGGATGTGGTAAGCGCTATCCGCACCATTCGCAGCGAGATGAATGTGCCGCCCGGAAAACCCATTAAGGTTATTTTTAATGTCTCGGAAAAAGACGCTTCCTCCGTGCTGGAAGCTCACCAGCCGTACTTAAAGGCGCTGGCGAAACTTGAGGAGATAAACATCGGCAGTACGGTTGAGCGGCCGCCTCAGTCGGCCACAGCCGTCGTGCGCGGGGTTGAAATTTTCGTGCCGCTCGCCGGGCTGATAGACCTGGAAAAAGAGATAGCCCGCCTGGAAAAAGAGATTGTCAACGCCGAAGGCGAGGAAAAGCGCTGCGAGCAGAATCTCGCCAACGAAGGTTTTATCAAAAGAGCGCCCGCTGTTGAGGTTGAGAGGGTAAGAACAAGGCTAAAAGACGCCAGGCTTAAAGCCGAGCGCCTCAAAGACAACATTAAATCGCTGAAAAATTAACCAAAGGAATTTTATGAAAACCCGCAAAATAAAAGTAATTAAAAATTATCTTCCTCACGCTGAAGGTTCCTGCTTAATTTCCATGGGCGAGACCACGGTGCTTTGTGTCGCCTCGGTGGAGGAAAAAGTCCCGCCGTTTATAGAAAAGCAGGGTTTGGCTCACGGCTGGGTCACCGCTGAATATTCCATGCTTCCTCGCTCGGGAAAAGAGCGCACACCGCGCCAGCGCGGCGCCGGCGGAGGCAGAAGCCAGGAGATATCGCGCCTCATCGGCCGTTCGCTCAGGGGAATAATTGATTTGGAAAAACTCGGAAAACGCTCCATAGTGCTGGACTGCGATGTAATTAAGGCCGACGGCGGCACAAGAACCACTTCGGTAAACGGGGCTTTCATTGCTCTTTACATGGCTGTTGAAAAGCTCTACAAGAGCGGCGCTGTTTCCCAGTGGCCTATAAAGGAATATCTCGGAGCAGTAAGCGTGGGAATGAAAGGCGGCAGAAAAATACTTGACCTCTGCGCCGAAGAAGATAACGGCGCCGATGTGGACATGAACCTGGTTATGACCGGCACGGGCAAAATAGTTGAGGTTCAGGGCACCGCGGAAGGGCAGAACGCTTTTACAAGAAAAGAGCTGAATACGCTCATAGACATGGGCGCTTCGGCTATCAAATCAATAATAAAAATTCAGAAAAAAACCCTCGGAAAATCCAGATGGATGAAATAGTACTTGCGACGCGCAACAAGCACAAAATTGAAGAGATAAAGCGCCTGCTCCGGGACCTTGAAATAAAGATTCACAGCGTTTCTGATTTCGCCCATGTGCCGGAGGTGGAGGAGGACGGCGATACTCTGGAAGAAAACGCCGCCAAGAAAGCGAGAACGGTCGCCCTGGGCACAAAAAAGTGGGCCCTGGCTGACGATACCGGCCTTGAGGTAAAGCATCTTAACGGTGAACCGGGGGTTTATTCGGCGCGGTGGGCCGGCCCGGAGTGCAGTTATAAAGACAATAACAGGAAAATGCTCCGCCTGATGAAAGGCGTCCCGGCAAAAAAAAGAGGCGCGGTATTCAGCACCGTAATCGCGCTCTCCGACCCAAAAGGCAAAATATTTTGCGTAAAAGGTACGGTTAAAGGGCATATTTCTGATAAAATGGCCGGAAAAAACGGATTTGGCTACGACCCGGTCTTCGTTGTTGAAAAAACCGGAAAGACTTTCGCCCAGATGAGCCTTGAAGCTAAGAATAAAATCAGCCACAGGGGCAGGGCGCTTGTAAAGGCGAAAAAACTCATTAAGGCAGTGATAAGGGGTAGGGGGTAAGCGGTAAGAGGTAAGTCATGCGGGGCTCGTGGATTCGTTTTTTGCTGTCGTTGCGAGGAGTATCCGTTAGGGATATGACGAAGCAATCCCGTAGTTAAGATTTTATCATTCGGGGAGAAGCAGTGAGTGTTTCGGCGAACAGCCGAAACGAGACACGAACAGACACCGAAGCGGAGCGAGGATGTCTTAAAAGTGAAGCCTGTGACAGGCGCTGCGAATAGGCAGCGCCGAGTAGTGGAACGGGCGAATGTTGGCATGAGCCCCGTGGGGTGCCAGTCTCGGCGAATGTCGGCATGAGCACCCTGGGCGGACAAAGCAAGAAATACAGCACAATTGAAATCTTAGACATAGATGAAGCATTCGGGGAGTAGCGTAGCTGGCTAGCGCGCCTGCTTTGGGAGCAGGAGGTCGCGGGTTCAAATCCCGCCTCCCCGATTCTTGATTCTTTGAATGACGGGATTTGAACCGATGTCTCACAACCATTCGTCTTGTCTTTTGTAGCCGCAGAGCTTGCTCTGCTGATTTCGCAGTTTAACTCGCTTAATTTTTGGTTGTTTGACTAAAAAGCGCTGGTTTGTTATAATACCGCTGGTCGCACTGTTCCTTGATATGTCTCCGCAGCTTCCGCCACTGAATCATTAGCGGACCCGCCTAAGACTTAGTGGCGGGCAACATTCCTGTTGATTAGAATTTGTTTAAGATTTTGTCTCCGTAGCTCAATTGGATAGAGCAACTGCCTTCTAAGCAGTAGGTTAGGTGTTCAAATCACCTCGGAGACGAATGTATTATATGTTTGATTTGTAGTTTTTGTAAACTTAAAACTTGGTCGTCAAATGGTGGTTATAGTGTAATGGTTAGCACAAGGGATTGTGGATCCCTTAGTACGGGTTCAAATCCCGTTAGCCACCCCAAACTTGTTTTTGACGCAAAAATGACCCTGTTTTGAGACGATAATCGAGAGGTTCTAACCTCTCGATTTCTTTTTTTACCCCTAAGTTCAATTTTTGTATCAAAAAAAATGGTTTTTTAAGATTTATCGTCAATACTTTGTCTTTGAGGGACAGGTTCGAACCTAAAAAAGCCAGTATATGCCGCTTATCCTCATTGGAGCCGCTAATAAAGCGGCTTTTTGCATCTCTGGCGAAGTCAAAAGCTTCAATAGCCTTATCCAGCCAACTTTTGCTGCCCTTGCCGTTATTTTTAATTAATTCCTCAAGACATATCTTCTCATTTGTTAACTCATTCTTTTTCTGTAAAAACTCCTGTTCGGTAATTTCTTTGTTGATTCGCATGTTGAGAAGGCTTTCTGATTTCGCGGTGGAACTCGCTAAAAGCCGTTTATAGCCCTCAATTTGTGACTCAAGGGTCTTTGTATCCTTTGCATCGTCCAGCTTAAGTTCTTCTATGGCCCAATCATGAAATTCTTGAGGTATTTCTATACTTTCAAGTACATCGACAATCTGTTTTTCAAGATCGTTATCTCTTATAAAACTTTGAGTACAATTTGGGTCTTTCTTTTTAGAACAATGGTAATAGACATAGTGATGAATTTTCCTGTTTTTTTGGCGTTTCGTATGTTTTTCTGCGGTTATCATACAGCCACATTCTTCGCATTTAATCAATTGAGTGAATGGGAAATTATGTTTCATAGACTTTGGTTTCGATTTATTACCTACTATATTTTGAGCCAGGTCAAATTCTTCTTTGGAAATCATAGGTTCATGGTTGCCTTTGTATAAATTCCCAGCAAAATAAAAATATCCATAGTAAAAAGGGTTCTTAAACACTTCGTAAACCTTGCTTCTGACAGGAATTTTGCCAGTAAAAAGGGTTAAATTCCATTTATTTTTTGCTATTTCATAAATCCTATCTATAGAGTACTCTTTTTCAAGAAGAAGGTCCCACATCTTTCTTACAATATGAAACCGCTCAGGGTCTCTTTCTATCGTTTTGTCTCCCTGAGGTTTAAATTTATCGTTTAAATACCCAATAGGTGCTCTGCCGGGATGCCAGCCCCTTAAAGCTTTGCTCAACATACCTCTGCGGGTATTTGCGCTTAAATCCCGGATAAATTGATTGGCCATCCCGAATTCAACGGCCATCATAAGAACATTATCGTTTGGGGAGTATATTCTGTCGTAAGCATGAATAGATTTTATTGAGCTTTTTTGAATCATGTCAATAATTAGGCCGCCATCAATAAAATTTCGCGCTAATCGGTCAAGTTTCCAGCAAAGTATGCCATGCGCCTGGTTCTTAGCCAATAAGGCCATCATTTGGTTGAAAATCGGCCTTCCTGGTGCCTTTGCTGACATTGATTCTGTGAAAGTTTGTACGATCTCTAATCCATCGCGTTCAGCCACTTTTTTAAGTTCAATAATTTGAGATTCAATTGAAGCGACTTGCCTGTCTTCGCTTTCAGATGATTTTCTTGCATAAAGAAAGTATTTAATATTTTCCATAATAGGTTACCTCTATAGACTCAATATTAAAGTAAATCAATAAAGCGATTTCGGCTACTTTTCTTTTCGAGGCCGCTTAGAAAAAAGTAACTTATAAAGATTTAAGAGGTTTAATGCAATATTGAAGGCCTCTTCATCAGTTAAGTTTTTCTTGTATTTCCAAAAGTAAATATCTTTAAACTTTTGGATTGATTGGGGGGATAGTTTTCTCATTTTCCTTGCCTCGTTTTTCATTTAACCAGTTTTCCAAACTTGTTTTTTCAATAAACCATAAATGCGACACCTTAATTGCATCAACTCTGCCTTTTTTAACAACTTTTACAATGTAATTAAGCTGACCTTGACTTGTGATCCCGTATAGCTTAGATACTCTTGATAATTCAATGTATTTGTTGCTAAATTCATCGATCTCAAATTTCGGAATCAAAGCTTGTTTGTTTGCAGCTTTTGTTAAATGGATGCGATTATCTTTTTCCAGATAATGAATTCTCTTCCAGGCTTGACTATTTTTAAGACCCCATAGTTTTTCTATATCTTTTATGGTGTAATAGTCAGTAGAATCAGTATTATTGGGCGAGATAGTTAGGTGTTTGTATAGATTTTTGACAAGCGATGGGATTCTCGATGTGTCGTTAATGTTGGCGCCAGATTGCTTAAGCATTTCCATGAATTTGAACAAAATATATGTCATTTTTTGTTCATCTGGCAGAGTGAAGTTGTCAATTATTGTAGACTTGTTTAAGTTTAAATTCTTTTCAATTCGTGTAGCTCTATCTTCGCTGTTACCTCTAGTATATCGTTCACTCTCCTCAAATTTCGCATGGCGCGCGTTTTTATGGATATCATAAAAATCCCATCCATCTAAAACCCAATTTGTTATTCTGCTTATCCTCATGAGATGCGTTCTGCCGCATAGATGTTTTGGTATTTCAGATTCTATTAATCTTTGGCTAAAAATGCCTTTGTAAGTAGTGTTATTTCTAATTTCTGTAAGCTTCTCTGGGTGAAGAAACAATAATTTGCCTATGCCTTTGCGTCTAGAAACTTCTAGTCCAATATCTTCATTATGGTGTTTTGTAAGGAATTCAGATCTTACTTTTAACCAATGATTTAGAAGAGGTTCAATTTTGTCTCCAAATACCCAAACAGTATCTATATGGCCCGGTGGTCTTTGCTTTGCGCCTATTATTTGAACGGGTATAAGGCCGCTGTTTCTTTTTTTGTCAAACTGTATGTCCTCAATACACATTCTTACTATTTCGCAAGATCTTGCAGCTATTTCATAACCAAGCCTAATCATAACCCTGGGAAGTAAATATAGATATTTGTCTTTTATGTTCATTTTCTCTAGCAATATATGATCAATATGGGTCAGTTTATCTATTATCTCATCTCTGAAGAAGTCTGGAGATACCTGACTGCTCTTGTATTTAGGCATTGGAATATTTTGAAATGGATTTATTTCAATTAATCCGGCTTCTTTGGCATAGGTGAAGATATTCCTAGTATGGATAGCTATACCTGCCAAATATCCCTTTGAAACTTTGTCACCCGTAAAGGGGCTTGATTGTCCTTCTTTGTCCATCTCCATCTTAAACTTTCTGGCATGATCCGCTGTGTAGCATTTTAAAGAGTTTCTGAGGTTTAGGGGATCTAAAGCTGCGACGAACTTGTCAAATACTGCAAAATCTTTGAGCATCGAGGCGCGGTAAGCCTCATTAATTGTTATATGAGTGTAGCGGCTTACTCTGCTTTGAAATAAAGATAATATTTCGTTTTTCAATGCATCACAAATGGGATATTCTAATTTTACCCGTGATCTTCCTCTTGATTTTATTTGCTTTTTTGTGATTTCAGGTACTTTGTTTATATTTGGTTTTTTAAGGTTGGAAATATTGGTGATGTTTTTTGTCTTTGTGGCCCGATGCATTTTATTTGAGAGATTAGCTTCAAGATTGCATACTTTATTCCTTGATTGTAATGATAATCTATTTAATCCTAGCGCATTATTAAACACCTTTTTGATCATTAACTTAAAACTCGTGCCCTTATTCATTTTGTCCTCCTTTTCTGCACTACAGTCTAATGAATAAGGGCACTTGATGGTATTGTTATCGATGTTTACAATAAATATTTATAAATGCACTTAAAAATCAATCAAAAATGCATTGCATGTAAACAGTGGTAAATAGTTGGAACGAGTGGCTATTCCATGATAAGCTCGCAATATAATCTCAACTTATCTGTTCTTGTAACATTTAACATTTTATCTGGGTCAAATCCGTGTTTCTTTATAGCTTTTCGCAATTCTAAGAAGAAATGGGATAGCTTTAAATAGTATTTATTTCTAAAAACTTTTGTTCCTTGAATTGTTATTCCAAAAAGAGTGTATATAAGGTTTGGATACCTTATTCCATTCTTACCTTTGCTGAATAAAGTTACAAGAGCATCAATTAACTTGTCGTCAATCATATTTCTTTCTCGTCCTGGATGATGAATGTCTATCAATGATAGCTTCAATCTTTGGTTATTAAATAGCAAATACAATCTTTTGTCTTTTATGATTATTTTTGGTAACTGAGGTGCGCTTGAATTTTCACTACTAAGCTCCACTCGACTTGTATCGTAAACAATATTTACATTTTTTCTATAGTTTGCACTCTCGGTAATTAAATGTTGATAGAAAATATTGTATGTTTTGTCTTGTGAGACGAATTTTGGTGATCTGAAAAAAATAAGAGTTCCATCTGGATTAATAATATTCTTGTCAGCTAACAGAATTTCGTAATTTACATTTCTATGAAATTCATGATAACCACTAATGGTAAATTTTCTGTCCCGGGGTGAATAATATACCGCCTTTTCTGAGGTCTTGGGATAGCTTTTATCAATATATGGTATGTCAATCCACGCATCAAGTTTTGCCTTCCCAATTTGAATGCTGTTATTCCTATTCATTTTTGCCTTCAAATGCTCAAATAATACACTTATCTTCTCTGTTGCAGCTTTATTGATTGGAATGAATATGTCGCACCTGTCATGTTTAAGGAAAATACTGTCATGAGGGACATATATTTCTTTATATCCCAATTCAAAGCTGCCATAATGTGAATCTTTTATCTTAACGTCATCATAGATATATACTGGCTTGTGCTTAATATAGTCGAATAGCCAAAAATAAAATATTCTATTTTCATTATCAACTACACCCATCTTCAAATCTAAGATAAATAAATCAAATTGACCGTAAATCCTCCTTTCGAATATATCTCGGGCATCCATTAAATCAGATACGCAAATTACATTGTCGAGTTTTTTGTAGTCCTTTTTTATGTTTAATTTTTCATGATTCCTGAAATTCTTGTCCGAGAAAATAAGTATTCTTGCCATTTTAATATCCTCCTTAAGGATTTTGTGGTTAATTTAATATTTTCGATTTACTATAAATATTGGAGGTGTTCTATGAACGAATCTGGAACGCAAGATCTTGCTCAACAATATGTTGTTTCAACCCGCTCAGCAATAAACAGTATAAAGAATTTGGAAAGTGATTGGAAAATAAGTGTTGCTGGGCAGCGGGTCGCCAATTATTATCTGCAAGTTAGGCAAATGTTGCAACTTGTAAATTATGATGTGTCGAAAATGAATAGAAATGTATTTAAGGAAATTCGCCTTAAAATGGGTTGGTCAGAGCGCCATAAATGGCCCATGACAGCATGGAACAGCTTTTGCAAATATGGGATGGTAAAAGCGCCGGAATTGTTTACCGGTAAATCATTGATAGAAAAAGCGAAAAGGCGGAAGATGATGAATATACCTGGAATTATTGTTAACGAGATACAGTGCATAATTGACTCGCACATCGTTCGTGTCACTTCAGATAAGCTAAGCGTAGAATCACAAAAGCATATATTTGCAAGTTTTAAAGTATTCATGAATTATGTGCTTGGCAGAAATCCTGAAAGAACTATCGACACTCTTTCGGATTTTTGTGAACAAGATGCACTGGATTTTAAAGACCACTTGTTAAAAGAATGCAAAAGTCCGCTTACTGGCGCGATTGTGTCAATTAATACGATTTCAGCATTTCTTATTGATTTGCGGCGTATTTTTAAGTATGGGTGCGCCCAGAAGAAGCTAAAGGTAAACATTTTTAAAGATATCTCTATAGAAAAACACAAAACCGCAAAAAGAATGTTTTGTTTGTCTAAAGAGCAGGTTGATAAATTAAGGACAGTAAACGAGGCGAGCCTTGAAAAAATGACTTTGCGTGAGCAATTTGAGCAAATCAGGAATAACGCTATGATAAGCTTGCAGTATGAGGGCGCTTTGCGCGGATCAGAAGTTGTTAGACTGACATGGGAAGATATTCCGGTGTCGGAAAGAGCAAGATCCAATGTTGGGCCAATAATCGTTCGAGGTGCGAAAGCTCGGCCAGCCAACCATGAGGATAGGGTATATATTCTCTTTGATAGGGTCGATAGGGATTTGCTCAGATGGAAAAAAATCGCTGATTTATTTCTACACAGTAAAAATATGGAGCCTCCAAAATACACAAGTAATGGTAAAGAATATCATCCAATATTCTTTTCAACAAAAGGAACGATGCTTGATTCCGGAACCTATATCAGTAGTATTTTCGCTGCTCAACTTGTTAAAAGTGATACAGTCCTTCCCAGAGGGTTTAAAACGCACATATTACGGCACTCAAAACTGACGCACTTCGTCGACGATGGGTTGCCTTTTGAAAAGCTACATGAAAATGCCAGGCATTCATCCCTTGATGAAACGTGGAATTATTTTCACGGCAGTACTAAGAAACGAATTGAGGCAATTGAAAAAGTTGAGAAAATTGATGCTTTGAGTTCAAAGATCAAAACTTCTTTGCTGCCTGATAAAGGAATACTGAAGGAAATCGTTGGTGCAGTAGTTGAAGTAGCCGGGGTAAAATCTGAAAACTTTAATGCACTGTATGCCGAAATAGAAAAGGTACTTCTTAATCGGTGTGAAGATTATTCGATTGATGGGGAATACTATACTTTTAGGCAGGTAATGGATAAATTTGGGATAGGAAGAAGCCAGACATGGGAAAGAATAGGAATGCTTGTTAAACAGGGAATACTGAACCCTGTACAGTTGAAAAGTAAGCGCCTGTACCCAATTAAAGAGATTGAGCATATCGCTGAAATGGTTGATACAAGAAAAGCTTCTATTAGCTTTGGTTATAATGAGAAAGTCCCAACTACAATCCCAGATCTCGCCAATAAGGGTATTATCAAATCAACTAAAGTCGGAAAGTTACATTTCTTTGAGCCATCCGAGTTGGTTGATCATTTCTTCCACAAAAACTCCAAGTAGTTGCTTTAAACATCTACTGCTTATCTAAGCAAAACAATCCGCTTTAGACAGCCGCAACCGCAGTAAATATGCAAAAAATGGTCATAAATGGGCTTTGCTATCATTATTAAAGGGAGTAGTAGTGATAGCAACGCTATGTTGAAAAGTACAAGCAAATTCAATGCATATTAAGCTAATTTCCAGACAATAAATTGTCGTAGTATGCGTTTTACATAGCCGTTTTAATAAAAATTTAAAGGAACATAATCAGTCCTTGGACTACTTTCGGGTAGTTCAGGGACTTTTTTTGTTCAAAGGGGCTTTCTATGAGATTAAGAAACAACGATTTTGACAAAGAATATTTTAGCAAAATATTCAAATACAAAAAACTATCAGAAAAGGAAGTACATGAAATATACAAACTAAAGTCTGAAAATGAGGCTATAGAAGAGATTGTTATAAGAAATCTTCAAATGGCGGTTAATCTTGTTTTCAAATGGCAAAACAGCGCAAATAAGTATGGGGTAGATTTTAATGACCTTGTGCAGGTGTCTTGCCTTTCAATGATCAAGGCCACCAGGAATTATAACCCTAAACTTGGTGGGTACTACCACTATGTAGCTTCAGCAATTTCCAGCTATTTGGAGTGCGAAATATATAAATCAACGCACTACTCAAGGTTGCATGGAAAGCAAAGATTAAAAAGTGGTCTTGATCCAAATCCAACCGATTCACTGGAAAAAATAGTAGCTGAAAATGAAGACGGGTCCCCGATTTTACTACTTGACATACTATCTTCACCCGAAGACAGGAAAGAGTTTCTGAGGGTCGAGGTCAATAATATGCTGGCAATGCTAGAAAAAAGAAAGAATAGTGTGCACCCTTTGGCAAAGCAGATAATTGAACTGAGGTATGGTTTGGGTGGGCACACTGCGACCCCATTGCCGTTATCATCCGTGGCAAAGATTTTAAACCTATCGCAAGAAGGTGTACGTAAGATCGAGAAAAAAGCAATAGCGTACTTGCGGAAACTTTAGTTGTAAATTCCAATATGGTGATTTAATTTAATAATAGGGCAGTCCAAAACTGTTCAATAAACTAAGTGGGAGGCTAAAATGGAAAAGAAACAGATTATATTTCGGGAATATACTAAAAACATATTTCCATTTTTTAACGGAAATGGGGCCGTTCTTCATACGATTGATGCAAGTTGTATGAATCCGAAAACAGCTGCTATCAGGCATTCGTTTGGTAATGACGAATGCCTGAACGATTTCGTTTGCCTTGGTAGCATAGTTGAGGCAAACAAACTTCTGAAAGAAAAACCCAAATACACAAAAAACGATGAATACATGTTCACGGTAATGTCAAAGGATACCATAAATAAAGAAATTAGCCTGGAAGAGCTAAAGAATGTAAATAAGGCCAAAGTATTCAGAATAAATTGGGCAAAATCCTTTGGGAAAAAGAAGAAGGCAAATTACACTTGGGCCTGGCTCAGTAATGTAATGTTCAGCTCTTTCCCTGGTCAGGAGGGCCAGCAGAGTACGGTCAATGTCGACTATCCTACAAAACAATTAGTTCTGAAAATACATTTCCCAGAAATGTACCCACTTAAAGGATCCCCTTATACGGTAAAAATGGATAAAAGTGGTAAGGCAACCAAAATTGCTGATGCAGTTGAAACAAAACCGACTAAAAAAATACTAATTGCTAATTTGAAGGATAAAATCGTTGATAAATCTTACTTTTCCAGGATCAATAATCCGGTTCGTGGATATAGGTATAAGATTGTCTGGGATATAGATTTAGAGAAACTATCAAATTACCTCGTTTGGATGGAGTCTAGGATGTAAGCCGTATATTTCATGAGCGTAAGCTCAAAGGAGGTGATCCCAATGGATACAAATGTTAAAGAAATGTCTGTAACTAAGCACATAAATCTACTGGATGGCCGGAGTATTGATATACGCGTGAGTGGTTCTGCGAGTGACTCAGGATTAGATGTTGAGCTGGCGAAACTTGCGCTTACGGATGCTCTAAACAGTGGAGTGATGACTATCTTAAAAAATGGGATAGTAAAACCTATCGAAAATAGGTACAAAAGATTTGCTCATAGCAAAGTCGCATAAAGTTTATTAAATGGAGGGATCTCTTATGTTATACGGAAACGATGATATATTTGAGTCGGGTATGAAAGTAGTAATCGTTCAAGTACTTGGCGTGTTACTATCAATTTCAAGTATTTTTGCGAATTGGGTTGTTGTCTGCCTTCTTTCACTGCCATTTTGGCTGATTTGGAGTGTTTTTGGCATTGGAAGCAAATACTTTTATTTCTTGCCGCAAATATATCATCGTATTCCGTTATGGCATTGCCTTTGCCTGTTTTTGTGTATAGAAGTTGTTAGGAATTTGTTCGTAAGGACACTTACGAATATAAATGGCAAGATTAATTAACTAGGAGGAAGTTTATGAAATGGATTATACCTATTACTTGTTTCGTCTCAGCGTTGGGTATTTTTTATGGAATGTTTTTCAGGCTGGCGCCATATGTCTGCGGCCTTGTACCGCCAAGTCAGTGGCAAAGCTTTTTGAAAGTAGCAGTATATTTCTTTGTAGCTTACTTCGGTGGTATCGGTCTGCCATTTATACTAATATTTTTTGGTGTAATTACGCTGTTAAGAATAAAAGATTGAAGGTTTTTAAATAGTTCGTACGCAGTATTGCAAACCCAAAAGGTATTTAGTATAATCAAAAACGCAAGATATTATTCAATGCCGGAATATGCGGAATTGAATACTTAGGGGCACGAGAATTTCTGTGGGGGTATTCGTGAGGATGATGGGCTTGCTTTGGGCCGAAAATATTATAGAATTACTTATGCGATCACATTGATATTTTTCAATGTGATTTTTTGTTTTTAATTAAAATTGTTTTCTATAAAAACTAAAATAACAGGAGGGATCAATGCGTGTGTCAAAGTTGTATCGCGTAGTACTATCTTTAGTTGCGCTGTTGTTAATGCAGTCTGTAGTATTTGCCGGGGTAAAGCAGATTAATGTTCAGGGAAAGCTTACAAATAATGCCGGCAATCCCATAACAGGAACCCATACGCTATACTTCACGCTTTACGATACACTGTCAGGTGGTTCTCCGCTATGGGCCGACGCTTATGGTGTTGATCTTGGCAGCACCGGGCTATACAATGTCGCGCTCGCGACCTCATCAGCTAACAGTTTAGATGGTTTTGCTTTTGACAAGCAATATTATATTGGAATTTCCATTGACGGCCAGAGCGAGATGACACCGCGGCAGAAACTCAATTCTGCGCCTTATGCTCTCGGAAGCATGGGAGATTTTAATGTTGGCCAGACGCTGACTGTGTTGGGCGATATGAGTATAGCACCTACAAGAAAGTTGAGTTTGGATGGAGGGGCACTTGCTCATCCGAGTTATATTACCGAATGGTGTGGTGATAATATTAAAATAACTTGTGGCGGAGAAGACTCCGTGTACTTCGGGCCTACTGGATTTGCCGTGCCATCCGGCAAGAAATTATATGTTGATAGCGGAGGGGATACTTATTTTGTTCAAGGTAATTTACCGGCAGGTAATTATATTGATGTATATACTGGCGGGATTATGCGTCATCAATTTAGGCAAAATGGACAGTTTTATGCTTCAGGGGGATTTACAACCACTTCTCCTAATATTAGGAAAGATGAGAGATTTAAAGATAAGCCGGAGTTAACTAAAAAGGATTATTTGGATTGGGCTTTAATTGATGCAAAAAAACCATTGAAGCCATATGATGGACTCCCCGCAGTTAGTTTGTCAACCGGAACCTTAAAATTAAATGAATTTAGAACATCGGCAGAAGCTGATGCGGAGTTAGAAAAATATTCAAAGGATATATCAAAGATTGCGATAGGAACATGTATTTGGGCGGACGGTGCCGAGGCGAGATTATTGTCAGCCGAGCAAGAGATTGCTGCGTTAAAAGCTGAAATTGAGTTGTTGAAAACCCAAATAAATAAGTAACGCTGGTTTTAGAGGAAGGATATAAATAATAGGGGTGAATTCATGAGAAAAGCGGCATTGCTGTCCGTTCTCGCGCTGTTGCTTGCAAGTAAATTGTATTCTATTGAGATGTCCGGAACAAATCCCGGAAACCTCACTCCTGTTGGTTCGGCGAGTGTCGGGCTCTACACCGGGGCCTTTACCTATGAATATCCAATAGAAGTTCCCGCCGGGAGAAACGGGCTTCAGCCGAATATAAGGCTTGTATATAATTCTCAGGCCGGGAATGGGTGGGTAGGTATTGGCTGGGATTTAAGCCTTGGTTCAATACACAGAAGCACGAAGCTGGGCGTGCCGAGCTACAATGACACGACTAATGGATCTGTTGATACTTTTGAATATACTTTAAACGGACAAAGCCAGGAACTGGTGGAGGTAGGTATTATCCAGACAGACAGCCTCAGCTCATTTATAGAATACAGGTCGCAGACAGATTCAAGCTTCACAAAATTCATCTGCCGTTACACTACAGCCGACGGCGCGAAAGAATGGACAGCATACGACAAGTCCGGTAAGCAGTATTATTTCCAGGGTTTTGTCGGGAAGCAGGCTGATAGCGGATACAGGTATTTTCATTGGGCGTTGGCAGAAGTAAAGGACACAAACGGCAACTTTGTAAGATATAATTCATATAACAATTACAGCACAAATCCAAGCACAATTCTTCATCTTGCGCCGGCAATAATAAATACTTCCCCGGTTACTTCCGATGTGATAGAGTACACGGGGCACAAGGATGCCAATGGCAATGTTGATTTAAATCCGAAATATTCCATAAAATTTGAAGTGGAAGGCGCCGACAGGCCGGATATTACTACAAGCTTTCGTTCAGGTATATGCCAGGATTCCACCAGAAGGCTTCACTGCATATATGTATATTCCACGGTTGACCCCAACAATCCCGTACTAATAAGAAAATATGAATTTATTTACGGGCTCAGCGAGGCTGATAGATCGCGGCTGATGGAGATAAAAAGATACGCGCGGGACGGTGTAACCTATGAAAGCACATATTTTACCTGGAGCGCGAATGATAAAGGGGCGGATATAGTTAATAACTATCATAATCCTCCGCCAAACAACTTTGTTTACCGCAATAGCGACACAAGATCAACAAACCGGGGAGCTGAGTTAATTGATGTAAACGGCGACGGCTTGGCTGATATTGTGCAAAATAAGGAAATAACCGGTAGCGGAGCGTGGCTGAATTCATTTTCCGGCTGGAGCTCGGCAGATACCTGGATACCCCCGGCAAGGCTTGTTGACGGACATGACGAGGATACGGCTATAGACGAAGGTGTAAGATTTGCGGATGTAGATAATGACGGGCTTGTGGACATGGTGCAGGGAATGGCCGGATTGGTCGGATACAGCATTTCGCAGGTACGATTAAATAATACCAATAACTGGGTTTCTTCCTCGTGGGTTCTGCCAACCAATTTTGTTTACCGTAATGGCGTTTCGTCTTCAAGTGCGCGCGGTGTGCAATTTGTTGAGCTTAACGGTGACGGTTTTCCGGACTTAATAGAATCCTATAAAACCAACGGGATTATTACAACAAATATCTGGACTAATACCGGCAGCTGCTGGGTGCTAAGAGAAACATGGGGGCTTCCTTCCGGTATTTGCCTTGGCGAGATTACAGACAATTTTTTTAAGGATTCCGGCGTAAGGTTTATTGATGTAAACGGCGACGGTTTGGCGGATATACTGAATAATACTTCCGGAGCCTGGATTAATAACGGTAACGGCAGTTGGTCAAGCGCGACTACATGGACTTCTCCCGTGGCATTTGTGGAAAACGGCGCTGATAGAGGCGTCAGGTTTGCGGATTTAAACGGCGATGGCATGGTTGACCTGGTTAAGAATTACGGCTTCACCGGATATGTGCAGAAGGGGGCATGGCTTAACACAGGAAACGGCTGGCATCAGGATGACAGCTGGATTCCCTCAGCAAGGCTGGCTTACAGGGTTGATGACAACAATTCAGTTGATGAAGGGGTAAGACTGGCTGATATTGACGGCAACGGAACGGCCGATGTTTTCAGGGCACAGGCCGGCCCCGGCACGCGGGACGCGTATGTATGGCTTACAAGCGCGGGCCAGCCGAATCTGATAACCGGCATAACAAACGAACTCGGCGGGCAAACAAGCATTGAATACGAAAACAGGCCGGCAAACGCGGAAATCCCGTTTCCTATGTATTTGGTTAAGACAGTAAGCACAAACGACGGCTATAATAATTATTTCAAAAAAAAGTATGAATACAGCGGCGGAAAATATATAAGAGAACCCTATGACAAAAAAGAGTTTCTTGGTTTCGGGACTGTAAAGGAATACAGTATAAATGTATTAAACAATACGGCGATTGACTGTACTGTAACTCATTTTCTGCAAAACGATAATACCGTAAACGGTATTAATATTTACAAAGGCAGAATCGCCGATCAGACGAAGTACAAGTTTAATGTTCTCAATAATTCTCTTGATAATCCCCTAACATCCGTCACTAATACTTATAATTACATGGAATCTTCCTTTGCTCCGGGGATTTATTTCCCGATACTGAGTTCTATGCAGAGCTGTGTTTATGGAACAACTAACAGGTCAATAACCGAAACTTATGGATATGATGTTTTTGGAAATGTCATTAGTAAAACCACATCGCCTGACGCTTCGCCGTCAAAGACTGAAGTCATTGAATACGCCTATAATATTAATAATCATCTGCTGGCATATCCCAGGCACAGGCAGTTGAAAGACAGCATCGGCACGGTTGTTTCGGAGGAGTGGTATTATTATGACGGCGGCACATCGCAGGGAGATAGTCCCGTTAATGGTAATCTGACGAAGAAAGAGGCAAACAACAATACAAATAACCCGGTTATAACATTCTCTTACGACGCTTATGGAAATGTTATTGAGGAATGTGATGCGAAATGGAACGCTACCGGCGGCGTGGAAGGCAACAGGATTCAGAAGGTGTATGACAATGCGTTTAATCAGTTTGTCTCTTCGGTGACAAGCAGCCTCGGCCATACCGAATTGTACACATATAATGAAGTAGGACAGGTATTGACGAATACGGATTACAACGGCCTTGTAACAACTAACACTTATAGTGATACTGATATATTCGGAAGGATATTAATGGTTGTCGGACCCGAAGATTCGGCAGAGTATCCGACGCTTGTCTATGGTTATAATTTAAATACTTTTCCATCGGTATCGGTTGTGAAACAACGCATAAAACCCGGCGCAAGTGAAATGCTTGAGAGCTACTCGTTTTATGACGGGCTTGGCAGGAAAATACAAACGCTTTCCGACACCACCTATGGCAAAAGAATGCTTTCCGGCCATGTGACATATAATAGCAGGGGCCTTGTGGAGCAGTCATATCTGCCTTACCTTGTGGACACTTCAAATAATTATGTGACACCTGTTGCAACAAAACCATGCACCATAACGGTATATGACGATCATGGCAGGGTAACCGGCATTACATACCCTGACAATACATATATTGTCAGAGCTTACAACGGATGGGACGAGTCTGTTACCGACCAGAACGGAGTGGTTAAAGACTATATAAAAGACGGTTACGGCAGAATTTTAGAAGTGCATGAACACAACAACAGTGATATATATACCACAAAATACGAATACGACGCGCTTGATAATCTAAAGAAAATCACGAACAATCAGGGCGACGAGACAACAATTTTCTATGATCCGCTTGGCAGGAAAATATCAATGAACGACCCAAAGATGGGTTCGTGGTATTACTCCTATGATTTAAACGGCAATCTTATAAGCCAGATGGATGCCAATCTGCAAATTTCAACCATGACTTATGACAGGCTTAACAGGGTAATATCAAAGACATATCCCGACCAGAAGAACATAATATATGGCTATGACGCGCCGGGATACGGATATTCCGCCGGCCGCCTTACGAAGGTTAATGATTTGTCTGGTTCAACTGAGTTCTTTTACGACAAAGCCGGGCGCAATATAAGCAAAAAACGCGTAATTGACGGCGGTGTGTATGTGACAAGCAATACCTATGACGGGCTTGGCAGGGAGCTTTCGCTGGCATATCCTGACAACGACAGGGTTTACTTCGCGTATGACGGCGCAGCTCTGAGAAGCGCTGCCAACGATGAAGCCGGAACGCTCAAATACGCGACATTTGATTACGATACTGCGCTGCACGGCAAACTGCTGAAAACCACCTACGGAAACAATGTTTTTACGGATTATACTTACAACCCGCTGACCCAAAGGCTTGGCACGCTTAAAACCAATGGCGGCGCTCTGCAGAACCTGGCATATACTTATGATTCGGTTGGAAACATCACAGAAATCAACTGTGCGGACCCGGCCCAGGCGCAGAACTTCGCCTATGACGATTTAAGCAGGTTGGTAAATGCCAACGGAGCGTATGGAATAAAGATATACGAATACGATTCCGTTGGAAATATTATTTATAATCCGGACACCAAGGCTATGGCCGGCGCGTGGGGTTTTGAAGAGCCCTCCGGCGAAATAGCGTTGGATAATGTAAATGGATTATCCGGACAGATATACGGAGCGGAGCGGGCAAACGGAAGGGTAGGGCAGGGCCTGAGCTTTGGCAGCGGCGCTGTCGTAGCGGTTGATAACAGGGAAATACTTAATCCCCAGACAGAACTTACGGTGGAATTATGGGCCCGCCCTAAAACCATGACCGGCGGCTATGTCGTATCAAAGGAAGGTTCGTACAAGTTCCCTAAAATTACGGATACCAGCGTTCAGGGATATCTGAACCTGAATACAGGGATAAAGAGCATATCAGCTGATATTCCCGGGACAATTGATGTCTGGAAACACTATGTGATGACATATGACGGCGCAAATGTTAAAATATATGTCAACGGTGTTTTGATAAGTTCCGTAGCCGCGAGCGGGTCAATAGTGCGAAGCCCCGGGGAGAATCTTCTAATAGGGTATTCGTATTTGGGCCTGGCGGACGAAGTAATAGTCTATCCGCGAGCGCTGTCAGACAGCGAGGTAAGCGCGCGATACGCGGCGGTACCCAACTTTGCGCCTAACGAGCCTCTGACGCCCCTGGGCCCCGCTGCGGGAAACAAGACAACGCTGTATAATTTCACATTGCAGGGGTGGGATCTTGACGGGGACGATATAAGGTATATAGTGGACTGGGGTGACGGGACCGAGTATACCACGACAACATATCTTGCCAACGGGACAGTTGTAACCTCAAGCCACAGCTGGGCAAACAGCGGTAGCTACACAATAAGGGTAAGTGTGCAAGACAGTAAAGGAGCAGGTTCTGTGTGGAACCCGCAGGAGCAGATAAGCATATATGATAGCATAGAGGCTATAACAGCCGAGCCAAAGCCGCTGATGGGGCTATCGGCTTGTGTAAGCGTATCAACAAGCGGTATAAGCAGCGCCGATACCATAGGCGAGCAGGCGGTATCAGCAAGCGCATCAGGAACAAGCATAGCAAGTTTCGGGTATGCAGGCGATATATGCGGGAATAACGCGTTATGGAGCGCCTGCCCGCTTGGGTATATGCAGTATCCCGGCGGCGATGAGACAGCCCCGCCAGCCAAACTGACGCTCCCGCAAGTGACTGCGCTGAGCGATGTAGCCGAGATACAGGCGACGCTTGCGCAATACGGGTATGTGCCATTGAAAGACAGCAACGGGAACCATGTAATAAGCAATAACCGGTGGATAAAGTACGATTACGAGAACCGGCCGATAAAGGTAGTAAATGCCGATGGGACAAGCGAGGATTACACCTATGACTACAGCGGCCAGCGTGTAAAGAAGCGCGTCATTGCGAACGGGAGTGAAGCAATCTCGGTTTATATAGGAACGGTATATGAGAAAACCGGCGGCAACGCAACAAAGAACATATACGCAAACGGGAAACTGATAGCAACAAAGAAGAACACAGGGGAACTTAACTACTTTCACAGCGACCACCTTGGCAGCACAAACCTGCTGACGGACGGAAGTGGGAATGTAGTAAGCACAACGACATACACGCCTTATGGAGCAATGTATCAAACCAGTGGAACCAGCGCGAGCCGGAAATACACGGGGCAGATCTTTGACAGCGGAACCGGGTTGTATTATTACAATGCAAGGTACTATGATCCGCTTCTGGGGACATTCATAACACCTGATACGATTGTATCTAATCCATACAATCCACAGAACCTAAACAGATACAGTTATTGCTTAAACAACCCAATAATATATACAGATCCAACGGGACATGACATTTGGGGCGACATGGTAGATGGTGTTACAAACTTTTTCAATAAAGATTTGCCCACCTTAAACAGAGACTGGTTGATTTTTGTAGATAAGACAAATGCGACACTGAAAGACTTCTTTGACCGGAATCATATTAATGTAGACATTCCTCCGCAGCCAGTAGTCAATGTGCCTTTCGGTGGAGGGGGTGGCAATAATAGCGGCGTGAATAATAATTATCCAACACCAATTCCGACAGACAGCAACGGAAATTGTGCGTTATCAACTGATATTTCACCAACGGCAAATTATCTCGCTGAGGCAGGAACTGGAGATACTGTTTCAGAAGCAGAGAGATATGCGGCAAATGCGGCGGAATGGTTGGAAAGTACAGGTGATAGTCTTTCGGATGTAACACTGAAATTGAATGTAGTTGGTGCAGGTGCTGCAATGTTTGGCGGCCCAGCAGGTGCGGTAGCAAGCGAAGGCGTCGGTTTAATTGCATCAGGTGGTGATGCATTGGCTGCTGGGTGTTACTTGGGTGCAGGGGCACTGGGTGGTGGAAATAGAAACTTCATTAAGGGTATGGTTAGTGTAGGTGGTATTGCTCTTGACATAGGCACTGCCAATATCGGCGCTGTAGGTGTAAAGACGACAGCTAATGGCTTAGGTTATTATGGTAAGTCAACCGGTCGTTATGTAAGCCACGGGTATGGCTATACACGCACAGCTTGGAATTCTATTCAAGGCATAATATACAGCGTTGGTGCTGACAGAATATTCCAGAAGGAGAAAAAATAATGGAATATTTTGAAAATCCTAAGAATAGATTAATAGAAAATATTATAGGCCCAGTCGGGAATTACTTGCTTGAAAGAAATATTGCACCAATGATAATACCGACTATTCTATTTGGTATTTTGTTATATTTCTTAATTTATCATAACAGACCCCAAGGAAAAAAATTAAACATGAAGGAAAAATATGAAATCGGACTTTTTATTTTTTGTGTAATAATGACAATAATTATGCAAATAGTTTTATTTTTAAGGCCATACCACAAGGAAATTATTTTTGGAATGTAGTTAGCATTCATGGATAGGCAGGGCTTTGGGGACGATTATGTTTTCATCATTAATAATAGGACATATAACAACAAACATAATAATTGCAATAGGGGGATAATAATATATAAAGCCAAGGGGGCGGAGTCAGGAAGTCAGTTTAAGCAAATAATGGAAACAGTAAAATTTCTATAGGGCAGTTTGACAGCTTTTCGCCTTGCCGCTGGTGATGCAATTGCCGGTATGATTTTCGGCGGTTGCGAACTCAACCCTGCACCCAGATTCAACATCATATCGGAGCAGGGTTTCAGACATGCGCAACCGAAGTAACGAAAATCAATCGGCAATTAGGCACATCAAAGCGGCAATTGCGAAAACTATCAAACTTTATAACTACACAGAAGCAAGGCGAAAACATTGATTCACACAGTATTTTACGGATAAGGAGAGAAGATAAGAAGGAGAACCTGCGAAATCCCGCCAAGGCGGGATTATTTGCGTTCAGAGAAACGCAAGTTGCTTGTTATCACTTCGCCTTCGCAGGATTTGGTTTAAAACCGTCGGGTAAAAGATAGAATATTTAAAACAGGGAGGGGTATATGCGCATTGGTGGTTTGGTAAAAAGATGTTTTGTGTTTCTTGTAGTGGCCATGGTTCTGGCGGGCAATGCTGTGTCAGGTTTAAAGAAAGTAAATGTGCAGGGTAAGTTGACTCAAACGGATGGGGTAACGCCTATAACCGGATCCCATGACATAACTTTGAAAGTCTATGACGCGAGTAATGCGCTTGTATTTGCCGAAAAGCATTTAGGTGTTGATCTTGGAACTACCGGTTTATTAAATATTCAACTCGGGCAGGGGGCGCAATTAATAAATCCGCCGAATATTGCTTTAGATTCCGTAACTTTTGACGAACAGTATTATTTGGGTATTTCTGTTGACGCGGAAGCGGAAATGACCGAGAGGCAGACACTTGGCGCCTCGCCTTATTCGCTTGGAAGTGTCGGGGATTTTAATGTTGGGCAAACGCTGGTGACAAATAAACTGGACTCGCGCGGCGACAGTTTGCTTTATTCAAGTAATTTACCATATAGTGAAGGGCTAAGTGTTTTTTATACTGCAGGAGCGGCGACAGGCGGAGGATTAAATTTTCATCTTGGCGCGGTTGGGGCAGTACCTTCCGCAACAAGCTTAAAAGGGTATTTAAGAGTCAGGGGAAATAACGGCAATATTGTTTTGGGCCGCTTTAACAACGGTGTTGAAAGCACGCCGATAGAAATATCAAACGCTACCGGTGATGTGTATCTTAATGCCGCGTCAGGAAAGGTTGGAATCGGGACGACAAGCCCGGCAGAAAAACTCACCGTTTGGGGTGGTGTGGGCAGTTTTGGCAGCGCATATAACGGTGGAAGGATATATATAGGAAATGATGACGGTTTGCGCCTTTCCATAAATACAGATGGCGCGAGAAATATGAAGCTTGCGGCGGGCAGCGGGATACTGGAGTTAAATACTAATAATGTCAGCTTTGGCGGCTACGGTATCTGGAAATCCAACGGTTATGTTGGAATAGGGACAGATACGCCTGATAAAAAGTTCACAGTTGTTGACAATGTTGCGAATGGATACACAGAGCCCGTAAAATTTAATAATCCTGGGGCAAACGCAGCGGTTTTTGGAAGTGGTATTGGGTTAAATATTGGCAATGGTAGTGTGATCAAGAGCATTGTTGATGATACTTTTAATACACAAAATGGCGGTCAGGCATTGGAAATATGGAATGACAGCGGTGGCGGAAACTGGATAAAAAGTATGAAGGTATGTAAATCAGGGAGTGTTGTGATAAATCAGACAGGATTGGTGCATGGGGCCAATCTGGAGGTTGGAGGAATTATTTATGCCTCCGGCCAGATGGTTGCACCTGCTTTCAATTTAACATCGGATGAAAGGCTCAAACAAAACATTAGTGAGTTCAATGACAGTGTTCTGGATAAAATTAGCCAGGTAAAGATTATAAAATACAACTGGGACAAAAGCAAAATATTCACAAAAGATATGCTTCCTCAAAAAGCTAACAAGATTGTTGAGCACGACGAAAAAGGTGTTGAGCGTGTAAAATACCAGGATATTGAAACAACCGAAATCCCGACATATCTTGATGCCCAGGAAATAGGTTTCAGCGCTCAGCAGTTGGAGGGGCAATTTCCCGCTCTTGTGGAAACGAGAGTGGATGGCTACAAAGGGATTGCATTTAACAGGCTTGTAGCGGTAATGTTTAAGGCAATTCAGGAGCATCAGGCGGAGATAATGGCATTGAAAAAAGAGATAGCGGCGCTTAAATTAAACAGATAATCCGGCAGGGGGATTACATGAACAAAAAATATTTAGCATTCATTGTGTTGCTTGTAGCGGCATTCCAAATGCGTGTCGGGGCCACTGAAATGTCTGGAGGGAACCCCGGCAATATTACTCCTGCCGGTTCCGCGAGCGCCGGGTTATATACCGGCGCTTTTATGTATGAATACCCGATAAAAATTCCGGCGGGCCGTAACGGGCTACAGCCCGACCTTAGGCTTATTTATAATTCCCAGGCGGGGAACGGCTGGATTGGCAGCGGCTGGGATTTAAGTTTTGGGTCTATACACAGGAGTACTAAAAATGGCATTCCAAAATATGATGACACATTATCCGGGACAAACGACATTTTTGTATATACGCTTGGCGGTGGAAGCGATGAGCTTGTAAAAGTCGGGGAAGGTAGTGATGCTGCAGGGGCTTTCTGTGAGTATAGGCCTTCTCTGGAGTCGGCTTTTACCAGGTTTCGTTGTTATTACACGAGTGCGGACGGGGCTTTAAAGTGGGTTGCCGCCGACAAGAGCGGCAAAACCTATGTTTTTGAAGGGCTTGTTAAAAAAGAAATTTCTACGGGAGTGTTCAGATTTTTTCACTGGGGGCTGACGAAAGTTAAGGATACCAATGGCAATTTTATCGCATATAATTATCCCAACGCTACATATACTAATAATGTGTTACATGCGGCTCCTTCATATTACCAAAATATCTCTGACTATATACAATATACCGGCCATGAAGACATTAACGGAGTTGCAGACATAGGACCAAAATACCAGGTAAATTTTGAGATTGAACAGAACGACCGTCCGGATGTAATAACAAACTATCGTGCAGGAGTCAAACAGACAATAAACAAAAGGCTGAAATATATATGGGTTTACAGTAATGGCGCCTTGTTAAAAAAATATGAGTTGAATTACAGCCTCACGGCTTCTAACTTGTCCCTACTAAGCTCAATAAGCGAAATTGGCAGCGATGGCGTTTCGGTGCTCTATACAACAAGTTTTAACTATGATCAGATTGTAGAGGGATTTTCTGCGCCAGGCTGCAGTTTCATTCCCGGCGAAGACTTCACTTCACCCGATGATCTTGGTTATACTTTCCATGAAGGTTCTACAGATCATACAGAAGTTGGGTTTATGGATATAAACGGCGACGGTTTGCCGGACCATATCTTAAAGCACAGAAGGGACAATGAAGAGAGTACCTACCAGGATAATTTTTATATCCGTCTTAATAACAGTTCTTCGTTTTTTGCAGAAAAGATTTCATGGACCGCTCCGGCGGATATCTGGGATCTGGGTTTGGAATATACTGACTCAAATAGCACCGCAACACATACTGAAATAGCAATGCTTGATATTACAGGGGACGGCCTGCCGGACCATGTGCGTAAGCACAGGGACGAAAACAATTTCTCAGTCAGGAAAAACCTTGGCAACGGGTTTGGATACGCGGAAACATGGGGTATAGCCGGGGATGATTTTTATCTTCCGGACGATTTAAAGTTTACATTCAAAGACGGTCCTACCTACAGGGTTCAGGTTGATATGACAGAAATAAACGGCGACGGCCTGCCTGATCATGTAATGAAATGTGCCGGTAACAGTAGCTTTTACATTCGGTTGAACACAGGTAGTGGTTTTGCCGCATGGGTGCCATGGCCCGTGGCCGGCGATACATGGGATTTGAGTTCAACATATGTTAATGACTCGCAGAATCATACAGAAGTTGGGTTTATGGATATAAACGGCGACGGCCTGCCTGACCATGTGCGAAAACACAGGGATAACGATTATTTCCAAGTCAGGCTGAATACCGGAAGCGGCTTCGCTGATGAAGAACAGTGGGCTATAGGTGCCAACGATTTTGGAGTGATTCCCGATGACTTATGCTACACTTATAATGATGGTTCAACAAATCATGCGGAAGTTGGATTTATGGATATAAACGGCGACGGCCTGCCGGATCATGTATTAAAACACAGGAATTCGTCGGTGTTTTCGGTGCGATATAACACAGGGAAAGGATTTGCCCCCAAGGTTGATATCAATGCGTCAGGCGACTATTATGACTCTGCTTCCTGCTATACTGACAACAGCGGGAGTCAAAAGCACTCGGAAGTTGCTATGGTTGATTTTAATGGGGATGGGACGCCGGATCATGTCAGGAAACACAGAGCTGATAACTTTTTTGATGTTATTAGGAATATTTTAACTCCCCGCCCTCTACTTAGCAAAATAACAAACGGTTTAGGCGGCACGACGGAAATTACATACACGCAGAGTGCCGAGCGGACTGTGGATATGCATCTGCCTGTTTTTGTGGTAAGCTCCGTTAAGACCGGTGACGGAAGAGGCAACTATGCGAAAAAGGTTTATGAATACAGCGGCGGTAAATGCAGGCGTGGCACTCCGGCTGAGCGGGAGTTTCTCGGTTTTAAGTATGTGACTGAAAAAACGGTAAATCCTTCTAATGACGCGTTATTTAACTACCAGATTACCAAATACCTTCAGGACGAGGATATTTCATACGGAACCATACTTTATAAGGGGAGGGTGGATAACAGGAAGTTATACAACGCTGATGGCAGTCTTTTTTCGGAAGAGATATACGAATATGACACAATATTTAATTTAGGGGTGTATTTTCCGCATTTGCGGCGTGTCACGCGCAGGCTTTTTGGGACAACACAGCGCGCAACGGAAACAGCTTACGAATATGATTCGTATGGTAATGTAACCAGGGTGACAACTTCTGGCGATGATACGCCGTTAAAGGTTGCTTTCACGGACTACGCGTATTATCCCGATGCCTATATAATGGGTTTGCCGGCGCACACAAGGCTTGCCGATGCGTTAGGGAACACAGTGTCTGAGCGATGGTATTATTATGATGGAGCCACGGCAAGGAATATTCCGCCCCTAAAGGGTAACCTTACCCGGCAAGAGGCGTATAATGATAATGGGGCCAATCCGGTTTCGGAATATGTGTATGACCAGTTCGGTAATATGGTTGAAGAACGCGATGCAAGGTGGGTGGAGAGCGGCGGCGCGCAGGGCAACAGGATTGTTAAGGATTATGAAACCAATTTTTACCAGTATGTTTCAACCATTACCAACTCGGCAGGTCAGCGAGAGAGCTTTACCTACAATAACGCCGGCGCGGTTGTGGAGCACACGGATATTAACGGACAGAAAACCGTTAGCGTGTATGATATATTTATGCGCCCGCTTTCAACGACGGGGCCCTGCGGTTCCGAGACATTATACGCATATAGCATAAACCCTGCCGGCCCCCCGCATATGATATGCGAGAAAACCCGTCTTAATCCTGCAAAGACATTGGACACCTATGAATACATTGACGGTCTCGGCCGGACAATAAACAAGTTAAGTCCAGCGCAGGAAGGCAGCCAAATGATATCCGGGGAAGTGACATATAACGCTCTTGGGCTGGTGGAGCGAAGCTACCTGCCTAGGATAACGGGTTCTGCTGTTGGGTTCCGCGAGCCGGTCGCGGATGCGGCGCACAGTGTGGCGTTGTATGATGTGTTTGGCAGGCTGACGAAGCTGACGGCGCCTGACGGCGGTGAAACCCAGCATAGTTATGACGGATGGAATGAAACCGTGACATTTAACAATGTCGCCGACGGTTCAGTGCAGGCGCAGGTAAAGGACTATGTGAAGGATGGTTACGGGCGAATATTGGAAGTGCATGAACACAATGATTGCGAGGAATACATAACCAGGTACGCTTACAACCTTGCGGACAATCTTACCGGCATAACAAATTCAAAGAGTGAAGTTACTGAAATAGGATATGACAGTCTTGGCAGAAAAACGAGTATGAGCGACCCTGCTATGGGGTACTGGCTGTACGAGTACGACATAAACGGAAATTTGCTGAGACAGACTGACAGCCGGTTGAATGTGTCAACAATGACTTACGACAACCTTGGGCGAATAACGCAGAAAAGCTATCCCGAAGCTGGTTCAAATATATATTATGTATACGACAGCACGGCAAATGGAGCAGGTCGGCTTGCCAGCGTGCGAGACGCAAGCGGGATAACGATGTTTGCGTATGACGAGTTCGGGCGCAATGTCAGGAAGGTAAGGCAGCTTAGCGAGCTTAACGGCGGCGGGCAGTATGTGACATCCAATGAATATGACTTGCTTGGGCGGGAAACAAAGCTTACATACCCTGATAATGATAGCGTGAATATGGAATATAGCGGCAATGCGTTGAGCGCCGTAAAGAGCGGCGATAACCTGGTGACATACGCGAGCTTCGGTTACGATAACACAAGTCACGGCAAATTGAGTTCATTAAACTTTGGCAACGGGGTGGTAACTACCTACGGCTATAACAGCCAGAGCCGCCGGCTTTCTTTGCTGAATACCGTAAAAGCAGGTGCGGCTTTGCAGAACCTTGCGTACAGCTATGACCTTGCTGGAAATATAACAGGAATAAGCGACGGCGCCGGTGGGATGAGCCAGGGATATATATATGATGAATTAAACAGGTTGATAGTAGCCATTAGTACCGGCAGTTATGTAGCCAAATGCTATAGCTACAGCCGGACCGGTGATATAGAAACTAATCCTGACAGTCCAGCCGGCGCTGTTGGTATGATGTTTGACGGCGCGGCAAGCGGGCTAACACTAAACGGGGCGGCGTATTGCAATGGTAGTTACGGCCAGGGATTAAGTTTTGACGGTGTAGGCACAGCGCGTATAAGCAGTTATGGGATACCGCGCGAATCCTTGACCATTGAGTTCTGGTCAATGCGCGGCAGCCTGGGCGCGAGCGGCGAGATAGCCGGAAAGGCCGGCAGTTTTGCAATAAGTTGTGACACAAACGGGTATATAAACGCCGGATTAAATATAGGCGGCAGCTGGCGCTATGCTGCCGGATACGGGCTGGGATCAAATGTATGGAAGCATATAGCGTTGAGCTATGATGGGAGCATAGTAAGATTATATATCAACGGGAGCATTGTGTCATCAACAACGGCAAACGGTAAGATAGAGAGCAACAGCAATACCATAGTATTAGGTAGTGGATTTAGCGGAAGGGTGGATGAATTCAACCTGTGGGGGCGAGCGCTGTCGTATAGCGAAATATACGCGCGCTATGCCTTAGTGCCCAACAACAACCCCGACAAGCCGAAACTGCCGAGCGGAAAAGAATCTGTGACAATGAATGAGCCACATGCCTATACTTTCAACGGGTGGGATGTAAACGGGGACAGTATCTGTTATGTTGTTGACTGGGGCGACAGCGTGGTGTATAGCACAAGCCCGTGGAATGCTAACGGCTCAATGGTGGTAACAAGTCACACTTGGATATCGGCCGGCAGTTACGGGGTGCGTGTGAAGGTGGTTGATGAACATGGGGCGGAATCATCATGGAGCCCGGTATATATAGTAGGCGTGTATGCGAAGCTGAACTATGAGGCTAAATGGCCCGAGCCGCGGCTTGTGGGAGCCAGCGGGGATGTAAGTTTCAGCAGCTGCACGCAGTCGTCTGATACAGTCGGTGAGAATGTAAGAGGAAAAAGTTTCGGCGGCGGAAAGATGTTAAACTATGGGTATAGCGGCGCGGTGACAGTATTACAGAGCCTGCGATGGGATGTAGTGCAGGTGCCGTACAGTTTAGGCGGCGATGAGGCGCAGTCGCCCCAGCGAGCGAGTCTGGGGGAAGTAGAACAGATGAGCGCAATAAGCGATATAGTAAAGGCGATAGGGCAGTATGCCGGGAACCTGCTTAAAGACAGCAACGGGAACCATGTAATAAGCAATAACCGTTGGATAAAGTACGATTATGATAACCGGCCGATAAAGGTAGTAAATGCCGATGGGACCAGCGAGGAATACACCTACGACTACAGCGGCCAGCGTGTAAAGAAGCGCGTCATTGCGAACGGGAGTGAAGCAATCTCGGTTTATATAGGAACGGTATATGAGACTACCGGCGGCAACGCGACAAAGAACATATACGCAAACGGGAAACTGGTTGCCACAAAGAAGAACACAGGGGAGCTTAACTACTATCACAGCGACCACCT
>MGVE01000006.1 GCA_001800315.1 Elusimicrobia bacterium RIFOXYA2_FULL_47_53 | reverse complement strand
GCTGCAACTGTTGATTTTTTGAATGGGCAAAAGCCCATACAAAAAATCAAAGAATAGAATGGATTTGAACCGGCCGCCGCGTAGGCGGGCAGGGTTATTGTATTTACCATATCAACGGCGATTTTGATTGCAAAAGTTCGGGGGTAGTGAAAGTGCCGAGATATTTTTTAACCGACATATTGATTTTCTGGCTTCCCGCCGTCATTATCTATTTATTCCTGCGCAAAAAAACAAACTCCCTTCAGAAAAAAGCCTTCTGGATAAATCTGCTTATCTGGTGTCCTGTCACCTTTGCCGCCGAATACCTTTATCTATGGGCGGACATATGGAATTTCTCGGAAGAATTTGACCCTCTGCTGGGAATCTCAATTTTCGGAGCGCCCATAGAAGAATTCGCTTTTTGGTTTGGCGCCCCGGTTTTCTATACCATGCTCTATATGCTGTTTGATTACCTGGACAGAAAATACTGGCACCGGAGAAAATATGCCCGGTAATTCTTCTGCTTTCGTCTGGATAATAAAACCTCTTATGAAGAGGGACCTGAAGGGCGTCTTCCGTTACGCGCGGGGAGCCAAATGGCCCGCCTGGTTTATTCTCGCCCTGCCCTTTCTTATAATTTATGTTTATGTCTATTTCAAAACCAGAAAATATATCAACTGGACCGCGGCGTTGGCTATGATTATTTTTTCCGAAATTATGCTTACCATTACCGAGCATATCTGCATAACCCGGGGCCACTGGGTTTATAACGATAACCGTATACTGGGCCCGAGAATATGGGGCATACCGATTGAAGAACCGCTTATCTATTACTGGATTCCGCAGCTGTTCGTGGTTTTTACCATGCTTATTATTTATAACTACCTGCGAAAGCGCGCCCGCAAAAAAGGAGCCGCCTGATGCTCTTAAAAATTATGGAAATCTGGTCCTATGTCCAACTGCCCCTGTGCTGGCTGCTGTTTAAAAGATTCGCGCGCAGAAATGTTCTCGGCGAAATGATTGCCGGAACTATTATCGGAATCTTCTGGGAGTATTCCACCGAGGCGCTCTGGAATTACAATTTCAGTTTTAATATTTTCAAAGACATCCCTCCCGGAGTGCCGCTCGGTTGGGGAGTAATGTTTACGCTGGCGGTTTTTCTATCGGAAAAGCTGTATTTCCTTTTCTTCAGCCAGACCCAGGGAAAACCCCGGGACAAAAGAATATTCATTACTGACCTGATTTCCGCGGTAATAATTGGGCTTCCTTTTGAAAAATTGGGCCTTATAACCGGGGTCTGGACCTATAACTACGAAATTTTAAACTGGAGCCCCTCAAGAATTCCGGTTTTTGACATGCCCTACGAAGTTATGATAGGGTATAGCCTGCTTATGCTTATCGCTCCGACTTTCGTAAGATACTGGCAGAGCAGTTTTGAATGAAACTTATGGGGAGAAAATCATGCTTTTAAAGTTTATGGAAGTCTGGTCGTACCTGCAGGCGCCGGTCGTGGCCTATTTGTTCTGGAAACTCGCGAAGCGAAATGTCATAGGCGACCTTATCGCCGGCACCATAATTGGCGCTTACATAGAATTCGCGACCGAACCTCTCTGGGACTATCATTTTATAATAACCGCGTACAAAGATATCCCGCCCGGTATTGTGCTTGGATGGGGCATCATGTTCACCACCGCGGTCTTTGTGTCAGAAAAACTTTACATGCTGCTTTTTAAGCAAAAACAGATTCTGCCCTACGATAAAAGAATATTTATAACCGATGTCATCGCCGCTCCCATGGTGGGCCTGCCGCTTGAGAAAATCGGTCTCTGGACCGGCGTCTGGGATTACCATTATGAGCTGTTAAACTGGAGCGGCATTACCATACCGGTCTTTGGCATGCCGCTTGAGGCCCTGGTGGGATACGGCCTGCTGATGATGGTGGCTCCTACATTCGTGCGCTACTGGCAGAAAGGTTTTGAGGGTAGATAAAATGTTCCCAAAATTTTTTATATTTTCATTCCCCAAAAACATGCAGCTGAACGAAAAAATGAAAGTGCAGCTGCTCTTCACTTCGCTCTCCTCGCTGACCGGAGTGGTCTTCTACATATTATTTAAACTTCCTTTTGACACCCTGTTTTTATGGGCCATGCTTTTCTCGTCGCTTATGCATCTGTTTTTTTATATTATCTTCAAGCGCCTCAGCCCGACGGGGCTCGCGCTGATGGGATATGTCAATATTATCTTAATGGGCATGGTAATACATTCCACGGGAGGTGTGCTTTCGCCCTACACCGTGATATTCGCCGCGATTTTAATTTCAAATATAACTTTCGGCATAGCGACCCGCTGGGACCTGCCGCTGGTAATAGGCGTGTATCTTTCCGTCGTAGGACTGGAATACTTCGGGGTTATCACAAAACCGTCAATATCAACATATATGCTTTATGATAACAGCCCCGCGACAATAATAGCCTTTATGGCCAGCGTCCTGATGTTTCTGTTCATGGCCGGCTACCTTGAGAAAATAATCGTGCGCAACCTTGAGGATCAGCTTTTTAAAGAGCACGAAAAGAACGAGGCCTACAAAGAGCAGATAACCAAGGTAAACAGCACCTATCACATCGGGTTCATGTCGGCCCAGTTGATTCACGAAATACGCAACCCGCTTACCGCCATAAACGCGTTTATCGCCATCTCTCTTAAAGAAGGTAAAATGGAACCGCAGCTCCGCGAGGACCTGCAGAGCGTGAGCTCGGTTATGAACCACTTCAACGACCTGGTTAACAAATTAAGCAAGTTCGTCAAGCCGGGCGACGGCGAGAAGGGCGAACTTTCCTTAAATGAGCTGGTGGACATCTCCATAGCCGTGCTGAAAATGGATCCTTTATACAAATACATAAACTATGTTAAAAACTACGACACCTCAAAGATATTTTCAGTTTACGGATGCAGGGAAGAAATCCTGCAGGTTTTCTATAACCTTTTGAAGAACGCGGCCGATGCCATTCAGGGGATGGGAAGCCAGAAGGGAATTATAGAGGTAACAATGGAAGATTCCGGGGAATATATTAAATCAACGGTTAAGGATAACGGCAAAGGGATGGATCTGACGGTATTAAAAAATACTTTTGAAAACTTTTTCACGACTAAAAAACAGGGCATGGGCCTTGGGATGGGAATTGTAAAAAGTATCCTGGACTCGCATAAAACGGAGCTCCATATAAAGAGCGAGCCCGGCAAAGGCTCTGAAATGAGCTTTCTGCTTCCAAAACACTCCCCGGTAAAAGAACTCACCTTATAAGATTATTCGCAAAAAAAGCGGCGGGCAATTATTGCAGCAGCATGACAAGGGAAGTGTGTATGGCGAAGCGCTGCAACGAGAGCAGGTCGTCTTTGGTAAACCGTTTATTGGTACGCGTTGAGAGCCGGCTTAAGCATATTTCGCCTAAAAAAGTTTCATGCCTGATAAGCGGAATAATTATAGACGATGACAACTCGCTGCTTATCGTTAGTTCCTTAAACTGTGGGAAGTCCTGCATTTCGTCGTGAATAAGAAGAGGTTCCCTGTTTTTCGCGACCCAGCTCACGACGCGCTCGCCAAGCTTAATCTCGTTTTCCCGCTCGGCTTCAGTTCCCGTCGCGACAAGCAATTTCAGCGTTTTCTTCCGCGGTAAATACATGTGAATGGAGCCTTCGTCGGCTTTCAGCTCCTTGACGGCCATGTCAAGTATGGATTTAAGCATTTCTTCGCTTGAAACGCTCTCCTCTCCGCTGCCGGGATATAATTTTAAATATTCGCTGTTCTCAACACATTTATTTCCCCGGGAGCAGGAGTAATTCCAGGCGAGTTTAGCTGAATTCAGCAGTTCGCTAAGCTGAAAAGGTTTTAAAATATAATCAAAGGCGCCAACCCTGAGGCATTCAATGGCCGTGCGTATGGCATCCTCGGCTGTCACAACTATAGCCTTGGTGTCCGGGTGGTTCTCGCGGATGTATTTTAAAAGCTCTATTCCGTCCATTCGCCCGGGCATGCGTAAATCCACAAAAGCTATGTCAAACACGACACTTTTAAAAAGTTCCAGGGCGTGGTCCGCGCTTGGGGCGGTGTGAACCATGTAGCCCTTTCGCTCAAGAGTGTGCTGACAGATTTTCCAGATTTCGGCTTCATCGTCAACAACAAGAATGTTTTCCATAAAATCACCGGTGAAACAAATTGCGTTAAAATTACAGCGTATTTTGCCGTAAAGATTTACTCTATACCACGGCGTAAATCAATAGCCATTTGCCTCTATATGACCGCGCTGATATTATTGCCAATATTTGTTTAATAGTCAATGACTTTTTACATATAACTGACTTGCCGGATATTTGGAAGTACGGTCCCTCCGGTAGGGCGGCGCGGTCCTTCTGATCTCCCGAAGGGAGAGAAGAATCTCGTCACTGGATGAAAAACGAGCCCCTTCGCTTCGTCAGGGTGACTTTACCTGTCCGGTAAAATCAACACCGGCAGGCCCCGAGCTCTATCTGAGGATTGCTACCGTACGGTATTCCCACTTGCCTAAATACGCCTAAAAGATATAAAATTAACCCATGGAACTTATTTCAGGATACCTGAAAACTCAGGATGGAATATTTATTTCAACAAACCACTATCTTAACGGCCACAAAAAGGCCGTCATCATAGCCCACGGTTTTTACAATTCAAAAAACTCCCTGCTTTTGCAAAAGCTCAAAGACAGCCTTATAAAAAAATACGATGTGTTTTTGTTTGATTTCAGGGGCCACGGCGAGAGCGGCGGCGTATTTACGCTGACAAGCAAAGAATCGCTGGATCTTCAGGTTGTTATTGAGCATCTAAAGGAAAGATATAAAAAAATAGGGGTTGTCGGGTTTTCGCTCGGCGGAAGCATAGCGATAAACACAATGGCTCTGGATCCTAAAACCGTCAAATCGCTCGTGTGCGTGAGTTCGCCGTCGGATGTGTCTAAAGTTGACTACAAAATATTTGAGCCTGACGCCGAGAAAGATATTTTCTACGCGCTGTTTTTAAAAGACGGTAAAATCGGGAAAGGGGTTAAACCGGGGCCCTTCTGGCTTGCCAAAACAAGGCCCGTGGATTCGGCGCCGAAATTAAAGGCGAGCGTGCTCTACATTACCGGAGACAAAGACTGGCTTGTAAAGCCCTGGCACTCCCAGGCGCTTTATGATAGCACCAAATCAAGGAAAAAACTCCTGATCGTCAAAACCGGTTCTCACGCCGAATACATGCTGCAAGGCTACTTCAAAATACTTCTTTCAGCGATAGAAAACTGGTTCTCAAAAACTCTTTAACCCTAGCCTAAGGAATTACATCGGTGAAACGGGCTATATGATTAATCAGCCCGTGCTCGTCAATAATTCCGACCCTGACCAGAGCTTTGATCTCTGGCAATACTCTCCTGAACTTACCTATCAAAAGTTTTGAACACTCGCAGTAAAACCTGACTTTAGAAGCGTCATAATTCATGTGCGGGATTACGCAGCGGCCGGCGCATATGCTTTTTATCTCGCACTCTCCGCAAACGGAAAAGGAATATTTCTCGCGCGCTTTGCCTATATCAACGGAGGAATATATGTCTCCGATTCTGTTGTGGTACGAATCTTCGCAGGAATATACCGAACCGTCTATGGCTATCGCCTGAAAGTTATCCCCGATTCCGCACGGAAGGCCCGTATAAATATGTTTCTGCTCAATAATATCGTAGAGCCCCTGAAAGGGCACGAGGTTGTATATCCTGCCTGCCCGAAGATTTTCCATCCAGAAAGCCAACAGCCCGTCTAACCCGGCGCTATAATCTTTCAGAAAACCATCTAAACCGGAGGCGCGGTTTGAGTTCTCAAGAAACCAGAAGACATTGTCAAACTCATTTATTACGCCCATAACCGAATCAAATATTCTGGTTTTTGGGGTTGCCGTAATAAATGCCAGCGTGGAGGACTTCAAATCCTTTTTAACCGACCTGTAACCGCGCATGGTTTTATCAAAACTGCCTTTTCCTCTGGTGGCATCGTGTTTTTCCTTTTCCCCGTCAATGGAAATGGAAATCAAATTCATTTTGTTCAAAATTGCCAGGTTATCCCGCGAGACAAGGGTTCCGTTAGTAAAAATATTATAATGGGGGTTAAGGCCGGCGGTTTCGGACATTATTTTTTCAATCAGCCCCTGCTCTAAAAGCGGCTCTCCTCCATAAAAAGTTATTACCACAGGATCATAGGAATTTTCCGCGGAGTCTTTTATTATGTGAGCGATTATCTTATCTGCATCGGCTGACTTTGAATTGTTGTGTGAACGGCGGGAACTGTTTATGCAGTACGAACAGCGCAGGTTGCAGCGATTCGTGGTCATTATGGAATATTCCATAAAGGTATCTTTAATGCAGGACAATCGGCCTCCTATATTCCCAATCAATTAAAAGATATCTTTGAGAAAACCATGGCACAACAACATCAAACGGCGCCGATGACTCTACCTAACACTGACATTTAATTTTATCATTATATCCTTAAAGAACTGACTACGCATTAGAGGGAAGTTTTGTCTTTACCCAGTCAAGAAATCTTTCTGTATGTTTCATGATCTCTAAAGCGTCAGAAGCGCTACACAAAGTATCCATGTATTCAACCAGCGATTTTTTCCTTATGACTGCCAGGGCGTGTTTTGCCTGGGCCGTGCCGTCAGGTATAAGTTCAATCAATAGCCCGACCGCGTCCTCATGGTTCTGGCTGGAACTGACTACACCATGACGGAAAATAAGGACCGCGTCAATCCCGGAAATTATCGCATGTATTCCGTTTAACGCGGCGGCATCATAATTATGTTCATGATAGCACTGTGTCATAACCTCGCTAAACTGCCGTGCTTTCTTTAAATAGTTAATATACGACGATTTGTCCCTTCCTTTGCGCGGCCTTCTACCTACCATTGATGAACTCCCCCGGGGATTTACCGAAAATAACTTTACCGGATAGCACCCTTGCAATCAGCGTTTTATTGGTCATATTTTTTTCTTTCAATTCATTGATAGTCATAACGATAGGCGACAGGCGGTTTCCCGTTTGTTCATTGAACCTTATATCGGCATCGGAAAGGAAGTTGTTTACCAAATTGCTGTTACTCTCGTTCTTGGTAAGGATAAAAATATCCACATCGCTTGCCGGCCTTTCCTCGCCTTTTGCCGCGCTCCCAAATACTACTACAGACAACATATCGCCGGCTTTTTTCTGCAAAATTGCCTTCAATACATCTTCCAGCAGCCTCCCTTCTTTCTGAAAGAGCGTACTTAGCACTTCCTTTACCAGCACATTCTTCTCGTTTAGGGAAAACACGAACGCGCCGCCTACGCGCTTTTTAGTCACTATCCCGTGAGCCTTCAGGTCATCAAGGTTTCGGTAAACTTGCATGTGCGATATTTTGGCAAAACGCGCGAGTTCCCGTCCGGTCATTTCTGGCCTCGTTTCAAAAAGGAATCTCAACAGCCTTACTTTTGTCGGCTGTGAGAATATCGTATCAAGATAATTTTTAAACCGCATGATGCCCTCTGTATAATATTTGTTCCATATGTAACATATATTATACAATAAGTATCTTTTTGTCAATAACTTTGCACAAAAAAGTTGATTGCAGAATAAAATTAATCGTTCCGGTTTTGAAAATAATTTCGTGGCATAGTACTGCGGAGGAGAGCAACAGATCTGGGAGTGATTTTGGAATGGTTATTTTAAAACATCGGCCCCCGGCGCAGGAATATAGCAGAAGCTGGGGAAATGCCGTTTTTTACTATATGTCAAAACACACTGTATTTTCAACGGTTGGTATCCTGCAACGGGCGCGAGATGTGAGCGCCCACAGGAGAGGGATTTCCCGCAAGGGGACTTCCTCGCTGGCTTGCATCTGCACACCGTCCGGCAAGCCATTTCGCTCGGTCGTGACCCTGCGTCGCTTCGCGTCGCGGGGTTCTTACCCCAACCGCTTTTCATATTTTTTGTCTGGGCACTTGGTGCCCTGACAAAAAATACGGAAGGAGAGGGATTTCTCCTCACCCACCCTCCTTTCGGAGGGTTCCTCCGTCGCCGGCCCCCCCTCCCGCCACTGAACCAATGGCGGGCTCGGGTTGGCTTCAAATCCCAATCTATTTAATAAACATATACGGAAGGAGAGGGATTTGAACCCCCGTTAGGGTAAACCCTAAACTGGTTTTCAAGACCAGCGCCTTAAACCACTCGGCCATCCTTCCATCTATTCTCGTATTGCTTTATTCTTCTTTCTGCAAACCGGCTCTTATTCGGAGACTCCGTCTCCGCGCCTTCACCCGGGGTGCTCACCAGCCTGTTTATAAATTCTCTTTGTTCTCTCGCACCCGCCGCAACCCTGCGCTCCTACTCGTCGCGCTGCGGCCCACTCGGCCATCCTTCCATCTATTCTCGTATTGCTTTATTCTTCTTTCTGCAAACCGGCTCTTTTTCGGAGACTCCGTCTCCGCACCTTCACCCGGGGTGCTCACCAGCCTGTTTATAGATGACTTTTCAATGGTATTATATCATTTTTTTGAACTTCACAATAACACAAATACTGTTTTAAAACACCACGCTTTTATTCAACTAAATACTGTATCTCGTCATATTTTGAACCTAACGGCTTACAACGCGCGAGACATGGTGGTAATTAATCACTTTTATATCGTGCAATGTATGCTCATCCGTACCCGCATAAACAAGAAAACCATTTTTTGCTTTTCGCGGACTTATCTTTGAGAAGTAATGCAAGCCCCTAAAAAAACCTTCATCAAATGTTTCGGCAGACTTTATTTCTATCGGAATCAGCTCGGAACCGTATTTGTAAACCACATCAACTTCATTTTGGTGATTGTCACGGAAGAAATAAAGATTATGATCCAAACCCTTATCGTAGCGTTCTTTGATCATTTCAAGAATGACCAGATTTTCAAAAAGAGCGCCGCGCAGAGGATCCCGCTCAACCTGATTTATATTTTCAATGCCCAGAAGGTAGGACGCAACTCCCGTATCATAAAAATAGAGTTTCGGCGACTTAATGACCCTTTTTCCGAAGTTTTCGTAATAAGGCTGTAAGAAAAATATGACAAATGATGCCTCTAACAGCGAGGCCCACTTTTGAATGGTAGGCACTGAAACGCCGACCTCGGCAGCCAAATGACTGGCTACGAAAATATTGCCTATTCTCCCGGCGCACAATCTGACGAACTTTTGAAACAGGTGAAGGTCTTTAATGTGCATCAGCTGCCGCAAATCACGCTCAATATAAGTTTCATAATAATTCCGATATGCCTTGGTAGGATTTAACTTCTGAGAATATAAACCGGGATAAAATCCCTGATAGATGTAATCATCCGCGCCAAGAGGCTTAGGAGCCGCTTTACGCAATTCCGCGATTGAATATGGCAAAAGCTTCAGCAGAGCGGTTCTGCCTGCGAGGGACTGTGTGACATTTTCCAATAGATTTAACTGCTGGCTTCCCGTCAACACGAATCTGCCGGGCCTTCTGTCGGCGTCAACTTCTCCCTGCAGGTACGACAATATTTCAGGAGCCCGCTGAATCTCGTCCAAAATCGCGCCGGCATGAATTTTTTTCAAAAATGACCTGGCATCGCTAAGCGCAATTCTTCTTGTGTCGGGATCTTCAAAAGAATAATATGGTTTCTTTGGAAAAACACTCTTCACGAGCGTTGTTTTGCCAGATTGGCGGGGCCCGACAACCGTAATAATCGGATATTGCCTGCCAAGTTTCAGCAGCTCTTCTGAGATATTTCGTTTAATTATCATGCCAGGAGGATAGCAAATATATGTACAGTTTGCAAGTGGTAGTTTAAATATGTACGCGTGCGTGCGGCCAAACACGCTTTGTTTAGCATTCCAATACCCTCCTTCAGCAAAATTGATACGCCAATCATCCTTTCCGTATTAAATAAAAAAGACCGTCCATTTGGACGGCCCTACTCTTTCGCACACACATGGGGGTGGGGCGTAAAACAAAAACCGAATAGCAGTATATTCAACTACTTGGCATTGGCGTGATTATTTTCAAGCTCCAGGGCTTTGTTCGCGAGTTCTTCAAGCTCATGGAAGGGGTCACTTTTTCTGTAAATCAAGCGCTCTGTTTTCCTGCCCTCAATCTTGTCCCGCATTGCTTGTTTAAGCCTGTAAACAGGCCCGGCTATTTTTTTAGAGTAATACAACCCGTAAATAATAAGAAAAATAATGTCCGCGGCCAAAACCACTATCACGGGGCGCCAGATAAGATCAACAAAAGTGTAGGGCTTTGCCTGGAGTATAAATTGGTTTGTGTACTCGGCGCTCTCCGACGATACTCCGTTTTCCACCGCCCATTGCGCGACCTGCTCGGCGGGAGGAAGTTTTAAAAGAAATCCCTGCTTGAATTTTATGGCGTTCCACCCAACTATCAAAGCCCCGAGAAAAACAAGAGTAAAAACAAGGAAAAGAATATTCCTTAGAATAAAAGAATACTGAAACTCTTTGTCAACGATGTAATTTGAAAATATCAGCTTTCTTCCCATGCCGGACCCCTTTCTTATTTTTTCCGCGCTTCAATTTTATCAACCTTCATGTAACCTTTCAGCGCCTCTGGAATTGTGATGCTCCCGTCGCTTTCCTGGTAATTCTCAAGGATCGCGGCGAATGTCCTTCCAACCGCCACTCCCGAACCGTTAAGCGTGTGCACGAAATCCTTTTTCTTGTCGGAATACTTTACTTTGGTGTTCATCCGCCTGGCCTGGAAATCCTTAAAATTAGAACACGACGAGATCTCGCGCCACATGTTTTCTCCCGGCATCCAGACTTCAAGATCGTAGGTTTTGGACGAGGAAAAACCGATATCTCCCGTGCAAAGCTCCAGCACCCTGTAAGTAAGGCCCAGCCTTTTCAACACTTCCTCGGCGTCGTTAAGGAGAGACTCCAGTTCTGCCGCCGATGTCTCGGGTTTAACGAGTTTAACAATCTCAACTTTATTGAACTGGTGGTTCCTGATAAGGCCCTTGGTGTCCTTGCCGTAAGAACCTGCCTCGCGCCTGAAACACGCCGAATAAGAAACATATTTTTTTGGAAGGTCTTTTTCCTCCAGCATATCGCCGCGGTGAATATTGGTCACGGGCACCTCGGCGGTCGGTATCAGATATAACTCATCGTCCTTGCACTTAAAAAGCTCTTCCTCAAATTTTGGCAGCTGGCCCGTGCCGCGCATTGATTCGCGGTTCACAAGAAACGGGGTAAAAACCTCGGTATAGCCCCTTGAAAGGTGCGTCTCAAGCATAAAGCTTATAAGAGCCCTTTCAAGCGCGCAGCCCTGGCCTTTGAGCAGCGCGAAGCGCGAGCCGGAAATCTTTGAAGCGGCCTCAAAATCTATTATGCCCGTATTCTCTCCTATCTCCCAGTGGGGACGGGGCTTAAAAGAAAACTTTTTCTGTTCACCGAACTGCCGGACCACCTTGTTTTCAGCGGCATCCTTTCCAACGGTAACGCTGTCATCGGGGATATTGGGGACCCTTAGCAGGAAATCTTCAATTTTCTGCTCTATGACAACCAGAAACCTTTCTCTCTCCTGGATCTGGTCGCGCACCTTGTTCATCTCTTCAAGGAGTCCCGGCGCGGGTTCCTGACCGGAGCGCTTAAGCTTGCCGACCTCCTCGGCCGACTTGTTTCTTTTTTCCTGCAGTTTTTCCATGTCGGAAATTATCTGCCTGCGTTCGGAATCCCAGCCTAAAAGCTCCTCAAGCTGAATTTCAAAATTTCGTTTTTTAAGGCCCAGCTTTACTTTTTCCGCGTTTTCCCTGATTAATTTAATGTCAAGCATTTTCTTCCTTCCTGTTTAAAATAATGTTAATCCAATGTTTTCCAATTCAGTTTTTCGGTTTCCAGATTATTCTCAATGTATCTGCGGATATTCAGCAATGCTTTTTCTGACCTGATAACATGTTCGTAGTAATTGGGCTGCCAAAGCCTATGTAGCCGCCGAGCTTGCTCGGCTGTCTTATTAACAAACACGGTAGTTTTTGACTTAAATCCTCTGACAATCTGAAAAAGCGTATATTTTGAACTATCCAGTCGCAAAATAAAGTGAATGTGTGTCGGCATTACAACAAAATAATCAACATGCACTCCGGGCAGATTGCCAAGCTGAGCAAGCTCAGCAACTTCTTTCACTGCAACTTTCTCAAGATAAGGCTTTCTGCAATAAGTGCAAACAGTTACAAAGTAAAATCCGTCAGAAGAATAATCATAACTCTTCAGCCTGGTATTTTTCCTGAACTTCATCCTTTAATAACCCCGAGGGGTTTTAGTTTCGCCACCTTCCTGGAAATTCCGGCGGCCTCACATACGGCAACGACATCTCCAACTACTTTATAAGCGCCCGGCGCTTCCTCCGCCAGCGTCTTATATGAATCGGATAATACATTTATACCATTTTCTTTAAGTTTTTTCACGAGCTCGCGGCCGTTTACCGTCTTTATGCTCTGCGTCCGGCTCATCACCCTGCCGGCGCCATGGCATGTGGAACCGAAGGTTTTATCCATCGCGGCCCTTGTGCCGCAAAGCACAAAAGATTCCGTTCCCATGGTGCCGGGGACTAATACCGGCTGGCCGGCCTTAGAATACCTTTCGGGAACTCCCTTTTCGCCGGGCCCGAAAGCGCGGGTCGCGCCCTTCCTGTGAACAAACAGTTTTCTTCCGCCGTGCTCCTCAAATTTACCTATATTATGCGCCACATCGTATACGACATCTATTCCCAGTTCCCGGGGAGAAAGGCTTAAAACCTTCATAAAAGTTTCTCTGGCCCAGTGCGTAATGATCTGCCTGTTGGCCCAGGCGTAATTCGCGGCAGCGGCCATCGCGGAAAAATACCGCCTTCCTTCGGCGGATCCTATCGGCGCGCAGGCAAGCTGGCGGTCGGGCAAAACAATTCCGTATTTTCTCTGCGCACTCTGCATAAGCGCGAGAAAATCGTCGCAGACCTGATAGCCGAGCCCGCGCGAACCGGTATGAATCATAACGGTTATCTGTCCTTCAAAAAGCCCATAGGCTTCGGCCGCGGCCTTGTCGTAAATGACAGCAACCTCCTGAATTTCAAGAAAATGGTTCCCGGCGCCAAGCGTGCCAAGCTGTTCTCTACCGCGCTCCACCGCTCTGTTGCTTAACGCCGAAGGGTCGGCTCCGCGGTAGGTCCCGTTTTCCTCGGTATTTTCAAGGTCAGTTTTTTCGCCGAAACCTTTGGAAACGGCCCAGGCCGCGCCTTTCTCAAGCACCTTTTCAACTTCCGCGGAGGGGATGTTAAGCTTTCCGGTGGAACCCACCCCCGAGGGAATATTTGAAAAAAGCGCGGGCAATAATATGTCTAAGGCGGTCGCGACATCTTCTCTTTTAAGGTTTGTGCGCAGAAGCCTTACGCCGCAGTTAATATCATAGCCAATGCCGCCGGGGGAGATCACGCCCTCATTTTCATCAAAGGCCGCTACGCCGCCTATGGGAAAACCGTAGCCCCAGTGGATGTCCGGCATCGCCATTGACCTGCCGACAATTCCCGGCATGGACGCTACATTGGCGACCTGCTCGGCGGCCTTTTCTTTTACGGCATGATTTATCATCCGCTCCGAAGCAAAAATTATTCCCGGAACGCGCATACTGCCGGTTTTGGGTATTTCAAAAGTGAATTCGTTTATTTTTCTTATGTTCATAAATAGATTATATATCTTTTGAAATTAAGAATAAAACATCTCATGTAGGGCTAACTATCCTGCCAATAAAAATACCCTCTGCATTATTTTGCTCAGAGGGTAAAATTGGCGCCGCCAGGGGGATTTCCGCTCCATCGCTCTCTTTCGCTCGCTCACCCGCGTCCCGCCGCCCTCGCTTCTTCTGCCACCGGCAGCGCTCGGGTCGGCTTCAAATCCCTATTCTTTTGTCTGCTGATAAAAATACCCTCTGCATTATTTTGCTCAGAGGGTAAAATTGGCGCCGCCAGGGGGATTTGAACCCCCGATCTCCGCCTTGAGAGGGCGATGTCCTAAACCCCTAGACGATGGCGGCAGCTGAAAGTTATCAATTATGTAAATAAAATTTGCCGGTGTTCCCACTACTTTTGCGGAATCGCCCGAGGGCTCGTTGCTTCTGTTCGTCGCAACAGCGACCACTTCAATCAAGATGTCCTTTCGCCACTGAGACTTTGGCGAACCCGCCAACGACTTAGTGGCGGGAAACCCCTAGACGATGGCGGCAGCTTAATATGTAACTTTTGCCTATTATACCACAATTTCGGTCTAAAAGGAATATGCGATAAAGAAGCGGTATGTCAGGATTCTTGAGGACATTGGATGAGCGTGGAAGGGGTGTGACGGTCGCATTCTCTCTAAATCAATTCTTTAAGGAATGTTCTATCATTGTCAAATATACTCGCGTGTGTTTTTACCTATGGTATAAATTACTCGTAGGGTAAAAAAGCGTAAAGTTGAGTGTAATACAGCCAAAACCACCTATAAATAGCCATAAGTGACCTGCTGTGTTACGAAGGAAAATGTAGTGGTGGGTAACGATTTTAGATTTGCGGGGACCTGCTGTTACATTTCGTATCTAAAAATATTAGATTTTTTCTCAAATTCCTGTGCCGGAAACAGGAAGTTTTTCCAGGTCGCTCTCGCCGGTACCTGTCAGCTTGTCGTTGAAGTTGCCGAGCCGCTTGGCGGCCTCGTCGTACTTATTTTTAATGTTTGTTATATGCCCGCCGAGTATCTCAAACTCTTTATTAAACCTTTCAAAGTCGCCCTTTAGCCTCGCGAGCTGTTTAATTATCTCCTGGGCGCTCTTTTCAATCTTCATTCCGCGAAGCCCCAGGATTATGGCCTGCAGGTAAGCGTAAAATGAATTGGGCGAGACGGGTATAACCTTCTTTGACAGAGCGTAGGTGGAAATGCTTTCGGCTTCGCCGGAATTTTCGTCCCTGATTATGGTTTCATAATACACATTCTCGGCGGGAATATACATAAGCGCGAAATCAAAGGTGCCCTCGTCGGGGAGTATGTATTTTGTTGAAATCGCGTCAATGTGCTTTTTGACATCCGTGACAAATTTCTTCCTCGCGGCTTTCTTGTCGGCGTCATTCTGAGCTTCAACTATGCGCCTGAAATTCTCAAGGGGGAACTTAGAGTCAACCGGCACGGAATATTTTCCGATATTTATGACGGCGTCTACCGTCTCGCCGCTCTTAAACCTGTGCTGAAGAGTGTAGTTCCCGTCAACGAGCATCTGGGAAAGCAGGTCTCCCAGAAACAGCTCGCCGAGCGTGCCGCGCAGTTTGGGGGCCTTGAGAATCTCCTGGAGGCTGGCGATATCTTTTCCGACCTCGTAAATGCGGTCGGTGGCCTGGCCCAGACTGCCGAGGCTCTTCTGCACATCGGCCACTACCCGCGCCGCGTTATCAAGCCTGTCGCCAACGATTTTCTGCGAGTCAACCATTCTGGCCGTAACCGTGCTCAGCTGTCCGTTGACCTGCTCGGTAATGGAATTTAACTGCCTGTTGAGGCTTTCCGTATTCTTATTTAGGCTGTCCGAAAGCTGGGCCCTGAGGCCCTCCAGCTGCTGCTGCATAAGCATGAGCGGCTGGCCGCTGTCAGCGGGTTTTCTTAAAAAAACCAGCGCAAGCGCCGCTAAAAGAATAACAATAATACCCAAAAGCGCGTAAATAATCATTGTGAGGTAATTATACCATATTTCTGCTTGAAAATAAGCGGGATATTTGGTATATTTCTCTCTGAGACCGGACTAAAATAATAGGCCGGCTGACGGCCTTTGAGGTATTTTTCTGCAGATAAACCCGGACCAGTTCGCTTCCATAACACCTTCGTTTGAAAAAGTTCTCGCGCGGCTCGGATACGCGAGCGGCAAAACTCATCTTGATGTCAGGACAAAAGCCATGATCAAAGACGAGATTGACCTCTCCAGGCGCATAATTTCGCCCAAACAGGTTGTGGCATATTCAAAAATCAGCCGCCACGAACCGGTTACCGTAAACTTGGAACCCGGCCTTGCCATTAAAAGCATCAGGATCTCCGAACTTCTAAGCGACTGCGAATCGGCCTGCGGGTTTGCCGTAACCCTGGGATACCACCTGGAAGAAAAGATAAGGGTTCTTCTGGCCCAGAAAAATACGGTAAGAGCTCTGGTGCTTGACGCCATAGGCTCCGTTGTCGCCGAAGAGCTCGCCGAGCTGACAAACGCGCAGGTTAAAGAAGATGCCGCCAGAAACGGGATGGTTACAACCATGCGCTTTTCTCCCGGCTACGGCGACTGGCACCTTTCGGGCCAGAAAGATTTTCTTGCCTGGCTCGGCGCCGGACAGATCGGCATTAAGCTGACCGATAATTTTCAGATGCTTCCGGAAAAATCCGTATCAGCGATAATAGGAATAAAAAATAAGGAATAATTTATGAATAAAGAACAATTCAGGTCCCTGCTTTCCGAAAAAATACTTATCCTTGACGGCGCCATGGGAACCGAACTGCAGAAACGCGGTTTTCTTGACGATATTGGCTCGCCCGAGGAACTTAACATAAAATACCCGCAACGCGTTGCCGAGATCCACAGAGATTACCTGGAAGCCGGCGCCGAAGTGGTTATCGCCAATACTTTCGGAGCCAATTCCCGCAAGCTCGCCGATTACAACCTGCAGTCAAAAATAGTTGAGATAAACCAGTCCGGCATAAAACTTGCCAGAGAAGTCGCCTCTAAATACAATGCTTTCGTGGCCGGAGACATAGGCCCCGTCGGCTCCTACATAGCGCCGCTGGGCGCTATTTCATTCACCCAGGCCTACGATTGTTTCGCCGAACAGGTAAAAGCCCTCGCGGCCGCTAAGCCTGACATGCTTTTCATTGAAACCATGGCCGAGATAAAAGAAGTCCGCGCCGCGCTACTGGCCTGCAAGGACAATTTTGACGGCCCGGTGATCGTCCAGATGACATTTACAGCCGACGGCTCAACGGTAACCGGCACCGATGTGCTTTCGTTTCTCTCTATAGCCGAATCGCTCAGCGCCGACGCTGTGGGCATGAACTGCTCCGTAGGCCCTAAAGACCTGCTGGAGCTGGGCAGGCTGCTTTCCTCAAACACCTCACTGCCGGTTTCCTTTAAACCCAACGCGGGCATGCCCAAGCTCGTCAACCGCCAGACGGTTTTCCCGGGCACCGCCGGAGAATTTGCCGACGCCTCAAAGGCCGCCTATGAATCCGGAATAAACCTGCTCGGCGGCTGTTGCGGCACGACGCCGGAATTTATTAAGGCTCTTTCGTTGGAACTGAAAGGCAAAAAACCCGCGGCAAGAAAAATAAATAAACATTTCTATATCTCTTCGCGCACCAGAGCGCTTGATTTAAACGCCCAGAAGCCGGTTATCAAAATCGGCGAGCGCATAAACCCCACAAACCGCAAAAAGTTTCAGGAAGAACTGCTCGCGGGAAATTTTTCAACTATAAGAAAAGAAGCGCAGGAGCAGGTAAAATCCGGCGCGCATATTCTTGACATAAACCTCGGCCTTCCGGGAGCAGACGAAACGGCCCTGATGGAAAAAGCCGTGGAGGAAATCCAGGAAGTGGTCGCGGCGCCTCTCTGCCTTGACTCAAGCTCGGCCAAAGCGCTTGAAGCGGGCCTTAAGGCCTGCGCCGGCCGTCCCATAATAAACTCGGTCAACGGCGAACAGAAAAAAATGGACGAGATAATGCCTCTTGCCGCCAGATACGGCGCGGCGCTTATAGGCCTTGCGATAGACGACAAAGGAATACCAAAAAACGCGGCGGAGCGCCTGATAATAGCGGAACGGATAATTGGCGAGGCGAAAAAATACGGCATCAGGGAAGAAGATATTATAATTGATTATCTGACTCTGGCGGCGAGCGCCATGGCTCCCCAGATAAAAGAAACCATAGAAGCTATAAGGCTTTCAAAAAAGAAATGGCCGAAAGTCAAAACCGTGCTGGGGGTTTCAAATGTCTCGTTCGGCCTTCCCGTCCGGCAGGTATTAAATTCCACCTTTTTAAAACTCTGCGAAACAGCCGGGCTGGATATGGCGATCCTGAATCCGCATGAAGACTGGAAGATCTCTGACGAGCTGGCAAAAAACCTGCTTGAAGGCAACGATCCCAACGGAGCGGCCTACATAGCGAAATATTCGGGCGCCCCGAAAAAGGTTCCTGCGCCGGCAGGCAGAGAAGTTTCCCCGCAGGAAAAGCTTTACGAAGCCATAGTTGAAGGCAACCGCGAAGAAACTCCCGCGCTCGTCAAACAGGTGCTTTCTCTGGGAATGCCGCCGCTCGCGGCCGCCAACGACATAATTTTAAAAGGCCTTAACAGCGTGGGCGAAAAGTTCGCTAAAAAAGAATATTTTCTTCCCCAGGTAATATTGTCGGCGGAAGCGGCACAGCTGGCCTTCGGCATTATCAAGCCTCTGCTAAAGTCCGGCGGCGGATTTTCTTCCGGCAAAATGGTGCTTGCCACGGTAAAAGGAGATGTGCACGATATCGGCAAAAATATAGTTGCCGCGGTGCTGGAAAGCCACGGCTGGGAAATTATAGACCTCGGAAAAAATGTGGAAGCGAAAGAAATCGTTGAAAAGGCCAGAACCGAAAACGCGGGGCTTATTGGGCTTTCGGCTCTTATGACTACCACAATGCTTGAGATGGAAGAGGTGGTTAAGGCAAGAAACGCCTCGGGCATTAAAACGAAAGTTATAGTAGGCGGGGCTCCGGTTACCGAAAAATTCGCGAAAGAAATCGGCGCCGATGGCTATGCCAAAGACGCCGTAGAAGCCGCCAAACTCGCGAAACATATTATTAAATAAGAACTCAATAAAAAGTATTACACCTCTGCAAAGCTACCCGGCCACATCAAAAGACTTTAATATCTTTCTTATTACAAGGCTTTACGCCTTAACAACCGATTTAAGTTTTCTTTGAGTGCGCAAAGAAAACTTAACAAAGAAACGCACCCCTATGGCTATTTCGCTTCGCGATTTTTGGAAGCTGCGGAACTCGCCCTGATGAAGCGGGCTCAGACAGTCCTCGCTTACTTCCCCAAAAATACGCTCGCTCATTACCAGCCATAATGGGGCATCGCAAACCCATAAAATTAATTCAGTCAAAATATTAAAATTACAGCGGAAATGATTCCTCAAATAATAACTATTGGAGATCCTGCGGGTCTTCTCTCGGGGGAATCTTGATTCCCTTAAGTTCAATCAGCCCGGCTATAATGGCGGCCGAAAAATATATCACCCAAAGATAAGTGTAATACTGGCCCAGAAACGCGGCAAGACCCGCGAAGACCAGAGAAAACGCGAAAATCAAAAGGCTTATTTCAAGGTGTTTCCACTTAAGCGGCATTAAATTGTACACCTCGCTCAGCGGATAATTGTACCTTCTGTGCCTTACATAAGCCGCGGAGAGAAGGAAAAATCCCACGGGGGAAATAAGCTGGGAAACAAGGTGCACTATAACAAGCTCGGGGCGCTGAGGCCCGCTTGAAAACCACGAAGCGTCGTAAATATTTATCCCGCCTATCGTAGCAAGCACCTTTGAACCGTCTATAGCGATAAAATTAATAAGCACGAATATCAGCGCCGCCATAGCGCCTGCTCCGTAAGCCGCGACAACGACGGATTTCGGGGTGCCTTTTTCGCTCGGCACCCAGTGCAGAATTCCCACAAGTATGGAGGGCGATATAATGGCCATAAGGAAAACCTGCCTCATGCAGTTTACTATCATCGGCCAGGGATGAGGCCCGAGAAGATTCTGCAGAGGACGCGTCGCGAAATACACGCCGAAAAGCAGAAACGCCAGAAAGACCTTTTTATAGCCTATCTCGCCGAACATTATTTTTCTGAATTTGCTTACCCGCTGGATCTCGGCGGCCATAACAAAGTATACAAGCCCCGCGATAAGGGGAACAAGCAGCGTTACAAGTGCAGTAATCATTCTAACCTCAATTCAATTCCGCGCGTTTCAATGCATTTCATTTTCATATCGGCCGGCTCGGTGACGAAAAACACGGGATGACGGCCTCTGCCCGGCTTTGTCACCTCGCAATGTACCGTGCCTTTAAGCAAAGTAAAAACGCTAAACGGCGTGTTATATTCAAGCTCTATCGCGGCGAAATCCTTAACAGACAGCCTGCCGGAGCAAGATTTTCTCTCAAATTCTTTTTCTTTTAAAAGCCCGAGCACAAGGTAGAGCGGCTTATATTTACGGGCGGACTGATTTAATAAAATTATCTCCTCGTTATCCGGATGCGTTGTAAGACGGATATCGGTATCGTTTTTGCCCACACATATAAGCTTTTGCGGCCCGGACGCCGGCGAGGTTTTGTATATCGTTTCCACAAACCCGCTTTTTCCCGCAGGCAGGGCAAGCGCGCGCGGAGTCGGATTAAACAGGGCTATCAGGCCGGCGCGCTCAAGATCTCTTAGTATGTTGATTGAGAACTTCCGGGGCTTGAGAATAATTTCGTTCATAGAGGCTAATTATATATGTTTTGCTTTGCGTTTTCAATTTTCGCCGGCAATTCCCGGCTCAGAGAGCCGCAAGGCTCTGTTTCCTTGCGGCCTTAACGGTATTCTGCATAAGCATGGTTATGGTGGTAGCGCCGACGCCTCCCGGCACGGGCGTAATGTAACCGGCGATTTCCTTTACTCCGTCAAAGTCAACATCGCCGCAGATGCCGTCGCCGGTGCGGTTTATCCCCACATCAATGACGGTGGCGCCTTTTTTTACGAAGTCGCGGGTGATGAATTTGGGCTTGCCGAGCACTACGACAAGGATATCGGCCTGCCGGCAGACGCCCGCGAGATCTTTTGTTTTAGAATGGGCTATCGTGACCGTGGCGTTGTTGGCAAGCAGCATAGTAGCGACCGGCTTGCCGCCAAGATTTGAACGCCCCACGACAACCGCGTTCTGGCCCTCAATAGGGATATTCATTTTCTGGAGCATTAAAATAACTCCGTGCGGCGTGCAGGGCAAAAGCAGTTCTTTTTCGGTGATTTCTCGCCAGGATTTGGCGGCCGTCATCTCGCCGATGTTGTAGGGGTGCAGGCCGTCAATATCTTTTCTGGGCGCTATGGCCTGTATACAGCGGTCCGAAGAAAGGCCTTTGGGCAGAGGCAGCTGCAGAAGAATGCCGTGCACTTTGGGGTCGGAGTTCAGCTTATTGATCAAATTAATTATGTCGTTTTCGCTCGCCGTAGCGGGAAGCGGACTGTGATAGGAGTTTATGTCCAGGTCTTTGCAGGCCTTGATTTTAGAGGAGACATAGACATGGCTCGCCGGATCCTCCCCCACAAGAATAGTCGCCAGGCCCGGTTCCACGCCCTGCTTTTTGAGTTCATCAACCTTTGCCTTTATTTCCTGCCTGATTTCTAACGCGATTTTTTTTCCGTCAATAAGTATGGCGCTCATTTAATTTTCCTTTTTTAGCGTATTCACCGAAAGCCTGATGTGATTGGAAAATATCCAGGGTTTATAAACTCCGAATATTCTCTGCCAGGCTTCAACCCTGTAAAGGCCGGGCTTGCTCGCCGTAAATTCAAGCCTATCCGATGTTTTTTCCGCAACTACCCGGCCGTCGGCAACAAGCCTTATCTTTCCTTTTTTAGGCAGGCTTATAGAAACCGCTGCGCTGCCTTCCAGCTCAAGCCCGCCCCCTATGCCGGCCTTCGCGGCGCCGCTGCTTATCTCAAAATTAAAACCTTTCGCGCTGTTCCAGCTTTCCTGGCTGACATAGGCGCTCTGTGCTTTTAACGCCGAAAAAACCTGCCGTTTCGCGGTATCAAAATCCCGGCTTAAGGGCTCGTTTAAAACGATCCTTGTTTTTATCGTCTTAAACGCGACCTCAAAGGGAAATATCCTTATTTTAAAACCCGGATACTTTCTTATGGTGTTGTGGTTGTCAATTTCGCCGTAGCCGAGAATTCTGCCGAACCTGTTAAGCTCGTCCCATCTTTTAAGCGTAATTTCTTTCGGCCCGCTTAGAGCCCAGGCAGGGAAAAGAAGCGAAAAAACGGATTTAATCGGAGATCTTAGCTTCTCCTGCCAGTCCGTCATCATATCCCAGATACTGATGCCGCTGTATCCCTTTACGGACCAGTCGTTCCAGGCGTAGCTTTTGACGCCGTGCTTCGGAGCTCCGGTGTGGTCGGGATGGGCTATCAGCCCAAAACCGCCCGCGTTATTGACCGCGTCTATATAATCCTGCGGCTTGGAAGATTTTTTCCAGAAAACCAGCGGCTTTTCAATTCCCAGCGCGAGGTAATGGTTATGCCTTGGGGATATCTCCTCGCCCACAAGCACCAGCACCCCGTTATGCCAGCCTTCCCAGCCGTCAAGCTTGGCGTCCAACCTGAAATGATCGGTTATCACCAGGAAATCCACCCCGCTTTTTGAAGCGGCTTTAATTATTTCCTCAACGCCCGTGTTGCCGTCAAAGGAATAACTGGTATGGACATGAAAGGAGCCCGCGTAGTCGTGCATAGTATTTTAAGTGACGGCAAATTATACCAAAAAAAGCCGAAACCTTAAAGCAGAAAACCAAAAGGGGTTCTTGAGTCATAGAGTCCACGACTAAACCGCTAAAGGCATTCATTTGTCCATAAGCCCATTGGTCAGTGAGCGCACCTTTTGAAGTTACTTCCCCATTATGGCTGGTAATGAGCGAGCGTATTTTTGGGGAAGGAAGCGAGGACTGTCTGAGCCCGCTTTTTTAGGGCGAGTTCCGCAGCTTCCGAAAATTGCGAAGCGAAATAGCCATAGGGGTGCGTTTCTTGGTTAAGGTTTCTTTGCGCACTCAAAGAAACCTTAGATCGGTTGTTAGGGCGTAAAGCCTTAAACAAAATTTTAAATATCAAGTATTACTTTCGCTGAAAATCCCGCGGCTGATTTTAATATTTTAAGTTTGTGAAAGGTCGCGGCCTTAATCTCGCGCGGCGGCCTGGCTCCCGCTATAATCTTTTTTCCGTAAATTTCGGCTTTCAAAAAACCGGGCGAAATCTCTAATATTTTGAATTTGTCAAAAACCGCTCTTTTTTTGGAGTTTAAATATATTATCTCGTTAAGCCATGCCACAAGCAGAGTCTCGGTGTCCGGGGCGGATAATTTTATCCTGGCCGTGACCGGCTTATTCTTGTTTTGCTCAGTTTTTAACAGTGTGGCGAGCGCTTTTGCCAGGCAAATAAAAAGGCCGGCTAAATTTCTGCCGGCTCCTTTTATTCCTATATCCGCTGTGTGAGAAAATACGGAGTATTTCTTCACGCTTTATTTCTTCTCGGGCTGCCCGCCTTCTTCCTGGACCACTTCTTCTTCCTTGGCCACGGTAGCTATGCAGGCCAGCTTATCAGCCTCGTCAAGCCTTAAGAGGCGCACGCCCTGGGCGTTGCGGCCTATTATGGATATGTCTTTTACGGGCTGTCGTATGGTCATGCCTTTTTCCGTCATAAGCATGAGTTCGTCGCCGTCGTTGGCTTTCTTGATGCCGACAACTTTGCCGTTCCTGTCGGTTGTTTTTATGTTAATGACGCCCTTGCCGCCGCGCGCCTGAACCCTGTAATCCTCAATGTCGGTGCGCTTGCCGTATCCGTTCTCGGTCGCTATCAGAAGCACATCCTTGGGCGTGACGGTTTCCATGCCGACCACTATATCTTTGTCGTCAAGCCTTATCGCTCTTACGCCTTTGCCGGAACGGCCTATGGGCCTTACCTCCGCCTCTTTAAATCTGATCGCCAGGCCCTCTTTGGTCGCGGTCACAAGCTGCATCTTGCCGTCCGTGTGCTTAACATCTATCAGCACATCGCCGTCATCAAGCCCGATGGCAATAATGCCGCCCTTTCTGGGATTGGCGAACTCGGAGAGGGGCGTTTTCTTGACCGTGCCCATTCTCGTGCCCATTAACAGATAGCTTTCTTTCTCTTCCTCAAAGGAGCGGATAGGTATGGCGGCCGTTATCTTCTCCTCGGACGAAAGCTGAACGAGGTTGACTATGGCCTTGCCCTTGGCGGCTCTTCCGCCCTCGGGTATCTCGTAAACTCTGATCCAGTAAACGCGGCCCTTGTTGGTAAACAGCAACAGGGACGAGTGCGTGTTTGTCACAAACAGCGATTCAATGAAATCTTCTTCCCTGGTCGTGACGCCGGCCACGCCTTTGCCGCCGCGCCGCTGGGCCTTATAGGTTGTGGAGGGCAGGCGTTTAATGTAACCCGCGTGCGAAAGCGTGACTACGACTTCCTCCTCCTGAATAAGGTCTTCAATATCAAGCTCAATGGCCTGGGCCACGATCTTGGTGCGGCGTTCGTCGCCGTACTTTTCTTTAAGGTAAGCAAGCTCTTCTTTAATAATGCCGAGGACTTTTTTCGGGTCGGCCAAAATAGCTTTCAGGCGGCCTATGGTTTTTATTACCTCAAGGTATTCATCCTCTATTTTCTTTCTTTCCAGGCCGGTCAGCTGCTGAAGCTTCATATCCAGAATGGCCTGGGACTGAATCTTGGAGAGCTTAAACCTTTCCATCAATTTTGTTCTCGCGGTCTCCACATCTTTGGACTCTTTGATTGTTTTGATTATAGCGTCAAGGTGGTCAAGGGCTATCCTTAAACCTTCAAGTATATGCGCTCTCGCCTCGGCTTTTGCAAGCTCAAATTTCGTGCGGCGCACCACAATGACTTTTCTGTGCTCAACAAAATAATGCAGCATTTCCTTAATATTAAGCACGCGCGGTTTGTTGTTGACAAGCGCGAGCATTATAACACCGAAGGATATCTGCATCTGAGTGTGTTTAAACAGCTGGTTTAAAACTATCTGGGCGTTGCCGTCGCGTTTTATTTCTATGACAACTCTTATGCCGTCTCTGTCCGACTCGTCGCGCAGGTCCGAAATGTCCTCTATTTTTTTGTCACGGACCAGCCCGGCTATCGTCTCAAGCAGCTGGGCTTTGTTGACCTGGTAAGGAAGCTCGCGGATTATTATCGCTTCCCTGTTGCCTTTCATCTCTTCTATCTCGGCTTTCGCGCGTATCTTTATGGAACCGCGGCCGGTTTCAAAGTATTCTTTTATGCCGCTTTTGCCGGTGATAATGCCCGCGGTGGGGAAATCCGGGCCTTTAATAATCTTGCCGAGCTCCGCTATCTCTATATCCGGGTTGTCAATATAAGCCACGGTGCCGTCAATAATTTCGGAAATGTTGTGGGTGGGTATATTCGTGGCCATGCCGACCGCGATACCGGAGGAACCGTTTACCAGAAGGTTTGGAATTTTCGCGGGGAGTATAGCCGGCTCGGAAAGCGAACCGTCGTAGTTGGGAACGAAATCCACCGTGTCTTTGTCTATATCGGCAAGCATTTCATCGGCTATGGAAGCAAGGCGCACCTCGGTGTAACGCATGGCCGCCGGGGAATCTCCGTCTATGGAGCCGAAGTTGCCCTGGCCGTCAACCATGGGGTAGCGCAGGGAGAAATCCTGCACCATACGGACCATGGCGTCATAAACCGAACTGTCGCCGTGAGGATGGTACTTGCCCAAAACATCTCCGACGACCCTGGCGCTCTTTTTATAGGCCGTATTGTGCTTTAAGCCCATTTCCTTCATGGCAAACAGGATTCTTCTGTGAACGGGCTTAAGTCCGTCGCGGACATCAGGCAGGGCGCGGCCCACGATTACGCTCATGGCGTAATCAATGTAGGATGTCTTCATTTCATCCTCAATGTCGCGCGGTATTACATTAGGGTCAAGCGGGACTTCCGGGAGCGCGGGCGCTTTGTCGGCGCCGCCCTGAGCCGGCGCGCCGGGAGCCGCGGGGCTTTGCTCCGCGGGCAGCGACGCCTCTTCTTCTTTCTCTTTGGATTTTTTTGATTTTTTCTCTTTGTCTTCTGGCATTTTTTGGTTTCCTTTCCCTGAGATAAATATTGTTTAAATGTCTAAGTTCTTAACTTCGTGCGAATGCGTCTCTATAAAGACGCGCCTGGGTTCCACTTTGTCGCCCATAAGCGTCGTGAATATATGGTCGGCCTCAACCGCGTCTTCAAGCCTGACCTGCAGGAGCTTGCGCGAATCCGGATTCATGGTTGTTTCCCAGAGCTGTTCGGGGTTCATTTCACCCAAACCCTTATAGCGCTGAATGCTCGCGCCTTTGCGGCCCAGGTCTTTTACTTTCTCTATGAGTTCCGTTGTTGAAAATAAATCAAACTCGTCGTCGCTGGTCTTAAGCCTGTAAATGGCTTTGTCCGAACGCTCGCCGTAGCTGGAGGACTCCAGGCCGGCGGCCTCAAGTTTTTTCACCAGAGCGTCAATCTTGGGCAGTTCCCAGAGGTCTTTAACCTGGGTGCCGAGCTCCTCTTCGCTTACTTCCAGAGGAAGTTCGCCGGAAGATTTAATGGCTTCTTCTTTTTTCTGCAGGAATTCGGCCTTAAAGGTTTTCCATTCCTTATCGGAAAATATGTACCGCGGCACGGCGCTCTGGGGGTCGTTAATCCTGTAGAGCGGCATTTTGCCGTCTTTTTTGAAATTCTGATAATCTTTCCATTCAACGCCTTTTCTGGAAAGTTTTTTAACAAGGCTGTCCAGTTCGTTGAAACCGTTTATTATCTGGGCCAGTTTTTTCTGCTCAAAAGGATCGGAGGCCTTGCCTTTGTTAAGCGTCATAAACTCCACGCCGTCAAGCCCTTCCGAAAAAAGAAATTTATCCAGCTCGTCGTCGGCGTGCAGATACATTTCCTTTTTGTTCTTCTTAACCTTGTAAAGCGGCGGCTGGGCTATGTAGATATATCCCGAATCAATGAGCGGCGGCATCTGGCGGTAGAAAAATGTCAGCAGCAAAGTCCTTATGTGGGCGCCGTCCACATCGGCATCGGTCATGATTATTATTTTGTGGTAGCGCGTCTTTGCCAGGTTAAACTCTTCGGCGCCAATGCCGGTGCCTATCGCGGTTATCATGGTTCTTATTTCGTCGTTGGCAAGTATTTTGTTTAAACGGGATTTTTCAACATTTAATATTTTGCCTTTAAGGGGCAGTATGGCCTGAAAGGACCTGTCGCGGCCCTGCTTGGCCGAACCGCCCGCGGAGTCTCCCTCAACTATGTAGAGCTCGCAGCTGGCAGGGTCTTTTTCGGAACAATCGGCGAGTTTGCCGGGCAGAGAGGCCGAATCCAGCGCGCCTTTTCTGCGGGTAAGCTCTCTGGCCTTTCTGGCGGCTTCCCTGGCTTCGGCGGCGACAACAGCCTTTTCAATGATCTTGCCGGCGACTCCCGGGTTTTCCTCAAAGAAAACGCTCAGCGCGTCGTTTACTATGGACTTGGTAATGCCTTCCACTTCTCCGTTGCCGAGCTTGGTTTTAGTCTGGCCCTCAAACTGGGGATTGGGCACCTTGGCCGAGATAACGGCCGTAAGCCCTTCCCTGACATCGTCGCCGGAAAGCGTGAGGTCTTTAATCTTTGAAACCTCGTTCTTCTTTATGTAATCGTTAATTACCCTGGTCAGAGCCGAACGGAAGCCGGAAAGATGCGTGCCGCCCTCTATGGTATTAATATTGTTCACAAACGAGAAAACCTGGTCATTGTAGCCGTCGTTATACTGCATCGCCACCTCAACGACCACGCCGTCCTTCTCTTTTGAAAAGTAGACCGGTTCGGCGTGCAGGGCGGTTTTGTTGGCGTTTAAATATTTCACGAAAGTGACAAGCCCGCCTTCATAGTTGAAGGTGTGCTCTTTATCTTCCCGCTCGTCAATTATAGTTATGCGCGTTCCCGCATTTAAGAAGGCCAGTTCGCGCAGGCGGTTGGAAAGCGTGTCAAAAGAAAAGTTGGTAACGGTGAATATTTCGGAGTCGGGTTTAAAAGTAATCTTGGTGCCGCGGTCGTCAGTCTTTCCGGTGACTTTAAGCTGATCCACCGGCTTGCCGCGCTTGTATTCCTGCCTGTAAACCTTGCCGTCGTGATACACTTCAACTATGAGCTGTTCAGAAAGGGCGTTGACGCAGGTTACGCCTACTCCGTGAAGGCCTCCCGAAACCTTGTAGGAATCCTTGTCAAACTTGCCGCCGGCGTGAAGAACCGTCAGCACCACTTCAAGGGCGGACTTATTCTTATATTTCGGATGAGGATCCACGGGAATACCGCGGCCGTCGTCTACAATGGTGATTGAGCCGTCCGTGTGAATAGTAACATCAATATTTTTGCAGTGGCCGGCCAGCACTTCGTCTATGGAGTTGTCCACCACTTCGTAAACGAGATGATGAAGCCCGAGGGCGCCGGTTGAGCCGATGTACATCGCGGGCCTTTTTCTTACGGCCTCAAGGCCCTCTAAAACCTGTATTTTTGACGCGTCATATTGCTGGCTTGCTGGTTTTTCTTTTTCTGCGGATTTTGCCATTTAAAAATGCCTCCGATTAGGTTTTTAATTTTATTTTTATCGCTTTAACGAATTTTTCTTTTCCGAAATACTGGTTAAGCTTGTTGATGAGCTCCCGCTTTCTTAAGGAAAGCTCCTGAAAGTGCGCGCTTGAGGCGACCTCAACTAAAAGAGTCCCTTTATGCACGGCCACCAGCTCCGCGTCTTTTGACATGGCGCCAAGCTCTTTTTCCCAGGCCTGCATAATAACATGAATTTTCTCGTCTAAGCCGAGCTGTTTTTTTATTGCGTCAAGAATATTTCCGGCAAACACTAATGCCATAGCCTAAACCTGTTTATTGGCGCGCAGGCTCTTTATGAGCGGCCTGACAACCCAAGAACCCGTGAGCTTATTTACTATACTCTCATGGGCATGACTACGCAGATATAATCTTTATCTTTCACCGGCCTGATAAGCGCCGGGGTAAGCGCGTTTGAAAGTTCCATGTAGATTTCGTCTTCATCCACATTCTTAAGGACATCTATAAGAAACGCCGGGTTAAAAGCGATTTCCAGGTTTGTGCCGGGGTGGTCAACATCCATCTCCACTTCGCCGGAGCCGAGGCCCTGGGCCGAAGCCGAGATTCTAAGGATATTTTTGCCGAAAGTAAATTTTACTATGGAAGACTTGTCCGAGGTTAAAAGAGACATCTGGCGCACGCAGGAAAGCAGTTCTTTGACTTTAAGTTTTATCTGCCTTTCGTGTTTCTTTGGAATCACTTGGTCATAGTTCGGGAAAACACCGTCAATTAATCTGGAAATTATGGTTACCGAGTCTATCTTAAAGGCTATCTGATTTTCCGTGACTCCTATTTTTGTTTCCTCGTCTCCCTCCTGCGCCGAGAGGACCCGCTGGACCTCGTTTACGGCCTTCGTGGGTATTATCGCGTGGTACGCCAGCTTTTTATCCAGCCCCTGCCTGGAAACAAAAGCCAGCCTTCTGCCGTCCGTTGACACAAGCTTTAACGACCCTTCTTCTGTTATCAGGTAAACCCCGTTTAAAACATACCTTGTTTCGTCGGTGGAAACCGCGAAAACGCTTCTGCGCAGCATTGTTTTAAGCTCCTGGCGGGGTATCGTGAAAACTTTGTCTTCTGGAAAAGTGGGAAGAACCGGATAATCGCTTTTTGGAAGCCCCATAAGTACAAAATGCGATTTTCCGCTCTTAATGCTTATCTGGTTTGTCTCGTCGGCTCTTATTTCTATATCCTGATTTTCAGGAAGCTCTCTAATTATATCGCCGAACCTTTTGGCGGGAATGGTTATATTGCCCTCTTTTACTATTTCAGCTTTTATATAACAGGAAACCCCGACCTCAAGATCGGTTGATGAAAGTTTTATTTTATCTCCCTCGGTTTCAAAAAGAAAATTTGAAAGAATAGGAAGAGTGCTTCTCGGCGAAACTATGGTCTGGACAATCTGCGTTCCTCTTAAAAGTTCTTCTTTTCCACAAATTACTTTCATCTAATGCCTCCATATATAGAATAGAAAACTAGTAGTGGTAGTAGTAGGCGGCCTGATAACCTGTAAAACTTTTCAAAACAAATAAAGTAGCCCGCAAAGACAGCCGAATAGAGCGATAGTTAAAGTAGAGATTCAAGTGGAAAACATTATGAAGTTATCAACACTATCAACAGAAAAAGCGGTTTTCAACAACATCTCAAAGTTATCAGGCTTTCATACAAAAAAATATTTTCATCCGCGCGCGAAGAATTATTCTTCCTTGCCCGCGCGTATTTCCTGGCTGATCTGGTTCACTTTTGCCACAAAATACGGGTCCGAAGACATCTTGGCCTTAATTTTATTGCAGGCATGCATAACCGTCGTATGGTCCTTGCCGCCAAAAGCTTCGCCTATCTCAGTGGTTGAAAATTCGTCTGTGAGCGTCCTGGCCAGATACATGGCTATCTGGCGCGGGAAAGCCACGGCATCGGTGCGCCGTTTTGATTTCATATCTTTTACTTCAAGATTAAAGTGTTTGGCGACAACTTTCTGAATTCGGTCTATAGTAATCGGTGCCGTGTCCTCGGGGGGCCGGACCACATCTTTTAATATTTTCTGGACGGAATCAACCGTCAGGGGCGTGCCGGTGAAAGCCGAAAAAGCTGTTATCCTTAAAAGAGAACCTTCCAGCTCGCGGATATTGGACTTTATCTGGGTGGCTATATATAAGACAACATCATCAGGTATGTAAAGGCGCTCTTCCTCGGCTTTCTTGCGCAGGATGGCTATTCTGGTTTCCAAATCCGGCGGCTGAATGTCGGCAATTACGCCCCACTCAAACCGTGAAATAAGCCTCGGCTCTAAAGTAGGCAGTTCCTTGGGGGGCCTGTCGGAAGTTATAACCACCTGCTTCTTTGAATCGTAAAGGGTGTTAAAGGTAAAGAAAAACTCTTCCTGCGAGCTCTGCTTGCCGATCAAAAACTGGATATCGTCAATGAGAAGGCAGTCCAAGTTTCTGTATTTATTGCGAAAAGAAGCGGGTTTCTCAAATCTGAGGGAATCAATGAACTCGTTTATAAACTGGCCGCTGGAAACATAGAGAACCCGGAGAGAGGGGTTATTTTTCTTGATATGGTTGCCGATAGCATGGAGCAAATGAGTTTTCCCGAGGCCCACCCCTCCGTATATAAAAAGCGGATTAAACTGCCGGCCCGGGTCTTTTGCGACCGCCTCGCAGGAGGCATGAGCGAAACGGTTGGAGGCTCCCACGACAAAACGGTCAAAAGTATACTTTGAGTTTAAATGGTCGTCGCCCGGAGCTTTCACGGAAATCGGAGCGTCGTCGGGGCTTTGAATATCTTCCACTTTTTTTAATATGGAGGTGAGGTCCTGCGCTTCCTGATATTCAATTTTTATATTTTGTCCGACGACATCTTTCAGTATTTTTTCTATATTTTCCTGCTGATGATTTTTTATCCAGTCCGAAAAATATTTATTGGGGACCTGCAAAACAAGTTTTTCATCGGCAAGAGATATCGGTTTTAGAGGCTGGATCCAAAGCGTGAAAGTCTCGGCTACCACCTGCTGGCGCAGGTTATCCACAACTTGTTTCCAGACATCTTCATGACTAAGCATTGAATAGTTTCCCCAGGTTTATCCACAACTGTGGATAAGTATTGTGCATTACTTTTTTACCGAATATATGGTTTCTTTTACCATATTTTGTTATTTTTAAGCGGTTTTACCTTTAGGAATTATATACTTTCCTAAGAGTAATGTCAAGCTTTTATATTCTGACAAATTTAACCGCTCAGGCCTTAAGGAAGGGTTGATAGCGGAGCGCTCCAAAATGAGGGCAACTTCCTGTTTTGGACAGGAAAGGGATGAAGAAATAGAGTTTAAAATCGTCTTTCTGCGCTGGGAAAACGCTGATTTAACCAGTTCAAAAAGCCCGGGAGGGGCCGCGGGAGGGAAAATATTAGTTAATTTTATTACAGTTGAATCAACTTTAGGCTTTGGATAAAAGGCCCCCGGATCAACATTAAAAAGCTTTCGGCTTTCGCAGTAATAGGAGCAGAAGACGGAAAAATAACCGTATTCGCCGGCGCCCGGTGCCGCTAAAACCCTCAGCGCGGCCTCTTTTTGAACCATTAATACCGCGCTTTCCCAGTTATTACAGGGAATGACCTTTTCAACAATAGCGGTAGCCACATTATAGGGCAGATTGGCTACAATCTTAATCTTTTTTCCCGAAGAGCCCTCAAGAGAAGCAAAGTCAAATTTAAGAAAATCCTGGTTAATGATTTTTACATTAGAAAGATTTTGAAATTTAGCGCGAAGTTTTAAGGCAAGTTCAGAGTCAATTTCAATACAGGTCAGGTTTGATGAAACTTTAACCAGTTCTTCCGTGAGAATGCCTCGGCCCGGCCCAATCTCAAGCACGGTGTCTCCGGGGCCGATATCAGCCGCCTCAACGATTCTGGCAGCCATAAACCTGTCGGTAAGAAAATTTTGTCCGTGAGGTTGTCTCATAAATTATTCCGTTTGGCTATTTTCCTATGCAAAACTTTGAGAATATATTCTCCAGAATATCTTCGGTGGAGGTTTCGCCCGTCAGTTCGCCGATTATATTTAAGGCCTCGCGGACATGGAACGCGGTGAACTCGTCGCTTTCGCCCCCGCTAACCGATTGTAAAGCCTCTTCGCAGCTGTTTTTAGCGCGTTTTAATATGTCAGAGTGCCTGCTGTTTGTCAGCACGGGTTCGTCTAAAGAAAGCGTGTTTATGCCCGAAAAATCCGCGACGGCCTGCTCCAGGCTTTCCAGAGAAACGGCTTTAAGGGCCGAGATCCTTACAGGCCCGCGCAGGCCTTCAACCAGGCCGTTTATAGCGCCCTCTTCAAGCCTGGGCGCAAGGTCAATCTTATTTAATACGGGCACGGTTTTGCGTGCCGCGTTCATTTCATTTAAAATGCCGGCTATATGCCGTTCCGATTCCCCAATACTGTCGGCAGCGTCAAAGATCCAGAATATCATATCGGCGTTTTTAATGTTCTCAACGGTTCTGGCGTGGCCGATTTTCTCTATCGGGTCAAGAGTATGGCTGCGCAGACCGGCCGTATCAACAATAATCGCCGGAATGCCGCAGATATCAACGGACTCCTCTATGGTGTCGCGAGTCGTGCCGGGAATATCCGAAACTATCGCGCGTTCTCGCTGAAGAAGCGCGTTTAAAACTGAGGATTTTCCCGAGTTGGGCCTTCCAATTACCGCTATTCTCATGCCTTCCCGCAGCAGCCTGCCCTTTTGAGCTCCCGCAAGCAGCCCTTCCATAGCGCCGATAATCGCCAAAAGATTTTCTTTTACCGAAGACGCTTCCCAGAAGCGGATATCCTCGTCGGGGTGGTCAATGGAAGCTTCAAGCCGCGAAAGAAACTCCAGAAGGAAATTTTTGAAAGTATTTAATTTTTCGTAAAAGGCGCCGGTAAGCTGAACGGCCGCGGCACGCGCGGCAAGCTCGGTTTTGCCGGTGATAATATCAGCTACGGCCTCGGCGCGGGAAAGATCCATGCGTCCGTTCACAAAGGCTCTTAAGGTAAACTCTCCTGGGGCCGCGAGCCTGGCGCCGTATTTCAGGCAAAGGCCGAGCAGTTTATCCAGCACCGCGGCTCCGCCGTGAGCCGAAAGCTCCACTATATCCTCGGCGGTGTAAGAGTGCGGCGCGCGCATAAAAACGCGCATAACCTCGTCTACCGGGCGGTTTTTTTCGTCGCGGGCCCAGCCGTGAACCAGAACATTCGGCTTAATATTTTCTAAGGAGGATTTGCTTGACGGGAAGAATATTTTAGACGAGATTTCAAGGGCAAGCGGGCCGCTAAGCCTGATAATTCCTATGCCGCCGTGCCCTCTGGGAGTGGAAATAGCGGCGATAGTGTCAAGCGGTGAATACATAGTGTCAGCTCTTTGGCTCTTAAGCTCATAAGCCGTGAGAAAAATACAAAAACAAGCTTAAGAGCTATTTAAGTTTTACAACTACCTTGCGGAACATCCCCTCGCCTTCCGAAAGTGTCTCAAGAGCGGAGTCGGATTTAAGAGCGAGGTGAATTATCCGCCTGTCTCTCGCGGGCATGGGATCAAAATTGAAAGTTTTGCCGCTTTTTTTGACCTGGTCTGCGGCCTGGCGCGCGAGTTCCTGGAGGCGCTCTTCCTGGCGGAGCCGGTATCCCTCGGAGTCAATGGAAACCTTGACCCGCGTTTTCTCGTCGCGGTTGAGTATAAGGTTTACTATGCTTTCAAGCGCTTCCAGCGCCTGGCCGTTTTTACCGATTATTATACTGCTGTCAGGGGACTTTATATCGGCAAGCACCCTGCCGCCCATCAGCGAAACCGTAATCGCGGTATAATTTATTGACATCATTTTCAGCAGGTCATTTAATATCTTTTTTACGCTTTCCTGCGCAAGACCCAAATCGGAGGCCGAGCCGTCTTTGGTCGCCATGCGCACTTTTGCGGGTTTGTTGCCCATAAGCCCGAACAGGCCGCTCGCGCCTTCGTTGAGTATCTTTATTTCAACTTTATCGCGGGAACAATCCAGCTGCTTTAAGCCTTCCTGAATAGCTTCCTCTACGGTTTTTGCTTCAATTTCAATTTCTGACATCTTATTCCTCCCGCCCGAAACGGCTTTTCAGCCGCGGGCACAGTAATGTTAATCTTTCAGGCCGTTGCCGCATCTTTCTTCATCAGGTAGTACTGCTCGCTTAAGGACAATATATTGTTTATCAGCCAGTAGAGCACAAGGCCGGACGGGAAATTCCAGAATATGAAGGTGAAAATAATCGGCATAAGATACATCATTTTTTCCTGGGCCGGATCCGTTGAAACGCCCATCATCTTCTGCTGTAAAAACATGCCGGCTCCCATTACAAGCGGCAGAATGTTTATAGGCAGGCCCGCGATCCTTATTAAAGTGTCGGGCGCGGAAAGGTCTTTAACCCAGAGCAGCCAGCTGGCGCCGCGCAGTTCGTAGGCGTTGCGCAGAGTCGTGAAAAGCGCCCAGAATATCGGAAGCTGCAAAAGCATAGGCAGGCATCCTCCGAGAGGATTAACTTTTTTTGTCTTATAGAGATTCATCATTTCGGCGTTCAGGCGCTGGGGTTCGCCTTTGAATTTCACCTGCAGCTCTTTAATGTGCGGCTGAAGTTTTTTCATCGCTATAGAGGCCTGGAAGCTCTTAAGCGAAAGCGGCAGCACGATCAGCTGAAGGCCGATAGTCAGAATAACTATGGCCCAGCCGTAATTTTGCGTTATGCCGTATAAAAATGTCAGGGCTTTAAGAACGAGTTTTCCAAGGAAGCCAAACCAGCCAAAATCAACGGCTTCTTCCAGTTCAAGCCCGATGGATTTTAAGTGGGCGTGCCCTTTTGGGCCGAGATAAAACGAAAGCGAGCAGGTCTGTTCTGTCCCGGCGGGAGTTTTTCTGCCGTTAAGGGTGAGAACAGGCTGTTTGCCCTTTTCTCTGGTGACATTGGCCGATTCAAAGCCGCCGTCTTTGTCCATAATAAAAGCCGATAGAAAATAGCGGTTGTCCACCGCGAACCATTTATAGGAAGCCGCGGCAAAATCGCCGGCTTTTTTTAATACTTCTATTTCGTTGGGCTTGGCGCTGGTAAAACCGAGGACCCTTATGAGTTTCGGGTTCTCCTGTTTCTCCCGGTCGTCGGTGCTGATACCGCCGTCCCATATAAGCTCGGTAGCGGGCATCTCCCGCGAAGAAGCGATAGTTTTAATGGTAAGATTATGGAGGTAATTGTCGGACAACTCATAAGTTTTAATAACCTTAAGCCCGCGGTCCGGCTGGGCCGTAAAAACTATTTTCCCGTCTTTAGCGCCGGCGGTCGTGTAATTTAAACCCGGGAATGTGGCCAGCGGGGTTGAGTCGGCCATAACAAGGTCCACCACCGAACCGTTATGTTCTTTAACAAACCAGTGTTTAACCGCGGCTCCGCGGGTAGTGAAAACAGCCTTATAGCTGTTTGTTTCAACGATTATTTCTTTTTCCTGAATGTCTTTGCTTTTTGAGGTTAACGGCCCGGGGTGCTTGAGCTCCGGAGTCCTTACTGCCGGCGCGACGGCCTCGGTTCCCGGTGTCCGGGTTACAATCTGTTGAGGTTTCGGCTGGAAGAAAAACCACCATGCCACTAAAAACCCCATTGAAAGCACTACCGCGTAAATTGTGTTCTTGTCCATATACTGCTCCGTTTATAATTATTTTTGAAGATTTTTTATCTATTAAAATCCGCCGCCGGCCCGGCTATTTGACGCCGGATTTTCTGCCTGGGACAGGGTCAACGCCGCCGGGGTTAAACGGATGGCACCTGGCCACCCTTTTAATTCCGAGCCACAGGCCCGCGAATGTCCCGTGAGCCTGCACCGCCTCAGCCGTGTATTGGGAGCAAGTGGGATGAAATCTGCATCTGGGCAGGGAATATCGTGAGAACTGCTGGTATACGCGAATCAGAAAAATAATGAGATGCTTCATATATTTAGATTATAGCCCGCGAACAACGCCGATCCAATAACCGAGCGGCCGATTTATTCCGTCATCGCGCCGGCTTTTGTAATCAGTGATAAAACCACGGCCTCAAGCTCTTTATAACTCATGCCGACCGCTCCCGATTTGGGCACAAAGAGAAGGTCGGTTCCAGGCTTGATAAAATGTTTGTTTAACCGGAATATTTCCCTTAAACGGCGCTTAACCCGGTTTCTGTCAGCGGCTATGCCGACCTTGCGGCTTGTTATAAGAGCCAGCCGCCTGGCCTGGCGGTTGGCGGGATTGCCATAGGCATAAATTAAAATCGCCGGATGCGCCAGCCTCCGGCCTTTTTTTAACGCCTGCTCAAAATCTTTCTGTGAGTGTATTTTTTCAAGGAAAGAAAAAGTATATCTTAATTTTTTTTCGGCAGGCATGGAAACATTTCCCGCAAGGGTTATTATGCGCTAAGGGTTTTGCGGCCCTTTTTGCGCCGACGGCTCAAAACATTTCTGCCGCCCTTTGTGGACATGCGGGCCAGGAATCCGATTTTCTTTTTTCTGCGCCTTCTGTTTGGCTGATAAGTGCGTTTTGTCATAATTTTCCTCGCTTGTTGATAAATATTTTTACCGCACACCGATTATACCTAAAATGCCGCGAACTGTCAATCAAAACGGCAGGCAGCAGGCGGGCCTTCCTGCCTGAAGGCCGAAAAATATATTAAAAAACACTTGAAATAATAAGAAAATAAAGCAAAAATATAGCGGTAGTTAAAATTTTAAACAGGGTTACGCGCTTGAGAAAGTTTTTCCTGTTATCAATACCTATATTTATACTGCTAAACAGCCTTGCGGGGTTTTTTGCGGCGCGCCCTGTTTTTAGTGTGCCGGCCCAGCCTCAGATAGAGTCCGGGCTTCACAGGCTCTCGGCTTTAGCCGACCTTCCTGGCAGGATGGTTGAAGGCTTAATAAAATCCGGGGCTCCTCTTTTCCCGGAGTTCAGGCAGCCGGGCAAAGCCTCAAACTCCAACGATTTCGGCAAAGCCTCTAAATATTCTCTGGCCGCGCCGTCTTCCAGCTATTTCAAACTGATTCAGCAAGAGACTTCCGGCGAAAATGCCGGCGCCTTTACGGCTTTACGAGGTTTCGCGCCGGGCACGCCGCGCGCTCACGCCCCGCCCGGTTTTGCATTTGTGTTTTTGCTAATCTATTTTGTTATGCTCCGCAGGGGTAATCTGCCCGCGGACGCGTACGCTTTTTTTTCGTTTAGCCGCAGATGAACCCGGTTTGATAAAAACCGGGTTTTTCTTTTTTCAGAATAATGTTTTAAAAAAATAATCATGAAAAAAATCATAGCGCTCATCTCATTATCAAGCTTTCTGTTCTCCTTCGTGATGGCCGAGCCCATCCAGGCCGCCGTACAAATCAGCGGCGGCGCGGGGCCGCAGGCTCGCGCGCTGGAAGACATCATTATCGCGCACACGGCGGGCAGGATAACCGAATTCTGGGCTCCCGAAGACGCCGGCGCCGACAGCCTGACGGTTGTAAATATTCAGGACCTGCACTGCCATGCCGAGGTGCAGAGAAATATCTCAAGAATATTGTCCGAGCTGGACGGAAAATTCGGACTCGCCAATGTGTATGTGGAGGGCGGCTACGGCAGGATCAGCACCGCCCGCATAGCGGGAATAAAAGACGGAGCGATAAAAAAAGAGCTCGTGGAAAACCTGCTGGAAAACGGAAGCCTGACCGGCGGAGAGTATTTCTCCATAACCGCCTATAAACCCGATATTCTGACGGGCATTGAAGACAAAGAGATCCACAGGCAGAATATCGCCAGGCTGGGGCTCATACTTGAAAAGAAGGAGCATTTTGAAAAAGCCGCCGGGGCGCTGGGAAAAGAGCTTGGTTTCATGCAGGCCAAATACATGAGCCCGGAAAGCCGGAAATTTAACCGGCTGATAGAGGACTATAAGAAGGGAAAAATAGAGGCCGCCGAATACTATAAAAGGCTTTTTGCGTATGCCGATAGAATAAACGAAAACCCCGGGGATTACCAAAGCCCGCTTTCCATCAAAACCGAAGAATTCCCCGGCCTGGCGGCTTACGCCTCGCTGATAAGGCAGGGCAAAAAGTTAAATTACGGAAAAGTTTCGGGCCAGATGCAGCAGTTCATCCAGGAATTAAAATCAAGGATCAGCTTTAATCTGTATAACTCGTTGCTTGAGAAAACCGGCAATTTTTCAAAGGTGGACGAACTGTATGTTTACCTGGCTCAGCTGGCTAAAAAACCCGGCGCCTCCGCCGGGGCGCCTTATCAGGATTGGGTTGAGTCGCGCTTCCCGGAACTTTGCGGGTTTTTCCGTTATATAGAGAATAACCGCGCGATAAATCCCTTAAAAATTATTGAGGAAGAAAGAAGGCTGACGGAAGATATAAGGGTGGCGCTCGCCGGCGACAGAAGCGGGCTTGAGGTCGCTTTCCTCGCCGATTTCTTCCCGTATTTCAAAGGATTTCTTTTAAACAGCATTACCGCGCAGGACTATGAATACTTCAAGTCCAGGTTCGCAAAATTTAAAACCGTATGGCTGAAATACGCTTACGACGACAAAATCGGAGCGCTGGAAAAGGATTTTGCCCTGCTCAATGAATTCTACGGAACAAACGAAGGCAGAAATACCCGTTTCCTGAATAATATTGAAGAACTCCGCGGCGAGCGGAAAACGCAGGCCGCGGCGAGCGGCGCGGCGCGGGGAGCTTTATACCGGGAAGCCGAACTCGTAAACAAATTGAAAAATACAAAAATCATTGCCGTTATTACCGGAGGTTTCCATACCCGGGGGCTCAATGAACTGCTCAGAGAAAGAAATATTTCGTACATAAATATCACGCCGGGCGCCACAAAAGAAGATAAAACCGCGGCCAGAGTTTACGCGCGGCTTGCCATGCGGCAGGCCCTTGAGATTAACGGTGAAACTCATTCCCTGGAGCGGAGCGCGAAAGCCGGCGGAGACATGATAAACGCGGCGGCGTCTCCGGCGGAACAACTGGCCCTGGCTCTCGCCTCGCAGAGTTCCGCGCCTAAATTGTTTGAGCTTACGATAAAAGCCCTGGATAATAAAATAAAAGGCGCTGGTATATCCGAGAAAACCAGACTGATACGCGAAATAGAAGAGGCCTTCGGAGAAAAAGCAAGCTATAACACAAGCCGCGGAGAATTAACTTTTGAGAACGGCACAGTCATAAAGTTGGGGAGCGGCGAAATAACCGGAGAGATTGTAAGCCAGCCCGCGGGGCTCGTGGCGGAGGCCAAGGCGGCGGTTTACGAACTGCTTGATGCCGCCGGATTTATTTCAAGAATAGTTTTTGGCGATATCTATTCCATAGCAAGGGAGCTGTTTGAGTTTGCCGCGGCAAACAACATTTTAACCGGCAATGGTTTAATTTACGAAATTGTATCCGATCCGGCATTAAGCGCGCAAGAGAAGATTGACGGCATTGAGAAGGAGATTTTGGCGCGCTTCCCGGATTTCGCGCAGGCTATTATCAGTGAACGGGAAAAACGAAATATAAATATTCACGAAAAAGCCGGACAGGAGGAATGGCTCAAAGTTCTTTTGCTGGCGGATCTTTTCGGCGGCATTATCGCCGGTTTCGGGGCGTACGGGCAGGAGCCGGCGGCGAATGAAACAGAGCAAGCGGCGGCGGTTCATTCATACAGCGCCGCCTCTTTCGGCGAAAGCGACAGGCTTATCAACGAATTAATGACAACGCTTACCGCGGGTTATTCGGAGTATATCGGTGATTTTTCCGGGGGCATACTGAGTGCCGGCAAGGTTAAGCCCGGAATTGTCAGGGAAACAAATATAGTTGAACTTATCCCGCGCGATGTTTTTCATGAGGGTTTAATAAAGGACGAAGACGGCATTTACTGGATAGTAAAAAAACAGGATATATTCGCTCGGGACCGGAATGCCCCGGACCGAAAAATCAAGGATACTCCGTCTCACGAGATGCTGGCCTGGCTTATCTCTCAAGGCAGGTCCAACATGGCGGAGATCAGGTTCCTCTCGCCGCAGGAATTAAAAGGCGTAGATTTCATCAACAAAGACGAGCTCTACAGATATTATCTTACCCGGTTAGTGGTTCCCTCAAACATTGATGCCTCAAAACTCGCGGTGCGGGACAGGGCCAGGGCCTTTAACGCGAATTTTGTGACAAATATTCTTCTGCGAAAGTGGGATCAGCACTATGGTAATATAGCGTTTGCCGGAGACCTGCCGGTTACCATTGACAACGACGAAGTCCTCCCTTTCTATTTGTTTGACAACAGAGGGGGTGGAATTAACCGTTTTTACTCATTGTTCCTGTACCACAGCGTCTTCAGTACGGCAAAAACCGTTAAACCACTTAGCAGCGACTGGTCGGAAGATTACAGAGCGTTAGTCGCGCTGATGAAACAGACGGATTACGCGACGGTACGCGCGTATTTTCTGTTGATGTTTGAAAAATACGGCCTTGGAGCCGGGCTTACGCAGGCCGAGTCCTTAAATGAAACCTATCTGAGAGAAAGTATTGAAAATTTTAAGTCCCTTGACAGCGACACCCTGCAGAGGCTTTGCGAGCAGGCCGGCTATGAAGGGCGCGAGCTGGAAAATGCCGTAAATTTTCTGCTGGAAAACCATGCCAGGCTCGGACAGGATGTTAACGAGCTGTATTATATGCTGTCGGGAAAAGACGCCGAGCTGGATCTGCTTGACAGCGGCGGGCCCGCGCAAAAGTATAAAGACAGAGAGAAAGAAAAATACGCTAACATTCTCGGAAGAAAGCGCCCCGCCGGAAAGCCAAAGCTGGAAACAGCAGCCCTGGATGCCGCCAAACCCGCGGACGGGGCCGGGAAAGCCGGTAAGCCGTCCGGTATAACTTTATCGGCGCATTTAGCGCCCGTCTTCTTCTTTGCGGCATCGCTCGTTGGAATTTCGCCGGAACTCGGCGCCTTAATGCCCGGCGGCCCGCAGAGCGTTGTGTCAAACCTGTTCCCGCTGCTGGAATTTATGATTTCACCGGCAGCCATTACGCTCGCGGCGGCGATAACAGCGGCCGCGGCCATATTCCAGTCAATCGGTTTTAGGGCCAAGGGCGGGGCCATAAGCGGGCCCGAGGCGGGCGAGTTCTCCCTGAGGCTTGAAAAAGCTATTAACGAAAGGGCCGTGCCGCTTCTCTCGGCGGATATAGAAAGTATAACGGACGACAACGGACTGCTCGGCAAAACCCAGATAAAATCCATAAAAGAACTCCTGAGATCGGGCGGCAATCTGGTGCTTCATTCAAGCTCCGGCAAAGAATGGTTTTATAAAAAAATTATCGGCCCGCTCGCGGAAGACCTGAATAGAAACGACGAGATTCATCTGCTGGGAAGGCTGTACTTCGCCCTCAACTCCGGCAGAGAAATTTTCGCGCCCTCACAACAGTCTTTTGAGTTAATAAACCAGAGCCAGGAACCGATTGATAAAGACGGTATTCTGGGCAGGCTCACCGCGCATTTAAACGGCAGAGGCATGGCTGTCAGCGTAGTTTCTCATATAGGCGATTTTAGAGACACAAAAATAACTCCGCTGGGGGGCTATCTTCCCGAGAATACCGTTCCCGTGTCCGTTGGCAAAATAGCCTCCGGAGAATTTGAAAAGGAAACCGGCCCCGGGCGTCTTTTCACCGTTCAGCCCGTAAGGCAAAAAGATACCGCCAGGATATTTTCATACGCCGCCGCCAGGCTTTACGGAAAATACCAGATAGACTCAACGCAAGCCGGGAGCCGCGGCAACAATAACCTTTCCTGGACTTTTGAGAACCGCGCGAGAATTGCCGACAGCGTTTCAGTGGGAGGCCCGGGTTTTGTCTGGGCCACCCAAACCCCGTCACCGGAAACAGGACAAACCGCTAAAACATTTCTTGTGCCGCTTCTTTCAAAAAACATGACTGAGTTCACGGCAGCGCTCCCCGAAGGCGCCGACGCATTCACCTTTTTCTGGAGCGGAGCGGCGGAAACCGTTTCGGGCAGGGTGCCCGGCAGATGGGACGAAAACCTTTACAGAGTCCATCAGCTTAAAAACCGTCAACTGATGAGTGAACTTGGACGGCTCAACACTGCAAATATTTCAGAAACCGCGGCGCTGATGAAAGAGTTTATCGGAGGCAGATACGGGCTTGAAACATTGCTGGTGCTTATAGATAAATTTGTCACTTTTGCGCAATACGGGCCGGAGGCAAAAAACAGATACGGAAAGACATTTGACGCGTTCCAGAACTATTTCATTTCGGAAGCGGCCAGGAAAAAATTAATTCAAAATCTCGTACCCGAGCAGTTTGTCAATATTTTGAGCGAAGGGGACTGCACGGTAATTGCGTACGCGCTTTGGGAACTGCTGAAGTCTCTGCCCCTGCCCGACGCGGTCAAAATAGTGCATATCGGCGTCCCGCAGCATGTTTTTCTTGGGCTTATGGCCGGAGAGTACATCCTGGCGTTTGATTTTGCCATGCGGAAGGTCGGTCCCATAGTGTTAAATATGAGCTTTAACAGGGATCCCGATACCCCTCTTGAGCGCTACTTAAGCAGAAAACCGCTCGCCGGATATTCTTACCTGAATGTTTTTGACGAGAAGCATGCCGCATCATCGCTTATGACAAGAATAGCGGCCGAATATTACGACCTCGGCGACCACGAGGCGGCGCTTGCCTATATTAAAGAGTCCATTAAGCTGGGACCTGATGACCCCGACAATTATTATTGGGAAGGCCTCTGCAATATAGAATTGGGAAGAAACGATAAGGCGGAGCAAAGCCTGCTGAAATGCCTTGAACTGGTTCCCACCGATCCAATGTACATAAACGCGGCCGGGGATTTCTATAATGAATCCGGACAACCCGAAAAAGCGATTCCGCTGTTTGAAAAAACACTAAGGTTATATCCGGAAAATTTTGACGCGCGGCTGGGGCTCTCGGAAAGCTACATGAGGCAGAAAAATTATGACGGCGCCCTGTTTTTGCTGAAGGCCGCGCTCCGGACCGGCCACGCTAAAATAGCCTATGCTTACGAGTCGCTGGCCATCGTCTATCAGAATACGCGGAAATACCGCGAGGCGGCCGAACAATATTTAAAAGCATTTTTAACCGCGACAGATGATGAGCATGCCGATGAGATTGAAAGCGGCTTGTTTATGTTTTTAATAAAGAACCGCTATGATTACAGAGAAGTGGACACAAAGAAGGTCATTGAAGAGATAGGCGGCAGCGAGGAGTGGAAAAGAAGAAACAGCGTCAAGATTGACATGCTGCTTATAAAATACGCGGAAATTATAGGCGACAGGGGCGACGAGGTCAGCCTGAGAGAACTTATTGACAGCGCGGCTCCTTTCACCGGGGATGCCGCAAGGGCGCGCGGCAGCGAAGACGCGAAAAAATCCTCCGCGCGAAACGAATTTAGAATTCAACCCCGCGATCAAGAAACAAAACTGTTCGGCATCTCGGATTTTATTGAACGGTTCCGAAATCCGGAACAGTACAGGAAACGCAGGTACGACCGGTATTTCCGCAGCCGCTTCTTTGAGCTGCTTGTGGCGGCCGCCGGCTTTAGCTGGAGCGTTTTTTTCTCGGCTCCGCAGGAATCAGCACCGGTATTATTGCTTTCAGCTTTTTCTCTCGGGATAGCATCCGGCGCTATCGCCACCGCCCTTAGAAACGCGTACCTTCTTTTAAACCCGCAGGCCGAGAACTCGCTTATTGAATATAAAAAGAAGCTTGATCCAGGTGAAACGCTTAAAGAGGCGGAAAATAATTGGAATCTTTCAAAAGCGGAATTCGTTAATAAGCTGTCCGAGATGATTAAAGCCAATTCTCCCGACACAAAAATATATTTAAACGAAATTTTTGATTTAACAGAGGGACATTTTAACGGCGAGGATGTGGCTGGCTGGGCCGAAATACTTGATATTTCTCCGCTCGGCGCAGGAGAAGAATTAGCGCAGGAAAGGGAAATATTCCTCAACGCGGCATCAAAGAGCGCCTCCATTATGCGCGGCAACGGCTTGACCTTTGAGGAAACATCAGAGTATCTGCGCGAGATGTCAGATACTATTGGGGCATTGCCTTCAGCAGAAATGGCTATTCTTGCCGAGGCCTATCCCGCAGTAGCGGAAATGCTTCGGAAAGAGGATGCCGGCAAATTCATTAAGCTTAATGCGATGCTGAAAATATTGGCGGAGGCCGACGGGCGGGTTTTTAGAAATTTCTTAAAAGAGTCTGCCCGGAAAAAACCGTCAATTGACATATTGCTTTCAGATATTAAATATTCAATTCCGTCTGCCGCGGGGTTCTCCGGGGACAAGCTGGCTCTCAGAATCCGGGAGATTCGCTCGGAGATAAGAAAAAGAAATTTGCCGCTCGGACTCAAACCGCTTATCCAGGGCAATAAATATGACCTTACCCTCAGATGGTTTTTTGAGTCAATGAAGCTGACTGAAAATGAGAAATACCTTGTTCTCGGGATGAAAAGATGGATTGATACGAACAAATTATTTGTCGGAGAAAAGAGAGCCCGGGTGGCGTCTATTTCCCAGTCTCTTCTTGTAATTTACAAAACCGCCGCGCAAAAGTTCGGTTTTACTCCTAAAACGAACGCGTATATGCTTTCCGCTCTTTTCACATGCTCGGAAGAAGATGCGTTTAAAAAATGGACAGAGGGCTATCTCGCTCCTCTTATAAGAGAGGAGATGATGAAAAGAAATATCCCTCCTCCCGCGGCGGATATCTCGTGGGCCGATGTGCCCTATCAGATCGTATTGATTTACGCCTCAATCCCCGAGATAAGGGCGGGGGCGTATTCCACAAGCGCCGAATACGAAGTCGCGAAGATAGTGGATATCTTTGATGACCAGCACATTGACCTGCATAACTTTAAGAATTTCCTGCAGGGCCTCGTTTACGCCAGGCTGCTGAGCAAAATCCCTTCTTATATGCTTAAAATGCTGCACCCCGATTTAGTAGAGAAACATCATTTTTATGATCAGCAGGCAAGATCACGGTTTGAGGCAGACAATAACTGGTTAAGCGCGTTTTTTGAAAGCGGCTTATCTTTGCATAAAGTGCGTATGACTCATAACCTGCTTTTTCTTCCATCCGAGGTCGGCCATCTGTTTTCATATCTCAAACTTAAAAAAGAAAACAATATAGTCAGGCCACCAAAAGGCCTGTGGGACAAGGTGCGCGGAGAACTTTACGACAGAATGTTTCTTCTCAGCGAAAAGCCCTCGTCTGGCATGACAAAACGAGCCGCGGAATACATTTACCTTAAATACCGAGCCAACGAAGCGCTTTTTGAAAAACTCGCCGAAATGCCTGAGGCCGAAAAGGCGTTAAAAATCATCAGGGAAGACATTTTCCCTTACGACTTCAATAGTCACGAAGTAATAGACAGCGTCCAGGGGGTTAAACCGGACGGGCAGTTAAAGCCGGAACTTACGCCCAGCGAAATACTGGCGTTTGATGAGGTGGCTGAGGGGCCGGTGGCAAAAGCCGCGTCGGATTCGTGGTATGCCGCGGAACGCAAAAAAATTGAGATGAAAACCGCTTCCAGCGGTCAGGAAGAGCAATTAAATAATGAAGTCGCAATTCTGCTCGGAGTTCCGGTTATCAGCCTCCTGGACAATCCGGATAGTTTTTTTATTCCCGCGCCTGATTTAACTTTAGAACGAGGCCTTGGTGATTCAGCACACATGTATGCCGAGCGAATACTCTGCGACGCGGTAATTCAGCTCGTGGTTTCAATGGAAGAGGCCGGCGTGGACCCGCGCTTCCAGCCGCTGCTCGTGCCAAAAATGCTTGAATACCTTGTGCCGCGCCTTGAAAGAGAAGAGGCTGAACTGTACGGCATATTAAAAAACATAGAAACTGTTGATAAAGATCTGGTTTCTCAATGGTTTGAGGAACTCGTCAAAGAAGGACGAGTGAGAAAAGCCTTCGGTTTCAACGCGGCCGGTCTCGGAGAGATATTATCAAACAACAAAGGATTCGCGGAAACGGAATTTGTTATAAGGATGTTTAAAAACATCGTTCTGGTTGTTATGGTCACCGCGTTTCCGTGGTTATACAACCATTGGCTGCGTGTTTCCACTCCTCTGCAGCTGGTTGCTTTTTTCGCGGGCCTGATGTTTTTGTACTGGCTTCCCTATCTCTCAGAAAGTGTAGGGACAGCTATTGCCGACAGGTTGCAGAAAAGAGAGAGTAATAAACTTGATAATAAAATTAATACTCTTTTGAATCTGCAGGACAAAATGTCCGGTTTTCAGGGAATGCTTGATTTGGCGAGTCAGTCAAAATATCGCATCGGGCTGACGGAACTGATGCTGCTCGGAGATGAAGAGCTCAGATTCAGGGATACCCACCGGCAGATGCTTGAAAAAGGCATAAGGCTTTTGCGGGACGAAATACTGTCAATGAAAGAGTTTCTTTCTTCGCGGCTTCCCGCTGAACAGGAATTCGCCGAAAAGTATTTTAGCGGAAACAGGGAAATGGCATTTGAGTTCGCGAAGGCCGTGCTCACAAAAAATGAATTTGAGCGGCTAAAATGGTTCGTGGATGCCAATTCCAGTGACCCGCAGAAGCGCGAAATCGCAAATATTGAAGAAATAACCCGCGGCGAGCTGCGCGATGGCGAAACACTCACTGTGCCCGGCACCTATTCGCTTGCAAGAGGGCTTGCCGGCGGCGCTCAGCTGCTTTTCGGCCAGGCGCCCACCTTCGGTATTGATCATCCCGTAATAAACAGGCTAATAGAGCTTGTCTTCGCGCCGCTTTTCGTACCCGACCTCTTTATCCATGCCGCGAGAGACGATTTAAGCGACAGCCAGATCTCGGGCCTTAAAGCTATTGCTATTGCTACCTCCGCGATGCTGTTGGTTTCGTTCTACCTGCTTAACCTGCCGATTTTTACAACCCTGGTTTCAGCTTACTTCGCAAATGCCGCCGCTCACAATATTTATAATTTATACGCCCTTCAGGGGGAAGCGCTTACCGCTGGCGCCGCAGAAGAGGAAGAGGGGGGCCTTGCCGTGTTTGAAACAAATAATCCCTCCTCGGAGCGCAGGATTGATAGGCTCACCTACGAAGCACTCAAAAAATTAAAAAAACACACGGTTAAAAATCTGCGGATCTATTCTAACGGACGAGTCGTGATAGAAGGGGGCAAATTAAGGCTCGGCATAGCGCAGAATCCGGACGGCCTGGCCGAGATTGATGTTGTTGACGGCGTTGTAACCGAGCTCAGGGTAATAGTGGACGGCAGGGTGGCGGAAAGCTATCCGTTCACGCTGGTTTATGACAATAGTACCGGCCGCCTGGTTAAGTCGTTCAGGGATTTCATCTCCAAAGGCGATGTGGCTCAGTTTACAAACCACACAGTAAAAAAATACAGAACCAACAAAGACAACGCCGCGGTATTGGGCGGCTACATAGCAAGAATCGGCGAGGAGCCGTTCAGCGAGGTAGAGATAGATTTTAAAGACGGCGTCGCGGTTGCGCTGAGGTCTATAAAGGACGGCAGAGTTTCGGAAGAGAAAAAACTTATTACGATTCACGACAATCAAAGCGGGAAAATAATCATGTCTGCCGAAAAGCCCGCTCTCGCGAAGTTGAGAACCCTTAAAAACGCTACCGTGAAAAATCTGCACACCGACGGCAATATGCTGCTGAACTTCATGGAAAAGTCTTATCATGTGGGACGGGAACCTGACCTGGAAGCTGAGGCGGATATACGGGATGGCGTGGTTGTCGCTGCCCGGGCCTATAAAAACGGCAGGCTTGACGAGGAAATAAAGTACAAAATTATACGCAGCGCCGAAACCGGTCAAGTAACCGGCTCATTTGAAAAACTCAGCCCCGAAGAACTGTCTAAGCTTAATAATCATACAATAACAGATTTCTTTGTTCCGGAAAACAGGGTGATTCAGATCGGCGGAAAATATATCTGCAAAACCCAAAAAGGCGGTATTTACGCCGAGCTGGATGTGCGAAAAGGAGTTGTCACGGGCGTAAGGACCGTTGAGAACGGGAAAGTGACGGAAAATAAGGCTCTCGCGCTTGTTTACGACGAAACCGGCAGGCTTGTTGAATCGGTGGATGAATTATCGCGCGCCGCGAGGCTCGGGCTTGAAAAATGCACTATTCGCAATATAAAGACCGGCAAAGACTCCCTGATATGGATAGACAATGCCGTGATTTCTTTTGCCAATTATCCGGAACGCGACGCGGAGCTTGAGCTTGTCGGGGGCCTGCCCTCCGAGGTAAAAATCCTGTCAGACGGGAAAGTGCTGGCCTCCAAAAAGCTCGCGCTTGTTTACGAAAACGCCACGGGCCGGCCTGTTAAATGGTTTGAGAAATTGAACCCGGCGGATCTCGCAAAACTATCAGGCCATACCATCAGACAGTTTATAACAGACAAAACCGGAGCCATCAGTTTCGGGAACGAGCGCTTTCTTGACTTAGACCTTTACCCTAACGCCGAAACCGAGATATACATTGAGAACGGCCGCCCGGTGAGCGTTAAATACTTAAAAGACAAAGATGGCGAGCCCATATTTGATGTCAACGGCCAGCCGCTGGAAATATTGCTGAACAACGATATTAAAAATCAGATGAGGAAGAAGTCGCCGGCCGCTCAGGCAAGGCGTGCCTCTTATCTTCAGAAACTCTATGACAGCGCGGTGGAATTATTTATCAAAGGCGAGGACCGCGCGGCCCGCAGGAAATTTGCCTATATCGTGGTAAGAGGCAGGTCACTTCCCTCGGCGAACCTCGCCGAACAGAACCTCGCGTATAAAGCCCAGAATTATTTAGAAAGGATAAACGGTATTATCGCAGCGGAAAGAACCGCCGGCCTGAGCTCCGAGCAGGATGAAGTTTTCAATTCGCAGTACCGAATGGCGGAAAGCCTTTTTGCCGCGGGACATTTCGCGGAAGCCATGGAATTATTCACTCATCTGAAAAAAACCGCGAAAAACGACTACCCACTGACAGCCGTGGTTTCCGCCAGGATTTCCGACAGCCGCGCTTCCGTAAAGCTTGAGTCCGCGCTTTCCCTTATGGTTCAAAAACGGTTCGGCGAGGCGACGGCGCAGCTGAAAAGTTTCCGTCAGAACAGGGATCCCTACCTTGCCGAGATGTCCAAACGGCTCATGAATGAATGCAAAGGGTGGGAACTGTACGAAACCGTCAACAAACTTTACAAAAGCGGCCGTTACAAGGACGCCCTTAAGAAAGCGAAAGCCCTGATGAAAAAGGCCGACAAAACGACAAATGTTTACGGCGCGGCCAGGCATCTTGCCGAATTGAGCATGGCAAGAACCGCGGGAACCGAGGCCACCCCCGGCCAGATTTTTATCAAACCCGAGATAGACAGGGCCGTTGAAAATGAAATGTTCAGAATTCTGGGCCTGAAAAATAACGCGGACCGCAAGGCCGAGGCCAGGAAACATATAATAGGAAATTACATCTGGCTTGTGAGAAATATAGTCGTTAATAACTACGCCAGGTACGATCTGTTCAGCCAGGATGAGCTGATAAGCGAAGGGCTGCTCGCGCTTTACGATCTGATTGACAGATATATAGCCGACGGGTTGTTCGGCAATATCAGTTTTGAAAAATATGTTCAGGGAGAGCTTGGAGCCGCTTTAGACCTCGCCGCCAGAGAGCTGAACCGCGCGAGATTTAAGGAAAAATCCCTTGATGAAAAAATATCTTCAAAAGACGGCGAGGGCCCGACGAAGCTTGAGAGAATGACCTATGACGATAGCGATTACTCCCTGGCGGTTGAGGAAAACGACGAGATTCGGGTTCTGCTCGGCAGGCTTGAGGCGGCGGATCGCTTAGTGGTTGAAAAGGTTCTCACAAAAGGGTATACGGCGCAGGAAGCGGCGAATTCCGCCGGAATCAGCGAAGACGAGGCGCTTGCGATAATCAAACGCGCCTATAGTATTCTAATGGAGATCACGGCCCAGGATGAAGATATGCTTTCACGCAAAGAGGAAGAGGCGCGTTTGCGCGATAAGAAAGCTTTGGCGGATGAGGAAATGCTTACTGCGCCGCAGACCAGGTCAACATTCAGGGGCTTCTTTGGCGGCGTTCAGCTGCTTTTCGGCCAAGCGCCCACCTTCGCTATTGACCATCCCGTAATAAACAGGCTAATAGAGCTTGTTTTCGCGCCGCTTTTTGTACCCGACCTTTTTATCCATGCCGCGAGAGACGATTTAAGCGACAGACAGGCCTACGGCCTGCAGGTTATCGCCGTTCTCGCCTCGCTTACCATTTTTTATTCTTTCTATGTGTTCAGCCTTCCCCTTACAGCAACGCTTGTCGCCGCCTATTTATCGCTTTCCATTCCGCACTTTATCATAAATATTAATGAATCCGGGCAAGAAACCCTGGGCTGGATTAAAAACGCTTTTACGCGCGAATCTCCTCTTGACGCGCCTGCCGAAGTCCTCATCATTGGCGGCGGGACGGGTTCCGGCAAAATTGTGGAGCTGTTCAAAGGCCGCTTCAAAGACGGGATCCGGTCAATAACCAGCTACATGGATAATGGCGGCAGTTCCAAAGACATAATGGACGATATCGCCTTTTACTGGGCCGCCGGTAAGCCGGCCCGCAGGCCGGCCAGGGAGGCTGTCCGTGCCGCGACCATTCCCCATCCCGGCGATGTAATGAGCGCTATAACAGGCGGTGTTGCCGAAGAATGGAAGCGCTGGTTCCTCAATGCCCGCTCGTTTGAAGCCCGGAGTTTCGTTCAACTGCTTGACAGCGCGAAGGTTCAGGCCGCGGAGAGATTTAAGGGAAAGGTTGGCGAAACGGAATTAGAGGCATTCTATAACAGGCTTCTGCCCTATTTTAAAAATGCCGATAATAAATGGAAAGGCAAAATAAGAATATCCGGCAGGGGACACAGCGTAAAAAATATTATTTTCCTCGCGGCGCTGGACGCGGAAAACGCTTGTCCTTCCGGCTGGGTAGTGCCGTCAAGATACAACAGGGCGCTTGAGCGCGCGATGCGTATTACCGGGAGCGGTTCGGTATCGGTTCCGGCAAGCCCCGCGACATACAGGGATGCAAGTTTCACGGCTCTCCTGTCTGACGGCGGCCTGCTGACAGGCCAGGAAGATATTACGGCCGGTTACCATCCTGCCAGTTATATAGAAAAAGTCGCGTTTTACGATAACGCGGGCAATCCTGTTAAAATGCCGGCCAACCCCAAGGCGCTGGCGATGATTCAAAACGCGAAAAGGATTGTCATAGGCCCGGGCAGCGCGTTTACAAGCATCGCCGTAAACCTGATGGCCGACGGCGTGGCGCGCGAGCTCAAAAAGGCAAGAGAGAGAGGGGTTCAGATAATATTTATATTTAACGCGACAAAGGATATGGAGACGCTTAACCACACTCCTCAAACTCTGATCACGGCTATAGAACGCTCCATAAATGATTCCCTTGAAAGCGATTATTCCTTCGGCGATATTGTTACGCATGTGGTGTTTAATAAAGCCCCGGTTGACGATCCCGCGCTGGCCGATTTTATTTCGGGCGAGGCAAGAGAAATTGAGGAAATACGCTCCGACGCGTCCAGGCGGCCGCTTGAAGCCGGCAAACACGCTCTGGGGACTTTTGAGATCAGCCGGGAAGACAGGGAGTTTATAGAAGCAAAAAGCATAATCCCCGTCGGGGAGAGGCTTGCCGAGATATCCGCGTCCCTTCAGCCCCGTGATTCCGACGGAAGCAGGGCCGCGCAAAGCTACCATTATTCGCTGCCCCGTCTCGCCGAGATATTCAGCCGGATAGAAACCGGCCTTCTTCCCTCCGCCTCAACGAAAAGGCCGCGGGCCGAGCAGACAGCGGGAATAAACGGGCAGGATATAGTAATCAGAGAGGGCGGCAGAAGCACTATAGATATTTCCAGGGCTCCGGTACCCACGAAAAAAGACGCTATGAAGGATTACCTGCGCAAAACCGGGTTCAGGGCTTCCGGCGGCATATACATAGGCAACCAGACGGATTCTATAAATGAGCGCGACGGGATTTTGTGCGGCATTGACGGCCTTACTGTTCTTGCCGTTGACGAGGACCAGCACAGAGTAATTCCCGAGGCGGTGGCCATCGGAAGCGGCATAGACGCGGCTCAGAAAGAACTTCAGAGGATCTTTAACCTTCCCGCGGGAGAACTGCCGAAATTTATCGCGCTGGATATTGACGACACTATTTTGGGCAAGAAAGATGTAATAGTAAACGGCCAGAAAAAGACGGTCTATGAAAATCTTTATGAAGACCGCTATGAGATGGCCGTTGTACTTGCTGCGCTTTATAACCGCGGAGTCAGGCTGGCGTTTTTTACCGACAGAAACAGCGCTACCGCTATGAGCAGCGTGCTGGTTCCGCTTCAGCAGATGATAGACAGCCAGCAGGGCCGCGCAAAGAACGAAATATATTTATATGTCAGCGGGATGACGACCAAGTTTATTTCCAGACGAAACAGAAACGGCGCCTGGGCCCTTAAACCGGACAAAGCTTACAGTTCAAGATCAAGGATTTCAGGACAGAATGCCAGGGAAATTACTGACATTCTCGGTGAAGTGGCCGAAGAGAACGGCCAGATAAAATTAACCGGCATGCTGGGCAGGCTATATAAGATATACGCCGTAAAAAATTCCGAAGGCAAATATGTCCTGAGAGACGAGTTTCGTGACCTCTACCCTTCAATCGCTCTTGGCGTAACTCCGGGCGGGAATGTCGGGTACCCGGTAATTGAAAAAAGAGACCAGGGCGCTGACGGAAGCGTTTCGCAGATAGCAATTTCGCCGCTTTTCTCAAGCCCGTTAATTGATGCCCGTAAAGATTTTCGCGCGCTTACGGTTTCGGCGCTGGCAGCTTCCCTGAAGGGACGGGATTTCGCGCTGAGAAAAGGTTTAGTCAAGCCTCAGCAGGAGGAAGAAACCCTTGATGGCAAAACAACTAAGTCAACCCTGCCCGCGCTGGTTACCGACGAAAAAGTAATGGACCGCTGGACCGAGCTTACCATTGCCCCCTTCTGGCTGCCGGATATTGTTTTTCACACATTACAGATACTGATAAATTTCCTGCTGGGTAAACCCGACTGGCCGAGGCTTGCCGGAGCCGGCGCAATATGGACAGCGACCTACCTCGCGTGGCACTTCACGCAAAACGCGTATATAGCTTACCTTGCCAACGCCTCAACGCACGCGCTTTACAATTTATTATTCGGAAGCGGCACTAAAGCCGGAAAACCGCTGACGGTCGGTGAAGACGGCTTCGGAATAAAACCTTCAGAAACCGGAGATGAAAATATTTTAATTCCAACCGAAAAAAATCCGCTGATAACTTCAGCCGGAGGCTTACTTGTAAGGCCTGACGCGGTTGATAACCGCCGGATAATACCGGTTACGGATGCGGCGATAGTCGCGTTAATAAACGGAAAAGACGCGGCAGGAATAGGAAGAGCGGTTGATTTGCTGGATAAACTGGAGCGTGCCGCGATAGTGTTGCCGGCGCAAAAGGAATCAAAAAAAACCGAAACAGAGGTTGTAAGAGCCAGCGCGGAAGAGAGCGCGCGGTACGGTGTTAGCGGCGAAACAAAGCTTGGGACGGAGTTTGCCAATAAAAACGGCGTGCTGATAGCAAGCATGGGTGCGGAGCAGCTGCCCCTATTGATGAACCGATATTTAGAAAGCGTAAGGATGGAGGATGAGCGGGGCGAACGCGGCCGCGGACGGGTAAACGATGAATACGCTGATTACGCTTTGCAAAAAGGCGCGGATTCGGAATACAGGTTGTTGTGGGATATGATATTTGGGAAAGAATTTAACGCCAAGAAGTTTAGCAAACGCTACAACAACTTAGGCGGGAATAGTAAGAGGCGTATGGCTGTCTCGGCGCGCCGGGCCGCAGGGTTTGTGTACTCCAATATGATAAACGGCGTCCTGAAAGGAGATGATCGGGCAGGCGAGGTAAGGGATGCAACTCAAAAAGCGTTTACACGATTTATTATCAGGGCGGATGCCTCCGGCGCGGACAAGCTCGCGAAAGAATTAAGGTATCAACTGCTTGAAATACTTTCCGCGAGAGTAAACTTGGCTGTGGCCGGCTATACGGATTATCTAAAGGCTTTAAACACGAGTGACGCTGAGCATCCGGGGGCGCGCATAGCGGCGTTTAGGGAAATATATTTTAAAGATTTTGTCCCTGAGTTCAGATCGCTGGTTCGGATATTAGGGAGAAGCCGGGAATGGGACGAAGCGGCAAAGTCAAAATTGCTGGAAATAGCGGAAAAGGTGATAGTGTTTGAGGAATGCGCCGGGGAATTGAGATGGATAAGCGGAGTGTTTGAGGGAGAAGGCGATAAACGGCTGAAAGAGCGCTATGACCTGATAAGCCCCCTGCTGGGTGAAACTAAGTTTGAGCCAATTCCCGGGATTACGAGAAAATTCGGCATAGAATTAGAGATGAACGCTGATGAAGAAGAAGATTATTTAATTGACAACGGAAAGCAAAAGTCGTGGAACGGATTAAAAATATTTTTCAAAAAACTTGGAGCCGATTATAATGCGTCAATGCATATTCATTGCGACCGTGGCGCCTATGAGAGCGAGATTACGGCCGAACAAAAGAGAAACCTGTATACAATCGCATTGTTTCTTGACGGTTATCTGTGCGCCATTAATACTCATAATGGCGAGGAAATAGGAGGCAGACAGTTAATCTTGCCATACTTATTTGTAGTGACAGAAAACCACATGGACGCTAAAGTATTTTATCACCATAACATAATTAATTTTTCCCGCGATCATAACACAATAGAGAGCCGGTTTTTAATGACGCCTGTAAGAGCGTTACCGTTGAATAATAGAGCGCGGGCGCAGTATATAAGGGATGCGCTTACGGTAAGCGACGGTCTGACAAGGGCGATAATGGAAGGAGGGGTAACCGGCCTGGAGGATGTGGTTCTGCCGGTGTTCGCGAGCGGATATGAGCAAAGAATAGATTTTAGCAATCTTGACAGGGCGCTTAAGGCAGTCTTTGGAGAAAACCGCGCCGCGATATTGTCCTTTAAGAGGCTTTTGCTTTACAGCGGACGGAACGCTATACCTATAGACGAAAGCGATATGAGGAGCAGAAAAACTATAGAAAACGAAGTAAAGAGCTATTACTTTTTGCGCGGCAAACTCGGTGTTTATAAAAGGCTGGCCTCCGGCGGGAGGCGGCATATATGGGACGGTGTAGTTGAGGAGAAACACGCAAAACGGGTTAAGGAAATGCTGGGCCGCATTTCTGCTGTCGGCAGACAAAAGGATAAGGTGACAGATATTATAAAAGGTCTTAATACCGAGACGAAGCTGGAGATCAGCGAAGGATTGGAAGCACTAAATGAGAGAGCGGTAAATATGGACGGGAAGAACAAGTTTTACGAGGCCTGGGAAAAAGGAAATTTGAGCCTTGAGAAATTGCCTGATATGCTTAACAGAAAAAAAACGCAGCAATTTTACATAGCGCTATATAAAGCTATAGAACGGATTATTATCACAAAAGATGAGCGCGGCGAGGATGTCGCTAAATTGCTGGATATGCTGTTTGATGCGGTACGCAAAGAAGAAAAAGACAGAAGTTTTGGCAGCGCGGCAATAGTAACAGTAGGGAATGTTCTCTCCGCGAAGGTTGAGCGGGGTGAAGATATTTCAAAATGGCTGAATATGCTGTTAAATTTGGCGCGTGAAGAAGGAAGAGAAAGGAACAGGAATTTTGCCGAAACGGCATGGAATGCGATAGGCGATGTTATATCCATTAAGGCTGAGCGCGGCGAGGATGTTTCCGAGATACTGAAATTGCTGGGCAATAAGGACACAAATAATGCCACAATTATTTTAGAAGCCCGCGTAGGAATGCTGAGTTGCATAAGAAAAATAATAACCCGCGCGGGGACGCGAACAGAAGATGTTTCCGAAGGAATAAATATTCTCCGTGATTTATACGAAGATAAATTTTTGTCCAATGATTTGAGAGGCATGGCGATCGTAAATATAGGCGTGAGCATGTCCGAGCGGGCGGAGCTCGGCAAAGATGTTTCTGAAGGGGTAAATATTCTCTTTAATTTGCCTGGGGATATAATGCTGCCCGTTGAATTGCGCGCTACTGCACTCAGAACGATAGGAAATTTTGCCGGTGGTGCAGTCAACAAAGAAATCGTAAACAAAGCCTTAATTTTAATGGAAGACATATTTAAGGACAAAACAGGGCCGGGATTGCTGCGAAGGACATCAATCAAGGTTTTGGGCGAAGTTTTGTCTGAAAATGCCGCGCAAACAGGGCATGTCAATAGATGGTTGGATGTGCTTGCCCGTGCGGTAAGAGACAAAGATTTAGCATTCATTGATAGTCTTGTCCTAATCCAAAACATTGGCACAGCTATCTCAGCGAAAGGCTTGGAAGACAAAGACATTTATGAAGGCCTGCGAGTACTTGAAGGACTTGCGCGAGAAGAAAAAATATCTGAAGAATTACGCGAGACAGCGATGGATAAGATACGCGATGTTGTTTCCTTGGAGGCCACGCGGAACAAAGATGTATCTGAAGGCATAAAAGTATTAGAAAGGCTGGTCACAGGAGAAGGAGTCACGGGAAATATTCGTTGGAATGCGCATGGTGTATTAGGACGGGTTGAGTTGATACAATCCGAGTTCGCTGAAAGAAAACAAAACGGGCAAGATTCAAAATCCGGCGGTGGCGGGGAAATTATAATTGAAATATTGGCAAATATCGATCCGAGCACATATAAAAATACCGGGGGCATAAAACCTGCGGAGCCGCCGCGGGCTAATGAAATAAATAATGGTACTCACCTGACTCTTGAAAGCACCTATAAAATAGGGAAATGGTATTTCAAGAATTTCCGCAAGAGCAATCCGCAATACAAAGAAATGCTTTCCAATGAACCGCAAATGAAGCGGTGGGTAGAGCTGAAATTTGCCCCCTTCTGGCTGCCGGATATTGTTTTGCACACACTGCAGATACTGATAAATTTCCTGCTGGGCAAACCCGACTGGCCGAGGCTTGCCGGAGCCGGCGCAATATGGACAGCGACCTACCTCGCGTGGCACTTCACGCAAAACGCGTATATAGCCTACCTCGCCAACGCCTCAACGCACGCGCTATACAATTTATTATTCGGAAGCGGCACTAAAGCTATCAAGCCGCTGACGGTCGGTGAGGATTCTTCTGACATAAACATGGTTGACAATGAATCAGTGAAAGTTACACTTTCATTCTTCAGTAAAATAAGAGATACATCCAAGATTGACAATCCATTAAGTATTGCCGTGCTCGGCGGCACACTAAAAAATACTTTCAAGGATTCTGTTAAAGTGTCAATGGTTCATTACCTTGAAGAAGGCGATGTTCAAAAGATAATAGAACGCATAAATCAGGAAAAACCAAAAATTCTCGGCTTGTCTTTAGGTTTCGGATCATTGCGGGAATTATTCGCCGTAATGGCTTATGTCAACTCTCTGCCAAAAAGCGAAAGGCCAATTGTTATCGCTGGAAACATTGTCGCTTCTTATAATGTTGACTTCATTCTTGAAAAGTTTCCCGAGGTCATGGTTTGCGTTGGGATGGGCGAAGAAGCAATGATAGATACCGTAAAGTTTGCGAAGGGGAATATACCCAAATCAGCAATTCATAATGTTTCATACATTGACGAAAACGGAATCAGGCGGAATGGGCCGCGCAGCAGCAACTCCATAGAGAATATTGGCATACCCTTGCCCGATATACTCCCGGCAGTTGTGAATTCAGGCGGTGTTGTATACATGGAAACCAGCCGCGGGTGCCCGTTTAATTGCGCTATATGCGACAGAAAACCGTTTTTGGAAGGAGGATGGAAAGGCCGTCCCATCAATTCAATTATTGAGGACATTATTGAAGCGAGCAAATTAGGGGTGCGGAATATAAATTTTGTTGATGAAGATCTATTTGCCGGCGGCGTGGAAAGGGTGCTTGATTTGGCCGACAGAATCATTGATGAAAAAAAGAAAGGCAACATTCACCCGGGATTAATTTTCGGCACCTCGGCAAGCGTTCGCAATGTGTACAGGCAGAATGACTCGGATTTTGAAAATGAAAAGCGATTGAACGCGTATAAAAAACTTTACGCGGCCGGGTTAAGGGTGTTGTTCATCGGCATTGAATCAGGGTCGCCCGCACAACTAAAGCGTTACGGCAAGGCGGCCACAGTTGCAGAGAATGAAGAAGCAATTGCGCGAATAGAATCCATGGGTATTTATGTTGTGCCGGGATTTATAATGGTAGACCCATTGGTTACGACAGAAGAGGTTAAGGAAAATATATCATTTCTTAAAAAAACGGGCATGGATAGCCGCATAACCTATCCGCTTAAAATGTATATCCCGATGACGCAAAGCAGGTTCACCGCGCAGTTGATTGATTTGGGATTAATAGATAAAGATACTTATGATCCCAATCGGCTCGCATACGAATATAGTTTCAAAGACAAAGACATTTCGGAAATCATAAATTTAATTAAGCAATGGGAAGAAAGCCAGGCGATGTTCTTCTGGGAATTGAAGATTATTTTCCGCTCAGCCAAATTCGGAGAAATAAAGAGCGAAGAACAGCTGCTTATAAGGCAATTGATTGACGAGCAGACGCGAATCCTTCTTGACTATCTACAAGAGATGGTTGAACTGAGTGAAAATGAAAGAAAAAGCGCAACCATAACCTCTGCCGTTTCAATGAAGTTTGGGGAAAGATTGCTGGGCGATTTCACAAAAACCCTTAAATATATCAGTGACGAAAAAATCACTTTGGGAGGGAATGAGTTAAAGAGCATTATTTACAGGGGCATGATTCGCGAAGTGGTGCGTCTATATTTAATTGATAAAACATTCACCGTTTCAGATATTCAAAAGATAGTAAATGGTAAATTTGGCTATGAGGCGGATGTAAACGCCCTGTCAGAAAACCTCGCGGTTTTTGAAGAGGATGGCAGAATTATTAAAACAGATAATAATAGGTTTATGGCGGGCCCGGAATTCTCGGAATTTAAAGACATCCCATGGCCCGATTTGCCAAGACAATCGGTTCACAGCAGTCCGAATACAGATAGATCTGGTTTATACGCCGGGGTTTCATCTACCGGGAAAGTGCACAGCACCGAAGAAATTAGTTCGGATGAAAATGGTTCCCGGCTTACGCATGCGAGCACCTATAAAATAGGGAGATGGTATTTCAAGAATTTCCGCAAGAGCAATCCGCAATACAAAGAAACGCTTTCCAATGAACCGCAAATGAAGCGGTGGGTAGAGCTGAAATTTGCCCCCTTCTGGCTGCCTGATATTGTTTTGCACACACTTCAGATACTGATAAATTTCCTGCTGGGCAAACCCGACTGGCCGAGGCTTGCCGGAGCCGGCGCAATATGGACAGCGACCTACCTCGCGTGGCACTTCACGCAGAACGCCTATATAGCCTACCTTGCCAACGCCTCAACGCACGCGCTTTACAATTTATTATTTGGAAGCGGCACCAAAGCCGGCAAGCCGCTGATTTTTGGAAAAGAAATAACCTCCAGCGGCAAAATGTCAGAAAATGAAGATTTTATCAACAGAATACCCGCTGTTGAAAACGGGCTTATAAGCCCGGAACAAATGGAGTATTACCTGCAAAACAAGGAAATAATAAATCCGAAGAGCTTAGGAATTTCTTTAAGATACGCGGCCTCCGGTCCGGATATAGCAAGCCCGCTGTTCATTGCGGATGCCACGGAAATGGAATTTATTGACAAGTTGGGGTATGACGGAAATGGCCTGCAGGCTCTGATAGAGAAATGGGATGATATTGAGCTTGATGTTTATGAAAGCCATCCTGCCGCTTACTATGAATACAGAAATCACCTCGGCTACTGGCCCATACAGCTTGTTGACTCATATATGGAGGAGCTTATAGTCCTGGAACTCAAGGCCTTAGGCGTCAAACAAAATGATATTCTTCCGATTTCTGTAAATACCGACGGGAGCGCGGTGCTGAAATTCTGGTGGGCTTATCCCGGCGCAGAGAAACCAAAAATGCGCTCCATAACGCTTAAAAAGGGCGATATTACAGGGGTTGATTATCTCACGCCGGTTGATGTCTATCTCCAGAAAGCTTCGTTGAGCGTAAACAATAAAATTGAAAAATTCATAGATGTTGTGACAGCCTCTTCAAAGGTAATTGTTATAGGCCCCGATATCAGTGAAAAAAAGCTCAACAAAAATTTCAGGTCAGTATGGGAAAAAATAACCAGCCAATGGAGAAACGGCGAAAGAGGCGTCAAGCTTGATTTGTTAAATGATGAAATAAACAATGCTTTTGAAAAAGTAATGGCCGGCAAATTCGCTTCAACTTATGACTGGGAGCTGGAGCTGTGGCAGAAAGAAGGCGTGGCCGACGGCGCCTCTGTTCCTGTCGCGGAGACTGGCGAGTACAGGACAAAGATGCCGCCCGCGATAGAACACCTTTTAAAAAGAGCCGCTGAAAGTACGGAAAAGGTCGTAAAAGATGAGGGTATACTCAATTATATAGAAAGAAAAAGGCGCGATAACTTTGTTTATCTGCCCACCATGGCTATCCGCTCCGAGGATCTCCCTGTCGGTTATTCAACCGTCGGCGGATTAAGAGCGGCCCGGGAAACCGGCGATACGAATTTCACCGCGGATAACTTACCGCTATTGGAAAATGTCAATTTCCCGGGAAAAGAGATAATTCTTGGCAGCGCGCATTTCAGCGGCGGTAACGCCGTGGTCAGGGTTGGCTGGCTTGACGACGGTACGCCGGTTGCTCTGCGCAAGCTCACGCGAAAAGATTCGCCCAGAAAACTGGAAAAAGAATTTCTTCAGGATTACAAGGGCGCGGTCACGGCGGACCGGCTGGGCATAGGCCCGAAAGTGTACGGCGTTTACCGCGACAGCGAGGACAAACTTAACATTGTTATGGATATAGTCCCGGGTGAAATGCCTTTTGCCGGCAGGAACAACATTACCTTGCAGACTTACCTGGAACTCAAAGAAGCCAGGGCACGGTTAAATGCAAAGGGCCTGGATTTTGACAGAGACATTCAATACCATATTTCTAATGACGGACACATCCGCATAATTGACCAGCGGGAAGTATTGGGGGTTGAAAGAAACGACAGAAGATACGCCGGCGAGATACACAGCCTTTTAAGATATGCCGACGAGGTTGTTGCGTACGCGATCCTTGAAGAAATAGAAAGAGGCGAACCTCAGCTGTTAGAATTGCTTCCCGCGATATACAGCAAAAAAACCGTTTCATCCAAGGCCAATGTACAGCCCGTGTTTGAAAAAGATGAATTAGAAACAAAATTGACTGCCCTGGAACTGGATACAAGAAAAAATATTGTTAAACACACTATGCGGATACATGATTTGGCTCTTATTCCGGAGTTCAAGAAAAAAATCATAGAAGTTAGTAATCGCGGTGAAAATAAAATAAACCCGCGGCGGTTTCAAGAATTGAGCGCCGCATATGTAAATAAGATCTGGGAGGCTAAGGATAAGAACAAACAGAGTAACGAAAGAATTATCTCGGAGCAGTTAGACTCTCTTGCGCGCGAACTTGTTCTGGAGCTGGATAATATTAAAGCGCGGCTAACAGAAAAGGACAATGATCTGCTGAACATGGTTGATGAATTGCAGAATATTATAGAGGACAGCAGAGAACTCACAACCATAAATAATGAGGTGTTTGAACAACAACTCCGCTCAATAACTCGTGAGGATGCTTTACTTGAGTTTAATTGGGGAGGAGATAAGACTGAAATATTGGGCAATAAAGGCGCATTATCGCGAATATTTAAAAATCTGCTTAAAAATTCACAGGAAGCTTCCTATGATTATGAAATTTATCTTTTAATGAAACACGCACAAACTGACTGGAAACCTCTGCGTGAAATTCGCGTTTCAGAAGACGATGATAATTGGATTATTGTATTTTCTGATAACGGGCCAGGCATTCCGGAAGAGCTTCTGAAAGATAACAGGTTGTTTAATCCTGGAGAAACAAGTAAAGAGGGAGGGCTCTCCGGTTACGGCCTTGCTATTTGCAAAGACATGGTTGAAAGTATGAACGGGACAATTAGCATTCATAGCGTGAAAGATAAGGGAGCGGCTTTCACCATAGTTTTACCAAAGAAAATCAACACACCGCTCACCTTGACGAGCACCTACGCGATCGGCAGGTTTGTTTTCGGCAAAGCACTGCGCGCGGCCTTCGGTATTTCGGAATATAAGCCCGCGATAATAAGAGGAATAAATAAATTCGGCCTTTGGCTGACAGTTCTATATATAGGTATTTCAATTTTCTATATCCTGCCCGCTTTCCCGGGCCTTTTGGCGCCCTTCGCGGTATTGGTAGCGGGAGGCTGGTTGCTAAACAGCAGTATCTTGGCAGGTAAATGGCTCAGCGAGCGCGCCGCCGCCCTGGAAAATAAATACGCTGCGATAAGGGCTATCCCAAAAATAGTAAGAACCAATTTCGCCTTCGTTATTCCCGCGACAGCCGCGATACCGTTTATTCATTTTGCGCTTTCAAATCTTGGTTACGACGGAGTCGGTTCGGCCGGACATATCTATAAAGTCGCGATAGCGTTTGCCACCGCGTTTGTAGCTTCCTGGATGTCAAGGGCCAGGCTGAGCCAGGGCAAGGGACTGTCAAATAAGATTAATCTTATGAAACGGGGAGTAACTGACCCGGGCGGCTTCAGAGAAATTATTCGCTGGTCGTTTAAATCCCTTCTTACAAGCTATTACCGGTATATTTTCCTTTATGGATTCTTTATGGCCGGATACTTTACTCCCGCTCTGGCAGGACAGGGAGAGGTGATGGGGATATTCGCGAGGGTGATATTTGATGTGGGTTTTGTCTCACCGCTTGTGAACACAGGTTTAAGGGTGCTTACCATGGAGCTCGCTATTCATAAAATATCCATAAGAGGGCTGTTTTTAGGGGAATACGACAAACCCGGTGTTAAGAATGTGGTGTCAAATTTGTGGAACCGCTACGCCAGGCTCATGGGCTATAACACTTTGTACTGGACTGCCGCGATGACAGTGGGCTGGAGCTTAGACGACGCAATGCGCACCTATTTCCCGTATTTTGACTCGGCCAATGTCCTGATATTCCTGCATGCCTTCGTGTTTTCAACCATTTGGAATATGTTTCTATTTGATTATTTTTCCAAACCGTCAACCATTGAAGCTCTTAAAGAACCCGATGAGCCTGCGGTTAAGCCGGAAAAGAAATCGGGTGACGGCGAAATAAAAACGCAAAAAACCGGCCGGCGCGCGTTTGGGGCGGTTTCAATAATTTCAATGTTAAAAAACCTGCCTGAATTTGTGTCCTCTCTGTTTTTCAAGGTTTCGTCTCATTCCTATTTGAACTGGCACTTTGTTAAATTTTCCGCGCTTTCTAAAGCCGTAAAAGAATTCGGGGCCGCCAGCGTTGACGAGCAGGGCAGAATTTACACCAATATATATGTTTTGGAAAAAATGCCGGAGTCCGGGAAAGGCTGGAATTTAAAAAACACCGGCGTAAAAATAAACGGCAGCCCGTTATGGGCCAGCACGAGGGCCGGCGCGCTGGTTATGTTTGCCGACGGCGCCGAACCGGGCGAGATAGAAGCCGAGCTAAACGCTCTGGTGACCGACGAGACAAGGCTCAGGGGCTCCGCCAGAATATCGGCCAGGCTTAAAAATATGCTCGCGGCTGTTAAATCGCCGGTGTTGCGCCAGGCTGATATCAGTTCCATGGGTTTTAAACCCGGCATAATAATAGACCACAATAGACCCGCGAAGGCGGTGACATATGACCGGCAGGGAAGCCTTGTTGTTTCTTCCGATTATTTTGAGGGAGCCGCAAGCGGTGTTTCCGGCGCCATAGAAGTCAAATTAAGCGAACTGATGACTATTAGAAACGCCGAAAGCGTTGCCATGCCGCAAAACATATATATCAACATGGATAATATTTTCAGCATCAAAGAATTCACGGCAAACCTTGAGGCCTTCAACGCGGCCGGCAACGGCCAGATGATAGTCAGCCCGGAGATTTTCTCGGGGCTCAGCGACTACGAGGTCCGCCGGATAGCCGGGCTCGCGCGTAAAAGCGGAGTTTCTCTTTGCGTTGATTTAAAAGACAACGGCTCCAGAAGTGCCTATTATAAAGAAATGGGTTTTGACGGATACAAACTGGCCTCCGGCAATGAAACCGTTATATACAATTTTACGGGCGGAGCGGAAATAAGAGCCGACAGCATCAGCGGCTACTCAGACGCCGACTCGCTGATAAATAAAATAAGAAACTCCGCCGAGCCCTGCAAAATACTGAACTTAAGCGAAATGCAGACACTCATTAAAGGCGCCGACAGGGACATCTCCGACAGGATAGCGTTAACCGAGGTCTTAAAGACCGCGGTGCTGAGTTTTTATAATTCAAATATCATGTCGCGGGAGTTTGTAAGGGATGTGGCTTACGCCTGGGACCGGGATAAACTGCCCGTTTTAACTCAGGATGCCGGCAGTTTAGTGAAATCGCTTTACGGCGGAGACAGGGATGCCGCGCTGACAGCAATGGGTATACTGGGAGCCTCTCATCCGGTAAACGCCTATCTTGAAAAAATAAAATCGGACATAAGCGGAACGCTGCAGGAAAAGGAACTTAATAAGATTCAGGAGGCATTCCTGTTTGCCATAGCCGAGAAAATGCTGGCTAAAGAAAAACTCTTGAACGCGGGAGCCGTGAACGGGCTTTCCGACAGAAACCTTGAAATTACGCTGGGCAGAAGCCTTATGACTCAGAAGGCGTATAATACGGAAGCCGCGGGCCTTGAGGTCACGGCCGACAATTTCATGGAACAGAATAATGTCAATACGGAAGAGTTTTATGCCCGCCTAAATGACAAAATCAACCAGCTGGGCATGCGGGAGAGCGAGCCGCGCGCGATAAACACTACAATTGAGCTTATTACTCAGCTTGCCGAACGCAAGGCCTCTAAAATGCGCGAAGAACGGGAAGATATTCTAAATGCCCAGTCTATAAAGAAAGTGCTGTTAGCGGCATAAACAATGTGTCTGACGGTGCCGTCTTCTGCATGACAACAGCTCAAAGCCCTCGTTAATGGCAGTTACGACACAGTTTGGAAAGCAGGAATCCAGAAAAACCTCTGGATACCAGCTTCCGCTGGTATGACGACAAAGAAAAAGTTTGCCGTTCACTTATAGCTTACAACTTAGAACTTAAAATGTTCAGGGTGACTTTAAATACCTGGTGAAATCTTCACCCTGAACCCGCTATTTTTGCGCTCCTGTTGCCCGTCAGAAACAATTATGGTATAATCCAGTTTCAATGGAAACATTAACAGCAAATCTCAATGAAAACCAGCAGCAGGCCGCTCTCCACCTGGAAGGCCCTCTGCTTATTTTCGCCGGCGCCGGAACCGGCAAAACAAGGGTAATCACCCACAGGATCGCCAACCTCATTTCCAAGGGTGTCCATCCGTCAAAAATCCTGGCCGTGACATTCACCAATAAAGCCGCCGAAGAGATGCGCCGCCGCGTGGACGAACTTTTCCCCGGGCGGGGCCGAGCGGTCTGGATATCAACTTTCCATTCTTTCGGAGCCCAGTTTTTAAGGGTTGAAGCCAAAAACATAGGCTTAAACCCGGAGTTTCTAATATACGACACTTCCGACCAGAAAAAAGTGCTCACCGACTGCGTTAAAGAACTCAACCTGGACGAAAAGAAATTCAAGCCTGGCCGGATGATTGAAGTCATCAGCCGCGCGAAAGACGAGCTTATAGACGCGGACTCTTACGGCATTCACGCGCTGACTTCAGGCGATTATTTCCGGCAGATAAGCGCCACCATATACGGACTTTACCAGAAAAAACTTAAAATAGCCGGCGCGCTTGATTTCGGCGACCTGCTTATGATGACGGTCATGGCTTTGCGCGACAACAAAACCCTGCTTGAAAAATACCAGGAGCGGTTTGAATATGTTCTGGTGGACGAGTACCAGGACACCAACCACGCGCAGTACCTGCTGACTAAATATATCTCGGCGAAACACAAAAATATATGCGTCGTGGGCGACGACGATCAGTCTATCTATTCCTGGCGCGGCGCGGATATCCGCAACATTCTGGAATTTGAGCGCGATTATCCGTCCTGCAAAACAGTAAAGCTTGAGAAAAATTACCGTTCCACGGGCAATATATTAAACGGCGCCTGGCAGGTGATAAAAAATAACCAGAACCGGGTGAACAAAAAAGTCTGGACGGAAAACCTCGGCGGCAATCCGATAAAAGTCTGGCAGACCGTCAGCGAAACCGAGGAGGCGCAGTCCATAGCCTCGGAGATTCTGCGCCTTCAGAGAGAAAATGATTTAAAGGCCTCCGATTTCGCGGTGTTTTACAGGACCAACGCGCAGTCCCGCGTTCTGGAAGACGCTTTCAGGAGAAACGGCATAGAGTACGCCGTTATAGGTTCCATGCGTTTCTATGAAAGAGCCGAGGTAAAAGACATACTCTGCTATTTAAGGCTCATACACAACCCCAACGACAATGTAAGTTTCAAAAGAATAATAAACTCGCCGCGCCGCGGCATAGGAAAAACAAGCCTTGAGGCGCTTGAGAGGCACGCGCAGGGAAAATCAATCTCCCTTTCCTCCGCCTTAAACGAACTCGCCGGCGTGGAAATAACCTCCGGCGCGAAAAAGGCGTTCGCCGGATTTAAAACTATGATGGATTCGTTTATTCCCGAGAAAGCAATGCTTACCGTAAAAGAAATAGCGACAACCCTGCTTGACAGGACCGGCTATATAAGAGAGCTTGAGGCCGAGAATTCCATAGAATCAAAGAGCAAAATAGAAAACATATTTGAATTAATTTCAGCTATTGACGAGTTTGAGCGCAGATCCGACGACAAAACGCTTGCCGGTTACCTGACCCAGGTCGCGCTCGTAAGCGATTTAGACGAGGTCGGAGCCGAAAAGACGCAGGATAGGGCCATCCTCATGACTCTTCATCTCGCCAAGGGACTGGAATTTAAAAATGTTTTTATTTCCGGCCTGGAAGAAGGCCTTTTCCCCATAGGCGAGGCGGCTTTTGACAGAGACGACCTTGAAGAGGAGAGAAGGCTCATGTATGTCGGCATGACCCGCGCCAAGGAAAACCTTTACTTAAGCTGGGCCGCCGAGAGAAAGGTATTTGGAAAAAGCCGCTGGAATATGCCGTCGCGATTCATAGAAGAGGCCGGCCTTGTTGCCATGCCCGCGAGAGGCACAGGTGTTTCTCGCGGCCGCGCCGCGCTTAATTTTGACAACTCCGAGCCGTTTGACGGCGGGCGCGGCGACGGAGCCGTTATTAAACATTTTGACCCAGATGCCGGATCTGCCGATGAAGCCTATGGTGGAGATTCAGCTTCCGGATTTAATTTTGCCATAGGTTCAAGAGTCCGTCATGACATGTTCGGAAGCGGCAAAGTAATAGAGCGTTCCGGGAGCGGCGAGAACCTGAAACTTGTCGTGCTTTTTGACACGGGCCAGTGGAAAAAGCTCGTGGTGAAATACGCGAATTTGGAACAAATTTTTTAAGTATAAAAATGCAATTTGAGACGGTTATGCCGTCGTTGCGAGCGCAGAGAAGCAGTCTCGTCTTAACATTGTGATTGCTTCGGTCCTGCATAAAAATCTGCCTCGCAATGGCAGCAACAAAACTGCAAGATTGCTTCTCTCCCTGCGGGAGATCGCAATGACGAGGCATTGTTTAGGGTTCTACATTTGACTCATTTTGTAGCTGCCGGGCTTGCCCGGCTGTCTCGCAGTTGAATATTCAGAGGTTTTATGAAAATTACAAATAAGGAAGTTGACTATGCCGCGCGCCTCGCGCGCCTTGAGCTCAGCGCCGAAGAAAAGGAAAAATATTCGGCCCAGCTTGAGTCCATACTTAAATATATAGACAAGCTTAACGAACTTGACACTTCCGGCGTTAAGCCGACAAGCCATGTTATGGATATCGTGAATGTCTGGAGGAAAGACATTTCCGCGCGGTCTTCTGAGGAGCTGGTGGAAAACATCCTGGCCAACGCTCCGGAACGCTCCGGCAATTTTTATAAAGTTAAAAAAATAATTGAATAAGAATAAACAATATTTTTTGTTTTAATCTCCCCTTTCAAGCCGGTTATGAGAAAAAGAATTTTCGGGGATTCACAGTCTTGCCTGTCCGACCCACCGATGAGGTGGGGAGTTTGCAAGACTGCCGAAAATACTTTTGCGAATGGCTTGCGGGGTGCGTTTCTTTATTAACTTTGCGCGCCCAAAGAAAGTTAAAATTAGGTGTTGGGTTTTGACCCATAGACCAAAATATAGTTAGAATAGAGCCAATCATATGAATAACATAATTGATTTATCAGCTTTGGAAATATCCAATAAAATTAGAGCCGGCGAGCTTTCCGCCCTTGAGGTCACGAAGGCCTTTATTGCCCGCATAAACAATCTTGAGAAGAAGCTTGACGCTTTTAACTGCGTGATGGAAAAAGAGGCCCTAAGCCGCGCCGGAGAGATTGACGCGCGGATAAAAGCCGGAGACGCTTCCGGCGAGCTGCTGGGTGTTCCTGTCGCCGTAAAAGACAACCTTATGATAAAAGGCGTTAAAACCACCTGTTCTTCAAAAATACTTGAAAACTATACCGCTCCGTACAATGCCACGGTTATTGAAAAGCTGGAAAAAGAGGGCGCGGTATTTGTCGGCAAAACCAATCTTGACGAATTCGCCATGGGCTCTTCAACGGAGAATTCCGCGTTTAAGACAACAAAAAACCCCTGGGATATTCAAAGAGTGCCCGGAGGATCTTCGGGCGGCTCGGCCTGCGCTGTCGCGGCAAAAATGGCCCCGCTGGCGCTTGGTTCAGACACCGGAGGCTCCATACGCCAGCCGGCCTCGCTTTGCGGCGTGGTGGGATTAAAGCCTACCTACGGATCGGTCAGCCGTTTCGGCCTGGTCGCTTTCGCGTCCTCGCTGGACCAGATAGGGCCGTTTGCAAGGACAGTAGAGGACTCAGCGCTGCTATTTAAGCTTATAAGCGGCCACGATTCAAAGGATTCCACTTCCGCTAAAATTGAGCCGCGTGAATTTATCGGAGATATGAAAAAGGACATCAAAGGGCTTCGCGTGGGCTTGCCGAAAGAATATTTTATTGACGGCGTTGACAAAGAGGTCAATGACTCCGTTCGGGCGGCGTTAAAAGTGCTGGAAGGCCTCGGCGCCGTTATAGAAGAAATATCGCTTCCTCACACCCAGTACGCCACCGCCGTCTATTACATTATCGCTCCCAGCGAAGCCTCGGCGAACCTCGCCCGCTACGACGGAGTGAAATACGGCTTCAGGGCCCAAAGCGGCAACCTTCTTGAGCAATACGAGAAAAGCCGGGGCCAGGGTTTCGGCCCGGAAGTAAAAAGAAGAATAATGTTAGGCACCTACGCGCTCTCGGCGGGTTATTACGATGCTTATTACGGCAAGGCCCAGAAAGTCAGGACCCTGATAAAACAGGATTTTGAAAACGCTTTCCGCAAGGTTGATGTAATCGTAACCCCGACTTCTCCGTCGGCCGCGTTTAAGGCCGGAGAAAAATCATCCAACCCTCTTGAAATGTATTTATCGGACATATTTACCATATCGTGCAATCTCGCCGGAATTCCCGGGATATCAATCCCGTGCGGTTTTACGGCAAACAAACTTCCCATCGGCCTGCAGATTTTGGGCAAGCCTTTCGGCGAAGCGGAAATACTAAGGACGGCATACAATTATGAAAGAAATTGTCAGTGGCATGCGGCATCTCCCAATCTATAAAAAGGCTCTGGTGATTTTCGGCCTTGTGCTTGTAGCTATCTCGGCTGTTTTTCCGGTGTTTTACAGGATTCGCGCGGCTTCCGAGCTTTCGTTGAACAACGAGCGGTTCCTGGAGGAAAGGAAACTTGATTATCATGTTCTTATGGCCGAGCTTCAGGGCCAGGCGGCGAAATTTAAAGGCGATGCCGGCATTCTCGTCAAGGACATAAGCACGGGAGAGTCAATTTCAATGAACTCTTCCAAACTTTTTCCGAGCGCGAGCCTGGTAAAGCTTCCCATAATGGCCGCTGTTTATCAGGCGGAGCTTGAGGGCAGGCTGCAGCTTACCGACAAGCTTGTGTTAAAGCGTTCTCATAAGGTGCGCGACTGCAGCAAACTGTATTTTAAAAGAAACGGCACCAAATACGAAATTAACGACCTTATTGTGCGGATGATAACCGAAAGCGATAACACGGCCTCAAATATGCTTGTTGAGGCGCTCGGCTTCGGATACATAAACCAGAAATTCGTGGAATTCGGCCTTAAGGATACCGACCTGCGCCGCGGCATAATGGATTTAAAATGGCGCCGCGCCGGAATAGAAAACTATACCACTGTTGAAGATATGGCCTACCTGCTGGAGAAAATTTATAACAGGGAGCTTGTAAGCACCGCCGCCAGCGACCGTATGATGGCAGTGCTCAAAAAACAGAAAGTAAACGACAGGATCCCGAGAAAACTCCCCGATGAAACTATCGTCGCTCATAAAACCGGATCCCTGCGGGACACCATAAGCGATTGCGGAATAGTTTTTACCCAGAAGGGCGATTTTATTGTATGTGTAATCACGGCCGACATAAAGAATTACCGCACCGCCAAGAGATTTATAGCGGATATCGCGGCCTGCGCTTATGATAAGTGTTATAACAAGAAAACGGAAATGCCGGCGCTTTAAGGACAAAATAATGGATTTTGAAACAGTAATAGGCCTGGAAGTTCACGCCCAGCTTAAAACAGACAGCAAAATATTCTGCTCCTGCCCCACCGAATTCGGAAAAGGCGAGAATACCAATATCTGCCCGGTCTGCACGGGCCAGCCCGGCGTTTTGCCGGTGCTGAATGAAAAAGCCGTGGAGTTTATCGCGAAAACCGGCCTGGCTCTAAACTGCCGCGTAAATACCCGCTCCATATTCGCGAGAAAGCAGTATTTTTATCCCGACCTGCCAAAAAACTACCAGATATCCCAATACGAACTGCCCGTCTGCGAGAGCGGATTTGTGGACATTAAAATTGATAAAGAAACCAAAAGAATAAGGGTTCACAGGATACACCTTGAAGAGGATGCCGGCAAGCTGCTTCACGCCATAGGTGCCCGCGAACTGGACCACTCCCTGGTGGATTACAACAGAACCGGCGTGCCGCTTATGGAGATAGTCTCGGAGGCCGATATGAGAAGCCCCGAGGAAGCCTACCAGTACTTGTCCGCGCTGAAAAATATCCTTGAATACCTCGGGGTTTCCGACTGCGACATGGAAGAAGGAAAATTCCGCTGCGATGCCAACATATCCCTGAGGCCCTACGGGCAGAAAGAATTCGGCACAAAAGCCGAACTTAAAAATATGAACACGCTCAAAGGGGTGCGGGAAGCCCTTGAGCACGAAGTTGAACGGCAGGCCGAAATTCTCTCGGCGGGCGGAAAGATAATCCAGGAAACCAGGCTTTGGGATGCCGGGCTCGGCGAAACCCGTTCCATGCGCGTCAAGGAAGAGGCCCACGATTACCGGTATTTCCCGGAGCCCGACCTCGTGCCCATAGAGCTGGACGAAAAATATGTTTCAGCCGTTAAAGCCGGACTGCCGGAACTTCCCGAAGCAAGAAGCAATCGGTTTGCCGCCGAGCTGGGGCTCTCCGAATACGACGCCTCGGTCCTGACTTCCGAAAAACCGCTGGCGGATTATTTTGAAGCGGCCCTGCCCGAAAAAGATGCCGCGAAGCTGACGGCTAACTGGGTTATTTCCGAACTGCTCGGAAGGCTCAACGCTTCCGGAACAAATATCAATACTTCGCCCGTGGGGCCGGAAAATCTGCGCGGCCTGCTTAAACTCATTCAAAACGGCACCATCTCGGGGAAAATCGCCAAAACTGTTTTTGACGATATGTTCAACACGGGCAAAAACGCCGGAACAATAGTTGAAGAAAAAGGCCTCACGCAGATATCCGACGAGGCAGCCCTGGCGAAGCTGTGCGGGGAAGCTATCGCGGAAACTCCAAAGGCCGTTGAAGAATACCGGAGCGGCAAGGAAAGGGCGCTCGGCTCCCTGGTCGGCGTTGTAATGAAAAAGACCCAGGGCAAGGCAAACCCGGGCTTAGTGAACAAAATACTTAAAGAGAAGCTCTCTTAAGCGCCCGTTCCGATGCGGGTTTGGAACGGGGCAATATATTGATTTTATGAAATACATATATATAGCACTTGGCGGAACCATAGGAGCGCTGCTCAGGTACGGAGTTTCCGGGCTTACATACAGGTACTTTGACGGCGTCTTTCCCTGGGGCACGCTGGCGGTCAATCTATCGGGTTGTTTCGCGATAGGCTTCTTGTGGGCCATTTCGGAGCAGGTTATTTTATCCGCCCATTTCAAGCCGTTTGTGTTAGTGGGCATCATCGGGGCTTACACAACTTTCTCAACATTTTCCCTTGAAACATTCCATCTGCTGCGGGACAAAGAAATTAAAATGGCTCTCGTTAATGTCCTTGCCAGCAACATCCTTGGCATCGGTCTGGTTTTTCTTGGATTTGTGCTGGCAAATCTCATATTTAAAAGGGGCTGAAAATGAAACTTCCGGAACAGGGATCGCTTCTGCGGATATTCATAGGAGAGACGGACCAGTATAACAATAAGGCACTCTATGAACAAATCGTGCTTAAAGCGCGAGAGCTTAACCTGGCGGGCGCTACGGTAACCAGAGGGGTAATGGGGTTCGGGGCCGATTCCAGAATGCACAACGCCAAACTCCTGCGTCTTTCGGAAGACCTTCCCGTTATAATTGAAATAGTGGACACGGAAGAAAATTTAAACAAGCTCATCCCTTTCCTGGACGAAACCGTTCAGGAGGGCCTTATAACCGTTGAAAAGGTCCGGGTCGTCAAATACAGGCATTCCTAAAGGCGGTTTTTGTGGAAAAAACAGTCTATGTGCAGTTTGATGTTTTAGAAAACTTCATGGCGGATGTTTTTGAGGGGCTCGGCTGCGCTAAAGCCGACGCGAGGGTCTGCGCCCAGGTGCTCATTGAGGCCGACAAGCGCGGGATAGATTCTCACGGCATAGGCCGCATGAAAAGCATTTATTATGACAGGATAAAAGAGGGCATCCAGTTCCCAAAAGCAGAATTTGAAATAGTAAAAGAGGGGCCCACGACAGCCGTTATTGACGGCCACGACGGTATGGGCCACGCGATATCAAAACGCGCTATGCGCATGGCAATTGATAAAGCAAAAAAATACGGCCTCGGAATGACGGTGGTGAGAAATTCCACTCACTACGGCATTGCCGGTTACTACGCCACGATGGCAACGGAAGAAGGTTTGATCGGCATAACGGGCACCAATGCCAGGCCTTCGGTGGCTCCGACTTTCGGCGTTGAGAATATGCTCGGAACCAACCCGCTGACATTCGGCATACCGACGGACGAGGATTTTCCTTTCGTGCTGGACTGCGCGACATCGCTCAGTCAGAGAGGAAAGATAGAAGTTTACGACCGGCTGGGCAAAGACCTGCCCGCCGGCTGGGTCATTGACGAGAACGGCCAGACCAGGACAGACACCCACAAAATATTGTCGGACCTCGTAAAAGGCAGCGCCGCGCTCACGCCTCTTGGCGGCATAGGCGAAGAGACCGCCGGGCACAAGGGTTACGGCTACTGCACGGTCGTTGAAATTTTATCCTCCGCCCTTCAGCAGGGAAGTTTTTTAAAAATGCTGCTGGGTTTTGAGAACGGCAGGAAAACGCCCTACCATCTGGGCCATTTCTTTATGGCTATAGATATATCGGCTTTTACCGAACTTGAAAATTTTAAGAAAACCTCGGGCGACATCTTAAGGGCTTTAAGAAAATCAAAAAAAGCTCCCGGCCAGCAGAGGATATACACAGCCGGCGAAAAAGAATACCTCGCTTTTCTTGAGCGGAAAGAAACCGGGGTTCCGCTGACGCCGGAGACCCAGAAAGAAATTAAGATAATGCAAAAAGAAATGAACCTTGCAAAATACGAGTTTCCCTTTTAGAATTACTGCAACAGACTGTTAAGCGGCATGCCTTTACGGCAGGAGGTTTTATGAAGCAGAGCTATGTTAAATTAGTCCCGGACAGCAGGGCGTCTCACCGCGTTAAGCTTTCCCTGCCGGTCAGGTATAAAATAAGGTATAACAATAAAGATATTGACGCGACAAAGCTTGAAGACCTGGGCGGGGACGGCATGCAGCTGGAAGTCGCCCGGGAGCTTAAAAAAGGCGCGAAAGTTAAAGTTTCATTCGCTGCCGGCAAGGGAGACAAGCCTTTTTCGTCCGAAAGCCGGGTTATGTGGTGCAAAAAAGTCGCGGCAAAGAAACCGGTTTACCATGTGGGCATAAAAATGCCCGATGCCTCAAGGAAACAGAAAGAGCAGTACGCTTTGTCACTGTATCAGCTTATGCAGAAGTACCTGCCGCTAATGAGCGTAAAAAGCATATCGGCCGATTCAAAGGGAATTAAGATAAGCTATAAGAAGTAGAAAGGCAGGGGCAAGCGTTAAGTGGTAAGTGGTAAGCGGGTGAGATGATTGAGTTTTTCTGTCAGTATAATTTTGCAGAATAAACAAGCTTTGGTGTAAAATAAGTTGAGTCAATTGAAAAATCCATAAAAATGCCCTGTCGTTGCGATCTCCTGCAAAGACAGCTCTCTTGTTGTCGTTGCGAGCGAAGCGCGGCAATCTCGTAGTTAAAACCGGAACTGTCGCCCGCCACTGAACCTCTGGCGGGCTGCCCCGCCACTAAACCTTTGGCGGACTGCCCCGCCACTGAACCTTCGGCGGACTGCCCCGCCACTAAACCTTTGGCGGACTGGCGCGTCGTTTCACTCCCCGCATCGCTTTCGCTTTTCCCGTCACAAAAATCTCGGCCTCACTCACTTTGGTACTTGCTTCTGTTGCAAAATACGGGTTAACCCCGCTCCCTTCAACCATAGACCTCCCCAGGCATTCTCAAAAAAATATTGACAAGCGGTCAAATATATATTAATATATGCTCGTAAGTGCATATGTGCATATGGGAGCGGTTATGGAAATGTTCGTTAAAGTGTTAAAGTCAGTGTCGGACAAGACAAGAATAAGAATACTAAAGCTTTTGCTCTCGGCCGGCCGGCCGCTGTGCATCTGCGAGATAGTAGACTGCCTGGGACTGGCGCAGTATAATATCTCCAAGCATGTAAAGGAACTTAAAAACGCCGGCCTTGTAAGCGAGAAACGGGCCGGCAGGTTCATGTATTACGCGCTGATTAAATCCCCCGATAATTTCCACAAACACATCCATGCCGCTGTCGGAGCAGTCAGCGACCGGGAAACCGTCGAAGATTTTAAAAAGCTTTCAAAACGCAGCTCGTGCGCTATTCCGGCAAAGAGCAACAATGGATAAAAAAAAGGTGCTGTTTGTCTGCGTTCATAACAGCGCGAGAAGCCAGATGGCGGAAGCGTTCCTGAACGCCATTGCCGGCGACAGGTTTGAGGCGCAAAGCGCCGGCTTGGAGCCCGGGGCGCTTAACCCGGTTGTCGTTGAGGCCATGAAAGAAGCGGGTATAGATATTTCAGGGAGCAGAACTAAAAGCGTGGATGAATTTCTCAAAAAAGGCGAAGCCTTTGATTATGTTTTCACGGTCTGCGACGCCGCCGCGGGCGAGAGGTGCCCGGTATTTCCCGGGACTATTAAAAACAGGCATGCGGCGTTTGACGACCCGGGTTCTTTTTCCGGCAGTTTTGAAGAGAAGCTTGATAAGACCAGGGTTGTGCGCGACAAAATTAAATATTTCATAGAAGAATTTATAAAAGACATGGAACTGCCCAGGACTTGCTGAATATGGAAAATAACGCGGCAAAAAAACTCTCATTTATGGACAGCTACCTGACGCTCTGGATATTTTCCGCCATGGGGCTCGGAGTGGCTCTGGGATATTTTTTGCCGGGCATTTCAATATTCTGGAACGCTTTCCAGTCGGGCACAACAAACCTGCCGATAGCTGCCGGCCTTATCCTGATGATGTATCCTCCGCTGGCAAAAGTAAAATACGAGGAAATCGGCCGGATATTTGAAAACAAAAAATTATTAAGCCTGTCGCTGATAATTAACTGGATTATCGGCCCTCTGGTGATGTTTGCTTTGGCGGTAATATTCCTTAGAAATTTTCCGGAGTATATGATAGGCGTCATATTGGTGGGGCTGGCCCGCTGTATAGCGATGGTGATAGTTTGGAACGAGCTGGCAGGCGGAGACAGGGAGCTTGCCGCGGGGCTGGTAGCTTTTAACGCGGTTTTTCAGGTGCTGTTTTACGCGGCCTACATATACATATTTATTACTTTCGGCCTTAACCGGCTCGGCCTTGCCCAGGGGCTTGCTGTCAGCGTCTCCATGTACGAGTCGGCGAAAACGGTGTTCATTTACCTTGGAATTCCTTTTCTCGGCGGGCTGCTTTCCAGAGTGCTGCTGGTAAAAAAATACGGAGCAGAATGGTACGAAAAAGAATTTGTTCCCAGAATAAGCCCTGTCACCCTGATCGCCCTGCTCTTTACAATAATTGTGATGTTTTCGCTTAAAGGGGAATATATAGTTAAACTGCCGCTGGATGTTTTAAGAATAGCGGTTCCGCTGGGCATATACTTTGCGGTAATGTGGTTCGCGACATTTTTTATTGCGAAAAAAATCGGCGCGGGCTACGGGCAGGCTGTCGCGGTTTCTTTTACCGCGGCAAGCAACGATTTTGAGCTTGCCATCGCGGTCGCGGTCGCGATATTCGGCATAGGTTCGGCGCAGGCCTTCGCGACGGTTATCGGGCCTCTGATAGAGGTTCCTGTTTTGATAGTGCTTGTCAATGTAGCTTTGAGGTTAAAGGGGAAATTTAATGGCAGATAATAAAAATGCGCCGTGCTGCGGCCCTTCAAAACTGGTTAAAATAGATTTTATAAAGGTTAAAACGCTCTCACAACTTACCGTTGGAGGAAAAACAGTCCCGGTTGTAGGGGGCGCCTGGTCTTTCAATGATCATTTGGGCAGGATATTTGTAAGGCTGGGCCTTAGGCGGATGAATTACGCGATAAAACCCGGTCTTTACGCTGTCGGCCTGCCGGAGGCGTCCTCGCGGGTTTTCGTTTCGGCAAACTATAAGCTTTCGTTTGATATATTGCGCAGGGAAGTTTCGGGCCTGAACGCCTGGCTGCTTGTCATAGACACAAAGGGCGTCAATGTCTGGTGCGCGGCCGGCAAAGGAACTTTTGGTACCCAGGAGCTCATCGCTTCCGTACGCGAAACGGGGCTGGACTCAACAGTCAGCCACAGAGAGCTTGTTGTGCCTCAGCTCGGCGCGAGCGGTGTTTCGGCTCACCTGGTTAAACGGGATTCAAAATTTAATATTGTATACGGGCCTGTCAGGGCCCGGGACATTAAAAAGTTTCTGGGAAACGGAGCGAAAGCCGACGAAGATATGCGGCAGGTAAGTTTTAACTTATTTGACAGGCTCACGGTGGTTCTGCTTGAGCTCTCGCTCGCGCTGAAAAGCGTAATCCTTATAACTCTCGCGCTGCTGGCCGCGGCTCTGGCGGCGTATTACTCGGGGATTTTCAAATCCGCGTATATTCAGGCCTATTTTCTGGCCGCCGCCGTCTGGACCGGCTATTTCTCCGGCACCCTGCTTTTTGCGGCTCTCCTGCCGTGGCTGCCGTTCAGGGCCTTCTCGTTAAACGGAGCGCTCGCGGGTTTTGCCGGAGCGTTTATAGCTCTGCTTTCTTTTGGATTATTCGGCCATCTGGATATCTATTTGTTTGAGATTATTTCCTTCTCAGCAATAAGTTCCGCTGTCGCCGCGTATTTGGCCCTGAACTTCACCGGTTCAAGCACATATACCTCGCTGTCGGGAGTAAAAAAAGAGCTTAAATACGCTATTCCGGCCATCGCGGCCGGAGCTTCCGCGGGCCTGCTGGTGATGATAGCAGGTTTTATAATAAAGGGAGCGGCTTAAATGAAATATTTAAAAAATGTGGCAACACTCAAATACAACGAGGCGAAATGCACCGGCTGCGGCAGGTGCGCGGAGGTCTGCCCCCACAGAATATTTAAAGTGCGGGAAAAAAAAGCGGTTTTAACCGACAGGGATTTGTGTATTGAGTGCGGCGCCTGCATGATGAATTGTCCCGCGGAGGCGATAGATGTTGAGGTTGGCGTAGGCTGCGCCGCCGCCGTCATAGGCGCTATGCTTGGAAAAAGTAAAACCGCCTGCTGCGGATAAAGCTTGCATTAAATTTAAGGCTAAACGCCTTAACAACCAATTTAAGTTTTCTTTGAGTGCGCAAAGAAAACTTAACAAAGAAACGCACCCCGATGGCTATTTCGCTTCGCGTTTTTTTGAAGCTGTGGAACTCGCCCCGCCAATGAAGCTATGGCGGGACTCAGACAGTCCTCGCTTACTTCCCCAAAAATACGCTCGCTCATTATCAGCCATAATGGGGTGAAAGGTAAAAAACGCTTGTGTCAATGGTGCGGTATGTCAAGTGGCGGGCAGTCAGGAAATTTATTTAGTTAACTTTTGATAGAGTTATTTTCACGATTTCAGAGCGGGAGAAGAGCCTCATGGGCGGGCCCCAGATGCCGGTGCCCGGCGAGGTGTAAAGGTAAGAGGAGCCCCTTTGGTAATATCCGAAGGGGTATTTGTATGTCAGCATGACAATTAAATCCATCGGCGGCACCTGGCCCGCGTGAGTGTGGCCTGAAAGCTGAAGGTCAACTCCCGCTTCGCGCGCTTTGTCAAAAATATCAGGCTGATGGGAAAGCAGAACCGTGAATTTTGACTTTTCAGGCCCTCCCTTTAAAGCCAGCGACAGGCTTTCGGAAAGGTTCCCGAATTCCTTGTCGTCAATACCGGCAAGTTCCAGCACTCCGGCAATATCAACCCGCTCATTTCTTAAAACCTTAATATCCGAGTTTTTCGCGATCTCTAAAAACCTTTCTATTCCGGAGTAATACTCGTGGTTGCCCGTTACCGCGTAAACCCCGTGCCCGGAGCTGATATTTTTTATTGTCTGGCAAAAGCCGTTTGTCCTGCAGAGGTCCGCGTCAATCAGGTCGCCGGTTATTACCACCAGATCCGCCTTAAGCGAACTTGTTTTTGAGGCCACCCTTTCAAGCCAGCGGGAGGATTTAAAGAAATTTAAATGCAGGTCCGAAAGCTGGGCGATGGTAAATTTATCCGTGCCCTCGGGAAGCTTTGAGGTCTTAACGGTAATTTCCTTTACCAGCGGCTCCCTGGAGGAATTATACAGCGAAAACGCGCTCGCGGAAAAAATAAGAAAAATTGAGGCCAGCGTTGAGTAGTACCTGAAAATTTCTGTTCTGAAGAATATGTTTAAAATGTCGTTAAGCACAAATACCGCTATCGCTATGGACAGCACGCCCATCCAGGTCGCGCCCACGATTTCAAAGGGTTTCAGCCATACAAGAGAGTTGTTTCTGCTTGAAATCTCGCCGATAAAAAACGAAAGGCCGGCAAGGAGCATGGCAAGCCTCAGGGCCAGCGCGGCGTTGCCGTTTATATTTAATCCACGCGCCGCTCTTGAATATATATAGTAGTGCATTCCGAAATAGACCGCGATTACAACCAGCAGAAAAACTATCATTCTTGTTGCGCTCATGGGATAATCCTTTTACAAACTCAACCGGCCAGGGTCATTCTATTACAAAATGACTTCTTTTTCAAGCGTGAATTTTTGCCGGCGCGCGCGTATTTTTGTTATAATGGGCCGATGAAAAACGAAAAACTGCCCGCGCTGTCTTTTCTGGATGTGGAAACCACCGGCCTTTCAGCCATATATAATGACAGAATATGCGAAATAGGCGTGCTCAGGCTTGACCCGGACGGAACCATTACCCAGTGGGAAAGCCTTATCAACCCCTGCAGGTTCTTGTCTCCCGGCGCCGCGGCCGTAAACGGCATTACAAACGCCATGGTGGAAAACGCGCCCAAGTTCTGCGAGGTGGCCGATAAACTGCTTGATATGATAACCGGCAGCGTGCTTGTTCTTCACAACGCGCCCTTTGACCTTAGCTTTATAAACATGGAATTTGAAAACTGCGGAATAAAAATGCCCGATGTCAAAGTAATTGACACGCTTATCGTGGCCCGCCAGCACTTTAATTTCCCTTCAAACACGCTCGGCAATATAGCCCAGCATTTTAACATAGAGGTTTCCGGCAAACACAGGGCCCTGGCCGACGCCGAGACCACGCATAAAATTTTTCTGCGCATCTGGGAGGAGCTTTCAAAGCGCGGCATAGCCGATTTTGATAAAATCTCCACATCAAACTGCGTTTACCCGAAACGCACGAAAGAAAAAAAAGAGCTGCCGCCGATAATGGACGAGGCGCTGCGGCTTAAGAAAAAAGTATTCATAAAGTATGAATCCAGCTCCGGCGCCGCGACCAGCAGGACCGTTATGCCGCTGGAAATTGTCAGCGATTTTGATTACCAGTACCTGCTCGCCTTCTGCCACACAAAGAAAGAAAAAAGGATCTTCAGGCTGGACCGAATCAAAGAAATGAAGATACTACCGTAACATTCCGCCCCATCTCCGCAGGCATAAATCATAATATGTGAAAACATATGCCAATAAATAGCACTGGATAGCACTGAATAAAATAATTTCGCGGGTATTGACAATATCTGGCGCTTAATATATAATTCTGGCAGGGGATGCAAGAACTAATCACAAGGTGATAAAATATGGAATCACGCGATAGCCAAAAAGAATTCAGCCAAGTGATGGACATAAAAGAACTTTCCGAATACCTTGGCATTGGCAAATCCAAAATATACAGCCTTATAAGACAAAAAAAAATTCCGGCATCCCGCATAGGCCGGCAGTACCGTTTCTCCAAAGAAGTTGTAAACGCCTGGCTGAAAGAAAGAATAATAACGAGAAAAGAGGATCCGGTGCTTCCTTTTGAAAAAAGCAAGGAAGTAGTGTAGCTTAAGCGGTTAACTGACAAGCAAGGCCCAAATAAACATAAAGTGAAAGGAGGTGACATAATATGGCAGAGAAAGTTGCTAAAGCTGGAGTAAAAAGGCAGGACGGTTATCTTTACTTCATCGACAAAGCCGGCGATGTTTCCCGCGTTAAGATGGCAAGAGGCGGAAAAAAAGGCGGCAAAGCCGAGAAAGTTGTTAAAGTCGGTGTAGAAAAAGAAGAAGGTTACCTCTACTTCATCGATAAAGCCGGTGATGTGGCCCGCGCGAAGATGGTTCGCCGCGGAAAAGGCAAAAGCAAGAAGAAATAATTAACGGATTTGGCTGTTGAGGGACCCCGCTCGCGGGGGCCTGAACCTCTGACAATCTTTTCCGGGTTAAACTAAAGAGCCAGCAGTCCGCACAAGCGGGCAAAGGCTCTTTTTGTTTTATTCGGGTTTTGTGGGGCTTTGGTCGGGAGAGGTTGTGGCTTTAAGCCCGATGACGCCGAAAAAAAGATCGGCGTTGGATATGGTTGAAACCTTTCTGACTTCCTTTATGTTTGGCAGCATAAAGCTTCTTATGAGCATTCTGGCCAGGCCCGAGAGAAGAAATATTGAGAGAAACCGGCTGCCGTTTATAGGCGGTATTACCGATACCAGGTAGCCGCCGAGAGACGCCCCCAAAAACAGGCCCAGGCCGTTAATCAGGTTGAAATAGGCAATGCACCTGACGCGTTTTTCTTCGCTTACCGCGTCATAAATAAAGTTTGAAACCGCAAGATTAAACCCTCCCCAGGCAAATCCGCTTATCAGCTGAACCACAATCAAAAACGGTTTTGAGGACGAAATAAGCCAGAGCATCGGCAGAAACGGGATAATTATGCTTGTCAGGCGTATAACGCTTATGCAGCCGGACTTGTCCGTATGAGCGCCCCAGGCCTGGAGGCTTAAAAGCGTTGCCAGCGTAACCGATATATTAATAATGACAAAAGAAAGGTAGTCAAAACCCAGCTCTCTTAGCATATAGACCGCGAAAAACGGGGAAGCAAAGCTGACGGCGGCGTTAAAGGCCGCGACGAAAAAAACAAACCTGGCAAAATTGCTCTGGCGGGTTCTTGAAAGAAAATCCCAAAGCGAAAAAAACGACTCAGTCTTTTTCGCGAGCCTGGGCTCAAACATTTTGGTCAAGTGGCGCCAGGAGATAAACCTGCTGGCCATCGCGACGGTGAAAATAACCATGAAACCATAAAGGCTTTCTCTGGGAAAAAGGTAGAGTGTCAGGCCCGCAAGAAAAGTTGCCGCCACCGTGATGGCGCCGTGAATTTTATTGCGCCAGGCAAAATACTTTCCGCGTTTGGCGGCCGGAAGGTATTGCGACATTATGCTTCCCCAGGCGGGCACGGCAAAAGAGCCTGCCAGGGCGTAAGCAGTGACAAACAGGATCAGCCACCAGGCGGGATTTGCTTTAAAAACAAAAGGGATAAGAATTATGGGAGCCCAGATAACAACCTGCGCGAGCACCGAGGCGCACATGAATTTATACCTGCCGACCCTTTCGGTCCAGTCGGGTATTTTTATCTGAAAAAGCGAGGAGACAAGCCCGGGCAGGGAACTTAAAAGGCCTATCTGAAAATTTGTGGCTTTCAGCGCTATGGCAAAGGCCTGGAAATAGCTGTCGCCAAAACCAAACATCACGGAAAAAAATGTTCCGTCAATAAACGAGTGCTTTAAACTTTTGTAAATCTTTTTGTTTGCCATAAAATCGGTATCACAATTGTCGCTTCTGTCGGGTATCCATGAAAGTTGTCATCCCAGAAAGCTTCTGTCTGGGATCCAGCAGTAAGACTAAAGGCCGGATCCCGGACTACTGCCTCCTGGATGACGACACAGAAGAAGTCTGCCGTTCACTTATGACTTACAACTTAAAACTTATAACTTAAAGTGTTCAGTCCCTCTGGATACCAGCTTCCGCTGGCATGACAACAAAAAAAGAGCCGTCATCCTGATCTCCCGAAGGGAGAGAAGGATCGCGAAGTTATTGTTACCGTAGAGATGCTTCACTGCGTTCAGCATGACAACAGTTCAAAGCCCTCGTTAATGACAGTTTCGACACAGTCTGTCCGCTGGCATGACAACCCAACAGCAAATTCGGACTGCCGAGAGTATAAATAAAATAATAAAATTATGCGGTGTTTACATCTTTCTGGGGGCGGAAACGCCGAGCAGGCCCAGGCCGTTTTCAATTACAACGGTGACCGCCTTAATTAAGGCCAGCCTGGCGCGGACGAGTTTTTTGTCCTCGGTGATTACGCGGCATTTTTCGTAAAAAGCGTGATAGGAATCCGCGAGCTCCATAAGATACGCGGTCAGGTGGTGGGGGCTGAGCGATTTAAGGCAGAGTTCCAGAATATCGGGGAAAAATATCATTTTTCTTATAAGCTCCAGCTCTTCGGGAGCCGTCAAAACCTCAAAATCCGTGCCCCGCGCGAAATTTTCCTCAAAAGAAATACCCGACTGCGCGAAAATGGAATGGCTTCTCGCGTGAACATACTGAACATAAAATACCGGGTTTTCGCTGGACTGTTTTTTCGCGAGGTCCAGATCAAACTCAAGCTGGGAGTCGGGAGCGCGCAGCATGAAGAAAAACCTGCAGGCGTCGGTTCCGACTTCGTCAAGCACTTCCTTAAGCGTTACAAATTCGCCAGAGCGGGTAGACATGGCCACCGGTTTGCCGTCCCGAACAAGCGAGACCAGCTGGTAGAGTATCACTACAAGTTTATCGGGGCTTGAGCCCAGCGCCTGGACGGCTGCTTTCATTCTGGCGACATAGCCGTGATGATCCGCGCCCCAGAGGTCTATTAATTTGGAATAGCCGCGTTCCAGTTTGTTTTTGTGATAAGCTATATCGGAAGCCAGGTAAGTGAAACGCCCGTCGCTTCTTTTTAAAACCCTGTCTTTATCGTCTCCGTACCTTGAAGAGGCAAACCAGAGCGCGCCGTCCTGCTCGTAGGCAAAACCGCCGTCCTTAAGCCATTCGCAGACGCTTTCCACCTGGGTATTTTTTCCCCCGTCGGCGTTTTTATCAAGCGCTATCGTGGCTTCGGAAAACCAGCTGTCAAAACTCACCCTGAAAGCCGAGAGGTCGCTGTTTATTCCGTTCATTATCTCGGAAACCGCGAACTTTCTGAAATTGTCCTCTGAAGGCTCCAGTCTTTTCTCCAGGAAACTTTTCGCGATATCCCTGATATACTCGCCCTTATAGCCGTCTTCGGGGAAAGTAAAATTTTCGCCTTTCTGCTCAAGGTAGCGCGCTTCAACAGAGCTTGCAAGCATCCGCATCTGGTTGCCGACATCGTTTAAATAGTATTCCCTTTTGGCGTCATAGCCCATGAAAGAGTAGATCCTTGAAAGCGAGTCGCCTATCGCGGCGCCCCTTCCGTGGCCTATGTGCAGAGGGCCCGTTGGATTTGCGGAAACAAATTCAATTAAAACTTTTTCTCCTAGGCCGGCGTCAGCTCTACCGAAAGAATCTTTTTTCTCAAGGATATTTTTCAAGCCGTCGTAAACAAAGGAGTCAAGAAATGTTAAATTTATAAAACCCGCTCCGGCTATCCGCGAGGGCTGCGTCAGGCCGGAAAGCTCTTTATCTATAAGCGGCACGAGCTCTTCGGCTATCTTGCGCGGATTGGCCTTAAGCTGTTTTGAAAGCAGCATGGCGATATTGCAGGCCAGGTCGCCGCCGATATTTTTGGGAGGCTGTTCAAGGGAATACTGGGGCAGGGCCTCAATACCGCGGGCAGAGGCCCACTTTGAAAATATTCCGTCAAGTGATTTTCTAAACTGGTTTTTTATCATATATTGTGTGTTGAATTCTATCAAAAACACCGCGTTTAATCAAATTACCTTCATAAACATAAGGGAACGGCGGACTTCTTTGTGCCGTCATACCAGCGGAAGCTGGTATCCAGAAGTTATTCTTGGTCCCTGTTTTCACAGGGATGACAGGCTTGATGGATTCTAGTAGAACATTTTAAGTTATAAGTTTTAAGTTGTAAGTTGAGTCAGTTGAAAAAGTGTTTCAGGCCGTCTTTGCGAGGAGTGCAACGACGAAGCAATCTCGTCGCTTCCGACGGAAAAGCGAGATTGCTTCTCTCCCTTCGGGAGATCGCAATGACAGGGTCTTGTAAGGGTTTTTCAATCGATTCAAGTTATAAGTGAACGGCGGACTTCTTTATGTCGTCATACCAGCGGAAGCTGGTATCCAGAGGTTTTACTGGATCCCAGTCTGAACGGTTCAGGGGTGACGGGATTCTTAGATGGGGCTTTTCAACCGATTTAAATTATCTCCAAACCGTCTTTTTGGCGCAATTGCTATCAGCTGCCCTACCCAAGTTCTAAAAGGCAATCTTTGTAAATTTATGGCAATTAATGATAATAAATGGAAAAAATAACCGATAATTCGCTCACGGTAAATATTGTTTGTAAACTGCTTGACAAAATCATTGATATGTTATATATTTATCAAGGATTATCAGGAGTTATAACAAAACACAAAATAGCATAAAAATGAGCTATCATTGGCCGGCAACCGGACTATATTTCATACTACAAATTGCCCCGCGAAGGGTTTACTGCGCGATTACGCGGAACACAGTTTATATCGGTAAGTTATTATCATAAGGATAATAGCTTATTTTTTTGTGAAGCTGTATTACGGCGGAGATGTTCTGCGAAGACCATGACCGCTGGTTTTAAGCGCCGCGATCGCTGTCGTTGAAACGGTTTTAAAGGAGCGTATCCGGACAGGAAGCAATCAAGGAGGTTTTTCGTGGCACAGGAAAAAAAATCGGCAGAGGCCCTGCAGTTAGTCGTTTCCGAACTTTCAAAAGAAGAATACGGCATACCCATTACCCAGATCCAGGAAATAATCAAGATTCCCGAGATAACCCGCATACCTAATATGCCGGATTTTATTGAAGGAGTCATAAACCTGCGCGGAAAAATTATTCCCATAATAGACCTGCGCAAAAGGTTCCGCCTGGATCAAAAGCAGAAAGACGAGGAAACAAGGATCGTCATAGCCAATATTGGCGGCCAGCCCATCGGGCTTATTTCGGACTCTGTCTCCGAGGTAATAAGGCTTTCGCAGGAAGACATTGACCCGGTGCCACCGATAATTTCGCACATCAATTCGGAATATTTGAGCGGCGTCGGCAAGATGGACAAAAGAATAATAATTCTGCTGAATCTTGAGAAGATTTTAAGCGACCTGGAAAAATCCTCGCTCAGGAAAATAGAGAAAGAAATAGCGGCGGATTTAAACACATAAACCGGGGCAGACGCTTTGCGGATATACCGCGGGAGGATTTAATGGCAAAACAGAACTGCTGGGAATTCAAAAAGTGCGGAAGAGAGCCGGGAGGGGCCAAAGTTAACGAACTCGGAGTTTGCCCCGCCGCCACCTACACGGGCCCCGGAAAGGACCTTAACTCCGGCAAAAACGCAGGGCGCATCTGCTGGGCTATAGCCGGCACATTCTGCGGCGGAACTGTTCAGGGCGAGTTCGCGCAGAAACAGGTTAACTGTATAGTATGCGATTTCTACAAAGTAGTCAGGAACGAAGAAGGCCCAAATTTCAAAATGCTGCTGCCGGGCCAGAAAGTGAAATGAAGCCGCAAAAAATTCCTAAGGGAGAAAAAATGAAAAAATTATTGGTTTCATTGTTAGCGTCAGCGTTTGTCTTGTTCGGCACGGGCGCGGTTTTTGCGGCGGGACTCACTTACGACGGTTCAACGACCATAGGCGAAAATATTATGCCGGACGCCGCGAAGCTTTTCACGGAGAAGACCGGCATAAAATTTGACAAGATCGGCGGGCTCGGCTCCGGGAAGGGTTTTAAAATGGTCATGGAAGGCAGTATAGATATCGGAGGCGTGTCGCGTGCGTTGTCCATTGAAGAAAAAAGGCTCAAACCCTATTATCAGATAGTGGGATATGACGCGATAGCGGTATTTATCAATGAGAAAAACCCGGTAAAATCTTTGAGCAAAGAACAGGTAAAAGGCATATTCACCGGGAAAATAACAAACTGGAAAGAGGTGGGCGGCGAAGATGCCTCAATCGTTGTTATTACTGAAATCAAAACGGGCGGCCGCGCGACGATACAGGAATTTAAAGATTCCGCCCTTGACGGCGGTGAGTTCGGGCCCTCAATTGAAATTGACAGGCCGCACGATTGCGTAAAACGCGTAGGTGTTGAAATCAACGGCATTACGCATGCCTCCCTCGCTTTTATTCAGCCGGGCGCGAAAACAGTTCTTTATAACAATGTTGAACCGACAAGTAAAAATGTCCGTTCCGGAGCCTATATTCTCAGCCGTCCCCTGAATATCGTCGCGAAGACAATGCCAAAGGGCGAACTTAAGAAATTCTTTGATTTTATGCTTTCTCCCGAGGGACAGGCGATAGTAGCGGAGAACTTTGTCCCCGTCAGATAAAAAAGAGGGATTTGAATGAAAATGCGGTTAAAAAACTTTGTCCTGTGGAAGCGTTTCAAGGACCTGAAAATAAGAAGCAAGCTTTTGTTTCTTACAGCGGTGTTTGTCTCCGGTTTCTCCGCGGTTATTCTGACCGGGTACCTGATGTTAAACGAGGTCAAAATAGGAGGAAAACTCTACAACAGCATAGAGTCTTATCAGGTTGTGCTTGAAAATATGGCCCTCTTGAAAGCGGAACTCTCCAGCTTTGACTCTGCCGTTCTGGCTTTCCGCGCCGAAAAAGACACCGACAAGATTGAACAGCTGATGACGAAGATGAAGCTGATCAGCGAAAATATTGAAACATATTTTTCTGAATGCGCCAAGATTTCCGATGATGAACTCAATATAATGATAAAAGACGCGCATATGACCTGGCAGGAGTTCATCAACACCAATAATGACGAGCTGCTGCCGGAGAGTATCGCGGGAAATACCGAAAGAGTTGAAGAGTTGTACGGTATTCAGAATCAGCGTTTCCGCAGATTTGCCGAGCAGGTTACGAGCACGGTGGACATATTGAGGATGAAGGTGGACGGGGCCAAAGAAACAGCCGCGCATACGATAAGAAAAAACATTATCTTTGTAGGCGTCATGGGCGCTGTCACGGTAGTCGTCATGCTTCTTGCCTCCCTGGCCTTTATTAAAATTATAGTGAGCCCGCTGGCGGAAATAACCTCAAGGGCCAGATCCATCGCCAACGGGGTTCTCACTCACCAGAGAATGGAAATAGAAAGCAGAGACGAACTCGGAGAACTGAAAGAAGCCTTCAATGATATGCTTTTTAATTTAAACAGACTCCTTCAGAAAGCCGAGCTCATTTCAAACGGGGCCATAGGCGCCGACGAACTTGAGGAAGCCATGGCAAAGGGCATGGATTTTGAAAAGGCCGCCGAATCGCTCAACAGCGACGCGAAGGGCGACCTGGAGGAATCTTTTAACCGCATGTATTCTCAGCTGAGAAAGCTGACGGTTCAAGCGAGGCTTATTGCCGCCGACGACCTCAACAATCCTATTCTTGAATCAAAAATGCCCGGCGAACTGGCCGAGGCGTTTGCCGGGATGGTATCTAATCTCAAGGGCTTTGCGAAAACCGCGGACAATATAGCTGCCGGAGACCTCCGGTCAAGCTCAGACAGCGGCGCTTCCAAAAAGGGAGTGATGACATCGGCGTTTAGCGCGATGTCAGGCAATCTCGGCCAGCTTATTTTAAAAGTTAAGGAAGAATCAAAACTTATCGGAGACCTTTCTTCAAGCCTCGCTCAAATTACCCAGCACTCTTCTCAGAATATTTCACAGCTCACATCAGTAATATCCCAGACAACCTCGGCGACAAACGCCATAGCCCAGAATTCGCAGACGGCCTCTACCTCGGCGCAGAATGCCGACAAGTCCGGCCGCGACGGAAGAAAGTTGATGGAAGGGCTTGTTGAAAAAATCCGCTTAATTAAGACCATCACGGAATCCTCGGCTGAATCCATGGGGCGCCTCTCAACCCGCTCCGCGCAGATAGGCGAGATAGTTACCGTGATAACCAAGATAGCCGACCAGACGAACCTGCTTTCGCTTAACGCGGCCATAGAGGCCGCGAGAGCCGGAGAGGCCGGCAGAGGATTTGCCGTTGTGGCCGATGAAGTCAGGAAATTAGCCGAGCATTCCGCGACTTCAGCGCAGGAGATCTCCAAAATTGTTTCCGAGGTTCAAAGGGAAACAGAGGAAGCCTCAAGCGCGGTGGGCAGCGGGAGCAAGGGAATTGAAGAGGGCGCGACTCTGACGGAGTCGGCGAGCTCCCATTTTGTTGACATAGTACAGCAGGTGGAAAATATAGCCAGGCAGATAAATTCCATAGCGGCCAGCGCCGAGGAAACCGCGGCCAGCAGCCAGGAGGCGAGCGCCTCGTCCGAGGAGCAGACCGCGGCCATTCAAGAGATAACGGCCTCTGCCGCCCAGCTGGCAAGCACAGCAAGGATTTTGCAGGAAGCCGTCTCTATGTTCAAAATATAATTAACAGCCTGCCTCAGGCGGGCTGGTTAAATGTTCCGTTTCGGCAGCTTGCCAAACGGAAGAAAAAAGGAGAGTGCCATGAAGAAGTTATCGTTGTCGTTGTTAGCCGTTCTGTTTGCCGTCCTTTTTGCCGCGGTTCCGGTTCGGGCCCAGGACGAGGTGACCTTTGCCATGCTTCCGCAGATGTCAAATGTTGAACTTGCCAAGTGTTGGAAGCCGTTGTTGGCCCAGCTTGAAAAAGAAACGGGTATCAAGTTCAAGCAGGTCTTCGCCAATAATTTTGACGAACATGTAGCCATGTGCAAAGACGGCAGGATTGAAGTTGCCTATTCAAATCCCTTCACCTTCGTTCAGATGATTGACCCCTCAGTAAATAAATCGCTGGTTCACAAGGCTGTTGGTGTTGCTGACGCGAAAGAGGGAGCCCTGTTTTACGGCGAGTTCATAGTGCATGCCGACAACGCCGATATCAGGAAGTTTTCAGATATTAAGGGCAAGACCGGCATGGTGGTAGGCTTTGATTCTGCCGGCGGATACATTTTCCAGCAGGGTTACGCTCTGGACAACGGGTTTAGCCTAAAAACAGACTGCAAAATCACTGAGGCGCCGGGAAACAAGCAGGAAAAGGTAGTAAACGCTGTTTATTTCCGCGAGGTTGACTTCGGCTGTGTGCGCGACGGAATGGTCAAGAAAATGAAAGACAAAATTGACACAACTAAAATTAAAGTTATAGCTTCAACGCCCAAATATCCGGGCTGGGCGGTTTCAATAAGCTCCAAAGTTGATAAAGCTACCGCTGAGAAGATAGCAAAAGCTTTCGCGGCAATACCGGCCGATGTAATGAAAGCGGCGGCGCTCCCCGGTGGAGTAACCGGTTTTAAGCCGGCAAGCAACAGTGATTTTGATTCCATTAAAACGCTGTCCAAAAAGCTTGGCGAATAAACGGCGTTAACTTGAGTCAGTTGGGCCGTCTTTGCCTGTCCGCCAAAGCTTTTGTGGAGGGCGGGGAGTGCAACGACGCGTTAGCCCGCCAGAGGTTCAGTGGCGGGGCAGCCCGCCGAAGGTTCAGTGGCGGGGCAGCCCGCCGAAGGTTCAGTGGCGGGAAGAAGTTTTGTAGATTGTCGCCGCGGCGTCGTCCTTGCGAGCGTAGCGAAGCAATCTCGTAGTTTCAGACAGAAAGGCAAGATTGCTTCTCTCCCTTCGGGAGTTCGCAATGACGGGCTTCTTTGAGCCGTCGTTCCTGTGATAACAGCCGGGTCTGACAGGTTCTTCTGAGTCGTCGTCCAGAGGGCTTTACAGACCGTGTCGTAACTGCCATAAACGAGGGTTTTGAGCTGTTGTCATGCTGAATGCAGTGAAGCATCTCTACGGTAATTATAAATACGAGATCGCTAACGCTCAGGATGACATTGTGACACAGTCTGTTAGTCCTGGATCCGGCCGTTTGGTTTTGTTGTGGTTGCAGGCATTAAATTTTATTTTGGAAGGGAGAAACATGAACCCGTTTAAAATCCTGAACAGGTTATTCAGTAGAACATCCATTGGAAAAATTCTCGCGATGTCTTTTGGTTTCTTTGTTTTCCTTGCCGCGGCTATGGGGGTTATTTGGATAGTGAGCGTTGTCAAAACCGAACAGCTTGAGCATAAGGCAAATGAAATGATTGAGCTCAACGCCCATATCGCGAAAATGCAGACAGCTCATTACAAATGGATGGGTTCCCTGACAACGGCCGTAAATGAGGGTTCTGAGTTTACCGGCGAACTGGATTATACCAAGTGCGAATTCGGCAAGTGGTATTATTCTTTCAAAATGAACGATCCCGACCTTAAAGAACCGTTTGAAGCGCTTGAGGAGCCCCACAAGAAACTTCATGAAGCAGGAAAGATTGCGCAGCAGCTGATCAGGGACGCCAAATTCAGCGAGGCTAAAGCAGCCGTTGAGTATGCCCAGAGCAGTGTGTTGACGGTTTTAATGGATAAGTATGAAGAATTGGCGGAAAGGATGAAAAAGAAGCATGAATTCTACGGAGCGGAACTTGACCGTATTTACGCGGCAGCGCGCTTTTTAGCGGTTGCCATGGTGATTATTGTAGTGGTTCTGGCAGTCACCTTTACTTTAGTGCTGACAAAAAACATAGGCAAACCGCTTAAAAATATCAAAGAGGTCGCGGCTAAAATAGCCGAAGGCGATCTTTCCCAGCAGATTGAATCTGATCAGGAGAACCTGACAAGCAAAAACGAGGTTGTGCACCTGTCGGCGATATTTTCCAAGATGACGCTGGAGCTCCGCAAGCTTGTTGTCCGCGCTGAATTAATCGCCAACGGAGAAATAGGCGCCGATGAAGTTGAGCAAAAAATGAAAAACGGGCTTGGGCTTGAAGAGGCAGCCGCAGTAATCACCGGCAAGGGAGATTTAGACAGCGCTTTTGACAAGATGCAGGGCCAGCTACGGAAACTTACGGTGCAGGCCAGGCGCATAGCGGCCGACGATCTGAATAACTCCGTTTTGAACTCAAGAATATCCGGTGAGCTTGGAGATGCTTTTGCAAAGATGAAGGAGAATTTGAAAGGCTTCGCGAAAACAGCTGAAATGATAGCCGAAGGCAACCTTAAAACCGGTTCCGCGAACGCTTCCGCCCAGGGTGTTCTTTCCGGGCAGTTCGCGAAGATGTCTGAGAACCTGAGAATTTTAATTAATGAGGTTAAGAAACAGACGAACCTGATATCAAACGCCTCGGTGTCTCTGGCGCAAGTGTCGTCGCAGTCGTCGCAGACTATTTCGCAGTTGTCGTCAACGGTGACACAGATATCCTCGGCCACGACCTCAATAGCGCAGAACTCGCAGTCGTCTTCAACGGCCGCCAACGCGGCTGACGGGGCCGGACGCAAAGGCAAAGAGCTGATGGGAAAGCTTGTGGAAAAGATAGGGATAATAAAATCAACCACGGAAACATCTGCCAAAGCGATGGACAGCCTTTCAACGAGGTCGGCGCAGATAGGCGATATAGTAAGCGTTATAACCAAGATAGCCGACCAGACGAACCTGCTGTCGCTAAACGCGGCCATAGAAGCCGCGAGAGCCGGCGAGGCCGGAAGAGGTTTTGCGGTGGTGGCAGACGAAGTGAGAAAGCTTGCCGAGAACTCGGCGAGTTCGGCGCAGGATATATCGCGGATAATCGGCGAGGTGCAGGGCGAGACGAAATCCGCGGTGGAATCTGTGAAGGGCGGCCAGAAAGAGATAGAGGAAGGAGCCGCGCTGACCGGAGAAGCGAGCGCTAAGTTTGGGGATATAGTAGTCCAGATAGACGGGATAGCACACCAGGTGGAAGAGATAGCCGCCAGCGCCGAAGAGACTGCGGCGAGCGCCGAGGAAGCCAGCGCCTCTTCGGAAGAGCAGACCGCGGGCATTGAAGAAGTGACCGCCTCGGCGGCGCAGCTTGCCGATAATGTAAAAGCGCTTCAGCAGGCTGTAAGCAAATTCAGTGTTTAACAGAATTGCCCAAATTAAGTATTTCGCAAATGAATAGAGAATTCCAGGGAGGGTAGAATCATGAGAATTGTTTCTTTTTTGACTTTGGCCGTCAGCTTCTGTTTTGCTTCCGTGGTTTTTGCGGCAAGTCCCGGTATAAGCGAGAAGGAGATATTAATAGGGACTTCGCAGGTTTTAGATGGGCCGGCAAGCTTTCTTGGCATTCAGACGAATCACGGCATGAACGCGTTAATCAGTTCGGTCAATGATAAAGGCGGGATAAACGGAAGGAAGATAAGAGTCATCGCGTATAACGATAAGTATGAACCTGTGCCGTGCGCGATGAACACAAAAAAACTTATTGAGACTGATAAAGTCTTTGCGCTGACTTCATATATAGGTACGCCGACTTCCGTAAAGTCACAGCCGATATGGACTGCGGCAAAAGTGCCGGTTGTGGGGTTCTTTACCGGCGCCTCGGCCCTGCGAAATCCGTTCAACCGCTATAATATCCACATCAGGGGATCTTACGAACAGGAAGCAGCGGCAATAGTTGATGTGTTCGTAAACAAACTTAATTTCAGAAAAATCGCGGTATTTTATCAGAATGATTCGTTTGGCGAAGCGGTAAAAAAGGCTGCTGAAACCGCTATGGCCAAACACGGCATGGCGCCGGTTGCCTACGGCAATTATCAGAGGAATACCCTTAATACAGCCGAAGGCCTGAAGGCAATTGCCGGTTCAAATCCGGACGCGGTTATAATGGTCGGAACTTACGCGCCGCTGGCGAAGTTCGTAAAAGAGGCCAAAGCGGCCGGAATGGCAAAAACAGTATTTCATACAGTTTCATTCGTCGGGCCCGAGGCATTCGCGAAGGAACTGGGCGATAAAAGCGAAAGGTGTGTAATTACGCAGGTGGTGCCTCCCTATGAAGGATCCAGCCTGCCGATAATAGCGGAATATAAGGATAACCTGAAAAAATATTATCCCGATGATGCCCCGAATTTTGTAAGCCTGGAAGGATATTTAAACGCTAAAATCCTCGCGGAAGGCATTAAAAGGGCCGGTAAAAATTTATCCCGCGAAAGTTTTATTGACGCCATTGAAAGTATAAAGCACGGACAGCTTGGCACAGGGCTTTCATTCAGTTACGGCCCATCCGACCATGAAGGGATAGGAAAAATATATTTAACAGAAATATCCGGCGGAAAATTATTTGAAGTAAATGACTGGGCGAAATTCAGGTAATATCTATAAATATAATCTCGCTTAAGCGATTTGTAGCGCGGCCGGGAAGTATATTCTATAGCCGGCCGCGCCTGAAGGAAAATATGTTGGGCGAAGGGAGAAAAAATTGAAGTGGACGATTAAAAAGAAAATGTTCGGCGGTTTCGGATTTCTTCTGGCAGTAATAATTGTATTGTCGGTTTTAATAATCATGAGATTCAATGAATATAAAAGCGACATAGCTTTTCATGATAAATTATTGAGGCAGGGGGCTTCAATTGAAAATGTGCGCTATATTATAGTCACTGCCGCCGCTTATCGTCTGGATGGCTCGGCCGATAAAGATATTAATATTATTGAAAATAAGGTAAGGCCCATGGGAAGGCAGGCGCTGGGCATTCTTGAAACCTTAATAAGCGAGAACAGGGAAAACCCGGACCGCGCGAAGAAATTAGAATCTTTAAAAAGGGACATGGAAGAATTTATTGCCGCGGGAAATAAGATGTTTGACGCGTATATGTCAAGTATTGAGGAAGGAAGAACAGTTAAAAAGAACGCGTATATCCCCGCATGGGACAAGGCTATGGCAGATGCGGAAGAGGTGATAAAGGAGATTAGCGGGGAAGCAGATGCCGCGGCAAAAGAGATGGGCGATATGACTTCATTTGATACCGGGGCAATGATTGTTGCCGCTCTTATCTCGCTGATCGCGGGAATTATAATAGCCGTTGTCATTACCGCTGGAATCGTCAAGCCGCTCGCTCTTGTAATGGATGTCGCGTTTAAGATAGCAGAAGGCAAAATTTCCCAGAAAGAAATTACCGGCATTGACAACAGCGATGAAGTCGGCCAGCTGGCAAAAATCTTCAATAAAATGATAGTAAGCCTAAGCGGTATAGCCGGCCGCGCGGAGCATATAGCCAACGGCGAGATAGGCGCTGACGAAACAGAAAAGAAAATGAGAGAAGGGCTTGGCCTTGAAGAGGCGGCCGCGGTGTCAACAGGAAGCGGAGAATTGGACAGCGCTTTTGACAGGATGCAGAGCCAGCTGCGGAAACTTACGGTACAGGCCAGGATGATAGCGGCTGACGATCTGAAAAACCCCGTGCTGAATATCAGGATAGCGGGCGAGCTCGGGGACGCCTTTTCCCAGATGAGCTCAAACCTGATGGGTTTTGCGAAAATAGCCGAAAGAATAGCCGACGGCAACCTTCGCGGCGAGGGTGAAGACAGCGCCTCGGCCCGCGGCGTCCTGTCGGGTCAGTTCGCGAAGATGTCCGAAAATCTGAAAGTATTGATAAACGAGGTGAAGAACCAGGCAAACGCGATATCCAACTTGTCCGTGGCCCTGGCGCAGGTGTCGTCTCAATCCGCGCAGACGATAGCTCAGTTGTCATCAACGGTGACACAGATATCATCTGCCACGACCTCAATAGCTCAGAATTCGCAGTCCTCGTCAACGGCCGCTAACACTGCCGACAGTTCGGGGCGCAAAGGCAAAGAGCTGATGGAAAAGCTTGTGGAAAAGATAGGGATAATAAAATCAACCACGGAAACATCTGCCAAAGCGATGGACAGCCTTTCAACGAGGTCGGCGCAGATAGGCGATATAGTAAGCGTTATAACCAAGATAGCCGACCAGACGAACCTGCTGTCGCTAAACGCGGCCATAGAAGCCGCGAGAGCCGGCGAAGCCGGAAGAGGATTCGCAGTGGTGGCAGACGAAGTAAGAAAGCTTGCCGAGAACTCTGCGAGTTCGGCGCAGGATATATCGCGGATAATCGGCGAGGTGCAGGGCGAGACGAAATCCGCGGTGGAATCTGTAAAGGGCGGCCAGAAAGAGATAGAAGATGGCGCCTCGCTAACTGCCGAGGCCAGCGCCAAGTTTGGAGAGATAGTAGTCCAGATAGACGGGATAGCGCACCAGGTGGAAGAGATAGCCGCCAGCGCCGAAGAGACTGCGGCCAGTGCCGAGGAAGCCAGCGCGGCTTCGGAAGAGCAGACAGCAGGAATAGAAGAGATAACGGCCTCCGCGGCTCAGCTTGCGGATACCGTGAAGATATTGCAGCAGTCAGTCGCGAAGTTTAAATTATAGTAAGGCCGGGGAGACCGTATGCCGGAAAAAATCGGAGTTTTTGTCTGTGACTGCGGAAACAATATTTCTGACACGGTTGACACAAAGGCCCTGGCAGGTTTTGCCGGCGGCCAGCCGGATGTTGTTGAAGTAAGGCTTCACCGCCTCTGGTGCTCTGAAGAAGGGCGCGAGGAGATGAAAAAAGCGATAAAGGAAAAAGGCATAACAAGGGCCGTTGTCGCGGCCTGTTCCCCCAAACAGCACGAAAAAACATTCCAGAAAGTGTTGTCGGACGCGGGGCTTAACCCATACCTTCTTGCCATGGTAAATATCCGCGAGCAGGTCGCCTGGGTGACAAAAGACAAAACACTCGCCACGAAAAAAGCCCAGTCACAGCTTAATTCCGCGATAAAAAGAGTCCGCTGGCAGAAACCGCTTGAAAAAACAGAAATAGAATGCAAGAAAGATTTTGTGGTTATAGGAGCCGGCATAGCAGGTATATCTGCTGCGCTGACGCTGGCTCAGAAAAACAGGAATGTTTATCTTGTTGAGCGCGAGGGCTGGATTGGCGGCAGGGTAGTAGCCTACGAAGATGTTTTCCCGAACCTGGACTGCGCCCCGTGCATGCTTGAGCCTAAAATGGACGAGGTTCTGCACAACGAAAGGATTACCCTTTGCGCTAATTCGGAAGTTGAGAATGTAAAGGGTTTCTTCGGAAATTTTGAAGTGCAGATAAACAAAAAGGCGAGATTCATAGACGCCGAGAAATGTATCGGCTGCGGCGCCTGCTACGACGCCTGCCCGGTAAAGGTAAAAAATAAATTTAACGGGAACTTATCGGAACGCCATGCCGTATACTCGGCTTTCCCGGGAGTTCTGCCGAATCTGCCGCTTATAGACAAAGAAAACTGCCTGCGCTTTAAAAACCAGGAATGCACCAAATGCCAGGAAGCCTGTCCCTTCGGCGCCGTGGATTACGCTCAGAAAGACGAGATAATAACCGTTCAAGCCGGCGCGATAGTTGCCGCCACCGGTTTTGACCTCTACGACCTTTCCAAACATGACAATTTCTCGGCCGGACTGCCGGATGTTGTTGATGCCTATCAGTTTGAGAGATTATTAAGCTCAACAGGGCCCACAGAGGGTAAGCTCCTCAGCTCAAACGGAAAGCCGCCCGCTTCCATAGCCTTTGTTCACTGCTCCGGAAGCCGGGATAAAAAACATAAGGAATACTGCAGCGGAGTCTGCTGCGCCTACTCTCTTAAGCTCGCCCATCTTGCCGCTAAAAAGATCCCCGGGATAAAAGTATTTGAGATAATATCCGACTGGTGCCTGCCGGGCAGGGGTTATCAGGAATTTTATAATAAACATAGCGGCGAGCTCTCAAAAATAATAAGGGTGGAAGATGTAAATTCTATAAAAATTGCCCGCGGCGACGGCGATATTAAAGTAGATTATAAGGGCGGTTCTATAAGCGCCGAAATGATTGTTCTCGCCCCCGCCATGGTTCCCAAAGGCGATGCCTCCAAGCTTGCGGCCTTAATCGGCGTAAACCTGGATAAAGACGGTTTCCAAATACCGGAACATGAAAAAATATCACCCGCGTCCACCACTACCAAAGGGATTTACATAGCAGGTTGTTCGTCGGGGCCAAAGGACATTGCCCAGTCGGTGCTTCAGGCCCAGGCCGCCGCGGGAAGCGCCTTAAGCGCCATAGTCCCCGGAGAAAAAATTGAGCTGGAAGTCGCGACGGTGGTTATAGACGAAAAACTTTGCGGCGGCTGCAGGGTGTGCGTGCCGCTCTGTCCCTACCAGGCGATATCATTTGACGAACAGAAGAAGGTCGCGGTAGTTAATGAGGTTCTGTGCAAGGGCTGCGGGGTCTGCGCTTCGGCCTGCCCCTCCGGCGCCGCGCGCAACAAACATTACACGGTGGAAGAAATATTTGCCGAGATAGAAGGGGCGCTGTCATGAGTGAAAATATTTTTGAGCCTAAAATAGTGAGTTTCCTTTGCAACTGGTGCAGTTACGCCGGGGCCGATGCCGCCGGGGGCCAGCATAAGGAAGTTCCGGCGAATTTAAAGGTAATAAGGGTAATGTGCTCGGGCCGCGTTGACCCGCAGTTTGTAATGAAAGCTTTCGGCGAAGGCGCTGACGGCGTTATGATTCTGGGCTGCCATCCCGGCGACTGCCACTATAAAGAAGGCAACTACAAGGCATTGCGCCGCGCGAAATTGCTTGAAAAAATGCTTTTAGAGTTCGGCATAGAAAAAGAAAGGTTTGTTTTTGACTGGGTTTCCGCCAGCGAAGGCGAAAAATTCGCGAGGATCACGAATGACATGGTGGCCGCGCTAAAAAAACTCGGGCCCCTCGGCTTAAACGAAGGAGCCCTGAAATGAGCGGCAAATTAAAGTTCGCGTTTTACTGGGGAGCTTCCTGCGGCGGCTGTGAGATAGCTGTTTTGGATATAAATGAAAGAATCCTGGAAGTCGCGGCGCTCGCCGATATAGTCCTGTGGCCGGTGGCTGCCGACGGGAAATATAAAGACATTGAGGCCATGGCCGACAAAACGATAGATGTAACTTTTTTCAACGGCGGCATAAGAAATTCCGAGGCGGAACATATAGCCAAACTCTTAAGGGCGAAATCAAAAGTTGTGGTTTCTTTCGGCGCCTGCGCCACTTTAGGGGGAGTCCCGGGCCTTTCCAATCTTTACGGGAAAGAGCAGACTTTTGTCCGGGCCTATGAAACCACGGAGTCAACCGTTAATCCCGCTGCGACAAGGCCCGGGGCCAGAACCGCCATGCCCGAAGGCGAGCTTGAGCTGCCGGAATTTTACGACAATGTTTTCCCTTTGGATAAAATAATTGAAGTTGATTACTACCTTCCCGGCTGCCCTCCTACCGCAGAGTGGGTCGGCAAAGCTGTTGACGCGATAGCCTCCGGTAAACTGCCGCCAAAAGGTTCAGTTATAGGGCTTGAAAAAATACTTTGCGATGAATGCCCGCTTGAAAGAAAAAACGAAAGAAGCATAAAAAAATTTTACAGGCCTCACGAGATAATGCCCAAACCCGGACAGTGCCTGCTTGAGCAGGGTATAATATGTTCCGGGCCCGCGACCCGCGCCGGCTGCAAGGCCCGCTGCATAGAGGTTAATATGCCGTGCCGCGGCTGTTACGGCCCGCCGCCCGGGGTAGTTGACCAGGGCGCCAAGATGCTCGGGGCGGTCGCTTCGCTCGTGGACGCTGATGATGAGTCGGAGATAGAAGCCATAGTATCGCGGGTCAAGGATCCGGTAGGAGTGTTCTATCAGTTCTCGCTGGCCAAGTCACTTTTACGCAGTTTCCGGAGAGGCAGATGAAAAGAATAACCATTGACCCCATCACCAGGCTGGAAGGCCACGGTAAAATTGAAATATTTCTAAACGATGCCGGCGAGGTTCAAAACGCCTACCTGCAGATACCGGAGCTTAGAGGCTTTGAAAAATTCTGCGAAGGCAGGCCTGTTGAGGAACTGCCGCGCATAACTCCAAAGATTTGCGGAGTTTGTCCCGAGGCGCACCATATGGCCTCCGCCAAGGCCGCCGACGCCGTATACGGAGTAGACATTCCGGCTCCGGCAAAAAAACTCAGGGAGATGTTCTACTGCGCGCACATGATACACTCCCATATCGCCCATTTTTACGCCCTGGCCGCGCCGGATTTTGTGCTGGGTCCCGACGCTCCCGCGGCTGAACGAAACATTCTGGGAGTGGTGGCGAAAGTCGGCGTGGATATCGGAAAAGAAGTGATAAAACACCGCGCCTTCGCTCAGAATATTCAGTCCATTGTGGGCGGAAGGGCCACTTATCCCGTATGCGGCCTGCCCGGCGGGAACTCCAAGGCCATCAACGAGCAGGAAAGAAAAGATATAGAGAATATGTCGCGCTCCTGCGTGGAATTCTCAAAGTTCTCGCTTAAGATTTTTGAAGATGTGGTGCTGAAAAATAAAACATATCTGGATATTATTCTGGCAAAGGACCTCTATTACCTTGAAACCTATTACATGGGCCTGGTTGACAAAAACAACAGGGTCAATTTCTACGACGGGGATGTGCGGGTTGTAAGCCCTAAGGGCGCGGAAACCGCCAGGTTTAAGCCTGATCAGTACCTTGATTTCGTGGAGGAGCGCGTTGAGCCGTGGACCTATCTCAAGTTCCCGTATTTGAAAAAAATCGGCTGGAAGGGTTTTACCGACGGCGAGTCCTCGGGCATGGTGCGCGTGGCGCCGCTGGCGCGCCTTAACGCTGCCGACGGCATGGCCACTCCGCTGGCGCAGGCTGAATACGAAAAAATGTACAAAACGCTCGGCGGAAAACCCGTGCACCACACGCTCGCTTTCCATTGGGCCAGGCTCATTGAACTTTTATACGCTTCCGAAAGGATGCTGGAGTTAATCCAGGACAAAGAGATCACATCCCAGGATGTAAGGATTATTCCGACAAGTATTATCGGAGAGGGTGTGGGTATTGTTGAGGCTCCGCGCGGAACTCTTATCCATCATTACAAAACCGACAAAGAGGGGATGGTTTCCTCCGTAAATCTTATTGTCGCGACGGGTTTTAACCATGCCGCGATGAACCTGTCTGTCGCTAAAGCCGCCAAAGGGCTTATTAAGGGCGGCAAGGTCACCGACGGACTTTTAAATATGGTTGAAATGGCTTTCAGAGCTTACGATCCGTGTATGTCCTGCGCGACACATTCGCTGGCAGGCAGCATGCCTCTTATCGTCACAATAAAAGACAGGTCGGGCAAAACTTTAGAAGTCGTGAGAAGGGATTAGTCCCCTGTCATGGCAAAGACGCTTATACTCGGGCTTGGCAACAGCATTCTTAGAGACGATGCCGCGGGCATTGAAGCGGCAAAAAAGATATTTGAGCTGATAGACAAAACAGATGTTGAGTTCGCCCAGGCCTCTTACGCCGGTTGGCGGCTCGTTGAGATGCTGTCGGGTTTTGAAAGAGTTATAATAATAGACGCGATGGCCGGCGGCGGCCTTAAGCCCGGGGAATGCGCCCGGGTGGAAAGAAATAATATTGAAACCATTCACCTGCGCGCCTCGCACGGGATGGGCCTTGAAGAGGCCCTGGCCCTTGCGGTAAAAAATGGGCAGGAGATGCCGAAAGATATTTCAATATTTGCCGTCGGAGTTTTAAACCCTTTTGAATTCGGCGAAGGAATGACCGAAGAAGTGGCAAAAAACATTGACAAGATAGCTTCTCAGATAATAAAAGAAGAGGCTTTGCATGCACGAATGGCACCTGGCAGCTAACATAGTTGAAAAAATTGAAAAGGCCGCGGCGGAAAACGGCTTAAGGCAGGTCACGCGGGCCGAAATTCTTTTGGGCAGGGGCCTGGGTATAGCCGAAAGCGAGTTCTCGGAATGCCTGAAAATATCTACAAACGGCAAAAAGATATTTGCTGAATGCTGCTTTGATATAAAGCTTGTGGAATCTAATCTTGCGAGCATAGAGAATATTGAGGGCGATTGAACAGGGAGGAAATATGGCAGTGGTAGTTGTTGATGCTAATGGATTAAGGTGCCCGCAGCCGGTATTAAGAATGGTGGCCAAGGCTCCGGAGCTTAAAGCCGGCGATGTCATGGAAGTGCTGGCCGACTGTCCGACTTTCGCGAAAGATGTCCAGATGTGGTCGGAAAGGGCGAAAAAAACCCTGTTGTTCTGCAGAGACGAGGGCGGCGGAAAATTTCGGGCCCAGATACAGTTTTAAGCGGGTTTCATAACGCTAAAGAGGAATTTAAGTGGATCTATTCGGAAAAAATAAAATTAAATCCTTAAATGAAAAAATAGCCGCGCTTGAGGCCAAGCTGACGGCTCAGGCGGAGGAGTGCGGAAAGATTAAAAAAGACAACGAGGCCGTGAGCTCTAATGCTATGACGCTCGCCATGGGCCTTACCGACTATTTTACTATAATTCAGCAGGTTGGTTCGGGAGACCTGACGGTTCGTGCCAGCGAGGATGCCGGAGACGATCTGCTCAATCAGCTCGGCAAAGTCACCAATAACATGATAGGCTCGCTTAAGGTGCTTATTGAGACCGTAATAGATAAATCCAGCGGCGCGACAAATGCCGTGGGAGCTCTGGCCAAAATATCGGAACATTCCTCCAGCGCGGTTACGGCGGTTTCTCAGACCATGGGGCATATCTCGTCCGCTACGGCCTCAATAGCCCAGAGTTCCCAGGCGGCTTCGTCAGCGGCCAAAAACGCCGACACCGCCAGCCGCAACGGAAAGGAAATGCTGGATAAACTCTCCGAAAAAATAATGCTTTTAAAAACCGTGACGGACTCCTCGGCCAGGGCGATGGATGGATTGCTGAAGCGCTCCGTTCAGATAGGCGACATAGTAGGCGTTATAACCAAGATAGCCGACCAGACGAATCTGCTTTCATTAAATGCCGCGATAGAAGCCGCGAGAGCCGGCGAGGCGGGCAGGGGCTTCGCGGTAGTGGCTGACGAGGTCAGAAAACTCGCGGAAACATCTTCCAGCTCGGCGCTGGAAATAGCCAGGATAATAGGGGAAGTTCAGAAAGAGACAAAGTCCGCGACAGTTTCGGTTCAAAGCGGCCAGAAAGAGATGGCCGAAAGCGCGAGCATAACAACCGAATCTATCGCTAAGTTTTCTGAAATCGTCAAGCTTGTTGAAAGTATCGCCAACCAGATAGAGCAGATAGCCGCCGCGGCCGAAGAAACAACGGCTTCGTCTGAAGAGGCCAGCGCGGCATCCCTGGAGCAGACAGCGGTCTTAAATGAGCTTTCTTTTTCGGCCTCTCAGCTTTCCGAGACGGCCGCCGGCCTGAGCCATTCAATAGAGACATTTAAGATTTGAAAGGCGATAATGGATACTACGGATTTTGATAAATTAAAGAAGAAAATTTTTGAGGACCGCGGTTTTGATTTTAACCAGTACGGGCAGGAGTATGTAAAAAGGCGGTTGAATGTCAGGATTATGGCGCTTGGCATCGCCAGGGACGACTGGCAGGGCTATCTTAAGGTAATTGAGAAAGAACAGGAAGCTGAATATTTAAAGCTCTTTGACGCCTTCAGCGTGAATGTGACGGAGTTTTTCAGGGATGCCACGGCCTGGAAGGCGCTGAGAGAAAAATACCTTCCGATGATGATAGCTGAAAAGCTGAAAGTAAAGCCGTCTCACCTCAGGATCTGGTCTGCCGCCTGTTCAAGCGGCGAAGAGCCTTACAGCGTAGCTATGTTAATGAAAGAAATATTGCCGCGCGGCCTTACGCTTTCTATCACCGCTACCGACATTGATGATGACGCTCTCAACAAGGCCAGGCAGGGTATTTACAAGAAGGAGGCCTTAAAAAACGCCGAGGCAGGCTTCGGGCCTTTAATTCAGAAATATTTCAGGGAACTGCCAGCTCCGCAACAGCCGCTGGACAGCCAGAAATATCAGTTGTCGGATGAAATAAGGAACATGGTGGTTTTTCAAAAACATAATTTTCTGTCCGAGCAGCCGCTCGCGCAAATTGATATAATATTCTGCAGAAATGTCATGATATACCTGTCTCCTAAGGTTAAAGAAAAGCTGTTTGAGACTTTTTATAAGGCCCTTCTTCCCCATGGCATGTTTGTTGTGGGAAAATCCGAAATAATTTTCCTGGGAAAGGGAAAGGATTACTTTTACGCGCTTGACTCAAAAGAGCATATTTACAGAAAGGAAAGAAGATCCTCGGAAGAGCCGCTGCCGGATAACGAGCTGGAAAGGCGGAAGCATTGGTGGCCGGCGCGCGCCATAGAAGGCGATCCCAAAAACAATACAAAATAGGAATTTTACAGGAGGAAATCTGATGTCAAGAATTCTGGTTGTGGATGATTCAAAATTTATGAGGCTGATTCTTAAGAATTATTTTGAAAAAGACAGCTCGGCCAGGCATGAGGTGGTCGGCGAGGCTGAAGACGGGGCTTCCGCCGTAGCTAAATACAAGGAGCTAAAACCCGATCTTGTTACCATGGATATCATTATGCCGACAGAAAGCGGCCTGGCCGCTGTGCGCGATATTGTTTTGTTTGACTCCAATGCCAAAATCATAATGGTTTCGGCTATGGGACAGGAAAAGGTAGTAGAAGAAGCCCTGGCGCTGGGGGCCAAAGGTTTTGTCACAAAACCGGTTAAGGCGGAAGAGCTTCTGCTGAAGGTAAAACAGGTTTTAGAGATTTAATTTTTCATAACCCATGATAAAGCTCCTTGTAGTTGACGATTCCACATTCATGCGCAAGGTTATCACCGAGATGGTCTCAAAAGATCCGGAGATATCCGTTGTCGCCACCGCCGGAGACGGCAGGGAGGCGCTTGAGAAGATACGGGATATTAAGCCCGATGTGGTGACGATGGATGTCATCATGCCTTTGCCGGACGGCATCTGGGCGCTTGAAGAAATAATGAAGCAGAACCCCACGCCGGTCATTATTGTCTCCTCGGTGGCGGGAGCCAAATCCGATATTGTGGAAGAAGCCTACGCTCTGGGCGTCATAGATGTAGTTGAAAAGCCCATGAAGCCGCAGGACATGCATAAAATAAGCCAGGAGCTGATACTTAAGATAAAAGCCGCCGCCAGAGTGGACAAGCTCAGGCTTCTGGCGAGAATGCTCCCGAGCCCTGAAGTTAAGAAAGTTTCCGGCATAAAGCAAAGAGCCTTTTCAGTTCTGGTTATCGGTTCTTCAGCCGGGGGGCCGATAGCTTTGGAAGAAGTGTTGCCCAGGATTCCGGCCGATTTTCCGGCCGGCATAATAGTATCCCAGCATATGCCGCAGCAGTTCCTTGAATCGTATATACAGCACCTGGCAAAAAAGTGTGTTTTCCCGATAAAGATAGGCAGAAACGGCGATTTAATTCTTCAAAAAAGGATTTTATTTTCACCGGGCGACGCCACTCTTGAGGTGGCGCGGACCAAAAAGGGAGCCGTAGTCAAGATTTCCAAGCCCGATGTGTCAATACAGCCGGACATTGACACCACCTTTGAGACCTGTGCCGCCACTTTCGGAGATAAAACCATCTGCGTGGTATTATCCGGCATGGGAGGTTACGGCTCTGAAGGCGCGAGAAAGATTAGGGAAGCCGGCGGCAGGATTATTTCGGAAGACCAGTCAACGGCGACGGTTTACGGGATGCCGGAAGCGATATTTTCCAAGGGCCTGGCTCACTGCGTTCTGCCGTCTCACCAGATAACCCAGGCCGTTATGAATGTCCTCGCCGGTAAAAAGCCCTGCGAAGTCAATAAGGAAGATTTGATGGTTAAGGGCATAATCCTCAGATCTGCCCTTAAGTACCTCAGGGATAAGTACGGAGACGCGGATATTGATAAGTTGCAGGCGATTTGTTCAGTTGAACTCAAGGAAGCCGTAAACGCCGGTTTTTCAATTAACCTGTTTTATTCAAAAAAGATTTTCTTTGAATTTTATGAAAAATGTTTAGAGATGCACGGTGCTGACGACCCGAAACTGCTGGAGCATATGGGCGCCGCTGAGGCCAGAGGCGTGGTTGAGTTGTACAGGAAGTCATTTTTTCTTAAAGCCATAGAACTGATACATTTTAAAAACTTTTTGCCAAAGCTTATGAGCTCGTTTTTTTATGGCGTGATCGGCGAAGTTTCGGAACTTGATGTGCTCGGGCGCTCCGGAAGTTTTTTTCTAAGGAACGCCACCTTAAACCAGGAACTGCCCCAGAGAATCAGCAGGGAGAGAACCATAGGCTGGGTCAACGAGCTTTTCAGGATGCTGTTAAACATCGGGAGCCTTCGCGTTACGCCCCAGAACGGCCAGGACGAAAAAGGGCCTTATATAAAATTCAGTATCAAATGGGAAGGGTAAAACATGGCAGATGATTTTGATGTAAGCCAATTTAAGGAAATCTTCGTATCGGAGTCCAAAGAGCATCTTTCCGTGCTCAACGCCAATTTGCTTGAGCTTGAGAAAAATCCCTCAGCCAGGGATCTGCTTAACGAAGTATTCCGCGCCGCGCATACGCTTAAAGGCATGGCCGCGACCATGGGTTTTGATAAGGTAACCGAACTTACTCACACCATGGAAAACCTGCTGGACAAGCTCCGCTCCGGAAAAATTGAAGCCAAGGCCGAAAGTATTGACATTCTGTTTGACTGCTTTGACTCCCTGGAGTCTCTTCTTGACGAGATCGTCAGCGGCCAGGATAAGGGCATAAACATTCAGGCCCTGGTTCAGAAATTAAAAAATATGGATTCTGCCGCCGTCGCCGCCGCGCCTCAGCCTGCCGTGAAGGCGGAAAAAATCGTGCCCGCAGAAAATATAGCCGGGCAGACGGCTCCGCCTCCGCCGCAGAAAACCGAGCCGGCCGCGCCGGCACAGGTCCCCGCGAAGGAAGAGCCAAAACCTTCGGAGGCCGCGCCTCCGCAGGCGGCTGAAAAAGATGTCCAGGATAAAGCGGTTTCGTCAGGAGAACATAAATCCCAGACGGTCAGGATAAAGGTTGAACATTTAGACAAGCTGATGAACCTGGTGGGCGAACTTGTCATAGCCAAGGCCCAGCTTTCTCAGATCGCGGAAAAAGAGCAGATAACGGAACTTTCGTCGGTGATAAACGGCATCAGCCAATATACGACTGAACTACAGGAAGAAGTCCTTAAGACGAGAATGGTTCCAGTAAAACAGATATTTGACCGCTATCCGAGGATGGTCAGGGATCTCACGCACAGGCTTTCCAAGGAAATTGAGTTCGTGATGACCGGCACCGAAATAGAAATAGACAGAATGCTCCTTGACCAGATTAACGAGCCCCTCGTGCATCTGCTCAGAAATTCGGTGGACCACGGCATAGAATCCCCGGAAACAAGAAAGATGCTTAATAAAAACATTTCCGGCACTGTCCGTCTCAACGCGCGCCGGGAAAAGGGTTTTGTCTGGATAGAGGTTTCTGACGACGGCAAAGGCATGGACGCCGAAGAAATAAAAAGAAAGGCCGTGGAAAAAGGGATAATAGACCCGCAGGACGCTCAGCAGTTAAGCGAGTCCGATGCTTTTATGCTTATCTGCCACCCGGGTTTTTCGCTGGCAAAAGAGATCACCGATATTTCCGGCCGCGGTGTTGGCATGGATGTGGTCAGAAACCTGGTGGAGGCTTTCAACGGCAAGCTTGAGATAAGATCCAAAAAGGGCGAGGGCTCGGTCTTTGTCGTCCAGCTTCCCCTTACCATGGCAATTATTCAGGCCCTGCTTGTTAACGCCGGCAAAGAAGTTTACGCGATACCGCTTACCAATGTTGCCGAGATAGCGAGGATTGAAAAAGAGGCTATAAAAACCATAGACAAAAAGGAAGTGCTCCTTTTAAGAAATGAAGTAATACCGCTGGTTTCCTTGGGCAGGGTTTTTAACTCGCCGGGGAGTTCAAACAGCGAGCTCGGAAATTATACCGTCATAGTGGAGCTTGCCAGCAAAAAAGTAGGTATTGTTGTTGACGGCCTTATCGGAAAGCAGGAGATAGTCATAAAAACTCTTTCCGGTATTTTGCGGTCGGTTAAAAATTTCAGCGGCGCTACGATACTGGGAGACGGGCGGGTAGTGCTTATACTTGATGTGGTGTCAATTTACGGGAGCTAAATTATGAGTAACGAAAGACTTCTGGTGGTTGATGACGACGAAAGCGTGTTGGAGTATCTGGAGGCGGCGCTTGAGGTTTCCGGTTATTCCGTGGTGTCGGCATCCACGGCTACCGAGGCGCTGGGAAAAATGCGAGCCAGCGCGGAGAAATTCCCCGTAATACTCTCGGATATAATGATGCCCGGGCTCAACGGCCTTGAATTCCTCAAGATCATTAAAAAGGATTTTCCGGATTCAATGGTGCTTATGCTTACCGCGCACACATCAATGGACACGGCGGTAAAGTCGCTTAACGAGGGAGCCTTTGCCTATCTCGCGAAACCGATAAATATTGACGAGCTCAAAAACGCGCTCAAAAACGCCTACGACCGCTACAGGCTTATACAGGAGAACAAGCGCCTTGTGGAAGAGCTCAATAAGGCTAAAGATTATCTTGAGAATATTGTTCAAAACCTTGTGCACATAGTTGTCGCCACGGATTCCGGCGGAGTGATTAAAAAAACCAACCGGGCGCTTGAAAATCTGCTCGGCTACACGGAATCAGAGCTGATCGGTTCACCGCTCCAGAAAATATTTTCGGACGAATTTAAACAGACAGCCCTCTCCGATCTTATGAGCAAAGGGCATGTGAAGGATTTCCCCGTAATTTTCCTTGCCAAGGACCGCAGGCAGATAAGGCTTACATTTACGGGCACCATAATGAAGGATGTCAAAGGGCAGGTAGTCGGTTTCCTCGGAACGGCCGAAACCCGTTAACAGGGCCGGGATAAGATCATGAATGAAAAAGAAAATTTCTTTGTTTTAGACATAGGCACCCGTTTTGTCCGGGGCCTTATCTGCCGCCAGTCGGACGGGCCGCAGGTTCTTGAGATAGTGTATTCCGAGATAAAAGAGCATGAGACCAGGGCGATGCGCGCGGGCCAGGTTCATGACATAGAAAAAGTCACAAGGACAGTAAGGGAAGTAAAAGAGTCCCTTGAAAGAATGGCCGGAGCCGGCCCCGGGAGTGATTTCCGTCTTAAAAAGACAGCGCTGGCGGTCGCGGGCAGAAACCTGGTAACCTGCAAAGGCATAGCCCGGCAGGAAAGAAAAACCTACGAGACGATAAATGAAAACGAAATAAAACGCCTTGAACTGGTGGCGGTTCAGTCGGCGCTTGAAAATATTAATGAGTCCGACTCCGATTATTATTGTGTCGGGTATTCCGTGATGGGTTATAAAATGGACGGAGACGACATTTCTTCGCTTTTAGACCACCGGGGTTCCGCGGTAGAGGCGGAGGTGCTGGTCACTCTTCTGCCCAGAAAAGTGCTGGAAGCGATGTTTACGGTCGCTGAAAAGCTGGAGCTTGAAATAAGTTACCTGACTCTTGAACCGATAGCGGCGCTTGAGTCTACCGTTCCGGAAAAATTAAAATCACTCAACCTGGCGCTGGTTGATATAGGCGCGGGCACCTCTGATATAGCCGTGGTTTCCAGGGGCAAGGTGCTTGCCTACGGCATGGTACCATCGGCCGGGGACCTTATCACCGAAACCCTGTGCACGGAGCTGCTTGTAAGCTTTGACGAAGCAGAAAGAATAAAAAGAAACCTCTCCGCCTGGATGCTTGAATCAAAGGAACGGGTGGAAATGGATATAGCTTTCAGCGATATATTCGGAAGGGCAAATACGAAAAAACTGTCCGAGCTGTTGGGCATAATTAGGCCGGCTGTTAAGGGGCTCGCGGCAATGATCTCACAGGATATAAAAAAAATCACCCCCGGTTTTTCGCGCGAGGCAAACGGAGAGGCAAAAAATTTCGCCGTGGTTCTCGTGGGAGGCGGAAGCCTTACGCCGTTTTTGGAGCAGGAGGTGTCCGCTGAACTTGAAATTCCTCTTAACCGGGTCGGGATAAGGCCGGTCAGCCTGAACCCCGATATATACGACAGGACCGCCAGGCTTATAGGGCCCGACGCCGCGACCGCGGCCGGCATAGCTTTGCTTGTCACAAGAAACCCAGGGCTTGCCCTCACGCACCTGTCGCTCAACGACAAGCGCGTGACAGTGATGAGTTCTGAGAAGAACCCCAATATTTTGTCCGTGCTTATTTCCCAGGGTATAACGACCAGGCAGATTTACGGCAGGCCCGGCCTGGCGAAAACTTTTACGATAAACGGCAAATTTTACACGGTCAGGGGAGAGGCTCCCAGGCCGGCCTCTATAGAATTAAACGGAGAAAAAGCCGCCTTGGACACCGCGGTTAAGGAAGGCGACAAGGTTGTTTTTTATCCGGCGAAAGACGGTAAGGACGCCTTGAAAAGGATAAGCGAGCTGGAAAGCATTTCTCTGCCCAAGATTAAGTTTAACGGCAGGGAAACCCTTGTCCCCGCGAAGATAACTATAAATAACCACGAAGTTCCGTTTGACACATTCATAGAAGACAGGGATGTTATACTGTATTCTCCCATAGCCAGCCTGCCCGAGATATTTAAATATCTCGTTATAGACTTGGAGTCTTTTTCCCAGAAAGAAATGCTTGTTGAGGTGGACGGAGAGGAAACTCTGCTAAAGTCAAAAAATTATTATCTTAAGATAAACGGCATTGAAACCGAGTACAGCCCCGAAATAATTGTTCACGAGAACGACGAAGTAGAATTCGGCTCGCTCAACAACAACTGGAAGATAGGAGATTTTGTGCAAACTCCTCCGGCCGGAAGAGATTTAAGGGTTAAAATAAACGGCGAGGAATATGTTTTCCCGGGCGGCAAAGGCAAAATACTGCTTAACGGAGAAGAGTCCTCTCCGGATGTCACCGTGCGCAACGGAGATGTTATTGAAACCGTTTTCGGGCAGGACGCGGAGGCGGCTCTGGTTGATGTTTTTCGTTTCATATCTCTTGATCCGCGCGAACAGTCCGGCAAGAGAATTAAGCTTTTGATAAACGATGTTGAATCTCAATATACTTCGCCACTGCATGAAAATGCGGAAGTAAAAGTTTTATTTGAATAATTGGTTCGGGCGGAACCGGGGTGCTCTATGGAAAGAAAAATACTGATTATTGACGACGACAAAGACATTCTTATGATCCTCAGGTTCGCTTTTGAGGCCGCCGGCTACGAGGTAACGGCGGTAGCGGGGGCCCAGGAGGCACTGGAAAAATTGCGTACTGAGAAAAAAACTCTTTCCCACGCCACGCCGTTTCCGGTGGCCATTGTGGATATCATGATGCCCGGCATTGACGGCCTGGAACTCTTAAAGACAATGAGAAGCGAGTTTCCGGATATGCTGGAGGTAATGCTGACGGCTCATGTTTCCATGGACTCGGCTATAAAGTCGCTCAACGAAGGGGCCTTCGCCTATCTTACAAAACCGGTGAATATCTCGGAAATAAAGATAGTGGTCGGAAACGCTTACGAAAAATACGAGCTGGTTAAGGAAAACCGCAGGTTAATAGAAGAGTTGAGCCAGGCTAAAAAATACTCCGAAACCATTATTCGCAATTTAGTGCAAACCGTTATTGCGACCGACACAAATGGCTATATTAGAAAAGTCAATAAAGCCACGGAAGCGCTTTTAGGTTATACCGAAGAGGAGCTGACCGGCAAACCTCTTGAATCAATCCTGGGTGAAGAGTATAGAAAAAAAGCCTGGCAGGAGCTGTCGCGGGACGGCAAGGCAAAAGATTCGCCCATAGTTTTTGTGGCTAAGAACAATAAAGAAATAAAGCTGTATTTTACGGGTACGATACTTAAAGACGAGGAAGGGCAGGTTATAGGATTTCTTGGGACAATGAGAAGCTGAATGGATAAGTTGAGCGAACTTCAATTAGACGCGCTCAGAGAAATATGCTCGGTTGGCGCCGGAAACGCCGCCACCGCTATATCTAAAATGCTCGGTAAAAAGGTGGATATGAGCGTTCCCGATATCAAGCTGGTCCCGGTGGCCAGAGTCTCGGAATTAATAGGCGGAGCCGAAACGCTGGTGGTAGGTGTATATTCAAGGATTATGGGCGACCTGACGGGAGAATTCCTTCTGACCTTCCCAAGGGAAAGCGCCTACTCTCTGACGGATATTCTGCTTAAGAAGTCGCCCGGGGACACCAAAGTGCTTGAGGATATGGACCGCTCGGCGCTGGAGGAAACGGGAAACATAATTACGGGCACTTTTGTGAACGCTCTGGCGAAAATACTTGACAAAAACCTGCTGATTTCCGTTCCAAAACTCGCGTTTGACATGGCCGGCGCGATTATAGATTTTGTTTTAATAGAACTCTCCGAAGTCGCCGAGTTCGCGGTAGTGCTTGAAATAGTATTTCACGATATACCGGAAACGATCCGCGGCAAATTCTTTATTTTACCCGATCCGAAATCGCTGGAACTGATTATATCGCTCGTAAAGGAAGAGAGGCTGGCATGAAAGAATACACCGAAATGGAGATAGACGCCCTTAAAGAATTTGTTAATGTCGGCACCGCGCATGCCGCGACCGCGCTGTCAAAACTTATTGACAAAACAGTCACGGTGGACATACCCGACCTGGCCCTGGTGCCCGTGACAAAGGTCCCGGAAAAACTGGGCGGGGCGGAAATACCCATAGTCGGCCTGTATTTCAAAATATTGGGAGACATCACGGGAAGCGTCCTGCTGTTTTTTCCGGCCGATACCGCGAGTTCTTTAACGGCGCTGCTGATGGCCGGCATAAAGCCGGAAAACCATGTTGAATTTGAAGAAATAGAAAGATCGGCGATGATGGAGCTCGGAAATATCCTTACTAATTCTTACATTAACGCGCTGGCAGACATGATAGACGCTCAAATTTTTATTTCGGTTCCGTTTTATTCTTCAGACGCGCTCGGCGCCGTAGTGGACTATCTGCTGATAGAAATAGCGCAGGAAGTTGACTACGCGCTTCTTATGGAAACCGAGATAAAGTCCCCTGACGCCAAGCTGGAGGGAAACTTTATTATTTTCCCAGATACGCCGTCGCTGGAGAGGATATTTAAAAAAGTGGGTATTGCCTGATGGATGTGATAAGCGTAGGAATAGGCGAATATATAGTCGCGAAAAACGCCTGCCTGCTGGAATCCATAAGCCTCGGTTCCTGCGTCGGCATCGCTTTGCACGATCCGGTTACTAAAGTTTCCGGGCTTGCCCATATCATGCTTCCGGACAGCGCTCTGTCAAGAAGCTCCCAGGCGCCCAGCCCGAAATTCGCCGATGTCGCCGTGGCAAAGATGCTTGAGGAGATGACCCGCCTGGGCGCGGTCAGGGCAAAAATAACGGCCAAGATCGCCGGAGGCGCCTGTATGTTCCAGAGCGCGGTTCCGGACCCCTCAATGAATATCGGAGACAGAAACATTGAGGCCGTGAAGAAGCTTCTGGAAAACGCGAAAATTTTTCTTGTCGCGGAGGACACCGGCAAGAATTACGGCAGGACCATAGTATTTGACACGACAAGCGGGAAACTTACGATAAAGTCCGCCAAAATAGGAACAAAAGAGATATAATACTTCTTGCGGAGGTTGTAATGGCAAAGATACTTATCGCTGACGATTCGGACATGATGAGAAAAATCGCAAAAATGTCCCTGGAGAAGGGCGGCCATACCGTGGTTGAGGCTGCCGACGGAAGCGAGGCTTTTGAAAAAACAAAATCAGAAATGCCCGATATAGTTTTGCTTGACGCCGAAATGCCCGAAGTGGACGGCTGGGAGGCCTGCAAAATGATCAAGGCCGATCCTCTGACGGCAAAAATACCCGTGTTAATGTGCACCGGCCACGACCTCTCCGGGGAGCCGGAAACGCTCACGGAAGCCGGGGCAAGCGGATATATTTCAAAACCCTATAATCCGGCCCAGATGCTTGAAAAGATTAAAGCCGCCCTTGAAGGAAAATAAGAATACTGAATTGGAGGAAACAATGGCAAAGATTCTGATTATGGACGATGAACCGGCTTTGAGAAATGTGGTTTACAACATGGTGAAGCCGCTGGGGCATCCTCTTTTTACGGCGGAGGACGGAAAACAGGCTATTGAAATCGGAGCCAGGGAAGTTCCCGATCTCGCTCTTCTTGATATGAGAGTTCCGGACATGGACGGCCTTGAGGTCCTGGCGGAGCTCAAGAAAATAAACCCCAACATTAAATGTATAATGCTCTCCGGCTTCGGCGATGTAGAGACAGCGGTCTCTTCAATAAAGCAGGGAGCTTTTGATTATATATCCAAACCATTTAAAATTGACGAAGTGCTTAAAGTCGTCAATAAAGCGCTGGGCGCCGTGCCGGCCCAGGGCCAGGCGGCCGCGGCGGCGGCGGCTCCTGCTTCAAAGCCTCAGGCGGCGGTTTCAGCTCCCGCGGCGGCTAAAAAACCTCTTCCGAAGGGAATACTGATAGGAGCCGGCGCAGCTCTTCTTATCGCGCTTGCCGTAATATTCGGCAGGGGATTGTTTAGTTCCGGCGCGGTGCAGGAATTCGCTATACCCTATGCCAATCCGACGGGTATTAGTTCCATTGGACAGAATCTCTGGGTCACCGACTGGGTGATGGGCAATATCTATCAGCATAACAAGGACGCGAAGCTTTCCATAGCTTCGGTTTACAAAAGCGCGAACAGCCAGCCCACGGGTTTGACTTATGACGGAGAGAAACTCTGGACCTGCAGTTCCATAGAAAAAAGGATTTACAGGCATAATATGGACGCCTCGCTCACGGTAGAAGCCATTTTCGCCACCTCCGGGGGCAATCCCTCCGGCCTTTATTTTGACGGCGCTAACCTCTGGGTGCTGGATTCAGAGGCCGCCAAAATCTACAAGCACAAAATGGACGAAACAATTTCAATGATAGGCACTTTTGACAGCCCGGCCATTAACCCCTGCGGCATGTTTAAAAGCGGAGAGAATTTTTTCATAGGCGACTACAAGACCGGAAGGATATATAAAGTTTCGGTTAAGGATTTCTCTGTCAGCGATGTTTATGAAATACCGTATTTTGTAAAGAATAATTATAAGCTGGCAGGCATTACTTCCGACGGCAAAACTCTATGGGCCAGCGCGGACGGAATAGGTAAAATATTCAACTTTTCATTCAATTCCATGAAAGAAGTTAAATATTAAGGCCCGGAAAACGCGGCCGGACTATTTTTTAAAAAAACCTTGACAAATATAGCGAACTCTGTTATTTAATGAGTGCGGCCAAAAAGCTGTTATGTTCTTACGATAAAAACCGCTTTAAAGCGGATTGCTTTTAAAGCATGGCAAACCTGAGGAAACTCGGGGACGCAAAGCCACGGGGCTAAAGATAGGGGGCCTATCCACGCCAGCCGGGTTACCGAAAAAGAACAGCTGAGGCCGACCGCGAAAACGGGAATTTTCGTTTTGCGGGTAGCGCGCATTAAAAAGACCCCCTATCTTTAGCTACCGGGCCAGTGACGGGCCGAACGGTAGTTTTTGTTTTTTCAAAATGGCGAAAACATTATGATAAAACGCGTCTTATTATCATTGGTAGCTCTGACGGGGCTGTTTGCCCCCGTTTTTGCCGTTCCTGCAGCCGTCTGCGACCTGACGGCCCTTGCCGGGTCAGCAGAAGGAACCATGACGCTTGAATGGACTGCTCCGGATCCTTCCGACGGATTCAGCGCTCCCCAGGGATATCTGGTTAAATACGCGACCGCCGAGATAAATTCGGCCGATTTTTTCAGCTCCTGGACGAGCACTTATACGCAGAGCTGGAGTTCGCTTGCTTCAAGCGGCACCGCTGAATCCAGGCTGCTGTCAAATCTTGCTCCGGGCGCGACTCTTTATTTCGCGGCCGCGGCCATTGATTCATTGTCTAATTACGGCGTCTGGCAGTCCTCGGTGGATACGCTGGGCGCCTGGAATACGGCCAATTTCTGCGTAATCTTTGATTCATCGCCCTCAAAGGTTTCGGGTCTGACTCTCGCGGCGAACAATGCCTTCGTTGACATTTCCTGGAGCGCAAACCCTGAAAATGATATAAAGGAATATATCGTGGAAAGCTCAAGCTACTCGGCGCTTTCCGGTTTTAGCGAACTGGTGGCTATACTTTCACCCGGAACGACCCACCAGGACACGGCTCTTTTAAACGGCAATACCTATTATTATAGGGTGAGGGCTAAAGACAACACAAATAATACAGGCGAATACAGCTCGGTTGGTTCAACGGCGCCGTGGGTAGCCATGGCGCAGCCGGCCTTCTCGGCTGACGCGGCCGCTATTTCGTCGTCCGATATTCAGTGGGCCTGGAACCTGGTTTCAAACTCCGACGGGTTTCGGGTTATCAATTCCACTACCGGCGAAAACATGTCGGGGGACCTTGCCGCCTCCGTAACATACTGGGTAATGAGCGGGCTTACACCCAACGCTTCGGGAGCCGTTGTAGTTGAGGCTTTCAACGATTTACAGGCGATAAATTCAAACGCGAAAATATTATTTACATTCTGCAACCAGCCGGGAACCGTGACCTCTGTGCTGACAACCGCCAAGGCCGAACTTACCTGGCAGAACAATTCCAATCCCTCCTACACAAGATATACCGTTAAGCGCTCCACCGACGGTTTCATCGCGAATCTTGTCAATGCCATGACTCTTGCCGCCTCAACGACCCACCAGGATCTCGGTTTGCTGGAGGGAACGACTTACCAATACAGAATCTGGGCGACAAATAACGACGAGCTTCCTGTTATACCCGATTATATTCAGGTTTCAACCACCCTGCCGAGAATAGCGCCGGCCGCGCCGCTTCTGACCAGCGCCGAAACATGGACAAATGACGGAGAGGTGCGCCTCACCTGGGTTGCCTCGGGAGACGACGGCACAACAGGCCAGAGCAGCTCTTATGTGGTGAAATGGAGCACCTCGGACATTACGGAGGACATATTTGACGCCATAGGAGTTTCGTCAAATGTGGCGGCGACCGTAACCTTTCCCAGCACCGAACCACCGAGGGTTTTAACCGGCCTTTATCCCGGCACAACCTACTGGTTCTCGCTTAGGGCCAGAGACAAGGTAAACAATTATTCTCTCATCGCCGCCACTAAGGCGGTATCGGCGCTGGACAGGCCGCCGCAGGCTCCGGCTAATCCCTACGCCGTCGCGCTCGGGTCTAATTCAGTCGCGGTTTCATGGGGCCTGCCCTCCGTAAGCGGCTACGACGACAGGAATATTTATAAAGTTTACAGAGCGACATTCTCTTTCTCAGCCGCGGCCGTAAACATAAGCACTTTCGCGGTGGCGCATCCGACTACCTACTATATTGATACCGGGCTTCTCTCGGAAACCACATATTTTTACGGCATAACCTGCATAGACAAAGGAAACCTCGGCAACGGATATTTCAGCCTTGAGATGGAATCGCCTTTCTCTTCCTTCGTATCCACAAGAACCCTGGACACCGTGGCGCCCATGGCTATTACAACAATCTCGGCTTCGCAGGGCTCAAGCGAGGGAAAGATAAACCTGAGCTGGGAAGCGCCCGGCGATAACGGACCGTCAGGCCAGATAACGGACGGCAAATACCGCATTGACTACTCAAGCGATCCGCAATACAATTTCCAGCTGTCTTCTTATCAAATACAGATTACCACAACGGTTCAGCCGTACGAACCTCAGGCCCGCGAGATAGAGGGGCTTACCGGCGGAGTGACATATTACGCGCGCGTCTGGTCCGCTGATGAAGCCGGCAACTGGTCGGCGGTTTCAGACGGAGCTACCGCCTGGGCTCAGGTGGATATAACCGCCCCCGCGACCGTGACCTCCATAGCGATTTCTCCCTCCTGGAGACAGATAAGCCTTTCATGGGCCGCGCCCGGCGACGACGGCACAAGCAACGCCTTGAGCGGTTCCTATGACTTAAGAATTTCCAGTTACGCTGAAATAACCGGCGCCAACTGGGATCAGGTTTCAGCGGGATACCCTTATAGAATTTCCTGGGCAACCTCCACAACTCCCGGGAGCCTGCAGTCCTGCGCGGTAACCGGATTAAGCAACGGAACCACCTACTATTTCGCCGTTAAAACTTCAGACGAGAGAGGCAACTGGTCCGCGGTTTCTTCAACCTCGCCCGCCGCCGCTCCGGTCAACCGCGGCCCCGCGGTTTTCTCATTAAACCTTCCTGCCGACAACAGTGTTTCTCCGACCGCGACGCCGGTTTTCACCTGGCAGGCTTCCAGCGATCAGGATTCGGCGCTCGGAGACACACTTAGCTACACTATTTCATTTTCAACCGAGAGCTCGTTTAATGTTTCCATAACGACCGTGGTTGCCGGACTCAGCACTCCTACTTATACTCCGGGCTTCCAGCTCTGGGAGGACAAAACAATTTACTGGGAGGCGAGGGCTGTTGACGCCGACGGGACGGCGGCTTTGTGTTCGCCGCCATACTATAAAGTAAGAATCAATGTAATTAACACGGCTCCCACGGCATTCTCTCTAACCGGGCCGCAGGACTCGTCTATAGTTTATACGCAGGCTCCGGAGCTTTCCTGGACCGTTTCGGTGGACAATGACCCCGGAGACAGCTGGACCTATAAAGTGGATTATTCGCAGACCCCCGAGTTCACCTCGTACGCTTCATCGGCCGGTTTAGTTTCAACGGCATTTACAACTCCGGCGCTTGTGGAAAACTCCACTTACTGGTGGAGGGTCTGGTCTACCGACGGCCTGCTTTATACCATGAGCGCCACCACCAACTCGTTCGCGGTGAACGGAACCTCGGAAGCCCCGAACAGTTTTGCCCTGTTGACCCCGGCTAATGACGAAAGACAGACATCTCTTGATGTCAGCTTCTCATGGAATTCCGCGACAGCGCCGGATCCGCGGGACTCGGTGTATTATAACCTGACTTATTCTCTTGACTCGGACTTTAATGTGGCTTTCAGCACCACGATAACCGGGCTGACGCAGACCACGACTGCCCAGTACATGTTCTGGGGAGACAACCGCGATTACTTCTGGAAGGTGGACGCCGTAAGCCAGAACAACGGAAAAAGCCAGCAGTCAGCCGTGAGAAAATTCTATACCGACATTGTAAAACAAACTCCGGGCAGTTTCAGCCTGTCTGAGCCGGCCTACGGGGTTCTGATTTCAACAACTCTGACCCCGTGGTTCATATGGCAAGCCGCTGAGGATCCGGATCCAGCCGATATAGTTCGCTACTACATAGAAATTTCCCAGGACCCATCCTTTACCGGCAGCCAGCCCATACCGACCGGCGCCGATACATTCTATCAGCCGCTGACAGGCCTTTTAGACCAGTCAACTTATTACTGGCGGGTCCGCGCGAGCGGTTATCAGGGCAATCCGCCTTCAAATGTTGATCCGGATTTTGTTTTCAGCCCGACCTGGTCGTTTGTAATATCCATGACTAATAATCCGCCGCATAGTTTCGCGCTGCTCGCTCCCGCCAACGGTTCGGCCGTGGACACGAAAACTCCGGCTCTTTCCTGGAATGCCGCGGTAGACGGCGATTTAAACGACAGCGTGGAATACGAGCTGTTTATTTCAACGGTTTCAGATTTCTCAGTACTGACGCTGAACAAAAAATCCATAAAAACAAACAATTACTCGGTTCCCGAGGCCCTGCTTGAAAACAGGACTTACTACTGGAGGGTTGTCGCCAAGGATTTAAAAGGCCTTGAAAGGGACTGCGCGGGAATATTCTCGTTTGCTATTCCGGTTATCAACAAGCCGGTTCCTCCGGCGGGTTTGAGGGGAGCGATATCGTCCGATGAATGCTGTTTTACCGTTAAATGGTCGCCGGTAATAACAAATACGGACGGGACAGCGGCCGACGACCTCTCGGGCTACAATATTTACAGGGCCGTCTCCGTCGCGGGGCTTAGCGCCGCGGTAAAAATTTCATTTGTAGACAAGGCGGTTCTGGAATACACGGATCCCACTATTCTCGCCGGTAAATATTTCTTCTTCGTGCGGGCGATAGACGAATCCGGGACCGAAAGCGCGAATTCGCTTATTCTGGACACCTCAAATCCGGAAAGGCTGACGCTGGTTTCGCAGGACCAGGAAGCGGTCGCCGAGCTTCCGGCGGAAACATCCAGCGAGCTGCTCGCGGAAAACAACAAATGGCAGAAAGATATTACTGTGGATTTCGTAAGGAAGACCGATCTTGAGGTCGGCAAAACCTTCAGGGTGTACGATCTTAAGGTTCAGGACGCGGCGCTTGAAAATATTTCAAACTATGAGTTCAGCGTGCCTGTCACTCTTCAGTTTTCTTATGGCAACCTCTTCCCCGCTCCTTCCATGGGAACGCCGTTTGCCGCTCCGTCTTCTTTTGTTTCCGGAGAGCTCGCGGTTTACTGGTTCAACGGAGTGGAATACATCAGGGTCGGCGGATATATGGACGAGTTAAAGAAAAAAGTGGTTATAAGGGTAAAGCGGCCGGGCGAGTACCAGTTAAGGCAGGTCAGCCGCGCCACGGCCTTCGGTTTGGCCAGCATATACCCTTCCAAAACTTTTACTCCCGGAGTCGCTCCCTACGAAAAAATAATGTTTTTTACGGACAACCCGGACGGAGACAAAATTTCCGGAAAAATATTTGATATGCGCGGCGAATACATCGCGGATATCGCCCCCGTCGGAGACGCCACCGCGACAACCGTAATACTGGAATGGGACGGCGCCGGAGCCTCAAAGGGTGTATATATTTATCAGATAGAGTCTCAGAAAAAAGTTGTGAACGGAACGATAATTCTGGCAAGGTGAGCGTCATAAACGATAAGTTAAGCGCAGTGTATGCCGGGGCGGTCGGCCACAGGAAAAATATGAATCAAAAAGCGGCAAAAACACTATTGACGGTAAAAAACGACATTCTGATATTTATCAGTGTGCTTGCCGTTGTTTTTTCCCTTGCCCAGCAATCAAGCGCTGATTTTGACGATTTGGGAGCCGGGGCGAGAGCCATAGGCCTTGGCGGTGCGTACTGCGCCATTGCCGACGATCCTTTCGGTTTTTACTACAATCCGGCAGGCCCCGGCCTTGTGCGCCAGAGCCAGCTCGGAGCCGACTACGGCAAGTTGTGGCTGGGGCTGACAGACAAATCCGATATATCAAATTCATTCGTGGGACTTACTCTGCCGTTCATGAAAATTAAGTCCGAAGCCGTGGCCGGCAGCCGCGACAGCGTTTCCACTTCCTCGGCCGCCGCGGTGCAGGTGTCAACCGCGGCCGCGGTTGAGTACAGAATTTCCACCGTTCACCTCTTTACGCTTTCGGTCGGCTGGAGACAGTTTGATTTGATGGACCATTACCAGGAATCATCCTATTATCTTGGTTTGAGCAAGTCAGTAAACAACAAGTGGGCGTACGGAATAAACTTAAAAGCTCTCACGGAAAAATATGTGATAGACAAATACCTTGAGCTGAGCCCGGTCTTTGACTATGGCAAAAAATCATCGGTAAACGCCTTCAGCGTTGACGCGGGAGTCGTATACAATATTATGCCGAGGCTTTTCGCGGGAATTTCCGCCTCAGATATCAATCAGCCGGACCTGGGCCTGAGCTCGGTTGACAGGCTCAACTCAACCTACAGGGCCGGCATAGCCTGGAAACAGAGGGATATCAGATGGGACGCCGATTGCATCTACAGGGCCAATAACTGGTACGGCGCCACCGGGTTTGAAAAATGGTTTAAGAAACTTTTTGCCATAAGAGCCGGAGTCAGCATGGGCGGAAGGAACTACGCCATGGGCAGCCTGGGTTTTTCCTTTGACCTAAGGCCGGTACAGATAGATTATGTTTTTCAGCTGCCGTTTAGCGGAATTAAAGATACGAGCGGATCGCACAGAATGAGTTTTGTTTACAAATTCGGCAGAATCGTTAAAGCCGAGCTGGAGCCCGGCAGCCTTGAGATGTATTACGCCGACCTCAAAGACGAGGTTGAGGGGCTTAAGGCCACCCTTTCGGAAACCGAATCCGAGAGAAAAAGGCTTGAAGAGGTTTTGATAGATGAGGCCACCCTGCGCATAAAGGAAAGAATTAAAGCCGCGAAAACCGAAAAGGCCTACAAGGAAGACAAGGGTGACGCCGCCGTTCCCGCGGCCGCTGAAACCAGGGAACGCAGGGAAACAAGGCATGTTGTCAGAAAGGGTGAAACGCTTCAGTCTATCGCTGAAAAATACTATAACGAATCCAAATACTGGAACGAGATATACCAGGCGAACAGGGACAGCATCGGCAGAGGCGGGGTTTTAAAGGCCAATCAGGTGCTTATTATTCCTCCCATAACCCGCGGCGAGACGCCGTTCTCGCAGGAATCAACCGCTCCGAGAGTTCAGCCTGTTTCACCGGCTGCGGTTCAAACCCAGGAGATCACTCCGGTAAAAACAGCATTGCCCGGCATGGGCCAGCCGGGAGCGGCGCCGGCGGCGGCTCCCATGCAGATAAAAGTCATTCAGATGGGCGGGCCCGCGGCAGAACAGCCCAAGACGGCCGGGCCGGAGGACAAAAAAGAAGCGCCAAAAGCCGAGGTTCTGCCTCAGGAGAAAACGGAGCCCAAAAAGGAAGAGCCGAAAAAATCCGGGCCGAGAAAACACATAGTCCGTCCGGGAGAAAATCTTCAGGGAATCGCGAAAAAGTATTACAATGACGCCGGCAGATGGAAAGAAATATATAATGCCAATAAAGGAAAGTTTGTGGGCGGGCAGGTGAAGCCCGGCCAGGAAATAAAGATACCATAGAACAGTGGTAAGTTGTAAGTGATAAGAGGTAAGCGCGAACAAATACAAGGCAAACACGGGTTTAACTTACCGCTTACCCCATACCCCTTACCGCTGCAAGAGAGGCTAACATGCAAGATTCGTGGGACTGGGTTGAAGAAGAACTTAAAAAAATTCAAACGGATATGCCTGTTGATTCCGAGATGATGCAGGTAGTTGACGCCATTTCCGTGGCTGATTTCTGGAAAAGGCGCTACGACGAAGAGCTCATGCTCTGGGAAAGAAAGCTTGAGGTAAAAGAGGAAGAAAAAAAGAATATGCAGTCTCAGGCTCAAACCCACGAGTTCGCCATAAAAGAGCTTGACATAAAGCTAAAGGAGCTGGAAAGAAGGTGGGAGCAGGAGAAAATGCTTCTGGAAGACAGGGTAAAAGCGAAGGAAACCGAGGCAATTTTAGAAAAAACAAAATCGCAGTGGGAATCAAGGCTCTCCGTTCTTGAAAGCGAGAACAAGGATTTAAAGAGCAAGCTCGGCGTTTCCGAAGGCGTGGCCATAACGCCCGGAGCCGGCGCCTACGCGCCGCAGGAGTTCTTCGCGGGCCGCGCGATGATGGAAAAGCAGCTCAAGGAGCTTGAAGAGAATCTTAAGGCGAAGGAAGAAGAGTCAAGAAAAAGGCTTGAGAAACTTGAAGAAGAAAAGAAAGAGGTGGCCCGGGCGCTGGCCGAGAAAGAGAGTATTTTTAACCAGGAGAAAACAAAGTGGGAAAAGCTTGAGAAAGAAGTCGGCGGTATCAGCGGCCAGATGTCGCAGCAGCTCACCAATCTTAAGGACAGGGAAAAAGAGCATTTTACAATTTTAGAGGACCTGGCCAGGGGCTTTGCCCACAAGGTGCGCAACTATCTGGGAATTATGTCGGGAACCATTCAGCTGTGCACCGCGAATTTCCCGATGGATAATGAACTTAAGGAACAGCTCAATATTGTTGATCAGAACGCTCAGGAAATGTTAAAATCAATTGAGGAATTTCTCGCGCTGGCCAGGATACCGGAAATGAGCCTGGAAGCGCATAACATGAACGAACTGCTTGAGGGCGCGTTTTCCCCGCTTGAGGCGCAGTTTAAGGGCCAGAATATCGCCGTCAGCAGGAATTTCGGCTCAAATCTTCCCGCGGTGAAGGCCGACAAAAAGCTCATGCTTGACGCTTTCGTCAAGCTTTTGCAGAACGCGCTTGAGTCCATGCCGCAGGGCGGAGGGCTTACGCTTGCCACCGCGTACGATGAGGCCAGCCGCCGGCTGAGCGTAAAAATGACCGACACGGGCTCAGGCATTTCCGAGGCGCACATAAAAAAAGTGTTTCAGCCCTACTTTTCATCCAAAAAGGGGCGCAAGGGGCTCGGCCTTACTATAGCTCAGCGGGTGATAGACCTGCACAGGGGAACAATTCATCTTGAAAGCGTAAAAGGGAAAGGCACGACGGTCGCCGTCAACCTTCTGCTTGAGCCGCCGTCAGCGTAAAACGGCCGCTAAAGAGTAAAACACAAACGCAGCGGAGAAAAATTGATGTCAAAAGTACTGGTTATAGACGACGAACCCGGGATGCGGCAGGTAATCACAAAAATCCTGCAACCCGACGGGCATATTGTTTTCGGCGCGGAAGACGGCGCTCAATCGCTGGAGCTGTGCAAGCTTGAGATGCCCGATATAGTATTCCTTGACATCAGCCTTCCGGATATGGACAGCTCGGAAATACTTGCCGGCCTTAAAAAAATCAAACCGCAGCTGCCGGTGGTCATATTGTCCGGGTTCGGGGAAATTGATGTCGCCTTAGAACTTGTAAAACTCGGCGCGGTGGAGTATATATCCAAACCGTTTAAGATAGAAGAGTTCCTCAGAATGGCAAAGAAAGTTCTCAACAGGGACTTAAAAACGCCGTCCCCAGTTCCTCCCGCGCGCTCTCCGGCCCCGCCTCCTCTGCCGGTTAAACAGGATAAACCGCCCGCCCAGCCTTCAACGGCCGCGCGGGAGCAGGAACTTCCTGCCGACGAAGAGCCGGTTTCGGGTAAGCTGTCTTTAATAAAAGTTGCCGTTGTCGCGGTTGCCGCCGCTCTTATTGGTTTTGGGGTTTATCTATATTTAAATAAGCCGGTGCCGGGGGCGTCCTTTCAGGTGCCGTATTCTAATCCTTCCGGCCTTAGCTGGGACGGCAAAAGTCTTTGGGCCTGCGACTGGATGGCGGAAACAGTATACAAACACAAAAACGATTCCAAGCTGTCAGTTGAGAACCTTTATAAGATAACAGACAAAGCTCCCTCCGGGATAGCCTGCGGGAATAATTATATCTGGGCGGCCAGCCCTTTTGAGGGCAAAATTTACAGGCTCAATCCGGACGCCGAGCTCTCTGTTTCGGCCGAATATAAAAGCCCCGGGGCGAGCCCCTCCGGCCTTTATCATGACGGCGCGAACCTGTGGTCTCTTGATTTTCAGCTTGCCAGGGTTTACAAGCACAAAGATGACGGCGCTCTAAGCGTTGAACAAACCTTTGACAGCCCGGCGGAAAATCCCAAAGGCATATTCAAGCACGGAGAATATTTCTTTATCGCGGATGCGAAAACAAACAGGATTTATAAAGTGACGGCCGAAAATTTCGCTGTTGCCGGCATTTACATAATTCCGCAGTTTGAGGCCGACGGCCTTGCGATTTCAGGGATAGCGTTTGACGGAAAGAATATCTGGGCCTGCGCGGACGGGGTTCAGAAGCTTTTCAGGGAAAGTATAAAAGGGTTAAAAGTAGTCCAGAGGTAATCCAAGGCCTGACGGTGAAGATTTCAACGGACAGGTAAAGTCACCCTGAACGAAGCGAAGCCCTCGTTATATCCTAAGTTGAGTCAATTGAAAAAGTGTTTCAGTCCGTCTTTGCGAGGAGTGCAACGACGCGGCAATCTCGTCGTTCCCGACGGAAAAGCGAGATTGCTTCACCCTGCGGGTTCGCAATGACAGGGTCTTATTAGGGGTTTTTCAATTGACTCAAGTTTTAAGTTGTAAGCTTTAAGTGAACGGCGGGCTTCTTCGTGTCGTCATACCAGCGGAAGCTGGTATCCAGAGGTTTTACTGGATCCCAGACTGAACATTTTAAGTTGTAAGTATTAAGTTGTAAGTGAACAACGGACTTCTTCGCGTTGTCATCCCGGAGGCAGTAGTCCGGGATCCAGCCTTTAGTCTTACTTCTGAATTGCTATTCCAGACAAACCATTTTAAGTTATAACAGTAACAATTACCTTTCTTGTTCTCGGGCCGTCAAACTCGGAAAAATATATGCCCTGCCAGGTTCCCAAAACAAGGCTTCCGTTTGACACAGGCACGCTGACAGAAGACCCCAACAGAGAAGCTTTAATGTGTGCCGCGGAGTTTCCCTCCGAATGCCCGTAGTTGTTTTTCCACGGCACAGCCGTATCAAGATACGCCGTAATGTCAGCCATTACATCGGGATCGGCATTTTCATTTATGGTAATTCCGGCTGTGGTGTGCGGCACAAAAATATGGCAAAGGCCGTCTTTAACCCTCTCATCTTTTAACAGCTCGCTTACAGCGCCGGTTATATCAATAAAATCCGTCCGCGATTTTGTTTTGATTGAAAATTCCATAAGCATAATTTGAGTCAGTTGAAAAACCTCTTTCGTGCTGTAATTTCGGCCTTTGGCCTGCGGCTTCGTTGGCCTCAGCTTACAGATACTCCGTGGAGCATATGCGCGCTTCGGCCGCCTTGCCTCGGCACAAAGCCCAAAATTTCGCTTCTGAAACAGGCTTTTTCAATTGACTCAATTTCCCTGCTTTTGCGCTTGTTTCGCGGCCGCGGCCTGCCTGATGACTGCAAGAGATTCTTTGGCCGTCAGCGCTACCGGCATGACCTTATCGTGAACGGCTTTTTCCAAAACCTGCTCCACCTCAACGCCCGAAAACTTTCTCAGCGCCCAGGCGGCGCGCATCCTGACCCTTTCTGACTCAGCCGAAGTTTTTTTTGCGAACCAGGAATTCTTTTTCCTGAGCTTGCCGGCCAGAGCCGTGACGGCGTTTGGGTCGCCAAGGTTGCCGAGTACTACGCAGACTTCCTCTTCAATAGCCGCCGGCGCCGATGACGCGAGCAGTTTTATCAGAGCCGGTACGGCTTCCCTGCACTTTGTCTCACCTATGAGCCTTACCGCCTCGCTGACAACGGCGTAATCGGTATCCTTGAGCTGTTCAATGAGAAGAATCTTAGACTGGCTTGAATTGAGCTTTGAAAGAAAATGCATTATTTCTTTCTTGACGCCCGCGTCGGGGTAGCGGATCAGGCTGTTAAGCTGCTCAATGGTATCATTGTTTCCCAAATCCCCCAGGGCTTCCACCACTCTTGTGATTTCAGGCCCGGTGAGCCCCAGGTTCAATTCATCCAGAAAACGCTTTTTCGCCTGCTCTCCCAAACTTTTTAAAGCCAAAGCGGCAAGTTTCCGGCTTCTTATATCGTCTGATTCCTTAATAACCTGAATTAGCGGTTCAACCGCCTTTGAGCCCATCTTCGCCAGTATCTGCAGGCTCCCAGCGCGTTTTCTCTCGTTGTCAGATTTGAGATCCGAAATTAATACCGGCATTATATTCGGTATTAACAGCGCGAGAGACTTGTCGGCGTTGGCGCGGATCTTTGAATCGGAAATAACCTCGGCGCTTGTATGCTGGCGGAGAAGCTCAATAATTCTTACGCCGAGCTCGTAATCTCCCAGCAGAATATTCTGCCTGGCCCTAAGGCGCAGGAGTTCCATAAGCAGAAAATGCGCGTCGGGAGAGGTTTCTTTTTTTGCCGATTCAAGAACCGGAAGCTCTATGTATTTCATTAGCGCTTCCTTGCCGTGAGCCTGAAGAATATCGTAAATCTTTACTATAGCCTGTATGGCCGGAAGCCTTATCTTTGAAGCGGAGTTGGAAAAATTTTCAAGAATTTTCTCAATCAGCTTGCCCAGAAGCTCATCGTATTCTATTATGCAGAGTTTTTCCACAAGCTGGGGGAGGCTGTCAACTACATCCTGGGAGACGAGATCGGCCGCGGGTTTTTCTATGATCCGTTCAACTTCAAAGACGCTTGTCGGTTTTGAGGGAGCCGCCGAAAACCACTCCGGCAGCTGGCTTAGCAGGCCCTTCTGCAGGAGGTCTTCAAAAAACTGGCGGGGGACTTCTTTGGCGGCCGGGGCCTGCAGAATAGCCTGAATAAAATACTTTAGTTTTTCCAGTTGTTCAACGGCTGCGAAATCCGAGGACTCCTTTTTCCTTATCGCGTCATACCATCCGGATATCTCTCCGAAAATTTCCTGCACCTTGTCCTGGGAAAGAATGCCCAGAAGCTTTCTTTTAATCCCGGACTGTTCTATTTTCGGCGGCAGCTCCCGGTCAAAAATTTCCCGAAGCGCCTGCGGATCCTGCTTTGCCATTTCCTGGGCCAGATGGTCCTGCGCCATGACTTTGGAATTTGCGTCAGGCAGCTGTTCTATCAAATCAAAAGATTCCCTTAAGGAGGTAATCAGCCCAGACATCTCGCCGCCCGAATTTCTCACCAGTTCAGTGATTTTTACCACGGCGTCCTCGCCTTTGACCATGGCGACATAGACAGTCTGGTCCAGCGCTATATGCGGGAAATTCGGCAGTTCCTCTCTTTTCTTCCTTATTATATTTGTCAAAAAATCCAAAATTTCCTCTTTTGAAATTCCGCTGCGGAAAGTGACGCTCTGGATTTTCTTCTGGGAAAAAAGCTTAAGCACTATGGAAGCTATCTGCTGCACCTCTTTTGTGCTGGGTTCAATTCCGTCCACAAGCAGGCGCCCGGAAAGCTCGCTGAATGTAAGAGTCCCGCTTTTATCCGCGAGCTCAATGGCGGTTTTTGAAAAGGAATCTATTGTCGTGGACACCAATTGGCTTGTAGGCGGATATATGCGAAGGTATGTCAGGGACAAATGAAAGGTTTTGACAAGATGATTCAGCATTTCCTGGTCAATCATAGAGCCTCTCCTGTTAACAGTTTACGGGTTTAACCCAAATTTTGCATTAGGACACGGAATTCGTCAAACCCTGCGGGACTTTTTTATCCTAAAAAAGCTCAACCGTAGTCACCACTACGCTTTCTCTTTTTTAGTCAAAAAAGCCTCCGCCTTGCTCGCCTCGGTTCTCGCGCCTAATGCAAATTTCGGGTTAAAGTGCCCGGGTCAAAGCGGTTTTTTTTCCGGAACCCCGGTTTTTCTCGGGTATTTCAGCGGCGTTTCGGCAAACTTCTCAAAAGCCAGAACCGTGTATTTATTCTCCTGTCCCGGTATTGAATAAGTGAAACCCTCTCTCAGGCGGGCCTTAAGCTCGCTGAGGGCGTTGCCTGCCAAAGCCAGTTCGCCGGGCGTAGCGGTTTTTTCGGTTTTATATATTACCGCCAAAGAACCGGTTTTAATAAAGGGGATGGAAATTTCAATATTGGGCTGGAGTTTTGTAACGGCCCGGGACAGCAATAAATCAAAGACGGCCCGATATTCTTTTAACTGGGCCAGCTCCTCGGCCCTTTTATTCACCACAAAGGCGTTATCAAGCGAGAGCTTCCGCGCGGCCTGAGATATAAAATCGCATTTTTTGGTTATTGACTCAACAAAAGTCATTTTCCAGCCGGGCATCATTATTTTGCACGGCAGGCCCGGAAAGCCGGCGCCTGTCCCTATATCAATGACATTCAAATTTTCGGCGCTGGCTCCCAGATTGTTCAGCAGTTTCAGGCAGGAGAGAGAGTCCGCGAAATGCCTGTAAAGCAGTTCTTCGCCGCTCTTAAAAGAAATCAGGTTAAGTTTCTGGTTCCACTCGGTCAGTTCTGCAAACAACGCCTTAAACTGTCCGAGCGCTGTTTCTCCGACAGTAAGGCCGAACTCAGATTTAATAAATGCCGCCCAGCTCTCCCAGGCGGAGTTGTCAAGGCCGGTCATTTTCCGCCCTTTCCCGGGCAGACATTCACGCAGACGCCGCAAATCATTTGTCCGATCCTCCGGGTCTTGATAAACTCTTTGAGCTTATCACTGCAGGCGCTCAGTTTATATTCAGTGTCAGTTATTGCGTTTGCCGGGCAGGCCCGCGCGCAAAGGTCGCATTCCCCGCAAATTTCATCCGAGGGAACGGCCGTAACCAGAGGCATATCGGTTAATATGGTCGCGAAGCGGAGCGAGCTGCCGAAGCTGGGGTTCACAAGCAGGTTGTTTTTTCCTATCCAGCCGTGGCCGGCGAGCCTGGCTATCTGGCGGTGGTTTACGCTGCCGAGCTGTTTCTCCCAGTCCACGACCTGAGAAGCCGGAACCGGCAGGGCGTTGAAGCCGCAGCGCTGAATAAAGGCGGTTAATTTTAAAGCCGTCTGGTCTAATAGAATATTCGCCCTCTGGTAATGAAAATAATAAAGCTGGTTCGGGCCGTCAGTTATTGACGACAGGAGAGATTTGGAAAGGCGGTAGCCGATAGAAATTCCGTAGTCAAGGCTGTCGGCGGCGCCGTTTGGAATCAGAAATCCGTTTCTTGCCGAAGTTACATCGGCGGCGCCAAAGACCGCCATTCCTTCGTTAAGGGCCAGGGACGAAAGTTTGTCAAAGTTTTCTTTTTTTTCCGTCATTGTATTCCTTTCGCTCTATTTATACTGTATTTTCATCGTAAGTATCGCCAGGCCCAGAGCCAGCGTGGCTGTATTGGCGATAATTATCGGCAGACTGCCGATGAAAATGCCGTATACGGCCCAGAGCGCGACACCGAGGCAGAAAAAGATAAAAGTAACAAGAGATATATCTTTGGCGGACTTTAATTTAAATATCCGCCACGCCTGAGGAACAAAAGACAGAGTACACACAAGGCCGGCCGCAAAACCCAGCAGATCAAGACCGTTCATTTTATTTTCCTTTTTGTAAGTATATCAAAATTATAGCCATATCTGCCGGAGTGACGCCTGAAACCCTTGAGGCCTGTCCCAGCGTGGCCGGCCGCACCTTATTGAGCTTCTGGCGGGTTTCCGTCAGTAAACTCGGTATTTTATTATAGTCAAAAGTTTCGGGTATTCTCTTTTCGGACATTTTTTTTGCTTTTTCAACCTGTGCTTTCTGGCGGTTTATGTAGCCGGAATATTTTTTTTCAATCTGCGCCTCAAGCTCCGCCTGCTCCCAGGTCCAGGGTTTAAGTTTTTCTTCGTCGCAGGCCCCGGCTTTTCCCTCATAGATTGAATTTACGGTTTGACGGTAGAGGTTAAAGCTTTCATGGTGGCTGTCGGAAATCAGTCCGAGTCCGCGCCCCAGGTCCATCAGGCGAAGGTCGGCGTTGTCATTGCGCAGTATCAGCCTGTACTCGGAGCGCGAGGTGAACATCCTGTAGGGTTCGTCAACGCCTTTTGTAACCAGATCGTCTATTAAAACCCCTATATATGCCTGGCTCCTGTCCAAAACAAAGGCTTCGCGCGCTTTGATTTTCAGGCAAGCGTTCACTCCGGCCATGAAGCCCTGGGCCGCCGCTTCCTCGTAGCCGGTAGTGCCGTTTATCTGGCCCGCTAAAAAAAGATTTTCAAGAGGCTTTGTTTCAAGAGAGGGTTTAAGCTGTACGGGCGGGCAGTAATCGTACTCAATGGCGTAGCCGTATTTAAGTATCCGGGCGTTTTCAAGCCCCTCAATGGAGTGAACGATTTCTTCCTGCACATCTTCCGGCAGGCTGGTGGAAATTCCGTTGGCGTAAAACTCAACGGTATCGTAGCCTTCCGGTTCAAGGAAGACCTGGTGCCTGTCGCGCTGGGCAAAACGCACAACCTTGTCCTCAATTGAAGGGCAGTACCTGGGCCCCACGCTTTTTATTACCCCGGAATAGAGCGGAGAGCGGTCCATATTCTTTCGTATCGCTTCATGGGTGCGGGTATTGGTGTAAGTCAGCCAGCAGGGCAGCTGTTTTTTTTCCAGGCGCCATTTTTTTATGTCGGTGAAATGAGAGAAAGGCATGGGCGGCTCATCGCCGGGCTGAACGGCCATTTTGGAAAAATCTATGGTGTTTCCGTCAATTCTGGGAGGAGTGCCGGTCTTAAGCCGTTTAACTTCAAGGCCATGACTAATTAATGAAGCCGAAAGGCCTTCCGCGGCAGGTTCATCAAAACGCCCGCCGGGGAAATTAGTCAGGCCCAGGTGGATAAGTCCTCTTAAAAAAGTGCCGGTTGTGATGACTACTGTTTGCGCGGATATTTTTTCGCCCGTTTTAAGCTCAATGCCCGCCACTTTGCCTCCGGACGACAGCAGAGCCACGGCCTCGCCTTCGCGCAGTTCAAGGTTCTCCTGCGCCTCAAGCGTTTTTCTCATGTAATTTGAATAGAGCTGCTTGTCGCATTGTGCCCGGGGGGACCAGACTGCCGGGCCGCGGGAAAGGTTGAGCATTCTGAACTGAAGGCCGGCGCGGTCGGTTATTTTTGCCATTTCTCCGCCGAGCGCGTCAAGCTCACGCACTATCTGGCCCTTGGCGAGGCCGCCTATGGCCGGGTTGCAGGACATTTTCGCGACGGAGTCAAGCTTCATTGTCACAAGCAGAGTGCTAAGCCCCATTCTGCTTGAAGCAAGGGCCGCCTCGCATCCCGCGTGGCCGGCTCCGATAACTATAATATCATACTGGTTTGAATTCATTTAACCTGACCGCGTTTGAGAATTTTTTTTATTCCTGTCTTTTGGCAGATTATAGCGGTTTTTACTCTCAATGGCAAGCCAAAAAACAGGGCCGGAATATCTTTACCAAAACCATTGAAAATTTCTTGATTATCATGAATAATTATAGGGCAACAAACCTCAATAAAACACGGGCTTTTACATGAAAAGGGCGGTATTTGTTTTTCTTGCGCTTATTCAGGTTACTGCCATTCTTGTTTCGGATATCGGTTATCTGAAAGGAATGGATTTTTCCGCGCGCCAAGACTTGGCGCCCGCGGCCATGAAAAGCAGTTTATCGCCGGTACTGGCCGTGGTAAACGCCAATTTCAGCGGACAACTTAAATTTGTTTCAGCGCTTATTGATTTCGCCGCCGACGCCGGCAAAAAGACAATGCCAAAGCCGCGGAAAGAGGAGCAGGCCCCGCAGCAATGCAAAATCTATTCTCCCGCCCCGTCATACAACGGGGATTTAAAAAATGTATTTCTGGCCGGGCCATTTATCAACTCGCCCATTGAAGCTTCGGCTCAGGCGCGGCCCGGGCTGATACTCGCGGGTATTTTAGCGCTGATCTTTCTTAAGGCGCGAAGGCTAAAACTGCACGGCTTTTTTTTCCTGTTGCCCAGAGGCAGTATTGACGACTACATCAGCGGTTTAATCGCCATATTTCCATTTAACCCCCATTGCTGTAAGGCAACGGGGGTTTTCTCTTGCCCGCTGTCCCGGGCAAACAATGTCAAAACGGAGCGCGGCCATGTTTGGTAACAGAAGAGCCGTCGCCCTGACGGCCCGGATAATATTATCGGTATTCATATATTCCTTCGTGCTTCAGGAACCCGTCTCGGCGGCGCTTGCCGTGGCCGGGGAGCGCAGATCCGCCGAGGAGATAAGGGGAAAAATAGACGGGCTTCTCCTTCCCTACAGGTACGGGAGGATAGTGTCGGGCCGTTATTCCAATCCGGAAAAGCTTGTGGTGTATATTCAGGACCTGCACTGCAACCCCGAGGTCCAGCGCAATATTTACGAAATAATCAGCCTTCTTGATAAGAAGCTCGGAGTTGATAAAATCCTTGTGGAAGGCGCGCCGGCCGGCGAGGCCGGAACGGGACTTCTGGGCGAAATTTCCGACGAAAGTTTCAGAAAAACAGTTTTAAACGCGCTCCTTGAAAAAGGGCTGATTAGCGGGGCGGAATATTATTCTGCGCTTGAAAACAAAAATATCCTCTTTGGGCTTGAAAACTGGGCCGTTTACAGCCAAAACCGCGAAAGGATACAAAGGCTTATAGAACGCAAGGCCGATAATGAAGAAACTGCCCGGGCGCTGAGGCGCAGAGTCTCCGGCCTGTCGGCGAGATACCAAAGCGGGAAACTCAAGAAAATTGAAAAACGGTTAGCCTTGGCCTTTGCGGAAGGCACGGCGCCTGAAAAAAAATACCGCGAACTTGAGGAAATGGGCAGAAAAGCCGGAGAGGCGCTAAACGACTATCCGGAGTTTGAGAAATACCGGAGGATAGTAAAACTCAATAAAGAAATAAAATTCAAGCGGCTTGCCGGAGAGCTGGCCGATTACATAAATGAGCTTAAGAAAACCGTTCCGTTCAATGTCTACAACATTTTGGCCCAGAAACTTCAGGAGGGTTCGCAGGAAGAATATTATTACGGCATCTGGGAGCTTTCAAGAATCTATCTTCCCGGCATAGAGAGCAGGTATCCTAATGCCTCCGGGTTCCTTGAATATGTGCGGCTGAACTACACCATAAACCCGGTAGACCTGGTGCGCGAGGAAAAGATCTTCAGGGAAAGAATTGAGGAAAGAAGCGCTTCAACGCTGTCAGACAAAGAGACCGTCTTCCTTTCAAAAATGGCCGAAATTCTTGAAAACATGGCGGGCCTTAAGGTCACGGCACGCGAGCTGGAATATTTCAAGGCCAACCGGGAAGATTTTCTGTTCTCTTTGCGGAAATATTTCAGCGCAGACGAGCTGGCTCGGGCCTTCGGCCTTCTTAGTGACGGCGATCTGCGCGAATACTATGAAACCAATATCGCGAGAAATGACATTTTCACATCGGCGATCTGCGGTTTACCGCCGCGGGAGCGCGGCCGGGAAACAGGCCGTTCCGCGGCTGCGGGTTATAAGTCCGTTCTGTCAAATATTTCGGGTTTCAGGGATGTAGAGGTTGTTCTGACCGGCGGATTCCACTCCGGCATAACAAACGGCATTGATAACTCATCATATATTTCCATAACTCCAAACGCGACTCAGAACCACGACGAAAGCGTGTACGAGAGCCTTATGTCGCAACGGATAGGGCTTGCCGAGATCGCTTCGGCGGCATTCTCACCGGAAAATTTCGGACAGCTTGAGCCGCGCAAACAGATGGAGATGTTTGTCGGCGCGGTTTTGCACGAGGCGCAGGCCGGGCGGCTCAGCTTAAGCGACGCGCTCTCCCGCATAAAAAACCAGGCCGAAAACAGCGCCGGGAAACACGGGGTTTCGGTAGCCATTGAGCCGAAAGGCATAGACTTTATAATAGCGATTGACAACGGCCGCTGGCAGTTAAAGACCCGTCGGGGCGAAATAAGCGGCGTGGAAATACTGCCGGACGCCGAAAATCCGCTCCGCGCCAAAATTCCCGCGCGCGGGAAAATAGCAAAAGGCCCGGTTCTTAAGGCGTTTTTTCTGGTTGCCGGAGGCATAGCCTCCTATTTCGGCTTATCCGAAATCCAAGAGCCGCTTCAGCCGGAGTTCGTTGATTTCGCGCAAAACGCGCTGCTCGCGCCAAGCCTGCTTGCCGCGGCGGCATTGCAGCTTTCCGGAAAAAAACCTCTCACCCGCGCGGCGGCCCTTGAAAAAATAAACAGAAGAATATCACTGGCTCGCGCCCTGGGAAAACCCGTCGTGTGTTTTGTGGCCATGGAAATGCCGATACTTGGCCTCAAAGGCGAGCAGGGCGGCGGCCAGGGTATCTACATGAAGGACACGCCGGCGGCGCAGGGCGTCAAAGGGATAGGTTCGTTCGTTTTCACGCCGCTTTTTTCCAAATCGGTCGCCGACGCTTACGGCTCGGTGGAAGAGTTTATGCGTAAGACCGGCTCGGTAGTGTTAAGCGAACTTTATGTGCCCGTCGGGCGCGGCTCAATTCTTTTTGAGGTAATTTATTCGGAGCAGGAAAATACGGGGGTTCCCGTGCTCTTCCTTTTCAACAAAGACGGGGAGTTTTTCAACGAGCTCTATAAAACGCCTCCCCCAAATTCGCTCGGAGGTTTTATTGAGGCCATAGCGCTTCCCCGCGCTTCCCTGATGATTCAGCAAAATCTCGGCATTGAATTTGACGCCATGCACTTCAACGACTGGCAGACTGCGCTCGGCCCGGTTTATCTTGAAGAGGAGTACAAAAACAGCAACTGGCAGCTCGGGCGCAGGCCTGCCTCGGTATTTACCGTGCATAATCTTGAGCACCAGGGCATATTCCCAAGAACAATGGATATCCCGCACAGGGCCGACAGCCGCGGCGGACTGCTGGGATACCTGTTCTCCCGCGGCGTCCTCGGAGAGCACAGGGGGTATGACGACAGGGAAATGAACGCCTACCGCAGCAAAGAGACCGGCGGCCTGGTAATTGAAATGTTTAAACTGACCGGGCTCGGATACAGCGCCATGGACCTCAGAAAAGAAAAAAATATTGAATACTGGGAAAAGCAGAATCTGATGAAAGGAGCGATAACCTATTCCGACAGAATCTCTTTTGTGAGCAGGGGACATCTGCTTGAATGCCTGACCCCCGAGCGCGGATACGGGATGAACGAAATTCTTCTCAGCAACAGGAATAAGCTCGCGGCCGTTCACAACGGCGTTATGGCCAGGAACTATCTGCCGGAGAATTCGGCCGGGCTCAAAAAAGACGGTTTCGTCTCGGAAGTGGGCTCCGACCCTCTTGCCTGGAAAGAAAAAAATAAGGCCGCTCTCCAAAAACTGCTCGGGCTTGACGAAGATCCGTCAGCCATGGTTCTCGGCCTTGCGGGAAGGGTGGTAAAACAAAAAGGGCTTTCCGTTCTCATTACCCGTCTTGAAAGCGGAAAAACGCTTCTTGAAGAGCTTCTTGATTACCGCGATCCGGAGTCCGGAGCAAAAATCCAGGTTCCGATTATGGGTAAAACCGGCGACGAAAGAGGGCGCGAGATTCAGGAGGAACTTTTCAGAATAGCCGGCAACCCTAAGTACAAGGGCCAGCTGGTTGTAGTCAACGAATCGGACTACGAGCTTTTTCAGCGTTTTGGCGCCGGGTCAAACCAGTTCCTTATGCCTTCTATTGACGAGCCGGGTGGTATCGCTAACATTGAGATGGCGCTCAAGCTCGCTCTGGTGATTGTTACGGACCGCGGCGGCCTGAAGGATTTTTATTTAGACGGCGGCACGCCGTTTAAACCGGTTCCGGGTTTTGAGGATACCGACGAATTAGACGAACCCGGGAGGGTCGCGTCGGCAAAGGCGATTTACGATATTGCCACCGGCTATTTAAAAACTTACGCCGACAAAGCCGCCTACCGCGCCGCGCTTGAAAAATTGAGAAAATTTAACCCAGACTGGGTGGAAAGCGGCCGCGTGGACGAATACGAAAGAATATATAATGAAACCATAAGAGGCAATTTCAACAGCGCGCGTTACGGCATCGGCGACGGAGCTCCGGTTGTGGCTTACGCCGAAGAAAGCGGGCGCTCAAAAGAACAGAATAGAATCGCGGCGATGATTCAAATGTTTATCAGGAGGTCGTTAAACGCCCCAAAGAGCGCCAATATTGAAGCCCTGCGCGCCAGAATTAAAGAGATGCTCAGCCGCGCGCATGCCTCAATTACTCCGGGCCAGAAAGTCGCCTTCAGACAGCTTGCCGCCGGAGTAAAAGACGGCACCAGGGACATTTTTGAGCTCTTCGCGTTTTTTGAAAAAAACAGCATGCTGGGTAACCTGAATTTTGTCCCCGGGAGGGGCGAGTCCTGGCTGATGCGCGACGGAACATATATGGATTCGGGGTCGCATAACAGGGAGGTAATTTATTCTCTGAACCGCATAGCGCGCGGAGATTACGACCATTTCAATAATAGGCGCAGGGGCCCGGAGGAGATGAGGCGCGGGGATTTTGAAGGGGTGCGCAAAATATACGGCGAAATAGTTTCTGAACCGCAGGATCTGCTGACGCTCTGGCTGTTCGCGGTACTGCATGATTACGGCAAACTTATGCTCGGCAACCATCATGCCGACGGCGCGGAGATAGTCCCGGAACTTCTTTCCGCGCTTGGCGTGGATAGCAGCCAGGCAAGGCTTATCGCGGAGCTGATAGGCAGACATACGGATTTCGGTGATATGTATCTCGGCGAGAATTCCCCCGACGCGATGAATGCTTCCTTAAAAGAGTCGGGATTTGACATTAACAAGTTCATGAAAATGAACCTGTTGATTAATGTTGCGGATGCCGCCGGTTTAGGAGAGGGTAAACTTGGCTCGGCCCAGCTTTCCGAATACCTTGACATTATTGACGGCCGCGGCCACGAAAGCGCGGACTGGGGCCGCGCAAGGATACCGAAACTATTGCTGACCGATGGCATTCCCTCCGAGGTAGAAGCATCGTTAAACGAAATATCACCCGAGGATAAAAAAGAATTTTTTGATGATTACCTGAGGCGCGTTCATTTCAGAAGCGAGATAAATATTGACAGGGGGCTTGATTACGCTAACTTCATAAAATGGCACTACCTGAAAGCGCTTATAATAAACCTGAGCGGCGCGGATATAAGATTTACTGTAAATTCCTATAACAGCGCTTCGGCGCGGATCAATGAGATTTTAAGCGGAGTCAGCATTTCAGAAATAAGGAATACCCTGCTGCAAAATGCCGGCATTATAGAAACGGCCTTAGCTTCGGGCCAAAAGGTAACCGTATTCGGTATCCCATTTGGCATTATCAACGACAACAGCGCTTTGCATCTGGACACTTACCGCGTGGGCGATTACGACAGAAATGAGCCGGTAAAAGCTGCCGGCTACGCTCTCAAGAATTCATTGTTCAAATCCCCGGCTTTTGGGTTGCCCCTGCTGGCCGCTTCGGGAGATATGGCGCTTATTTCGCACTTAGGTTTTGCGGCTCTCCTGCTCTGGGCCGTGTATGACGCGAAAGACCCTATACAGAAACTTATAGAAACTCTGGAAAACAAATCCACGCTCTGGGCGGCGCTCCCGCTTTTGGTTCTAAAATCCCTTCTCGCGGTTGCCCTGACAGCCCACGATGTCATCCAAAGTGTTGGAAACAGGCTTGCCCTAGCTTCAACGGCTCTTCCTAAAATTTCAGCCGGCCTTTCAGTTGAAAATGTGAGTAAACTCTCCAAAAAAGATGTCAAAAAAACAGCCGAGTCCGTCGGCGCCTTCATGGAACTTAAGGCCATGCTTAAAGACGCTGACGATGATGTGGTTGCTTTTACCATAAAGGAGTTCGGCAATATTTCCGCGGCTATGATAAGGCGCGGCGAAAATGTTGACTTGAGTTTTTTAAGAAAGTTTTCCAATGACATGAACTGGAATATCAGGGCCGCTCTTGCGGAGGCGCTGTTTGCCGTTTACTCGGCCCAGATAGAGCGCGGCGAGAAGCCATTAACAGGCGATTTAATGAAAATGAAAAACGACCAAGACAGCGATGTCCGCAGGTTGGTATCGGCGCTCGTGATAGAACTAAAGGCGCTTGAGGAAATACACGGTAAAACCGGAATTGAAGAATTAAAATCCAAACTTAAGGCTCATGACTGGGAAACGCGCGGGGCCGCCGCTCGCGCGCTCGGTAAAGCCTACGCGGAAAAGATCAGGCTTGGCGAGTCCGCGGATTTTTCAGACCTTGAAGAAATGCTGACAGGCAAATATGTGTCTGAGCGGGGCGCGGCGGCCAGGGCGCTGGGAGATGTTTATCTGGCGATGTATGGCAGGGGCCTGATTACTCAGAAGGAACTGGAAAAGATTTTAGAAGAAAAAAAGGAAAACGACTGGAACCATATTGCCGCGATAGAGCCTCTGCTCGAAATATACATAGAAAATATTCAAAAGGGGCTGTATGTGGATTTGAATCCTTTAAGGGCTGTTTTCCAGGGCGGCAACTGGCCGGAGTGGTACGCGGCAAAAGACGGCCGCGTCAGGCTGCTGGCCCTGAATGTTGTCTCGGGTAATATGGCTTTGGGCAAGTTAGTCGCTATGTTTGAGGAGACCGACTGGGAGGCTCGCAAGGCGGGAGCTGCCGCGCTGGGGCTGGTTTATCGCGAAAGAAATAAAAAGAGCCAGATGTCGGTTGCGGGGATATTAAAAAAGCTCAAAATCATGAGCTGGGAACACCGTTCGGCCGGTGTCGTCGCGCTAGGTGAAATAATAAAGGATAGAATAAATCAGGGTTATCTGACCGCTCGGGATATTCTTAAGGCAGAGCCGTGGGAGGCAGCTGGGTTGTCTTACGAACAAAAACTGTTTGAGGAATACTTCACAAGCGATGACGGCAAAAAATATATGAATGAACTCAAGCGCCGGGCCGAAGAAGCCGTGCAGAATGGGTTTGACTACCTCGCCAACGCGGGCAGGCTGATGGGTTTCATCGGAGTTCAAACAGCCGGAGTCAGAGGCCTGACTTTCCAGGAATACGAAGGCAGGCTCCTTGAACTTGCCGAGTTTGACAGGAAGAATCCCGGCTATTTCAAGTCAATGTTCTCTAAAGTCGGCGCCATGGGTTTAAAACCCATAGAATTAAGCGTTAACGGCACAAGGGAGCTGGATATTTCAGATGTAAATGTATTCGTGCTCGAAAAAAATATTGAAAGGCTTGAAAAATTTAACATAGAGGTGGACAATTTTTCCTGGGTTGAATGGTTTAAGAAAGACGGAATTGAAGACAGAACTTTCAATATTAGAAATGTATTTTATCAAGTTAAAAGGCAGGAAGCCGTAGAATCCGGACTGGTAATGGAAGGCGACAGGTTCAGCGTGGAATTCCCGAGCGTTGAGGGCATGCAGGATGAGTTGTGGAAAAACCCCAAACTATATTACAGGGAGCTGTTCCGGCTGGCGTACAGAAGAATGGGCGATAGAGAATCACAGGCAAAATGCCTCGCATTGATGAGAGATCTTGTTATAAGCGATATTTTGCTTGACCAGGGCCTTGCCGGCGACCTGTATTCCGATAATATTGAAACACGCATCAACGCTTTCAAGATTTTTTACGAAGACTATAAAACGCATCTGCCGTTGTCGGTCGGACTGACCATGGACAATCTAAAAGGACTGCAGGCTTTGCTTGACGAACTTTCGTCCGAAGTCTTTGGCGAGATTGCCAAGACAAGGATTGTCAGGGGGCTGGGCCGAGAAAGCTACCGTCTTGAGCCGGAGGGTTTCTTAAGTGTTTTCCGCGGCAAGGCCGGAATAATTGACTGTAGTTTTGATATGGATAAAGGAGTTCCGTTTACCAGGGCCATGCACGAAGATACAATTTATTACCACATATATAAGGGCAAAGAGCTGAAAGGGTATGTCGGCCTAATGATAACAAATGAGACCGGCATGAAACTTGAAAAAGACGGCTCGGCGAGCCAAAGAAAGATACTCCTGGTAGATACGATACAGTCCCCGTCAATAGACGGAGAGCCGCTTTTAATAAATCTTTTCAGCGAACTGGATAAACTGGCCAAAAAACTCGGCTGTGTCGGCATAGCGCTCCCCAATGATCTAAAGGGGCCGTTTAATTTCGGCAATAAAGATACCATCAGGGGCATGAAATCGTACAGAAACGCCGCTGTGGTTGAACTGCTGCCGTATCATAAGGCCAGCTGGGATAAATTTACCGAGCTCTTTAAATCAGATAAATATAACAGCATAGACGCGCCGGGCGCGTTCAGGCTGATGAGCTCAAGAACAATCGCTTCGGAGAAGAAAACCATACTTTCAACCACCCCGGGAATTTTAAACGCCTTTGTTCCCCTGGCTTTTGCCGGCGCGGGATCGTGGACTTTGGCGGCCCATATCGCATTTTTCGGACTCCTGCTCTGGGCCGTGTATGACGCTAAAGACCCTATACAGAAACTTATAGAAACCCTTGAGAACAAATCCACGCTTTGGGCGGTGCTCCCGCGCTTGGTTCTAAAATCCTTCCTCGCGGCTGCCGTAGCGGCCCACGATGCCATTCTTAGTGTCGCGAAAAACCTCGGTTTTAACACCTTCAGCCTTCCTGAATTTTCCTTAGGTTTAAGAATAGAAGATGTAAGCAAAAAATTGAAAAAACGCATAAAAGCGAGGCCGATGCCTGCGAAAGCTAAAACGGCAAAAGGAATAGCCGCCGAATATGACAGGGCTGTCAAGGAAAACGGACTTACGGAACTCTTTGAAGGCTATATCCAGCTGTTAAATGTGGCTCCGCCGGACAAGGGGGCCGTAGAGTACGCTTCTCTTAAAGATTTGGCTGAGAGAATTATAACGGACGGCGGAGTAAAGAGCGGCGCTGATTTAGGATCGGTAAATACCGAAACCTCGGGAACCATAGAATTAAACAGGTTAAAAGACATTAGGAATTATGATACGGAAGCCGGCCTGGTAGAGCTGGCGCGCGATCTGATGCTGCTCGGCGCGATGGGTAAAATAAAATTCCGCAGGCGGATAGGACGCGTTATTTCTCCGCGCAATAATTTTGAAGGAATAGTTAAAAAGTTTGAAATGAAGGGCGTGAGAAAGGCCTATATCCCGGCGGCCGAGGCTCTGACGCTTGAGTATAGGGCCCGCGGCATAGACCCGGCCGATTACAAGGGCGACGAGAATCAGTTAAGATTTTACAGGGAAGTATTCGGAGACAGCGTTGAAGACAAAAACCTCGGCGCTCTCTACGCTTCAGTGCCGAAAGAGGTGATTGCGAAACTCGGCTGGAGCGTGATTAATTTAAACTACGGCGAGGCCGTAAAACTCAGGGAGGCCGCGGGAAAGTTATACGCCGGCGAGTATTCCGGAGATGCAAACCAGCTGAGGTTCTATAAAAAGGTTTTTGGGGAAAGCGTATATTCAAAAAATCTCTGGAGCCTCTACACCGCCGTGCCGGAAGAGATAATAAGAAAACTCGGCTGGAGCCTGATTAACCTAAACTACGGCGAAGCCGAGAAACTCAGGGAAGCCGCGGGTAAGGAGGATATGAGCGAGTATCAGGGCAATGACGGCCAGATAAGGTTTTACGAAAAAGTTCTCGGCAGCTCCGTTATTGGAAAATACCTTGGAAGCCCATACAGCGCCATGCCAAAGGATGTTGTTTCAAGGCTTGGCTGGACCACCATAAACGCGAACTACAACTATGTAAAAGAAATCAGGAACGCGGCCAGAAAATTATCGGCCGTGCAGTACTGGGGCGACGAAGGCCAGCTCAGGTTTTATAAAGAATTCTTTGGCGATAGCGCTGAAAGCAAGAATCTCAATAATCTGTACACGGTTTTGCCGAAAGACGCGGTTAAAAAACTTGGCTGGAGCATGATGAGCTTAAACTACGGCCAGGCTATCTCTGCCAGAGAATGGTTCAAAGGCAAATCTCTCAAGGATTTGGTTGACAATTACAGCTCCAACAGAGGATTTATCAAATTATGCGATGAAATACTGGGTGAAAGCGCCAAAGAAAAGACTTTGTCGGGCATCCTTTCGGTTATGCCTAAATGGGTTAAAGACAGCAGGCAGTATCTTAGCTGGAGCCGGATGCAGCTGAATTATAAAGAAGCTAAAGTCTTGGTGGAGATTGGGTTGTCCGCGCAGAACAACAAGCTCTTTATAGACGGCGGTGAATATAACGCCAAATTTTACAGCGGATTTGAAGGCTTGGAAAGGCTGTTAATAAGGCTGAGAGCGGAAAAGAAAATCATTGGGGCCAATAAGGAAGTTTTGGACTACTTAATCTGCGTTAACCCGGAAATAAGAACGCAATTGAAATGGTACAGAACGCCCCTCCTGATATCATTATTTGAACAAGTGAAATACGGAGACGGCACAACTGCGAAAATAAACCTGACAAGAGATGAAAAAATGCCGGACCCGGCTGATCAGGCCGATATGATAGAGCAGTACGATGCGGTGAGAACAGCGATTGACGAACTGGGTTATGATTACGAAACCATGATGGAAGATGTGGAGGCTCTGGAAGCCGGCGAGCTAAACGAGGCAAGGCAATGGGAGCTAAAAAGAAAACTTGAGTTAGTCCGTGAAAAAATAGAGTCCAACAATAAATCGTCAAGAATTGCAAAGTCAGTTAGTTTTGCCGGCCTTGCCTTTGCCTCGGCGGGCGGCATGGCTTTGCTGACGCATATCGGTTTTGCGGCTCTCTTCCTGTGGGCCGTTTATGACGCAAAAGATCCCATTGAAAAACTTATAGAAACCCTGGAGAACAAATCCACGCTCTGGGCGGCGCTCCCGCGCCTGGTTCTAAAATCCCTCCTCGCGGTTGCCGTAACAACCCACGATATGATGTACAGTCTTTCAACGCCCGCACTTCAGAGCATATGGAAAAATCTCGGTTTAACCGCTCTCAAACCTTCCTTTGGCTTCAGTATTGACGAAATCAGGACTAAAACCGTTTCTCCCATGGCCGACGCTTTGCTGTCATCCGGATTGCCAGGCAATTTGAAAGAAGAAATAATAAATTCCGAACAGCAGTATAAATTTGTTGACCCGATAGGCCTGGAAGTTGAGTTTAAGACGGAAAATAACGAGCATCCCGGGAGTTTTGTCGGCATAGCTCCAGATGACATGGACCAAGAAAAGATGTTCTATGAATATCCGTTTAAGCCCTCAAGCAGTTACCGGGTCCAGGAACTCGCGCTCAATGAGCTGAACAAAAATAAGAAAATCAGGGATATAGTTTCTGTTCAGGTAAATATGGGCATTCCTTACCGGCGTTACAGGAGTGTCATAAAGGAACCGTTTGAATCGGATGCCCGCCTCCTGATGTACGGCATTGTCATGTCCTATGTCAGCGACGAAAGGATCAGAAACAAGAAAACCTCAAAGGTTGCCAATATACTTACCAATGAGAGGCTCAGCCGGTTCACCGCTTCGGATGACTCAAAAACCGGGAATAAACAAGACTACTACCGCGTTGAATACGGTTACGGAGACATTGAAAATGCAGACAGAATACTGCCCGCGGTTCAGCTTATTCACGCGGTAATATCAAACCATTATCTCGGTGATGATGAATATCTTAATAGTGTTTACCTGGAAAGACTGGCGCCGCTTTTAGGGGAGTGGGGCGCTGAAAGTATTACAAAATATTTTACGATACATAACGACCTGCTGATGCGAAAAACATTCAAGGAAGAAGTTATTGAGTGGCGCGAACAGCATCCTCGGGAAGTAGAAATTATGCGCGCGAGGCTTGAGGAAATAGTCGGCGATGTAAAGAAATATATTGAAGGCGGCGCCGCTTCCGGAGCAGCCTCTGGCAATGATGCTGCGAAAGGCGAAAAGGAAAGTATTTCGCCCCGTGAAAACAGCGTCCCGGCGGAAAAATGGCCTATGGCCGATGGGGTTGATATTGAACATATCACAGCTATAAAAAGAGGCATAATTTCTCCGGCTCAGGCGGCCTACTGCGTAGCCAACAGAAATAAGATTAACCCGCAGGGGCTTCCGCTAAGAGGCATTTACGGCGCCTCCGGTCCCGACATGACAACCGCGCTGTTATCAACCGACGCCTCGGAAATGATGTTCGTTGACCTTGCCATAGATCCGGAGAGTTTTAATGCCGATAACCTGAACAGGATAAAATCCGGGAAATATGGCGAAATTGAATCAAAATATTTTAAGGAACTGCTCAGCCGGTTTTTGAACAACCTGTGGAACCGGCATCACATTGAAAAGGATTTCCCGTCACTGGTCGTCCTTGATTTAAAGATGCTTGGAGTTGACGCAAAAGACATTAATTTCAGCCGGAACAGTTACGGCAATGTGGAGCTTACATTCCCATGGGCTTACCCGGGTGAAAAGGCCAGAGAGAGAAAAATAACATTCGTGAAAAGCGATATCACTTATCCCGGGGAGTATAACGCGGAGCTATCGGAGTTTCTAAACAGCCGGCCGGATTTCTATTATCAGAAATCCGCGTTAACCCTGAAGGGCCGTCAGGCAGCCGATTCGCTGGATCAGTTTATTGAAGTGATTTCCGACAAAATAGAAAAATTCATTTTAGTCAGCCCCGTAACTTACTCAAACCTGACTTACTCCTACTGGTCAAATATTACCCGCCGCTGGTCAGAGGGCGGACGCGGTTACCGCATGGAGCAGGCAAACAGGGACATAAACGACAAGTACTCGGAGTACAAAGACTCGCTGGACCAGAAGTACGGCTGGTATGTTGAGCTCTGGGTAAAACAGAAAACTCAGGGCCGGGCTCCCGCTCAAGCTACGGAAAATGTTGCGGCGGGCGAGGCCATCCGGCCGGTTAATGTGAGCGCCGATACTCTGGCTCCCTACAGGCTTTTCCCCGGGGATTCCGAAATACCCATGGAAGTTTTTACCGGTGAATACAAAAAGTACACTGATTCGGCGCCGGACGAGTTCGCGCGCATAGCCCGGGAACAGGTCAGGAGCGGTTTGAGCGGCCGGAATCAGGGAGAGCTTGCCAATTGGATAAAGGTTCTTTCCGAAATGGAAAATGATAAGCTGGAATATATCAAGAACTGGAAGGGAATTTGGGAGGGTTTTGAATGCAGTCTTTTCGCCGAGCGAGTCCAGGGCATTCTTGAAAAGCATAGCCTTGGCTACAGAAAAGGAGTCAGCAGAAATATAGTGTCTCCTAAAGGCAGAAATCTTTACGACCACCATTACACTATCGTCAACATATCCGGCAATGAGTATATTCTTGATACTTCGGCCGACCAGTTTGAAATCAAAGCCCAGACAAGGAGCCATCACCCTTACATATATCATTACCTCGGCGTGGTGTTACTCCCGATGTCGGCGGTGTCAGCCGACCGCGGCAGGTTCTGGATGTATGCTCCTGAAGAATCGGGCACAAAGCTTGCCGGAGCTTTTGACGCCGTGAAGGCCGCAGCTGACAGCGTGACGATGAAAAAGACCGGCCTTTCCGCGGCGGCAGAGGCGGCCACGGCAGTGGTAATTCAAAATATCTCCGAGACGCGTTCGGCCGCCGGCAAGACATCAATTTTAGGATATTTGCCAGGACAGGCCGGTGATATAAACAAAATACAGCAGGACATTCAGCGGCGAAGCGTTTTCGGGTCCGGCGCCATAGCGGTCAGCCCGGGTTTAGGCAGAAACATAGCCGGCGTCCGCGATATCTCAGACGATCCGCGGGCTCCCAGGCTTATTGAAGTGGGCATGCCTGAGCCGTCAGCGCCCGGCGGCCGGATAAAAATTCTCTCGGAAATAAGATACAGAAAGATCGGCAACGGCATTGCGCTTTTTGTCGCGCCAGCGGATATTGAAGAGATATACCAGCCCTCCCTGTCGCTTGAAAAGGCGGACGAAATCAGAAAAGCGATAGATTCTGTGTCGCGCGGGCATTCCTCCGAATCGTCTGATGACGGCGCTCTTGCCGCGGAATATATGGCGGCCGCCATCGCCGCGATTGTTGAACAGAAAAACAGGCGGGGACCGCTGGAGGATTGGTTTGCTGCCAGGGGGCTCGGAGGCGATGTCTGGTCGGTTGAAACGGCGCATCCCGTTATATCAGTTATTAAACCGATATTTTTTGCCGCCGGCCAAAAAGAAAGAAAGATAGTGATCAGGGATTTCAGGGGCGCGCTAACTCGGGAAACGGAATATTTTGAATCAATGGCCCGGGAGCTCGCGGCAATAAACGCAACACCGGCCGAAGGCCTCAGAAAAAGCGATGAGAGAAACGGTCGCCAGCCGTGGATGACCGAACCGATAGTGATGTTTGACTCGGCTCTCTCGGCGGGCGGATTCTCGGGCGTACTTGAGAGGGTAAAAAAATCTTCCCAAAGCCTTGTCTCGAGGTTTGGCGCCTATGCAGGTTCGCCGGAGGGGGAAAGAAGCTTCGGAGCCCCCTCTATTGACCCTAAGAATATTGATATCGCACGCGAAATAGATATTCTGTTCCGCGAGAAAGGGCTGGCGTTAAGGTTTTCTCCGGCGCAGAGGGCTGCGCTTGAGTCTCTGAGGTCCCAATATCGGGGCCTTGAAAAAAATAACGGCGCTGTCGTGGAAAGCGATACTTTGCGGTCAATTGAAAAAATAGTCTCGGATTTCGCCGACATAGCCTTATCCGTCGGGTTGAACAGAAAGATTATAGCGCGGTTAAGTGAAAACGGATCCTCTCATTTCAGCATATCGGACAGAAAGGCTGAACTGCTTGAGAACCTGGCGCTCTGGCAGCTGGTTTCGCTTGTTGAAGAAATGGATAAACTCGGCGCGACTTTTATTCTTGACCTGGGGAGGCCGCGGGAGGGCCTGGAGGCGGCGCGCGCCATAGATACGGTTTTATTCTGGCTCAAAACCGTTCCCTGCGTGAGGATAGATATCTCGGGCATGGATTTCGCGTCAGGCGCTTCTTTCCTGTCCGACCTTCACAGCGCATTTTTAAGCGAAAAAGTTCCCTTTGACAGAAAAATTATGATCAACTGCCGGACCGAGCTGGCGGGCGAGGCCGCAAAATACAATGAACTGGAAGCGTTTGCCGCGCTGGACCTGACCGAAGACGGCATCAATGGCATGGCCGAGAAAGAAGCCGGCGCGTTGATAGCTTCAAAGTTAACGGCGATAAAAACCGCGGGAGCCTCCCCCTATATTAACACGGGCCGCGCCGGCAGGCACGCCGCTCTGGCGATGAAGGCGATGCTTAAAAGCGGGGTTGAGTCCGCGGTATTTGAAGCCGGCGGAACCTTAAGCTCGGGAGATGTGGAGCTGGCCCGTTACACCGACCCGGAGGGCGGTTTTGACCTCGCGGCAATTTTTGAAATAATCAGGGATTATACTCCTATGAGCCGTGTCAGCACCGTAGAGGGAATGTTTGATGAAGGCCGCAGGTTCGCCGCCGGCAAAGCCGCGGTCGTGAAAAACTTTGACGCGCTTTTCTACCGTGCTTCAAAGCTGTTTAGCGACAAAAAATATGAGGGTCCTGCTGTTATCGTCGCCCTTGATGTCATAAGAGACGCGCTGGGCGGCGCGGATATCAGAACCAGGAATAAAATACTGATTGATCTTATTAACAGCATGCATTTAGAAAAATCCGTCGCGGGGACAATAGACGACGAGTTCGTGGCACTGGCCTTAAGCGATAATTCAGCGGACGAAAAACTTCATCTCGCCCGCATAGCCGGCATACTGCACGGAATGGTTTCATCCGGGCTCCTGGCAAGAATTGAGGACGAAAATGGCATAAGAGGGATCGCTCAGGATGAGCGCGCCGCGCTGGAAAATTACCTTGTGGAACTTTCAAGGAATCTTGTTTACGAGGGCGCGCGGCTTTCGCTTGACAAAAACCTGCCGGTTGAAGATAAAATTAAACTTCTGCCCGTCGTGGCGCGTCTTTTAAGCGTTGCGGACCGCGAGCGCGAGGTAACCGCCGTATACGAGGAAGTAAAAACCGGAGGCAGCGCCGAAATGTTGAAGAACTTTGCTGCAGCCGCCGCCAAAGCCGGCGGGGCGCCGGCTGAGATAGCAAATAGCCTTCCGAGGGCAACCGATTCCGAACTGTATCTGACAGTCGCAGGAAACAGGTTGCGGTCAGCCGCGGAAGTAATAAACGAAATAGTGGTAAACGGAATGAAACCCTTTGTGCTGGTAGCGCCTTCAGAAAAGGATTTTACAGCCGGAGAAATCGCGGATGCCGTCACCGTGCTCGGGCAAGACCTGCCGGGAATGAAGAAGCAGGAGTTCAGGGACATGGTTGAGGATGGAACGAAAATATCCGCCGAGTACTTCAAATCCATGCTTACCGCGGGATAATGCCGTTTTATGTTCAGTGGCAGGGGATAAGCGTTAAGCTGTAAGTGAAAATCCGCAAGAACCGATATTCCTTTCTTTTTTGTAGCCGTCATCCTTTTTTTTGTAGTTGCCGAGCTTGCTCGGCTGATGTTGACCTTGCGTTGTCGTCCATTGTCGTTAACGCTCGGAATCTGTTTTCCTGCCGGACGGCGTTTCTCGCGGGGCTTTTGCCCCAGCACCCCGTCTTAACTTTCTTTGGATGTGCAAAGAAAGTTAGAAAGAAACACGACGCCTCTCCATCTCGGCGTCCTCATGGGCAGTCCGCACTTATTCGTGCGGACATTCGCCCCGCGGACTATTTGCCTCATATTTTTTGGAATCTGTAGTTGCCGCGCAACGATTAAGTTGCGCAGGGTTGGCAACGGGCGCGAGATGTGAGCGCCCTGTCAAACAGTCCTCGCTTAATTCCCAAAAAATAATCGGCGCATAAACAGTCCGAAAGGGGGTGAAAAGCGCTTCGCCCCTCGCAATGAAACACAAAAATCAACAAATATAATTTCCCGTCGCTCTTGTAGTCGCCGAGCTGGCTCGGCTGGTGTTGTGTTTGTGTCGTCATCCTGAGTCAGCCGTAACAGGATCTCGCTGTTGCCGTCATTCCGGAACCGTTCAGTCCGGAATCCAGAAAAGGTTGTCATTGCGATCTCCCGAAGGGAGAGAAGCAATCTCACTTTTCTATAGATGACAACACGAAAGGGGTTTTTCAATTGACTTTAAATGCCGTAATCACAAAATAAAAAAGAGCCCATAATACAGGCTCTTTTTTATTTATATGCGCTGAGTACCGCTACGCGAATTTCTTTTTTAACTCTTCAAGCTGTTTCTTGAGCTCCGCGGGAACCCTGTCTCCGAACTGCGAATAAAACTTTTCAATGTCCGGTATCTCGGCAGCCCACTCGGTTTTATTGACCTCAAGCAGTTTATCCATACTGGCTTTTGGAATATCCAGCCCGGAGAGGTCCAGTTCCCCGTCTTTTGGCATGAGGCCGATCGGGGTATCCTTGGCGCCGGCTTTCCCTTCTATCCTGTCTATCATCCACTTTAATATTCTGGAATTTTCCCTGAATCCCGGCCAGAGGAACGAGCCGTCTTCGCCTTTTCTAAACCAGTTGACCATAAATACTTTCGGCAGGTGTTTCACTTTTTTGCCGAAGCCAAGCCAGTGCTTGAAATAGTCGCCCATATTATATCCGCAGAAAGGAAGCATCGCCATCGGGTCGCGCCTGACTACGCCGGACTGATGGGCCGCGGCCGCGGTCGTTTCAGAGCCCATTATGGAAGCCGCGAAAACTCCTTCATCCCAGCTCTTCGTTTCGTATACAAGAGGAATGGTTGTTTTTCTTCTTCCGCCGAATATAATCCCGGAAATGGGAACGCCCTGCGGAGAGTTAAATTCTTCCGCCATTGAGGGGCAGTTTAACGCCGAAACGGTAAACCTTGAGTTCGGGTGAGCCGCAGGTTTACCCGACGAGGCGTCGTATTTGTTTCCCTGCCAGTCCGTCAGGTTTTCCGGAGTTTTATCGCTTAGGCCTTCCCACCAGGGGGTATTGGTGTCGTTGTCTATGGCGGTATTGGTAAAAAGTGTCGGAAAATATTTGTTGTTCTTAAGAGTTTTTATCATTATCGGGTTTGTCTTGTCGCCGGTGCCTGGCGCGACCCCGAAAAAGCCCATCTCCGGATTGATAGCATAGAGCCTGCCGTCTTTGCCGACATTTATCCATGCTATATCGTCGCCGAGTGTGCGCACCTTGTAGCCCTTAAGCACAGGGTCAAGCAGGGCGAGGTTTGTCTTACCGCAGGCCGACGGGAAAGCTCCGAGGAAATATGTCACTTTGCCGTCGGGAGACTCCACGCCGATGATTATCATGTGCTCCGCGAGCCAGCCTTCCTTTTTGCCCAGAGCCGAAGCAATCCTTAACGAGAAGCATTTTTTTCCGAGCAGGGCGTTTCCGCCGTAACCGGAACCGAAACTCATTATAAGGTTTTCTTCAGGGAAGTGCATTATAAATCTTCTCTCGGGGTTCAGGTCGCCGATGGAGTGCAGGCTCTTGGCGAAATTTTCGCTGTTGCCGATCTTGTCTGTCGCCTGTCTGCCGACCCTGGTCATTATTCTCATGCTGACCGCTACATAGGCGGAATCGGAAAGCTGGACGCAGGCTTTTGAATACGGCGACTCGGGGTTGCCCATGGTGTAGGGTATAACATACATGGTTCTGCCTTTCATGCAGCCGTCAAAAAGCCCGAGCATTTTAGCTTTGCCTTCAGAGGGTTCCATCCAGTTGTTGTTGGGGCCGGCGTCTTCTTTGTTTGGAACGCAGACGAAAGTAAGGTGTTCGGTCCGGGAAACATCCGTCGGGTGAGAGCGGTGAAAAAAGGCGTTAGGATATTCTTTCTGGTTGAGTTCCTTAAAAATGTTGTTGCCGTTGATTTTTTCCTCTTCAAGGCCGATCTTCACGAGTTTCTTCGCCTCGGCCTCGGAGCCGTCCATCCAGTAAATCTTGTCCGGTTTTGTAAGCTCGGCCTGTTTTTGTACCCATTGCTCCAGATGCGTTGCCATTTTTTCTCTCCTTTCACCGCTATGCCAGATTTAAATGCGGATTTTGCCTTTTTTAGGGTGTAGCCTTCCCCGTGATATTTTTATATCAGCCATAATTTTTAGATTATTTTTCCCAGACGGTTTGTTCCACTTTGTCAAGAACAATTTTCTTGGTAGGGTAAATATCGGCGGCTATCTCGTCGGGCGTAAACCAGAGCTTGATTTCGCGTTCGGCTTCCGCGGGGTCAGACGAGCAGTGCACGACATTCTCGTAAACGCCTTTCGTGGTGATCCTTCCGTAGGCGCCCCTTATGGAAACCGGATCCGCCTCTTCGGGGTTGGTGGAGCCGGCTATTTTGCGGAGTTTGTCAATGGCGTTTTCGCCCTGATAGACAAGGGCCATTACTCTGTCGTAGGGTTCGCCGTGTATTCCGCCGCGTATATACTTTACGAGCTCTCCGAAAAAAGGTTTGTCGGAAAGCTGCTTGTAGTGTTCTTTGGCAAGCTCTTCGGAAACATGAAGCACTCTCGCGCCGACAATGCAGAGTTTGGCTTCAGATAATTTTGTAAGAATGTTTCCGGTGAGTGATTTTTTAAGCCCGTCGGGTTTAATAAGGACCAGCGCCTGCTGAACATTTTTGTCAGTCATTTTATTTCCTCTTCGCGGAATCAGTTTAACGGTTTTTCTTGGTTCGTCATTATATTAAACGGAGCCTGTTTTGTCAAGGAATTTTACTCGGGAAAATTCTCCGCGGGGCAAGGCGCCCGGCTGGCGTTAAATTTGCATTTTGCGAAATATAAAATTATAATCTAACCATGAAACTCAAAGAGAAACTGCATAAAAGAGTCAGGATATATTCCGGCCGCGCCGTCGGGTTTTCCGCCGACCATATCGTTTTGCCCGACGGAAATATCGCGAAAAGAGAATACCTTGAGCATCCCGGGGCGGTAGCTGTCCTGCCGTTTGTGGACAAAAAAAACATCATTCTTGTCAGGCAGTACCGTTATCCCGTCGGAAAAATCACTTACGAGATACCCGCTGGAAAACTTTCGCCGGGTGAAAGCTTTGTTGACTGCGTGAAAAGAGAGCTGGAGGAAGAAACCGGTTACAGGGCCGGCAGGATAAAAAAACTGATTTCTTACTGGCCGACCCCGGCGTTTTCAAACGAGCTGCTGCATATTTACGAGGCCGACGGGCTCGTAAAAACAAGGAAAAATCCGGATGAAGATGAATTTATTGATTCCAAAATCGTCAGTTTAAAAGAGGCGATGTCTCTTGTTGTTTCGGGAAAGATAAAGGACTCTAAAACAATAATAGCTCTTTTATACCGCGCGGGGAACGCGGCCTGAGCGCGTTTCGGGCCCGAAACGGCGGCTGGTTCGGGTATGAATTCTCCATGAAATTTCAATCGTTTTATTTTGCGATGGAAAGCTTGACAAAAATATTTTTTTATTGTAACTTGAAATTGGGTAATTAGGCCTTGACATAAGCAGGCCCCTCTGCTATAGTTCTATTGGAGAAATAATACCCGAAAAACGGCAAACCCGGGCAAACCCGGGGACGCAAAGCCCCTCGCAGAAGAGGGCTCGCCAAAAGGGCGGGTACGGGCCTAAAGCGCAAGGATCGTTCAATCTTGTGCCATGGCGGCCGGGTTACCGAAGGTACCTAAGATGAGAAAAACAAAGTCTTTTATTTTCGTCTTTTGTGTCACGAGCATTATGGCTTTGGGCGCGGCCTGTTTGCGGGCCTCAGAGCCGGGTGCTTTTTCTCTTAGCAAATATCTTCCGCAGGCAGCCGTTTCCTTCCATGATTTAGACCTCAGAGACTCAAATAATCAAACCGTTCAGGACCGCCGTGCAAAAGAAAATTTAATAAATTTATTTTCAAGCGGCCTCTACACGCTTCTGGTGGAGTCCGATATCCATACCTTTGCGGCGGCTTTGAGCGCGCTGCAAAAAAAGTTAAATCCCGGGGCGCTCGCACTTGTCGCGGGAGCGGCCGGAAAAATATCAGAATCGTTCAGCGCCATAATTTCTTTGGTCAGGCAGTTGGAGAAAAACATTCTGCCTATGGCCGGATTCATGGCCTTTGTTCTTGCTGCTGCCCTGCTGTCGCTTACCACTTACCGCTTATCACTTACCACAGTATCCGCTTCTCTCCAAGTTCTTCGCTGTTAAGCCCAAATGCCGGGCACCTTAAATGGTGCCAAGAATGATCCCGACGACAAGGCGCCGGGATACTCCTTGGCATTTGGGAGGTTCAAATAGCGAACGAAGACAAAAATACTAACTTGAGTCAAATTCAAAAAACAATCAGTTTTGCCGGAATATAATCGGCAAAAGTACGGTTTTACTGGGGATTGCGTATGAAATACCGTATTCAGGTGGAAAAAAAGAAAAATAAATATTTCGCTTCCTGCGCGGGCATAGAAAGCCTCTCGGGAACAGGCGACAGTTTTCACTTGGCTTTAGAAGATCTTCAGGTCAAGCTTATGTGCCATTTGCATGATCCTTCGGCAGAGCTTGAGATAGTAGCTACAAAACCTTATGGCGATTTTCCTGGCAGCTCTAAATTTAAGGCTTCGGAGACACTCAAATGAAAAGGCCGGTCGGGATAGCATTATTGTTTGTATTTATAATTGCAATTGCAATATGTTTTGATGTTGTATTGCATGCGGCCAGCCCGGAAACTGCAAAAAACATAAAAGACCTTGATAATACAAATAAAGATGTTAAAATTACCGCCATTGGCAAGCTTGCGGTTTCAAAGGAAAACGATGCTTTAAACGCATTGATAAATAAGTTAAAAAGCGAAAAGGAAAATCGCATAAAAATCAAATACATTGAGGCGCTCTCTGTTTATGGTTCAAGTACGGCGGTTCAGGCCATAACTTCAATGCTAAACGATCCAAGTCCGTATGTAAGGCAGTCAGCCATTGTGGAACTCGGATATTTTGGTTACGATGAAAGCGTTTCCCCGGCCATCGGCAAGGTTCTGGAGAATGAGGCTGACGAGAGCGTCAAATTGAGCGCTATAAATACGCTGAAAAACCAAAAGAATAAGACAGCAGTTAATGCTTTGGGCAAACAAATTGGGAAGGGAAATAAGAGGAACATTCAGGAAGCGGCGGTAAATGCCCTGGGCGGCATGGGTACGGAAGAGGCAAAGGCGGAGCTAAAGAAATACGAGAAAGACGCTTTGATGGGAAAGGCCGTCAGGGACATTTTAAATAAAAAGAAGAAATGATATCCCTGCTTAATAAGGTGATTACGGAATTCGGCGGCCCAGGGATTAGTGTGATTTAAAGAATTGATTGAAAAATAAAATGAAACCTACAAGTTGGTTAAAATCATGGTGGAATCGCGCAACGAACCTAAATACCGCCGGTTTTAAAGCGGTCTTCAGGGTATCGCTGTCACTGATTATTTTTGGCATATCATTTTATGCCTCCTCGCGCGTGTTGTACGCCGCCGATTCCGACTACGGCCTTAAACTATATTTTACAGCCAGCGCGGCAGACACCACCGGCCAGAATTTCTTCGGCGCCGCCAGCCGCGGAGTTGTTTCGTCCCAAAGGGATTTCGTTGGGTTCAGGTTTACGGCTCCCAGAGATATGACCATTTCAACCGTCAAGCTTTATGTGGCGGACGAGGAAAGCTCAGCGGTATCAAATTTCCGGGTTTACATAACCGGAGGAGGACTTACCCCGGCATTTACCGCGTTTACGGATGGTTCGCTGGGCCAGACGGATACCCTGGCATACGGAAATTTTTCGGATAATATAACTGACGGCACCTGGATCAGTATTTCAATGAGTTCAGGAACCGCAAGCCTTAGCGCCGGTCAGTCTTACAGTATTCTTTTTACCACTCCTCTGGGAGGCGTAGTTTCCGGAACGGAGTATTCCTTCGGCGGCCCTTCTCCGTGGGACGCCAACAACAGGTACTGGTCGGTTTCAGGCGGCAGCACATGCGTGAGCGATTCGGCTTTGGATGCCTTAATAACCACTGACGGCGGCGATAACTGGGCGGCCGTAAATAACATCGCGCCGCCTTTCGTAATCGTTGACAGCCTGGGCGGCACTCACGGCCAGGCCTACACGCACTTTCAGAATCAGGCCTTTGCCAGCACCGTGCGGCTGGGCCAGACCTTTACTCCTGACAAAGACATGTATGTTACTGCTATCTCTGCGAGGGTGAACACCTCGGCCACAATTCCTAATGGTAGTTTGATGTATGTAATTGTCAAAGACCCGGGAGGCGCCGGGCAGGCGCTGTTGTCAAGCGGAACTTTTGTAAATGCCGGAGGGTTAGATACTGCTCTTGTCTGGAAAACGGTGTCATTTCCTGCGATGCTTTTGAATGCCGGAACCAAATACCGCCTCTACCTTGAGCACCCCTTTACCAGCAACGGAGGGTCTTACAACTGGTCATCCGTATATTCAAATCTGACTAACTACGATTATAACGCGAATTTCGGAGGCAGTTCCAACCTTTCCGAAAATACTTCCGCTGGATCAAATCCTTTTGTGGAAACAAACTGGTCAGCCGGCGGAACCGGCTCAACCACAAACGACAGATCTTTCTATCTTACAATAGACCAGACGGCTCCTACGGCAGCTATAACTCTGCCTGCGTCCGGGGCGTGGAGATCAAGCTTAACCCAGATACAGGGCACGGCCAGGGATACATATTACTTGTCGGGCGGTTCAATTGCTATCAGGAATATTCAGGCTGGAAAATATTGGGACGGTTCAAATTACAATTCAACAACGATAGTCTGGTTTTCAACTCCTATCGCCTCTTCCGTCGCGGACGAAACCGTTAACTGGTACTATTCCTTTGCCAACTGGGAACACGACACGCAGTACACGATATATTTTAAAGCCAGGGATATGGCCGAGAATTTTCAGCCGCAGACATCGCTGAGTTATATTTATGACAACTCAAGCGCCGATATGGCGTCGCGGGTCACACTGCCAAATCCGGCCGACAGTACCCGCAAGGATCCCCAGGGAAGATTGTGGTATAACTCTCTGGCTACCATATCAGGAACAGCAAACGACAACTTAGGCTCGGACAGGGGGCAGATAGATTATATTGACTATTTGGTTACAAGACTTAACCCGGCGCTTGGCGCGGATATATACTTTAACGGTTCCGGCTGGCAGCCAACCGAGCCCTCCTGGCCTACTGCCGATCCCGTACCTGTAAACGCCGACAATACCACCTGGAACAAAACCGGCCTTGGCGCAATATGGGGCGCGGTCAGCGGATCATCGTTTACCGTAACGGCAAGGATGACCGATAAAGCAGCTCCTTCGGCCAACAGAGAAACGCTTTTGGTGGGTGTAACTTTTTACTGGGATATAGTCGTGCCGACCGCTACTATTACCAATCCGACCGGTTCCTCGGGCAGCAACGGGCGCGTTGGTTCGTCTTTGGGCGGTTTTGGCGGCTATTACGATGAGCATTCCGGAGTGTCTTTAATAGAGTACAGGCTTTTTGACAAGACCGATAATAAATACTGGGACGGTACCGGCTGGTTCGTGGGAGACGGCGATTCTGTTGAATGGCCCAATGCCAGTCTGTGGTCCAGTTCTTGGACTGTGGAAAACGCCCCTACCTTCGGCGCCGGAGAAGACGGCGATACCATAATAATGGCGATAAGAGCAAAGGATTACGCCGGCAGTTACCAGACGGATTTTACCGACGGCCTTTCCTCAAACACATTCAGAGTGGACTTGACTCCTCCGAACGCCGCGGTTACATTTCCAAATCAGACCTACTGCAATTCCCTGCCGACTATCACCGGCACCGCGGTTGACGCGGCGTCAAGCCTGAGCGCGGTAGAGCTGGAGATAAAATACCAGTCAGGTTCCGACTGGTACTATTATAACCAGTGGCAAGGCGTCTGGCAGATGAATGTTTCCACCTGGAACCCATGCACGATAATAGGTTCCGGAGGAAGCGTTGAGTTTGAGTATGTAAAACCCTCATCTCTTGCCTGGGCCGAGAATACGCTTTATTACCTGACCGCAAGGGGGAAAGACAATGTCAATAACCTTGAGGCGCCCGGAACCCAGGATAAAACTTTTTATTATGATGTATCGTGGCCGACCTCAACTATTTCTTCAGTAAACGGCGCCGCCGCTGGCGAATTTTACGCGTCGCTTACCCAGATAAGCGGCACGGCCACGGATTTAGCGCCCGGTGATATCGCCGCGGTCCAGGTTTATATCAACAAGCAGGGCACCAACTGGTATTGGGACGCCGCGGGCTCGGCCTGGACTTTAAGCCCGGCGGCTCCTGTCTGGAACAACAGCACCTGGTCTTCCCCGGAATGGTACTTTAATCTTTCCGGGATTGATTTTGATACAGGCCAGGGCAACTGGTCCGGCGGCGGAACCTTCATTTTCAGGACGCGCGCCAGGGATTACGCCTCCCCCGGCAGTAACCCTCCCCCGGCAGGAAACCTTGAAGGCGGCGGCGGAACCTGGCAGGGCGGCCCGCAGGTTTCCTTAGTTTATGATACGGAAAAACCAGAGTCCATAACAACAAATATTGCCCTTCAGGGTTCGGAGGACTATAAAAAAGCCCTTTCAACTATTTCCGGCACGACTTCCGACAACCAGAAAATTGATTACATAAAGGTGTATATATATGATGTAACGAACTCAAAGACCTGGAACGGAGGCACCGGTATAGGCTGGGATCCGGGCGACCAGTACAGTGATTCAGCCTACTGGCGCACATCAAATTTTGTAGGTTCGTCAAGCGGTGTGTGGACCTATCCGGCGGGAAGCGATACCATACCAACCTGGTCGGCAGGAGCAAAATACCGCGTAATAAGCAAGGCCTGGGACAAAGCCTCCAACACGCAGGTCGTGCTGAGCACCCACGAATTTACCTGCGATACCTGGCAGGGGCCTTCGCCGGAATTCCCAGACTCGCTTATCTCAACTCCCGCGGACGATACCCATGTTACCGCGGTCTTCTCAAATATTCTCGGAACCGCTTCCGATGACACGCCCAACGGAAAACTAAAACTCGGCAACGGCGTGGAGCTGAAATTAATTCGTTTTAATTCGGATGCCACGACCTCCTACTGGTCTGGCGGCGGCTGGCAGACTAACGAGGCTTGGTTTGTCGCCTCGGCCAATGACGGCACCTTTGACAACAGCCCGTCTCCCGAGGGTTGGACCGCTAACGCGCCCGGGCCGGCTTTCTGGACAGTAAACTCTTCATATACCGTCATCTCAAGAGCGGTTGACAGAGCCGCCAACTACGAACTCATACTGACCTCGGCGTCTTTTGTTTACGATACCTCGGTGCCCAACTCAAGCATGACCTATCCGGTAAACGGCGGATATATCTCGCAGGCCGGCAAGGTGCAGGGAACGGCCTTTGACGCCTCGCCCGGAAAAATAAGCAGCGTCTCCTATGTAAAGGTCAGGATAAAAGACCTTGCCTATTCCACCTCCTATTATGTAAGCCCCAACTGGGTTACGACAACAGCCGAAGCCGCGTGGAATGATGTCAGCAGTTTAAGCGCTAACGGAACCTGGTGGATATTAAACGATACGCCCTGGCAGAGCGGGCATACTTATGAGGTAAACCTCAAAGCGCGTGACAAAGCGGGCAACTGGCAGGTGGTTTATGACACCGCGACGAATGTAAAGGCTGATTTTGATGCCCCGGCCGTTTCAATTAACCTGCCCACGGAGAACGCCGGCGATCCGCCCAGCCCGTCTTTTTCCAATCTTCCAACAATATCAGGAACCTGTTCCGACGCTTATCCCGGGCAGATCGGCAATATTTACCTCCAGTTAAGGGGAGTAACCGACAGCAAGGTCGCGGGCGGCGGAGAGCTTGTCGTAACGCATACCTACGATGCCGTGACAAAAGCCTGGAGGCCGGTCGGGGAAGGCTCATTCTGGATACCGGTTTCTTCAATCACAATTCTCGCCGGAAGTACCTGGTACTTTGATAATTCGGACCAGGCAGGTAAATGCAACGAAATATGGGCCGCCGGCGGCAATCTGAAATGTTTTGATATCGTAGTATATGCCGCGGACGCGGCTGGCAACCAGACAAGCGTGCCCGACCTTACGACCGACGGCGTTGATTTCCAGTATGCCGTGCCGCCCCCGGCCACAACTATCACCAAACCTTCTTTTGAAGATCCTATTAAACACACCAACGCCGCTTACTGGGCCACAAAACAGTTTAACGGCACGGCCAACGCCTACACGATTTCCTCGGAAGTCGCGATACGCAGGCTTTCCGACGGCTACAACTGGTACGGTTCTTCGTTCTCAACGCCGGGCGGAGGAAGCCCGGTATATCTTTCGGCCAGCCTCGGCGCGGGCAGCTGGTCTTACGATGTATCGGCTAACTGGGCGGGCCAGTTTGATTTAAACAACACTTCCTTCTCCATAACTTCAAGAGGTTACGGCGGAGCCGGCTACGAAGCCAGCCCCACCGAAAACAAATGGCTTTACGATACCACGCTTCCGGAAACCCTTATCGTGGAGCCCAGAGCCAACAACCCGAGCTTCAGGTGGCTGACTACGATAACCGGCACGGCCGCCGATCTTAACTCAAATGGCGTGGTAAACGAAGCAAAAGTATCCATTCACCGGCTTGCCGATAATTATTACTGGGATATAGTGCAGTCAGGCTGGGTTCCCGGCGCGGCGGTGCCGGCCGAGGTAAATTTCAATACATCAACGATAACCGGCGGCAACTGGAAGATAACAATAAGTTCGGCGATATGGGACGACGGAAAGAACTACCGCGTCTGGTCAAAGGTCACCGACAAGGCCGGCAATACCCAGGGCTCATTTACCGACAATGTCAACAAAAACGATTTTCTGTTTGATGTTTCCACTCCGACGGCCCAGGTCGCCACAATATCAAACGATTCCATATATTCAACGCTTTCAAATATTACCGGCACGGCCTCAGACCCTGCCGGCGCGGGCGGAACCGCCGGCAAGCTTGACAAAGTGGAGCTCCAGATTTTCTGGAACGGCGCTTACTGGAACCCGATATCAAACTCCTGGACCGGAACGGTTGTTTGGGCGACAGCGGCTGTGGCGGTGCCCAATGTAACGGCCTCCTCATGGACTTTTACGAACCTGCCCTCGGCGGCTCAATGGACCCATGGCGACCAGTACACCGTTCTGTCCCGCGCCAAGGACAGCGCTCTTACGGCCGGCAACACTCAGCAGATATTTACGGTTACGGAATCCTCGTTTAATTTCAAGTGGGACAATCTGCCGCCAGAGACTTCCATAACCAGCCCCTCGGAAGGAGCCAAAATATTTCCTACGGGAGCCAACTGGCAGATATCGGGCCAGGTTACTGACTCTCCGGCGAATACCGCGCTCGGAAACATTGACATACAGCTTTCCTATCTTGACGGCGGCAACACCATGTACTGGGACGGCTCCTCCGCCTGGTTCCAGAACGACCCATCCAAGGTCTTTACTCCTACGGTTTATACAAATCCCGGCTGGTACTATAATATGCCGGTCAATAAACTTGTATCTGACCGCGCCTATGTGATAAAAATAAAGGCCAGCGACAACGCCTCGCCTGCCAATCCGGGAAGCTTCCCGGCCGCGGCCGGTTCAAGCTATGTCGGGGTGGTTATTGACACCACACCTCCGGTTTCACAGATCTCCTATCCCAAAACCGGCAATTATTACCGCCCGGCCGTTCTCACGACTCTTTCCGGAACCGCCAACGCGGATCTCTCGGGAGCGAAAAAAGTTGAAGTGGAGATTCGCCACTTTAACGGTTCCTCATGGGATATTTTAAGAAGTTTCAGGGCCGCCAACAAAACAAGCGGAACCGATTACGGAACGATAAACTGGTCCACGGGGACTGCCGGTATAACATGGGTAAGCGGCGAGCAGTATGCCGTTGAATCAAAGGCGTACGACTGGGCCGGCTCAACCCAGGTCGCGGTCTCATCGGTCACCTTTACGGTTGACGAACAGGGCCCGAACCTCGCGATGGCCCAGCCCTCAACCGACAATTCCTACTGGAATACCCTGCTGACGATTTCAGGAACCGCTTCCGACGATATTTCGGCTTCAATTTCTTCGGTTACGGTGGCGGTTTATAACATTGATACCTTGAGGTACTGGGATCCTTCAAGCGGCGAGTTTGATTCCGCCGGAGTAATCTATACGACCGCGGCCCTCTCGCTGCCCGACTGGACCTTCACGGGTTTTGGCGCGAAGCTAAAAGACAATAACAGGTATTATGTTTACGCGAAAGCGTACGACGCTCCGGATAACAACACGAGCCTTACATCAGGAGTGGTCTATTTTGATACCACAACCCCGACGGCGCAATTTAAATCTCCCGGGCCCGCGAGCGGGAATTATTATCAGAACATTTCGCAGATAACAGGCACCGCGATAGAGGCGGGGGCTAACTCTTCAAAGGTTGATACCGTAAGAGTATGGATCATAAATCCCACCGGGCCCGAGTACTGGGAAGAGGGCGTGGGCTGGAGCGGAGTGGAAAAATCCACTTACGCGATCGTTTCTCCTTCGGGCCTGTCGGTTCCGTTTAACTGGAACGCGTCAAATGTCACCTGGTCCGAGGGCGTGTCCTACAGAGTGGAGGTGAAATCCAAAGACCGCGCTCTGAAATCAGACGACGGAACTTATACCGGCAACTGGCAGGTGACGGCTTCAAGCGTGGGCTTTACCATTGACAGGACGACGCCCACCTACACGGTCAGCTTCCCCGGCAACAACAATAAATATAACGCCATAGCCAATATCCGCGGCAGTTTCAGCGAAACCGTGTCCGGCAAAGCCTACATGCAGATAGTCATTAAGGGCGATTTCGGAGGAAAAGTATACTGGGACGAGCCGACGCTTTCGTGGAAAACTCAGACGGAACTTGAGGGCCTGACCCGCTGGCCGCCGTGGACGGATGTCTCTGTGTACCAGGACTCATGGTCTTATACAACCTCGGTTGACTACGCCACCACCAACAATTCGCGCTGGCACAAGGCCTGGATAAGGGTCGGCGACAATGCGGGCAACTACAAGTCCCCTTCGGCAGCTGATATTGAAAATAATGTCAGCCCCGATGTATCGTTCATGTTTGACAGCGAGAGGCCCGTTTCGTATATTTCCACTTTCTACGACGGCAGGGCCATAAACTCTCAGGTCGCGACAACCACGGGAACAACCACCGATGTAAATGCCGGGTCCGGCGTCACCGACATAAAAATAAGGGTAAGAAGAGACGACGGACAGTACTGGCAGGAACCGGGCTGGGGCAGCGCCATTTGGCTTCCAAAGACCTCTCTTTCTGTGCCGGACTGGGTCTGGACGACGGCAAACCCGGAGATACTCTGGGAAGACAATCATAAATACTACTTTAACACCATGGCCTTTGACGCGGCCACAAACAGCGAACTGGCCTTTACTACCACAACGGTGACCTATGATACCACTCTGCCGACATCAGGGGTTTCTTTCCCGCCCATAGCGGGTTCGGCCTACGCGGGAGCCATAACGACAATTTCAGGCACCGCGGCCGACCAGAATACCTACGCGAGCATGATCGCTCAGGTGGAAGTCGGCGTAAAGAGAACCAGCGACAATATGTGGTGGGGCGGCTGGGCCTCTCCGTCGTGGTCGTCGTCTTCAAACCCCATTTTCTCCAGCGCGGCCGTTTACGCCACTTTCGTTTCGTCGGTGGATTGGAGGTACAACTCAAATCCGTCCATGTGGGATGACACCACGACCTACTGGGTCATTTCCAAGGGCCTGGACAGGGCCTCCAATTACGAGACAGGCTGGGCTACGGCAACTTTTGTCTGCGATACGACTCCTCCCGATTCAGCGGTGACTCTGCCGGCGGCCGCGGGAACTTATGACAGCCTGCCGCTTATAACCGGCACGGCTTCCGATTCGCCGGGAGAGATAAAAAATGTAAAGATAATGCTCTACTGCTCGGACTCGGGCGCGCCTTCAGCCGCGCTTAAATATTGGACAAGCGGCGGCTGGTCGGCGACACCGACCTGGCTTGATGCCTCCTACAGCGCCGGAACCTGGAATTATGATACGGCCGCTGTAGCCTGGGACGCCAAAGAAAGCCCGGGCTATCAGTACAAGGTATGGGCCATAGCTCAGGACAAGGCCAACAACTACGAGCTGGCGGCGACCACCGTTACATTTAATTACGCCGCGCCTCTGCCCCATTCATGGGTAACCTTTCCGTCCTATAACGCCTATTACATGGCTCTTACCGCCATGACTGTCCAGGGCACTGCCGACCAGTACACGAAGATCGCCCAGGGCGGCGTCACCGTCAGAGTCAGCTCGGGCCCCGCTTACGGGACTTATTGGAACGAATCCACTAAAACCTGGGGCGGCTCTTACTGGAATACCGCGGCGCTCGTTGAGGGAAACCCCGGGACCTGGTCTATTGACATATCTTCGGATGCCTGGGTTGACGGCGGACAGTACCTCATACAGACAAAGGGCTACGGCCCGGCCGGTTTTGAGAGCGAGATAGAGGACATATATTTCTATGTTGACAGAACCAACCCGGCGGCCGGCATATCGGCTCCGGCAGAGGCCTCGCACAATAAAACAGTAGTCTCAATAGCGGGAACCGCCACAGATACTTCTCCCGGCGTCGTGGACAAAGTAGAAGTGCAGATCAGAAAGTTCATTAACCCTACGAATTACTATTACAACGGCTACGGCTGGCAGACAGGGCTTACCTGGAGCACGGCAACGGCCAACGACGGCAACTTCAATTCAAGCAACGAGCCCTGGGCCTATGTCGTCAGCGTTTCCACTGAATGCTGGAAAGACGAGATAACACATTATATTAAGGTGAGGGCGACGGATGAATCCATAACGGGAGGCAATGTTTATACCTCGGGCGAAAAAACAATCGTCATTGACCGCACTGCCCCCTCAAGCTCTCTCGCGCTTCCCAGCGCTGCCCTTCACAGGTCTCTTCCGGTTGTTTCGGGTACCGCTACCGACACGGCGCCGGGCCAGCACAGCGAGATACAGATGTGGATCAAAAACGAGGATGCCGCGCCCTCGCGCTACTGGGACGGCGGGACCTGGTCTATTACCGATCAGTGGGTCTCCTCTTCTCTTGACGCTAAATTCACCACTTATTTTGCCGTTTATCCCGGCACCTGGAGCTATACCGGCGTCAACTGGGAATCCGGATACAAATATACCGTTAAAACCCTCGCCATAGACAAGGCCACCAATCAGGAAACGCCGGGCGCGGGACTTACATTTATATACGATAACGAGCCTCCCGTGTCGCTGGCTGACGCTTTCTCGGGGCCGAAAAATACTCTTTCCATTATTCAGGGAACCGCAGACGACCTTACGGCTAAAACCTGGGCCAGCGGCGTCTCAACCGTTACAGCCATTAATGACGGAGTAAATATCGCGCTTAGAAGCCAGTCAACCGGCAAGTTCTACACGGGCGGAGGAGTCTGGAACGACGATACTCATAAATGGTACAGCACCATTTATTCCTCAACCACCGAGATCTGGCAGGCCGATCCGGTCGGCCTTGGAGTCTTCCAGACATACAACAATCCGCCCGACGGAGTATACGAGATAATCCCGCGCTCCAGAGATAACGCCGGCAACTATGAGGCAGCTTATTCCACCAGGACGCTCACCTGGGATATGACGGCGCCCTCTTCGCTTACAACTTATCCTTCCAGCGCGACCTTCATTTCATCTCTTTCCCAGATTACCGGTACCGCCAGTGAAAATGTCGCCGGTATGGACAGGGTGAGAGTTTCCGTTATCAGGGCTTCCGACAGCAATTACTGGACCGCTTCTTCCTGGACCGCTACGGCGGCAAACTATCTTTCAGTGTCTATGTCGGCTGAAGTGGGAATTTCAACCTGGACTCTTAACACCTCTCCTTCATTAACCGACGGCGACACCTATTATATAAGGAGCACCGCGGTTGACCGAGCGGCAAATTCGCAGAATCCCTATACCGAGATAAAGTGCATAGGCGATAAAGCCGGCCCGGTTATTTCCATAAGAGAGCCTTATGATTCAAGCCCTTCAGATCCCGCGACGCCGAGGTTTTCCGCTCTTGCCACGATTTCAGGAACCGCCTATGACCCGGGCACAATCAATAAAGCTTATTACAGGGTGAAAAATGTGCGCCTGGGCAAATACTGGGACGATGCCGGATACCTTATTACCAACTTCAGCATTACCGAAACCAACAAGGAGACCGCCTGGTTTGTGCTTCAGACAACGGTCGCGCCCTCCTTCTCCGTATGGTACGCCACCTTTACATTCTTAACCGACGAACAATATCTTGTGGAAGTCAAGGCAAAGGATAACCTCAACAACTATTCGGTCAGCTACGATACGCTGTCCTTTACTTACGACAAAGATTTCCCTCAGTCGGGCGTAAGCTATCCCGCCAACAATTCAACCGCGAGGACCATAGCTTCCGGTATTTCGGGAACCGCCCAGGACACGCCGCTTTCAGGCGGGCATTATGTCGGCACCGTGCCGACCGTGCGCGTCGCCATAAAGCGCCTCTCCGACGGCTACTGGTGGGACGAGGCCAGCACCGCCTTTACCGCGGTTTACCCCGCTCCGCCGGTGGGTTACACCGAAGTCATACCTTCTCTCGGGATATGGACTTACGGCGTTATCGGAGACGGCAACCTGACTTCGGGCACTTCGTATTATGTTTCAACGCGCGCCCAGGACGATTCAAGCCCGGCCAACACGGAATCGTGGTACGATGTGCGCGGGGCCACATTCACCTTTGACAATACCGCGCCCGTTGTAACCATAACACGGCCGGCCGCGGGAACAAACTATTACAAGTCAATACCGACGATATCAGGAAATGTCACCGACGCGACCTCGCCGGTTGACACCGTTGAAACCGCCATTCAGCGCGCGAGCGACAATGCCTGGTGGGAAGACACCAACGGCGACGGAGCGGGCGCCTGGCAGACGGTTAATCCCTCAACGCCGATACCGTGCCGCTATACCGCCCCCGTTTCAACCTATGTGCCGGGTTCCAGTTTCTCGCCGGTACACGGCACGACTTACAGGGTTTACATGCGCGCCTGGGATGTGCCCGGCACGACTTCAACCTGGGCGGGCGCGAGAACCTTTATTTATGACAGCGATAAGCCGACGACCACCATAGCCGTTCCCTCTCTGAACGCTTATTATAACAGGGGAACCCTGGTAACACTTTCGGGAACCGCGGCGGATTCTCTCTCGGGTGTAGCTAATGTCCGTTTCGCCCTGCAGGAAGTCGTGAGCGGAAAATACTGGAACAATGTGGATTCATTCAGCGCCACGGCAAATTATTATTACGATTATACCGGCAATTCGGGCAACAGCTGGTCCTGGACGGCGCCGATAGATTATATTCAGGACGGTTATCAGTATGTCGCCTATATGAAAGCCTACGACACGGCCGGCAACATTGAAGACGACAAGACAGGCGTTCAATTCAGGTTTGATATCTCGTCGCCGACGGCTCAGGTGACGCTGCCTGTTTCAAACAGCCACCATAAAACTTTAGCTACTTTATCCGGAACCGCCTACGACGCCGGGCTTCTCTCTAAGGTGGAGATAGCCGTAAAAGAGTACGACACGGGAATGTGGTACAACCTCTCGGCTTCAACATTCTCAACCGCGAGCGGCCCCGCCTGGTTTGACGCTTTGACTTCCGGCGGCTGGAGCGTGTGGTACACCACCGATGTCGTGCTTCAGACGGATTACCGCTACGAGCTGCGCGCCAGGGCCAAAGACGGCGCTCTTAACACGCAGACAGAAAATATCACTCCCGTGGTTTTTGTCTATGATGTAACAAAACCCACTTCAACGGTTTTATACCCCGTAAATAACGCCGGCTATAAAACTCTTCCGGCGATCTCCGGCCTCTACGGCGATAAAGCTCCCGGCCAGCAGAACCAGGCCGAGATAAAAATCCAGAACCTTGTTGACGGTTCTTACGCCCAGACGGGCGGAGGCTGGGGCGCCGAGGTCTGGATATCGTCGGTTAACCTGGCTTCCAACTTCTTCTTATATGCCTCTTCATGGTCCTACACGCCCAATGTCACTTTTGACAGCGGCAAGAAATATGTGCTGACTTCGCGTTCGCGCGACCTGGCCGGCAACACCCAGGATTCATTTACCTTCGGACAATCCTCGGTTTCTTTCACCTTTGATTCGGCCGCTCCCGAAAGCGCCGTGACTTATCCGACATCGCTTTACCAGAAATCTCTGACTATGATCTCGGGTACCGTTGTGGACAAACCCACCGGCGCGGCCACGCCGTACAGCATCGGCATTGATTCCTCAACAAATACCGACGCCGTAAAACTCGTCATCAAAAATCAGACTGACGGGACCTATTGGACGGGCGGCAGCTGGGGCTCCGAGACCGAGCTTGACGCGGTCGCGGAAGAACTGGATTTCTCTCCGTGGAGATACAACATAAGTGGCTGGCTGAGCGACAAAGAATACAGAATTTACTCGTGGGCGAAGGATGATATTACAAACACGGAATCTTCAACGACTCTTAAATACACCATAATATATGACACCACGCCTCCCTTAAGCGCGATAACCTATCCCGCCGAAGCTCAGAGGTTCAGCTCAATACCGACCATAAGCGGCAGCGTAAACGCTTCTCTTTCGGGCGCAAACAGCTTCTCGGTTAAGTTAAGTTCCTGGAACGGTTCATGGTCGCTTGTAACGGACTGGACAGCATCAAATGTTAATCTCTATCAGACAAGCTGGACCTACACGGGCCTCTCGGGCCTTGTCTCGGGCACGACTTATCAGCTGGTCGGAAGAGCCTATGACAATGCCCAGAATTACGATACGGCTCTTTCAACGGTCACATTCATTATTGATACGACTCCTCCCAATACAACTGTTACCGTGCCGGCAAACGGCGGTTACTACGGCCCGCAGAACACCCTTGACTCTATAAACGGAACCTCCAGCGACGCTTTCGGCATAAGCTTCGTTCAGGCCGCGATAAAGAGAAGCGGCGACAATTACTACTGGGACAATATTTCTTCCTGGATAAACCGTTCTTCCTGGAACGCCGTCTCGGGCGGAGCCAGCTGGTCCTATTCAAGCCCGGCGTGGCAGGACGGCTATGTATACAGCGTGTATGCCAGAGCCACCGACCTGGCCGGCAATCTCGCGAACTGGACGACGGCAAGCTTTACTTATGATTCAAATCTGCCTCTTATGACTCTGCAGAAACCGGGAGTTTCCTTCTATTCCAGCCTGCCGACCGTCTCGGGAAGCGTCTCGGACCCTCAGGGCAGCGTGGCAACGGCCCGCTCGGGATTAAAGCGCGTTGATGTTGCTATTCAGTATGATCCGGACTTAAACGGCAACTGGTGGAACCCTTCAACATTTAATTTTGATATTAACGACCCCGACCTCGCCTGGTTTGATGTTTCCGGAGACCTCGCGGGTGTAAACGGCCCCGTGGCCTGGAACATACCCGACGCTTCCACTCCGACCTGGGCCAACAACCAGAAATATAAGGTAAAGGCGCGTGTCGTAGACAGAAGCCTTAACCTTTCAACCATGAGCGTTGTGGAGCAGACATTTATCTATGATACCGACGCTCCTCTCGTGGGCATCACCGAACCGACGCTCAGCAGCTACAAATCCCTGCCCACAATTTCGGGAACCGCCGACGACGCCAACGGCCTCGGGACCATAAGCAATGTGTTAATAAGAATTAAAAACTACACGCTGACCCAGTATTGGGATAACAGCCTCGGCGCTTTCGGAATAAACGAGACCGAGAAAGAAACCGCCTGGTTCCCGCCCAAAAATGATTCCGGCGACTGGGCCGTGTGGGTGCAGACCTTCACCTGGTCCAGCGGCAACAAATATATTATAGAGTCGCGCTCGCGCGACAGCGCGCTGACTTACAGCGCCAACTACGCCTCGGCGACATTCAGGTATGATTCCGAAGATCCTATATCTTATGTAAACGATCCCGCCAACGCTACATATATCAGAAGCCTTTCAAATATTACCGGTACCGCAAATGATGTTCCCGCTGTAGTCGCCGGCGACGGTTACGGCGGTTCGGCTTTAGGCCAGGTACAGGTCGCCATCCGCGACAACTCCGATCAGGACGGGTCTCCCTGGTGGGGCGGCGCCTCTTTTAACCAGCCTACGCCGCAGTCGTTTACATACGGCGGCTCACTGACGCCCGAACCCATAACCTGGTCATACGCGGGCCTTACGGGCACAAATCTTGAAAGCGGCGCCTCCTATTATATTACCGCGCGCTCCAGGGACAACGCCTTTAATCAGGAACAGTTCCAGCTGCACGGCTCAACATTTATTTATGACTCAACGGAGCCGGATTCATTCATAGGGCTTCCTTCGGCGGGCCAGTATACGGCGCTTACTTCCATAACAGGCACGGCGGCAGACCCTGCCGGAGCCAAGCCGCTTTACAGCGGAGTAGGCGCGGTTCAGCTGACGGTATTTGATATTAAGGGCAACCGGTTCTTAAAAGCCGACGACTCCTGGGACACGCTGGATTCAGGGACTACAATTTATCTTACGGCAAACAACACCACTTCCTGGGACTACGATGTATCGGGCGTCCAGTGGTCGGAAGGCAATAAATACCGGGTTCATTCCATAGCCAAAGACAGCGCCCTTCCCTCCCCGGGAAATACCGAGAGCACTCCCTATGAGCGTTATTTCGTATTTGATTCTTCCGCGCCCGGCACAAGGATCGCGAGTCCTGTGGAAGGCGGAAAATATTCACAGCTTACTGTTTTAACCGGAACCGCTCAGGATTATCCCGTCCAGGCCGCAGGTCTTTATAACGCCGGCCTCTCAAAAGTTGAGATAAAGGTGGTGGACTTTTCAAACAGTTATACCTGGACCGGATCCTCCTGGTCTTCAAATGTGCACTGGTCGTCAAAAACAGTCACCGGCAACACGGTTTCTAACTGGCAGTTTCTGACCGGAAACCCCGCCAACTTTACCATACCGACCTGGACCAGCGGCAGAACCTACAATGTCCTGGTGCGCGCTTACGACGCGTTAAATAATTTCCAGGCGGTGCTTTCTTCCGTGACATTTACTTATGACGATACAGCGCCTTCTTCGCTGGTGGATATCCCTGTTGAAGGCACGGGTTATTCAACCACAAACCCTCTTGAAACAATTTCCGGAACCGCTTACGACGCCGCGGCCGGAATACAGAGGGTTGAGCTTTCCATCCGCCTTGACAATGTCCCGCTTGACCCGGTTAACGCCGGCGCAGAAGACACCTGGTGGAGCCAGGCAGGCTCCTCGTGGGCCGCGGGCGCGGAGGTTACCTATACATATACCGCTACCATATATAATACCGTCGGCCAGACAAAATACTGGTATTACAACGGCATATCGTCCAACTCATATTTATCCGGAAGAACCTACCGCTTAAAGACGGTTGCTTACGATAATGTTTCGTACCCGTCGGCTAATTACGAAGCGCCGGCCTCAACGAGAAATTTCAGCGTTGACAACCTGCCGCCTGCTTCGGGAATCACAACGCCTCAGGACGGGCTGTTCTACATTACTCTTCCCACAATTTCAGGAACGGCCCAGGACGACTCCGTGACTTCTTCGGGAGTAAAAGAGACCGAGCTGCAGATCTATAACGCCACCTTCGGTTACTGGAACGGCTCCGGCTGGCAGGCCGCGCCCTCCACCTGGGTTGTCACAAACAGCCTTGCCGCTTCAAATACATCATGGAATTATGTTTCAGTGCCCAACTGGACCAGCGGCAAGACCTACAGTTTCCGTTCGCGCGCCCGCGACTTTGCCAACAATACCGAGGACGGGCCCGCGAAACCATGGATAACTATTTCAATTGATACGGCCGCGCCCACGGTTTATATAGTCGCGCCGACGCATAACGGAGCCTATTCGTCACTGGCTACCATAACCGGTACCTCAACCGACGATTTAAGCGGTGTAAAGGACCCCGGCATAAATGTAATAATCAAGGAACTTCCCAGCGGCGACAGCTGGAACGGCGGCGGATTTGTCAGCGGCGAAAACTGGAGGGCCGTAACCGGAACGGAAACCTGGAAAGTGACCGAGGCGGTGACATATACAAGCGGTAGAAAATACATAGTCTATGCCAAAGGCGAGGATATCGCCGGAAATATTACAAATACTTACAGCGTGAATGTCAATTCCAATACCTTCGTCTTTGACGATGAGGCTCCGCAAAGCGCCCTGGTTATCCCGGCGGCAGGAACGCCCACTTATAATTCCCTTGCAACAATTACCGGTACCAGCGTTGACGCCACGGCGCTTCCCGGCGGTTTCTATTCGGATGTTAAGGAAGAGAGAATAAAGATAAGTTATCTTCTGACCGGCGATACCTATTACTGGACCGGAGGCGGCGGTTATTCCCAATACTGGAGTTCTTACAGCTATCCCGCCAACGGTGTGCTCGCTACGGGCACTACCGAGTGGTCCTACACACACAGCGAATTTGTAAGCCACAGCGCGTGGACCACCGGGCGCACCTATAAAGTTGAATCGTGGGCAACCGACAATGCCGATAAAACCGAGAACCCGGCGATAATCCGCTACTTCAAGTTTGACCGGCAGAATCCCGACGCGACGGTAAATTATCCGCTTACCGGCAAGGCCTATAAGAATCTTGCCATGATAACCGGTACGGCTTCCGATACCCACAGCGCGGTTACGACGGCCGAGATCTCGCTGAGGGACCTTACCAGAGGAACGACATATTTTAACGGCTCCGGCTGGGTTTACAGCGCCAGCGAGCTTTGGTTCTCCACGGGTGTTGTCGCGGGCAACTGGTCCTATAATTCCGGAGCGGTTTCCTGGGACGACGCCCATTCTTATTCGGTTAAGGCGCGCGCCATAGACGCGGCCGGCAACACCGGCAGCGCGAGCGCCACGGTATCTTTCAAAAATGATTCAACGGAACCCGCTTCGGTATTGTCCTACCCCGACGAGGGTGAAATATATAAAAATATTCCCGTCATTTCCGGCACGGCTTACGACTACAACGGCGCCGCGGGCGCGGGCATGGAAAGCGTGGAGGTTTCCATATACCGCGTTTCTTATTCCGATTACTGGAAAGAGGGAACAAAAACCTGGGAGACCGATACGGCGCTCAGATGGAATTCCGCGGTTTATCCCGACGGGATAGCGCCGAACTGGAAAATTGATATTTCCACCGACGCCTGGCAGAACGGCGAACAGTACCTGATTAAATCGCGTTCCAAAGATAAAGTAGTCAATGTTTCCCAGTATGAGGGCGCGGGCGAAGGAAACGCCGGCGTAAATATTACCATTGACCTTCTGCCGGCGCAGGTAGCGGTTACTCTTCCGCAGAACAGCGTCTACTACCAGTCACTGCCCACGATATCGGGCACCTCGCAGGACCAGGGCCCGGCGGGCATAAGCCAGGTTAAGGTCGCGGTCAGGATTGACGGCGGTTTCTACTGGAACGGCACAAACGCCTTTGACTCGGACCCGGCAAACCCTGTTTGGAGCGTAGCTACGGGAACCTCGCCGTGGATATACACAAAAATTGCCGACCAGAACGCCTGGTCCAACGGCGGAGCCTACTATGTTTACGCGCTCGCTATAGACAGCGCCAGCAATATTTCCAACTGGACTACCTCGTATTTCAGGATAGACTGGTCAAGGCCGACAAGCACAATTGTAAATCCCTCGGCTCTTGATTTCAGAAATTCAAAAGTCGCGCTTTCCTCCGGTACCTGCGCCGACGGAGCCGGGACAGGCGTTGCCGGAGTAAAGATAAGAATACAGCGCTCCGACGGCAACTGGCTCAACTGGGTCTCAAAAGACTGGACTGGTGACAGCAGTTCCTGGGATCCGACGACATGCCCCGCGGGCGTATACTGGGAGAAAGCCATTGACGCCACCGTCTTAGACGGCGGTTTTGCCTATTATGTCAACACCAGAGCCCAGGACAATGTCCAGGTGCCCGCGCCAAACTATGAAATTAACATTCCCACCAATACCTATTATTACGATACCGCCGGGCCCAACAACTACACTTCGTCTCCTCTGACCGGGGTATGGAAAAAAACGCTGACAGCTATCGCCGGCACGGCTAATGACCCCAACATTGTCGCAGGAGGAATTCCTTCTGATATAAGGAATGTGGAGATAGCCATAGGCAGGCTCAGCGACGATAAATACTGGAACGGCAGCACAGGTTTTGATTCCGCTTCGGCGGTCTGGAGCACGGCGGCCTTAACTTCAACCGCCTTCTCGTCTTATACCTGGAACTACTCCATGGGCGGAGACAGCTTCTGGACCAACCACACTTCCTATACCGTAACCTCCCGCGCCCTTGATATGTCGGGCAATTTGAAATGGGGAACCACGAATTACTTTATCTATGATACCACGGCGCCCGTCTCGGTGGTAACGCTTCCGACGGGTACGCTGCCGACATATCCCAACGAGAACCAGATGCCGACTCTTTCGGGAACGGCTTCGGACGCGAACATAGGCAGCGTTGATTATGTTCAGGTGCAGATAAAGCATCCCGCTTCGGGCCAGTTCTGGACGGGCAGCGACTGGGGCGGATCCACCTGGCTTCCCACGACCTATAATTCAGGCACCGGGGTGTGGACCTATTCAACTTTAGCGGTGAACTGGCAGCCGGATCCCGAGAGCGACGGCGAGAATTACGAAATAAAATCCAGGGCCTTTGATAAAGCCGCGAACCAGGGCGCCGATTCCGACGCCGGCACATTTAAGCTTATTCCGCCCAAGCCGCAGTCAACTATTACCACGGTCAAAGACGGATATTTCTATTATCAGGTCGCGTCCATAGGCGGTACGGCCTCAGAAACGGGCGTTGGAATCGCCGAGGCCCAGTACGCGCAGGTGCAGATCCAGCGCCAGTCCGACGGAAAATATTACACGAGCGTGGACACAAACACTTACGGTTACTGGATAGCCCAGTCAACCTGGATGCTGACGGCTCTTTCAATACCCGACTGGTCTTTCAGCCTTGAAAGCGCGCAGTTTGTGCATAATTCAAGTTATACCATAAAGACCAGGGCCGTAAGCGACGCGAATGTGCCCGAATGGAATCCCTCGCCTTTCGGCACGGATACCGTTCCTCCAGCTCCCAACACGATTGTCACAATCTGGATAGATAATCAGGTGCCCGGAATAGCCATGGCTCTGCCGGTCAATTCTTATCACAAGAGCCTGCCTACGATTTCCGGAACCGCGAGCGACGCTCCGTCCGGAGTAAAAACCATAGAAATAAATATCAAACGCGCCGACAACCATTACTGGCGCGTATCCGATTCCTCCTGGACGGCCGAATCGGTTGTATGGAATTCCACGAACGCCTGGTCCGGCGGAGTCTGGCGCCTGGATCTGGGCGCTATTCCCTGGGCCGACGGAATATCTTATACCGTCAAAGCAAGGGCCTATGACCATGTTTCGCCGGTGGCAAACTTCAACGCCACGGCCGACAAAAACTTTATTTATGATGTTTCTTTCCCGACAGCGACGCTGACAGAGCCATTGCAGAATATCGTGCGCTCGGCGGTGGCCGGTGCGGCCGGTGACTGCGCGGACCCGGCGCCGGGCCTGCTTTCCAAAGTGGAGTTCCTGCTGCAGCGTTCAAGCGACTGGAGATACTGGAAAGACGCCCCTTCGGAAGGCTGGAAGTTAAGCCCAGCGTGGAACCCCATAACCGTTTATACCTCTTCGTGGAGCTGGACAAAGCCCGCGGCCCTTGACTGGGAAAACAACACTACCTATTATATGGCCGCGAAAGCTTACGATTCGGCCGATAACTCGCAGAGCCAGTACGCGGTGGGCGTTTCCTCCTACAGTTTCTTTATGGATTTAGAAGCGCCCTCGGCGACGGTTTCTTATCCGACGCAGAATTCAGCCATAAGCCCCACCGGCCCCATAAATTTCTCCGGTAACATAACAGATAATCTGGCCGGAGGCGCGACGGTTGAGCTCAAACTCACAAAAGTTGACGATACTACGACCTTCTACTGGACCGGAGCGGTCTGGTCCACCAGCACCGTGACCTTTAACGCCGAAGATTTAGGCGCCGGGACCCTTTCAAGAACCTGGTCCAACAGTTTCGGCAACTGGGTATCCGATAAACAGTACAACTTCTCGGCCAGGGGCCATGACGCGGCCTTAAATACCGGCAATGCCGGTTCCTGGCTTAACGGCGGCGCGGGTTACGATTTTGTCGTGGACACCACGCCTCCTTTGTCATCGGTAAACACACCGCAGGACGGCGCCAGTGTCAGCTCGCTTACATCTATCACTGGCACGGCCTCGGGAGACCTCGCGGGGATAGCTTCGGTTTCAGTTTCAATTCAGAGAGTAGCCGGTGTTGACGGAGACAGCAATTACTGGAGCCACTTCCAGAATCAGTGGGTTGCATTTTCCACCTGGTGTGCGGTCAATGTTACCGCAGGTACGGGAACGAAAACCTGGGATTACGGCATTTCAAACAGCGCCTGGAGTGACGGAACAAGGTACCGCCTGATTTCGCGTTCGCGCGACCGCGCCTCTAATTACGATGTTCTATTAAGCACCGTGACATTACTTTTTGACAGCCTGCCTCCGGCCAGCGCCATAACAAAACCTGACCAGAGCTTCTATGGGCCCGTTAATACTCTGCCGACAATATCCGGCACCTCGCAGGATCAGCCCTCGGGCGGTAGCGCGATAAACTCGCTTGTAAAAGAGGTTTATGTCAGAATAAAACGCACGGCAACCCCGAGCGACGAATATTATTCGGTGGGCAACGGCTGGACGGTTGACAGCACTTCCTGGACCGTTGTTTCCGGCACATCTCCCTGGACCTTTACTTCCCTGGCGTGGGACGACGGCAGAATATACGATGTCAATTCCCGCGCCATTGACTATACCGACAACCTCGCGGGCTGGACTACGGCGCAGTTCAGGTGGGACGCCACAGTGCCGAGAGTTAAATTGTCAATGCCCAATAAAGACTGGATGACGGCTCTCCCGACGATTTCCGGTACCGCCTACGACTGGAAATCGGTTTACCCGAATAACTCAGGCCTCTCCAAAGTTGAGGTGGCTTTCCAGCGCCAGGACAATGGAGACTGGTTTGTGCCGGGTTCGGGATTCCTTCCCGGTACGACAAACTGGATAACGGCGCAGACTTATTCGGCCGATTACTCTACCGTTACCTGGGTTGTGCCGAGCGTTTCAACTCCCTCCTGGTCAAACGGCATAACATACCTTGTTAAAGCAAGGGCCACGGATATGTCTGGAAATATCTCAACAGCGGCGGATCAGGTCTTTACCTTTGACCAGACGCCTCCGACGCTGTCCGTGACAAAGCCGGACCAGTCGTACCATAACACGCTTACCACGATTTCCGGCACCGCGGGCGATTCCGCCGGCGCGGCCACGGGAAATATTGAATATGTTCAGGTGAGGGTCTACGACCAGGAGATAACCAAGTGGTATTCGCGCCAGTACGACGATTTCAGGATAAACTTTAACCTTCCCGAGACGGCCTGGTTTGTCGCCACCAACACATCGGCCTGGGAAGTCTGGTTTACCACCTTCTCGGATGTCAACTTAAATTCGGGCAGAAACTACAGCGTTAACGCCAGAGTACTGGATAAATCGGGCCAGTGGTCCACAAGCTACTCAACAAAAACATTCCTTTACGATAATCAGGACCCGGAAATTATAGTCGCCAAGCCGTTAAGCGGGGAATACTGGAACGCTTCTCTTGCCACGCTTTCGGGCACAGCCCAGGATATGCCGTTCCCGGGCAGCAATTCAGGCACCGAGGGCAGGCTTATAGCCGTGAGGCAGAATACCGACGGAACCTGGTTTGACGGCAGCGGTTTTGTCTCGGGCACTCCCGACAGCAAAAATTTCGGCATAAACACGGGCGACGGTGACTGGAACTATTACAGCGCCAATTTCTTAAGCGCTCTTAAATCCGGCGTCTCCTATTATGTCACCAACCAGGCGGTTGATTACGCCGGCAATACCCAGGACTGGTACAATGTCGGAGGCTCCACATTTATCTGCGATAAAGACGCCCCTTCAGCCGTTATTCTCGCTCCGGCTGACCCCGAGGTATTCTATTCAAGCCTCTCCACAATATCCGGAACCGCCCAGGATACGACAGCCGCCTTCGGGCCGCTTAAATCCGGGGTGAAGAAAGTGCAATTCCTTGTTCAGGATATTACTCCGGGCGTTGCCGAAGAGAATTTGTACTGGGAATACCCGTCCGGCGGCTGGACCTCGGGCACGCCTTCCACCTGGACCGCGATGACCGCAGACCTCTGGGTTAACTGGTCCTCAACCGATGTGCCCAACGCGAACTGGAAGCAGGGCCACAGGTATAAAGTAAAAACCTGGGCCAGCGACAACGCGCTGCCTCTGCCCGGGAATGTGCAGGCGGCGGTGGAAAATTATTTCAAATTTGATTCTTCGGCTCCGACGGCGGCCTTCGTAAGCCCCGTCAACGGCCGTTATTATACCACGCTGGCATCCATAACCGGCACCGCGATAGATTATCCCCAGAATTCGCTGTATCACTCCGGAGTCCAGAAAGTGGAAGTTCTTATAAAGAGAAATTCCGACAGCTCCTACTGGAACGGCTCCTGGGGCGCCATGCCCGGCTCCTGGCCTTCGGCAACTTTAAGCGGAGACACGCAGGCGACACCGAATTTTGAATATACCGACCTGCCGGTCTGGGAGAGCGGCAAGTCGTATAATATTTCCATTAAGGCCACCGATAACATAAACCTTGTCGGTTCTTCGGTAACTTATACGGTTTACTTTGATACTCATTCGCCGGTTTCATCGGTTTCAAGGCCCCTGGAAGACAAGGGCTATTCCACGGCAGACCCGCTTACTACAATCTCCGGCACCTCGGCAGATTATTATGAAGGAGCGGGATTCTCCTACGCCGGCGTTTCTATCATAAAAGTTTCCGTAAGGCTTGACGAATCGCCCTTTGACCCCAATACCGCGTCGGGCTCGGACAAATGGTGGGATTTTGCCGGTTCAACCTGGGTGGTTTACAATTATTACGGAGGAGACGCCGCGACGACCGAGAATACCACAATGGGTTCGGCCTCTATATACTACAACGATTATCCTTCCGACCCGTCGGTGGCCTGGACGCTGGCGGCGCCAAACTGGATATCAGGCAAGAAATACAGAATAAGAGTTAAGGCTAACGACAACGTGCCTTCCACTCCCAACTACGAGGCTCCGCTTTCCACAAGAACCTGCACGGTAGATATAGAGCCTCCGCTTTCAGGGTCCTTAAGGCCCACCAGCGGCGGCCAGTATAACGCTTCCGGCAATGCCCTGACGACCCTTTCGGGAACCGCGCTTGACGACCTTCCCGACAATGTATCCTATACTAAGATAAGAGTTTACTATGAAGAGACAGGTTCGCCTTATTACTGGAACAGCACCGGCTGGCAGGTAAATGTTTCCACCTGGCTTATGACCTCAAACCTCACGCCCGGCGGAACCTACTGGCAGTATACGACCCAGATCAACTGGATTTCCGGCAAAACCTATTATTTAAATACTTCCGCGACCGATAAGGCCAACAACGCTCAGTCTATATATTCCGCCACGACATTCTATGTTGATACCCTGGCTCCGGAAACCACCATACAAGTGCCGGTGCACCTTTCGGGCTATAATTCGCTGCCTGAGATACAGGGCATATCCGGAGACGATTTCACGGGTGTCGCCAATGTTCAGGTTTTGATACAGGATTTAAACAACGGCTCCTACTGGAACGGCGGCGGCTGGGGGTCCAGTACCTGGAACGACTGGACCGGCGGAACTCTTGACGCGTGGAATTACGGCGCGCCTCCAAATATTACCTGGACCAGCGGCCACCGCTACATGGTAGCCTCGCGCGGACTGGATAACGCGAATAACCAGAACGACACATTTACCGTCGGCGTTTCATCGGTGATATTCTCCTACGACGATATCGCTCCATCGGCAAGCATAGTGCTTCCGGCAAATTTAAGCACCTATAATTCCATGCCCACTATCTCGGGCACCGCGACAGACGATTTCAGCGGAGTAACCGAGATTAAGGTGCAGATAGCCTACCTGCTGACCGGCGATACTTATTACTGGACCGGGGTCGCCTTCTCGTCTAACGCACCCACCTCAGAGATCAGCGGCAGGGTATTGTCGCCTCAGGCTCTCTACAGCGTGTGGACTGCGACCTCCTCGCTGCCGGCCTGGGAAAGCCAGAGATACTACTCCATAAGGGTCCGGGCAAAAGATTTCGCGACGAACCTCGGCGCCAGAACCACGGTTCAGTTCCTGTTTGACAGAGACGCTCCGTCCACGACCCTTGGCGCTCCGGCGGCTTCCGTTTCTTACGGCCCTTCCAACACGCTTACTTACATCACAGGCACCGCGGTTGACACGCCGGTTGACGCTCTCTCCGGCGTAAGAGATGTTTACATAAGGCTTTCAACAGGCCCCGCGGCTAACCCGGCATGGTTCTATAATGAGCCTTCTCATTCCTGGCAGACGGGAAGCGTGTGGAATGTTACGATGTCAACTCCAGGCGCTGGCTCCAGCTCGGTGTGGGGTTCCACCTCCCCGGCTTTCAGCGACCAGGTTTATTACAATGTCAATGTACGGGCGCTTGACCTTGCCGGAAACTTAAGCGGCTGGACCACAAGGACTTTCCTGTACGATTCTTCGCTTCCGCTTTCGTCAATAACACTGCCCAATAAACAATATCACAAGTCGGGAGAGCTGCTGACAATTTCGGGCACCGCGCAGGACCCCGGCACAAATGTCAGCGGCCTTGAGTCGGTTGAGATAGCCATTCAGTACAACCCCGAGGGCGGCAACTACTGGGACTGGGCCGCCCAGACATTTACTCAGGGAACCGCTTCCTACACCGCAGTTGACGCCGGAACGCTCGCCGACTGGCAGCAGACCTGGCATATTCCTTCGTGGCTGGACGGCAGGACTTACAGAATTTATGTGATGGCTAAAGACGCGGCGCAGAATTACCAGGTTTCCGCGACAAGTTACACATTCTCGTACGATACTTCAAAATCCACCTCGGTTGTGACTCTGCCGGCCGCGGGCGTGACATATTACTCGTCGCTTGCAACTATTTCCGGAACCGCCTTTGATTCTACCGCCGGGATAGAAGAAACGAGAGTGGCCCTTCAGGATATAGCTCCGAACAAATACTGGACCGGCTCGGCCTGGGAAATAGTGCCCGGAGCCATGCACTGGCCGCTGGCGCTCGGAACCACGGATTGGCATTATCCTTCCGGCGCCAACACTATCCCCGGCTGGAAGAGCGGAAAGGAATATAAGATAATACCGTGGACGCGGGATAATTCCGGTAACGAATCAACCGGCACGGCTAAAACATTCCGCTACGACGACACAAAGCCGGCCAGTGTCGTAACCCAGCCGGAGAACCTGAAATATTACAGGGTATTGCCCACTTTGTCCGGCACCGCGGCCGATATGGTTTCTCCCGACGGTCCTTACACGGCGGGAATGAGCCTTACGCACATATTCTTAAAGGATAATACCGCGGGGCTGTGTTTTGACGGCGACAATTTCAACACCGATCCGGCCAACCAGTTCGCCTGGATACTTCCTTCCGGCACGACGGACTGGATCTATTCCACGGGCTTTGCCTCACGGCTCCAGAGCGGCCGCTCCTATACCCTTGCCAGCAGGGCTACGGACGATTCTCTGCCGCAGAATCAGGAAATCGCGTACACGGTCGGAGTTAACACCATAACATTTATTTACGATGTCGGAGTGCCCACCGCGACTATATCGTACCCCAACCAGCTTTACGCCAACGGTATCAGCATGCTTTCCGGAACCGCTGTTGACTACTTAAGCGATATAAGCGCTGTTGACATAGCAGTACAGGATCTCTCGCAGGGCACAACCTGGTGGAACGGTTCCGCCTGGATAAACCAGCCTACGGCCTATTACATAAGCGCCACGACCGTGCCGGGCAATCCCGCTCAGTGGTACTATAATACTTCCGGTATCAGCTGGAGCCAGCCGAGGCAGTATAAAGTTTACGCGCGCGCCAAGGATAACGCGATAGATGTCACGACTCCGGATAATCCCAATACGCAGCTTGTCATAAGCAGCTGGACATTTATTTACGATCTGGAAAAGCCGACGGCAACGGTCACTTATCCGTCCACGGCTTACGCCAACACCATACCGACTATTACCGGCACCGCTTCCGACGCGCCGGCCGGCATTTCAAGAGTTCATGTGGCTATCCGCGAGGAGAATCCGCTCGGCTCCTGGTGGAACGGCGTCTCAACATTCAACGCGAGCGTGCCCGTATATTCAACGGCCACCTGGCTCGGCACCAGATGGGAATGGGCCGCGCCGCCTCTGCGCGACGGTTACCGCTACCTGATTCAGGCAAGAGCCGTGGATAAGGCCGGAAATTTCGGCAACGCTTCCACTCCGGTGCTTTTCAGGTTTGATGAAACCAGTCCGGTCGCCGCGGTCACGCTTCCCGCCAACAACAGCTGGTACAGCTCTCTGTCCACTGTTTCAGGAACTTCCAGCGATGCTTTCGGGACCGGCTCGGCAAATGTGACTTACCAGAAAAATCCTCCGACCGGCGGCTGGTGGGACGGTTCGGTATTTACCCAGGATGAAGCCGGCGCCGTCTGGCAGCCCGCGACCGTAGTCGGCGGCGAATGGTACAGGACACCGGTGCCCTCCTGGGAAGACGGAGCCAGCTACAAGGTCGTTGCCAAGACAATGGATAACGCCGGCAACGAAGTGGACCTGCCGTATCCCTACGCGCAGTTTACATACGATTCCGTTAAGCCGACTTCAACGGTGACCTCGCCAATTTCAGGGGATTTCTACCGCTCCGGCATAAACATAGCCGGTAACTCCTACGACGGAAACAGCGGCATTTCAATAGTTGAGCTGAGGATTTACAATGTAAACGACAACCTCTACTGGCACGGTTCAAGCGGCTGGCAGTTAAATGTTTCCTCTTGGGTGCCCGTGCCTTCAAATACGGTCTATACCTCTTCCTGGGCCTACAATACATCAGTGAGCTATGTGCCCGGCCGCACCTACAGAGTCGCGTCGCGCGCCTGGGATATCGCCGGTTCGTCTGAGGCCGCGGCCGATGTACCCGCTTACGATACGGAATTTAATTACGACGATGCCGCGCCTCAGTCGGCGCTTACAAGGCCGCTTCAGCCGGGAGTTGCCCAGTATAATTATTACAGAAGCCTGCCTACGATTTCCGGAACCGCCTCTGACCTTCCCGCGGGCGGCGCCAGCGGCGTTGAGGAAGTATCAATCGCAATAGAGAATAAAACAAAACCCGGCAGCAACTGGTGGGGCGGCGCCGATTTTGACCAGCCGGCGGCTCAGTGGTTTGTCGTGACCGGTTCCGAGACCTGGACTTACAATTTCAACAATGCCAACTGGGCTGACGGGCAGGCCTATCTGGTGCTTTCAAAGGCGACGGATAAATCCAAACCGGCCCCGGGAAATATAGAGTCGGCCTTCAATGTCACCGTAAACTCGGTCACCTACATATGCGACCGCTCTACTCCGACGAGCACCGTGACCTGGCCCACCAACAGGCTTATAACAAAAACCCTGACCTCTATTTCAGGAACATCGGTTGATACGCTGGCCGGAGTTTCTCAGACCGAGGTGGGAATCTACAAGGTGACAGCGCCCTCCGGCTGGTGGAACGGTTCCGACTTTACCGGCGGCGAGGCCTATTACGCCTCCAACCCGCTTTCAAGCGGCAACACGACCTGGGCTTACAGCGGTTTCGGAACTTATCTTACCGATTACAGCACCTACACGGTTTTCTCAAGGGCTTATGATAACGCCCTGCCGGCTTCCGGCAACTATGAAACCGTGCTTGCCTCGTCAACATTCATATATGATATAAGCAAACCGACCTCAACGGTCGTGCTGCCGGCAAATTTCGCCAATGTAAACGAACTGCCGACTCTTTCGGGAACCGCTTATGACACCTTCGGCCTCTCGCAGGTAAGAGTCTCCGTGCGCGACCTGACTTATCCCAGCACCTACTGGCAGGGCGGAACTCTCTGGAGCTCAAGCGAAACCTTCCATGCCGCGACGGGCAGAGAGGTCTGGACCCTTACAGCCCCGGCCTGGAGCGACAGCACTATTTATCAGGTAAAGTCCAAAGCCTACGACGCCGCCGGCAACGAAGAAACGCCGGGAACCGGCCAGACCAATACCTTCAGCTTTGACACTAATAAGCCGTATTCCCGTGTTTATTACCCGCCCGACGGCTCGTATTTTGAGACGGTTACGACGCTGACCGGTATCGCGAGCGTTCCTTTCACGGGCATAAAAGAAGTGAAAGTACTAATTAAATGCGTGGAAGGCGATGCCTCAAGGCTCAATAAATATTACGACGGCTCCGGCGGCTGGCAGGTATTGCCTCAGGAACTTTCAACCACCTGGGTGCCTGCCGAGAACCGCTGGTACAGAGATACCAATCTCCCAACCTGGGTCAACGCCGAGAGGTACCAGATTCAGTCAAAGGCCTACGACAACGCCCTAAATTCCGAAATAGAGCCTCTGCACGCCGGCGCAACCTGGCGCTGCGATAAATCCGGCCCCACATCGGCCATAGTGCTGCCGGCGATGCCCGAAAAATCCTATAACAGCATACCCACCATTTCTGGTACGGCAAATGACGCTTACGGCATAATGAAATCCTACGCAAGAATTTTTGATGTTTCGCTGGCCCAGACCTGGGATGATTCCCTAAACGGCGGCCTCGGCGACTGGGCCGCAGGAGACAACGCCGTCTGGAATATCGCCGCAGGCACCAGCTCTACGGGCGGAACCATAACCTGGTCGTATACGATATGGCGTTCTACGCCGTCCAACAACCATGTTTACAGGATAAATTCAAGAATTCAGGACCTCGCCGGCAACTATGAAACGGCCTGGACCACGGCGACATTTAAGTATGATAATACCGCGCCTCGCGCCTGGGTTAGCGTGCCCGGCGACGGGACAACGGTTTCCTCTCTTCCGACTATTTCCGGAAAGAGCAGAGAAGACGAGACTAATACGGTGCTTGTCAGGGCCAAGATCAGAAGGATTACCGACAACTTCTACTGGACCTTTACGGGATGGAATTCCGCCTCAACCTGGAATAACGCGTCGGGCTCCGGAGCGGGAACCATAGACTGGACCTATACCCATGACGCTTTCTGGAACACGGGCAGCGGTTTGTATCCGGCTTTTGAAAGCGGTAAGAGCTATTCCATAGATGTGGAATCGCGCGACGAAGCGCTCCCGGCTCCGAACTCCGCCGCGTTTATTTCCACCTGCACCTTCACTTATGATAATCTCGGGCCCACCTCCGAGGTTAATCTGCCTTCGGAAAACGGGGCCTATTCAACGCTGGGAACTATTTCCGGCACCTCTTTTGACGCCACCGCGGGGCCCAAACAGGTCCAGATCTCGGTTAAGGATTTGGACGGCGGCACATCGCGCTTCTGGTACGACGACGGAGGCTCAAAAGGCTGGCAGAACGACATAGACGAATACTGGATAACCATTACCACCTCTTCGCCCGGCAACACCACCGTCAGGTGGGACTATATTGAACCGACCTTAAACTGGACCGACGGCCATTATTACAGGGTCCGTGTAAAAGGCACCGACAATATCAATAACCTTGAGGCCAATGTCTCGTCTAACACCTTCATATATGATGTCACAAAGCCGACATCATCCATAACCCAGGCGAGGAAGCCCGACGGTACCGTGGTGTCTCCTCTTTTAAACCAGTATATACAGAACATTAAATACATTGAAGGCACCGCGCTTGACAGCCACCCTTCGCTTAATTACAGCGGTATACCTTCGGCGGGAGCGGTGGAATACTGCGTGCTGATGGAGTCAAACACGGTTACCTACGAAAATGGAGCTCCGGACTCCGGGTTTGATTATATATGGAACGGTTCCACCTGGACCCAGTACACCGGAACTCTCAACTGGCGCACAGCTTCAGGCGGCCTGTCGTGGTATTCCGAAGACATGACTGACAAGTGGTATTCGGGCCGCTGGTACATAGTCAAGGCCCGCGTAACCGACAAGGCAGGCAACACCCAGGACGATACGCTGACTCCCTGGATAAGGTTCTCGGTGACACTGCCGGCCTCGCAGTTCGTGGTCACGGTCAACAGCTCGGACACGGTAGCCGGTTCTCTGATAAGCGCGTCGGTGGAAGCGAAGGATAATAACGGCGACAGGGCAAGAAATTATCAGGGCAGGATCCGTTTCAGCGTTGACGGCCCCATAAGCGCGCCGGGAGGCCCCGAGTATATTTACACCGGAGGCAGTTATCAGCCCGAGGAAGGCTGGGCTCCCGCAGACTTCTCGTTTACAACCGGAGACCAGGGACTGAAGACTTTCAGCACGCTTATTTCATCCGAGACTCTTAAGCTCGTAAAGGCCGGAGCGAGGACCCTGCGCGCTACCGATATAGACAACAATACAATTCTGGGGCAGACGCCGCTGATAATTTCAGCCGCGGCCCCCGAGAAACTCAGAGTGCTGGTCCCCGGAAACAACAGGGCTCCCGGCATAATAGGCGGCATAACCAGCTCTCCCGTCACCCAGACGGCCGGTTCCATGTTTACCGTGACGGCGGACGCCTGCGATAAATACTGGAATATAAATACCTCTACAAGCACGACGGCGCGCCTTACAACCTCGGATCCCTACGATTCGCCCGCTCAGCAGGACAAGGCGCTTGTAAACGGAACCATTACCTATGATGTCACGCTTGTTCAGAGCGGCAGCCAGAATATAACGGTGGCCGATACCGGTTCCACGGCCTGGAGCCAGCATACTACTCCGGCCCCGATCACGGTTGTAGCCAGCAACGCCTCGCCCAAGCTGCAGGTTATTCTTCCCAACCAGACGGCTGTCTGGGGCAAACCTCCTTACACGGACGAAACCGGCGGCCGTTCTACGACCACGGTTGTATCGCAGGTTGCCGGCCGGGCTTTTACGGTCACCGTCAACGCCTGCGATTATTACTGGAACTTGAAAACAAATATCGTGTCGGCCATACAGGTGGCCACTTCGGATGAATACGATGTTGAACCTTCAACCCGCTCCCTGATCGGAGGAACGACAACCTTCAATGTGGTGCTTATAACCGCCGCCACTCAATATGTCTGGGCTTCAGTCTATTCCGGCACGGCATTATCGTCGGGCACTTCAAACGCGGTTTACTTAAGGGCTTCAACCGATACCATAAAACTTCAGCTTCTCGCGCCCGGTGAAACCGCCAAACCCGGAAAAGCCGATGAGGCGGAGAGCAACTATTACGGCCTGGGCGCGCCCTACGGCAAGGACAGCTCTCTGGCGACTCTCACGGCGGGCACAACTTATCAGGTTACAGTCAACCTTGTGGACAGGTTCTACAACCTTGTCACCAACGCCACTATGCCTGAAGTTTCTCTGGATATGTCTCCCTACGCCATTGAAGAAAATCCGCAGAGCGCGACGCTCTCAAACGGCACAAGGCTTTTCCCGGTTAATTACAGGGTTTCCACCGGCCAGACCAACGGCCCGGCGAGCAGGCAGGCTGTTGTGACGGACCTGGGCACTTCTTCGCCCGCCACCGCCTATGATCCCGATACCGTGACCGGCATACCCGTAGCGCCGGCGCCGATAACAAAACTGCAGATCCTTGTGGCAAACGAGGCCGCGGCTCCCGGCACTGCCGAAGGCAAATCCGGCAGCGTTACGGCCAAGACCGCCGGCACTGCCTTTAATGTGACGCTCCGTTCCGTTGACAGTTTCTGGAACCATAATTCCACGGGCGCGGCGAGCGTCAAGATTCTCTCAACCGATCCATATATACAGCCCTCGGTTCCCGGAGGAAACCTCTCCGGCGGACAGAGAACCGTATCGGTGACGCTCAGAAAAGCGCGCTCGGACAACAATGATATTAACGCGGTTACCCATGACCTTACCGTTTACTCGGACGAAGAGCTCGGCTGGTCGTCTCAGACCATAACCGGAATACCCGTCAATCCCAATACAACACAGAACAGGCTTCAGGTAATACTGCCGGGTGAGACGGCGGCTCCGGGCCACGCCAACGGAAAAACCGGAACGCCCAGTCCCATAACCGCGGGCAGTAATCTTACCGTTACCGTCAACGCAACCGACAACCAGTGGAACAGGCTCTCCGGAATTTCAGCGGGAGTTGAGTTAGTGGCCTTAAGCGATATTTACGCCATAGTGCCTTCCAGCGCCAACATGACCGAGGGCCAGTTCCTGTTCACCGATGCCAACGCCTACAAGCCCTTTAAGGCCGTAGTTCAGCAGTTAAGGGTTGACGATGTGGATAACGCCTCGCCCATATACACTTCAACGACTACGCCCAACTTTACTGTGGTGCCGGCCGCGGCGACCTCTCTTCAGGTGCTGACTCCTTCGCAGACAAACCAGGCCGGCAGGTGGTCTGGCGCCAATAACGCCGGCAGTTCTCCGTTCGGAAAAACAGGAAGCGTGACACCTAAGACTGCCGGCACGCCCTTTACGGTTACCGTCAACGCCTGCGACTCCTACTGGAATATTTCTTCAACCAATGTGATCGTCAAGGTCCTGCCTCTGATATCAACGGGTGTGGAAGACCCTTACGCTCTGGCGACTCCTTCCACGGGAACTCTTGTCACAAGCTCTACTCACACCGTGGTTTTCTACACGGGCGCGAGCGCCGGAAACCTTTACCGCTATGTCAGGGCCGAGAAATTTACCGGCAACCTCATTGCTCAGCAGGGCGAGAGCATTCAGATGATGCCCGACAGCGCCTGGAGGCTGCAGCTGCTTGTGGACGGCGAAAGCGCCGTTCCAGGCAAACCTCCTTATGACGATTCCACCGGAGGAAAATCGGGCCAGCCGGATGTCCAGACCGCCGGCACGGCCTTTACCGTAACGGTTAAGGTGACCGATAAATATCACAATACCTCAAACCCGAGTTCCGATGTCTCAATACTTCTGGCGGCCACCGATGCCAACGACGATCCCTTTAACACGGCTGACCAGACCTTAAACAGCGGCAACAGCTATTCCGTAACGCCTTCATGGACCCTTATCACGGCTACCACGATAGGCTGGACAATTACCGCTACCGATCAGGGTTCGGTTTACAACACGGCCCAGTCTCTGCCTATAAGCGTTGTGCCGGCCGCCGATGATTTCCCCGGAGGCAAACCGAGAAAACTTCAGGTACTGCTTCCCAATGAAACGGCTTCCGAGGGCCGTCCGCCCTATACCGATATTTCAGGCGGTAAAACCGGCGGCTTCGCCCTGCAGACAGCGGGAGCGGCCTTCACGATAACTGTTAACGCCTGCGACCATTACTGGAACAGGATTGACGACGCGAAATTTAATATATCGCCCGTGGAAGGCAACCCGCTGGTGAGCATTTCGCTTTCGGATGTCAACGCGCCGGCCGTCTCCGACAACTCGCTTTCTAACGGATCAAACACATTCAGCCTGACCGTCGTGACAGCCGGTACCTTCACGGTGACGGCGACGGACATTGACGGTGTCAACATAAATTATCAGCCGTATGCCACTTCAATTGCCACAGCGACGGCGGCTTCCGCCACTAAACTGCTTGTCATTATGCCCGGAGAGACGGTGCTTCCCGGTTCCGCGAGAGGCAAGACAGGCCTTACCACCATGCGCACCGCGGGCCAGCAGTTCACCGTGACCGTGAACGGCTGCGACGCTTACTGGAACAGGCGCACCGACGCCGCGGCCCAGGTATTGCTGACCTCAACCGATATATATTATTCAACGCCTTCGCTTGCCAACCTTATTGGCGGCACGGTGCAGATACCCATTACTCTTGTAACGGCAACGACGCATACGCTTACGGCTACCGACATGGACGGCACTCCGCTTACTCCTTACACCGTTTACGGAGTCACGGTGACTCCCAATGTGCCGGCTAAACTGCAGGTGCTGCTGCCCGGCGAAACAAATGTCGGCGGAAAATACAATGTCTCGCCCAACGGCAAAAACGGTTCTCCCTCGGGACAGACGGCCGGAGCTCCGTTTAATGTGACTGTTAACGCCTGCGACAGCTGGTGGAACAAAACCTCAAGCGTCACCGCGGTCTGGGTTGAAACCTCGGACAGCTACGATATTTCGCCCGCGACGCAGACGCTTATTTCCGGAGCTACGGTTTTCGCCGTGACCCTGGTTTCAGCGACCGATCCGTACAACTGGAATAATTCCGGCTGGAATATTACCGCCTACACTCAGGGCACAATGGCAAGCTATACCTCGGCCGATGTGGCCGTTGCCGCCAATCCCGACACTTCCGATACGCGCCGCAGGCTCCAGGTACTGCTCCCGACGGAAAGCGCCGCTCCCGGCAAGAGCCCCTATACCGGCAACACCGGCGGAAAAACCGGTTCAGTAACAGGACAGACGGCCGGCGCGGGATTTATCGTGACGGTTCAGGCCTGCGACTACTGGTGGAACAGAAATTCAAGCTTTAATCCCTCAACGAATTTGACGACCGACGATCCCAACGATACTCATCCGGGCGCCAAGTCGCTTGCCAACGGCTCCACGACTTATCTGGTTACGCTTATAACAAGAAACGATACCGGCTGGACGATTGACGCCGCGGCTTCCGGTTATCTCGGGTATTCATCGCCGCTGATAACCGTCGCGCCCAACACCGCCACAAAACTTTTGGTCCTTCTTCCCGGCCAGAGCCAGGAGTGGGGAACCTACCAGAGCGCCCAGCCCGGCAGAAGCGGAACGCCCGACAACCAGACGGCCGGCACGGCCTTCAAGGTAACGGTCAACGCCTGCGATAACTGGTTTAACTTCCAGCCCGCGGATGTCTCGTCGGTTTGCGTGGGTACAAGCGACCTTTATGATATTCACGCTTCCACAAGGCAGCTGTCCGCGGGCACGACTCATTTCTGGCTGACGCTTGTGACGGCCGCCACCGGACATTACATGGTAGCCGGCGATGTGACGGCTCCCTATATGGCTTTAAATACTTCCGACGAGTTAGATGTTGTCGCTGGCGCGGCGGCGAAACTGCAGGTACTGCTTCCCAACCAGACGGCAGTGCCGGGTTCCGGCAGCGGCAAGACGGGGACCCTGATAAACCAGACTGCGGGTGTCGCTTTCACCGTGACGGTTAACGCCACAGACGCCAACTGGAATAAACAGTCGGCCGATATCTCTCTTGTCAGGGTGGACACATCGGACAACTGGGACATCCATCCCGACACGGCGGCTCTTGTGTCCGGAAGCGTGACCTTTGATGTCACCCTGGTATCCGCCGGCAACGCGCACACACTAACTGCCGTTGACACCGACAGCGCTTATCTTTCGTCAAATATTTCAAGCCCTAACCTTACGGTGGAGGCCAACAGCGCCCAGAAACTTCAGGTGATAGTGCCCGGCGAGACCGCGGTTCAGGGAAAATACGACAACGGCGTAAACGCCGCGCCGTTCGGGAAAATTAATTCACCGTCTCAGCGCACCGCGGGAAGCTCCTTCGCGGTGACGGTTAACCTGGTTGATAATTACTGGAACAGAGTCGCCTTAAACGAACCCTGGATTGAAATTACCACGACGGATAACTATGACACTCATCCTTCGTCAAGGCCGCTGGTAAACGGCACGACCACATTCCAGGTCGCGCTTGTGACTTCCGGCAGCGATCCGCTGAGCCTCAATCAGTGGACCGTCACGGCCGCCGATGTGGACGGCAGCAACCCGCTTTATACGCAGGATGTCAGCCCCAATATTACCGTTGGGCCTAATACAGTCAAAAAATATCAGGTAATACTCCCCGGCGAAACGGCGGCTCCTGGAAAACTCACGGGCCAGGCTGGCAAGTCGGATTCGTCGGTCGTTAATTCTCAGTCTGCGGGAGTAAACTTTAATATTGAGGTCAGGGCCTGCGACGACTGGTGGAATGTCTGCGATGTTACGCCTAACACGACGGTGACAACCCAGGACACCAACGATTCCGATCCCACGGCGGCGCCTCTTGTAAACGGCAAGCGCCAGTTCTCGCCGACGCTTGTCACGGCGACAACGGCCGGCTGGTCTATAACGGCCTCCGGCGCCTATTCAAGTTACACGACGCCGAAAATCATAACCAATCCCTCGCCGGGGACGAGGCTTCTGTGCCTTGTTCCAAACGAGACGCATAACCCCGGTTCCTCAACAGGAAAATCGGGCAGCGTTATTAACCAGACGGCAGGCGTGCCTTTCGGCGTTACGGTGCTTATCACCGACGACCGCTGGAACCTGGTCGCGTCGTCCAACTCAATGATAGCGCTTTCAACGGAGGATCCGTTTGATATTCACCCCGACAGCGCCACCACTACAAGCGGTGTCGTAATATTCAGCAATGTTGAATTCCACAGGGGTGTCGGCGATTCTTACAGGATAACCGTTTCCACCGGAGGCGGATCCGAAACCGCGAGCACTCTTACCTCATATAGAAGCCCGTACATTAACTCAACATTCGGAGACGCGGTTAAACTCCAGATACTCGCCCCGGGAGAAAGCGCCGAGGACGGTTCCTCAAGGGGCAAGAGCGGCTCGCCTTCTCAATGGCTGGCCGACACCTCCTATCAGGTGACGGTCAGGATAGTTGACAAATACTGGAACTTAAACACCAACACTAACACTACTGTCAAGCTGACCGCAAACGACAGTTTCTATACTCCTCCGGCAAACGCCGGCACATCTTTCGGCCAGGCCGCCATCTGGACCTCGCTGCCGACAGCCACCACTTCCGGCTGGCAGATAACGGTTTCCACGGCCCCGGGCGCTTCAAACGAATTCCTGATTTCGTCAAATACTCCTAATATAAGGGTTACTCCCGCGCCGGCGACAAAACTGCTGGTTCTTCTTCCCGGCGAATCGCTCCTGCCCGGTTCCTCAACAGGCAAAACCGGAACCGCGGCGGTTCAGACGGCCGGCGCCGTGTTCGCGGTTAAAGTCTATTCCACTGACTCGCGCTGGAACCAGGCTGATTCAACGCAGACAGTCAGTATTTCGTACGACGATTCTTACGCGCCGGTTCCTTCTACTCAGGAGCTTGTAAACGGTTACGCCGTATTTGACTCAACACTTATCGTCGGAAATGCCGGCCCCATGACCGCGTCCAACAGCACGACGACGATTACCGCTTCGGATGTTACCCCCGGCACGGCTTTCCTGACGGCGGGAAGCGCCCAGGTCCAGGTTCAGCCCGACGCGGCCAACGCGCGCTACCTGCAGCTGCTGCTGCCCGGCGAAACCCATAAGCCCGGAAGGCCGCCCTATTATTCCGGCGGCTACACGGGAGGGGGCGGCAGGCTCTCCGCTCCGTCAACGCTTGTCGCGGGAGTCACCTATTACGCGACCGTAAACGCCTGCGACCGCTACTGGAATATAAGCTCCAACGAGCATCCGCTTGTCAAAATAGTCACTTCCGATCCTTACGACAACGATCCTATTTCGGTGAGCCTGGTCAACGGTAGCAAGACTTATCCGGTTAATCTGCGCCGGGCGACCATTAATCAGAACACTTCCATAAGCTCCACGACCATACTGGCTTTTGAAAATTCGGCGACACCTTCATATATCGCGGAACAGAGCACCTTCAGCGTCCGCTCGGAAGTAAGCGGTTCCAAACTGCTTGTGATGGTACCCAACCAGGTCCACGCCCCCGGTTCTCCGACGGGCAAGAATACGGCCTTCTCAGTCGCGGGTTCTACCGCGGGAGTCTGGTTTGCCGCTACCGTGCACTGCGTTGATTCGTTTAACAATATCGTTCCCGAGGCCAACCCCGTGGTTGAACTTGTCTCAAGCGATCCTAACGACGGAGTGGGCGCCGAAACGGGCCTCGGCTGGGACCCGTTAAACCAGCCGCTTGTAAACGGCAGCACGGTATTTATGCTTAACCTCGTAACAGCCAATACGAACCATTACTTAAACGCCAGAGACAACGACGGCTCCAACCCTTATTACGGCCAGGCCAACTCAGACTATATTTATGTTTCGCCCGGCAACCCGACCAAGCTGCAGGTCCTGCTGCCAGGCGAAACGGCAAACCCCAATACCGCCGCCGGCAAAACCGGCACGCCGGACACCATAACCGCGGGCCAGCAGTTCTATGTGCAGGTTAACTGCACCGATATTTTATGGAATACTAATACTTCGGCCAATCCGCTTGTAAGCGTCAGGTCCAGCGATAATTTTGATGTAGAGCCCGACACCCTGACTCTCGTCAACGGAACCCGCGCTTACCCCATAACACTGCCCACGGCAAGCACGAGCCAGATAGTATTTGCTTACGATGTTGATTTCGTTTATTCAACCGGAACCTCTACAAGTTTCACCATAGCGGTTGACACGGCTTCCCGCCTCTCGGTGATAGTGCCCGGCGAGTCGTATGTGCCGGGCCGGCCGCCTTACGACGGCACCGGCGGCAGGTACGGCACGGTCGCGAGCCAGACCGCGGGCCAGACCTTTACCATAACCGTTCGCGCCACCGATAAATACTACAATCCGCGCTCGGATGAGGGCAACTCGGTTAGCATTGTCACGACAGACCCCTACGACATCCATCCCACGGCAAAAGCGCTTAATTTCGGCGAGCAGACATTCAATATTACCATGGTCACCTACTCCACTCAGACCATCGGAGCCATATATTCGGGCGCGGGCATAAGTTCCAACACTTCGTCCGGAATATACATGAGCCCCAACGCGTTCACAAAGATGCAGATCCTGGCACCCGGTGAAAATATGCAGGCCGGAAACATCTCAACGCGCGGCCGCTCGGGCACGCCCTCACAGCGCACCGCGGGCTCCGCGTTCACCGTCACGGTCAATGCCTGCGATAATTATTTCAACCCGACAACGGCAACGCCCGACGCGGGTGTATTTACAAACGATCTCTATGACATTGAGCCCGGCACAAAAACTCTTGTCAACGGCACCACCACATTCCAGCTGACTTTTGCGACAGCCAAGGTGAGTGTTGCTTCGGCAACGGCCGCGGGTTATCTCGGCGACTACACGGGAAGCATAAATGTCGTGGCCAACAGCCCCTACGCACTGCAGATTATTGTGCCCGGTGAAAGCGCCGTAAACGGCAAATTCAATGTTGATCCAAAAGGCAAATCCGGCAACCCGGACCAGGTTTTCGCCGGAGTCGCCTTTGACATAACCGTAAGAGCCGTTGACCAGTGGTACAACATTACAACATCCACGCCTGAAGTCACGCTTGAGTCCAGCGACCCGAGCGACACGGAGCCTACGCCCGACCTGCTTGTAAGCGGCTCAAAGGTATTCAGCTTTAACCTTGTGACCGCGAACATGTTCTCGGTGATAAGCGCTTCCGATACCGACGGACAGGTGCCCTATCATGTGCCGGCGATATCCACGCCTGTTTTTGTCAGCGCCGGAAGCCCGGTTAAACTGCTTGCCCTTGTCCCGGGAGAAACTTACATGCCGGGTACGCCGACGGGCAAGGCCGATTCGCCTGACACCATGACTGCCGGGCTTGCCTTCAACACCAGGGTTTACGCCTGCGATGCCTACTGGAACTATGTCCCCGGCGAGACTTCCGTTGCCGAGCTTGTCACAACCGATATTTACGACGACCTGCCGCTGAATTATCAACAGCTGGGCCTTGACTCCAACGGCCAGGCGGTATTTACCAATACGCTTTACACCGCTTCAACCCATACGATAGTCGCCAACGGAATAGGCATACCCGTTAAAAACGGCGGCATTCCAAATCTGCAGAGCTATACAAGCGAAATATTCACTCTGACTTCTTCCGACGCGGTTAAGATGATGGTGCTGCTGCCAGGAGAAACCTATAACCCCGGCAGGGCCCCCTATACTATCGGCGGCGGAAAGTCGGGAAGCCCTGTCCCTCAGACGGCCGGTGCGGCTTTCGTAGTTACTGCCCGCGGAGTAGACCCCTACTGGAACACGGCAGTATCTGAGATATCCCAGGTCAGCATAACAACCCAGGACCCCAACGATTCCAACCCCGGAATTTCTTCGCTGGTCGGCGGAATGCAGACCTTCTCAGTTACCATGGTCACGGCTTCTACCTGGACGATAACCGCGACGGACACCGATGGAGCCGAACCGATGTCTGTCTGCGTTTCATCCCCCGTCTATATAAGGCCCAATACGCCGACCAGGCTTCAGGTGCTTGTTCCCGACGAGACGGCCGATCCCGGAACGGCTTCGGGCAAAACCGGAACGGTAAAGCACCAGACCGCCGGCAACCCATTTACGCTTACGGTAAACCTCTGCGATAATTACTGGAACAAGGTCATGACAGGCACCATGCCTCAGGCCAGCCTCGGCTCCACCGACCTCTACTGGTCAACTCCGACGGCCCAGACGCTTTCAAACGGAACAAGAACTTTCAGCGCCGTGTTTGTCACGGCCTCAACTCAAACCATAACGGCTTCAGCCGGAGGTTATACGCAGGGTGTTTCATCGTCGATAGCCGTAAACCCCAACGCGCCTACTCAACTGCTTGTGGTTCTGCCCGGCGAAACGCAGGCTAACGGAAAGAACACGGGAACTCTCGGCAGGAGCGGAACGCCCTCAGTTCAGACGGCGGGAGAAAACTTCACGGTCACGGTTTGCGCGGTTGATAACTATTTCAATTTAGTAAGCACCGTCAGCCAGAACCCGATAACTGTTGCCACTTCCGACCTTAACGATACCGATCCCGGCAACAAAGTGATGGCTTCCGGACAGCTTACGGCCGTATGCAAAGTTCAGACCGCCGAGCCGACAACGGTTACCGCCGCGGACAACGCGGCCGCGGAGCCGGTTTTGGCAAGCCATGAATCCTCTTCGTTTAATGTCAACCCGGGCCTGCCCAAGAAACTCCAGGTAATAGTTCCGGGCGAAAACAGGGTGCCGGGTTCAACGACAGGGCGCGACGGTTCGCTGCCGGCCCATGTGCAGGCGGGCCAGTCTTTCACGGCGACCGTGACGGTCTGCGACGATTACTGGAATATGGCTTCATCGGCTCCCATAATAAATCTCTGGACCGAAGACCCCAACGATGTTAATCCCTCATGGACGGGCCAGATATTCTCTTCCGGCACCGTGGATATAACGATGGTGACAGCCTCCACCGGAAGCGTTACTTACAGAGTTTATGTGGAAGATGTTTCGGGCGCTCTGCTTGAGCACGAATCCCAGGGCATTACGGTTGATCCCGGAGTTCCGACTAAACTTATAGCCGTTCTTGAAGGTGAAGACTACATGGGCGGAACGCCGACCGGCAGGTCGGGAACCCCGGATGTGCAGACCGCCGGAGCTTCGTTTGATGTCAGGGCCGCCATATGCGACGCATACTGGAACCCGGTCCCCAATACTCCGATATGGATAGGAGCGCAGAGCCCGGTTGACCCCTACGACACCGAACCTTCTTCGTCTTCTGTTGACCTGCCCAGCGGCACGGCTCTCTTTGCCTTTACTCTGCGCAGGGCAACCACATTCCATTACATAAGAGTTTCCGATGTTGACGGAAACGCGCCGCTCTACACCGCTTTTGATTCCGAGGTCTTCACCTGTATACCGGATTCGCCGGTGCGCCTGCAGATCCTTCTGCCCGGCACCACGGCCGTGCCCGGAACAGCGACCGGCAAAACGGGAAGCCCGGACGCGGTTACCGCCGGCGTCGCTTTCAATGTGACTGTCAATGTGGTGGATACCTTCTACAATGTGAATACCACGGTTTCGCCTCAGGTGCATGTCAATACCTCGGACAGTTTTGATATTGAACCCGACACAGCGGCGCTGACCTCGGGCTCCAATGTTTACCAGCTCTCGCTTAAGACTGCCGCCACGACGCACATAGCCACCGCGGTTGACATAAACTCCGTCTATCTGCCCGATTCTTCGGCTCAGTTTACGGTTCTAAATTCAAGCGCCGCGAGGCTCCAGGTTATTCTTCCGGGCGAAACGCCTCTGCCCGGTTCATCGGCCGGCAAGTACGGCTCGGCACAGTCCAGAATAGCTGGCCAGAACCTTACGGTCACGGTAAACCTGACTGATATGTTCTACAACAGGATATACTCCGGAGTTGATATGCCCACGGTTGGAGTGACGACCTGGGACCATGTTGACACCGATCCTCCTTCAAAGGCGCTTATCAGCGGATCAAATTCATTCAGCCTCGCGCCTAAATACGCTTCTTCAACCTGGACGGCGCTGGCTTCCGACATAGATGCCGCAGATCCTCTCTTTATGCCGGGAGTATCTTCCGATGTAAGAGTCTGGCCCGACGCCGTGCATCATTTCCACTTCAGCGATTACCCAACGAGCGTCGTGGCGGGCTCGGCTTTCAGTTTCAGGTTAAACGCCGACGACCAGTTCCACAACATCGTTTCAACAGGCGCCAACTGGGACAGCTACGCCGGCGCGGCGCGCTCGGTGCGCTTTGAGGCCGAGAGTTACGCTTCGCCGCAGAACGCGAGTGTGCCGCCCGACTATGATTTCCTTACCGCCGACGCCGGCACTCATATATTCTCAAACAGCCTGACTATCCGCAAGTCCGGATCGCGCTGGATTAAGGCCTACGACCTTTGGGACAATACCCTGTCCACCGAAAGGTCTCTGTATTCCAACAGGCCCTACATCACGGTGGCTCCCGGAAACTTCTTTAAGGTTGTAATATCCACAAACGCCGGCGATACCGGAACGCCGGTAGGCAATGTTGAGGTGCCGGCCGGCAATCTGGACAACTACGGCCGCAAACAGATAATTGCTCAGCTGGTGGACCCGTACAACAACGCGATTTCTTCGGCAGGGCTTACGGTCTATATAAATGTCCTGGATGTTTTCGGTTCAACGGGAACCGTGCAGGACGGCGGCGGTAATGTCTGGGCCTCCACTACAACCGACGCCAACGGCCAGATAGGGTTCAACCCTCCGCTCTATTACTATGTCTCAACCTTGGCGGGAGATTACGCGAGAATCTGGGTCGGCACCTTCACGGCGCCGGGCAGTATTTCCTCTTATCTCGCTGAATACAAAAATATTTCAGGGCGCCTGATAACCACGGGCGGCGACCCCTACGAGCTTGGTTTCTCGGGAGTTCCTTCATCGCTGACGGCGGGCGAAGAAAGCGCCGGAATAACCGTTCACCGCTACGATGTATTCGGAAACCTCACAAAACAGGGAGCCGGCACTATTTTCCTGACCTCTAATTCCCTTGGAGCCAACAAGCAGTTCAGGTGGCCTTCCGGAGCGGAAAATGCCGTCACAAGCATAATAATAGCCGACGGAGCCTCGGAAGCGCAGTTCTACTACTACGACGAGATGTCTTCGCTTCCTTCAGGCGAGAGCGGCAGAACCGGCCAGTGGACTCTGACGGCAAACGCCTATAATGTGCCGGGCACCGCGAACATAGTTATTGCTCCGGCATCAACCATCAAGCTGGCTTTCGCGAACTCCCAGAGAACGCTGTTTGCCAACCGGCTTGTGGACGACAACGGCATTGTGCGCGACTTCGCGGTTCAGCCGCAGGACACTTTCGCCAACCCGACGATTTCAACCACGACTTCCATTTTTGTCAACCTGACTTCAGACAGGCTGCCGTCGCCCACAAACGATTTCTACGCCTTCTCTCTTTCAAGTACTCCGTTTGTTGCCACGACAAGCATTGAGATAGCCACCAACACCTATCAGACCAGGGTTTATTATAAAGACACCCGCGCGAGCGACAACTATACGCCTGCCGGAACAAAACCCATAATCCAGGCCAAGGAAACCCCCAACCAGGGCTGGACCATGGGCCAGCAGTTCGTGAATATTCTGCCCGACGCCATATCAAGGACAGCCATAGTTTCAGCAAACCAGACGCTGACGGCCGGCGCGACATCTCAGGCTCTGCTTATACAGACCCAGGACCAGTATTCTAACCCTTCGCCGGTCAAGCTCATTCAGTCAGACCCCGGAGGCATCGGCGTCCGCTTCGCGCTGACTTCTAATTCCTCAGGACAAAAGCAGTTCTGGTCAGAAGGCTATGTCGCGGCGACTACCGGCACAGTGGCAATCCCCGTGAACTCTCATACAACTTCCTTCTACATGATAGATACCCTCGTCGGAAATTATACCGTGAGCGCCGACGAAGACCCCTTCCTGCCTCGCGGCTGGGCCGTGGCCGTTCAGACTTATACGGTTGTGGGCGGAACGCCTTACAAGCTTGTTTTCGCGACCCCCGCCAGAAGGCTTGTCGCCGGCACAACTCTGCAGTTCTACCCTGATTTTGAGACGGGCCAGAGCACAACGACGGTTATAAAAATTCAGGTCAACGATTTTTACGGCAATATTTCGCCCGTATCGTCAACGACTATCATATCTTTAAGAGCCGTCTCGCCTCCTGTTTTGCCTAACGCCTCGGCTTCAAAAGACGGCATAAGCTGGACCCCGATAAACCCGACAGACTCGCCCATGCCGCTGGCGGCCTTAACACCCGGACAGTCGGAGACAGGTTTCTATTTTAAAGCCACGCTGGCCGGCACCGTGCCGCTTCAGGTCACCTACACGGGGCTTGAGTCCGCGACTCAAAATCAGACTATAACCCCGGCCGCGCCTTACTTATACACCATTGAACATCCGTTTACAAAAGCCAATCCGCTTTCAGTCCAGCAGCCGGGCCCGTTGACGGTTCAGGTCAGAGACCAGTACAGCAATAAAGCCACCGGCGATTCCGTAAACGGAAACTATTATACAGGAACGGCTATATTCTGGAATGCCGGATCAAGCAGTACAGTTGTAACTCTGACTCCCTCTTCGTTTACATATACAAGGAGTGTAACCGCCGAACAGCCGGAGCCGGGCAAATTCGTCAACCTGCAGGTTACAGACCTCATACAGGAATATCTGATGGTCGGAGCCTCGGAGCAGAATAACCCTAACATGTACGGTTCAACTTACGGAAAAATTCACGATGACGACAACGGCCCCACGGGAGACGGCAGGAGCGTTTCCTCCGACCATGTGGTGACGGTAGGCGTTGTCATGACTCCGACTGATTTCGCTCCCGAGGCCAACAACACTACAAAGACCCAGTTCTACGGCCAGCCGGCGTCTCTCTATCAGGGTGTCGGAACCATACCTTCAAAAACTGCGCCTGTCGCGATGCTCAGAATGAGGGTCAGCGTCATGCCCAACGACCCGCTTGTGACCTCAACGGCCACCTGGTCTCATCTGACCGTCAGAAGATTCGGCACCTTGAATTTCAGCCAGATTAAGGAGATATCAATATATAAGGATATTGACGGCGGCGAGACATTTAACGGCGATTCGGTGCTCGGCGATCCTTACAGCGCGCCGGACCTGTTTATCTCAAGCGGTGTTTTCACGGACGGAACCAACGACCTTATTCTCACGCTTAACCAGCCCCAGACGATAACAAAGAATGGCCAGACCTATTTCCTCTGCATAAGACTGCCCGATGACGCCACAAAGGGCGCGACCGTAGGGCTTACCCTGCCCGTCAATGCCTTTACCTTAAGCGGCTCCTATCTGGCGAGAAATAATTTCCCGTTCAGTTCTTTTGAGTCTATTGTCGCCGCCAACCCTGCCGAAGTGTTTATTGAGCCGCAGGATATCTGCGCCTGGTACGACCCCGACGGTATCGGGCCTCTGGTGCAGAATAAGTTCGCGACGGTGCCGCAGGGCTATTACGCCACGGGAATATTGAGGCTGGCTTTATGGACGCCCGAACTGACAGCAACCTGGGACACTCTTAAGGTCCAGAGGTCCGGCACCGGCTCAGACGCGGATATTATTTCCTGCAGGCTGTATGAAGATTCAAACTTCTCAAAGACCTTTGAGCCCGCTACCGATGTGGCCATATCTCCCGAGTCTACCTTCTCGCAGGGTATAGCTCTTATTGACCTTAATAACAGGATAATAAACCAGACCACCCAGTATTTCTTCATTGCCTATAAGCTGGCCGACGGAGCCGAGGTAGGCAAAACCATAGGCGGCACCCTGTACCCGGATTACTTCGGGCTTTTAGACGGCAATATGGCGGGAGCCTCGGCTCTGCTTCATCCCGAGCAGGCCGCTTTGTTCGCGATAGAGTCTTCAGAGTCCATGATTGAATCCACGAAAGACTCAATAATTATTGATGATGTCATAAGCGTTGCTCCCGGACTTGTGACGCAGGGCGACACCGATGTGCCCCTGATAGGTATCCGCCTTAGAACCGACGCGAGAAGCGTTATATGGCAGAGCATAAAAATTGACCGCAGAAACACGAAAAACGCAAATGTGGACAGCGATGTCGCCAATGTAAAGGTCTATTATGACCGCGGAGTCGGCTACCTGACGACGGCTCTCTCGGAGACTACGACTGGCCTTATCCAGCTGACTACGACCTACGGTTTTGCTCCGTCGGGAAATCTCTACATCGGCGATGAAATACTCAGGTATTATTCGCTTGATTCCAGCGCGCAGACGGTAATTATAGCGGCCAACGGCCGAGGAGTGCTTAATACAGCACCCTTAAAACACTATGCCGGAGACCAGGTCGTAGCCACGGGCGATAGCGCGCTTGACAAGAATATTGACCAGCTTATTTCGCCGGCTCCTCCCCAGAAATCGGTTTTTGTGTCTTCTACCACCACCATCGGCCTCCTGGGCCCCAAGGGCGGACAGGAGATACTCTCGCAGGCTTCTGGCGAGGGCAAGGTATATTTCATAGCCTACGATATTGACGATTTCTGTTCGCTCGGCCAGTTCTATCTCGGCCTTGACATTAAGTCAACCGACTACTTCACCGTAAATATACCAAAACAATTCGCGCCGAATAATCTGCCGGTATACAGCGAGATAGCCCAGGCGCTGGAGTATGCCGACACGGTTACCCTCTCGCCCGAGGATACCACGCTTGGCGGCAGCTTAAGCCAGTCGGCGACCAACCAGGCTATCATTACCTTTACCGCGGAAACCAGCAAGTCGGAAGCGCTTTTCAACAACCTGGTAATTAACCGCATGGGCACTGCCACGGATGCCGATGTCACCAAAGTCAAGATATGGTTTGACGGCAATGACGATGCCCTGTTAAATCTCGGCACGACCCAGGACTGGGTTATCGGCGAGGGAATATTCGGCGATACCGGCAACTCCGGAGAGACGCGCATAACCCTGACAACTTCAACGATAGTTCTTGAGGGCGGCTATGCCGTTCAGCCTGAACTTTGGCGCAAGCTTACGATCACGGCCAAGGCCACCAAACGCTACTTTGTTACCTACGACATATCTGATGTCGGGGAGCCGGAAAAAACGCTCGGGGCCAGGATAGCCGGCCCGACGGTAGTTTCGGTGTCCGCTCCCAACTTTGTTAATCCGGCGATGCCGCTCTTTGATTCTCTTGAGCGCCCCATAGTCGCCTCGCGCAGGAATGTGACTATCGTGCCCGCGGCGATAAATGTCTCGGCGCTGGCCCAGCCGCTTGCCGACAACAGCGGAACCATATATGTCAACTCGGTTGCCGACTTCCCCGACGAGGGAGGCCTGGTGATAGATTCCGAGATAATTATTTACAGCTCAAGGACCGTGGCAAACAACAGCTTCACGGGCCTTACGCGCGGAGCGTGGAACACAATCGCGTCCGCCCATTCGGCAGGCGCTACGGTTTCAAGAAGCTATCTGCAGGGCACAGTAAACGCGCCGTTCCTCAAACTCACGGCTTCCTGCGACGGTTTCCAGGTTCGCTGGTACCGTCTAAAACTGGACCGTTCTCAGCCGGCCGGCCTTACAGGTTACGATACCGATGTAAAACAAATAAGAGTTTACCGTGACAACGGAAACGGCATTTTAGACCGCGACCCGGTTTCGGGACTTATAGCGGCCGATCAGCTTGTTTCAAGCGGCACGGCTGTATTTACCAGCGGTTCGTCTAACATTATTCTCGGCGGAAAAGGCGAAAGCTACAACCCGACGAGCCAGCAGTATGAAAGCTACATACTCATTAATACAACCCCCACTATCTACTGGGTTACCATGGATATAGACCAGACCGCGACAAAGGGCGCCGTGCTGGGAGTCCGCGCCGCGCTGTTTGACTATGTGCAGATAGGCGCGACTTACCGCGACGACGGAGTTCACAGGATCATTGACGGCCCCATAACTGATTACCCCGGCGATCCCTTCCCGTTCAAGTCCGGCGACGCCTTTGTCTTCGCGACAGTTGATACCATGGAAGTCAAATACGAGGATTACAAGCTCGTCAGCATAAGCCAGAACGCCAAGAGCGAAGCGCTGATGAGGATAAATTTAAAGACGACCCAGAACACCGCTATCTGGCAGGGCCTGCGGGTTGACCTGACGGGCAACTGCATAGACAACGATGTCAGCATGGTTAAAGTATGGAAGGACTTAAACGGCAACTCCATATTAGACGATGCCGACAAAGTAGTTGTGGACGGAGAATATCCCGGCCTGCTCTCTTACGGCACCGAAAATTTCTCCAATAAAACAGTGACTGTTACGCTTAAGACTCCGCAGGTAATAGTATCGTCCGGCTCAGGCACGAACTATTTTGTGACTTACGACATGAACTCCCTGGCTACCGTCGGCAATACCGTCGGCATATCCATTGCAAACACAGGCTACTTCATAATAGACAGCCCGGATCTCGTGGAATTTATTAATGCCGCGCCGTATCTGACCAACCAGATACCCATTTCCGAATACCATGACACCATAACCTTTGAGCCGTGGCCGTGGAGCGATCCCGTTAACAACAGGGATATATTAAGCGGAGTGGTCACTAATCAGGGCGACACGAACCTGCCCGTCATGAAATTCCGACTTATGACGGACACCGCCGACGCTATATGGACCAAGATGCGCGTGGAACGCATAGGCACCGGCGCGCCGGGCCAGCCCGTCACAGGTTCCAACGCGGATGTCGCGTATGTCAAAATTTACTCGGATTCAAACTTTAACCAGACCCTTGATATCGCCGATTCGCTGATATCGTCCGGCACCGATCAGTTCCCGCTTGACGCCGTCGGCCCGACGGTGGATATTACGCTTATGGCGCCCCAGACTTTAAGGCCGACGCCTCAGGTATTCTTTGTGGTCTATGACATAGCGCTTACCGCTACGGCCAACGACAGCGTGGGCATAAGAGTAAAGGATCGTTCCTGGATCACGGTTTCCCAGCCGAACCTCGTCAATCCTTTCCCTGTAACGGCGCCTTTCAACAGCCTCGGCTACTTTGACAGCTCGCTGGCGCAGATATCGCCGCTCAATATTACCGTCCAGGGCGAGAGCATAGCGCCGCTGGTGAAACTGCCCGGCGATACCGATGTGGGAATACTAAAACTGCGTTTTGTATCCAACTCGCATACTATTACGGTATCCTCAATAGCCGTTCAGCAGACGGGAAGCATAGAAACTTCTCCGACGACCGCGGGGTATTATCCCGGCATAGGCGACGGGGATTTCTCAAGACTAAAACTATGGCTTGATAACGGCGACGGAGAATTTAACGCCAAGTCTGATACCCTGCTTTCAAATATTCCTCACCGCAGCTGGGTAATAGCCAACAGCCTTGACCCCAACTTAGTCGGAAACTTCTCGGGAGCTCTGGCAATTCTTCAGTGCGGAGTCCAGGTGGATACCACAGGCAAGACATTCTTCGTATCGGCGGACATGGGCCTGACTGACCTCGGAGGGCGCACCGTCTACCGCCACACCGCGGGCCTTAAGCTGACGAGCTATGATTCTCTGAAAATAATACCCGTCACGGCCGTTTCTTCCACGAACAACGCCTTCCCGTACAAGTCGGCGAATACGACGATAGCCGATGTCTTTATAACGGATGTTGATGTAAGGCCCGACAAAGAGGGTATTCAGGAAAAAGCCTGGCACAATTCAAACACCACCGTGGGCGCCAAGTGGGAAATCATTAAGGTTGATCAGGCGAATGTCAAAGCGTTTAAGGCCGCTATCGGGAGCCAGCCGAACAATGTGCAGGCGACCCTCGGTATGGGTGAAAACGGCTGGTCTTCAACCGATAAGCAGACCATTGAAATCAAGGGCCTCTCGCTTTCAGAGCCCGCAGTGGTATTCCTCGCGGAAGATGTATTGACTTCCAAGACGGAAGGAAGCATAACCGTGGAATATCCTGACGGCCATCCCAAGAAAGGCTCCAACCCGACCGACTTATTTGACAACTCCGGTTATCTAACCATTGGCCTTGAGATAATATCCTACAGCGGAAAAACAGCTACGACCTTTACGGGTATTGCCCGCGGCGCCATGGAGACTCCCATTGAGAGCCACTATAAGGGCGAACAGGTCACAAACAAGGCCTACTTCTTTAAAGTCAAGGCCGAGACCGACCTTGCCGGCGAAACTCCGGAAAAATGGGCGGTTGTCAGGATTGACCTGACGGCGCCGAGCTCTCCGTCTAATGTGATGCCCGGGCCCGCCAGAACCGGCATTCCCGCCGAGGAAGGCAAGTTTGAAATTCAGTGGAGCCATGCCAAGGACTACGAGTCGGGCGTTGAACTTTACGAGATTCAGGAGCGCGTTGATACAAACCCGGTTTGGAAGACGATAGATGTGGTCGCCGGCGACAAGATGAGCATAAATGTGGGAGACACGGTCGCGAACAATATTCAAGGCGAGCCTCTGGCCGACGAGCCGAGAGCAAAAGGCCATTTCCTGTATTACAGGATGAGAGCCAAGAACAACGCGGGAAGCTGGGGCCCGTGGTCCGCGCCTTCAGCGCCCGCGGCCACAAGCCTGCCCGATGAAGTTATTTCCTCGGTCTCCAATTTCCCTAACCCTGTGGATACCCGCAAGGGCGGCGAAGAGGCCAAGACAAATATTGTTTACATTCTCAATCAGGATGCCGAAGTCACCATAACGGTTTACGACCTGCTTGGCTACGAGGTTATGAACTGGTCCTTCTCGCCGGGACAGGAAGGCGGCAAACGGGGAGCCAACAGGGTTCCCTGGGACGGCTCAAACGAGGCCGGCGATAAGGTGGCCAAGGGCGGCTATATAGTCCATATCAAGGTTAAGTCCGACAGAGGTGTTGTGACCGCTATCCGCAAGGTGGGAATAATACATTAATTCTGTCGCGCATTTTGTTTTTTTGCCGGAGCGGAACACGCGCCGGCATTATTGTGCCCATATTTAGAGGAGAGTGATGACAATTACGGAAACAAAGCCTACCATCCTTTGCGTTGACGATGAGCAGTATGTCGTTGAATCCTTTAAGGTTATACTTAGAAACCGTTTCAATGTTGTCACCGCCACCACCGGCAAAGGCGCCCTGGATTACCTTAAAAAGGAATCCGTGGATATTGTCCTGCTGGATATTATCCTTCCGGATATAAGCGGGCTTGAGATTCTCAAAACCATAAAAAAAATAAGCGATGCCGATGTGATAATGATCTCTGGCGTAAAGACCATGAAAACAGCCGTGGAGGCCATTAAGCTCGGCGCCTATGATTTTCTGCCCAAGCCTTTTGATGTTGACAATCTCAAGGTAACCCTGGACAAGGCCCTTGAAAAGCGCGACCTGGCCAAAGAAATCGTTTATCTTAAATCAGAGCTCAAAACCTGCGAAGCCGACCGCATGATCGGCGACAGCCCAGCCATGGAGGGCGTTTTTTCCGTCATAAAAGATGTTGCCGACACGCAGTCCACGGTGCTTATTACAGGCGAGAGCGGTACCGGCAAAGAGCTGGTGGCCCGCGCCATTCATTTTTCCAGCGCCCGCAAAAAAAAACCTTTTGTGGCGGTTGACTGCGCCGCGATACCCGAAAGCCTTTTTGAAAGCGAGCTTTTCGGGCACGAGAAAGGTTCTTTTACCGACGCCACCAGCCAGAAGCTCGGAAAATTTGAGCTCGCCGGCGACGGCACAATTTTTTTAGACGAAATCGGAAACCTGCGCCACGATATTCAGAGCAAGATATTAAGGGTGCTTGAAACCCGCGAAGTTCAGAGGGTCGGGGGCAGCAAGGTTATCAAAGTTGACGCCAGGATCATCTCCGCCACAAATATTGACCTGCGTAAAGCCGTCAACGATGGCAAGTTCAGGCAGGATCTTTATTACAGGCTCAATGTGATCCCTGTCCACCTGCCGCCTTTGAGGGAAAGAACCGGCGATATCCCAAAACTTATTAACTACTATATCGGCTACTTCAATACCAGGTTCGGCAAATCGGTCAGGGGTGTTTCAAAGGAAGCGCTTGACATATTAAACGGCTACTCCTGGCCGGGCAATGTCAGAGAGCTTAAAAACCTCATTGAACGGCTGGTCTCCCTTGGCAAAGAGGAGACTATCACCCACAAACGGCTCCCACTGGATATTTTGATACCCGATGACGCCGTTGCCTCCGAAGCCGACAATTTCTCGCTCAAGGAAGCCAGGGGCGATTTTGAGAAGGGCCTTATACTAAAAGTGCTTAAAAAAACAAGCGGAAATCAGACAAAAGCCGCTCAGATACTCGGAATACACCGCAACGCTCTGATAAATAAAATAGCCCAATACGGCATCGCTAAAGAAATCAAAAACTGGTCAAAAAAGTAAAGTATTGCACATAAATATGTGCAATACTTGTTCAATTCGGCAGCTCGCTTGCTCAACATTGAGCTAAATTACCAATAGTTTCTCCGTGAATGTTTTATTCGTGATATTATCAGCTGGCAAAGTAATTGCTCCTCTGCGTAGCGGGGTAAGGTATTATTATCTTACTGGGGAAGAAAAGCGCTGGGGAACAATTGCTTGAAGACTTAATAATCTTCAAGCAATTTTCTTTTCCAGGAAGCGATTTTGGCGCGGAATATTAAGCCCGGAAACAGGTTTAAAAAAATGACATTGATTTTACCGCGAAACTTCAAAAAATATATTTTTTAAAACCCTTGACATATTATGGCATCTCTGCTATTTATATAGTGGAAAGAAAGAAACTGTCTGATTTTAACATTTGAAATGTCGTCGATAAATTATGTAACTGGCAAACCCGGGGAAACCCGGGGACGCAAAGCCACGGAGCTAAAGATAGGGGCTATCTACGCTAGCCGGGCCGCCGAAAACGACATTCAAAAAGACAGTTAACAACGCGGAGACAGAACCGTAACTGCGGTTATTGTTTCCGGAACCTCTATAAAAAGTCCCCTATCTTTAGACTACCGAGCTTGCCACAAAAAAGCCGCGGTAGTTTTAGTTTTTTAAAAAGCCCCCTACCGCAGCCGAAAAAGGCGCCACCGTTCTTTAAAAAGCAGTTTCCGATAAAGGCAAACTCCGAGAAATCGGAGGACGCAAAGCCACGGGCCCTACTCAAAGTTGTACAATTAAGAGAGAGGGTAGCCGGGTTACCGAAGATTAGGCCATCGTACACCGAAGGCGGCAGCAAGCCCGGTGTTTTCAAGCCCCCGAAGGCCGCGATCACAGCAGTATCCCAGGAGTTTCTGGGCATAACTGCACAAAGGTAACCGGATTGCCCGTGGTAAGGCGATTCGGCTTTTATTTTTTCGGGAACGGCTCTTATTAAGGGAGAAAAAAAATGAAAAGGTCGATAAGGATGATTATCACGCTGCTTCTGCTGACAGCCCTGATCGGGACCGGTAAAGTTTCCACCGCCGGCCTGAATCTCTGGCAGGACGGACAGGTCAGTAATTATCCGAACCCTTTTGACTCCCGCAGGGAATCAACCACGATAATTTACCGTCTTTCCGGCCACTCGGAAGTCAGGGTCAGGATATTTGACCTTTTCGGCAATGTCGTGAGGGATTACCCGCAGAACATCGTAAATCCCGGAACAAGCAAAATAGTCTGGGACGGAACCGACGAATCGGGACAGAAAGTATCAATGGGCGGTTACCTGGCTGTGGTGGAAATAGAGAACTCAAATGCCAGGCTTTCATCGGTCAGAAAAATAGGCGTAGTGCATTAACAGCAGCGGTAAACTAAGATGAATAAAATAACGGGCCTGATCAATCAAATAGCAGGGCTTAAGAGGGCGGCAAAAGTATTGGCTTGCGCGATACTTATTACCGCGTGCCCTCTTGCTTTGGTATTTGGCGCGGGTACCGGAGGCCAGCCGGGCCAGTTCCTTTCATGGGGAGCAGGCGCGCGTTCTCTGGGCATGGGCAAAGCCTTCTTCGCCGTATCGGATGACGCTTCAGCCACCTATTGGAACCCCGCGGGCCTGACACAGCTGGACAGAAAAGAGGTTATGGCGCTTCATGTTAACCTTTTCGCGGACACAAGCTACGATTTCCTTTCATATGTTCACCCCACCCCCAAACTCGGCGTTTTCGGCGTTAACCTCACACGGCTTTATTCGGGCGGATTTGAAAAAATAGCAATTACCTTTGACCAAAATAAAGAAGATATCATAGATATACAGACTCTCGGGTATTTTGACGATGTGCAGATGGCCCTTACCGGCGCGTACGGAAAGAAAATCAAAGAAAACGTTTCTGTCGGTGTTTCCGGCAAATACATAACTCATACCCTGGATTATTCAACCAACGGTTTTGTCACATTTGATACCGACATTCTCATACAGGGATTTAACCACAGGTTCCAGGAGCTTAACCTCGGTTTCGGCATACAGAACCTTTTAAGCGCGAAATTCGGAGACACGGACGACAAACTCCCGCTTATTTTCAGGTTCGGAGCCAGCCACACCTTCCTTAGAAAAAAACTTCTCGTAGCTTTTGATATAGACAAGAATTTAAAAGCAAATATGGGCTGGCACATCGGCGCGGAATACTGGGTTGTAAATTTCGCCTGTTTAAGGCTTGGCTTTGAGGGCGAACAGGGTATCCGCGAGACCTCGGCCGGTTTCGGAGTCAAATATAAAGATTACGGCCTGGACTACGCTTTTGCCCTGCACGACCTCGGGCTCTCCCACAGAATTTCAGGTTCCTGGCGCTTCGGACCATCGGTCAGCCAGGACAGAGAAACCCTTGTGCGCCGCTATATTCAGGAAGGCATGGAAGCTTACAACAAAGGCAATTTCCTGCTGGCCTTCAGCCGCCTGGAAGCCGCGCTTGATATTGATCCGGGCAGCCAGGATGTCAAGAGAATGTTCGGCAAGATACAGATTGTTACCGGCTACCTGCCGGCGGCTCCGGGAGAAAGCGAAGAAGCTGTATCCATACGCAAAGGCGTGGCCGGTTTTGTTGAAGGCGACGACAAAGCCGCTATTAATGCCTTCAGGTATGCTTATTACAAGAATCCCGGCAACATGAAACTGCTGGCTCTGCTTAACAAGATAGAGAAAGACCTCGGCATCACGGTTACCGACGCCCAGAAAGAGGATGTCGTCGGATTTACCATCATAGACCAGAAGATCTATGACGCCAGACAGTCCATTATTGAAGGCAAGTATGACCAGGCGCTGATTAAGGCTCAGGAAATACTCAACCTTGAGCCGGCCAACATTACGGCGCTTGAAATAATGGGTTCGGCCTTCTTCATGATGGATCAGACTGACAAAGCCAGAGCGGTCTGGATGAAGGTTATGGAGCTTGACCCGACCAACAAGGTCGTAGCCGAGTTCTTAAATCAACTTAAATAACTATGAACCTTAATATTAATTATTTTCACAAAAGGACAAACTCAATGAAAAAGAAAAAAACATCAGGCCTGGCTGCCGTTTTGGTTTGTTTTTTTATTTTTCCGCTGTTCGCGGCCAACGACAACTCTCCCTTTTCCCTTATGGACCAGGAAGTAAGGTACGAGAAAGACAAGGCTGAATACATTCAGACCTTCATACTTGACAAGATACTCGGCCCCGGCAAAGCCATCGTCATAGTGGATGTGGAGCTGGGCATGGAAACAAAGACCTCCAATCAGGCCGCGAAAGAAAAAAAGACAGAGAAAAAGAAAAGGCTCGGAGAGGTGGAATATCTCCTGCCCGGCATACCCAACCCCAAATCCGTATCTCAGGAATCGGCGCCGGGAGAATCAAAGGAAGAGTCCGGCACCGCCGAAGAAGTTAAAGTGGAAACAAAAACAGTCATCAAAAAGCAGCTGGTCACGGTTCTTTATGACGAAAAAGTCTCGCAGGAAGGCCTTGATATGGTCAAAGACGCCATAACCACTTCGCTCAAGATTGACCCTAAAAGAGGCGACAAGATAGATTTCAAGAAAACCAAGTTCACGCCCGGCTTCAGCGAAGAGCTTTTTAAACCCAAGGTGCTGATACCGGCTATTCTGGCCCTTCTGCTCCTTATGTTTTTGTTCGGGCCGCTCGCGAGCTTCTTTCGTCATTATGTGCAGACGCTCAAAGAGAAAGGCGGCACCGAGGTTACCGTGGATTCAAAGTTTGAGGGCGGGCCCGAGGATGAAGCCGGCAAAGACGGGGCCGGCGGCGGAGTCGGCGGGGTCGGCGAGGGTATGACCCAGGAAGAGATTGAAGAGCTTGAAAAAGAAAAATATATACCGTTCAGCTATGTAAACGACGAGAATTTAAGGCAGCTGATATATCTTATAAGAAGAGAGGAGCCTCAGGAAATAGCGCTTGTCGTGAGCTACTTGAAGCCGGAATATGTTAAGGAAATACTCGGTTCCTTCCCTCCGGAGCTGCAGGCCCAGGTGGCCGTTGAGATGGCCAAAGTAAGGCTGATGACCCAGGAAGAGCTGATGTCCTATGATAACGAGCTCAAAGAAAAGATAGATTTTGTCATCGGAGGGCTTGACCACCTGCTCAATGTGCTGGAGAAAGTTGACAGGATCACGCTTGACAACATACTGGATTATTTAAAAAATGAGAAGCCGGACCTGTATGACAAAGTCAGAAAATTCATAATCACTTTTGAGGATATTCCCTCATTTCCGGACCAGGCCATGCAGACAATCATAAGGGAGCTTAAGTCCGACAACCTGGCCCGCGGCCTTCGCAACGCTGCTCCCGAAATATTAAATAAGTTCTTTACGAATATGTCCACGAGCGCGGCCGCAATGCTTAAGGAAGAGATGGAGTACGGCAGGCCGGCCACAAACGAAGAAATTGAAGAAGAAAGAAAGAAAATAGTGGACCTTATCAAGCAGCTTGAAAAAGACGGCAAGATATTCATACGAGAGAAACCGAAAAGCGCCATACTTGAAGGTTCCTCGGACATAGAGGCTGAGCAGGAGCAGAAACAGGCTTCGGAAACCTCTTCCATAAACGATTATTTCAACGCGGGCGTGCAGTACTACGAGTCGGGCCAGTATGAGGACGCGATAACATATTTTGAATACTGTCAGCAGATGGATCCGGGCAATGCCGCGGTTTACCAGTACCTTGGCGGCGCCTACTACGCGCTTGGCCGCGCCAATGAAGCCGTAAACGCCTATGAAAAAGCCCTTGAGTTTGACCCTTCAAACCAGGAACTCAGAAACTGGCTTTCATCCCAGAAAAGAACAGTGTAACAGCGGAGGGATAGATGGAATTTTTCAAAAAAAGAAACACTCAGGAACAAAAAGAAGAAATTATTGAGGCCCCGAAAGCGGCGGTTCCCGAAAGCGGCCAGCTCGCGGAAGCGCGCGGCCGCGCCGAAGAACAGCTGAAAGCTATAGAGAAAAGGATAGCTTCGGAGCGCGAGCTGTTTCTTAAAAAAATAAAAGATAAGGAAGAGGAAGGCATTACTCTTAAAGCGCGCTTAGACTCGCTTATCAGTTCCGCGGAGCAGGAAAAGTTAAAAAGAGAGTCAGAGCTTAAAATAATGCAGGAAAATATACAAGACAGCCTCGCCCAGTTAAACAGCGAACTTCAGAGCGGGGCCGCCGAATGGAACGAAATGATATCCGCCAAAGACAAGGAACTTGACGAGGCTAAACACCGTGCCGTTTTCGCCGAGACCCAGAAAAAACTTGAAAGCGAGCAGGCCCTGCGCAAACTGCAGGCCGATCTGGCCCAGGCCGAAAATAAATTAAAGAGCATGGAAAGACAGCTGCTTGAAGAGCAGAACCAGTGGGTCGCGAGGCTCAAGGCGAAGGAGGGCGATATATTGGGCATTAAAACCCAGATTTCGCTTAAAGACGCGCAGTCGCGCCTGGAGGAAGAGCAGTCAAGAAAAGTGAAAGGCGATCTTGAGGCGGCCTGGCAGGAACAGCAGGATGAGCTCAAAAACAGGCTGGAAGGCCAGCACCGCGAATTGGCCGGGGCCTATTCCGAGAAGGAAGCCGAACTAATAGCCTTCAAAAGCGCCCTGGAACAGAAAATCTCGCGGTTTAAAATTGAATCGGAGAAAAAGGAAAAGGAAATAGAGTCCTTGCGCCTGAGCGCGCAGAACCGCATAAAAACCCTGGAAAAAGGCATAGCCGAAGAACAGTCGCGCTGGCAGCTGGTAATATCCGAAAAGGATGAACAGCTTAGAGCGCTTAAGGCCGAGCTGATGCTGCGCGAAAGCCAGGAGAAAGCCGAGGGCGAGAAAAAGATACAGGAGTTCAGGGAAGCGGAAAACGCCGCCAATAGAAGATTAAAAGATATCAGGCAGAAAATTTCCCAGGAAAAAGAAAACTGGTCAAGGGAGATAGCGTCCAAAGACGAAGAGCTCAAGCTCATAAAGATTCAATCGGAGATAAAGCTCAGGGAGATGAGGGAAACGCTTGAAAAAAGAAAAGCCGGCTCCGAACAGGAGAAAGCCGGCCTTGTCGCCGAACTCTCAAGCCTTGAAAGCAAGCTCAGGGAAGAAAAGCTCTCCATGCAGAAGCAGATGGAAATTAAAACCGCGGAGTTCGCGGACTACCAGAAAGAATGGCAGGCAAAACAAAGCGGCCTGCTGAAAGCCGAGGAGCAGGCGATCGCCGACTGCAAAAAACGCAAGGAATCCCTTGATAAGGAACTCGCCGACACGCAGGCGGCGCTGGAGCAGGAAAAGGCGCACTGGAGCGGAGTCATCAGCCAGAAGGAAAAAGAAGTCAGCGTCTGCAAAGGCGAAATATCCGCCAGAGAAGCGCTGGTAAGAAGGGATCTGGCGGCTCTGGACGCGGAGCTAAAGGAGCAGCAGCAGCCTGTCTTAAGGCAGCTGGACGAAATAAAGCAAAAGCTAAAGGAGTTCTCCCGTTCCTCGCAGGAAGAAATGCTCAGAAGGGAAACGCAGAAAAATACCCTGGCGGAACAGCACAAGAGGCAGGAGGATGCGATTCGCGCCAGAATCGCCGCGCAGGCCGAAAGGATTGCCCAGAGTGAAAAAATAGCCGCGGAAAAGCTCTCGGAAATACGCTCTCAGATTGAAAGGCAGTCTGTGCAGTCGGCGGAAACATACAACAGGCTCAAAGCCGAAGAGGACAGCCTCCAGGCCGCGCTATCAAAGGAAAGAGAGGGTTTTGAAGCTCAAAAGTCAAAACTTGAAAATGAATTCTCACTGAGAACCGAAGCCATAAATTCGGAAATACGGTCTCTGGAAAAAGAATATATACGCCAGCAGGAAAAATTCGGCATAGAAATAGCCGCGAAAGAAAAAGAACTCCTGGAAGAAGAGAATAAGCTTAAAGCTTTGGAGCTTGGCGGAGCCAGGGAGCTTGGAATAAAGGAACAGGAGCTGTCCGCGGCAAAGGCTCAAAGCGAAAAACAGCTTGCGGCTCTTGCGGCAGAACTTGAAACCGTAAAATCGGAAATAGACGGAAAAACAAAGTCAAAAACCCGGGAGATCTCGGAACTTAAGGAAAAGCTGAGCCTTAATGAAAATAAAATGGCCGCGGAACTCGCCGCCATAGAAACGGAACTTAAGCAGCGCCTTGAGCCGCTCGCCGGCAGACGCGCCGAGCTTGAGGCGATTTCGCAAAAAGTAAAAACCGGCTATGAGGAGAAGCTCTTCGCCGAAACGAAGCAACTGGAGGTTTTGCGTTCCGAGCAGTCAGCCAAAGAGGAACAATACGAGAATCAGCTCAGGCAGCTCCGGGAGGAACTGTCCCGTTCAAGAGCGGAACTTAAGGCCGCTTCGGATTCCATGGAAGAAGAGAAACAAAAGCTGATTTCAGAGTTCAACGCTTCAAAGCTGGAAAAAGAAGAGGAGCTTGGGAAGCTTGAAAATGAGGCCTCGGCCCGTTTAGAGGCCATTAAAATAAAACTGTCAGAGGCTAAAGCCGCCGCGGCGGAAAGCGTCAGGCAGATAAACCGGGAAATAGAGGAAATTCAGGCTAAAACCGAAAAAATTGAGAGTGAATACCCGGTTCTTGTAAACGCGCGGCGCGTTGAGATAGAAGCGCTTGAAAAACATATAAAGGAAAGAGAAGAATATTACTCCGAGCAGCGCGGGCTGGCGGAAAAAAGCCTTGAGAATTTTCAGCACAGAGCCGAAAGAAGGCTCTCGCAGTCCGCGAAAGCCATAGAAGAAATAAAGTCTAAAAGAAATTCTGAACTGCAGGCCCTGGGCGAAAAGCTTGCCACGGCCCAGAGTGAGTTCGCGGCGAAAGAAAAAAGCCTTGAGGACGAGCTGGCAAGAGGAAGCAGACTGTTTACCGAAGAGAAATTCAAACTTGAGAAGCAGAAGGCGGAGCTGGACGAAAAACTCAGAGATCTGCAGGTTGAGTCCCATGAACAGCTGCGCGCAAAGGAAAAAGAGCTGATCTCCCTGCAGGCCGAGCTGGCGGAAAAGGAAAAATCCCTTGAGGCGTCCTGGAAACAAAGGGAGGCGGAGCTGGCCGCGGAGAAAGCCATATTGATAAAAGAGCTGGAAAACATAAGCCAGATGCTCCGCGAGGAAGAAGAGAATGCCAGGCGGGTTATCGCGGAGAAGGAAAGCGAGTTAGCCCGTTTCCAGGAGCAGCACAAATCCAGGGTCGGCCTAATGTCGGCCGAGGCCGCCGAAAAAAAGCGCGAGTGGGAAGAATCTGTTAAGAGCATGAGCGCGCAGATTAACGAATTAAAGAACAATCTTGAGAATATGCAGAAAACATGGTTTGAGGCCAGGGAAGCGAAAGAGAAAGAGCTTTCAATGCTCAAATCAAACCTTGAATTTTGGGAGTTAAGAGCCAGAACTGAAGAGGAAAAACGCCTCTCGGAATGGGAAGAAGAAAAAATGGCGCTTGAGGCAAAGATCGCGGATACCGAGCAGGACATAGCCAAAGCCGAGTCAAGGCTGAAAGCACAGGCTGATGAAAAGGATAAAATGCTTTCCGCTCTGCGCGCCGAGGCCGTAAAAACCGAAGAGGAAAAACAGGAGATATTAAAACGCTATGAGCGCGATTTTACTGAAGCCAGAGAAAAGCTGTCTTCCGAGAGAGCTTTCCTGGAAAAGAAAATTAAAGATGAAATACTGAGAATAGAAAAAGACAGAAAAGATATAGAAAGAGAAATTGAGCGCGTTAAGCTGGACGCTGCCCTTAAAGACACCGCGGTTCAGTCCGAGAAAAACAGGGCTGAACGCGAGTCCCGCAAGCTTCACAGAAAGCTCTCGGACCAGCTTGCGGCTTTGCAGAGAAACCTTTCCGAAACCAGGGAGACCTGGGCGATAAAGCTGAGTTCCAGGGAAGAAGAGATTAATACGCTTAAAATCAGGCTCGCGATGAGAGAAGACAGGCTGGCCTCGGAGACCAAACGCCGCAAGGAAGAAACCGACAAGATAATCGCTGTGCTTTCCGGTGAAATAGAGCTGCTGGAACAGCAGTACGGAAAAGAAGTCCCGGCCAGGAACGAAGAAGTTGAAAAGCTTCGCTCGGAACTCGCCGGCATAAGGTCCGAACTTGAGAAAAAAGAAAAAGAATGGAAGGAAGAGCAAAACGGCAGGCAGACCGCTCTCGTTGAGGCCGCCGGGTCGGTGGAAGCCGGCGTGGAGAAACTTGAAATTGAACTCAGGGCCGTTAACGAAACTTTTGAAAAGGTTTTAAAAGCCAAACAGAGCCAGGTGGAAAATCTCTCAAGGCTTATGAATTATAAAGAAGGAGCGCTTACCCTGGAGCGCGACAAAACACAGGAATTGGTTTCCGGCCTTAAGGAAAAAGCCGAGGCTTTAAGGCGGCGCATCTCCTCAAAGAATATTTCTCTTGAGATAAAAAGCTCCGATAAGCTCTCCGTGCTGTTTGAGTCTGCCCTTGAGCTGTTCAACAAAGGGGAGTATGAGGCCGCGACGAGAGAACTCAATAAAATAGTTAAGTTCAGGCCGAATTTCGCCGGAGCCTACCAGTATCTGTCTTTGTGCTGCTGGAACACGGGAGACAAAGCGGGAGCCAGAAAGATGGCGCAGAGAGCCTATGAGCTGGAACCGCAAAATGAACAGCTAAAGGAATGGCTTGAGTCATTAATTTAAGTAAAGGTAATAAAAATATATAAAACTACAGGAGGAAAAGAAAATGACTGACGAAAAGAAACCGAAGCTGCCGCCGCCGCTCCCCCAGGGCAAATTTCCGCCGAAACCAAATCAGGGCGCTAAACTTCCCCTGCCCCCTCTGGCGGGGCCCAAGGCCGCGCCTAAATTTCCGACGGCCGCTCCAATGATGCCTCCCGTCAGAACACCGGAAAGACAGGCCGCGCAGTCCGAGCTTCAGGTTGAGGCTCACGGAGCCAGCTCTTCGGAACTTGAAGAGATGCGCAAACAGATGGACGCTCAGATATCCGGGCTTCAGCGCCAGCTCCAGGAAGAGCGCGAGAAGCTTTTGCTCCAGACAGTCAGGGCCAAGGAAGAAGAAGCGCTGGCCTCAAAAGTTGAAGAATCGCTAAAGGATATTCAGGATCGCCTGCGCCGCGAAAAAAGGGAACAGGAACTCCAGGATTCCATTACAAAATACGAATCGCAGATAAAGGACATGGAGCAGAGGCTTGCCTCCGAGAGGCAGACCTGGGTTGAAACGCTGCGCACCCAGCTCAGCCAGCGGGAAGGTCAGGAAAAAGAGCTTGAAACCCACTTTGAACTGCGTCTTAAAGAGCTGGAAAGGCGCTGGCATGAGGAGAAACTCGGCTGGGCGCAGGCGCTGAAAAATAAAGATGAAGAGATAGGTAAGCTCAACAAAGAATTTGAAAAAGCTCTGTCTTCGGAGCGCGATGCTCTTGAAAAAAGGATCCTTCACGCCGAGAGCGAAAGAGAATCATTTAAAAGAGAGCTCAAGGACATGAACGCCGTCAGAGAGCAGGAGAAAGAAAATCTTCTTGCCAAACTGGAAGCCAGGGACAAAGAGTACCTTGGCATCAAGGCCCAGCAGGCCATGATCGTCACGCAGAACCGCCAGGAAAAAGAAAAAATTGACCAGATGCGCCAGCTGCTGGAAAAAATGAGAGCGGAAAAATCAGGCATCGGGGCGCAGTTTGAAAACAAAGAAAAGGAGTTCTTCCTTTTAAAAACACAGTTCGCCCTTTATCAGGCGAGAGCCAAGGCCGAGCAGGAAAAAACGCTCAAGGAAATGCTCCTTGTCAAAGAGCAGGCCCAGAGGGAAAGGCAGCAGTGGGAAGTCACAACCAGGTCCAGAGAAGAAGAGCTTAACCTTGTTAAAAATGCCGCCAGGGAAAAAGAAACAGAATTAAAGCAGGCGATAGACAAAAAGGATATGGAGTTGTCGTCGCTGGCAAGGATGCACGAGGAGAGGCTTAAAGCCAAGGAACAGGAAACCCTGCGCGAGATATCGCAGAAGGAAACCGAGTTCAACTCCGGGATCGCCGCGGTTAATTCCAAACTGCAGGAGAAAGACGGCGAGATAAAGGGGCTTCTGGAAAAGGAGCGCGAGTACAAGACAACCATTTTCAGGTACGAGCATAAACTGCGCGACCTTGAGGAAAAAATCAGCGCCTCCGCGGCGGCTCTGGAATCCGGCCGCGCGGCCTCGGCCCACGCGCAGAAACAGTTTGAGCTGGAACGCGCGCAGCTTGCTGACGCCATAAAAGCGAAGGAGTCGGAAATTTCTTCATGGCGCGAGAAGGAAAGAGAATTTAAGCTTGAGGCTGGCAGGTACGAGCAAAAACTTTCCGAAATGAATTCCAGAATTGAGGTTAAAAACGGAGAGCTCGCCCGCGAGAAAGACATGTACGCGGAAAAAGAAAGGGCGCTTGCCCAGGTGATAGCCCAGAAAGAGGGCGAGATCAAAAATCTTAATGCTCAGATAGGAGCGCGCGACAACGAAATAAGAGCGTGGCACGAGAAGGAAAGAGCGTTAAAAAACAGGGAAAGCGAGCTGGTCGCCAGGCTTGACGCGGCCAAAGAGGCGCTGCTTGAGAAAGAGTCAAAAATCGCCTGGCTGTCCTCGCAGATTGAATCCAGGGACAGAGACATAAAGAGTTTCAGGGAAAAGGAAATGGAATTTAAGGTTAAAGAGAATGCCCTTGAGGGCAAAGCCGCTCAGGCTCAGGTTCTGCTTGACGCCAAAAACCAGGAGCTTGTAAAAGAACGCGAGCGCTCGGCTGAAAATGAAAAATCAGCGGCCGCCCGCCTGGCTCAGAAAGAAAATGAGCACCTGGCCTCGCTCAACGCTTTTAAGGCAAAATTGGCCGAAAAGGAAGAAGCCGTTTCTCAGCTTGTTGAAAAGGAACGGGGCTTAAAGCTGGCGCTCGGCCAGTACGAAAACTCGCTTGCTGAATTAAAAAACAAAAACAGCGAGCAGGCCGCAGCCATTCTCAGTAACGGCCGCAGGCTGGAAGAGGCCTTAAAGGAATTAGCTTCAGTAAAGTCCGCCGCCGAGCAGGAAAAGGCCCTGTTGGGCGCGGCGCACTCAAAAGAAATTGAATCCATAAAAGGGCAGATATTAAACCTTAAAGAAGAAAGAGAAAGGCTTCTGCGCGAGAAAGACGCCCAGATAGCGGCTCTCAGGGAAGAAAAACTCCTTGCGGTTTCCGAGTCCGATAAGGCTCTGAAGGCGGCCCAGGAAAAACTTGCGGATGAAAAGAGGGCGGCGGAATTTATCAGGCAGAACCTTGAAAACGAAGTAAAAAAACATTCCGCCGACGCGGCAGCTCACAGACAGGAAATGGAGAAGTCAAGAAACGAGCTCGCGTTCAAACTCAAGGACAACGCGCTGGAAATAGAACGCAGAGAATCGCTTCACAAAGAAGAGATTTCAAGAATTCAGCAGAAACTGGAAACCGCCGAAAGAAGCGCCAGGGAAGCCGCCGAAAACGGCAAAAACGAAATCCTCAGGAAAGACGCTCTTCTGGCCGAGAAGGAAAAAGCCTTTGCCTCGTCCGCCGCGCAGCTCAAGGAAAGCATAGCGGGCATGAAAGCTGAAATAGCCTCCGGAGCCCGGGAGATAGAGAGAATGAAAATAGAGAAACTCAATTCGGAGAACAAGGCGCGCGAGGATTTTCTCAATTTAGACCAGAGAGCCCGCGAGGAAAGAGAGGAGCTCAAGGAAATTATCAGCCAGAGGGAAGAGGAGCTTTCCCAGATAAGGGCCGCGCGCGCGACTTTTGAAAGCCAGCTCAGGCAGGAGCTTGAGACTAAATACAGGCAGGATTTGTCAAAGCTGGAAGACGATAAATGGCAGCTTACGAAAGTTCTTAAAGACGAGGTTTCCGCGGTTCGCAGGAGCATGCAGGATGAACTCGCGGCTCTGGAACAGCAGCTTAATCTGGAGCGTTCGGAGTGGAATAAGTCCCTTTTGGAAAAAGAGAAAGCCGCCAGCGAGCTTGCCAGGCAGCTTGCCGAGACGCACGACGCCGCGACGCGCGAGAAGGCCTTAAGAGAAGAGCTTGAGAAAAGGCTCGCGACGCACGGCTTAACGGATACCGAGAAGAATGATCTGCTTGCCAGAATAAGAGACACAGAGAACGACGCTAAGGCCAGAAGGGAAGATCTTGCCAAATTAAGAACAAAATATGAGGAGCTGCAGAGCGAGTTTCTTAAAAAAGTGGACGAAAGCATATCGCTCAGAGAAGAGCTGGATAAATCCGGAAGAACGGAAACGGTTCCGTCGGCAGTCAATATGGAGGCCTCCGACACGGTCATTCTGCCTCCTGAAATTACAGACGCGGCCCACGCCTTTAGAAGCGATTCGGAGTCCGACAAAATAGCCTTGTCGCGGGTTATGTCTAAATTCTGGAGAAATCTGCACCAGCCGGTGATAGAAATAAATACCGGAGATAAAAATAAAAACGAAACGAAATAAAAGGGGCGGCAACGCCAAAAATGGGCATAAATAAGGCAAAACACTCAGGATTATTGCGCGAAATCGCCAGGGGAGCCGGGCTTTTCCTGCTGGCCGCCATTTTTGCCGCTTCACGGTCCTACGGCGCGCCTGATGCCGTCACAAACCTGAAAATCGCGTCCGGAGGTTTCAGGCACCTGGTTCTTTCCTGGACCGCGCCCTATGATACCGCCTCAAGCACCGCCGCGGCGTTTTACAACATCCGGATGTCAACCTATACCCCGATTATTTCGGAAGGCGACTGGAACTCAAACTCATCAATTAATTCGGCGCCATATAATATTTCCGTTTCAACCTCCGGAGTTGGCGGCGGCGAGCCCGTGAATTTTACCGTTACCGGGCTTGTAGACGGAGTAAATTACTTTTTCGCCGTAAAGTCGTCCACGGACGGAATAAACTGGTCGGGCCTTGACACCTCTTCTCCCGAGCCGTTCTCGTCCCCCTATAACACCAATCCCGGCAATGTAAATGTAAATAACCTGATGTACGGCCAGATAGTTTATACCTCAACCCCGACGCTGACCTGGGGCGCGCCGTCCTGCGGAAGCAGCGACGCAAACTACGGCGATTTTATATCATCTTACACTATTGAAGTTTCAACCGATATTTTGTTCGTCAACAAGATCACGAAAGACAGCCATGCGTCGGATTCCTGGGTAACGCCGCCCTTATCCGAAAATACAACCTATTACTGGAGAGTCAAAGCCATGGATTCGGAGGGGCTTTACTCTTTAAGTTATCCAACGCAGGCCGACAGAAGGTTTATCGTAAACGCTTCCAGCGAGCCTCCGTCCAGCTGCGCTCTGGCTTCTCCCATAAACAATCAGATTTTCGGCGGGCTTCAACCAAACCTTCAGTGGGCCGCCGCGACCGACCCGGACCCCAATGAACTTATAACCTACACGGTATTCTTTTCCACAAACCCGAATTTTTCCCTGGAGACGACCACGACGGTGCCTTCGGTCGCGGATATTCAGTATCAGGTTACTTTTAACCTTATAGAGAACGCGACCTATTACTGGAAAGTATTTTCCGTTGACTTTACTTCCATGCAGACCCAGAGCGCTTCAACGGGAGTTTTTGAGATAAACGCTTCTCCCGAAGCGCCGGCCGCTTTCGCGCAGACCGCTCCGGCGAACGGCGAGATGGTCTTAATATCCACTCCGACGCTTGCCTGGCAGGCGAGTTCCGACCCGGATCCCGGCGACAGCTTCAGTTATACCGTTATTTATTCTTCCAGCGACCCGACGCTCTTAGACGCCGCGGAGTACCACCGCATTGACGGCATAGGGGCAACTTACTACAAACTTCCGGAGCTTAGCGAAGCCGTTTCCTACTACTGGCAGGTCCATGCCATAGACCTTACGCCGCTTGACACTTTCACGGCTATCAGGTCATTTTTTGTCAATGCCGTTGAGGCGCCGCCCTCGGCATTCAATTTACTTAGTTCCTCTGGAATTGTAAGCACCCAGTCCCCGGTATTTACCTGGGAAACCGCCGTGGATCCCGACGGCGATACGGTTCGCTATAATATCTTTGTTTCCACCGCCCAGGATTTCTCGGTATACTCGTCTTCCGCGGGACTTCTCAACACCGGTTATACAGCCTCTCCCTTAAACGAGAACGCGACATACTACTGGAAAGTTGAGGCCTACGATTACCTTTCAAATACCAGAGCCTCAAACCAGTCGTTTAAAATATTTATCAACGCTATAGCCGAACCGCCGGCGGCTTTTGAGCTGGTTGCTCCCGCCAACAGCTCAGCATCGGCTTATCTGAACCCCATTTTTGACTGGGGTGATACGAGCGATCCCGATCCCGGCGACTATGTGGCATCCTATACTTTGTTTTATTCCACCTATCAGGATTTTTCGGTTCAGTCCCAGGTTGCCGGAATAAGCGTATCTTCATATTCTCTTACTTCCAATCTTGAGAACGGGGCCACCTATTACTGGAAGGTTCTCGCTGCTTCGCAGATAAGCGGCCAGCGGTTTTCAAATTCAACATGGTATTTTACCGCGGCCAACCAGCCGCCTTCAAGCTTCAGCCTGCTGTCCTCTTCGGGAATAATCAGCACCGCTTCGCCCCTGCTTTCCTGGCAGGCGGCCTCCGACCCGGAATCGGATAATTTTACCTACACTTTCATATATTCGCGGAATTCCGATTTCTCCGCCGCCATATCTTCCGCCGGGCTGACGGCCGCGAATTACGCGCTTTCCTCTCTGGAGGAAAACGCTCAGTACTTCTGGTACGCCAGGGCCGTTGACAGCTGGAACAACGAGAGGAATTCCTCTCAGACATTCAGTTTTTATATAAACGCTTTGGCCGAGGCGCCGGCGGCTTTCAGTTTAAACTCTCCTGCCGACAAAGCGGCCGTGGGAACAACAAAACCGCAGCTTTTGTGGAATCAAACAAGCGATCCCGACCCCGGAGAAGGCGTGACCTATTCGCTGTGGTATTCAAGAAGCCCGGACTTCACCTCAAGAACCGAAATAAACTCCTTAACCTCGGCGGCCTACACCTTCACCGAAGACCTTGTCATCGGCGCGACTTACTATTGGAGAGTTTACGCGGCCGGAACGGACAGTCTCACCGCGCAGTCCGCCGACAGAAGTTTTGTTGTCGTTGAATTCGCGAAACCGCTCGCCCCTTCGGGGTTTGCCATTGCGGTCAGCGCCGATAAGAAAAAAGCGGTTCTCTCCTGGGAAGCCGTGACGAAAAACGAGGACGGAACGGCGCTCGGCAATCTTTCCGGCTACAGGGTTTACAGATCTTACGATTTTGACAGCCTTTTCACCGCGACGGCTGCAGCCACGCTTGGCGCGGCAACGCTCTCCTGGTCCGACGATGATGTGTACGGCAGAAGTTTTTTTTACATGGTAAAGGCGTTTAACGCCTGGGGCACCGAGAGCCAGCCTTCAAAAATATTCAAAGCCGGTTCCGAAAATACTTATCTTTTGTACCCCGCCGACAAGTCGCTTACGGTGGAAATACCCGTTGAGTCTATTTCCCCCGAGGTGCAGTTAAATATTGAAAGGCACAACGACCTTGAAACAGGCTCGGTGCTGGCTGCCTATTCGGTCAAAGCCGTTGGCGCGTCGGGGGAACTGCCGGGCTATAAATTTTCAAAATCCGTGAAATTTTCGTTTAAATATTCCGCGCTCTCCGCGGCGCGTCAGCGCCGCGCCCCCGGCTCGGAAACACTGACGACCGGAGTTTTTTGGTTTAACGGGGTGGAGTGGGTTTTCCTGGGAGGCGAGAGCGCGGACGGCTCGGTAACGGTGGATTCCGTGCATACGGGGTTGTATCAGCTCCGGACGGTATCCAGGTCAACCGAGTTTAACACGCTTTCCGTATGGCCAAAAATAATAACGCCTAACAGCGACGGCGTCAACGACGAACTAAACTACACATTTGAAAATCCGGGCCTTGACCCCGTTGAAGGCTATATTTACGAGCTTTCCGGCAGCCGGGCCGCGAGAATGTCGGCGAAAACCGATTACTGGCTCATTTGGCCGGGGACGGACGATTCCGGAAACAGGGTTGTGCCCGGAATATATATTTATCAGGTAAGATGCGGAGACAGGATTTATAACGGCACCGTAGTGGTGGCAAGATGACAAATATTATTATGAAGGCCATTATCTCCAGGTACGGGTTTATGACGCGGATTTTATGCGCGGCGGCTGTTGTTGCCGCCTGCGCTTCGGCGTCCTACAGCGCTTTTGAGGAAAACACCGCGAGCGCCAGGTCGCGCGCGATGGCGGACACTTATTCCCCGCTGTTGCCCGAGCCGGGCTCTGTTTTCCTTCAGAGCGCCGGCCTCTCCGGTATTAAAGACCCGCGGCTTTCAATAACCTATGGCAGGCTATTTTACGGCCTTAGCGACAGATCCTCAATTTCAGACGGCATATTTACATTCGCCCTGCCGGTTTCCGGGAGCGCGGTCGCGGGAGCCGGCTACAAAAGCATAAGGCTTGACGGTGCCTATTCGGAAGAATCCGGGGTTGTCGCGGGCGCCATAAGCCCGCTTAATTATCTGTCCGTCGGCGGAGCGGTGAAATATTTAAGCATAAAATACGGTTCCGACGCTTACACCCGCATAGACCCGGTCTTTGCCGCGGCACAGTCTAAAAGCGCTTTTGATCTTGACGCCGGCATACTTGTAAAACTGCCCTATTCAATGAATCTATCTTACACCAGGCACAATATTTTTGGGGCTGACCTTGGAATAAAAGAGGCGTATAAGCTTGAGCCGGGCGATTACGCCGGCGTAAGCTATGCCGAGCAGGGATTCAGCTTTGCCGTGGAAGCCGGGATGGTTAACAAAAAAAGCAGTTTTTCGGCGGGTACGGAAAAAATACTTTTAAACAATATGCTCGCCGTAAGGTTCGGTTTGTTTCTTAAGGATGCCAGGTTCAATAAACTGACGGCCGGCCTGGGCCTCAATGTAGAAAGATTTTCTTTGGATTACGGAATAGATTTCCCGGTCAACGGAGTAGAGAAGACAAACGGGACTCATTATATTACATTGACCACACGGTTTTCGGGGCTTCTGAAAACCGGTAAAGCCGAAACAAAATCAGCGGCCGTCCCCAAAGAAAGTGAAGTCCTCCAACCGGTTGAAAAACCGGCGGAGCCGGACATAAAACCTTTGTCTTATCCCGTTCTGCCAGGAATGCTGGACAACTCCGGGCTTGTGGCAGTGTCTTCTTCGGCTGCCAGATCGGACTACGATGTGCGGCCTTCAAGCGCCGCCGAAGTAGTTCTCTCTTCGTCAACGGCAGGCAACGGTAAGGCCGTTCTGTCCGCCGGCACAACGGCGGTTCCTCTGCTGCGTGCCGCTCCTGATAAAATCGCGGAGCAGCCGGCGCCGGCGCAGAAAGTTTCCGTGCCTGGGAGAATATACATACAGCAGGGCCTGAAAACCCACAAGGTGCTTGACGGCGAAACATTGCCGCTGCTTGCGGAAAAATACTACGGAAATAAATCCGAATGGCTTAAAATATACGACGCGAACAAAGACAAAATTGAAAAGGGATCCCTAAAGCCGGGACAGACAATAGTGATTCCCTGAGCTTTCGCAACGGAGGTTAAAATGGATGAATTTAAAGATTTAGACAGTGAGCTGGAGCGGCTCAAGGCCGAGATGGCCGTGCAGGACGACGCGGTCCGAAATTTTAATTTTCCTTCCCCCGACGACTACTGGAAGCGCAGGATAGACGAAGAAAAGATCCTGTGGAATAAAAAGGTGCTGGCGCGCGACGAGGAAAAAAAGGCGCTTGAGGCAAAGCTTTCCCAGCAGCAGCTCCAGATTGACCAGTATAATCAGCAGCTCCGGGAATTTGAAAGGCGCCTGGAAAAAGAGGGGATGGAATGGGAGAACAGGTTAAAGGCAAAAGAAGCCGATCTGCTGATAGAAAAAAACCGGTTGTTGAACGAAGAAAAGGTTAAAAGCGCCGAGACGGAAGTAAAGAGAATGCAGGAGCGCTTAAACGACCTGAACGCAAAATTAATCTCCGAGAAAGAGGAAAACGAGGCCGGACTCAGGGAGCAGGAAGAAGAATTTAACAAAATAAGAGCTTCTTACGAGGAGAAGATTTCGCTGGGAATAACGCAGGCAGAACTGCTTAAGGGAAGAATCGCCGAGATTGACTCCGAAATTAAAAGGCTGACCGATGATTTTGCCGCTAAAAGAGCCGAGCTTGAGAAGAAAATTTCAGATAACGAGCAGGAAATAAAAAGCCTGGCCGAGGCAAAAGAAAAATCCGAAAAAGAAAAGGCCGCGGCGCTCAACGACCTCGCTTTTATTAAAATTCAGTCCGAGGAAGACAGAAAGAAGGCGGTTAACGCCGAAAAAGAGTCCCAGAGGAACTTTGTCGCGGGCCTCAAACAGCATACCGGCCCTTTAAGGGGAATAGCTAAACTCTTCGCGAAAGAAAAGACCGGCCGGGGAGCTTCCGATATTCTCGCGAAAGTCGTGCAAAATATAGAAAATGAAATTGAGGCGTATTCGCTGGTTTTTGATATGCCCCAGACCACGCAGAAACATTTTAAAATAGCGGTACTGCTCGCCGCCGACGAGGCGGCAGTCATAGAGAAGGCCGCGGCAAAATCTCAGGCCGAAGTGGTTGCTCTTCCAGATAAAAATGTCGCGGCGGCGGTGGAGGGTATAAAACCAAGGGTCGCTGTTGTTTCGGTCCGGCACATCAAAAAGGCATCCCTTATCAGGGCAAAGTTCCCTTCTGTGCCGGTGCTGTTGTTTGGCGACGCCAAAAGCAGGGACGGTGTAAGGGCGGCCAGGGAGGGTTTTGACATCGTGTCGCCGCCTTACTCAACCGACGACACCTGGAATATTGTCAGCAGAGCCGCCTACCAGAGCCTGGCTGTTCCGGAATTCTGGGGCAAGATTAAACCCGCCGGGAAACTGCTTAAAATCGCGGTTACGGTATTTTCCGCGCTCCTGATATGCGCCGGCCTCTATTTTGGGGCGGACTATTTTATTAAAAAAATGGCAGACGCGGAAATAAGGGCGCTGGCTTTTTCAACGCCCTATTCACAGCCCACCAGCATAGCCTTTGACGGCCAGAACATATGGTCCTGCGACTGGATGGGCCAGGGCATATATAAACACAAAACGGATAGTTCGCTCTCAATCTCAAAAATATTCTATTTCCCCGGGAAACACATCACAGCCTTAAGCTGGGCCGACGGTTTTATATGGTCGGCTGATTCCTGGGACAAGAAAATTTATAAGCACAATGTGGACGCCGCGCTCACGATAGTAAACTCCTATCCGGCTCCGAACGGCGCGCCGAGCGGTATTGCCGGCGACGGGAAAGTTCTATGGACCTGCGACAGCGCGAAAGCCGCGATTTACCGCCACAGGCTTGACGCGCAGTTGAGCGTTGAAAGGGAATACAAAAGCCCGGGCACGAGCCCCTCAAGCCTGTATTTTGACGGCACTAACCTCTGGAGCTCGGATTCAAAGACCAATAAGATATACAAACACAATCTTGACGACGAGTTGAGCGTGCTGGCTGTATATATTACGCCTGACGCCGAGGAGAAGGGCTACGGCCTCAGCGGCATTGCCGGTTCCGGTTCAGCCCTATGGGTCTGCTCTGAAAAAGCCGGCAAAATATACAAATATCCTACCGTGTTGTTAAAGGAGATTAAATAGCAGAGAAAACGCGGTTATTCCTGGAAAATCCCTTGTCATTTATTCCGTATTCTTAGGCCCCGGTTTGCGGTAAAATTTAGATAAGGGATTTTCTATTTATTGCCATACGCATACAATTTGATCAGCCATGATTTATTAATATAAATTAAAGGATTTGTTCAATGTACTCGGCTATTGCGAGGCAGGAGGTAAGCCCGGGGGACTCTATCCCGGTAAGGTTGATAAGGCCGGGCAAACCTTTGTCGGATTCATCTTTTATCACAAAATCCCTGAAAGCCTCTCCCGGCCCCTGGAGTTTTGGCCTTATGCCCGAGGTGTCGGGGCAGAGGTCGCCGGGTTCAAGGCCGGGGAGAAAAGTTTTCGCGGAAGATAAAAAAACAGAGCTGTCTTTTGTTCCGAAAGAATAATCTATGGAGTCAACATAATACGCGTTAGGCCCCAGCCTTAAGCCTCCGGACAGGCCGGTTGTCAGATGAACGCCGAGATTGTGGAGCTCCGGGGCCGGAACCGGGTAAATCAGCCTTGAGACCGCGAAGCGTTTTTTTATTCTGTAATAATCACCCTTGCAGAAATGAAGCCTGTAGTCCGCTTTGACGGTATCAATGCCGGCCGCGCGGGCTATCCGTTCGCTGCCGAGCCCGGCGCAGTTTATCAGCTTGCCGGCCAGGAAACTGTAGCTGTCGCCGGAAGACTTTATCTCATAACCGCCCTTACCGCTCTTTTGTATCCCGGTGACCTCACAGTTGAAAACCGCAAGCCCGCCTGAGGCTCTAAATTCGCTATACAAAGATTTCATGAGAGAGTGAGAATCCATTATACCGGTTGAGGGAACGAAAAGGCCGCCGGCCGAGTTAATATCCGGCTCCAGGGAGCGCAGTTCCGCCGTGCTTAACAGCCGCAGCCCTTTAACGCCGTTTTTGCTGCCGCTTCGCATAAGGTCCGCGAGCTGCTCAAGTTCGGAATTACCGGAGGCAGCTACAATTTTGCCCGTGTTTTTAAAAGGTATGCGTTTTTTACGACAGTAGGAATAAATCAGGGAATTGCCCCTGACACAGAGAGAGGCTTTTAGGGAGTTTTGGGGGTAGTATAACCCGGAATGAATCACTTCGCTGCTGCGGCTTGAAGTTTCACGGCCGTAGCTTTCGTTTTTTTCAAGGAGTAGCACTTCTTTCCCGGAGGAAGAAAGCTTGAGGGCCGCGGCAAGGCCTGCCGCGCCCGCTCCGATGACGGCGATCTCAACTTTATCCAAACGCTAAAACTCCAGCTGCCTGGCGCCGTCCCAGATTTTCTCCAGGCAGAAAAACGACCTGGCTTCCGGCGACATTATGTGAATTATCAGCCCGCCGTAATCAAGCGCGGACCAGGATTCCGACGAACGGCCGTCCCTGTGCAAAACAGCCGGGCCTCCGGACTCGTTGAAATGCTTTTCAACGGCGTTTATCACGGCGTTTCTCTGGGGAGAGGATTCGGCGGTAGCTATCACGAAATACTCGGCGATAACCGTGAATTTTTTCATGCTTAAAAGCAGCACGGCGGAACACTTTTTCCCGTCCGCTATTTTCGCGGCTTCTTTGGCAAGTTTTAAATAGTTAATTTTGCTCATTTAGATATACTCTCTCGCGCTTTTAAGGCGTTGTCTGTCGCGCTCTTCCTGCTGGTGGTGTATGTTTTCAATGGCTTCGGCGAGCTGTCCGGCGACGCTTGAGAGCAGAAGTTTGTAGCTGTTCTTGAGCCCGTCGGCGTCTTTAGCGGACCAGAGGCACAAAAAACCCTCCATAGCCTCGCCCTTCATGGCGGGAGCTATAATAATTGATTTAACGATATTATCAATACCGGCGAGCTTAAAACCGGACTTTCCGAAATCTTTAAATAAAAGCCCCTCGGGGTTTGACTTGAGCTCAAGAATGAGCGGATCATCGGGCAGAACCTCTTTCATGGCGGAGGGCGCTGAAGCCGGCTCAAACTCAACATTGAATTCGTTATAAAGGTAAATGGCGGCATCGTCGGCTTCCGGGACGGCGAGCAGCAGCTCCTCTTTAATTTGCGCCAGGATTTCCTCTAATTTTTTGCCCGAGGAAATTATCTTTCCCGTGTGATATACCGTGGCAAGCTCTCTGCTGGTGTGCTCAAGCCTGTTCATGGAGATCTGCAGCAGCGCCGACAGTATCTTTAATCCCGCCGCGGATTCCCTGGAAATAAAATCCAGAAAATCTTTCCTTTCAATTTTGTACAGCAGAGAATCGGTCCTGGCTGTGGCGTCGGCGATCCTGGGCGAGTCCGAAAAGAAAGCCATTTCACCGAAGGCGCTGCCGGGCCCGAGCATGGAAAGGATTTTTTCCTTATCCTTTCCCATTCTCTTTGAGATGGAGACATCGCCCTTGTCAATAATGTAAAAAGCGTCGGCCTTGTCATTTTCCAGAAATATTGATTTTCCGGCTTTGAAAGCGGCTTCCTTAAGATATTTGCTCATATCTTTTACTATGGGGTCGCTCAGGCCGCTGAAAATAAAAACAGATTTCAAAAGGGATATTTTATCCATAGGTTTTCTCCCGGAAAATTATAGTCCGCTCAGTTTGCCGCCGGATTTCACATACTCCGGATTGTGGGCTTTTGCCACGGCGTCATCCATGTTCACAAGCCCTTCCTGGACCAGCTGGAGCATGGCGCGATCTAAGCTTATCATGCCGAATTTTCCGCCGGTCTCAATGGCCGAATAGATCTGATGCGTCTTTCCTTCCCTGATAAGATTTGAAATAGCCGGTGTAACCACCATTACCTCGCGGGCCGCCACGCGCCCGATACCGTCGGCTTTTGGCAGCAGCGTCTGAGAAACAACACCCTTTAGTGTTACCGAGAGCTGGACTCTGACCTGCTGCTGCTGGTGCGGCGGAAACACATCAATTATCCTGTCCACCGTCTGCGCGGCGTCGGTCGTATGCAGGGTTGCGAAAGCCAGATGCCCGGTTTCCGCGATAGTCAGGGCCGCGGAGATGGTTTCCAAGTCGCGCATTTCGCCGATAAGCACTACATCCGGGTCCTGCCTCAAGGCGTACTTCAGGGCGTTGCTGAAACTTTTTGTCTGCTGGCCGACTTCTCTCTGCCTTACGATGCAGTTTTTGTTTTCATAAACAAATTCAATGGGGTCTTCTATTGTCAGAATGTGCTCGTATCTTTTCTGGTTGACAAGGTTTAAAAGGCAGGCGAGTGTCGTGGATTTGCCGGATCCTGTCGGGCCGGTAACTAACACCAGCCCTCTTGGCATATCCGCGAACTGAAGAATAGAGGGCGTCAGCTTTAATTCCTCCGGTTCGGGGATTTTAGAGGATATTACCCTGAGCACCGCCTCCGGGCCGTTTTTCTGCATAAAGACATTTACCCTGAAACGCGAAACTCCGCGCAGCGAGAAGGAGCAGTCAAGCTCCATATTCTGTTCAAATTTGGATTTCTGGTCGTCGTTGAGGATGGAGTAAATCAGTTTTCTTGAATCTTCCAGCGAGAGCACGGGCATTTCTTCTATGGCGAGGATGCTTCCCCTGACTCTGAGCATCGGAGGTTTCCCGATCACAAGGTGGATGTCAGAGGCGTTTCTGTCTACGGCGGTTTTGAGGATGTCAAACATTTCCATAAATACCTCCCGTGCTTAACCCGTAACACCCCCGGGGTGTAACAGGTTATAGGTTGTGCTGTTCTTGATGTTCTATTCTTCGCGCTTGAGCGCCCCCGGCACCGGGATACTGTCTTCGCCGAGAATAACGGATATATTTACAAGCTTTCTTTCGTCAAACCGCGTCACAACCTCGCCGCAGGAAAGGATCTCGGCTATTCTCTGCGCCGACCTTATATCGCCTTTAAGATCCTTGATCAGTGTTTTTTTCTGCCTGACCGAGAAGGTGCCCCAGTCTATGACATCAAAGCCCTGTTTTCTGAGTATCCAGGAAATCTCTTCCGCGAGGCCGTTTTTTCCGGAGGCGTTCCAGACCTCAATTCTTATTTTCGGGCCCTGTGAAACCACGGTTGAGCTTGAAGGGATTATCTTCTCCATGAGTCCGGCCGAGTTTTCAATATCAACTTCCCAGTAGTTTCTTTTGGGGGCGCCCGGAAGCTGGGCGAAGCGTATATTGCGGACCTTAAGGTCCTTCAGCTCAATAAGGCCGGAAAAAATATCCCAGAGCGAGACATTTGTGTCAATTTCTTTTGCGAGCACCGCCGTTATTTTTGGCAATTTGAAAAGGTTGTACGGGTTCTTGAATCTTGAAACCACGGCTTTCATAAATCTCTGCTGACGGTAAACCCTGCCTATGTCGCCGGCCGCGCCGCGGTAACGGACATATTCCAAAGCTTTCTGGCCGTTCATGTGCTGCGGGCCGGGTTCAAAATGAATGTGCAGTTTGCCCCACGAATCGTCATAGTTCATGGGCTCTTCCACATCCAGGTCAACGCCGCCCACAAGGTCTATGAATTTTTTAAAGCTTGAGTAGTCCACCCTCACAAAATAGGGAATTGCCGCTTTGTCCTGGAAAAGCTGTTCAACCGCCAGCATAACTTCGTGGCAGGCGGCCTTGTCGCTTTTTTTAGTCCTGTAATGGTACGCGTAAACTTCGTTGATTTTCTGAAAATTGTATCCGGCCGGGCTGAAATGCGTGTCTCTTGGTATGGAGATTACATCCAAAAATCTTTTTGACGGGTCATAGCTCACGAAGATCAGCGTATCCGAATGGCGCGCGTAATCCACCCAGTCGGTGCCTATGATTACGCCGTTTATGCGCTCCCCGTTCCTTATGGCTTTTGAGAGGGGGCTTCTCCAGGAAAGAAAAATGGCTGCCGTGGCCAGGACCAGGGTCGCCAGAAGAATTATATGCGCGGGTTTTAGTTTAAAGTTATTCATTTTATAAGACTGTTCCATGTTCTGGCGGCATCCGGATGGAGCCAGGCATTTTTTCTGAGCACAAAGGCGATTTTTGAAGCCGAAGCGGCCGTCATGGCTTTATCCAGGTCTTTTTCGGCGAGGCGTTTTATTGTTTTTACTCCGCTATGCCTTCTGTCCGGAGAGGTAATGTCAGCCAGGTATAGTATCTTGGCCAGCCTGCACATATTCGGCCCGCCGAGAGTGTGCAGAGCTATTGCTTCAAGGACCGAACGGTCTTTGACTTTAAATATTCGCCGCGCCATGTCCGCGCCGACAAATCCATGAAGCAGTGAAGGATTATATTTTACAACATTTTCAAGGTCGGGAACGCGGACTTTATATTTTTTGACATAGGCTATCATCTGTCTGGCGCTCATCCATCTTGCCATGTCGTGCAAAAGAGCCGCGAGAACCGCGTTTTCGGCGTTTTCTCCGTGAGCGAGAGCCAGCGCCTCGGCCGTCTTAGTCGTTCCGAGAGTGTGCTTAAACCGGGCGCTGCCAAGTTTTTTCTTAAGGTAAGGCAGTATTTTATCTGTATGGCGCATATTTTTTTATAAGCCCCGCCACGCCGCGCGGCAGAAGCCGCGAAACGGATTTTCCCAGCGAGATATCTTTTCTTATGCCGGAGGAGGACACGGTTGGCAGTTTTCCGGAAATAAATTCAGTGTTTGCCGTCAGCCAGGCCGGCGCATGCCCGAAAGCTCCCGCTCTGCCGGCCGCTATAAATCCGCACAAGCGGGGCAGCAGGCCGGCGTTCTTCCAGTTTTTTACATCAAGCAGTGAATCTTTCCCGAGCAGAAAAAAAAGTTCTGCCCCGGGATAAACCTTTTTAAAGTGTTTAAGAGTCTGGTAAGTATAAGTTGTTCCGCTCCGGACCAGCTCAAAACGGCTTACGGAAAAAGCGGCGGTATTGTTTAGCGCGGCTCTCAGCATCTTAAGGCGGACAGCCGGGGACGAGAGCCTTTTGGATATTTTGTGAGGAGGATACTTTGCCGGAACGAAAATTACTTTATCAAGCTTATACTGAAGTTTCGCGGCCCTGGCCAGGCCGATGTGTCCAATATGAACCGGGTCAAAAGATCCGCCGAATATGCCTATTCTCAATATTTTTTTCATAATTCAAGGTTACGGTTAGTCTATCAAAAACACCCTATAAAATCAATATCAAAGCATTTCTCTAAATATTAAGTTATAAGTTGTAAGTTTTAAGTTGTAAGTGAACGGCGGACTTCTCCGTGTCGTCATACCAGCGGAAGCTGGTATCCAGAGGTTTTTCTGGATTCCTGTTTTCACAGGGCCTTGATGGACTTCATACTGAACATTTTAAGTTGTAAGTGAACGGCGCTTGGCATTCCGACTCGCGGCAGCGGCAGTCTTTACAGGGTAATGTTTTAAGTTTGGGCTGACAAGGAATGAGATTTCGCTGTATAGCAGAAAATATGTGAAACTGAAGATACCAAAAGCGTAAATCCAGGGAGCTTCAAATTTCCTCCAGGTATTTTTTCTCCAGCCAGCCTTTGAAGCCTTCGGTGTTGAGGGAAATAGCGAACCACTCATTATTTTTACTCAGTATCTGAACCTTGCGGCCCTCCGAAAGGCTGAATCCCACGGAGTTTAAAGCTCCGGGGCCGTTTCTTACTTCCGCGGGGCCTGAGATTACTATGGCCCATCTGGAAAGGATTTCATGCTCAATTTTAACAGCCAGCAGCCCGCCTGACAAAATGAGCAGAGAGGTTGCGCCAATCGCTCCGTAAAGCGCCGCCCGCTTTTTTTTAAGCATAAACAAAGCGAATGTGAGGGATGTGATAAAAAATAGCACTGAGGTTATAAGCAGCAGCGTGTTAAGAGGCATTACGCCAGATAACAGGTTTATTACAACCGATCCAAAAGGCTCTTCCGGCTCCCTTATGGTCTGCCTGAGAAAAGAAATGTTCTGCCTGATATCGGAATCATTGGGCGCCAGCCGCGAGGCCCTCTCAAAATAGACAAGAGCTTTGCCGGGCCTGCCAAGCCGGAAATATGTGTTGCCGAGGTTGTATAAAAGCTCAGCGTTTACTCTGTTCTCGGCGAGCAGCGATTCGTATAATGTTTTAGCGGCCTCAAAATCATTTTTTGCGTAAGTGTCGCCGGCCATTTTGAAGCGCTCAAGGGGTGATTCCCGGGCGCTTAACGAGGCGAAGGCTGAGGCCGCGATAAAAAACGCGAGAAATAGTGTTTTCATTTCTTTTTTAATCCTTTTTCAAGCATGTCTATAAGGCGGCCGGCGGATTCATAAGTTTTGCTCATGGTTTCCAATGAAACCCTGGACGGCGAAAACCTGACCAGATCGCATTCGCCAAGCACGGTGATAATAATATTTATAGTTTCGGCGCTGATATTTCTTTTAGAAAGAATATCCGTAATTGCGGCACCTGTAAGCCCTTCGGCCGAAAGGTTTGTCTTGTCGGCGATGTATTCAAGGAGCGCCCTTGATATGGCGCAGTAAAACTCGCCCGATTTGTCCTCCGACAGCAGGCTCGCGGCCTGCTTTAAATATTTTCTCGCGGCCGCCGAAGCCCCCAGGTGGCGGGCGAGCGCCGTATCACCGCTGAGCTTGTCGCGGTATGAAGCCGTAAAAAATGCCGCCGCCAGGCCGAGCAGAGGTAAAATATTTAAAATAATAAACCAGGGATTTTTATAAAGCGGGCCTGAGTACTCATGCCACTTAGCCGGAGTTTTAAGGTAGCGTATATCACGGTTTACGAGTTTTACCGTGCTTTCCGCCGGCTGGCTGTTCTGGGGGGCCTGGCCCGGAGCCCCCGGTTTTACGGAAAGCGAAAGCGCCGGGAGCCGGAGTTTTATATACTTATTTTTTGCTGGGTCAAAAAATGAAAAAGAAAGTCCCGAGAGATTCTTGTCGCCCGGAGTCATGGGCACAATAACAGTTTTGAATGTTTTGGATCCGCTCACCTCTCCTTTATCCTTCGCGATGTTAAGCGAGCTTACGGTTTCGTACTTTCTGAAATCCGGCCACGAGGGAAGCTTCGGTTCGGAAATGGTTTTAATATTGCCCGATCCCGAGACTTTCAGAGAAAGCGTTACCGGGTCGTTCACCGCCGCGGTTTTTCTGTCCAGCTCCGCCGAAAGCTCGTAGCGGCCCACGGAACCGGTAAAATCGTCAGGCCTGCCGTTTTCCGGAAGGGGTTTTATGGAAACCGTGACAGGGTTGGTGCGGAGCGTCTGGGCCTTCCCGCCCGAGAAGAAATTCATAAAAAAGCTGTCAGCTGAGATGTCGGCAGGGCTGAAATCCTCCACACTGCACTGAAGCGTCGCTGGGGAAATAGTGAATTTGCCCGGTTTGGTCGCGAACAAAAATATTTTAATTTCCGAGATCTGGTACTGTGAGCCTTCGTATGCCGCGAAATAATTTTTTGGCGGAGTATCTTCCGTCCAGAAGCCTGAAAAATCCGGAGGAGAGTACTGGGGGTTGGAAAGCAGGCGGATTCTGCGAAAAAACTTGAAAGTATAGGTTATCTGCTCGTTTACATAGGCCGAAGTTTTATCCACGGAGGCCGTTATAAATATATCTTTGCCGTTTCTCCGGGCTGCGCCCGGAGCGGCGTTGGCCGCCTGCGGTCCGGAGGACGATGCCGCCACAACCTCAACATTTACCGGCTGGGTCGCGTAGGTATTGTTTTTGTATTGAAAGCTGAGGGCCGGGATGGTGAATTTGCCGGTGTTTTGCGGAACCAAAGCGTACCTGAAGGCAACCGAGCTTGAGACCTGCCCGTTTATTATTGAAGTGTTCTGGGATCTGCCGGCCGAATAGGCCGTGAAGTTTGCTATCTGCGGCAGTTCCAGGTTTGGCAGATCGGAGGCGTTACCGGATATAATAATATTTAACTCAAGCTGTTCATTGATGGCAATGACATTGCTGTTAACGCTTGCCGTAACTGCTATATCCTGGGCGAAAACGCCGCCGCAGGCAAACAGCAGCAATAATGAAAGAAGAGTCAGATGAAAAACCCTTAGTAATGCCCTGTCATTGCGAACCCGCAGGGTGAAGCAATCTTGACTCTCCGTCATAAACCGCGAGATTGCTTCGTCATTGCACTCCTCGCCCTCCACAAAAGCTTTGGCGGACAGGCAAAGACGGCCCGAAAGAGTTTTTTCAACTGACTTAAGTAGGTATTTTGTTAATGGTTTAAACATCGTTGTTGCCGCTATCATTTCTATTACCAGTCCTCTTCAACTTCAGGTATTTGAGGAAGCGCCATTTTTCTTTTTTTCGCGGAATCTCTGTCAGACTGCTCAAACACATTCAAAAGGCGCTGGGCGTCCTCTTTGCTCATCTGCTGCTTGTCCTTTTTGTTCCCGCCGCTTTCCTGCTTTTGTTCCGAGTTTTGTTCCGAGGGTTTGCCCTTGTCTTTGTCTTCTTTGTTCTTATCTTTGCCTTTCTGCTGTTTGTCTTTATCCTGTTTTTGCTTCTCATTTTTCTTGTACTGCCGCGTTAAAAGGTATTCAAGGTTATACTTGGCGTCCTCGTCCTTCGGGTTAAGCCTCAACGCGTTTTTGTAGTGTTCCACGGCCTCGTCGGTTTTTTCCATTTTAAAGGCCGCGTTCCCGAGGTTGTAGAGCGCCTTAGATTTTATCATTTTGTTTTTGGCGGCGGAAGCGGCTGTGAATTCCCTGGCGGCTTCCTCAAGATTATCGCTCTTGTACAGGGCATTGCCGATATTGTAATGAACCACCGGTTCGCCGGGCGCCTCTACTTGCGCCTCCCTGTAAGAATCCAGCGATTTCTCGTACTGGTTCTTGTTGTAAAATTTATTGCCGCGGTTCACTTTGGAACGCGCCGAGGCGCCAGCGGTGCCGTACAAACACAACAGCGCTAAAATAACCGCAAAAAACCTTTTCATATTTTTGCCTTCTTTGTTTCGGGGATAATGAACTCGGCTAAAAGCAGGGCCAGCCCGATGAAAAGAAAAATCTGGAACCGGTCCTCGTAACGGCGGTTTATGTTTGACGAGAGCCTGCTTTTTTCCAGCTCCTGTATACTGCCGATAAGCCGCCCCAGGTCAATGTTCCCGTCTCTTGCCGGGAAATATTCCCCGCCGGTTTCGGCCGCTATTTTGCTTAAGGTTGCCTCGTCCAGAACCGACATTACCACTTCGCCTTTTTTATTCTTCTTATACCCGGAGAAACTATTTTTTTCATCGTATAGCGGAATGGGTTCTCCCGCGGGGTTTCCGAAACCTATGGTGTAAATCTTAATGCCCTGCGCCGCGGCCTCTCTGGCCGCGCCCAGCGGATCGGAGTTGTGGTCCTCGCCGTCGGTCAACAGAACTATCGCCTTTGATTTGGGCGCGGTCTTTGAAAGGCCCGCGGAGGCAAGCCTTATGGCGCTTCCCAGCGATGTGCCCGGCAGAGGTATAAGGTTGGCGTCAAGAATGTCAAGGAATAGGCTGACGCCCGAAATATCAAGCGTTAAGGGACACTGCCAGAAGGCCGTTCCCGCGAAAGCTATCACCCCGACCCTGTTGCCTCCGAGCGACTGGGCGAGAGCAGCGAGAGCGGTTTTAGCCCGCTCCAGCCGGTTGGGCCTGATGTCGCCGGCAAGCATGCTGGAGGAAACATCAACCGCGATCACAATGTCGGCTCCGCTTTGATTTATTTCCACAAGCCGCGTTCCGAACTGCGGCCTGGAGAGCGCCAGTATTATGAAGAAAAGCGAAGCGATCAGCAGAATATTTTTAATTTTTCTGCGGCCGCGGTGAAGCGATGAAATCCTCTCTAAGATTTCCAAGTTTCCGAGCCTGGCCAGAGGGTTTTGCGCCGCCGAAGAAAGAAAGAACAGCAGAAAGGCCGCCGGAGCCAGCAGGAGAAGCATTAAGAGGGCGTAAGGGTGGACTATATGCATAAGCTTACGGGAGCCTCCTTAACCAGGTTTTTGACAGGAGCAGCTCCAGGGCAAGCAGCAAAAACGCCGGCCAGATAAAAAATCCGAACAGCTCGTTATAGTTTGTGTACTTGGTGGTTTTTATTTCCGTTTTTTCCATTGTGTTTATCCGCTGGAAAATCTTTTCAAGGGATTTTGTGTCGGTGGCCCTGAAATACCTGCCGTCCGTGGTTTCGGCTATTTTGGCGAGGGTGTCCTCATCAAGCTCCTGCTCCGGCATCTTCACATAGCGCCTTCCGAAAAACGGGTCGTCAACCGGATAAAGCGCGCCGCCCGGCTGTCCCGCCCCGATAGTGTAAATTTTTATGCCGAGAGCCGCCGCGGCCTGGCTTGCCGTGAGCGGGTCTATCTCGCCCATGTTGTTGCGCCCGTCGGTGACAAGAATCATGACACGGCTTTTGCCGGAACTGGTTTTAAGGCGGTTGGCTGCTGTGGCTATCGCGGAGCCGATAGCCGTGCCGTCCACCGTGGTCATGCCTATTTCGGTGTTGTCCAGAAAATTTAAGACCGAATCGTGGTCGGCCGTAAGCGGACACTGGGTATAGGCGAAACCGGAGAATACCACTATGCCGATTTTATCGTACGCCCTGCCTTTTACGAATTCCCTGGAGACTTTTTTGGCGGCCTCAAACCTGTTCGCGGGCCTGAAATCAATGGCTTTCATGCTCGTGGATGTGTCCAGCACAAGCATAATATCAATGCCGAGGTTCTCAATCTCCTCGCTTTTCTGCCCGGCCTGCGGCCGCGCCAGCGCGGCTATAAACAATGCCAGCGCCGCGTAGCGCAGAAGTTTCGGCAGGAAGGCCAGCTTTACCCTGGCAGAGGGGCTGATATTTTCAATCTGGGTGAAATCCGGAAAAAGCAAAGCCGGTTCTCTGCGGTTCGCGCGCCTTTTAAAATACCAGTAAAGGAGCGGCAGGGCGGCTAACAGTAAAAGAAAGATAGGGTTTGCGAATCTCATGAAATTGTACCCCGGCGCGACGAATATTCCACTATCGTTTTCGCGCCGTCCCAGTCTTCGCGGCACAACGCGGGCTCAGGCCTTAATTTGGCGAATTTCACCATGTCGCACCGCTCAAAAAAATCTCTTGAGAGCGCGACAAGTTTCTTGTCGGCCTCAACGGCTTTTAAGTCGGCGTATATTTCCGCGGAGGTTCTGTCCCTCGTTTCAATGCCGTAGGAACCGGCGAAATAGTCGCGGACTATGTCAAAAAGGGCTATGTAGAATTCTTTAATTTTATTTTCATCCAACAGGCCGGAATTCTTAAGCTCCTCAAGTTCCCTGAGCGCTTTTTCAAGCGGGTGTTCGGGCGCGACGGATTCCTGTGCCGGCAGTAAACCACGGGAACGGCGTTTTTTGCGCCAGAGGTAAACTCCCGCGGCCGCGAGCAGGGCCGCGATCAGCCATAAAACATAAAACAGCGCGGAATGGGGAATGCTTAGCGGTTTCTTTATGTCTCTTATGTCGCCCGCGTCGCCGTATTTGTCCAGAAGGCTCTCAACCGTAATCTCGGCGCTGGAAGAAAGAATAGTAAAAACCCTGCCGTCTTTTGCCGTAACTTTAAGCGGTATCCGCGGGAGCAGGGCCTGGCCCGTCGTATAGGTCAGAAGCGTCAGGGTTACGGAGCTCTCTTTCCCGCCGCCTTCTGTTTTCGCGCCGGTAAGCGCCCACGGGCCGAAGCTGTCCGCCTGAGGCGTAGAGACCTCTATCTCAAAGGGAGCCCTGACGGAAACTTTGCAGTCAAGCGGCTCGGCGATGGTTACCCTGCCGCGACTGATTTTGGTGTTTACCTCAAGCGCCTCAGCGCGCGGATATGACGGCAGGCACATGGTAAATAGAATAATAATCGCTGGTAATCTTTTGCTCATAATAGTTCGCCTTAAAACGCCATTTTTTTCTCGCGCCTTCTAAAAAATTGTATCAGCGGCATCACATAGGGCTTGTCGGTGCTTACCGCTATCTGGTCCACCCGCGAGCGCGTGAAAAGGTTTTTTATATTTTTTTCAAAATTATCCCGCTCCAGAAGATAAGCTTTTTTAAACTCGGGGTCGGAGGTATCCGCGAGCATTCTTCTGCCGGACTCGGCGTCTTCAAGGGAGAGCAGGCCGGCCGGGGGCAGCTCCCGTTCGGCGGGATCGCTTATGCGCACCGCGATAAGGTCGTGTTTGCGGGAGGTAATTTTAACCGCCCTTTCAAAGTTTCTGCCTTTGAAATCCGAAAGCAGGAAAACCACGGATTTTCTTCTCCAGAGCTCGTTTAAGTATTCAAGTGCGACTTCAATATCGGTGGACTTGCCCTCGGGTTTAAAATAGAGTATCTCGCGAATGAGCCTTAAAATGTGGTTTCTGCCCTTTTTGGGCCTGATTACTTTTTCAATGCGGTCAGTGAATATTATCATTCCCACACGGTCATTATTTTTTATGGCCGAGAAAGCGAGAACGCTCGCAATTTCGGCGGCCAGCTCGGATTTAAATTTTGAGCGCGTGCCGAAGCCCTGCGAACCGGAGGCGTCCACGAGCAGCATAACCGTCAATTCGCGCTCTTCCACGAATTTTTTGACAAAAGGTTTGCCGTAGCGCGCCGTGACATTCCAGTCAATGCTTCTGATATCATCGCCCGGCAGGTACTCCCGCACCTCGGAAAATTCCATTCCGCGCCCTTTAAAAACGCTGGAATACTGCCCCGCGAAAATCTCGTTGACCAGTTTTCCGGAGCGGATCTCAATGCGCCTGATGCTATTAAGTATCTCTTTTGGAATCATATAATTGCCTTTAATCCCGTTCAAGTAAGGCTTAACACCTTAACCACCGGTTTAAGTTTTCTTTGGATGCGCAAAGAAAACTTAACTAAGAAACGCACCCCGATGGCTATTTCGCTTCGCAATTTTTGGAAGCTGCGGAACTCGCCCTGATGAAACGGGCTCAGACAGTCCTCGCTTACTTCACCAAAAATACGCTCGCTCATTACCAGCCATAATGGGGACTTAACTTCAAAAAGCGCGCCAGCTGACCAATGAGCTAATGAGCGCCTATAGCAGTTTACTTGAGAGTCGTTTATTTTAAGGAACTTCCACCCCGTCAAAAATCTGCTTTACGATATCGTCGGAAGTCAGCTCTTCGGCCTCGGCTTCGTAAGTGAGAATAATCCTGTGCCTTAAAACATCCGGGCCGATAATTTTTACATCCTCCGGCGTCACAAAACCGCGCCCCTGCAGGAAGGCATAAGCCTTGGCCGCGAGGGTGAGGTTTATCGTGGCGCGGGGCGAGGCGCCGTAGGCTATGAGGTTCTTAAGGCCCTCAAGCTTGTGATTTTCGGGCTCCCTTGAAGCAAAGACGATGTCCACAATATAGTTCTTAACTTTTTCGTCTATATAAATCCTGGCGGCTGTTTCCCGCGCCCTGTTTATTTCCTCGGGCGTTACCACGGGATTAATTTTTATCTCGCCGCCGTGAGTCATGCGCTCAAGGATAAGCTTTTCTTCTTCTTTTTTAGGATATGTGATTTTAAGCTTGAGCATAAAGCGGTCAACCTGCGCCTCCGGCAGCGGGTAGGTGCCTTCCTGCTCAATGGGGTTCTGGGTGGCAAGCACAAGAAACGGCTCCGGCAGTTTAAATGTTTCGTCGCCTATGGTCACCTGCCGCTCCTGCATCGCCTCAAGCAGGGCGCTTTGCACCTTGGCGGGAGCGCGGTTAATTTCGTCGGCAAGAATGAGGTTAGAAAATATGGGGCCCTTTTTGACGCTGAAGGCCGCGGACTGCGGGTTGTAGACAAGAGTTCCCACGAGGTCGGCCGGCAAAAGGTCGGGGGTAAACTGAATCCTCTGGAATTTTGTTTTGATAGCGGACGAAAGGGTCTTTACGGCCAGGGTTTTCGCCAGCCCAGGGACTCCCTCCAGCAGTATATGCCCGTTAGAAAGCAGGCCGATAAGCATGCGCTCTATAATATAGCTCTGCCCGACAATAACCTTGTTTATCTCGTTGATAAGCTGAATAGCGAAAACGCTTTCCTTTTTTACCTGCTCGTTAATTTCTTTGATATCCACATTTCCATCCATAGGGATACCTCCTTTGATTTATTATCCTGGTATATGAAGTTAAAATAAGGTATTTTTACGGTCTCAGCGGCGCGGAAGCTTCCGTATTTAAAGTGGCGGGGCTTTGTCAAAATATTCGTAAATCATATCGGTATCAACCGCGGCTATTGCCTGACTTCTCCGTGGCCTCTTACCACAAATTTTGTGGTTGTCAGTTCCTTGACGCCCATAGTGCCGCGTGCATGCAGCTTGTTGGTTGAGATGCCGATCTCGGCGCCGAGCCCGAAAACGCTTCCGTCGTGAAGCCTGGTGGAGGCGTTGTGAAATACCGCCGCCGCGTCCACTTCTTTTAAAAAGCGTTCCGCGGCATCTTTGTCGCCGGTAATTATGGCTTCCGAATGGCCGGATCCGTATTTGGTTATGTGGTTCATCGCGTCGTCAATAGAATCAACGACTTTAATTGAAAGAATCATATCCGAGTATTCTGTGGACCAGTCGGACTCGCCGGCCGCCACGACCTGAGGAACCAGAGTCCTGGTTATCGGACAGCCTCTTATTTCAACACCGGCTTTCTGGTAAAGGCCGCAGAGCTCAACCATAATTGACGGAGCAATGTCTTTATGCACAAGAAGCGTTTCCATGGCGTTGCAGACGCCGGGGCGCTGGCACTTGGCGTTGAAAGCTATTTTAAGAGCCATTTCCCTGTCGGCCGATTTATCTATATAGGTATGGCACAGGCCTTTGCCGTGGGCAAGAACCGGCACAGTGGCGTTCTGGCGTATGAATTTTATCATTTCCTCGCTGCCCCTGGGAATGATAAGATCAATAAGCGAGTCCAGCTTTATCATTATCGTGATCATTTCCCTGTCGGTGGTTTCAATGAACTGTATAGAGCCTTCCGGCAGGCCGTTTTTGTACGCGGCCTCGGAAACTATTTTCACAAGAATATGGTTTGAGTTCAGCGCTTCCGAGCCGCCCCGCAGAACCACCGCGTTGCCCGCTTTAAGGCAAAGCCCCGCGGCGTCAACGGTCACATTCGGCCTGGACTCGTAAATCATTCCGATAACTCCGAGCGGAACGCGCACCCTCTGAATATTTATTCCCGCCGGAGGCGTCCACTGTTCGGTTATTTCGCCGACCGGATCTTTGAGGGCGGCTATCTGCCTTAAGCCCTGGGCCATATCAAGGATTCTTTTTTCGTTAAGGGTAAGCCTGTCAACCATGGCGGCGCTCAGCCCGGCTTCTCTGGCGGCCTGAATGTCAATCTCGTTATGAAAAATTATTTCTTTCTTGTTGGCTTCAATTGCTTCGGCCATAGCGGAAAGCGCTTTATTTTTAATTTCGCCCGAAAGCAGGGCGAGCTTCCGCGAGGCGCTCCTTGCGGCGGCGGCCTGAGCCTGAACAGTGGTTACATTTCCATCAGCCATAAAATTACCCTTTTAATAGAAAGTTATTCGGAGGCGTTTTTTGAACCGGATTTTATCCAGTTTAGCAGTCCGCCGGCGAAAATAATAGACTTTTGCCTTTGAGTAAGGTCAAAGTTGAGAGCCATCTCGTATTTCAGCGAGCCGTCGGCCGAGCGGACCAGCGCCGAGAGTTCGTTTGAGCCGCCGCCTAAAGCTTTGGCCGCGGAGTTTATTTCAATCCTGTCGCCCAAAGAAAGCTTGTCGTAATCGGAAGCCGTTTTAAATGTGAACGGTATTATGCCGAAATTTATCAGGTTCGCGAGATGTATTCTCGCGAAGGATTTCGCGATAACGGCGCGTACCCCGAGATACCTGGGAGCCAGGGCCGCGTGTTCGCGCGATGAACCCTGACCGTAATTTTCGCCGGCGGCTATGACTCCCGAGCCGGAAGCCTTTGCCCGGCTTACGAATTCCCTGTCAACCGCCGAAAACGCGTATTCCGATATGGCCGGCAGATTTGAACGCAGCGGAAGAATTTTTGACCCTGCCGGCATAATATGATCCGTCGTAATGTTGTCTCCGACCATTAATACAACCCCGGCTGAAAATTTTTCCGGAAGCGGTTCAAAAACGGGGAGCGGTTTAATGTTGGGGCCGCGGAGTATCTCCGTCTTCCCGGGATTCTTTGATGGCGCAAAAAACATTTTCTCGTCAATATCAAGTTTTGCCGGAAGTTTGACTTTTGGTTTTGCCCCGATTTTAGACGGAAGGGTGATCTTTCCGAAAAGAGCGGCCGCGACCGCGACTTCGGGCGAACAGAGGTAGACTTTCGCGTCCTTTGTGCCGCTCCTTCCTTCAAAGTTTCTGTTAAAAGTCCTGAGCGAAACAGCTCCGCTGGAAGGCGACTGGCCCATGCCTATGCAGGGGCCGCAGGAATTCTCAAGGATTCTCGCTCCCGAGGCTATCAGGTCCGAAAGAGCCCCTGATTTCGCGAGCATGGTAACAACCTGCCGCGAGCCCGGGGAAATAACCAGGCTGACATTTTTATTTATTTTTTTATTTTTCAAAGTTTTTGACACAAGAAGCAGGTCCGCGAGCGAGGAATTTGTGCAGGAGCCTATCGCGACCTGGTTGACGGGCGTATCCTCTACGGCTTTAACGGTTCTTACATTGTCCGGGCTGTGAGGAAGCGCTATAAGAGGCTCCAGAGCGTTTAAATCTATTTCAATTACCTCGTCGTATTCCGCGTCTTTAGAGGGAACTATTTCTTTCCAGGATTTTTCGCGCTTCTGCTGTTTCAAAAAAGCTTTGGTAATATTATCGGACGGAAAAATTGAGGTGGTCGCTCCAAGTTCGGTGCCCATATTTGTTATGGTCGCCCGTTCCGGAACCGACAGCGTCAGCACGCCGGGGCCGGCGAATTCAAAGACTTTGCCTCTGCCGCCTTTTACGCTCAGGCGCCTGAGCAGTTCCAGGATTATATCCTTGGCGCTTACCCAGGGGCGCAGCCTGCCCGTTAGGTTGACCTTAACGACTTTCGGCATCGTTATATAAAACGGTTCTCCAGCCATCGCGCAGGCCACATCAAGCCCGCCCGCCCCGAAAGAAAGCATCCCGAGGCCTCCGGCCGTGGGGGTGTGGGAATCCGAGCCTATAAGAGTCTGGCCGGGCACGCCGAAGCGTTCCAGGTGCAGCTGGTGGCAAATGCCGTTGCCGGCCGGAGAAAAATATATGCCGTATTTTTCGGCTATTGACTGAAGAAAACGGTGGTCATCGGCGTTTTCAAACCCGGTTTGAAGAGTGTTGTGGTCCACATAGCTTACGGAAAGTTTTGTGCGGACTTTTTTAACTCCCATGGCTTCAAACTGCAGGTAGGCCATGGTGCCGGTCGCGTCCTGGGTCAGAGTCTGGTCAATCCTAAGCCCGACCTCGCTGCCGGCCTTCATTGATCCTGATACCATGTGGCTTGAAATAATCTTTCTTGTTATATTCATTGGTTATATACCTCAAAACGATTTTACAAAATTGCGCTCAACTACTCAAGTATTTATCGCGGCGCGGCGAATTACTTTTCACTCGCTCACTTGCCGTTTCCGGTATTTTTTGATAAACTCCTGTTAACGGGAGGTGAAACCGATGAGCAAGTCCAAACAAAAAAGGCGCAGGCGCCAGATCAGAAACAGAAACAAGAGGCAGCTTACAAACAAAAAAGCGGCCGGGCGCAAATCCTAATTAATCTCTTATATATTTTTTAATAACAGCTCTTTATTCAAAGGGCTGTTATTTTTTTGCCCGCTTTCAGGCTTTCTTAAAGACCAATTCTTCCTTGTTGTCGCTGCGCGAAAAATCTATCACCACTTTGTCGCCCTCTTTAAACTCTCCCGCGATTATCCTGCTGGATAGCGGGTTAAGCACCAGGTTCTGAATCGTGCGCTTAAGCGGCCTGGCTCCGAACGCCGGGTCATAACCGGTTTTCGCGAGATGGTTTCTGGCGTTTTTGGACAGCTCTATGACAATCTTTTTGTCCGAGAGCCGTTTTTCAAGCTGTTCAAGCTGAATGTCAATTATGCCCTGCAGTTCGCCGGCGGAAAGCCTTTGGAAAATAATAATTTCATCTATGCGGTTAAGGAATTCCGGGCGGAAGTGGGCTTGCAGGGCCTCGCTTACCCTCTTTTTCATTTCCTCGTACTGAGTGCTTTCCTGAATAAAGTTTGATCCCACATTTGAAGTCATTATTATAACAGTATTCTTGAAATCTACCGTGCGCCCCTGCCCGTCGGTCAGCCTGCCGTCGTCAAGTATCTGGAGCATTACATTGAAAACTTCCGGGTGCGCTTTTTCTATCTCGTCAAACAAGACCACGGAATAGGGCCTTCTTCTTACCGATTCCGTAAGCTGGCCGCCCTCTTCAAAACCAATATATCCCGGAGGCGCTCCAAGCAGCCTTGAAACCGAGTGTTTTTCCATATACTCCGACATATCAATGCGCACTAAGTTTTTTTCGTTGTCAAAAAGAAATTCCGCCAGCGCTTTGGCCAGCTCGGTCTTGCCGACGCCCGTGGGGCCCAGGAAAATAAACGAGCCGATGGGCCTGTTGGGATCGGAGAGCCCGGAACGGGAACGGCGCACCGCGTTGGCAACCGCTGAAATGGCTTCTTCCTGCCCTACAACCCGGTCGTGCAGGCGCTCCTCCATTTTGAGCAGTTTTGCCATCTCGCCTTCAAGCATTTTGGAAACGGGAATGCCGGTCCACTTGCTGACTACGCGGGCGATATCCTCTTCCTCTACCTCTTCCTTGAGTATCTGTTTTTCTTTTTGAAGTTTGGCGAGTTGTTTGCCGGCCTCGTCTATGCCTTTCTGGGTTTCGGGTATTTTGCCGTAGCGAATCTCGGCGGCCCGGTCAAGGCTTCCGCGGCGCTCGGCGTGCTGTTCCTCTATTTTATATTCTTCCAGTTTCTCTTTGAGTTTCCTTATTTCTGAGATCGCCCCTTTCTGTTCCTGCCACTGGGCCTTCATATGAGAGGAAGACTCTTTTAAGTTTTCTATTTCTTTTTCCATCGCCGCCAGCCTGGTTTTGGAAGCGGAGTCTGTTTCCTTTTTAACGGCCTGCCTTTCAATCTCCAGCTGTCTTAAGCGGCGTTCAACTTCGTCAAGCTCGGCCGGCATGGAATCAATTTCAATCCGCAGTTTGCTGGCGGCCTCGTCAATGAGGTCAATCGCCTTGTCGGGGAGAAATCGGTCGGATATGTAGCGGTAGCTCAGGGTCGCCGCGGCTACCAGGGCGGTATCGCGTATTTTTACTCCGTGATGAACCTCGTATTTTTCTTTCAAACCGCGCAAAATAGCTATGGTGTCTTCAACAGAAGGTTCACCTATATATATGGTCTGGAACCTGCGCTCAAGAGCGGCGTCTTTTTCAATGTGCTTGCGGTATTCATCAAGCGTGGTCGCCCCGACCATTCTAAGTTCTCCGCGGGCAAGCATGGGCTTAAGCATATTGGCTGCGTCAACAGCGCCTTCGGCGGCTCCGGCCCCTACAATGGTGTGCAGTTCGTCAATAAACAGAATTATTTTGCCTGAGGAGGAATTAATTTCTTTCAGCACGGCTTTGAGGCGGTCTTCAAATTCGCCGCGGTATTTGGCGCCCGCTATAAGCGAGCCTAAGTCAAGCGCTATGACCTTTTTATCTTTCAGGGTTTCAGGTATGTCGCCGGAAACTATGCGCTGGGCCAGGCCCTCAACAATGGCTGTTTTGCCGACTCCCGGTTCGCCTATGAGTACCGGATTGTTTTTTGTCCTGCGGGAGAGCACCTGGACCGTCCGCCTTATTTCTTCGTCCCTTCCTATAACGGGGTCCAGCTTGCCCTTGCGCGCCAGGTCGGTTAAGTCCCTGGAATATTTTTCTAGAGCCTGATATTTGTCTTCGGGGTTCTGGTCGGTGATCCTGTGAGAGCCCCTTATTTCCACAAGGCTCTGAAGGATTTTATCTTTTGTAACGCCGGATTTAACAAGCAGGGCCGCGGCCGCGGAGGAAGCCTCTTCAACAATGCCCAGGAGAATATGCTCGGTTGAGACGAATTCGTCCTTGAGGTTTTTTGCTTCTTTTTCTGAAAGCGAAAATATTTTATTTACCGAGGGGGAAAGATAAAAACTGCCGCCAGAGATTTTGGGCCTTTTGGCCAGGTCGCTTTCAATCTGCCGCTGAAGATGTTTTTGGGGTTCTTGTCCCGACTGGCTCTGAGGTATGATTTTCTTTATTATCGCGGAAACTACGCCTTCCTGCTGTTTGAGAAGGGCCAACAGCAGATGTTCCGCGGCCAGTTCCTGGTGCTGGTATTCGCCCGCGATATTCTGCATTTCAACAAGGGCTTCCTGAGCTTTATTAGTAAACTTATTCGGATTCATCGTGGCCTCCAGAGAAAATAAGTCTAAAATGGCACTCAACTACCATGAGTGCCAATTATAGCAAGGCGATTTTGTTTTGTCAAGATGTCGCTCCGGAATTGTTTTCTTGCAGAACGCCGGCATAGACTTGCTGCCGGCTCCGTGAGACCGCTCCCTGAAGCGTAAGTCGCGGTCTCAAGGTCTGCGCAGAAAACATTCCTTCGCCGGGTGGAAGGCAGAAGGTTAACATATTATATTATGTCGCAGCATCAAGACCGGTTGCGAAAACTTTTGCTCGCTTGCGTGGGTGGAGATAAATCCTCAGATAGAGCCCGGACCTGACTGTGAAAGATTTTTCCAGACATTTAAGGTCACCCTGAACGAAGTGAAGGGTCTCGTTTTTCATCCAACGACGAGATTCTTCGTCCGCAACAGCGGACTCAGAACGACGGCGTTTGCGGATTCCAGACAGAATATTTTAAGTTATAAGTTGTAAGTATTAAGTTTTAAGTGAACGGCGAACTTCTTCGTGTCGTCATACCAGCGGAAGCTGGTATCCAGTGGTTTTACTGGATCCCTGTGTGTGCTCACATCTCGCACCCGTTGCAAGCTTGTGCGGCTTATTCGCCGCACTGCAACTACAGGGATGACAGGCCTTGATGGATTCCAGGCAGAAACTCTCTGGAATGACGACGCTTTACGGAACGCGCAGCAAGCTGCGCAGCTACAAAACCATTTAACTGCGAGATTGCTTCATTCCTCGCAATGACAGACTTTTTCTGTGTCGTCAGCCCAGAGGCAGTAGTCTGGGATCCACTTCTTTGAGTCATTAACAAAATGTCATTGTTCTGGATTCCCGACAGAACGGTTCTGGGATGGCGGCCTGGGCCGAGATGGTGAGGCGTCACCCTTCTTTATTATCGTTCTTTGCGCATCCAAAGAAAGTTAAAATCGTAATGACAGCGCCGCCTGGCAGGAGAATTAGAAGAGGAAAAGAGGAAAATTTATACGACAATGCCTTTTGACTTAAAAAAAACTCCGTACGATTTATCAGTTTTCATTATATGGTTAACGAGCCAGTCTTTAAGAAACTGAAAAACCTCCATGCTCAAAACCGCTTCGCCCTTATCCAGTTTATTCTGCAGTTCAATTACTTTAGTCGTCAGGTTTTTATGCTCAATGTGATGAAGGCCGAGGCCCGGATACTGATATTTTTTCATAGCTTCTTCTTCGGCCGAGAAGTGGGTTATGGTATATTCTATCAGGCCTTTGAGGACTTCGTTAATCATTCTGGCTCCTTCGCCTTTGGACATCGCCGAAAGCAGTTCATTTATTAGGCTAATAAGTTTCTTGTGCTGTTCGTCAAACTGATTTACATCAACGCTCAGGGTTGAGTTCCATTCAATAAAAGCCATCGCACTCCTCCTCAAAAATTAACCGTCAATTCTATTTTTTTAGATCTTTTGTCCAGTCCTGGAATTCTTTTTCTATTTCCTTCTTCTTTTCCTCAAGATATTTGTCTATATGCGCGACAAGGCCTTCCTTGGATTCAACTTTTACAATTCTTTCCTCAAGTTTTTCAATGTCTTTCATGACAAAACGGATAGCGTCCGCAATGGGGTCGGGCAATCTTCCGTGCTCAAGGTTAATCATTTCCGTCTGAGAAAAGCCCAGGCCCACGCGGGCCGGCACGCCGACGGCAGTTGAGTTATCCGGAATATCGCGCAAAAGCACCGATCCGGCGCCGACACGGCTGTTTTCGCCAAGCGTTATGGCCCCAAGGACTATCGCGCCAGCCCCGACAACGACATTGTTTTTAAGCGTAGGGTGGCGTTTCTTCTTTTCAAGAGAAGTTCCGCCGAGCACCACGCCCTGATAAAGCAAAACATCATCGCCTATCTCGGCCGTTTCGCCTATTACGACGCCCATGCCGTGGTCAATAAAAAACCTCCGTCCGATAGTCGCGCCCGGATGGATCTCTATGCCGGTATAATGGCGCCCCACATGGGAAATAATTCGGGCGCATAGCTTAAAGCCGCGTTTCCATAGGAAATGGGCGATCCTGTGGACCCAGATCGCGTGAAGGCCCGGATAGCAGATGAGCACCTCAAGAATAGACCTGGCCGCAGGGTCGCGCTTAAAAACCGATGAAATATCTTCTTTTAACAGCTGTATTCTTCTAAACATATTTATTAACCTCTTTTAAAGCGGATATACAGGGCATTTTATCAATTTGTCCGTGAATTTACAAGGCGAAAAACAGGTGTGTTTCTCAGTTAAGTTTACTTTTCGTGCTCCAAAACTCAGGCGGCAAATATCTTTCCGATAAGCGCGACGGCTCCAATACCCAGAAAAAAGAACAGAGCGTTGGCCCTGTTGCGCCGTTTGTGGGTCTCGGGCAGCAGGTCGGCCGCGGCCAGATAAATAAAGGAGCCTGCCGTGAGGGCCAGCAGCGATCCGACCAGGCCCGGAGCGATGTTTCTGAAAAAAAAGTAAGCGATAACAGCGCCTACCGGGGTCGCGAGCGCTACCAGCGAGGAATACATAACCGTGGTTTTTTTCTTCATTTTGGAATGTATCAGAATGCTTGTTATTGTAATGCCGTCCGGCAATTTGTGCAGAATGACGGCTGTTGTGGTAAGCAAGCCGATTTCAAAACCCGCCTCAAACCCGACCGCTACGATAACCCCGTCAAGCAGCGAATGCACCACCAGGCCGGCGAACGAAAAAAGCCCCAGCTTGTGGGTTTCGCAGACTTCGTCGTGGCAGGGGTGAAACATTACGATATTTTGCAGCGCGTAGAGCGCCAGGAAGCCCGCGAAAACCATTGTCCAGGACCCCGGGGCTATAGAAAGCGCCTCCGGAATAAGGTTCATGAAAGCTATCGTGAGCATGACCCCAGCCGCGAAACTTATAAGAAAAATTGAATTTTTGCTGACCCAGGAATCAAAATAAAATATCAGCGCGCTTCCCATAAACATCGCAAACCCCGAAACCGCGGAAAAAATAATAATTTCATTAAGGCCCATGTTTTTCTCCCATAGTTAATTTTTATAATCGCAGCTGTCGTCTTTGCAGGCGTCGCACTCAACTTCAATTGTCGTGTGGCTAATATTGTAGCGTTCTTTGAGCATTATTCTTACGCTTGACACTATGCTCTGGCTTTCCCTCGCGGAAATGTCTCCCACAAGAACATGCGCGCTCAAGGCCCTTAAGCCCGATTTAATGGACCAGATGTGAATGTCGTGAAACTCCCTTACGCCCGCGACGGCTTCGGCGGATTTCTTAAGCTGGGCTATATCAATGTCGCGGGGAACAGCCTCCAGCAGAACATCGGAGGATTCAATAATAAGACCTATCGCGCTTCTTAAAACCACACCGGCTATCATTACCCCTATAATGGAGTCTACTGCATTCCATCCCGTTAAATAAATTATCAGCCCGCCGGCTATGACGCCTATTGAGGAGAGCATGTCCCCTAAGAGGTGCAGAAAAGCGCCGCGGATATTCAGGTTGTCATGGTTCTCATGCCTTAAAAGCAGAACTCCGGCAAGATTGCCTATAAACCCGGCGGACGCGATAATAATCAGCGATATGCTTTTTACCTCAACCGGATGAAAGAACCGCTGAACGGCCTCGTAGGCGATATACCCGGAGATCGCCAAAAGCGAAAGCCCGTTTATAAGCGCGGCGAGTATTTCAAAGCGGTGGTAGCCGAAAGTTTTTTTTGAAGTCGCGGGTTTCTTGCTCCACTGCATGGCAAGGTAGCTCAAAGCCAGCGCCATGGAATCGGTAAGCATGTGGCCCGCGTCGCCAAGAAGCGCGAGGCTTCTGGTGAAAATGCCGCCGAAGAGCTCCAGCAGCATCAGCGAGCCGTTAAAAAGAAGTATCAGGAGCAGCTTTTTTTCGCTTGAATGAGTATGGTTGTCCGTACAATTTCCCCTGAAACAAATAGTTTTATTTTGCCAAACCGAGGTCAGGTTTTTTTGCAGCTCTGAGAGGTATCCGAGGCCAGGTATCTTTCAATTTCAGCCGCTGCTTTTTTGCCCATGCCCATGGCTTGTATTACGGTTTCGCCGCCGACTATGTCGCCTCCGGCAAAGACGCCGGGCAGGGTAGTCATGGAATTTTCGTCAATTTTCAATCTTCCGCGCGCGTCTGTTTCCAGGCCGGGCGTAAGCGACGCGAGAACCGGGTTGGGGTTAAGCCCCACGGCGATAACGGCCATATCGCACTCAAAATTAAAATTAGAGCCTTCTTTCTCAACCGGTTTTCTGCGCCCTTTGGCGTCAGGCTCGCCCAGTTCCATGTTTACAAGTTCAACGGCTTTCACAAAACCGTTTTCGGTGCCGATAAATTTCGCCGGGTTGGTAAGCAGCATAAGCTGTACGCCCTCTTCCCTGGCGTGGCGTATTTCTTCCGCCCTGGCCGGCATCTCGGTTTCGGAGCGGCGGTACGAGAGAAACACTTCTTTGGCGCCCAGGCGCAGAGCCGTGCGCGCCGCGTCCATCGCGGTGTTGCCGCCGCCTATGACAACCACCCGTTTGCCGACAAATACCGGGGTATCGTATTCAGGAAAAACATTAGCCTTCATCATGTTTACCCTGACAAGGAATTCATTGGCGGAATAGATGTGATTTAAGTTCTCGCCGGGTATGTTGAGCATTGCCGGAAGTCCGGCCCCGGTGCCGATAAAAATCGCCTTAAAGCCCTCGTTTCTTAAATCGTCAAGGGATTTTGTTCTTCCCACAAGGCAGTTGAGCGTGAATTTAACGCCTATGCTCTCAAGGTATTTCAGTTCGTATTGAAGAATATCATGAGGAAGCCTGAACTCGGGTATTCCGTAACTCAAAACGCCGCCAGGTTTGTGCAGAGACTCAAAAACGGTAATATCAAAGCCCTTCTTGGCAAGAACCGCGGCACAGGTCAGGCCCGCGGGGCCGGAGCCGATAACAGCTATTTTTTTGGTTCCCTTCGCGGATTGCGCGGGAGCTTGAGGAACCGGGCGGTTGTTTTTTTCCCAGTCGGCTGAATAACGCTCAAGATTTCCGATAGCTATTGGGTCATTTTTGCTTTTAAGAACGCAGCGAAGTTCGCACTGCTCTTCCTGCGGGCATACTCTTCCGCATACCGCCGGAAGGTTGTTTTTATCTTTTAAAATATCAACGGCCCCGGCCGGGTTTCCCTCGGCGATGGCTTTTACAAATCCGGGGATGTTTATTCCTACGGGGCAGCCTTCAACACAAAGCGGTTTCTTGCACTGAAGGCAGCGTTTCGCCTCGCTGAGAGCCTGCTCCGAGTCGTAGCCTAAGTTGACCTGTCCGAAATCCGCCGCTCTCTGCGACGGAGAGCGCTCGGGCATTTTCATTCTGGGCATTTGCACTCCGCTTTATATTTTTCCAGCGACAGTTTCTCTTCGTTCTTAAAGGTCGCAAGCCTGTTGATGAGCTCGTCCCAGTTTACTTCGTGCGCGTCAAACTCCGGGCCGTCAACGCAGGCAAAGCGGGTTTTGCCCGCTATGGTTACCCTGCAGACGCCGCACATGCCGGTGGCGTCCAGCATTAGGGGGTTAAGCGAGACAATAGTTTTTATGGAGTGTTGTTTTGTCAGCGCGGAAACAGCTTTCATCATGGGTACGGGGCCGATAGCGTAAACAATGCCTATTTCTTCTTTTTTTTCAATAAGTTCTTTGAGCATGTCTGAAACAAAACCTTTCATCCCGTAGGAACCGTCGTCGGTAGTGATAAAAAGCCTGTTGACCGCGGAGCGCATTTCCTTTTCAAGGATAACCATGTCCTTGTTTCTGGCCCCGATTATGCCAACGACGGCATTGCCCGCGTTTCTGAAAGCTTTCGCGACGGGAAGCGCTTCCGCCGCCCCGACTCCGCCGGCTACGATAACGGCTGCTCCGTGTTTTCCGGTTTCAGTAGGCCTGCCGAGCGGGCCGAGCAGATCCAAAATAAAATCTCCCGGGGACAGCGAGGCTAATTGGGCTGTCGTTTTGCCGATTTCCAGGAAAATTACCGAGATAGAGCCGGCAGCGGCATTTTGTCCGGCAATGGTGAGCGGAATGCGCTCGCCGGTCTCGTTTATACGCACGACCACAAACTGGCCGGCTCGCGCGCGAGCGGCAATTTCAGGCGCGAGAATTTCCAGGCGGGTTATGCCCTTGGCAAGAATTTGTTTTGACAGTATTTTAAACATTATATTTTAGGGATATGAGAGAGCGCTTCTTTGACCTTGTCCGCCGGGTATTCGTAGTCCACTAATTTGCCCGCGAGATAATCGTCGTAAGCCGCCAGGTCAAAATGCCCGTGGCCCGAGAGGTTGCAAAGAATAGTTTTTTTCTCGCCGCTTTTTTTGGCTTTTAGAGCTTCGTCTATCGCGGCTCGTATGGCGTGAGCCGATTCGGGAGCCGGCAGAATGCCTTCGCTTTTGGCGAACATGACGGCCGCTTCAAAAACCGGGTTCTGCGGATATGATATAGCCTCTATCACCTTCTCGTTGTATAAAAGCGAAACCAGCGGGGAATCTCCGTGGTAGCGCAAGCCGCCGGCGTGAATTCCGGCGGGCATAAATGTGTGGCCAAGAGTGTACATTTTCATAAGAGGGGTCATGCCGGCCGTATCACCGAAATCGTAGGTGTAGGGGCCCTTGGTAAGAGTGGGACAGGCCGCCGGCTCTACGGCGATAGCCCTTAAATCTTTCCTTCTGCCCTGGAGTTTGTCCATGAGGAACGGAAAAGCCACTCCTCCGAAATTGGAGCCGCCGCCGTTGCAGGCTATAACTACATCGGGGTAATCGCCGGCAAGCTCAAGCTGTTTTTTTGTTTCAAGGCCTATAACGCTCTGATGCAAAAGCACATGGTTTAATACGCTGCCGAGCGAATATTTTGTGTCGTCGTGGGTCGCGGCGTCCTCAACGGCCTCGGAAATGGCTATGCCGAGCGAGCCGAGCGATTCCGGGGTTTCCTCAAGAACTTTCCGGCCGGCGGCTGTCCTGTCGGTCGGGCTGGGGAAAACCTCGGCGCCCCATACATGCATGAGAGATTTACGGTAAGGTTTCTGGTGGAAGGAAACCTTTACCATGTATACGGTGCACTGCAGGCCGAAAATATTGCAGGCAAGAGAGAGAGCGCAGCCCCACTGGCCGGCACCGGTTTCGGTTGCAATTCTTTTTACTCCTTCCTGCTTATTATAGTAGGCCTGGGCGATGGAAGTGTTGGTTTTGTGGCTTCCCGAAGGGCTTACGCCCTCGTATTTGTAGTAAATTTTCGCGGGGGTATCAAGCAGTTTCTCAAGCCTTCTGGCGCGGTACAGCGGCGAGGGCCTCCAGAGCCTGTAGATGTCGCGCACTTCATCCGGAATTTCAATCCATCTTTCCGTGGATACTTCCTGCTGGATTATGGCCATGGGAAAAATGGGGGCCAGATCCGCGGGCCCTATGGGTTTTTTTGTTCCCGGGTGAATGGACGGCGCAAGCGGTTTGGGCAGGTCGGCCTGAATGTTGTACCAGTGGGTCGGGATGTCTTTCTCGCTTAGCAGAATCTTTGTCTCGTCGGTCATGGCAGCTCCCTTTACAATTACTTGCAATGCGGCGTATCGTGTCAATTTTTCCTGGTTTCGCGGCTCCCTAAAAAAAATTCCTTTGGGAAAATAACTCTGCGCGCGTTTCGGGGTTAAAACATATACCTGAGCCCGACATCAAATCTCCTGCCATATCCCTGAAGCGGCTCAATCAGGTTATTTGATGATATGGACGGGTCTTTCCATTCCTGGTCAAACATATTATAGATATTTACAAAAACATCATACGACTTCACCGTAAGGTTAACCGAAGTGGAAAACAACAAGACGGGGTCTATGTCGCCCCTGGTATCCCCATAGCCCTGCTTAAGCGTTGAACGGTAAAAACCTTTTGTCATAGCGCTGATATTCTTTGTAAAAGCATAATTTACCCCTGCGTTTAACAGCAGTTCAGGAACAAATTCGGCGGGAAGGCCGGTATCAATGTCCTTTGATTCTCCCAGGTATGAAGCATTGGCAAAGACATAGCTCTTTGTGTCAAGCAAATATTTTACTTCGCTTTCCAGTCCCCAGCTTTTCTGATTTGAAACATTGGTATTCCATGTTTTTGTCGGATCATCGCTTGTCACGCTGGCGATCAGGTCATTTACGACATTGTTATAGTAATTAAGCCTCAGATTAGTTCTGGCGAGCGGACTGCAATCAAGCGCCAGCTCAAAAGTTTTCATTGTTTCCGGCCTTATATCCGGATCATTTTTTATCGCGGGATAATCGGGGCTGACATTCGTCTCAGCGAAACTTGGCGGACGAAACGCTGTTCCATAAATCGCCTTAAACACATAGTCTTCGGCAGTCTTATATACCACCGCGACACGGGGGCTCAACGCGGTTCCATTAATAAAATCCGAGTAATTGTCATAGCGCAGGCCGAGGTTTAAACTCAGATCCCTGCTGTTGTTGTAGAGCGTATCCTGAGCATAAAGAGAGTTTACATTCCGTTTTTTTGAGCTGACATATACATACGATGTGAATACATTGGGGTCAACCGGATTGTATGATATCAGCGCGTCTGCCGCATGCTCATAGGAAGTTTCATACCCGAGCATTATGTCCTGGTTTTCCATCCCATTATACATGTACTCCACCTGTCCGCTATATGCGTCGGTTCCAAATTCCGCGTTTCCATAAATCCCCGCCGTCCATAGCGGCGAAGGTATATTGGGCGGCGTCAAGGGCAGCAGGGGGAACGAATAGGCGACTTTTCTGTAAAAAATCTTTGAGTTAAGCGAGGCGTTTTCAAGAAGAAAGCTTTTTTTCAAACTTGATAATATGATAAACGGCTCTATTCTCGTTTGCAAATCCTTATCCGCAATCATGTGTAACATCGTGATAGGAGAGGACATTCTCTCCCATAAAAATATATTCTGCAGTTGAAAACCCTTATGCGACAGGTCTAACACTACCTGCCTGCTGACAAAATCATACAAGCTCCTGTTCTCGCTCCTTTCAAGAGTTCCCGTCGCCCGCGTTGCCACGCTTCCGTCACTGATATATGAATCGCCGAGGCTCGCCATAAGATTAATTTTTGAGTCTCCCGAACTTTTTGTTACTTTAACGAAACCTCTTTTTAAACCGTTGGTACCCCAGGTTAGTACCGCTTCATTCGCCGGCCCCTTTTTGGTAACGATATTAATAACACCCGCGATCGCGCCGCCCCCATATATTACAGATCCCGGGCCGCGGATTATTTCTATTCTTTCAACGAAGTTCAGAAACGCAGAACCGTAGGCGTTAAGTGCTCCCCAGGAATCTTCAGCGGCATCATTGATGTTGTTTCCATTAATCATAAGTATTATCATCGGATGCAATGTTTGGTTCGCGTAAATGCCGCGCATATAATCAGCCCACATAACGCCCAAAATGCCGGACCCGGGCAGGGAAAAATACATCCCCGGGAGGGTATTAATGACATCGCTTATATTTCTTGCCCCCATCGCTTTAATCTCTTCGGCAGTTACCACGGTTACGATAGCAGGAGACTCTGAGATTCTCAGCTTTGTTTTGGTCGCGATATTGGATTCCAAATCCAAGGACATAATTTCTTCAAGTGTTAGCTGTTCCTCCGCTGACTGCGCGGCAAAAACAAAGGAGCTCAGGCAAATACACATTGAAAGTATCGCAAACAACTTTGCGGGCATGCGCTTCATAACAGTACTCCCTCTATTCACCGACATTATTATACTACTCCTTTTCCAGTTCGCCGTTCCAGTAAACCGTGTCCACGAATCTCTGCCACGAGGTTTTCATTTTTATGGCCGAGCCGAAGGTAAGGCTCAGGATTCCGCGCCATTTGGGTTTATTCGGCGTGATAAGCATTTTCATGCCGGCTTCGTCGGGCATTTTGTTGCCTTTTCTGAGGTTGCAGGGTATGCAGGAGGTTACAATATTTGACCAGTTGGTTTTCCCGCCGCGGCTTTTGGGAATGACATGTTCCAGATTGAGTTCCGAAGAGGAAAATTTATTTCCGCAGTAGCAGCAGCGGTAATTGTAGTGTTCATAGATGTTTCTTCTGGTAAATTTCACTTCGCTTGTAGGCAGGCGGTCGTAAAATTTGAGCGCTATTACTTCGGGTATGGCTATTTTAAAATTAGGTGTTGTAACAAAACCGGAGGGGTGGGTTTTTATCATGGACGAGAGCTGCTGCCAGTCTTCAAAAGAATAAGTTTTGTAATCCTGGTCAACCACCGAGGCGTGGTCGGTATAGACCAGCGTCAGCGCTCTCTGCCACGATGTTATCTGAACAGCGTAAAAACTTCTGTTTAGAACAAGGACATCGCTTCCCATAATAGCGCCTATTATAGTGCTTTCCAAACTTGTTGTCAAGCAAACAAAATGGTATAATTCTGTCTAAATCACATGGAAAAATCACAGAAAACCATTGTTTTGGCGGGCAACCCGAATGTAGGCAAATCCGTGGTGTTTGGAAGGCTGACGGGCCAGTACGCCGTGGTCTCAAATTACCCCGGCACTACGGTTGACATCACGGAGGGCCAGGCCGTCATCGCCGGAGTCAATTACCGCGTAATAGACACTCCTGGCACCAACTCGCTGTTGCCGTTCTCCGAAGACGAGCAGGTGACAAGAAGCATTATATTCTCGGCCCGCCCCGATATATTAATCCATGTCGTTGATTCCAAGAACCTGAAAAGGTCGCTTGTGCTGACGAGCGAACTCGCCGACCTCGGAATACCGATGATTCTGGTGCTTAACATGTACGACGAGGCGCGTTCCAGGGGCATAAAAATTGATGCCCGCAGGCTGGAGAAGCTTCTCGGAATTCCCGTGGTCAAGACGGTCGTTATCACCGGCGAAGGCATAAGCGAGCTTAAAAAAATAATTTCCGCCGTTCCCTCGCGGCCTCAGCCGCTTAATTTAAATAATGATGTTGAAAGCCTTATTTCAGAGATAGAAAAAGAGCTTCCCGCGGATTTTGCTTTCAAAAGAGCCCTGTCGCTAATGCTTCTGCTCGGGGATAAAAGCGCGTGGCGTTTCGCCGGAAAGGATGCCGCCGAAAAACTTTCAAAACGCGTGGAGGGCATTATAGCGACCTTTATGCGGAGCCCGCATTTCCTTATACACGACGCGCGCGACAGGTTCGCCGGCGAGGCCAGCGCCGAGGTTTTTTCGTTTTCCGGAGACGAAAATAGCGTTTCGTGGCTCTCGCGGCTGGGCATGATTTCCATGAGGCCGTTCCCGGGCTACCTTATCGCCGCGCTCGCCCTTTTCGTCACTTATGAGTTCGTAGGCGTGTTTGCCGCCGGCACGGTCGTGGATTTTCTTGAGGATTTTCTTTTTAAACGGCAAATATTGCCTTTCCTTGAGTTTTGGATAGACAGGATATTCGCCCAGCCTGTTATCACCGATTTTCTCGTGGGCAAGTACGGCCTTATTTCCATGGCGCTGACCTACGCTTTAGCCATAGTCCTGCCTATCGTGGGGGCCTTTTTTATAGTTTTTGGTTTCATGGAAGACTCGGGTTACCTGCCGCGGCTCTCGGTAATGCTTGACCGCGCGTTTAGAAAATTCGGACTCAACGGCAAAGCCGTCCTGCCCATGGTTTTAGGGCTCGGCTGCGGCACCATGGCCGCGATGGGTTCAAGGATTCTTGAGTCAAAAAAAGAGCGTCTCATAGCGGTACTGCTTTTATCTCTTACAATTCCCTGTTCGGCGCAGATTGGCGTCATACTCGGGCTCTTGAGCGGATTGTCCTACAAGGCTACGCTGATATGGCTGCTCTCAATAACTCTTTCGCTGACTTTTGTTGGCTACCTCGCTTCCAAAATAATACCCGGAACCGCGTCGTGCTTTGTAATGGAGATACCTCCGCTTAGAAAACCCGAGCTTTCAAACATACTGCTGAAAGTCAAAATGAGGGTGGCCTGGTATTTCAAGGAGGCCGTCCCTCTTTTTATTCTCGGCACTTTAATTCTTTTCGCCGCTGACAAACTAAACCTCATCAAAGCGGCCGAGCGGATCGCCAGCCCCGTTATCTCAGGCCTTCTGGGATTGCCGGCAATGGCCACCGAGAGTTTTATCCTCGGATTTCTCAGGCGCGATTACGGCGCCGCGGGGCTTTTTATGCTGACAAAAGACGGTTTTATGGATCCTCGGCAGGTGGTGGTAAGCATAATTGCCATAACCCTGTTCGTGCCCTGCATAGCGCAGAGTTTTATGGTAATAAAAGAGCAGGGCTACAAAATAGCTTTTATGATTTTCGCGTTTGTCTCGGTTTACGCCCTGCTTTTCGCGGGCCTGGTGAATTTTATTTTGCGGACATTCAGTATTTTATAGCGGTATCGTTGTTGGTTTTGCGGTGAACCCAGTCATGCAACCGGAGGTCTTATGAAAACAAAAAAAATGAATGACATTGAAGAGGCGCTCGGGGTAATATGGCATTTCCGCGAGCGGGGGAACAACGATTTTAAGGCGATAAATGAAATTCTGGATAAAGGCACATACAAGGGCATAGCCGGTGAGCTCTCGGAAGGCGGCTATGTAAAAATTTCCGGAAACGCCATTGAGCTTACCCCTAAAGGGGAGCAGCTGGCCGTGGATATCACGCGCCGCCACCGCCTCGCCGAGCGCCTGCTCGCCGATGTGCTTGTGATAAGCAAAGGCGAGCTGGACAAAAACGCCTGCGAGTTTGAGCATGTTATAACGCCGGAGGTGACAGACGCCATTTGCACTCTCCTGGGCCACCCTAAAATCTGTCCGCATGGTTCAAAGATACCGCCCGGCCCCTGCTGTCTTAAGGCCGGAGAAAAGATAAAAGCAATAGTAATGCCGCTCACTCAGCTTGAAGCCGGCGATAAGGGCAGGATATCATATATAGTTACAAGCGACCATCCGCAGCTGCACAAGCTTCTTTCGCTGGGCATTGTTCCGGGGTCTGAATTCGTGCTCCATCAGAAATATCCTTCTTATGTAATCAACGCCGGGCACACGCAGATAGCTCTTGATTCCGAGGTCGCCGGAAAAATCTATGTCGCGAAAATCTAATGAAGTAATGGGGTCAGGTCTTTACATTTAACATTTAATACATACTTCAGAATTTCCTTGGCGGAGGTTATTCAATGTCAAAAGCTAAAAAGAGCATAAAAATACGTTTGCCGGAATATGTAACTCCGCGCAATGATTGGCGCAAAGAGATTCATAGAGTATTCGCAACAAAGTGGGAAACAAGCAATATAACTTATTCCAAAGCGGACAAGCTTGAACTTATTATCAAGTTGTATTTGGATAAAGGCAGACTGGAAGCTCATGACGTTGATAACCGCCTAAAAGACATTATGGATGCACTGCAAGGCAGGATAGGCGGACCCAAAAATGTGCATAAATACAGAAAATATATATTAAATGACAATCAGGTATATAAAGTAACAATTGAAAAACAACCTCCAAGAAATTACACAATTCGCTTAGGGCATTTGATAGTACGTAAATATAAGCGATAAATTTTTGAGGGGTCAGTGGAATGGGGTCAGGTCTTTACATTTAACATTTAGCAAGCTGAATTCCTTGATAGCTTTTCGCCTTGCCGCCGGTGATGCAATTGCCGGTGTGATTTTCGGCGGTTGCGAACTCAACCCCGCGCCCCGTGGTGTGGTCATTCTGGGTCCGCTGTGGCGGACGAAGAATCTCGTCGTCGGATGAAAAACGAGCCCCTTCACTTCGTTCAGGGTGACTTTACCTTTCTGGCGAAGCCCTGGGCGCTATCTGAGGATGCTGGGCTCCGGTTAATATTGACAATAAACAAAATATTAGGTAATAATAACCTGAATTTTATCATAAATGCGAGGGGGGGGCGTATGCGGAAGATTGTTTTTTGCTTTTTGTTGTTATTATTGTCTAAACCGGTTCTTGCCGATGTTCCGGTTGAAATCACCTACCAAGGCCGTCTTCAGGAATACGGCCAGCCCGTCACAGCCGATAGAACCATGTCTTTTAAAATTTTTGACGCCCTGAGCGGCGGCGGCCAGATGTGGTCTTCGGGCGATGTGGCTGTCAGTGTGAAAAACGGGGTATTCAGCCATGTTCTGAGGCCGAATGTTGACTGGAGGGGCGGGGACTTCTGGTTGGAAACCGTGATATCCGGAAAAATTCTTTCCCCAAGAGAAAAGATTACTTCGCAGGCCTTCTCTCTGCATTCGCGGACAAGCGAAGATCTGGAAAAATCCGGAGGCGCCATGCACTTCTCAATTGGCGCAAGCACTCAGGTTGTCATCACTGAGTCCGGGAATGTCGGCATAGGCACGGCCAGCCCGACCACGAAACTTGAGATAGTCAACGGCACCATGACTGCCACGGCTCTTGCCGGCGCGTGGGACCAGTCCGCCAACTCGTATGTCAGGATAGGCAATATGCAGATCTGTTGGGGCGGAGAACAGATTAACGGTCCAACTGACGGGTCAAACTATTCAAGGAATGTCACTTTTCCAATAGCATTTGTTGATACTCCTAATATCTTTACTCAGTTTTCGATAGGGGCTTACGGAGATTATCAGCAAACTAATTCAGCATATGTTGAGGGTGCCGACAAAACGGCTTTTACTTTGAGAGTTCCAAGTATTGTTGGGTGGGGAAGAATTATAGTTCAATGGTTTGCGATCGGAAGATGGCAATAGGGGATTTGTATGTCTAAAGAATTTTGGAATAAAACACTCGGTCAAAGTTTTGAAATAAAGAAGATTGATGGCAGTATTTTAGACAATAATTTTTCCCCAAGTGAAAGATATCTGATAGATTTGCTTGGGGACATAAGAGGTAAGAGTGTCCTGGAAATTGGTTGTGGAAACGGAAATTTAACGGTCTTTTTAGCCAAACTGGGGGCCAAGGTTACTTGCATAGATACTTCCAATGTCTCAATTCAGAATACTATGCGTTTAGCGGAATACAATGGTGTTGACAGTAATGTGAAGGCGTTAAATATTGACGCGATAATGATCGGGCAGATAGATGAAAAGTTTGATATTGCTACAGGGTCATTTATCCTGCATCACATTGAGCCGTTTAATGATTTTGCGCGCCTCTTGAGCGGTGTTATAAACAAAGGTGGAAAATGTGTGTTTTTGGAAAACAATTTACGCAGTCCGCTATTGTGGTTTGCCAAGAAGTTTGTCGTAGGTAAACTTGGGGTAGCTAAATTCAGTGATGACAGCGAATTTCCATTTGAACCCAGAGAATTAGATATGATTAAAAAGAATTTTTCTTATGTAAAGACGCATTATGCGGAATTTGTTTTCTTTCAATTGCTTGTTTCGCATATTTTTAGAAACAACAAATTCTTTATTTCGGTTTGCGGTTTCCTTGATAGAGTGTTCTATAAGTATTTGCCGTTTTTCAACAGATACAGTTACAGGCAAATTATTTGTTTTAGCAAATAATGGAACATCTGCCGACATTTATAATTTCAACCAAATAAACAAAACAAATCCCCGGATCCATGCCCGCTGTCTTCCGCGTTGAAATTGATTATCCTGTTTAACACGAACTAATTAAACATGTTGATAGTGGGTGAGAGTAGCAGAGACATTTTTTTCAAATTTCTAATCTTTAACCTATTACACCCCGGGGGTGTAACAGGTTAAGCAATGGGGGCGGTATGAAAAGAGAGGCATTGGTAAACGAGAGTGTTTACCATGTGTTTTCGAGAAGTATAGCTGGCTATCGGGTTTTAAATAATGAAGATGAGTACCAGCGATTAAAGGATGTTATTAGATACTACAAAAAAGAAAAACCTGAGGTTAGATTTGCAAGATACCTTAAGCTTAGTCAGGAAGATAAGTTGAGTATTGACAACAAGCATCAGGGTAGGGAACATATAGTAGAAATAATATCTTACTGTTTTATGCCAACCCATCTGCATCTGATTTTAAGGCAGAAAAAGGAAAATGGGATTTCAAAGTATGTCGGAAATATTTTGAATAGTTATACGAAATATTTTAACACAAAGCATGGGAGAAAAGGTCCGCTCTGGGAAGACAGATTTAAAAGTATCCGCGTTGAAAACGATGAATATCTTTTACATCTTACACGCTATATTCACTTAAACCCGACAACCGCAGCGTTGGTTGAAAGGCCCGAAGAATGGCTCGCTTCATCATACAAAGAATTTCTTGGCAGCACTGATATTAGTGATCCGATTTGCCGCTTTGACGATTTAATTGAAATTAAACCAAAGGAATATAAAGTATTTGTAGAAGATAGAATAGGCTATCAGCAGGAATTGCATAAGATAAAAACCCTATTACTTGAATAACCGCATTACACCCCCGGGGTGTAATGCGGTCAGGCAGCCTCTTTTGCTGCATTCTATGTCCTGTTCCATTTCCCCGCTATCTGGTGCCCATCGGCGCCGCTACTTGTCCCGTTTTTCGCGCTTGTTCTCTTTATACCCACTGTGTCAAAAGGCACACTTATATCCTGTAAAATATTTTGAAAATATATCTTGCGGCTTTCAGGCTCCAACGCTATACTATGCGCGTGGGGTTGGGGGTCCAATCACTAAACTATCCATCGTATCGGTAAGCGGGAGGATCAAATGAGATTAAGCCTGTTGTTTAAAGCAGCTGCCTTGTCCCTTCTTTTGCCGTGCCTGGCTTGGTCAGCCAATGTGACGGTTACAGTTACCGATCCAAATGGAGCCGCGGTCAGCGGCGCCGATGTGCTTGCGATAACTTACAGCACCAGCGGGCCGGTTTGTTCTCCACTGGTTAAAAGTGATTCCAACGGTTCTGCCGTACTGGCGCTGACAAACGGACTGCACTACCAGCTTGTCGCGGTAAAGTCAGGTTACCTGCCTTCAGCCAGGGATCAGATGTTTAACTGGAACTCGTCAATTTACGCCTCTGCCGATACTTCAAAACCTATACAAATCCGTCCCGTAACTTCCGCTGACAGCGTTAAAGACATTATGGTTACAGTGACCCACAATGTGCCTGCCGGTAAACTGCTGTTCCTTAACCTTATGAACAAGGGAACCTACGAGCAGGCGGGCATGGGGTTTTTGGTCAGCACGGGTTCTGCTGTTACGCCATGCTACATTTACAGCGCGCCTACCAACACTCAGGACCTGCCTTTCCAGCTGGATGTTTACGACCCCGATAACCAGCGCGGAAGCCGCGTTGCTGTTAACAACAAGCCAGATACTACCGTTGAAGCCGACGCGACCTCTTTGGATATCAGCGCGAACAGCGGAGCTATGGCGCCTCCCTCCAGGCAGTTGGAAACCGATGAAAAGCTGGGAGAGGTTGCCATTGAAGGCGTGGTTAGCGATGCCGCGACCAACAGAGGCATAGAGGGAGTTAATGTAAATATTCATGACCAGTCCGATCATTCCCTGAATATGAATACCCAGACCGACGCCAACGGCTATTACGCGTTTTATGAAAATGCCGACGCGACCACAGAAGCAGCCAGAATATTTAAAAACGGCCATGATATAGGCGTTAACTTCATGAAAAACGGTTATGTCTCGGATTCCTGGAGCCAGATAACATACTCGGCGGGAAAGAAATCCACCATGACCGTCTCCATGACGCCAGTCAACGGCAAAATTAAGGGCATAATCAGCATAAAAGTCGGCAATGAACCCCCCGTTCCTATTCCGCAGGCCTGGGTTAACGCCTGGAGTGACAACCGCAACTACGGAACTTCAGATGTCTGGGGCAGCACTGATTCAGACCGCGTCCAGGGCATGGGTAATGCGTCAAGCCCGGTACAGAAAGGCAATTTTGAGTTGACGGGCCTGCCGTCCGGCCGCTACACGCTCAACATTTGGAGCGAGTTCAACAATCAGCCGATAATCTTTAACAACGGGCCTGACGGTATCGGCGCTGTTGACTCCAACAACTGGAATACTGCCAATACCGCCTGGGGCGATGACTATATAGTGCAGGTTACAACTCAGGCAGACGCGAATGACATAAATAATTACGCTAAGGTTTTAAAAGCTACAACCCCGCACGACGAGGTTACGACGGCGCGGGACTCGGAAGGGAATATACTGATCACAATATTAAAAACCCCTGACGGGACCAATTCCATAACTGGCCAGATAACTTTTGAGGGCGCGACAACACCCATTGACCCCTCAACCGTCCTGATAGTTGCCCGTGAAAACTGGAACAATAACGGAGTCCAGCCAAAATCTGGTTTTACAGTTTTGAAGGCGGCCGATAAAGTATCCGACTATGTCTATAACTATTCAATAACCGGGCTTGGCGACGCGGTTTACCGGGTTGAAGTTAAAGCCAGCGGTTTCGGAATGAAATTTGACAACCAGGGACCAAGAACAAACGAGGGAATAACTCTGAACGCTTCAGCCACTACAAAAGCGGTTGATTTAAGAATGGCGGTTGCGGGCGTCATAGGCGGCAGCCTGCGCACCCCTAAAGGCACCATTTATGTCCCAAAATTTGACGGTCCGGACAATTCAAGCATCAGCGTCAACGCCAACAACAACGAACAGGGCTGCTGGGGTTGGGCCCAGGTTGAAAAAGACGGCAGTTTCAGGATAGAAGGGCTTTTGCCGGGCAAGTACAGTCTAAGGGCCGAAGGCTGGGGAAATTCCTACGCCTATGCCACGGCATATATGAAAAATATCATAGTTGAAGCCAGCAAAACCACGACGGTGGAGATACCGCTGAGGAAGGGCGTGAAGGTTCATCCTGTCCTTTCCGCGGCTTTGCCTGCCGAGCTGCAGGCCGATTTAGCGCAGAGCGGGAATTTCGGCCAGAAGGCAAATATGTCTGTTGTTTATACTCCGGCATCGGTAGCGCTCTCGGCAAAAAATATTGACCAAATATTTAAAATGATGCAAGGCGGAGATCAGGAAAACACAATGGGTTACTGGGGAGGCAGCTTCCAGGATGTATCGCTTGAGCCCGGCGCCTATAATTTTTATCTGCTCTACGAAAAAAACTACCCGATGAACTCTAAGAATTACGCGAAGACCATAATCGGCCGCGCGAAAAACTTTGTGGTGGATGAATCAAAAGCCAAAAGTTCTTACGCCATGAACGGTTCAACGATGAATATGGTAAGCGCGCTTTTTGTTCCCATAGACTTAAATATCGGCGATGGCTCTCTGTCGGGAAGTTACGCCGGCAAAAATACTTTCCGCGGCGCGGATATGGACAAGGCAACCAATAATTTCAATGTGTTCCTGGCCTATTCGCCGCGAGTCACGCTTTTAGACAAAGACGGTAACATTCTTGGAACCGGAATGTGCACCAACGAACCGGGTCCGGGCGACGGCGGCGAGCCGAAGAAAGCACCCGGGGACGGGCCAAATGACGGGGAAAACTGGATGCCCAAAATGTCGTACAGCATTCCCTATATTCCCGCGCAGGAAAATGTGAAAATGGTTGTCACGACCTTAAATTATCCTCCGCTTGTTAAAATAGTTAAGATCCCCGGCACACAAAATATTGATTTGGATGCCGATGTAGGGCCGGGAGCGAAAATTTCAGGCACGGTTTATGATACAACCGGCAAAGCGGTCTCCGGCGCGATAGTCACGCTCAAGGGCAGGCTTTCTGAACGCACCGTAAAAACCGGAACCGACGGTTCTTACTCCATGCTGGGCCTTGCCGCGGGAGTTTACAGGATGCTGGTCACGGCTGAGGGTTACGCGCTTGACGCGCAGAAAGTGATAACTTACAACAAGGACCAGATAGTGAACTTCCTGCTTACCCCCTGCGCCGGAGTTATTTCAGGCAAAGTCTATTCGCAGAAATTCCCGTACCAGCTCGTTGCGGCCGGCGCGCAGATTGTCGCCTATGACGATACGGCCAACGGCCTTGACCCGACGAAAGAAATTGCTATTTATGAAACCATAACGGATAATAACGGAGCTTATAAAATATCTCCTGTAATAGAAGGGCACACATATAAAGTGGCGCTGGCGGTGCCTGGCAAGAAAGTCCAGATATACACTCCGTCGCCGGAGCTTCCCGCGGCGGCAGGCTCGGCTGTTTCCGGAGTTGATTTCACTTATATTTCAAAGCCGCCTCAGGTAAAGCTTAAGGCGCGCGCCGACTCGTCGGGGAATTCGGTCACGCTTCAGGGCGAGGTCCCCAGAAAGCTTAATAATCTGACCGCGAAGTATAATGAAGGTTCGGCATACAATGCCTCCGCGGCCGCTAATTTAACCGTGAGCCCCGTCGGCATGAAGTCCTATACGATTACCCTGCCGGACAAAACCAAGTTTTACACGGTGCGTTTAACGGTTGATGACGGCGCGACCTTGCAGGAAGCGGATTTTGTGTACAATCCCGGCAACAGCGCCCAGGCAAGAGAAAACATTGACCAGCAGTCGGTCGCCAGCGGCGATGTTACTCTTGACAGCCAGGGCAACGACACCTCTGGCCTCTACATAAGCCCCGGTTCAATAACTCTCGGCGATGACTCTGACCCCGAGCTAAGCATAGAAAAAGAAATGCAGGAGTCTTCACCGTTTGTCACCGGTGTTCCGACCGACGAAATCGGCGGAGATGTCTATAATATCACCCTTGATATGGACGGTTCTCAGCAGAACGATAATAAAACCATGACACTGACCCTCGGGTACGACTCAACGCTGGTCGGCGAGAAAACCGATTCATTGAGTGTCCGGCAGTACAACGAGACAACCAAGACCTGGGACCCGATTTTGGGCGCGACCATGGTTGACCCCATAAGCGGCACGGTGTCCGTAGAAGTTGAAAATATTGCCACGGCCGCGGCCGCGAGCGCGAGCCCCCGCAGGAAGCCTTCTCTCGCGAAATTTAACGGCAAGGAGTACAAGCTCAGCCCTTCAAACGGAAAGGGCGCGGCCTCCTCTAACCAGAAGGGTATATTTATGGTTTCAAGGGTTCCGGCCCGTATGCCTTACGCGGGCAGTTCCCTTGAGGTATTCAATGTGCCCAACCCGTTTGACCTCACGCAGAAAGCCGTAACGCTTAACCGCGGCGGCAGCATAGCCCAGATAACCACGGAGGGAACGGTAATCCGGTTCGCGATTCCCGCTTCGTTCGGAACCAATGTCAGGACGAGGTTCAGGATATACAATATCGCTGCCGAACTTGTCCGCGAGCTTAACGCGAATGATATGCTCGTCGGGAATATTGACGGCGGCTACTACTACTATCTGGACTGGGACGGAAAAAACAAGAGCGGTTCAAAATGCGCCAGCGGAGTTTATCTCTGCGTGGCCGAAGTAGGAACTGAGAAGAAGACTATTAAAATGGCGCTGATAAAATAACAATGCCGTTAGGCATGTTTCGGGAGGTTTTCATTATGATGAACATTAAAAGAAAAATTCTCTTGTTAGTGTTTGCCGGCCTTGCGTCAGCAACAAGTCTGTACGCCGCGGGCGTAGGGACTACGGCGGCGCAGTTCCTGAAAATCGGCGTTGGCGCCAGAGCCGTCGCAATGGGCGGCGCTTTCTCGGCGGTAGCGGATAACATTGACGCCATTTACTGGAACCCGGCCGGCCTTGCCGACCAGAAAAATAAGCAGGTTACGGCCTCCTACATCCAGTATTTCCAGGGGATTAATATCGGTTTTCTGGGATATTCTCAGCCGATAGGCAAGCTCGGCGCCCTGGGCGTAGGTTTAAATTATCTTACTATAGGAGGCATTGAACGCAGGACAACTGATGTTGATACTGCGGAAGGAACCTTTGGCGCGAACGATATGGCGCTTTATCTTTCTTACGCCGACACCAGATTTATTAAACTGCCGGGGCTGAGGCTGGGAGCCAACCTTAAAGTTCTGCGGCAGACCCTTGACGACAAGGTGGCGCAGTCGTTTGCTCTTGATGTCGCGGGCCTTTACAAAACACCGTTAAAGAATCTGACCGCCGCGCTGGGCATTTACAATCTGGGCACTTCCGTGAAATTTATCAATGACGCCGATCCTCTTCCGCTGAATATCCGTCTAAGCGGCGCGTACCGGCTTATGAACGACGCGCTTGTCGTCGCGCTTGATGTTGACGACTATATTTATGACGAAAGAATAACCGAGTCGCTGGGCCTTGAATATTCTATAAACAAAGCGCTGTCGGCAAGGGCAGGATACAAACTTGGCATGGATTCGCAATCGCTTGGCGGTTTGGCCGGGTTTTCGGCCGGGTTTGGAGTAAATGTCTGGAGCATTCAGTTAGACTATGCTTTTGTGCCATACGGCGAGTTATCCGATACGCACAGAATTACCCTGAGCACAAAATTTTAATATAATCCGGGACAGTTTAAAAACTATTATTAACACCTTCGCAGTCCATGCCCATAGCGGGCCGGCTCGGAGGTGTTTTTTTTGGAATCATCCAGTCAGCGTACACTACCGATTCGCCGGTTTTTTTGACTAAAACAGCCAATTTTGCTATAAATGTCCAGGCGAAGCATATGCCTTATACGCGGGGTTGACCGCGATAGCGGGTATTTGTCAGGTCATAGACGATCCGAGCCGCTCAATTAAAATATATTCATAGGAGTCTTAAGTTGGAAAGAACAAATTACTGCGGTTTAATCAATTCATCATACATCGGCAAGAAAATAACGGCTTTTGGCTGGGTGCATTCGCGCCGCGACCACGGAGGCGTGGTTTTTATAGATTTGCGCGACCGCGAGGGCGTTCTGCAGGTAGTCTTTCAGCCCGAGAATAAAGAGGTTTTCTCTACCGCAGAGAAACTTCGCAGCGAGTTCGTTTTGAAGGTTTCGGGAACCGTCCGAAAAAGGCCGGAAGGAACCGTTAACCCAAACCTTTTCAGCGGTGAGGTGGAAGTGGTCGCCGAAGAGCTTGTGATAATCAACCAGGCCCCCGGCCTGCCCTTTGAGATATCCGACTATACCGAGACCTCCGAAGAGATGCGCCTAAAATACCGCTACCTGGACTTAAGAAGGCCGGCCGTACAGAAAAATTTTATTCTTCGCCATAAAATGCTTCAGAAGATCCGCCAGCACCTTTCCGACACGGGTTTTCTTGAGATAGAAACGCCTTTCCTAACCAAATCAACCCCCGAAGGGGCGCGCGATTTTCTTGTGCCCTCCCGCATGAACCAGGGAAACTATTTTGCTCTGCCCCAGTCGCCCCAGCTTTTCAAGCAGATCCTCATGGTTTCGGGATTTGATAAATATTTCCAGATAGTCCGCTGTTTCCGCGACGAGGACCTGCGCGCGGACCGCCAGCCCGAGTTTACCCAGGTAGACCTTGAGATGTCATTTGTGGACGAGAACGATGTAATGGGAGTTATAGAGGGGTTGCTGGCGGTTGTTTTTAAAGAAGCGCTCGGCAAAGAAATTAAAACGCCGTTTTTAAGGATGCCCTATTCGGAAGCCATGCTTCGTTTCGGCAGCGACAAGCCCGACACGAGGTTCGCTCTTGAGATATCCGATCTGACGCAGGAGCTCAAAAACTGCGGATTTAAAGTTTTTAACTCAGTCGCTTCTTCGGGCGGTGTCATAAGGGCTATATGCGCCCCTTACGGCGACAAGTTTTCCCGTTCCGAAATAGAGGATTTGACCCAGTTTGTGGCGCAGTACGGCGCCAAGGGGCTTGCCTGGATGAAAGTAACCGACAAAGGCCCCGAATCAAACATTGTAAAATTCTTCTCGGCCGACGAACTTGCTGCGATACAGAACAAACTCGGCTCAAAACCCGGCGACCTTCTGCTGTTTTTGGCCGATTCTGCCGATGTAGCGGCTCAGGGGCTCGGAGCTCTCCGCCTTAAAATTGCCAAACAGCTCGGCCTTATACCAAAAGACAAATTTGAATTCCTCTGGGTCGTGGATTTTCCGCTTCTTGAGTGGGATAACGAAGAAAACAGGTGGAACGCCATGCATCATCCGTTCACCTCGCCAAAACTTGAGGATATACCTCTTTTAGACTCGGTTTCCGACAGGGCCGCCGGCTCCAGGATCCGTGCCCGCGCCTACGACATAATATTAAACGGCACCGAACTCGGCGGAGGATCCATAAGGATTCACCGCGAGGAAGTGCAGGAAAAAATATTCTCAACGCTTAACATCGGCAAGGAAGATGCCAGGGAAAAATTCGGTTTTCTCCTTGACGCCCTCACCTACGGGGCTCCGCCGCACGGCGGCATAGCTCTCGGTTTTGACAGGTTCTGCGCCCTGCTGCTTGGCGAGGAGTCTATCCGCGAGGTAATAGCGTTCCCCAAAACCCAGAAGGCCACCTGCCCGCTGTCTGGCGCTCCCGGCCAGGTCTCGCCCCGCCAGCTCAGAGAGCTCGGCATAAAAACCGGCAAATAAACACCAGCGTTCATGTCGTCCTTTCGGTTTGCCTTTTTGCTCAATATTTGGTTAAATTGAGTCAAGAACTATGAATATAAAACCTTTCGGGTTTTAGTATAAGGCCGCGGCGCTGTTTTTACCCATGCGCGCGGATTTTTTCGTAATATGGTTACAAGAAAAATATATCTTAAAAGCACAGCGGAAGCGCTGGATATCCTGGGCCAGCACGATGATAACCTGCGCCGCCTGGAGCAGTCCTTCGGGGTGCAGATTTTTGTGCGCCAGTCCAGCCAGTCGGGCGATTTCACTCTTGTGGTAAGGGGCGCGGCCGGGAAAGTGGAGCGGGCGCTTGACGATATAGAGGCCATAAGACAGGCTAAAAATATTAAGCTTCCGGAAAAATCGGTTCCGCAGGCGGCCAAATCTTCCGGCGCGACCGATCCGGGCGCTATCTATGTTACTTTTCACGGCAGGCATATAAAGCCGCGTTCCGAACAGCAGAAAAAATATGTGGACTTTATCCCGCACTACGACCTCGTTATAGCTACGGGGCCGGCTGGCACGGGCAAAACATTTCTTGCCGTAGCCTGCGCGCTGAAGGCGCTCAGCGAAGGCAGGGTCAGCAGGATAGTTCTGACAAGACCCGTCGTTGAGGCCGGAGAGAAACTTGGGTTTTTGCCGGGCGATCTGTACGAGAAAATCAATCCGTACCTTAAACCGCTTTACGACGCTTTTTTCGCGATGCTTGGCACCGAAAAATTCCGTTTCATGCGCGAGGAAGAAACAATAGAAATAGTGCCGCTGGCCTATATGCGCGGCCGGACCATAGACGACGCTTTTGTAATCCTGGACGAGGCGCAGAATTCCACCGAAGAGCAGATGAAGATGTTTTTAACACGCATAGGGCAGGACAGCCAGATAGTAATAACCGGCGACACTTCCCAGATTGACCTTGACGACAAGAGGAAATCCGGTCTTGTGGCCGCAGAAAAAATTCTCGCTGATGTTGAAGGTATAAAAATTGTGCGTTTCTCGGAAGATGATGTGGTGCGCCATCCGCTGGTGAAAAAGATAATCAAGGCCTACGGCGCCTGGGACAAAAAAGCAAAACCAGAGGTAAAAAATGTTTAAAAAAATATCAAAAACCGTGCTGCTGAAGCTGCTTAAGTGGGTTGAAACCGAGCCGCGCGGATCCGCCGTAAAGCGGGGCGGAGAGAACGCCTGGGAAAAAGAGATTTTTATTCCGTCGCCGGTTGTCGCGGCGCTGAGCGTGGCGGCATTTTTCGTTATACTTCTGCTGGAAGTGGGTTTTGTCTGGGTAAAAGTCGCGGGCCTGGTGTTGTTTATAACCATGGTTTTCGCGTTTTTCGTGGTCTATCTAAAATATGACATCCCGGAGCTTCTGGCTGACGGCGAAGCCATGATGCTGCTCGGGCTTCTGCTGACGAGCTCGGTTCTTACAATGCAGGTTATGAAAGGCTGGCCTCTTGCCGTGCCGATAGCTGCTTTCGTGGTTTTGACGGGGCTTCTGCTTTCAAAACGGCTGGCTATAATTTCAGCTATAGTGCTGAGCCTGGTGCTCGGGATACTCAACGATTTCGGGCTGGAGTATTTCTTTGTGCATATCGCCGGATCGTTTACCGGAGTGACTTTTTTAAGCGGCATCAGAAACAGGGCCGACCTCACACGGCTTGGCCTTAAGATTGCCGCCGCGAATGTCGGCGCCATTCTTATTATTCATATGTTCGGCCTCTGGTCTTTGCATGTATTGAAAATAAATCTCATTTTCGGGGCGCTTTCAGGTTTTGGTTCGGCGCTGATAGTGCTGGGTCTTCTGCCTTATCTTGAAAACTTTTTTTCCCGCACCACAAACATAAAACTTCTTGAACTTGCCGATTTCACGCAGCCGCTTCTAAAAAGGCTGACTCTGGAGGCGCCGGGGACTTACCACCACTCGCTTATAATGGCTTCAATAGCAGAGCAGGCCGCCGAGGCCATAGGAGCCAATTCGCTGCTCGCGCGGGTAGGCGCGTATTACCACGATATCGGAAAACTCTCGCACCCGGAATATTTCATAGAGAACCAGCAGGCCTCGGGAAATCCTCACGACCCGCTCGCGCCCACCATGTCAAGCCTGGTGGTTATTTCGCACATCAAAGACGGAGTCGCTCTCGCCAAACAGCATAAACTTGACAAGGTGATTATTGACTGCATTGAACAGCACCACGGGACTTCCCTTATACATTATTTCTACCACAGGGCGCTTGAACAGAATGAAGAGATTAAGCAGGAAATTTTCCGCTATCCGGGCCCCAAGCCGCGCACTCCCGTAGCGGCGATCCTTATGCTCGCCGATTCCGCCGAGGCCGCCTCCAGGACTATTGAGGATCCGACGCCTGGCAGGATACGCGACATGGTTGAGAAAATAGTAAACAATAAATTTACCGACGGACAGTTTACGGAATGCGATATCACGCTTCACGACCTCGGGAGCATAGCGGAGAGCCTGATAGCTTCGCTGAGCAACCTTTATCACGCGCGGATAGAATACCAGGAGTCGGTGAAAGGCGACGGGCAGTCTTGAATAAAATAAGCATATACGGATTTCCGAAGAAAACCGCTCTCCTTGTGCGCAGGTCGGCTCTCGCGGCTCTTAAAAGCGGGCCCCGCGCGGTAAAAGGCTGCGATATCAGCTTCATTCTTGTAAGCGACCCGGAGATCAGGAAACTAAACATTAAATTCAGGCGGGTGAGAAGAATCACGGATGTAATTTCTTTTCTTTACGAAAGAAATCCGCTTCGCGGAGATATATATATTTCCGGCGGGCGTTCGCGCAGGCAGGCCGCGGCCGTGGGGCATTCCTGGGGAAAAGAGATATCATACCTGGCGGTGCACGGCGTCCTGCATCTTTTCGGCTATACCGACTACGACGCAAAAAATAAAGCCAAAATGTTTAAATTACAGGATAAAATCTGGCAATGTTTATTTTCCTAAGCCTCACGGCGATTATCATATTGTTCGCGCTTTCCGCGTTCTGGTCTGTCGCGGAAACCGGCATGACCAGCCTTTCAAAATACCGCATAAAGAAAATCATCGCTCTCAACAAGTCGCTCTCCGAAGACCTGAAGGCCTGGCTTAAATACCCCTACAATATTCTCACGACCGTTCTTGTCGTTGACACGATTACGAATTTCGGCATCAGTTTCCTGAGCATGATAGTGGCTTTAAGGGTATTTCATTTCGCGCCGAGGGAGGCTGTTGAAATAGGAACCTGGCTCGCGGTGACGCTTGTCGCCGTCATATTCGGAGAGATAGCCCCCAAGATATTCGGCAGGTTTAACCCCGAGAAAGCCACGATAATAAGCCTTCCGGTTTTATCCAGCCTGACAAGAATAATATCGCCGCTGGCCTGGCCCTTTGTCATGCTGGTCAAGCTGGTTTTCCCGAAGAAAAACCTCGTGCCTGTCAGCAGGCTGACTTATGTCAGCATGGAAGAGATAAAGGGGCTTATTTCCGAGGCCAGGACTTCCGGCATGCTCGGCAAGGAAGCGGGCCAGATGCTTGAAAGGGTGCTTCGCTTAAGCGAGATCAGCGCCAGCCAGATTATGACGCCCGTTGAAAAGCTTGAAGCTGTCAATATAGAACATGAAGAAGAGAAGTTTCTTGATATGGCGGTTGAAACCGGGAGAAGCCGGGTGCCGGTATACAGGGGCTCTCTGAATAAAATGGTGGGGTTTGTCTACACAAAGGACCTTTTAAATTCCTGGAGAAAGCATAACGGAGTTTTCTCGTCCTCAATGATAAGGCCCGCGTATTTCGTGCCGCCGGATAAAAAAATATGCGATGTGCTCAGGGATTTCCAGTCCGGGCAGACGCACATGGCGTTTGTCGCCGACGCTTTCGGGGATGTTAAGGGCATTGTCACGCTTGAGGATGTGCTTGAGGAAATTGTCGGCGAGATTCTTGACGAATATGATTTAAGGAAAAAAGTTTAAATGATAATGGAAACGGCAATAATAATAAAAATATCGCTCTACGCGGTTTCGCTGGCGCTGGTGGCGTTTTTTTCCGGCACCGAGACGGCGCTTACCAGCCTGTCTACGATAACTCTTTCTTCCATAAAAGAGAAACACCCGTCTCTGCGCGGCCATGTGGCGGCCTGGGAGAAAAACCCCGGGCAGATACTTGCCGCCATAATAGTGTGGACGACCCTTTCTATCATAGGAAGCGGTGTGCTCGCCACTTCCCTGGCTCTGGACTTTTCAAAAAATTTTGCTATCCCAAAACATATAATGCTTTCCATACTCCCCGCCGCGGCCGCTGTTATTACGCTTGTGTTCGGCGAGATAATACCGAAAATATTGTCGCGCTATTTCGCCGAGCAGGTGGCGGTGCGCGCTCTCGGGCCCATGAATTTTGTAAATTCTCTTATCGCGCCGCTCACCAAATTCCTTTTGAAACTTTCGGAAAATGTCATCAGGCTGTTTTCCAGAAAATACACGGCCGGCGAGAAACCTTCCTTAAATCCCGACGAGCTTAAGATTCTCCTGCTTTCAGACGAGACCCTTTCTCTGCCGGATCCGGCAAAGCGGATAATGGAAAATATTTTTGATTTTGGTAAAACAAGAGTCAGCCGCGTTATGGTACCGAGAAGCGAAATTCAGGCGGTGAGTTTAGACCAGAACCTGGATAAAATAATAGACCAGATAATAGAAAAAGGCTATTCCCGCGTTCCGGTTTACCGTTCAAATCTTGACAACATCGTGGGAATTATTTATAGTAAGGACCTTGCGCTCGCCTGGAGAGGCGGTTCGCTCTTTGTTATTGACGATCTTGTAAGGCCCGCGTACTTTGTGCCGGCCTCGGCCAGGATAGACAAGGTCTTAAGAGAATTTAAGACCGGCCACCAGCACATGGCCATAGTCGTTGACGAGTTCGGTTCAACGGTGGGCCTTGCGACCATAGAAGACCTGGTTGAGGAAATTGTCGGCGATATCTGGGACGAATATGACATTCAGGAAAAGACGATAATACCTTTTCCTGACGGCTCTTTCATGCTCATGGCCTCTGAAAATCTTGAGCAGGCCAACCGGGAACTCGGGTTTAACCTTCCCGCGGGCGAGTTTAACAGCATAAGCGGCTGGATACTGGATTTGTTCGGAAGAATCCCCAGGGTCGGCGACACCGTAAAGTGGGGAGACCTTGAGATAGAAGTGGTGGACGCCGATAAAAGAAAAGTTCAGAGAGTAAAAATTAAAAAAGTCACGGGGGCTGGGAAACAGGTGCAATAAAAAATGTATCATCGCCTGCAGGCATTGGTTTTAAAAACCGGAGTCTCGGCGGAGGCCGATAAAACGGTGCTTTTATTCACCCGCGAGTGGGGCAAGGTTTCGGCGGTGGTTCCGGGAGCAAAGAAAATAAAGGCCAAGCTTTCGGCGGCCGCGGAGCCGGTTTTGGAATGCGATTTCTCGGTGTATCTGAAGACCCCCAATGCCAGGTCCAGAGTCACCGGCGTCAGGATTTTGAACGGTTTTTCGTCTTTAAGAAGCGATTGGCGGCGTTTTTGCATGGCCCAGCACTGCTCCGAGATCTGCGACGCGCTGACAATGTATAATTCCGAAAACGCCATGAAATACGACCTGCTCGGGCGCACCTGGGAGCTTCTGGAAAAAGCCGAAAACCCAAAAAGAATAGTGCTGGCGTTTACTATGAGGTTTCTTAAGCTTTCCGGATATAGTTTTTTGGATTACATCAAAAGAGGAAATCTGCAGACGACACGCTCCGTCTACGATGTGTTGTTAAAGATTTCCACCATGTCCGGTGAAGCGCTGGACGCGGACGAAGGGATGGACGATTCAATACTGAGCGAAGTTGAAAGTTGCCTGGAAGGGTATTTAAATCTTTATCTGACCAGGCCGCTTCATTCAAAAAAATTCATGAGCAAAATAGCGGTTATGGAAAAACAGCTCGCGGCGGCAAATTAAATTATGACATTTCAGGAAATTATTCTCACTCTCCATAAATTCTGGTCAAACCAGGGATGCCTGTTGTGGCAGCCCTACGACCTGGAAAAAGGCGCGGGAACTTTTAACCCGGCTACATTCCTGCGTTCCCTGGGGCCTAAGCCCTGGGCCGCGGCGTATGTGGAGCCGTCCCGCAGGCCTACCGACGGCCGTTACGGCGAAAACCCCAACAGGCTTCAGCATTACTATCAGTATCAGGTAATTATAAAACCCGCTCCTAAGGACATACAGGCCACCTATCTCTCAAGTTTAAAGGCCATCGGGCTTGACCCGAAAAAACACGATATCCGTTTCGTTGAAGACGACTGGGAGTCCCCGACGCTCGGAGCCTGGGGCCTGGGCTGGGAAGTCTGGCTGGACGGAATGGAGATTACGCAGTTCACCTATTTTCAGCAGGTCGGAGGTATTGACTTAAACCCGATCTCCGTTGAGATAACCTACGGCCTTGAGCGGCTTGCCATGTATTCACAGAAAATTGACAATGTTTATGACTTAAAGTGGACCCACGATACTCTTTACGGCCAGGTACACCTTGAAGACGAGCGTCAGTGGTCCAAATATAATTTTGAGCAGGCCGATGTGGAACTGCTCAAACGGCATTTCCGCGACTGGGAAGCCGATACCCTGAGGCTTTTGGAAAATAAGCTTGTCCTGCCGGCCTATGACGGCGTCATGAAATGCTCGCATCTTTTCAACCTGCTGGACGCGAGGGGCGCGATTTCGGTAACGGAGAGGACTTCTTACATAGCGAAAGTCAGAAACATAGCGCGCCGAGTTGCCGAGCAGTATCTGCAGCTTGCCGCCGCCGAAGAGAATAAAAAATGAGCGATAAAAATATTGCGAGAGACGCGCTTTTAGAAATTGGAACCGAGGAAATACCGGCTTCTTATATCGGGCCTGCCACGGCACAAATGGCGGAGCTAACGGCCAAATTTCTCTCGGCCCGCGGCCTGGCCTGCGGCCAGATAGCCACCTACGCCACGCCCAGACGGCTTACAGTCCATCTAAAGGAAGTCTGCGATAAAACCCGGGAACGCCACGAAGAATTTATGGGGCCTTCGCTTAAAGTCGGGAAAGACGCTGACGGCAATTTTACCCAGGCCGCCAGAGGATTCGCGGCAAAATTCGGTATGGATCCGGCAAAGCTTGCCGTTAAAAAAACTGAAAAGGGAGAATATCTCTGCGTCACGAAAAAAATCGCGGGCGAGAAAGCCGAAATAATTTTAAAAGAGCTTTTCCAGGGCATGATAGGCAAAATATATTTTCCCAAAACGATGATCTGGGAGGAGACGGCATTTAAGTTTGCCCGGCCTATAAGATCTATTACTGCTTTTTACGGAGACAAGGTTCTTAAAATCTCCGCCGCCGGGGTAAAATCCTCCAACTGGTGCGGCGGCCTGCATACCGCTTCAAAAAGAAAAATTATCATACCCTCAGCCGAGAAATATTACGGAACTCTTAAAAACAACTGCATTATCGCGGCCCGGGAAGAACGCAGGGACATTCTAAATAAAATTATTGAGGGCGCCGCAAAACGGGCAAAAGGCGCGGTTATTGAGGACGAGCAGCTGCTTGACGAGGTTGTCTGCCTTGTGGAACACCCGGTGGCCGTGCTGGGCAAATTCAGCGAAAATTACCTCAAGATCCCTTCCGAAGTGCTTATAACCTGCATGAAGAAGAAACAGAAATATTTCCCTCTGGAAGACGATAAGGGAAAGCTTATGAATTATTTCATCGGCATAAGGAACGGTATTTCAGAAAATCAGGAAGTGGTAAAAGAAGGCTACGAACGAGTGCTGGAAGCCAGGCTTTCCGACGCTGAATTTTTCTTCCACAAGGATACCCAGAAACCTCTCGCCGAGAAAGTGGAAAAATTAAAGGGAGTCGTTCTGCACGCGAAACTGGGAACGGTACATGATAAAATTCTGCGGATCGGCGAGCTGGCGGGTTTCATAAAGGCCGGAACAGCCGGGGTTTTTGAGATTTCCGACGCCGAGCTGAAAGAAGCGGTGAACCTTTCCAAAGCCGACCTTGTGACTGAGATGGTTTTTGAATATCCCGAACTTCAGGGCATAATGGGCAGGATTTACGCGGCGCAGGACGAGCTTTCAAAAGAGGTCTCGCGCGGCATAGAGGAGCACTACTGGCCGATAAGCGGCGACTCAAAGCTTCCCGTGTCTGACGCAGGGTGCATAGTTTCAATAGCCGATAAAATTGACACTCTCGCGGCGGATTTTTCCATCGGGCTTGTGCCCAGCGGTTCTCAGGACCCCTACGGGTTAAGAAGAATGGCGACGGGTGTATTGAGGATAATTGTTAAAAAGAAACTTAATATTTCGCTTGGAGAGCTTGTTGAAAAGGCTTTCGGCGTTTTGCCGGAGAATATAAGAAATTCGGTTTCAGCCAAGGCCCAGCTCCTGGAGTTTATGAAGCAAAGGCTGGAGAATATGCTTGAGGCTCAGGGTTTTAAGTTTGATGAAGTGCGCTCTGTCCTTGCTACGGGGTTTGACGATATTAATGATGTGCAGAGAAGGCTGGAAGCTTTGAAAAAGATGAGGCAGGAGGCTGACTTCGCGGCTCTCGCGGCGGCTTTCAAAAGAGCTTCAAACATACTCAAACAGGCTCAAAAGATGTCCATTGCCGTACCTTCGGAAGTAAGCCGGGAATTAATGAAAGAAGAGGCCGAGTCTGCCCTGTATTCATCCGTGGTGCGCATCAGAGAGGAAATAATATCGCTGATTGAAAATAAAGAGTACGCCGCGGTCATGCAGAAAATGGTTTCGCTCAAGCCCGATGTTGATAAATTCTTTGATAAAGTTATGGTTATGGCGGATGACGCGGATTTAAAGGCCAACAGGCTGGCGATTTTACAGTTTACGGTTGGGCTGTTCTCAAATCTTCTGGATTTCTCTCTTCTTCAGCAGTAAACCTTCCGTGCCGGGCAATTTACAGAATATATTTTACGGCCAGCGCTATCATCAGCATCTGCGCCAGGGGCGCTGTCATTTCATCTACGAGTGAATTTGCTATAGGGTAGTTGTTGTCGGTAAGCTTGAGTCCCGTATTTCCGAGGATTATCATAATTCCGGGAAACCAAATCATCAGGTAGCTGTTAAATTCCCAAAGGTTAGACTTGAAAATATATAGCGCCCACAGCGAGCATATAGAGGCCGCCATATATAGAAGCATGCCTCCCGCGCACAGGAAGTTAGAAAAAATAGCCAATTTATTCCATAACCTGTAATGCCACAATAAGAGAGCCGCGGCAATAAAAGCCGCCGTGAGCCAGGCGGCGGTTTGCCTCATCCGGTTTTTACTTGAAATAACAAATTTTACGAAGCCGGCCGTCCATGCCGCGGTTTTTATAAACGTGTCGGTTCCCTTTTTTGTTTTTTTCTCCAGCTCAACCATCGGGGAATAATATTCTTTTTGTATTATATCCGGAGAAACGCCGATTTCTTCAAACATTTTTTTATGTTCAGGCGCCAGCGCCGGATAGGATTGAACAGAATCTAAATTCAGCGGCGCAAAGGCAGGAGCCGAAGGCTCAGGCGCGGCCTGCCCGTTTTTTTTTAAATCAAAAGAAACAAGTATTATTGTAATTACGGTAAAAATCAGTATTATTCTCATCTTGCCGGCTTTTATTCAATGAAACCCACGGCGTTGTTTACGGGCTGGATATAGGCAAATCCTTTTCCGGGTTCTCTGAGTCCGCCGGCCGTAACAATATTTTCAAAAATTTGAAGCGTGGAATCCGCTTTCGCCACTATCAGCACTATTTCTTTTTCGGGCTTAATAAACATCCCGAAAACACCGAGCTTTTCGCGAATACCGCGCCCCCGCCCGAAAAAGGTTGTGGCGGCCTGGGCACCGCTTTTGAGTGCCGCGTCAATTATTCTATCCGCTTTCCCGCGCTCAACAATACAAGTGATAAGCTGTAAATCCATTTTCCGCCTCCCGGGTGTTATATCCTTTTTTCCATGCCCTCACGGACTACATGGGGCTTGCATTCATATTTCGCTGTCCGGCAGAACCTGCGGTAAGCACTTTGAATCTCATCAAGCTCCCGGTCGGTTCTGTTCGGATCGTGATGGGTAAAACCCACGGATTTTACTTTCGCGTCGGAGGCGAGTTTAACAACCTGTTCGTAGGTTGAATGGCCCCAGCCTTTCCTGTGTTTATACTCCCTGTCGGTAAACTGCGCGTCGTGAACAAGATATTCCGCTCCGGCGCAGAATTCCACAAAGCGGCCGTATTTTGTATGCTGTGTTTCGGCCTCAAGCTCGTTGTCGGTAATAAATACAAAAGCGCCGGAACCGTTTTCAATTTTAATGCCCATGGTAAACGCCGGGTGATTGGCGCGAATGAAACTTATTTTATGGCCTTCTATTTCGTAATAAAGGGCGCAGGCGTCGGTAAAAATTATTTTTGAGGTCAGCTCGGAGAAAGGAACGGGGAAATACTCCGATGACATCTGGTTGGAGAGTATATCGCTGAGTTTACTGTAGGAACTGGTGCAGCCGAGAATATTTATCTTTGTTTTCTTTGAATAAATAGGCATGAAGAACGGGAAACCCTGAATGTGGTCCCAGTGCGAGTGAGTGATAAACAAACTGATATCATGAATATTTTTCCTGCTTAAGTGCTCGCCGAGCCGGTGAATACCCGTGCCGGCGTCAATTATAAGGGTTTTTTTTCCTATTTCCACTTCCACACAGGTGGTATTTCCGCCAAAACGGATCATTCGTTTGTCGGGAACGGGAATAGATCCCCTGGTGCCCCAGAATTTAATATTCATAGAAAGATCTCCGCTCGGAATAAAGCGCGGTTAACCGCGGAAGGGACGGCAGGATAGGTACTTGAGTTAACAGGCATTTTTGCCTTTTAAACTGAGCGCCTTAGCTGTGGGGCTATTTCTTTGAAGGTTTGACAAGATCTTTCATAAGCGGAGTTTCGCCGCAGTCCGGAAAAAGAGGGCACTTGACGCACTCTCCCCATATTTTGTGGGGAAGTTTTTCGCGGGCGATTTTGTAGTAGCCGAATTTATAAAAAAACTCCGGTTTAAAGGAGAGAGCGAAAGTCTTTTTAATTCCCAGGGTTTTTGCGTTTTTCTCGCATTGGGCCACGAGCTTTTTGCCAATGCCTTTTTTCTGGTAATCGGCTGAAACGGCCAGAGCCTTTATCTCGGCAAGGTCTTCCCAGGAAACATGCAGAGCGCAACAGCCGACAACCTTATTTTTATCTTCGGCTACCATGAACTCCTGTATATTTTCGTAAATATCGTTAAGCGGCCTGTGAAGCATTTCCTTGCGGTCCGCGTAAAAGCCTATTAATGAGTGAATTAGCTTTACATCCGGAATTCTTGCGTGCCTGATTTTCATAGTTCGCCTTTTGATTCGGTTAAAATATCAGCCCTGCCGGCATGAATTGTATCCCAGCTCCAGAGCCTGCTGGTTAAGCGGGATAAGCTTTGCCCTTTCCGCGAAAAGTATATCGCAGGCCTGTTTCGCACTTGAAAGTTTCAGTATGCCGCTCGCTTTCAGGTAGGCTCCCAGCGCCACAAGATTGGCGGCTCTGATATCATTTATCTGTTTATCGGCAATTTCAGAAGCCGGCACATAATAAGCTTTCACATCGCTTCTGTCAACTTTTTTATTTACGAGCGATGAATTGACTATTATTACGGCGCCCGGTTTCGCTTTGGGCAGGAACTTGTCAAGCGACTGCTCGTTTAAGGCTATAAGAGCGGAAAAACTGTTTACTACGGGAGAGCCGATTTCCTCGTCTGAAACGACTACGGTGGAGTTAGCCGTGCCGCCCCTTATCTCGGCTCCGTACGACGGGAACCAGGTGGTTTCCTTGTTTTCCTCAACTGCCGCCTGAGCGAGCAGTGTTCCCGCGAAGAGAACGCCCTGGCCGCCGGAGCCCGCGATTATCAGTTCTGTCTGCATATTATTTTTTATCCTTGTAAACGCCGAGAGGGAAAGCTTTGACAAAAACATCCTCAACCCATTTTATAGAGTTCTGAGGCGTCATGCCCCAGTCAACCGGGCATTGTGAAAGCACTTCAACAAGCGAGAAACCCTTGCCGTCTACCTGGTTCTGAAACGCTTTCTTTATAGCTCTTTTGGCGCTGATAATATTTTTAGGGTTTGAAACCGAGACCCGTTCAAGATAGGCCACGCCTTCCAGGGAGGAGAGCAGTTCGCAGACCTTCATGGGATAGCCTTCACGCTTCGGGTCGCGGCCATAGGGGCTTGTGGCTGTTTTCTGTCCGATAAGGGTGGTAGGCGCCATCTGGCCGCCGGTCATTCCGTAATTGGCGTTATTAACAAAAATAACCGTTATATTCTCTCCGCGGTTTGCCGCGTGAATGGTTTCGGCGGTGCCTATCGCGGCAAGGTCCCCGTCGCCCTGGTAAGTAAATACTATCTTATCGGGCCGTACCCTTTTTATGCCGGTGGCGACAGCGGGCGGCCTGCCGTGAGGGGCTTCGGAGACATCAAAATTGAAATAATCATACGCGAAGACAGCGCAGCCGACGGGAGCGATGCCTATGGTCTTCTCGCGCAGGCCCAGCTCGTCAATTGATTCAGCCACAAGCCTGTGGATTATGCCGTGGCCGCAGCCCGGACAGTAAAGGTGCGGGGTAGCTTTTAAACTTTCGGTTTTTGAGAGAATTTTCTTCATATTTTTTCCTGCGGTTACATTTTATTTATGCGTTCTATCATCTCTTCCTGGTTGACCAGCCCGCCTCCGGGCCTTCCGTAGAACTCAACAGGGCATTTGCCGTTTACCGCCAGGCGCACATCCTCAACCATCTGGCCCATATTCATCTCGGCCACAAGGAATTTCCTGCCGGGTTTGGCAAGTTCGGAAATGGTTTTCTGCGGGAAAGGCCACAGGGTTACGGGCCTTGCCACGCCGATTTTCTTTCCGGCGGCGCGCAGGGCGCGCATTGTTGAATAAGCGACCCTGGCCGATATGCCGAAAGCCACGATAATTATCTCGGCGTCATCCGTATTTTTTGTTTCTATCCTGGTTTCATTGGCCTCAATAAGATCAAATTTTTTCCTAAGCTCCAGGTTGTGGCGTTCCAGCGCGCCCTCGGCCATTAAAAGTGACTTCACCGATCTTGGCTCCCTACCCCTGGCGCCGTCAAGCACCCAGCTTCTGTCGCCGGTAGCGGCTGGAATATATTTGTTCAGCATCAACGGCTCCATCATCTGGCCCACTACGCCGTCGGCCAGCAGCATAACCGGGGTTCTATATTTATCGGCAAGGTCAAAGGCAAGCATGGTATGGTCATACATATCCTGCACCGAGGAGGGGGCAAGCACAATCATGCGGTAATCGCCGTGGCCTCCGCCTTTAGTCGCCTGAAAATAATCCGCCTGGGAGCCGGATATATTCCCAAGCCCCGGCCCGCCGCGCTGAACATTTACAATAACGGCCGGGAGCTCACAGCCCACGAGATAAGAAATGCCTTCCTGTTTTAAGGAGACTCCGGGAGAGGATGAAGAGGTCATTACCCGAACTCCGGTCGCGCTGGCGCCTAAAACCATATTAATAGCGGCAACCTCGGACTCCGCCTGCAGAAAAACCAGGCCGAGTTCGGGCATTCTTTTGGACATATGCGCGGGAACTTCATTCTGCGGGGTTATGGGATAGCCGAAGTAAGCTTTGCAGCCCGCGGCTATCGCGCCTTCGCAGAGGGCGATATTGCCCTTCATAAGAGTTTTTTTCATAGTAGTTAACCTGAGCGGCAGGAACAGTTATTTATCTTTATATACTTCTATGCAGACATCCGGGCAAACCTGAAAACACAGCCCGCAGGCGGTGCAATCGGCGCCCTCAACAAAAACAGCCGGATGATACCCGGCTTTGTTGAAGTTTTTGGATAATTGTATGCTTTTTTTGGGGCAGACAATTATGCAAAGGCCGCAGCCTTTGCATTTTTCTGTGATTATTTCTATTTTGCTCACGAAAATATTTTACCTCTTTTTAAGGCGAAAAGTCAAATTTGAGGCAGGGAAGCAAAAGGCGGTTATTTCAATGCGTTTTCAATTAGTTCGGCGGCGTGTTTTCTCGCGGCGGGGGTGATTTCATGGCCTGAAAGCATGCGGGAGATCTCCTCAACCGAATCCTCGGCCGAGAGCCGGACTACGCTGGTTTTAGTTATATTTTTAACGGTTTGCTTTGATACAGACATGTGGATTTTCGCGAAAGCCGCTATCTGCGGCAGGTGCGTAATGCATAGCACCTGGTGGTGCTTTGAAAGCTGGGAAAGCTTTCTCCCAATGGTCTGGCCCATGGGGCCGCCGATGCCGGAGTCAATCTCGTCAAAGACCATTACCGGTATGCTGTCTGCCTTGGCAAGCACGGTTTTAATTGCCAGCATAACTCGCGATATTTCGCCACCTGAGGCGATATCTTTCAGCGGTTTAATCTCTTCGCCGGGGTTCGCGGAAAACAGAAACTCAATGTCATCCCAGCCGTTTGAGGACGGCTCGCCGCGTTTGCTGATTTTTATTTTAAAGGAGGCCTTTTTCATGCCCAGGTCGGAGAGTTCTTTTTCAACTCCGGAGGAAAGCTTTTTGGCGGCCTTCCCTCGCTCCGCGCTTAAAAGCGCGCATTTGGATTCAAGCAGGCCAAGCGACTTGGAAAGCTTTGAATCAAGCTCAAGCTTGTCCTGCTCGTGCCTGGAAAGCGCCTCAAGCTCCGCTGATATTTTTTCGCGGTAGGCGATAATTTCTGCCACGCTCTGCCCGTATTTTTTCTTAAGTTTGGCTATAAGGCTCTGCCTTTCCAGAAGCCTGTTAAGCTCTTCCGGATCGGCTCTCAGTCCGTCCTTGAAAGCCTCAAGTTCCCTGGAGCACTCTTCAAGCAGGTAGTAGGCCTTGTTCATGTTCTCCGAGGTCTGGGCCAGGTCCTCCACCGAAGAATTTATATTCTCCAGAAGCTTTACGGCTTTGCCTAAATTTTCAATGGCCGAACCCTCCGAAGAATACAAAAGCCCGAAAGCCTGTTCGCTCGTGGACATAAGCTTGTCGGCGTTCTTGAGCCTGGGCAGAGCCTGCTCAATTTTTTCTTCTTCGCCCTCGGAAAGTCTGGCGGCCTCAATCTCTTTTAACTGGAAGGTGTAAAGCTCAATGAAACGCTCTCTTTCCTGCTCGGACATCTGCCTGGCGTCCTTTAGGGCGAGCAGTTTCCTGTAATCCTGGTATTTGGATTCAATTTCAGAGAGGAGTTGCTCGTTTTCCGCGAAGCTGTCAAGAAGATTAAGCTGGAGCCGCGTTTTAAACAGCGCCTGATGCTCGTGCTGGCCGTGGACATCCACGAGAAACTCGCCGAGATTTTTTAAGGTTTCAGCGCTTGAGGGGCGGTCGTTTATAAAAGCGCGGCTTTTTCCGGCAGGGTCAATTTCGCGCCGGATTATAAGCTGACCTTCGTTCTCAAAACCCAGGGAGGCAAGATATTTTTCGGCGCCGCTTAAGTTTGCCGTGTCAAATTCCGCGGTTATGGAACAGCGCGGCGCGCCTTTTCGCACGACATCGGCCGAGGCCCGCTCGCCGAGAATAAGGCCGAGCGATTCTATTATTATGGATTTGCCCGCGCCGGTTTCGCCCGTAAAAATATTGAGCCCTTCGGAAAACTCCAGGCCCAGTTCGTCTATCAGCGCGTAGTTTTTGATGTTAAGGTTTAAAAGCATATTTATTATTTGGTAATAGGTCTATAATTATTTGGATCAATGCATTTGTCATAAGTATTCCTGTCAATTTTTATCCAATCAGTTCTATTTATTCCTCTGGTGTTTTTCGCGGTGGGGCTTGACGGAAAGGCGCTTATCATCTTTATCCATCGGTTATGTTCGCGCGCTATCATGCGAATTTCATCAGCAACCTCAGATAAATCTTGGTCTTGACTAAAGATTATGGCAACATCGCATTCATTACGAAGAACGGAGCGAATAATATCGACCGCGATTCTTACATCTATACCTTTTTCCCGGCCAACTCTGATTGTCTGGGTTTTGCCATTATTTAGATTCACCGTTTGATCGCGGTAACGCAGTGGCCGCGTAAATATTTCTACTCCGGATCGCCCCATTGAGGCAAGTTTGGATACCCAGAATGAATTCCACCTTTCATTGTCAAGTGCATCCGGGATGCCGGTATAAAAACGAATTTTGCTTATTTGCCAGTTTCTTTGAACACAAATTAAGTGAACAAGTTTTTGTATGTCATAATTTGGGTAGGGATAACCAAAAGCATCCTTAATGGCATAAAATAAGTTTTGCCCATCCACAAATACATATACGCGCTTGTTGTTCGGTTCAATAGTCATTTTTGCGTTCCCCCAAAAAAATAACCCCATCCGAGTCCTTATTCAGAAGTCGGATGGGGAGTAAATTCATTTCCTGCTACCGATAGTCTAACAAGTTTGCGTAAAATTGTCAAGGCTATATTGAAACTGATATTGTATATTGAAATCTGTTGCATTAACATAAATTAGTTAATTCCCGTACAGAAACAAAAAAATGTCATTTGAACATCAATTATTGCCAAACTAAATCTATCCGCGCTCGTTCCATTTCAGCTTGGTTCTTAAAACCTGCAGGTATCTTTTTTTTGGGTTAACGATAAGGCGCAGGGAATGTTCGGCCCTGCTTACGAATATCCAGTCCTGCGGGGCTATGCTGTAGCGCAGCTGTCCGTCAATAGAAAGAACAGGCTTGACCTTGCCGTCTTTTGTCGCGGCCTGGAAACTCAGCGGGTGCCTTGTTGAAACAATCATGGGCCTTTCGGCAAGGGTATGCGGGCAGATGGGGGTTATCACAAAAAGTGAAAGGTTCGGGTGCACTATAGGCCCGTCGGCCGCCAGCGAATATGCCGTTGAACCGGTGGGCGTGGATACTATCAGCCCGTCTCCGACATAGTCGGCGAGAAATTCTGTTCCAATATTTGCCGAGATGTTTAGTATTCTGCCGGTCGTGCCGGAGAGTATGACGGCGTCATTTAAAGCCAGATGCCTGATAGTTTTTGTTTTGGATTTTAATACGACCGAAAGCATCATTCTCTCTTCGGTTTCATAGAGGCCGGACAAAACCTGCGAGATTAGAGCGCGCGACTCCGAGGGGTTGGTGTCGGCGAGAAATCCGAGAGACCCTAAGTTTACACCGAGCAGCGGAATGCCCTTGGGGGAAAGCAGCCTTCCGGCCTTAAGCATGGTTCCGTCGCCGCCCAGGATAACGGCAAAATCCATAAAAGGAGCGTGAGACGCGGAAGACGGTATAGCTTCAACTCTGCACTTCTTTGACTTAAGCCATTTGGCAAGCGTTGAAACTTCAGCTTTCGCTCTGATTTTATCGGGATTATAAATTATTCCGACAGTCTTCATTTATTTCTCCTTGGAAGCCGCGATTATAAAAGCATTATAGCAAAATCAGGAACGGTTTAAAAAGACGATAATAATATCGCGCTGAATTTTGCCCTAAGGACATATATTGATTATATCATCGCTGATTTCAAATGCCAGGGCGCCTGTTCCGGACAGATTGACCGTTTGGTTTCCGCCGCGGGACAGGAGAGTCCCTGTTTTTCCGCTCTTTGAAGAGTATATAGCGATATCTGCCGCGCCAATACGGCCGGCAATATTGTTTGTGACCGTGGGATTTTGTCTTCCGCACAAAACAACAACCTTTTTAGCGCTTCCGGAGAAAAGAGGGGCTGTTTTTTTCCAGAGAGGTTTATCCGGGCGTGAAAGAAATATCAGCTTATAAGCGCCGTACTCCATATATAACGCGCTTCCAGATTCGCCGCGGATAAACTGCGCGCTTGAAGCCGCCACGGAAAATATCTCGTCCCCGCCGACCAGCTTCTCAGTTTTTAATTGAGCGCCAAGAGTTTCACCGCCGTTTCCTGCTATCAGCCCGTCAATAGTATTTATGCCGGCTTTTGAAAAGTATCTCTGAAGAAAATCTGAGTAATATTCGTTTCGCTTGATGCTTTGCGGATTATTCATGGCAAAAACCCAGTTCTCGCCGTTACCCTCGGCTATGTGGGCAAATACGGCCGGTCCTGCCTCCAGTAAATTAATCCTTAACCCCTCAAATGCGGGGCCGGAAACAGAAAAGGAATAGGCCAGCGAAGCCGAGAGCGATATAAGCGCCGCGGCGGGAAGAATATAATACTTTTTGAAAGTAAAGGACGCCCAGAGCAGCGCATAATACAGGCAGATCTGGAAGATTGAAGGCGACGGAATATTAAATGAGGATATATCCAGGGAAGCAAAAAAGTTGCCTAAAGAAAGCATGAGAAATATTGTTTTTGAGCATATCAGCGAGGCAAGGCCCGCCAGCGGGCCCGGCACAAAATGCAGAAGGTAGAGGGCCATGCCCGATATTGTTATAACGCCGGTCAGCGGAACGATAACGATATTGCTGATAAGGCCGATAACCTGAACCCTGTTGAAGTAATAGGCGATAAGCGGCAGGACCGCAAGCTGGGCCGCGAGCGACACGGAAAAAAGGCTTCCGGGCAATTTTCTTATTAAGTATGGCGAACTTTCAAACAGGCGGTTTATCCTGGGGTAAAGGCTGACAATGCCCAGTGTCGCGGCAAAGGAGAGCTGAAAGCTGGCGTCAAAAACCGATTGAGGATTAATTATCAGGATTATCAGCGCCGAGAGAGCTATAGAGTGAATTATATCCGGATCGCGCCTCAAGCTCATTGAAAGTATTACAAACGCCGCCATTACGGAGGCTCTTAGCACGGGAGGGTTGGCTCCGGTTATGACGGCAAAAAGAAAAATAAACGGAATGGATAAAAGATAGGATTGCCTTCTGGTCAGCCCGGAAATTCTGAATATAAAAACAAAAAGAGCCGTAAAATACGCAACATTAAGCCCGCTGACAACCAGTATGTGCATTATGCCCGCGTCGGTAAATACTCTTTTGTCCCGGGAGGTCAGCGAGCTTTTATCGCCCACAAGCATGGGTACGAGTATTCTTGCGGCCTCTCCCGGCAGATAGTGGTAAACCGTATCAATAATATCGTCTTTAACCGAATAGGCCGCCCGCAGATAGAAAGGAAGTTTTATCGCTCCGATCTGCCTGACTTCAAGCGCGTTGGCAGTGGCAAAAATGTTTTGACGCCTCAGGTAGGCGGCGTAGTCAAAGCCCGAGGCATTTTTGGCAGAGGGAGGCTTTTTTATTTTCGCCTTGATTTCTAATACGGCGCCGGGGCCCGGAGGGGGAGTTTTCAGGTAAGAGTTAACAAGAAGTTTCCCGCCGGCCGGAACGGAGTTTATTTTTGAAACATTAACCGTGAAAGTGTGCCTGTATTGTTGTATTTCAGCGGGCGCGGCCACCGAGCCTGTGATAAGAGAAGCTTTGCCTGAAGCAAAATAAAATGGATCGTTCTTGTCGGGCGAGGAATAATGCCCTAAGCGCTCCAGAAGGATTATAGAGAAAATAAATAAAATGGTGATTAAAAGGACCGGCCTGCGCGGCGCGAAACTGATAATATAAGTATCCCCCCGGGGAAGTTGTCGCTAAAGTTTTCTTAAAAGCGTGGCCGAAGCCGCTATCATCGCGGCAGATCCGGCGAGCGGCATCCAGACGGGCGCTATCCACGGCACGGGGATTAAGAAAAGCACATCCGGCGTGTTGAGGCTTTGGGGCCAGCCAATGGTAAGGCGCAGAAACACATAATAAAATATATCCCAGACCGCGAAAGGCCAGAGAAAAAACGCCAGCCGCTCTTTAAAAGATTTGCCCGCCAGAAACGCCGCCGCGCCGAGGAGTATTATGGTTGCGGCTTCCCGGAAAACCTCAATAAGCATTATTTTTTGCGGTATCGCGGCCAGAAACGGGCTTGCCCCGAACCGGATGAAGGGGAATCCAATTGAAAAGGGAACGATAAACCCGTTAGGGTAATAAAGTTCCCTTAAATAAACAACTACTGCAGATTCAATGTAGCCGAAGGCTACGGCAAAAACTGTTATGGCTGAAAGCTTTCTGTATTTTGTAAGGCTAGACATAAGTTTTTATGTCAAAAGGCCCCGAAACTAAAACTTCTGAGTGGTGTCAAGCTTAATGCCGGGCCCCATCGTTGAGGAGATAGAAATACTTTTCAGGTACTGTCCCTTAGTCGTTGACGGTTTTGCTTTAATAACAGCCTCAAGTAGAGTTTTTGTGTTGGCAAGAAGCTTGTCCTGCGCGAAAGAAGCTTTTCCTACCGGGCAGTGGATTATGCCGTAAGAATCGTTCTTGTATTCTACGCGGCCGAGCTTTAACTCTTTTACAGCCTGGGCTATATCAAATGTGACCGTGCCGGATTTGGGATTGGGCATCAGGCCCTTGGGACCGAGCACTTTTCCGAGTTTGCTCAGGTCTTTCATGGTGTCCGGGGTAGCGACAAGCACATCAAAATCTATCCAGCCTTTTGATATTTTTTCAATAAGGTCTTCGGCTCCAAATTCATCGGCTCCGCTGGCCTGCGCTTCTTTCTGTTTCTCGCCGCGGGCTATTACGACAACTTTTCTGGTTTTGCCTATGCCGTTGGGAAGAGTAACGGTGCCGCGCACCGACTGATCGCTCTGTTTGGGGTCAACGCCGAGGCGGATGTGAATTTCAACGGTCTCGTCAAACTTGGCCTTTGCGGTCTGTTTGACAAGGTTAATGGCCTCGTCAAGAGAATAGAGTTTGTTCTTGTCCACTAATTTGGATGTTTCTGCCAGTCGTTTGCTCATTTATTCCTCCGGTGGTTTGCGTTCGCCGATATTATAGTGGCGGACTCCCACTCAAATATTATGTTATTTTACTACTTCAACGCCCATGCTTTTCGCTGTGCCTTCAACCATGTTCATGGCCGCTTCAAGAGAGGCGGCATTTAAATCCGGCATTTTCTGTTTCGCGATTTCTTCAACCTGCTTAATTGTTATCTTTCCGGCTTTGTTGCGGTTTGGCACTCCGGAGGCTTTCGCGAGCCCCGCGGCCTTCTTGACAAGAGCCGAAACCGGAGGCATTTTGGTTATGAAAGTAAAGGAACGGTCTTCATAAACCGTGATAACTACGGGAATCGTCATTCCGGCTTCCATGGAAGCTGTCTTGGCGTTAAACTGTTTGCAAAAATCCATAATGTTTACGCCCTGCTGTCCGAGCGCGGGGCCTACCGGGGGAGCCGGGTTGGCGTTGCCGGCGGGGATTTGAAGCTTGATTTGTGTTTTTACTTTCTTTGGCGGCATTTGTTAACTCCTTGTTTCAGTGATAAGTGTTAAGGCTAAGGGGTAAGTGTATTTAGAACCGTTCACTTTGACCCTCGCGGCCCGTCACTACTCGCTATATTTTATAATTTCTCAACCTGTAAAAAGTCCAGTTCAACCGGGGTGGGCCTGCCGAATATAGTGACCATTACTTTCAGCTTGCCTCGTTCCTCGTTGACTTCCTCTACTATGCCCACGAAATGCTTGAACGGGCCTTCAATAATGCGCACATTCTCTTCTTTCTCAAATGTAATCGCAGGCCTCGGCTTGGCGCCGGTGGGGGAAGACATTGTCTCAAGGAGGTTCTTAACTTCGTCCTCGGGCATCGGAACGGGTTTTACGCCGCCCAGGAAACCGGTGACGCCGGCGGTGTTTCTGACAAGCCAGTATGTTTCGTTGTCAATCTCCATCTCAATAAAAACATAGCCCGGAAAAAATTTTCTTTTCTTGACATGCTTTTTGTTGCGTTTTATTTCAACCACTTCTTCGGTCGGGACAAGTATCTGGGAAATCTTTTCGGTCAAGCCGAGATTGTTTACGGCCTTCTCAAGATTTGTCCTTACCCGGTCTTCATGGCCGGAATATGTGTGAACTACATACCAAAGGCGATTAGACATTTATTACCTCACTAAAGGATGGATCCCATTACAAGGGACAGGATAAAGTCAGCCAAGCCCACGAAAATCGCGATTATAATGATAAGTATAATTATAACCACCGTTGAAGCAACAGCCTCTTTTCTGGAAAGCCAGGTAACCTTTTTAAGCTCGGCTATGGCTTCTTTAATGAACTGAATAACTTTTTGATACCAGGGCGTTTCCATTTATTACTCCGCTGAAATATTTAAACCGGGCCGCAATGGCCTTATAAAACCCTTCTACGACATCACTTATCAGGACTAAAGCTCAAGCGGGGGCAGAAGGATTTGAACCCTCAAGACCGGTTTTGGAGACCGGAAGTTTACCGTTAGCTTATGCCCCCACAAGTCTCATGGGGCTATTCTGTTATTTCGTTTCTTTATGCAAAGTGTGCTTATTGCAGGCGCGGCAAAACTTTTTTATTTCAAGCTTGCCTTCTTTTTTCTTTCCGCGCTGAAAATGATAGTTCCTGTTTTTGCAAACGCTGCACGCTAAAGTAAGTATTACTCTGTCTGCCATTGTATCTCCTATTTTCAGCGGTAAGCGGTCTGCGGTAAGTGGCAAAAAACTCTTTCTGTCACTTAACCCTTAACGCTTACCCCTTATCCCTATATTATTACTCTATTATTT
>MGVE01000005.1 GCA_001800315.1 Elusimicrobia bacterium RIFOXYA2_FULL_47_53 | reverse complement strand
CGCCAATTAAAGGGGTACGTGAGCTGGGTTCAGTACGTCGTGAGACAGTACGGTCTCTATCTACCGTGGGCGCAGGAAACTTGAGGGGATTTGTCCTTAGTACGAGAGGACCGGGATGAACGCACCTCTGGTGTGCCGGTTGTTCCGCCAGGAGCATAGCCGGGTAGCCATATGCGGACAAGATAAACGCTGAAAGCATCTAAGCGTGAAACTTACCCCAAGATTAGGTTTCCCTAAAGGTCACCCATAGACTATGGGTTTGATAGGATAGAAGTGGAAGTGCGGTAACGCATGGAGCTAACTATTACTAATCGACCGTTTGGCTTGGCCATATTTTTTAATCCAGCAGTATAGATCTTTGTACAACGCATGTTAACCGAAACTATTAAAACAGCATAAATTTTAAATTATTCCCGGTGGTTTTTCCGGCAGGGTCACACCCGATCCCATTCCGAACTCGGAAGTTAAGCCTGCCAGGGCCGATGGTACTAGTACCGCAGGGTTCTGGAAGAGTAGGTCGCCGCCGGGGTTAAATTTTATATGATAAACAGAAAAGTATTTATCATTGTTCTTGTAACATTCATTTCATGTTCCTTGAATTATGCTTCTGAAATGATGATTCCCTCAACGCAGATCAGCGCGGGCCGCGGACTCGTCAACTTGTATTTCTCCAGGCAGTCGGAAGATTTAAGCTTCCGGGTTTCCAGCCGGGACGAGATAAGAGTCGGGGCTTCAAGTTATTTAAGCGATGTATCAAACGATGTCAAGGCCCCTGGCCTTTCAAACAGCGTTGTCGCCAAATACCTTGCTAAACCCGGAGAAGGCTTAGGTTACTGGCTAAAAGCGGGCGGCGGATATTATGAGCTTGAGTTTCCTTCATCCGACGCGAAAAATAAATTAAGCGCGCGCGAGCCGGGGATAATCTTAGGAGCGGGAATGAGAAAATCGCTTTTTCCCGACACAATAGTTTCACCGGCCGTATCGGCTGAGCTTGGTTTTGATTACAGTTCATACGCTCTGAAGGTTTTCAGGGCGGGAGACGAAGCTCCCAGTTCAGTTGATGACAATTTACAGCTGGCAAGGCTTCAGGCCGCGGTGTCAATAAGCAAAAAGTTCGGCAGAACCGAATTCTACGGAGGGCTTAAGCTTTTCCGGGTATATTCGGAACTGAGCGATCGTTCGGCGGCGACAGCGATATCCGGTTTTAAAGATAACGCGGGATTGTACGCAGGCGCGAGATTGCAGGTTTTGCCGGGAGAAGCGCTGGTGATAGAAGCGGGCGCTCTCGGAGAAACGGGTGTTTCGGTAGGCTGGAGCGTGGAATTTTAAAATTATAAATTCCAGATTTTCACGGAAATCTGAAATTTGCAATTTAAGAAGCGCAATAAATACAAAGTCGAAGACAGCAAGTCCCGCAGCATGGGCGGGTTAATCGTCGGAAAGACGGCTTGCCGAGGCAGAGAGGAAGTATATCTATAAACTTCTCTTACTCGAGAGAAGTTTTTTTTATTGCTATCAGAGGTTATTAAAATGCCCAACAAACAAAAAGAAGAAATAGTAAAAAATCTTACTGTCAGCATGAAAGACAACAACGGTATCATCCTTACGGAATACCAGGGCCTTACCGTTGCCGAGCTTAACGAGCTGCGCTCTAAGCTTCGTCCACTTAAGTGCGAGTATAAGGTCGTAAAGAACACCCTTACCATCAAGGTTTTAAAGGAAATGGGGCTGGAAGAGTTTTCCAAATATTTTGAAGGCCCTACCGCCATCGCTATTGAAAAAGGCGATCCCGTAGGCGCCGCGAAAGTTCTTGTTGATTTCAGCAAAGAGCACGCGAAACTTAAAGTAAAGGCCGGATTGCTCGGAACAAAGATCATTTCCGCTCAGGAAGTTAAGTCGCTGGCAGGATTACCGTCAAGAGAACAGCTTATCGCCAAGGCGGTAGGCGCGATAAAATCGCCTCTGTACGGCATAGTCAATGTGTTGCAGGGCCCGTTGAGAAAAGTTGTTTACGCGCTTGACGCGATAAAAAATCAAAAAGGCAGTGGTAAGTGATAGGCGGTAAGCGGTAAGTGGAAAGGTTTTAAAATCACTTGCCTCATACTTCCGAAGCCTTGCTTCTGGAATAAATGGAGGAAAAGAAAATGGCAGAAACACTTAGCAAAGACGCAATGATCCAGGCAATCTCATCAATGTCGGTGCTTGAGCTCTCAGAGCTTGTGAAGGCTCTTGAGGAGAAATTCGGAGTTACAGCAGCGGCCCCCATGGCTTTCGCGCCGGCAGCAGCAGGCGGAGCGGCGGCAGGCGGAGCGGCAGCGGAAGAAAAAACTGAATTCAATGTTGTTCTTACCGGCGCCGGAGCAAACAAAATCGCCGTAATTAAAGTCGTTCGCGAACTTACCGGCCTTGGCCTTAAAGAAGCGAAAGATCTTGTTGACGGTGCTCCCAAAACAGTAAAAGAAAATGCAACTAAAGAGCAGGCTGAGGAAATGAAAAAGAAACTTGCCGAAGCCGGCGCGACAGTTGAATTTAAATAAATTTCTCAAACCATTTTTGCAGTTATCGGACAGGAAGGCCCCGTAAGGGTATTTCTGCCGTTCTGCAATTTTCGGTTTTTTGGAAATTGACAAAATATTTGTTGACATTATCTTAAAAAATCAATACAATATCGTTTCTTGTTCCTATTAAAAAAACTATGAAAAAAGTTAACTTCGGCCGCATAGCTCCCATAACGGAGCCGCCACTTCTGTTAGAAATGCAGAGCGAGTCTTTTGCTGAGTTTCTGCAGCAGGATGTTCCCTCGGAAAAAAGAAAGCCTCACGGCCTTCAGGGCGCGTTCAGAGATGTATTCCCCCTGACTAATTCCGACGGAAGCCTCACCATGGAATTTGTCTCCTATACACTCGGAGACCCTAAATATTCCGTGGGCGAGTCAATTGCCAGAGACGCGAATTATTCCGCGCCTCTGAAAGTTCTTTTGCGCCTTATCCAGAAACAGGAAAACGGAAAAGAGAAGGAATTGGCCGAGCAGGAAGTGTATTTCGGCGATATTCCTCTTATGACGAAAACGGCGACATTTATCATTAACGGCGCCGAGAGAGTCGTAGTCAGCCAGATACACCGTTCTCCCGGAGTTATATTTGAAGAAGACGAAGAAAAAAGGGTTACCGCTTACGGTAAGCCCATTTATTTTGCCCGCATAATTCCTTACCGCGGCGCCTGGGTTGAGTTTGAGTTTGACCAGAACAGCCTTATCTATGTCCGCATTGACCGTAAAAGAAAAATTCTCGCGACCACATTCTTAAGAGCCCTCGGTATTGAAGCCGACAACGAAATCCTTGAGCTTTTCCAGGATAACGAGGAAGTGTCCGTGGACGAACTGCCTGCCGAGCCGATAACCGGCCGTTACCTCGCCCAGGATATTGTTGACAAGTCCAGCGGTGAGGTTATTTTTGAAGCCGGCAAGGACATTAAGGACGATTTCATTCCCAAGCTCAAAGAGAAGAAAATCAAATCCTTCGTCATACACCGCGACCCGTCAATGCTTCTGACGCTTAAGAAAGATCCCGTAAAAACCAAAAAAGAAGCCATAAGCCTTATATACAAGATACTCAAAACTCAGGAATTCATTATTCAGGAAAGAGCCGCCGGATTCTTAGACGAACTGCTTTTCAAGTCCACCAGGCGCTATGACCTGAGCCTTGTCGGCAGGTATAAGATATTCAAAAAGCTCGGCCCGGTAATGACCGACCTTATGAAGGAAAAGAAGTTTGATTTCAACATGCCTTCCGACCATAAACGCACCCTCACCAAAGAGGATGTCGTGGCCACGCTCCGCTACCTGCTCAAGCTTTACAACGGCGCGTCGGAATATAAGTCAGGCGACAAATCAATTAAAATACAGGTTGACGATATAGACCATCTCGGTAACAGGCGCGTCCGTTCCGTGGGCGAGCTTTTGGAGAATCAGGTGCGCATCGGCCTTGTGCAGATGGCAAGGCTTGTCCGCGAGCACATGAACATGCAGGACAAATCCACGGTTACTCCCCGAGGCCTCATCAATATTACACCTTTCGTGTCTCAGATAAGAAAGTTCTTCGGAACTTCCCAGCTTTCCCAGTTCATGGATCAGACCAACCCGCTCGCCGAGCTTACGCACAAAAGGCGTTTAAGCGCGCTCGGGCCGGGAGGCTTGAACCGTAAACGCGCGGGTTTTGAAGTCCGCGATGTCCATCATACCCATTACGGACGCATATGCCCCATTGAAACGCCGGAAGGCCCGAACATCGGACTTATAACCTCTCTGGCCACTTACGCGAGAGTCAACTCCTACGGCTTGATAGAGTCGCCGTACCGCAAAGTTGAAAAAGGCAGAGTTACAAACGAAATCAAATATCTTACAGCCGACAAAGAAGACGAGAACATAATCGCTCAGGCAAACTCCGCGATAGACGCCGGCGGGCGTTTCACCAGCGACCTTGTGGCCTGCCGTTACAAAGGCGACTTCCCTCTGGTTGATCCCTCAAAGATTAACTATATGGACATTTCGCCCATGCAGGTTATATCAATCTCGGCGGCTTTAATACCTTTCCTTGAGCACGACGACGCCAACAGAGCTCTCATGGGTTCAAACATGCAGCGCCAGGCCGTTCCCGTGCTTCGCGCCGAACCGCCGCTTGTTTCCACCGGTATTGAGGAAAAAGTCGCGAAAGACTCAGGCGTTGTTATCCTCGCGAAACGCTCCGGAGAAGTAATGAGCGTTTCCGCCGACGAAATCTGCGTCTGGTCAGACGAAGGCAAGCCCCACATAGATGTTTACCGCTTAAAAAAATATGTCCGTTCAAATCAGGATACCTGCATTAACCAGGTTCCCATCGTCTCCAAAGGCCAGAAGGTCAAAAAGGGCGATGTCATTGCCGACGGCCCCTGCACCTCCGGCGGCCAGCTGGCGCTCGGACACAACATACTTATCGCTTTCATGCCCTGGGACGGATATAACTTTGAAGACGCCATACTCCTTTCGGAAAGGCTTCTCAAAGAGGATATGTTCACCTCAATTCATGTCAGGGAGTTCCAGACAGAGTCCCGCGAAGCCAAAGGCAGGCCGGAAGAAATCACCCGCGATATTCCCAATGTGGGCGCGGATGACCTTTTAAACCTTGACGAAGAAGGCATTATCAGGATCGGCGCTATGGTTCAGCGCGGCGACATACTCGTCGGAAAAACAGCCCCGAAAGGCGAGCAGCAGTCAACGCCCGAAGAAAGGCTCTTAAGAGTCCTTTTCGGAAAGAAAGCCGAAGATGTGCAGGACGCTTCCCTTAGAGTCCCTCCCGGAACTTCCGGAAGAGTTATCGGCGTGCGCACTTTCGTCAGGCGCGAGAAATTAACCGATAAAGAAATAAAGAAACGGCAGGAAGACATGGACCAGATGTATTCCGACCTGCTGGATAAGCTTAAGAGAGACAGGAAAGAGCAGCTCGCCAAAGCAAAAGGCGCCGAGAAAACGAAAATAGAAGCTCTTTACGAGAAAAAAGAAGAGATGGTTAAAGCCGAAAGAGCCAAAGAGAAAGAACGCGCCAAGAAGGGCGACGAGCTCACGGTTTCCGTAAACAAAGTCGTTAAAGTTTATATAGCCAGCAAAACGAAGGTTCAGGTCGGAGATAAACTCGCGGGACGCCACGGCAACAAAGGTATCGTTGCCCGCATAATGCCCGTTGAGGATATGCCGTATATGCCTGATGGCACGCCGGTTGACGCGGTTCTCTCCCCGCTTTCCATACCGTCCCGTATGAATGTGGGCCAGCTTCTTGAGTCCATGCTCGGCTGGGCCGCCAGCGTCCTTAATGTGCAGATGGTAACTCCGGTTTTTGACGGCGCCAAAGAAGAGCAGATCAAAGAGTATATTCAGAAAGCCAAAGCCAAGCTCCTTGACGAAAAAAAGCATGAGCTGGTAAAGCGCGGCATGAAGGGCAAAGAGCTGGAGGATTTCCTGGCGAAATACGAGGAAGACTATCTCCTGACCGATGACTGCCGCATAAGGCTTTTTGACGGCCGCACAGGACAGCCTTTCCTTGAAAAGGTTACCATCGGCGTCATGTATGTTCTTAAACTGATACATCTTGTTGAAGATAAAATACACGCCCGTTCCACAGGCCCGTACTCCCTGATAACCCGTCAGCCTCTCGGCGGAAAAGCCCAGTTCGGCGGACAGAGGTTCGGAGAAATGGAAGTCTGGGCCATAGAAGGCTACGGCGCGGCGCATGTGCTCCAGGAATTCCTGACGGTCAAGTCGGACGATGTTACCGGGCGCATAAAAATGTACGACGCTATAATCAAGGGCGAAGTTATACCTGAGCCGGGCATACCGGAATCGTTCAAGGTGCTGACCAACGAACTCAGGGGGCTTGGCCTTAATGTTGAACTGCTTCACGCCAAAGGCGATAAAGCGGAAAAGAGCAAAGATAAAGAAAAGAAAGTAACAGCGGACAAATAGAAACCTTTTGAGGTAATATGGCAAAATTAACTTTTTCAGTACCAGGCAGCAAAAAGAAGAATGTGTCTAATCTGAACTTCACGGATTTTGAGGCTATCAAGCTCACCGTGGCGAGCCCGGATCAGATCCGTTCATGGTCTTTCGGCGAAGTTAAAAAACCCGAAACCATAAATTACCGCACCTTCAAGCCGGAGCGCGACGGCCTTTTCTGCGACAGGATTTTCGGCCCGACCAAGGACTGGGAATGCCATTGCGGAAAATACAAATATATTAAACACAAAGGCCAGATCTGCGACCGCTGCGGAGTTGAAGTAACCGAAGCCAAAGTCAGAAGAGAGCGTTTCGGCCATATAGAGCTTGCCGTGCCGGTTGCTCATCTGTGGTTTCTGAGAAAGCCGCCTTCAAGAATAGGCATCATTCTTAACATGAAGATGTCGGATCTTGAAAGAGTAATCTATTATACCCGCTACCTTGTGCTTGAGGATCTGAAAGATTCAACGGGCAAGGTTGTGTTAAGGTCAACCCAGCTCATAACGGAAGAAGAGTTCCAGAAATACCGCCAGGAATTCAAGGATAAGCTGAAAGTTGATATAGGCGCCGGAGCCATTAGAAAACTGCTTGAAGGAATAGAGCTGGCCCCCGAGTGCAAAAAACTTCATGACGAAATAAAGAAAACAAAATCAGACGCCGAGCGAGCCAGGCTTATCCGCAGGCTCAGAGTCATGGAAGGTTTCATGAACTCCAACACAAGGCCCGAGTGGATGATATTAAGCGTCCTGCCGGTTATTCCGCCCGACTTAAGGCCGTTGGTCGCTCTTGAGGGCGGCCGTTTCGCCACCTCTGATCTCAACGATCTTTACAGAAGAATAATCAACCGCAACAACAGGCTCCGCCACATTGAACAGCTTAAGGCGCCGGCCGTAATGATAAACAACGAGAAAAGGCTGCTTCAGGAAGCCGTTGACGCTCTTATAGACAACGAGTCGCGTTCCAGGCCGGTTACAGGCGCGGCGAACAGGCCGCTTAAGTCTCTTTCAGACACCCTGAAAGGCAAGCAGGGCCGTTTCCGTCAGAATTTACTCGGTAAGCGCGTGGATTATTCGGGCCGCAGCGTTATAGTCGTAGGCCCCAACCTCAAACTGCATCAGTGCGGTTTGCCCAAGGACATGGCGCTTGAGCTTTTCAAACCGTTTATTATCCGTGAACTTATAAAAGAAGAAAAAGTTACGCTTAAGGCCGCCAGAAAAATGCTTGAACGCGGATCCTCCGGCGTATGGAATATACTTGAAAGAGTTACCAAGCACCACCCGGTGATGCTTAACCGCGCGCCCACGCTTCACAGGCTCGGCATCCAGGCTTTTGAGCCGGTGCTCATAGAAGGCAAATCAATTCAGCTGCATCCGCTGACCTGCGCGGCTTTCAACGCTGACTTTGACGGCGACCAGATGGCCGTTCATATTCCCATTTCCACCGAGGCCCAGCTTGAGGCGAGAGTTCTTATGATGTCCACGAACAATATTCTCTCTCCTGCTTCCGGCCGTCCGATAGCAACGCCCAGCCAGGATATAGTGCTTGGCAGCTGCTATCTCACAAAAGAAAAAATAGGCGTTGCCGGACAGGGAAAAACATTTTCTTCCAGCCAGGATGTCATAACCGCTTACCAGTGCGGCAAGGTTGACCTGCACGCCAGAATAAAAGTGCTCGGCAGAAACAAATTCCGCGAAGACCACCTTAAAGACGCGGAGCTTGGCGACGCCACAAAGTGGAAAGACTACACGACCGTAGGAAGAATAATATTCAATGAAGTAATACCGCAGGAACTCGGCTATGTGAACAAAACCGTCGGAAAGCGCGAGCTTGCCGAGCTGGTAGAGAGATGCTTTAAGGAAATCGGCCATACGCGCACGGTTCAGCTTCTTGACGAAGTTAAGATGCTCGGCTACAAGTTCGCGACGCTGGCCGGCGTTTCTATTTCCATAGACGCCATGAAAATTCCGCCAATGAAAATTAAGATGGTTAAAGACGCTCAGGTTCAGATAAAGGAAATTGAAAAACAGGCTAAGCAGGGCCTTATCACCGAGAGCGAGCGTTATAACAAAGTTATAGATATCTGGACCCATGTCACCGATAAAGTTGCCGACATAATGTTTGACGAGATGAAGAAAGACGAGTTCGTGGCTTACAAAGAAGGCACTTCTCGTTTCAATTCCATCTTCCTCATGGCCGACTCGGGCGCGAGAGGTTCGCGCCAGCAGGTCAGGCAGCTGGCCGGCATGCGCGGTCTTATGGCCAAACCCCAGAAGAAGCTGACGGGCGGAGTCGGTGAAATCATTGAGTCGCCGGTTATCTCAAATTTCCGCGAAGGCCTCACGGTGCTTGAGTACTTTATATCCACTCACGGCGGACGCAAAGGTCTTGCCGATACGGCTCTTAAAACCGCCGACGCCGGATACCTGACCCGCCGCCTTGTTGATGTAGGCCATGACATGGTTGTAACCATTGAGGATTGCAAAACAATCAACGGCGTCCGTGTTGGAACCCTGCAGAGCGGAGATGAAGTAATTGAAAAAATGGAAGAGCGCATCTACGGACGCGTTTCCCTTGATAATATCATAGGCATTATACCCGATAAAGACGGTGAGCTTAAAGAAGAAGTCATAGTAAAAAGAGGCGAAATAATTACCGTTGAGATGGCCAAGAAGATGGTTTTGGCCGGAATTGAAAGAATAGGTATCAGAAGCGTGCTGACCTGCGAAGCCGAGAGAGGCGTATGCGCTAAATGTTACGGTGTTCATCCCGCGACCGGCCGCATAGCCGAAGTCGGAGATGCCGTGGGTATTATTGCCGCGCAGTCCATCGGCGAACCGGGTACCCAGCTGACCCTGAGAACATTCCATATCGGCGGTACCGCGAGCCGCGTCGTTAAGCGTTCGGAAGTGCATGCCGATCAGGACGGTGTTGTTGAATATCACAACATGAGAACCATTAAGAATAAAGACAATCAGCTTATAGTCGTCAGCAGAAACGCCGAGCTGATCCTTTCCGAAACTCCTAACCACCGCAGGGAGACTTACCAGCTTCCCTACGGAGCCAGAATAAAAGTTGCCGCCGGCAAGAAAGTCGCCAAAAGCGAATTGCTCGCAGAATGGGATCCGCATTCTAAGCCCATTATCTCGGAATTTGACGGCAAAATAGAACTTAAAGATGTTAAAGAGGGCGTGACCCTTCATAAAGAAAAATCCAAAATTACCGGACAGATTGAAAGGGTAATTATTGAGCATCCGACCGAAAGGCTCCGCCCCAGAATCGTAGTCAAAAAAGACGGCAAGCATGTTTCGGAATATCCGCTCCCGATTGATACCAACCTTGTGGTTGAAGACGGCGAGGCTATCAAGGCCGGCGATGTGCTGGCTAAAATTCCTCAGGAAGTCACCAAGACAAAGGATATCACCGGCGGTCTTCCCAGAGTCGCCGAGCTTTTTGAAGGGCGCAGGCCGAAAAATGCCGCCGTTGTTTCTGAAATAGACGGGCTCGTGCATCTCGGCGAGCCGACCGCCAAGGGCAGTTTCAAGGTGGTCGTAATAAATGAAGAGACCAAGATGGAAAGAGAATATAGCATACCCGCGGGACGCCACCTCGTGGTTTACGAGGGCGACAGGGTGGGAGTCGGCGAGCCGTTGTCCGACGGAGCCGTCAACCCTCACGACATCCTTAAGGTCAAGGGCCCCAAGGAAGTGCAGGAGCATCTTGTAAACGAGATCCAGCAGGTTTACAGGCTGCAGGGTGTTACCATTAATGACAAACATATTGAAATTATAGTGCGCCAGATGCTTTCAAATGTGCGCATAACTTTGGCCGGCGACAGCTCGTTTTTGAGCGGCGAAATAATTTCAAAATACCGTTTTGAAGCCGAGAAACGCGCCATAGCCAAGAAAGGCGGAACAGCGCCGGTGGCTCAGCCGATACTGCTCGGTATTACCAAAGCTTCTCTGTCAAGCGACTCGTTCATATCGGCCGCTTCCTTCCAGGAAACGACGAGAGTCCTTACGGAAGCTGCTGTGTCCGGCCAGATAGATTATCTGAGGGGACTAAAAGAGAATGTTTCCATAGGTCACCTGATTCCGGCTGGAACGGGCCTAAATAAATAATAACAATCTATTTGAAATCTCAAATTTGAGATTTTGAACAGAGTGAGGACTAAATGCCAACAATTAACCAGTTGATCGCTCATGGTAGGCAGCAAAGCATCAGAAAAACTAAATCCCCGGCGTTAAAAGAATGCCCTCAGAGGCGCGGAGTTTGCACAAGGGTTTATACCACAACCCCGAAAAAGCCGAATTCAGCTTTAAGAAAAGTCGCCAGGGTCAAGCTCTCTTCAAATTATGAAGTCACGGCTTACATTCCGGGCGTGGGACATAACCTCCAGGAGCATTCAATAGTCATGATCCGCGGCGGCCGCGTGAAAGATCTGCCCGGCGTGCGTTATCACATTATCCGCGGAACTCTTGACGCTACCGGAGTTGACGGCCGCAGGCAGGGAAGAAGCAAATACGGAGCAAAGAAGCCGAAAGCCGCAGCAGCCGCGAAATAAAAAGTTAACAGACTCAAAACATATAAATAAAACAAGAGGAACTAAAGTATGCCGCGTAAAGCACTAAAACCAAGAGAAAGAAGAGGACTGCCGCTTCCGGATTACAAGTACAATTCAGTGTTGGTCGCCCGCTTTATCAACAGGCTTAATATCCAGGGCAAGAAGAGCATCGCAGAAAAAATATTTTACAGCGCGCTGGAGATAGTAAAGGAAAAGATGAAAGAAGAGCCGCTCGCTGTTTTCAACAGAGCGATAGAAAATGTCCGCCCGCTTGTGGAATGCAGGCCCAGGCGTGTCGGCGGAGCCACTTACCAGGTTCCCATGGAAGTGCCGCCTCTTCGTTCTTCTACTCTCGCGATACACTGGATACTTACAAATTCAAGAGCCAAGACCGGCAAGCCTATGCACGAAAGGCTCGCCCAGGAACTTATGGATTCAAGCAAAAAAGAAGGCGCCTCAATGAAAAAGAGAGAAGACACGCACAAGATGGCTGAGGCCAATAAAGCGTTTGCTCATTACCGTTGGTAGCCGCGAAATCTCAAATTTGAGATTTGAAATGAAAGAATAAACAAAAACACAAAGAGAGAAATAATAAAATGACTAGAGAGTTTCCGTTAGACAAAATAAGAAATATTGGCATCGTGGCGCACATAGACGCGGGCAAAACGACTACCAGCGAAAGAATACTTTACTATACCGGCAGGATCCACAAGATCGGCGAGGTGCACGAAGGCGCCGCCACCATGGACTGGATGGCTCAGGAGCAGGAGCGCGGAATAACCATTACTTCGGCCGCCACCTACTGCAAATGGCGCGATTGCCAGTTCAACATCATAGATACCCCGGGCCATGTTGATTTTACCGTAGAAGTGGAGCGCAGCTTAAGAGTGCTTGACGGCGCGGTTGTGGTTTTTGATTCCGGCAACGGAGTGGAGCCTCAGTCGGAAACCGTTTGGCGCCAGGCCGACAGATACGGCGTTCCCAGGCTTGTGTTCGGAAACAAAATGGATAAAGTGGGCGCGGATTTCTATATGCTCATTGATTCCGTGAAAAGCCGCCTGGCAGCGAATCCCGTGGCTATACAGATACCGGTCGGACAGCAGGAAAAATTTGAAGGCATAATTGATTTAGTGGAAATGAAAGCGCATTTATGGCACGGCGAGGAACTCGGAGCGAAATTTGAAGTCGTTGATATCCCCGAAAACCTCAAAGCCGATGCCCAGAAATACAGAGACATGATGATAGAGTCGCTTGCCGACTGCGACGAAGAAATAATGCACAATTTTCTTGAAGGCAAACCCTCAACCACTGTTCAGATAAAAAGAGCGATAAGAAAAGGCACATTGGCGATAAAGATTGTCCCCGTGCTCTGCGGAACGGCGTTTAAGAACAAGGGCGTTCAGCCTCTTCTTGACGCGGTTTGCGATTATCTTCCTTCGCCTCTGGATGTTCCTCCTCTTAAGGGCCTAAACCCGGATACTAACGCCGAGGAAACAAGAGCGGCGGACGATAAAGAAAAATTCAGCTCGCTGGCATTTAAAATTCAGACCGATCCGTATGTCGGAAAGCTCACATATTTCAGAGTATATTCAGGAACCATTGAAAGCGGTTCTTATGTGTACAATACAAGAAGCAGGACCAGGGAACGCCTCTCAAGAATTCTTCGCATGCACGCTAACCAGAGGGAAGAGGTTAAAGTCGTTTACGCCGGAGACATCGCGGCCGCGGTAGGTTTAAAACACACCTCAACCGGCGACACCCTTTGCGATGAAGAGTATCCGATAGTTCTTGAGTCAATGAATTTTCCCGACCCTGTTATCCATATTGCCATTGAGCCCAAGTCAAAAGCTGACGAAGAGAAGATGGGCGTGGCTCTCAGCCGCCTCGCGGAAGAAGATCCGACATTCAGAGTCAGGACCGACGAAGAAACTTCGCAGACTATCATCGGCGGAATGGGCGAGCTTCACCTGGATATCATCGTTGACCGCATGAAACGCGAATTCAATGTGCAGGCGAATGTAGGCAGGCCGCAGGTCGCCTACCGCGAAACCATCAAAAAGAAAGTTGAAGTTGAAGGCAAATATATCCGCCAGACCGGCGGCCGCGGACAGTACGGCCATGTATATCTTACCATAGAGCCTCTGGAAGCCGGCAAAGGTTTTGAGTTTGAAAACGACATCGTCGGCGGAGCCATACCAAAGGAATATATACCGGCGGTTGAAAAGGGCGTTAAAGAAGCCCTCTCCTCCGGAGCGATAGCGGGCTACACGCTCGTTGACCTTAAGGTGACTTTGACAGACGGTTCTTTCCATGAAGTTGACTCATCGGAAATGGCGTTTAAGATTGCCGCTTCCATGGCGTTGAAAGACGGAGCCAAGAAAGCCAACCCGATAATATTAGAGCCGGTCATGAAAATAGAAACGGTTACCCCGGAAGATTACATGGGAGATGTTATCGGAGACCTCAACGCCCGCCGCGGCAAGATACAGAATATGGAATCAAAAAATAAACTTCAATATATAAGAGGAACGGTTCCTCTTTCAGAAATGTTCGGCTACGCGACAATACTGCGTTCCATGACGCAGGGCCGCGGAACCTATAACATGGAACCGTCACACTATGAAGAAGTGCCGCGCCAGATAGCGGAGAAGATCTTAGAAAAAGCTTCCAGCTGAAGCTGAAGCAAAATTTCAAAGCCGCCGGATAGGCGGCACGCCGATAAGGCAGGAGGAAAAAGATGTCTAAATCGAAATTTGACAGGACGAAACCGCATGTAAACATTGGGACGATAGGCCATGTGGACCACGGCAAAACGACACTGACC
>MGVE01000004.1:14258-15408 GCA_001800315.1 Elusimicrobia bacterium RIFOXYA2_FULL_47_53 | reverse complement strand
AGGCGAGGCGCACGGAATAGCTGCCGAGCAGTTTAGTGCGCAGTGAAACGGAGCCTTCGGTTTGGTCTAACTCGCCGTTGACCTTAACCCACTTAATGGTATTGTTCCAATACATGGCCGGCAGCTCTTTGGTGGCTTGAGCCCTTGAAGCGAGCTTAGCTGCGTTAGAGGCGGTTTTGTAAATAAGAACGAGCCTTGGCCCGAGCCTTGTCTTTGGAATAACAATTTCGCCTGTAAGCTCTTCGCGTTTAGAGGTGTTGTAAGCACGGAGCCTGTAAGTGCAGTAGATATTTGCGTTTGAGTTATCTTCAATTTTTTCAAGGACAATGCGTATGTCGGCGCCTACGGTATTTGTGTCGCCGTACAGGAAGCTTCTGGACTGGTCGTCAAAGGTGAGCGATGCGTTATTGTCTTCAGACATAATAGCGATAGCCGCGTTAGAGTTAACTATCATAAGGCCCTCTGATTCCTGGTTATAGGTATCCTGAGCTTTGACGCGGTAATAGTAGAGGGCGCCGGCGTAAGCGTCCGAGAACTCGGCGGCAGAGCCGTAAGGTATAAATTTGATTAAGGTCCAGGGCCCCGCGAGGGCATTGGAGCGGTAAACGGTGTATCCTTTAAGCTGGTTACCTATGTCTTTGCCGTCGGAGCGTTTTGTTACGGGCGAGAAGCTAAAGGAGGCTGTAGCGCCGTCGGAGGATACGAGTTTAAGGCCGACGACATCGTCCGGAAGCGGAATGCCTTTAGGGAACGAGAGCACGGTAGCGGCGTCGGACTGTGAGCCTTCCAGGTCGTCTGTGGAGAGAGCCGCGACCCTGTACGAGTAGGTGGTGTCGGGTAAAAGGGATGAATCAGTATAACTTAACGAGGAGCTTGAAAGTGTTACAAGCAGGACATTATCCCTGTAAAGCTTGTAAGCTTTAAGGGTTGGTGTGACAAAGCCTGAGAGTTCTGTGGAAGCGGGGCCTTCGCCGCCGTCGTTGCCAGCTTTTATGCGGTAATATCTGGCAGCGCTTGAAGAAGGCAGTGTGACAGCGCCCCAGGATAAGGCAACGGTGGTGGAGCTTTGAACGACAGGCGCAAGCGAGGCTACTTTTTCGGGTACGGAGCCGTCAATATCGTGAAGGAAGCTAAGTTCAGTTGTGCTTGA
>MGVE01000004.1:0-14243 GCA_001800315.1 Elusimicrobia bacterium RIFOXYA2_FULL_47_53 | reverse complement strand
AGAGACCATTTCAGTTCAAGGTAATCGGAATTCTTTTCAGACACCGAGTTAAACAGCGGATTAGACGGCGGCGTGTGAATAGATATCTGTGCTGAGACCACCGTGTTGGAACTGACAGGGTCCTGGGCGAAGACGCGGTAGCTGTACATCTTGGCCGGTTCAAGGTTTGTATGCGCGTTTCTGAACGGCACTCCGTCCCACCAGGATTTCAGCTCGTAGGTTTCAGTAGGCAATAAGCCGCCATTTCCGTCTAACCAGCCGCCGGGAACATTCCACACCGCATATTTCGTATCTGTTGTATTGTCGCCCTGATTGATGGTGACGGTGATATAGTATTCAAGGGTGGGGTCATAACCGCCCGCGAGGGTTGGTCCGAAGCCCCAGGTACGGACAGTAGATACGGTGGAGTAAGGAGTTTCGTCGTTATCGCCGTTGCGCGCGTTAATTGAGACATAATAGGTAGTCATAGCCGAGAGGCCGCTTGAAGTTACAACGCCCCAGGATGCTTTAGTCTGGAAGAAGGCTGTTGGAGCGACGGTGCCGCCCTGCTGAACGAAGAGGTCTGTATCGCCGAGGGTAGATACCTTAATGGAATAGGTAGTGTAGTCCGGGTTGTTATCGGCTTTAAAAATAATCTGGAAACCTTTATCGGTTGGTTTAAAGAGGGTGGGCGCGCCGGGAGTTTCGGCGGCTGTATATTTGTTAAAGAGTGAGGTTTCGGGAGTTTCAACGGCGTCGCCGTTACGGAGTTTAAGTTTGAAGGCGTACTGTTTGTTGATGCCGAGATTTGATGAGGTCCAGGAGTTAGTTTGCAGCCATCCTGATACGGTGGAACTTGTGGTATTGTAGAAATAAACGCCTGAGGAGGCGGAAGAAATGTTAGGCGGCGCGAAGGAGTTGGCTACGGTAATAGTGGTTGTAGTAAAGCTGACAAAAGAGACGGTATCAGGGTTAGGCATAAGGGTATAGAAAGCGGTAGCGTTAGACGGGAAGCTTTCTTCAAAGTCCGGGCCCGGGCCTATAGCTTTGGCGTACCTTGCGTAGGTGGTGTTAGGCAGGAGGTTATATTCGGTCCAGAAGGTGGTGTTAGGAATAAGGACCGGTGAAACGGTGCCGCCTGTAGTGGCATAAACTTTAAAGCCTGTTTCGTCGTCGCCCGGGTCAACCCAGGTCCAGGAGATATAGGTTGGAGCGCGAGAGGTCATGGCAAAGAACTTGGGTCCCGGTATAGGCGGGGTGCGGCCAAGGGTTTGAGGTGACAGTACGGTATAGGCGCCTTCCATATTGCGGGCGGTGACTTTGTAGTAGTAGCTTGTGGAACCGGTCAGCCCTTTGTTAAGCCATAGGGTGTTGGTGGACCAGTAGGTGGTTTGAGTGATAAGGCCGTCGTTTCCGACCCACCAGTTGCCGAAGGCGCCCATAGAGGCTATAGTGACGGCGTATTCGGTGTAAGAAGAGTTGGAGTTAGTGTTGACGGTGACATAGCAGCGGTAGAGGTTAACGGCATCCCAGTCGGCAGAAACTGAAGGAGCGAGCGGTGTATTAGCCAGAGACCATTTTGTGTACTGGGAGGATTTTGTGCCTTCCAGGGAGTCAGAGGTTATGACAGAGAGTTCGTAGACGGAACTTGTGTTGGGAGCAAGGGGCGTATTTATATAAGAGGTGGTACTAAGGTTGGGCGATGTGCTGATGATAACGCCGAAGCGGTAAACCCTGTATCCCGAGACAATAGGCGTTACATAGTTACCGATGATATCGCTTTTAGGCCCTTCGCCGCCTGTTGTGACGGCGGAGACCTGGTAATATTTAGAGGTGCTTGGCGTCAGGAGTTCGGTATCAATATCCCAGTTGAGCTGTATGGAAGAGTTTGTGACATTAGAAAACGACAGTGAGGGTATAACAGTGGGCCCTGAACCGTCAATATCGTCGTCGTAGGTAATAGCGGTAGTGGTGGAGAGCTGAGTAAATACGCCGTCTGAGGCTGAGGAGCGGTAAATGATATAGTAGAGTGTATTAGACAGAGGGGCCCAGGAAGCGCGGAGGAAGTCGTCGGACATTTCGTTAACGCCGCCGAGAGTGACTTTAGGAGGCAGAGTGATTATATGAGTGGCTGTGCCGTTAGCGGTTTCAACGCCTTCAACATTTCTTGCGCGGACGCTGTAGTCGTAGTCCGTGGAGTAAGAGAGGTGGTTATGTCGGTTAATGCCTTCAATTTCCCACTGGGCTTTAGTTTTCCAAACCGGGGTTCCGGGGATAGCGACGGTGCCGTCGCCCTGTAGCCAGCCGTATCCGTCGCCCGAGTTGCCGCCGTAGATGGCGTACTGGGTGTAGTCGGGGTTAGCGTCGGAGTTTATGGCGATATCAATATAGTGTTCGTTGACGAGATCGTAGTCGGTTGTAAGAGTAGGTGTAGACGGCGTGTGGGCGTAGGTATATTTATAGCCGAGTGATGCGGTGGAGGTTTGTATGGCGTCATAGTTTCTGGCGCGGACCTGATAGTAGAAGCTTGTGTTTGGAGCGAGGCTTGCTTCCTGCCAGTATAGGTTAGTGGTCCAGCCTGAGTTAGTTGTTTTTGTGATATTTTCGGCGTAGTATTCCGTGAAATTAGAGTTAAGGTTAGCGTTCCAGTTGGCGCGGATGACATTTGGAGCTAAGTTGGAATATGCGGCTGCGATGGGCGTATTTGCAAGGGTATAGGTTGAGGCTGCGTAGCCGTAGATGTTATCGGCTTCCAGGGCAGAGTTTCTGCTTTTCATTTTAACGAGGTAGTTGTGGTTAGGGACAAGGCCTGTGATTATGTCAGCCATTGAAGCGTTCCAGGCGGTGGTAGTCTGCCAGATTTCTGTGTTAGCCGAAGTGGTGCCGCCGACCTGGAGATATTTAAAAGTTGCCCAGTTGTCGGTAGAGAGTGCTACGGCGTATTGTGTGTCCTGGCGGTCGTTAGCGCGGATAAATTCAAAGGAAATTGTGCCGGTGGTGACGGCAGTGACGAACGGGGCGGTAGCAAGCAGTGTGGTAAAGGAAGTTTCCTCGCTAAAGGGCTGTTCTACGGCGTCAACATTGCGGGACTTGACTTTAGCTTTGTATTCGGTGCCGGAGTTAAGGCCTTTGATGGTATCGGTGGTGACGGAATGCCAGGAGGCAGTGGTATTCCAGACGATAGTTGAGGAAAGGAAGGCTGAATTTTGCAGGTATTTGGTATCGGTCCAGTTATCGGAAGACAGGGCTATGGCGTATTCAGTCAGCTGGGAGTTGCCGGATATATCAATAGTGAAGTTAGCCTGATGGGTTAGGACATCCGAGATAGCCGGCGCGCCGGCGGTTTGGGCGCGGGTCCAGGCCATGGTGGATACGGACAGCGGGCCTTCCACGGAGTCGGAGGAATAGCCTGCTATTTGGAAGGCGTAGGAAGTGTTAGGCAATAAGCCTGTATCGGTATGCGTGAGCGTGTCGCTGGATACGGTTGTTAAGAAGGCGCCGTCGCGGTAAATGTTGTAGGCGGTAATGATGGGTGTGATGAAGCGGTCGCCTGAGCCAACGGCGCTTTTGCGTGACTCGCCGCCGGCTGATACGGTTGTTACTTTATAATAGCGGGTAGCGCTTTCTATGACAGCGCAGGTGTCCCAGTCTATAGTGATTTGTGTTGTAGAAAGCGGTGTCAGGGCTACGCCTGTGGTTGTGCTTACTGAGCCGCTGAAGTCGTCTGAGTAGGTTATGTCGGCGATACCGGTAAACGAGCTTGTCCATACGCCGTCGGTGGCTGTGGCGTAGTAAACATTATAGGATATAGCAGGCCCTACGGAGGACCAGGTGATTTTAAGTTTGTCGTCGTTTTCTTCGGCGACGGTGATAGTTGACGGCGGGCCGGATGGAGTCAGTCCTGAGCCGATGGGGCTTATAGCGGTTTCAATTAAGTTATTGTTTCTTGTTCTTACGCGGTAGCTGTAAGAGGAGTAAGGAGCCAGGCCCGCGTGCCTGTTGGAATAGTTGGTTTCCCAGTCTGGAATAGTTTTCCATACGGCAACGGTTCCGGTGGATCCGTCGCCTTGGAGCCAGCCGCCGGTTTCAATATTAAGAATAGCGTATTCGGTCCAGGGCGGGTTAATGCCTGATGCGCCGGAACTGCTTATGGCAACCAGTGTGTATGTCTGGAAGGTGTCGTCGTCGTAGCCGAGAATGGTTGGCGCGCCTACGGCGACGGCGTAGGTTGAGGTGTCGCCAATAACGAGCCAGGGGCTTTCAATGCCGATATTGTCTATGGATTTAGCGCGGAAGTAGAAGGTGGTGTTAATTGAGAGCGGGTCAAAGCGTGCAGAAGAAGTATCGTAAGAGAGCCAGCCTGACGAAGAGAGCGGCAAAGAGTAATCCGAGTGAGTTGAAACCTCGCAGAGGTATTGGGCGAGGTTGTTGCCGTTAAGGGCCCAGTTGACGGTGACGGTAGCGGTGCTGATCTGTGTAAACGCCGGGTATGTTATTATGGGAGTGCCGTGGCAGTATGCTGTTGTAATATTAGAGAGCGCGCTCCAAAACGGGACTTCGTCGGCGGTTTTAACGGCGAAGTAGTAGGTGGTAAACCCGCGCAGGCCGGTAATAATTGATTGCTGGAACATGCCCGGCGAAATTGCCGTTGAGAACACTACGCTGGTGGTGTCCGAGGCGAAGTATGGCACCGTGGAATACTTTATTTCGTATTGGCCGCCGGTTTCTATGTCGTGGAGGTATCCGTTGTCCCCGGGAGAGACCCAGGAAAGCGTTATGGACCTGCCGACCGGCCCAAGAGCCGAAACAAGGCTTGTAATTGTGCCGGGCGCCGCGGTGTCAAGCGTAAAGGCTGTCGCGCTGTTGGACAGCTCGGACCAGTTGCCCTCTATTTCGTCTTGGGCCTTAATAAAGAAATAGTATGTTGAGGAATCATTAAGGCCGGATATTATACGGGTTTGCGGCGAGCTTGGCGTTGTGTTGGTAGTCCATTCAACATAAAACGGCATAGTGTCCCAGGTGTCGGACGGGCCTGTGGAATACTTTACGCCGAATTTTCCTCCGGTAATATTGTTGACATAGCCGTCGTCGCCCGGGCTTGCCCAGGAAAGTTTTATGCTGTCCTCGGGTGTCCAGCGCGTGCCGGCAAGGCTTGTGACGGCTGACGGTTTTATAGGAGTAACATAGGTATTTTGCGTTTCAGACCAGTCTGACGAGGAGAAGCCGGTGTCAATGGTCCTTACCTGCCAGTAGTAGGTTGACCCTTCGCTTTGCGCCGTAAGAACAGCGCCGCTCTGGGTAGAGGCTGCCACGCGGTAACCGTGTGGGTAGTTTCCAAAAAACGGCGTTGATGGCCGCCACGAAATTATATTAGCGTTTGTGTCGGTTATTGGAGTGTTTGTGGAGGCGCGAACGGTGTAGTAGAGGCCTTTTTGAACGGTTGTTTCGGCGTCGGAGCCATAGTCCCAGCTAAAAGTCATTTTCATTGTGGGCTGGTCAAAGCTTGAGGAAAAGCCGCCTGAAGGAGCGGATGGCTGGGTGTTTGGCCTGCTGACTGAATAACAACCGTTGTAAATGTAAAACCATTTCACATCAATAGCGTCTTGTCCGCATAAGGCCAGATCCAAGTCGCCGTCGTTGTCGTAATCCCCCCAGGCAAGGGAGCCATAAGAAAGCCCTGTCAAACCGGCACTGATATTATCAAAAACCCCGGCATTATTTCTGTATAGGTAAGACTTATAATTATCGTATGCTACATAGCCTGAAACAGCCAGGTCCAGGTCGCCGTCGTTGTCGTAATCGCCCCAGCCAAGAGATGAACTCTGAACACCTGTTAATCCAGCGTTAATATTGTTAAAAGCTCCGGAATCATTGCGATATATGTAGGAAATAGGAGAGCCAGTGTCTCCGCAGACAGCCAGGTCCAGGTCGCCGTCGTTGTCGTAGTCGCCCCAGGCAAGGGAGCCATTATAGAGTCCTGCCAGCGCGGCATTTATGTTATTGAAACTTACCGAATCATTGCGGTATATATAGGAGCGCCGTGTGTTGCCGATGTCAGTTCCAAAATTGGCCAGGTCCAGGTCGCCGTCGTTATCATAATCGCCCCAGGCAATAGAGCCATAATAAAGATTTGTCAAAGGCGCGGCTATGTTGTTAAACGAACCCAAGTCGTTGCGGTATATTCGTGAACTTACCCCTGATGAACCGCCATTGGTGCTTCCTGATACCGCCAAATCCAGGTCGCCGTCGTTATCGTAATCCCCCCAGGCAAGCGCACTGTTGTAAACTCCCGTCAAACCGGCATTTATGTTGGCAAAGCTCCCAGAATTGTTGCGGTAAATGTAAGTTATTCCACTGCCTGAGACTGCTAAATCCAAATCGCCGTCATTATCGTAATCGCCCCAGGCAAACGAAGATTGGGTAACCGCCGTGAGCCCTGCGTTGATGTTGACAAACGCTCCAGAGTTGTTTCTGTAAATGTAGGAGCGCGGCGTGTTGCCGCTGTCATAACCCGATACCGCCAGGTCCAGGTCGCCGTCGTTATCGTAATCGCCCCAGGCAAGAGCACCGTAATAAAATCCCCCGGGAGCAGAAGAATTGATGCTAAACGGATTTGCCATGGCTCCGCTTGTTGACGAGGAAATAACCGAGTATTCGGAGCCGTTTGACCACTTTATAGAGAAAAAGTATGTGACCTCTGGCAGAAGCCCGGTTAAGATTTTGAGTTCCCCCGAGCCGGAGGCCGCCGGCGTCCAGTTCTGGTAAAAAGTTGTTGCCGCGGAAAATTCTTCCTCAGTTGTTATATTTGCTGTGGTAGAGTATTTTACCAGGTAGTTTGCTGCGCTTCCCGGCACTGTCCAGGAAAGCCTGAGCTGGTAGTCCTGTCTTACAACAAGGTCAAATATGGGCAATACAAATGCCGGCACATAGGTGGACTGTTCCACCGACCAGTCGGATTCCTTTAGTGCCGTGTCAATGGCCCTGACCTGCCAGTAATATGTGGCATCGGGCTGGCGCGGGCGAAAGTTTAGCCCGCACTGGGTTGACGAGGCGGTAATATATCCGTGAGGGTAACTGCCAAGAAACGGCGTTGAAGGGCGCCATGAGATGACATTTGAATTTGAGTCGCTGATGGGAGTGAGGGTTGAAACGCGGACGGTGTAATAGAGTCCCTTATCAGGTGTTAGGGTATCTGAGCCGTAATCCCAGCGAAGCTGTAATATGCCGGTTTCCGTGTCGTAGTCCGCGCCAAAACCGCCTGAAGGAGCTGAAGGCGCGGTATTTACAGTGCCTGTTTCCGACCAATAAGAGCGGTATACCATAGTTCTTTTTACAGAACTGCTGTCCTCTCCCGAGACAGCCAGATCCAGGTCGCCGTCGTTGTCGTAATCGCCCCAGGCAAGAGAAGAACTCCGAACGCCTGTTAATCCGGCGCTAACGATGTTGAAGGCTCCGCCATCGTTGCTGTAAATGTATAATTTATTGTTGTTTGACGCAAAATAGCCCGAAACAGCCAAGTCCAGATCGCCGTCGTTGTCGTAATCTCCCCAGGCAAGCGAGCCCATGTATACAGCAGTCAGGCCGGCGTTAATGTTTGCGAAAGCTCCTGAATTATTGCGGTATATATAGGTTTTTCCGCCGCTTGAATACCCCATGACGGCCAGGTCCAGGTCACCGTCGTTATCGTAATCGCCCCACGCGAGCGAAGCGTTTGTAAAACCGGTTAATCCGGCGTTAATATTAACGAACGATCCTGAATTGTTGCGGTATATATAGGTTCCGTTTCCTGTAATAGCCAGGTCCAGGTCGCCGTCGTTGTCGTAGTCGCCCCAGGCAAGAGAGCCATAAGAGACGGCAACAAAACCCGCGTTGACATTATTAAAAGCTCCTGAATCGTTGCGGTACAGGTAAGACTTGGCTCCATTTCCGTCGTTTCCCAATACAGCGAGGTCCGGGTCGCCGTCGTTATCAAAATCTCCCCAGGCAAGAGAAGATTGATCAACTCCCGTCAGCCCGGCATTAATGTTGACAAAGCTCCCCGAGTTATTACGGTATATGTCGCAGTAGTAAGTACTGCCATTAGTGCCTGATACAGCCAGGTCCAGGTCGCCGTCGTTGTCGTAATCGCCCCAGGCAAGAGATGAATTGAAAACGCCAGACAGGCCGGTGTTGATATTGTTGAAAGTCCCTGAGTCGTTGCGGTATATGTAGGAAACATACGCTGAGCCGGTATGGCCTGACAAGGCCAAGTCCAGGTCGCCGTCGTTGTCGTAATCTCCCCAGGCAAGAGAAGAATTATAAACACCAGTAAATGTTGAGGTGTGAATGCTAAAAGGGCTGGCCGTTGCTCCGCTTGCTGATGAAGACATAATTGAGTATGCCGAGCCGTTAGACCACTTAATTGAGAAGTAGTAAGTTGCCAAAGGGATAAGTCCCGTTAAATATTTTGTCTCCCCCGAACCGGCTGCCGCCGGCGTCCAGTTCTGGTAAAAAGTTGTTGCCGCGGAAAATTCATTTTCAGTGGTAATGTTGTTGGTTGTGGAATATTTTATAAGGTATCCTGCCGCGCCCACAGGGGCCAACCAGCTTAGTTTCAACTGGAAGTCCTGTTGCACCGAGACATTTGGAATTGGCAGTAAGACAAGCGGCACATAGGTTGACTGCTCCACAGACCAGTCGGATTCTTTAAGCGCCGTATCAATGGAGCGCACCTGCCAGTAGTAAGTTGTGTCGGTCAGGCCGGTATGAAAATTTAAGCCGCACTGGGTTGATGAGGCGATAATATATCCATGGGGGTAGTTGCCGAGAAAAGGCGTTGCCGGCCGCCAGGAAACAAATTTTGAATTTGAATCGCTTATAGGTGTAATGGTTGAAACGCGGACGGTATAGTTCAATCCTTTAGGGTCGGTTGTCTGGGCGTCCGAGCCGTAGCCCCAGCGAAGTTGTAAAACGCCTGTCGTTGAGTTGTAGTCCGAACCGAAACCGTCTGAGGGAGCCGACGGCGCTGTGTTTACATTTCCGATGCCGGCCATGCAGGAGTGGTATATGTAGGTTGAGGCACCGCTTGCAGCGCCGTTTGAAGAGCCTGCGAGGGCTAGGTCCAGGTCGCCGTCGTTATCAAAATCGCCCCACGCGAGCGAGGAATTGAAAACACCTGATAAGCCCGCGGCGATGTCTGAAAAACTGCCGGAGTTATTTCGGTAAATAAAGGATCTTCCCACGCTTCCGCTGTCCTGGCCTGAGACAGCCAAATCCAGATCGCCGTCGTTATCAAAATCGCCCCAGGCAAGTGAAGAATAGTAAACGCCTGTTAATCCCGCATTGATATTGTTAAAAGCTCCTGAATCATTGCGATATATGTAGGAGCGCCGCACGCTGCCGCTGTCACTACCAGAAAGCACTAAATCCAGGTCGCCGTCGTTGTCGTAGTCTCCCCAGGCAAGCGATGAATTACTAACACCGGTTAGTCCGGCATTGATATTGTTGAAAGCTCCTGAATCGTTGTGGTAAATTAATGAGTAATAATATGGACTAGTGCTGTTGTAGCCCGAAAGCGCCAGATCCAGATCTCCGTCATTGTCGTAGTCTCCCCAGGCAAGCGATGAATAACTAACACCGGTTAGCCCTGCATTGATATTGTTGAAGGCTCCGGAGTCGTTGCGGTAAATGTTTGACTTGCTGCTGCCGCAGAGCGCCAAGTCCAGGTCTCCGTCGTTGTCGTAATCTCCCCAGGCAATAGAGCCTTGATCCACACCTGAAAGTCCGGCGTTAATGTTAACAAACGATCCGTCATTGTTTCGGTAAATATATGCCAAGTCATCATACCCGCTGATAGCCAAGTCCAGATCGCCGTCGTTGTCGTAATCTCCCCAAGACATAGAAGACCAATACATATTGGGTAAGCCCGGGTTTATGCTGTTAAAGACTCCCGCGTCATTACGGTATATATATGTTCTGGCTCCGGAACTTGTGCTGCCGGATGCGGCGAGGTCTAAGTCTCCGTCGTTGTCGTAGTCGCCCCAGGCCAGCGAGCCGAGCAGAAAGGCTAACAGCGTTGTGCGGGACACAAAAGGGCTTGGCATAGCGCCGTTTGCCGTTGACGAGAGAACCGAATATAACGAGCCGTTAAATCCCTTTATTGAGAAGTAGTGGGTGACTTCAGGCAGAAGCCCTGTCAATAGTTTTGCTTCCCCCGTCCCCGGAGACGCCGGTACCCAGCTCTGGTAAAAAGTTGTCGCCGCGGCAAAGTCTTCTTCGGTCGCGATATTGGCGGTGGTGGAATATTTTACGAGGTAGCCCGTGACTCCGCCCGGAGCTGTCCAGGAAAGCCTCAGCTGAAAGCTTTGCTGTAACGAGAGGTCAAAAATGCGCGAAGGGCCGGGAGGCACATAAGTTGACTGCTCAACCGACCATGCCGATTCTTTAAGCGCCGTGTCAATGGTTCTAACCTGCCAGTAGTAGGTGGTATCTGTCAGGCGTGGGCGGTAGTTGAAACCGCACTGGGTTGACGAGGCCGTCACATATCCATGACGGTAGTTGCCCATAAGCGGGCTTGCCGGTCTCCATGACACCTTGTTGCTGTTTGTATCGTTAATAGGTGTTGTCGTGCTTACGCGCACAAGATAGTACAAACCTTTCGTTTCGGTTGTCTCGGTATCAGAGCCCGGATCCCAGCGAAACTGGAGTATTCCTGTGGTTGTGTTAAAGTCCGCGCCGAAACCGCTTGATGGCGCAGTGGGTGCCGTGTTCACTGCGCCGAAATCAGCCATGTATGAGCGGTATATCAGGGTTCTGTAAATTGGCCACCCCTCGTACCCTGATATGGCCAAGTCCAGATCTCCGTCGTTGTCGTAATCACCCCAGGTCGCGCTACCAACATAAGTTGCTGTCAACCCGGCAAGTATATTGCTGAACGACCCGGAATTGTTCTGAAAAACCTCATTTTTGGGGATAGAGCCGATGCGTCCGTTTATGGATAGATCCAGGTCGCCGTCGTTATCATAGTCTCCCCAAGCGACAGAAGTTCCGGAGTCATAGTTAGTCAATCCTGACGCGACATTGGAAAAACTTCCTGTGTTGTTTCTGTATAGTTTGGTGCTGTTACTGCCGCACACAACGAGGTCCAGGTCGCCGTCGTTGTCGTAATCTCCCCAGGCAAGAGAACCTGGGTTAACACCGGTTAGTCCGGCATTAATGTTTAAAAAAGCTCCTGAATCATTGCGGTATATGTAAGCCGTATTTCCGCCGCAGGTTGCCAGGTCCAGGTCGCCGTCGTTATCGTAATCGCCCCACCCGAGCGCACCATAGCTGACGCCTCCGGAGAGCCCGGTAATGTAAGAGAAAGTCCCTGAATCGTTCCGGTAAATATAGTTGGCTAAAGCCAGGTCCAGGTCTCCGTCGTTGTCGTAATCGCCCCAGGCGACCGATGTGTCGCTTAAGCCCGGAAGCCCTGCCCCTATATCGCTGAAAGAGCCGGCGTTATTTTTGTATATTCTGGAATAGGATCCCACGCCCAAAACAGAACCGCACACGGCATAATCCAGATCGCCGTCGTTATCATAATCGCCCCAAGCGACAGCGCCGCCTGCAACTCCCGGACCTGGGGTTAAGGTGACAAATGTTCCGGAATCATTGCGGAATATGTGGGTATTTCCTGAAACATTGGCAGTATTGCCCGAAAACAATAAATCCAGGTCGCCGTCGTTGTCGTAATCGCCCCAGCAGAGAGTTGATCCGGCGCCGCCGGGTAATGTTGAGTGGATGTCAAAAGGCCCGGCTATCCCTCCGTTGGTGCCTGTGGTTGACTGAACCGAGTAGAGAGAGCCGAATTCGCTTTTAATTGAAAAATAATATGTGACGCTCGGTATAAGGCCGGTTAATATTTTTTTGTCAATCGCGCTCGGGTTCCGCGGAGGCCAACTTTGCGGAAAAGTTGAAGCGCTGTTAAACGCCGCGTCGTCCACAATATCGCCTGTTGTGGAATATTTTACGAGGTATGAGCTGCAGGTTCCACCAAACCCGTTTTCGGGCGCGGTCCAGGTAAGCTGGAGCTGTGTCTGGCAGGTTGTTGAAGCAGTAAGGTTTGTTATGACTGACGGCCCCGCGTGCGCGAGAGAAAATGCCATAAAGACAGTGGTAAGGGCTAAGGGGTAAGGGATAAGTGAACGGAAATTGTTGAATATAAGTTTTATGATATTCGTTATAAAAGAATGACGGATTTGTTTTGTGCTGTCATCCCGGAGGTAGTAGTCTGGGATCCAGTCTTTAGGTTTATTTTTGGATTCCGGACTCCTGTGTGTGACAGCTTTTCTGGATTCCTGCGTGTGCAGGAATGACAGGCTTTTGGATTGCCCCGCTTCGCTCGCAATGACGGACTTCTTTGAGTCGTCATGCCAGCGGACACATTCGGGAATGACAGACTTTTTCTGTGTTGTCATCCCAGAGGTAGCAGTCAGGGATCCACTTCTTAGAGACATTGATGAAATGCCATTGCTGTGGATTCCAGACAGAACCATTCTGGAATGACGGGCTTGATGGATTCCTGTTTGCACAGGAATAACAGGCTTCTTTGAGTCGTCATACCAGCGGACACATTCGGGAATGACGGACGATAGTAGTTTTGAGAATATTTTATTCATGGTTATTTTAGAATAGCGTATTTCTTATTGATAACCGCCTTAAATTCCCTAGACACCCTGCGCCAGTCTTGAATGTCAACCCTATAGGGAATGTCAGATTCCTGAAAGGCATCCCTCAGTTCGTTTAGATGTTTTAGGCTGATTTTTCGTTTTTCCACAATCGCCAGATCAATATCAGAATACTTTTTTGATTTTCCGTTTACGCGCGATCCGAAAACGCGCACTTCTGCGCCGGCAAAACGCTGTTTAATTGTATCCCTGATTAGTTTAATATGTTCCCGCGACGCGTTAATCATTTTTTGATTCCAATTCCTTCAGCAGTTTTTTTGCGTCTTTTAAGAAGGCCTTAGCTTTCCTAAACACTTCGTTGGCGGTGTTATTGTCGTATGTGTGAGCGGTTTCATTCCTTGCCTGAGTATATTCAAACCATTTAGCAACATCGCCAATCAGCTGTTTTTCAGCGGCAATTCGGAAAATCTCTTTCCTTGTGGCTCCATCCACCGAGGCGCCTTCCCCGTTTGTCTCCAGCCAGCGCTTCATGAATTTCCAGCAAAGTTCATAAGTGAATTCAAAATTCTGGATAACCCCGGCGCGCAGCACATCTTTCTGGTTCTTTGGGATAGTTTTTTTATTAACCGAAGAAACAACTTTAATGGCGATGTTCAGGGAATTTACAGCTTTCTTTAAACTGCTTAAGTCTAATGCCATTGGTTACTCCCGTGAAAAATAATAAAAAAACACCGCGGACAGATTCGGGCTGTCGTTGGTGCCGGCGCCATAATAGAGACGGAATTTATTTTTCGTCATAATGGATTTCAAAAATGCAGTTAATTTTCAATACAATTATAATGATAATTATCTGGCTTGTCAACTAAAATGTTAAATGTCCATAATGATGAGAAACAACAAATGAAAATGATTTGATAAACTACCTTAGCGGGCCACTAATACTATTGCCTGTTTTGCATGAAAAATCAACGGCATGTGACAAAAAGCACACGGGACTACAGTGGTAAGGGGTAAGTGGTAAGGGATAAGTGAACATCAACGGCAGTTATAAGTATTAAGTTTTAAGTTGTAAGCTATAAGTGAACGGCAGGCTTTTGTGTCGTCATACCAGCGGACAGACAGTGTCGTAACTGTCATTAACGAGGGCTTTGAACTGTTGTCATGCTGAACGCAGTGAAGCATCTTGACGGTAAAAATAACTTCGAGATCCTTCTCTCCCTTCGGGAGATCAGGATGACATTGTCACACAGTCTGGGAAGCTGGTATCCAGAGGTTTTTCTGGAATGACAGTCCTTGCCTTCACTTACCCCTTACCGCTTATCCCTTATCACTGAACCACTAACCAAAGTTATCTTGCCACAACGATGGTGCCGTTAACAGCCCTTCCGTCAGCCTCAATCTGGTATATGTAAACGCCGGAAGGGACAATCCTGTCATCGGAATCCCTGCCGTCCCAGTATAGCACGGTTTCCTGCTCGCGGGGCAGTGAAGAGCGAAGGACACGGCCGTCCATATCAAAGATGGTGGAACGGATCTCGCTGTAGTTAGGGTTGTCAATATAAATTCTTGCCTTTGAAATGATGGTGTTGCTTTCGTCGGGCGAGAATATTTTAGGTT
>MGVE01000003.1 GCA_001800315.1 Elusimicrobia bacterium RIFOXYA2_FULL_47_53 | reverse complement strand
GGTCGCGACCCTGCGCCGCTTCGCGCCGCGGGGTTCTCATCCCTGCTATCTGTTGTTTTTTTCAGGGCTTATGCCCTAAAAAAAACAAACGGAGAGGGAGGGATTCGAACCCTCGATACCTTGCGGTATACACGCTTTCCAGGCGTGCCTGTTAAACCGCTCCAGCACCTCTCCATTCACTCCGTATATTCGCGACACCCAACTCCGTCGCGGCGCATACAATGCGACTTAATATCTATTTCCTAACGATTTTTTCTCGCGGCATAAGCAAAATACATGAAATATTTTGACCACGACTCAGGGGTTGAGGAAAACCTGTTATCACCGAAAAAGAAATCCACCAGAACTTCCCTGGCACGGGCTATTTCCTTAAGGCGGGAAAGGTTTCTTGAATCGCCCATTGTAAAATCAATCAATTCCAAAGCGCGCTCAAAGGCCTGTCGTGAGTATTCAAAATTTGTTTTCGCTCGCCATCTCAACGCCCGTTCAACCTCACTGCCTATGTTGGCCATTTGCTCCACAAAAGGCATAGCGGCCCACCCGCCCTCGGAGAGAACCTTATGCTGAACACTCATTTTACTATCCGCTTACTGACTATGCCAAGGATTTTTAGTTTGATTCTTTCGTCTTCAATACCGCGGATTTTATTGCCTTGAGACGGGCGAATATTTATCAGGGAATCAAATTCAACAAAATCCACTCCTGGCAACTCTGGATATATATTTATCCCCCATACATCTTCCTGAAGTGAACCCTCTTTAAGCAAAAATGCCTCAAGATCTGAATGCAGCTCGGCATCTACAGCGATTAACTCGTGCTTTACATCAACCACAGCTTTTAACATATTACCAAAAAGCCCGGAAGCAATTTGCTTTAACTCTTCAAGCCTGATTTCATCTGAGATAATTTTCATGTTTGGTTCGCCCGCAAAAGCCGCGCCTGTCCGAATGAGCGACTATTTTACATTTTTTATAGCTATTTTTCCACTTTTTTTACGCGAAACGCTTTAAACGAGCCCTGTTTGCCTGTCAGTTTTACATTGACATCGTCCGGTCCGCCAAGTTCCGGAAGAGCGGCCCGCGGAGAAAGAATAGCCAATATTTTATTTACCGCTTCTCTTTTGCCGGAGAGAAGGAAATCGTAGGAATAAGCTTTCCCATCGGACCTGCTGACAGAACCGGACAGGCTCAACGGCTCATCGCCGGCCAAGGCGTTTATGGCAAGAGAGGTCAGGGCGCCGCCCGGAAAATCCGCCGTTCCCGACGCATTTAGAAAAATTGTATCCCCCGGGCTTACAAGCTGAGCGTCTAAATTAAAATCAAACTTTCTCTTAACGGAAAAGGACCGGGCGCTGATTTGTATGTTTTCTAAAACCATGCCGTCCGGAAAATATATCTTCCCGTCTGAAACAGCAAAACTGTCGGCCAGCACCGCCGCCGGAGCTCCGTAATATTTTGACATGGAGCTTTTGCCCCGCCTCACGGAGGAAACGAAATCCAGGGCGTTAAGCTTGCCTGTTTCAAGATTCTTAAGAGTCAGCACCGGGGACAATAGCTCCAGCCTGCCGAAGCTGGAGCGTTCTTCCCTGAAAATAGGCCAGCCAAACGAAAACTTTACGGCTTGCGCGCTAAAAAACTCTCCGGAACGAAAATCCGGATTTTCTGAAATCCTGAAACCGTTGAATGCCGCGCCGGAAAATGGATTAAATACAATTTTTGAAAAGCTTACTTCTCTGTTTAAGTATCCTCTGAGGCCCACGGCGATGGATTTCTGCACGCGTTCCGAACCCACAACCAATCCGGCGATACCTATTACTCCTAAAAACATCAGGCAGACTATTGTAAAAGCGATAAGCGCTATTCTTAAAAGTTTAATCAGCATCTGGTTTACTGGATTGTTATAGCAGGGCTTTCGGTCGGCTGCTGCTCCGTGCCGGGCTGGGCCGGCACAGGCTCTTTTTTAAGTATTATTATCTCAACTCTGCGGTTTTTCGCGCGTCCCGCGGCTGTTTTGTTTGAGGCAACGGGTTTATCAGGGCCGTAACCTTTGACTTTGAGCCTCGCGGGAGCGACGCCGCTTTTTACAATATGGCTGTATATGGCCCAGGCCCGCGCGCTGGAAAGGTCAATATTTTTGCTCCGGCTGCCCGTGGAATCAGTAAACCCTTCAATCATAACATCGTTCTCGGGATAGCTCTTTAAAAGTTTTACCACTTCTTCCATTGCTTTTGAGGCTGCCGGCTTAAGCACGGATTTACCAACATCAAATAATACCTGGCTCGCGAGATTTACCACCAAGCCTCTGCTTTCCTCTTTAACCTGAACCTCTTTGACCACTTCCTTTATTTCAACCTTCGGAGCGGTATAAACCTTTATTTTTTCAAACTTCACTGTTTTATTTCCGGCCATATCCCATACAGAAAGTTTCACATCATAGTCTCCGTTGGGCACCACGGCGCCGTAATAGTCGTCCACGCCGTCCCAGGGTATCTCCGAATTCCAGGAATAGGTTGACTTGAACACCTTTATAGCCCTTCCCTTGTCATTAATAATACTCAGCTGCCACTGCTCCACGGTATATGAATCTCCGACCACCGCGTAGAATGTGACGGGGTTTACGAGTCCGTCGGGAGCAAGGGCAAGCACCGGATTTGACAGTGTTATGGACGCGTCGGGCGCGGTGAGGTCTATGACTATTTCACCGGTCACGGAACGGGCGCGTTTTCTGCCGTCACCTTCGGCGCCGAAGAAATAATAATATTTCCCTTCCGACGCCTGCTTGCCGCCATCCATCTGGCCCTCCCAGGTTATTATCTTGGGAAGAACATCCTTGCCGGAATACGCGCGTATAAGGCTGCGGTTGGAGTCCAGAATGCTGAGCTGCCAGGTCTTGATATCTTTTATATCAACGGATTGCGGAACAAAAAACACGCTGTCCCTGGAACCGTCACTATTGGGAGAGAAAATGGCCGGTTCGGCCTTTATTTTCGCACCGACTTTTATCCACTGCACTCCCCACCCGAATAATCTCCAGGTGATGGAAAGGCGGTGCGTCTCGCCGAGCGCGGCAAAAGGTTGATAAGCGTAGTCTACGGCCATGCTTCCTATTCTTAAACTTATTCCCCCTCGCACCGGCGGGAGCGTGTACATATTTTTGTTAAGCCTGTCGTCAAGAAAATATTTATATCCCACGCGCAGTCCAAGGGTCTTCGCGCCCCAGTGCTCAAGACCCGCTGTAAGATATGCCGGCTCGCCGCTGGTCTGCCCGCCTTCCACTGAAAACAGAATATCCGAGTAATGTTCAGGCAGGCTGGCCTTGAAAGCCATACCGGCGCGCGCCGTCATGGGAAGGTTGTCGCCCCCCATCTGCCCGAAAAGATTGCTTCCCGCTATTCCGAAAGAAAATCCTTCCTGCGGCGTGCGGAACAATAAGCCTAAATCGCCGGTCAGCGCCGATTCCTGGCTGGTATCTATCTGGCTGGAAATATTTTTAAGGTTAATTCCCAGGGATGAGCCTTCGCTCATCTTGAATGAATATCCCAAAGCGGCGAGAGCGTCGTAATACTGAAAATCGCTGTATTTTACTCCGTTAACAATCTTCGGCGTTCCGGGCGCTGAAAAATACTGCCCCGCAAAAACAAAAGCTCCCTTAACCGTCGGCATGGTATAACCGGCGTAACTGTATGTCATGTCTCCGAGCCAGAGCCCGTGAGTTGCCTGAATTTCCGGGGAAATGATGTATGCCGGCCCGGCGGGGTTATAGAACATTCCGCTGGTTTCATCGGCCACGGCCACAAAGGCCTCGCCAAGCCCTTCGGGGCGCGCGCCCGCGCTGACCTTAAGAAAATCAGCAGCCTTCGTGCCTGTGCCGGCGGCAAAAACAGGATAACCCGCGAAAACCAACAGGCCGGACAATATTAAACTCTTTGCTATATTTTTCTTTGCCGTCATTTTATTACCGCTATTCTTCTTGTTATACCCTGATAATCTCCGACATCCACGAGATTCACAAAATACATTCCCCGCGCCACAGTTTCGCCCAGGATGTTTTTTCCGTCCCATGACTGCGAGTACCAGGCGTCTTTAAGAACCGTCTGCTCCGGCCATTCCTGAACCAGATCGCCCGAAAGGCTGTATACCCTTAATTTTACCCTGCGGTCCCTGTCCCTGGAACCGTATCTGAAAATAGTATACTGCCCCTTAGAAGGATTAAATGGATTGTTCCAGTCAACGGCGAGATCAAATTTTTCTCTTTGAAGAGAAGCAACGGAAGCCGCGGCAGTAAACTGGCCGTCAGCAAAGGCGCTGGTGCCATCCTCGTAAATTGTCACACGCCAGTAATATACAACTCCGGCGGAAAGCGTTCCGGCCGTACCGTTGCTGTTGTAGGCATTTCTTGTGACAAAGTTAATAGTATTTACCGAGGTCGTAGCGCCAACAAAATTCCAAATCTCTCCGTCGGAAAGAAATGTAGCCGGATCCGAGCTTACAACAATCGTATATGAACTCGTGACACTGCTGTATTCCCAGGAGAATACAGGATTTCTACCGGTAATCACGGCCTGGGTGGAGTTATAAACCCCGTCCACCAGAGGCAGAGTGCCGGTTTTAAACTTCGCGGCGGCAAAAAGGCTTTGGGAGATAATAAGTAATGCGCAGGTGATAAGTATCTTTTTCATAATTTATCTGATTTTAGCAAATTGTTCGCAAGATTTCCAATAAAATTAACTATCCCAGGCTTGGCCTTTACAGCCAAACCTGGGATATATTCATTCAATTATTCTGAACTATGATATGTAAACCGTAATTCAAATCGTAAATATTGCCGGCTGAAAATTTAGGCTTACTTGCCTTTTTCTTCAACATTCTTAACCATATCTACAAGAATTTTCCTGAACTGCTCAAACAATTCCTCAAACCTGCCAATTTCATCGTCAGAGGAACGCACGATTTCAGCGTTAAAATCCCCGCCCACAACATTAGTGGCTGTATTTATAATGACATTCAGGCGCTTGATAATCAACCGGTCAAGGAAAAATATCAACAAGAATGTTAAAACAAGCATAAGAGTGACTGACAGCGCAATAACCCTGTGCAAAGTTGAGTTCATGTTATTATACATCGCCGTAACATTATGCAGAACAAAGATACCTCCGACTTTTCTGTTACCTGCGTCGTAAATCGGGAATATACTGCGAATATATACCGATGAACCCTGACTGACTCTCTCCAAGGTTTTGCCTTCATCCGGTATCTGTTCTATGCTGCCGTCAAACTGCAGAATACTCTCGGAATCGGTCGTGTTATCAACAACAAGCATTTCTTTCATTGCGTTCCAGTTGTTAGGAAGGCCATGACTTGTACGAACAGATGCCCAGCTTGCCTCATTTAAATATTTCTTTTCAATAAGGAGCGCGTAATCATCCCCTGTTTGTTTCTTCATTATAGATATAAAATTATCAATTTCCTGCCCTAATTCCATATAGCCTATAAGTTTATTATTTTTATAATAAGGATGAACCACGCGCAAGGCAAACGCTGTCAACCCAAGTTCCTTACCGACGGAAAATGTCTTGTCCTTAACCGCATTCAGATAAGTAAAACGCTTAATAACATCCCCATATTGCTCGGGTTTATGGACTCGCAGGAAACATTTCTGCGCTACATCTTCCGAACCGTTCTCGGGATTAATAAAGTACCAATGAGTAATATTAAATTTGCTTTTTAGAACGGAAAATGTGGGGGCTGCCAGCTGATAAAGCTTGTTGCGATCTTTTTCCATGTATCGCGCCTTGATACCGTCATTGTCTAAAAGCGCGACGAGCGTCGACGACAGGACTCTGGTGCTGTCTTCTTCCAGATTAACATATGTGTCTTTGGCGCTGCGAAGGGCTTCACGCGAAACAGTATTAATATTCTGCTGGAACGCGTTGATTAACAGCCACGCATTTATGGCAGTTGCTGCCGAAAGACAGGCTATTACAACTATTATCAACTTGGCTTTGAGCGATTTAATTTTCACAATAATCCTCCGATCACAAGGAAATGCCTAATATTTCTTTGACAGCCGCCTTAACCTTTTCAATTTTATCATTATCATCAGGAGTATTCGCATTTATCAAACCAAGCATAAACCCTGTTTTTAAAGATATCTTGCCTCTTGTCTGAAACTTATCAAGCTTACTGTCTTCTATAGCCTTGTTAACTTTTAGCGCTATCTCGTATAACTGCCCCATTTCACACCTCCTTTTGAAGTATTTGACAAAACACACGCGTCACTTGAACAAAACAAAAGAATTTCTGTCCATTAATGAATTTCGCAGTGTTTACAAGCTAAAACCAAGGAACAGCCTATGTAGTACTAAATTTTACCTGTTAATGCAACATAAAAAACGGAGAGGGCGAGATTTGAACTCGCGATACCATTGCTGGTATACCGGTTTTCGAGACCGGCGCCTTCAACCACTCGGCCACCTCTCCAATTGTTTTCGTAGCTAATATATTTCTTAAATTGCGTTAGATTGACTGCTTTTGGCGGCGCCATTGCGCCTTCACCCCGGGTGCTCACCAGCTTGTTTTATCACTAACCTTGTTCTCTCGCACCCGCTGCAGGCTCGTCCTCGTTATTCCTCGGACTGCAGCCCACTCGGCCACCTCTCCATTCACTTCGTTCATTACGGCTGGCCAGGATGTGCTTGCCCGGACATCCTCGCTCCGCTCTGGTGTCCGCTCATGACGCGTTGCTCCGGTTTGTCGCAACATTCGCCCACTCGGCCACCTATCCATAAAACAATATTATACGGATTTTATTATAATATTACAAACAAAACAGTAAGACCCAGCCTCTGTGCGCTTTAATTGCGAGGCCTAAAAGTGCAACAATCTTGGATTTATTACAAGACCGTTCTCCCGTCGCAGCCGTCAACAACTGAAACCCTACTTGCCGCCCATTGATGCTCCGCATTTCGGACACTTAATAGAAGAAAGACGGAATCCCGGCTTCGGCGGAACCTCGGTTTTACAGGCCGGGCAAATATGATTTACCGTCTTGCCGTGAACGCTCATAGTATCGCTTCCCTTACTGACTCCGTGCTCAAAGTTTCTGACCGCCCTTATCGGGTTCTGTCCGTTTCTTGCTGGCATAGCGCTACCTCCGTTTAAATAATTATCTAATACTTTTTTAGCAGCAGGCCGCGGCACCCGCCGCAACCGCAGCAGTTCTCGCACCTGACCCTTTTAATCTCCTTGATTGTTTTTGAAGGCTTGGCGCGGCGCGTTTTTTTACCCTTTGCTTTTTTCATTTTATAACCGCTATAGACACTTTTTTACTGCCGCCTGTGCAGGTAACAACCGCGACATATACGCCGCTGGCGGCCGCTTTACCCGAATAGTTTTTGCCGTCCCACCGCGCCCGGCCGTTTCCCGTCAGGTAATCTATCTCGCGCACAAGCTCGCCCGCGACATTGTATATTTTAATATCCGCTTGCGAAGGTAAATCCGTGAATGTAAGGCCCTGGGCCTCCAGCAGAGGGTTGAAAGGATTTGGAAATACTTTCACGCCGGACACATCCGACGCGGGAACAAACTGAAGGATCGCGAACCGCGAGAAATGGTTTGTTTTTCCCTCAACCTTGTTTTCTGACGGATATGCCGTTGAAACCAGCGGAAGCCAGCAAAGACGGCCTTCGTCGTAGCGCGCTATAACGAATTGGGATTCGTCAAAACCCCTGGCGTCGGCATCGCGGTATTTAACAGTAATGATAATTTCTTTTTCCGGCTGAATATTCTTGTCCAGCAGGAGTTCTATACCCAGCTCCGTCAGCACAAAGGTATCTCTTAACGAGACCGGCACCGTAGAAACAATAACCGTAAGATACACATCCTGCGAGAAACTTCCCGCGGGAACATCAATTGTAATATCGCCTTTTTCGGCTTTTAGCACGACGGTGACATTTTTCGCCTTTTCAACAAGGTTCTTTGAAGATGTGGGATAACCGGATATCTCAAATGCCGAGGCGAAGGTCATGGTTACGGCGCTTGTTCCTATGGTAGTGCTCACCACTATATCCCAGGCGCCCGCGGCCATTCCGGAGGTGTCAACCGAAAAGCTTATTTTGTTTGAGCTTGTCACAGTGACATTCGCGGCCGTGACCTCAGCCTGCCCTGCCTTTACAAGTTTGACGGTTGAACCAGCGACGAAACCCTCGCCGGTCAGCTCAACCGTAACAACGCCGCTGTTGGAAACTGCCGAGGCCGGCGCTGCGGAAGTCATTGCCATTGTTTTTACCGTAAAACCCGCGGAATAAGTAAAAGAGGAGTTGGCTCCTCCCGTTGTGACTACAATATCCCAGTTACCGGATGCCTTGCCAGCCGTATCAAAGACGCAGGTCAGGGTATTGCCGTCGGTTATACTCACGGAGGATGCGGCTATGTCGCTCTCTCCGGACTTTACGAGTTTTACCGTCGTTCCGGCTCCAAACTCAAAACCCGTCAGCGTGACGGTTCCCGGAGAATAGGTGTTGTAGCCCGACGACGGCGAGGCCGCCAGAGCGTTAGACATTGACACAGTCAGTTTATCGGAAACCGCGCTCCAGTTAAAACTGTCGTCTGTGGCCCTTACCCAGAAATAATAGTACGGAGCGTCCGCAAGGCCGGTGACTACCCAGCTCTGGGCGCTACCCGCAACGGCCTGCGTGTCAAAAACAGTATTGTAATACAGATAATTCGGCGGAGCGCTGTCCCAGGTATCGCTTGCAATGGTGGCAAAACGGACCTCAAACATTCCGCTTGAAAGATTAAGCGTATAGTCGTTATCGCCGGGCGCGGCCCAGTTAAGAGCAATTCTCCCAACTTTGGATTTATCGGCGGATAAATTTGCTATTTTGGAAACCGTAATTTTACCGGGCGCCGTGGTGTCCGCGGTAAAACCGAGATTAGCCGCACCGGTTATCAATGCCTTTTGAATATAAGAAATATTTGAAAAAGTATTTTTCACAAGTCCGGACCTATAGTTTTCAATGGCAACCAATATGGCGCCCTGGTGAACGCCTACGACATCGTCTCCGCGCCACAAGTCAGGCTCATTAAAAGATCCTGTCGTGTCAATATTATACGAATCCGGGAAACCGTAAAGCCCCCAGAAATGATTAGTGTTGCCTGTGGTATTTGGGTATTTTCCTATCAGATATTTAATGGAATCAATTACCTGCCTGGGCTGCTGATTTATGGCACAAATCAAGTTGCTCAAAGCCACCGTGCCGTCCTCAATCCGGCCTGCGTTAATACCGAAATGGTAGTATCCACCATTTATGGCAGAAGGATTATAGGCTTCGCCCAGCCCCCAGCTGTTCTTTCCGTAGGTCGCGTATCTTGAAGAGTTATTATAAGCGTATCTATGGTGAGAAATTGTGGCTTTATAAGTATCAGCGGCATAGCATTGGTAGCCGTCGCGCTTGCCTGTAAAATCCACAAATAAATCCGGATACTGGTGACAGAACAGAGCGCCCCATCCGTCGGGCACATAAGTAATATTTTGATATGAAGTTGTCGCCCTGCCGAGGTTTTTCCAGCCCAAAGGCAGCGTCCCGCTCAAGTTGTTGAGCGAGTAATTCGTAGAACCCATCGCAAGCACATAAGACAGCACTCCCTCGCTGAATCCGCCGATATTTGATGTCAAATCAAAACCGCTCTCCGGCGTCCAGCTCCAGTTTATGAAATCATTAGTGCTGTCGCGCCTCATCCAATTCCAGTTTATTCTATTGTATATGTAATCAGCATTATTCCATATTGTCGTACCATTAGTCAGATTATTGTCCACGCAGTATTTGCCGGCAAAAAGCACCCCCGCGGCTAAAAAGGTGGTGTCTATCGTTGCGAGCTCGGTGGAGGTATCGTACCTGGTGCCGGTAGAAGTCGTTGTGCGGTAGAAAAAACCATTATGATGAACCAGTTCGTTATGGGAGGCCGCGGCGCTTTCCGGAGCCTGCTGATATTTGGTGAGAATGACATTGATTCTATCAATAGCCTCGGCCTCGGATATCCAGCCTCTTTTATGTCCGATACAGGCCGCCACAAGAGCAAATCCCGTATCGGTCGGGCTGTAACTTTGAGGATAATCAATAACATAATTATTCCACTTATTCTTTACCGTTGAACTATCGCCGTAAATATCATTGTTTATGCCGTTCCAAAAATAGTCAAAAGCGGCCCTCTCAATAGTGTTCAAAATATCGTCATCCGGCATGGACGCAAAATCAGGCGAGGTTATGCCCACGACTGAATTAAAACTCAAAGCGACGACGGCAAAAGATAATAATATTATTTTTTTCATTTTTCTGTATTTATTCCGCGTTTTTTACGCTGTAAACGGCAAACTCCTCAACCGGAGAATTTGAAAACGAATAGGGCAGAATCCCCCAGAAACTTGAGTAAAACCCGGCCCTGGCGCCGAAATTCATAACCCGCAGAGGAAAACCGCTTTCGCTTTTTATTACTTCCTTAAGCTCAAGCCTCTCAAGAATATTTTCCGAAGGCTTCTGCGGATCGGCGGTCTTGGCGATCACTACATAATCGCCTTTCTCAAGCACGCTGTCGTTTTCAAGCGCCTTAAATCCCGCTTTCTCCATATAGTATTGAAATCCGAAATGCCCCGCAAAATATCCTTTTGAATATCCCGCCTCCATGAGCCTGCGCGGAATGTCTCTGTACGATGAAGCCCATACATAGTCCGCGATATTCAGGGCACCCGACAATATTATCAGGAGCGCGGGAACCGCGTAAAACATAACAGAAAATCTTTTTATACGCGATGCAAAGATGATAACAGCGGGAGGCAGTATCACCAGCATATATCTTGCCGCGGACCACGGTTCCAGGCTGAAAATAGCCGCGAGCGACAGCAGAAACCAGATAATTATAAAAGCTCCGCTATTAATTCCGTTTCTGAATGCGGCATAGATAAAAATTAGCGAGGCGGTAATGCATAACGCCATGGCCAGCGGCAGCCAGCCGAACCCCAGCAGCAAAGCGAATAATATCGTTAGAACCGAGAGAAGCGCCAATCCGTAGAGCTTGGGTTTTTTATCCAGAAACAACACCGAGAAAAACGGGAATCCGAGGCTGGCCGAAAAGAAGGCCAGGCTCGCGATAAGCTTGTGTGTTGAAAACTTCTTCCCGACATGCAAAAACGACCTTACAAAATGCACGCCTTTGTAGTTGACATAGTTATTATAGCACCAAAGCCCGAAGATTATTAAAGGTATCGCCGCGAATTTAAGATGCTTAATCCTGCCATTTTTATATATATAAAGGCACATGAGCGGCACTATCAGCAGGCCCACATATTTAGTCATGACGGCGCAGCCGCCCAAAAGTCCGCTTAGGACGAGCAAAACCCTGTTGTCTGAATCCGAGCCGTAAATAAAAAGCGTTAGCGCGGAAAGCATAAACGCCAGTAGCGGAATATCAAGCATTATAGCCGTGGACGACACAAGAAATGCCGGAGCCGCGGCAAAAACAGCCGCGGCGTAAAACGGATGCTCTGTGAATTTTTTTGCCAGAAAATAAAAAGCAATTACGGCGGCAACCGGGAAAATCAAAAAAAGCAGGTGCAAAACCGCTTCGCTCTCGCCAAAAACGCCGCCGGCCGCGGCAATAAAAAAAGGAATGAGCGGCGGAAAGGTAGCCTCCACTTTTTCCCACACATCACGGCTTTCGCCGCTCCAGTTAATTGAAAAACTGTAAGGATGGTACGGATCGGTTTTAATCTGCTCCGCCATCATTAAATAAAAAGGGTCATCAACATTAAAGGGTTTATTTACAAACGGGAGGATTGAGCTTAAAACAAGCAGCGTAAGCAGGACTATATTTTTTGTTTCGTGTTTATGCAAAAAAGGCATCACTGATTTTTATATTTTTCCGGATTGGATTTAAACGCGTCTATACAGCTCGGACAGCAGAAATAATATGCCTCTCCGGCATACCGCACCGCGGCGGTTTCCTTATTGACCACCACTTTATCTTTAGTTACCGGACACTGGGTAACGGTTCCATACTGGCTCTGGGGAGGAATATAGGTTTCAACAGGGCCCGAAGGGGCAACCGATGGAGCCGAGGCCTCAAGTTTTGATTCATCCATTGCCATTTCCTGCTTTTTGCAGGCGGCAAACGCAAGGAAGAACGACGCGCCGATTAACAAAATGATTTTTGTTTTCATATATTATCTCCTGCCGCTTAACGGCCCTTTTGCCTTGCCGCGAACTCTTTTCTTATTTCGCGTTCGGTTTCGCGTTTTTTTATGCTTTCCCTTTTATCCGCCGTTCTTTTCCCGCGCCCGAGGCCGAGAAGGACTTTCGCCAGCCCCTTGCCGTTAAAATATAGTTCCAAAGGCACCATGGCAAGGCCTTTTTCCTTAACCCTGCTGTCAAACCTGTTTATCTCGCTTCTGTGCATAAGAAGCTTGCGGGGCCTTGTAGGGCTGTAGTCCAGAACATGGGTAGACTGCTGTTTGTAGGGCGAGATATGAATATTCTCAAGGTAAGCCTGGCCGTTTCTGAAAAGAACCAAGCCATCCGTAAGGTTTGCCTGGCTCTCCCTGAGCGATTTCACTTCATACCCCGACAGCACCAGCCCCGCCTCAAATTTTTCCAGAATCTCGTAGTTGTGGTACGCCTTCCTGTTTGTTGCCGCCGTCTTTATTTCCATATTGTTGCTCAGTTATTGATTATCTCACAGCAGACATCCGACAGTTTTCCAAATCAATCCGATTTCGTAACGAGTAACGCATATTTGGAGTGAGCCGAGGAATGTGAAGCGATGCATAGCAACGCTATGTGAGCTGAACATGACGAAGGTGTAACCCAAATATGCTATACGAGTAGAAAAGAGGGTTGATTTGGAAAACTGCCGAGGAGGGGAGTTGAACCCCTATGAGCCTGCGCCCACTAGCTCCTGAAGCTAGCGTGTCTGCCAGTTCCACCACCTCGGCATGAATATAGAAAAATCTGTCAATTTAAATCAAACTCATGGGCAAGAAAATAATGCTGTTTGCCCGTCTGACAATCCGGTTATTTTGAACGGACACTTATTCTTGGAAGAACCGTATTAACTATATAGTCAACATTAAACGGTTTTAAAAGACAGTCAATCGCGCCAAGCCTGAAAGCTTCAATAACCCTTTCCGCGTCCTTGTAGGCCGTAATCATCGCCACGGCGACATCCTTATCAAGTTCTTTAATTTCTTTGAGCAGAGCAAGGCCGTCTTTTTCAGGGAGCATAATATCAAGAAGGATTAGGTCGGGAGGATTTAAAACCAGCTGCTTTAAACCTTCCTTGTGATTATTGGCGATAATAATCTCATGCCCGAGTTTTGTGAAAAAAACTTTAAGGTAATCCAAAACTTCCTGGTCATCGTCAATAGCAAGGACCCTCATTATTCCTCCCGTATATTACACATCAACGGCGCGCCGCTTAGCCCGCGGAACCGGCAAATACAAAATTTGTTTTTTTATCGTAAATAATATATCATTTACCAATGAAAAAGTCAAAATACAATAAAGCTTCCGGATATTTCAAAAAGCTTGCTGAAATCATGGCAAAATTGAGGGGCCCCCAGGGCTGTCCCTGGGACAGGCGGCAGACGCATAAATCGCTGGTGCCCTACCTTTTTTCCGAAGCGGAGGAAGTAAGGCTCGCGGTCAGAAAGAAAGACTGGAAAAACCTTGAAGAAGAGCTCGGCGACATACTGTTGCAGGTGGTATTTCACAGCCAGCTGGCCGAAGAGGCGGGCTTATTTGACCTGGCAGGCGTAGTAAACGGACTGAATAAAAAGCTGAAAAGACGCCATCCGCATGTTTTCGGAGGCAAGAAGCTTAAAAACCACAAGGAAGTTATAAAACAGTGGGAAGAGATAAAGAAACTGGAGAAGCAGAAAAAAGTTAGTTCCAGTTAATAATTTTTTTCCACCAGGGCTGATTGTTTTCTTCGCCGACCTTCACCTTGAAATCGTTTTCCACCCTCGTTATACCCGATATTCCCGGAGCATAAAACACAAGTATCTCGGACTCGCCCTTATGGGCGGTAACTTTTTTTATTACCGCCGGCAGAGGTGTGCTTTTGTCATCTTTCTTATGTCCGATAAGGTGCGCGAGGTAATGGGCGATGTCGCGGGAGTCTGTAATCGTGGTAAGGACTACATCCTGCTCCGTAAGCCTGCCGGCCGGGCGCCCGTTTTTGTCCTCAATAAGGCCCACCTGCAAAACAACCGCTCCCGGATCGCTTCCAACGGCGTTTGCCTTTACCGACGGGGTTTCCTGACCGTCAGGCAGGCGCCTGAACTGAGCCAGGTTAAGCTCTTCCGTCTCAATCACGGCCACCACTTTTTCGGGAGCAAAAAACCCGGTAACAAAACTGCCGAAAGCTTCCTTGTCGGCCTTTGCCAGGAGTTCTTTAAGGGGCGCGAGACTCTGCTGAATTCTGTTCTCTATGTCCTGGGTAAAATCGGGTATACTGCCGCCGTCTAACCGGTAGGAAAAAATAAGCTTCTCCAGCGTGTACCAGTCCATTTCCGGAGAATTCTCGTAAAGCGCGGGATTATATGAAATTACAGTGCTAAGACGGAGTATGCTTTTGGTTTTTGTATTAATTACAGCCATAAGCAGGCCGTAAAAGTTTTTTTCCGGGAGATAAAATTTGGCTTTCAGGGCGAAAATATGACGCAAAAGGCTCTCTATGGTATGGATAGCCTTCTCAAGGTCCTCTCCGGCAAGTTCAAGCGCCAGTTCGGCCTCTCCCTGCTCGCACCCTGTTTCCTCCATTAAAAGCCTTACTTTTTCCTGCATTTTTATTCCTCTCGCATTATTATGCTCTCGGATGAGCCTTTTCGTAAACTCTTTTCAAGCTTTCGGGGGTTACATGAGTATACACCTGCGTAGTGGAAAGGCTTTTGTGGCCGAGCATTTCCTGAACGCTTCTTAAATCGCAGCCCCTGTCCAGCAGATGCGTGGCAAATGAATGTCTGAGCGTGTGCGGGCTGACCTTTTTATTTATTCCGGCCAGCAAAAACCATTTATGAAGGGTTTTTCTCGCCCCGCGCACGGAAATCCTCGCGCCGTCTCTGTTGAGGAAAAGCGCGCCGGAAAGAGCTGACGGCTTATTCTTCAGAATTTCCCCGCGCTCAGCCATATAATCGTGAAGCGCCTTGAGGCTTTTGTCTCCGACCGGGACTATTCTCTCTTTGCTGCCCTTGCCGAAAACCCGTATCATGCCGCCGAGTATATCAATATCCGAAGAGTTCAGGTTTACCAGTTCTTCTATTCTTATGCCCGCGGAATAAAGCATCTCAAGCATGGCGCGGTCCCTGACGCTTAAACCCTTCACCTCAAAAAGTTCCCTTACCTCCTGCTCCGACAGAAAAACCGGTATCCTCTTCTCGCGTTTGGGCGTCGCAATATACAAAAACGGATTTTTTTCTACCAGACCCTCGCGGGAAAGAAATTTAAAGAACGAACGGAGCGCCGCGACCTTGCGAATTACGGAGGCCCTGGAAAGGCCGCGCTTTGAAAGGAAAGAAAAGTAATCTCTGAAAATAAGGCGGTCGCACTTCTCCGGCTTTTTTTCCGGGTAATGCTTTCTTAAAAATTCGTAGAACTCGGCAAGGTCAGTTTTGTATGCTTTCCAGGTATGCTGGGAAAAGCCTCTCTCCGCGCGAAGATGCTGAAGAAAGTTTCTCGCGTTATTGTCAATCAGCGATATTTTATCAACCGGGGCGCCGTTTTCCTGCCGCATGGGCCTCCCGCCTATTGTCATTCATTCTCCGGAAGTTTTTTCGTGTTCCGGCACTTCGGAAAACCTGAGCAGGCAAGGAAAGCTCCGCGCTTTCCGAACCTTTTGAGCATAGGCTTTCCGCATTTCTCGCAGACCAGGCCCGTCTGTTCCGGGGCGGGTTTTATGATTTTCTGATTATTTCTGTCTATGGAAAAGGTGGTCCTGCATTCAGGGAAACCCGTGCAGGCCAGGAACCTTCCCCTGCGGCTTTCTCTGATAACCATCGGCTTGCCGCATTTGGGGCAAACCTCGTCGGACTTTTGAGGCTCAACTTTTTGCCTGGCCAGGTTCTTTTCGGCATCCGCGAGATCTTTATTAAATGGCGTATAAAACCTGGAAACCACATCCGTCCACACGGACTCGCCTTCGGCGACTTTATCAAGCTCTCCCTCAACCCTGGCGGTGAACTCAACATCAACGATCTGCGAAAAGTTTTTCTGCAAAACATCGTTGACAAGTTTGCCCATATCCGTGGGAAAGAATTTCCTTGTTTCAAGCCTCACATAGCCGCGGTCTATAATTGTGTGAATGGTGGGAGCGTAGGTGGAGGGGCGGCCTATGCCGTGCTCTTCAAGCGCTTTAATAAGGCTTGCTTCATTGAAGCGCGGCGGCGGCTCGGTAAAATGCTGCTCGGAGTGAAGCTTTATAAAATCAAGAATATCTCCGACGGACATCTTTGGCAGCCTGCCCTCTCCGTCTTCCTGTTCGTCTTCGGAATCGGCAACGGAGTACACTTCCAGGAACCCCGAGAATTTCAGCGTCCTGCCCGTGGCGCGGAAGGTATAGTTATTCGCGGCAATATCCACGCTGAGGGTATCGTAAACAGCATTTACCATCTGGCTTGCCATAAAACGGCTCCAAATGAGATCATAGAGCTTGAACTCGTCGGGCGAAAGGTACTGTTTGATTTCCTGCGGCACCAGCCTGCAGGACGCCGGTCGGATAGCCTCGTGGGCCTCCTGGGCGCCTTTTGATTTTGTTTTATATATCCTTGGTTTCTCGGGATAATAATCCGCGCCGTATTTGGAAACAATAAGCTTTTTAGCCTCTTTTCTTGCCTGCTCGGAAATGTTCAGCGAGTCGGTTCTCATGTAGGTAATCAAACCGGCGTTGCCCTTGTCGCCCAGCTCAATACCCTCGTAAAGCTTCTGGGCAATCATCATGGTTTTCGCGGCGGAAAAATGCAGCCTTCTTGAGGCATCCTGCTGAAGCGTGGATGTTGTGTAGGGAGCAAACGGAGCGCGCTGCCTTTCCTTTGACTCAACCGACGCGACCCGGTATTTGGCGCCGGAAAGTTCGGCCACGGTTTTCTCGGCCGCGGCGCTGTCTCTGATATCCAGTTTGTCAATTTTTTTGCCGTCTTTGGCGATAAGCGAGGCCAGGAAAGGCTCATCGGGAGATTTTTTTAGCTCTGCCTTAACGCTCCAATATTCAACAGGGTTAAAAGCGTCTATCTCTTTTTCCCTGTCGCAGATCAGCCTTACGGCGACGGACTGAACGCGGCCGGCCGAAAGCCCGTATTTTATTTTTTTCCAAAGCAAAGGAGAGAGTTTGTAGCCGACCAGCCTGTCAAGGACTCTTCTGGCCTGCTGGGCGTCAACAAGGTGAGGGTCAATATCTCTGGGGTTTTCAACGGCCTCTTTTATGGCTTCCGCGGTTATTTCGTGAAAGGTTATTCTTTTTACCTTTGAAGCCGGGAGCTTGAGGGCTTCCTTGAGGTGCCAGGCAATGGCTTCTCCCTCGCGGTCATAGTCAGTGGCGAGATACACATATTTGGATCCCGCGGTGAGTTTTTTAAGCTCTGGAATAATTTTCTTTGCCTTGGGCATTATCACATACTCAGGCTCAAAATTATTCTCCGGATCAACTCCGATCTTACTTTTCGGCAGGTCGCGGATGTGCCCGTAAGAGCTCTTAACGGTGTATTCCGGCCCCAGAAACCTGGATATAGTTTTTTCTTTTGTCGGAGACTCAACGATAACAAGATATTTTGCCATTTACTTTCCTTTAATTCTTTTTTGTGTACAACTTTCCCGGCAGGGAGCGTATAAAACCCTTCAGCTCCAGGAAGACAAGGCTTTTAAATATTTTAGAATAGGGAAGCTTGAGTTTCCCTGACATAAAATCTATGGACACGGCGGCCGGAGACGCGGAAACAAGATCGGCTACCGCCTTATCGCTTTCGTCCATGCTCTCAACTGCTTTTGAACTTTCCGCCGCTTCAATATTTAGAGCTTCCAGAACCTCGCCGGCGCTCTCCACGAGAGCGGCACCGGATTTTATCAAATAATGCGTGCCTTTTGAATACTTTGAAAAAATATTTCCCGGCACGGCGAAAACATCCTTGCCCTGCTCGGCGGCGAACCTCGCGGTGATAAGCGCTCCGCTCTTAATATCCGCTTCCACGACCACTGTCGCGGCCGAAAGCGCCGATATTATCCTGTTTCGCCGCGGAAAATTGGTTTTATCCGGCCGGGCGTTAAGCGGGAACTCGCTTATGAGCGCGCCATCCTGCTGAATTTCCGCTTCAAGCTTTCTGTTTTCCGGAGGATAATGAAAATTTAATCCGTTTCCGAGCACCGCGACGGTGGCTCCGCCGGCCTTGAGCGCGCTTTTGTGCGCCTGGGAATCAATGCCCCGCGCCAGCCCTGAAACAACGGTCACTCCGCTGGAAGCGAAATCCGACGAAAAATTATCGGCCACATCAAGACCGTAGGTTGTGGGCCGCCTGCTGCCGACAATGGCCAGACAGGGCTTTTGAAGGCATTCCAGCCCGCCTTTTACATAAACAAGCAGGGGCCTACCCGGAATTTCAGACAATCCCGCCGGGAAGCGGGCATCCAGGCAGGTAATTATGTCAACACCCATTTTTTCGGCAAGCAGGGCTTCTTTCTCGGCAAGCCGCGAAAGCCCGGGATCCAAAATTTCTGAAGCCGCCCGCGGAGTAATTCCGCACACGGCGCCAATCTCGCCGGAACCGGCTTTAAATATTTCGCCAACCGAACCAAAACGGCTTACAAGGCCTTCAAAACGCTTCGGCCCGATATCGCCGACAAGATTTAAACAAAGAACTTTGAAGCTTTCTTCGCTGAGCACGATATCCCCCCGGTTATTGCTCTTTTGTGCCGCGGCTGTTCAGGCAGGAACAAAACTGATCCAAAGCGGTACTTTGTCAGCCGGCAAAACTATTCCTTCGCCAGATCGCTCAGCACCCTTCTTGAACCCGCGTATCTTTTTACGAAATACGGCTCGCTGAGCTTTGAAATAGTTACGCTCATCACATTTTTTGTGGCGTGGATGAACTCTCCGTTTCCTATATAAATACCGACATGATTTATTCTTGTCACGCCCTTAGATTTATTTTTTCTGGAATAGTAAGTTTTCTTAAAAAAAAGCAGGTCGCCGACTTTCAGATCGGTTTTTTCAACCTGCCTTCCGGCCTTAAACTGCTCTCCGGAAGTCCGTGGCAAAGCGATGCCCAGTTCCCTGAATATTGTCTGCACGAAAAACGAGCAGTCTATGCCCTTGCCGATCCTGGTGCCTCCGTACTTGTACGGATGGCCGAAAAGATTAAGCCCGAGCGAAACGATTTTCTGGGCCCGCGGATCGGAATATTCTCCGGCCGTTTCAGCAAAAACCTCTTTCCCGGCGCCGTCTGCCTCTTCCTGCCAGGCAAACTGGGACTGATCAAATTCTTCTTCCTCAATAACGCGCCCAACGACCTTTTCCTCGCTCTTCAGCTTCTCCGCCGCCAGGCTCGCCTGCTCCAGTGTCTCATAATTGCCCAGTCTTATCTCGCAGGCATCGCCATAGAGCATGTACGCCGGATAGCCCCTTGAAACAAGCTGACGGTGCAAATCCTGCGCTTCGGAAGACGAAAAAAACCCGAGGCTCAGGCAGTAGGAAGAATGAGCGGCCCCGGAAACAATTAAGACCAGCGCGGCGGTAATTAAAAATACATTTCTCAAACTACAGGGTCCCCTTAATATATTCCAATTTTTTTCTTATAAGCTCGGATTTCGGGTGATCCGGATATTTGTCCAAAAACTTCTGGCCTTCTTCGGTCACCATGGGCCTGTTGCCCATGGAATCAAAATAATCAATACTGGCGAACCACGCGAGCGGAGCGTATTCGGAATCGGGATATTTTTCTAAAACGCGGGCATACCTGCGCACCGCGGAATCCTCTCTTCCGGAGAGTTCAAGCCCTACGGCCCAGTAATATTCAAGTTGTGGATTTACGACGGTATTGGGATGGCTGTCCAGAAACGCCTGCAAATGCCCGCTCTTTGCGAACCAGACCGCTGAAAAAAACAGGATTATAACAGCGAAAATGAAGGCGAAAATACCTTTCATCGCCGTTATCTGGATTTTTCCTGCGCGCCGGACGACATTATTTTAACTATATCTCCGATCTCAACGGTATCGTACATCGTCACGATCTTGGCCGTACAGGCGGTTTCCCCGATATTGTCAGTCACTTCTATTTTAGCTATGCGCCTGATCTCAACACCAAGAACATCTCCGTTTCTCTGGTCTCTCACGCGGCCGAGCCTGCGGTAAACCATGCATTTTGTTCCCGCGGTGACTTTATCGCTCCCGAGATTAAGATAAACCGTGTCTCCGGTTGAAATCAAAAGTTTCTTTTCCTTTTCACCGGTAACATGCCCGTCCGCGTCCCAGTCCACCGGAGCCACGAAACTTTCAGCTTCAAGGTTTTTCTGAGTTACCGCCTTAGACCCTATGAACTTACTTTCCATTTTCGGCGATTCTTCCTCTACCATATCCTGGGTACCGGCTTCTTCCTCAACTTCAGAGGAGGACTCTTCGGCCGCGGCTTCTTCGGCGGGCTGTTCTTCCCGCGCCGGAGCAGCCTCAGTTTCCGTAACAGAAACGCCGTCAGCTGAAGGCGCTTCCTCGGCTTTCACCTCTGCCGGCTGCTCTGTTTTTTCTTCCGAAGCCGGAACTACAGCCGCAGGAGCGATATCCTGAACCTGAGGCATCGGCGCTGATTTATCGGGAATAACAATGTTTTGGTTTACAAGGATGAGATCGGGGTTGCTTATTAAGCTCTTGTTGGCCTGCCATATTTTCGGCCATTCAAAGGGATTATTGTATAATTTTTCCGAGATGGACCAGAGAGTGTCTCCGCTGGCCACGGTATAATTAGTTGATTCTGCGGCGAAACACAAAATTTGAACCGTAACAACCAACAGGGAAGCGATAAAAACCTTGCGCATTTTTCCTCCTGGAATTTAACTAAATTGAGTCAGTTGAAAAACCTCTTTCGGGCTGCAATTTTGGCCTTTGGCCTGCGGCTTCGTTGGCCTCAGCTTACAGATACTCCGTTGAGCATATGCTCGCTTCAGCCGCCTCGCCTCGGCACAAAACCCAAAATTTCGCTCCTGAAACAGGCTTTTTCAATTGACTCAAATTGACTTGCGAAAACAAGCTGTCCGCTAATTATCCTCTGAGACGGACAGCGAAACGGCCGACGATACGCAATAATTCTAATTTATTATTCCCTCTTTGTCAACCTCGTCTAAAAATGAGGCTAAAAACGGCCTTATTGCACGGATTTTAGCGATTTCAGAGAAAAACTGATATTCCACCACAAGCTTTCCGTGCCTTAGCCAGGAGAAACTGGATGAACTGCTTCTGGTTGATGAAACAACCGTTGCTAAGTTGGAACGGGGCGAACATAAGCCTTCAAAAATACTGTTAAATAAATTGAACGGGGTTTTCAATTCCATTGATTTAAAAAACTCGCATTAGGACATTATCGCTATTTCTTATGATCTTTACCTAATAAAGTATCCCCTTCCCAAATCAATGCTTCCATCAGAAGACTTTTTTACTTTTATGCGCTTTGCACCTTTAGGAATGGTATCAATTTTTTTAAGAATTAAATCCCCAAACTGTATATAATTATTTTTTGGTTCTGGCATTGCCCTTTCTTCCGGTCTTCTATTTTTGTCTTCCAATATTTTAAATCTCACAAACTGGCATAGTTTGAGAATTGCCAATGGTCCGCCATAATGTCTCCAATCAAAAGAAGTTCTATCAAGTCCCTTTGTGTTCAAAATAATAATGTCTTTTACCTCAAAAATCTTGTCACGACAATCTTCATCGATTGACCAGATAGGATGAAAAGGGCTATGCGCAAAAGCATTGCGAATTAGTCTAGCTATCTGGTATGAATTCCTGATATTTAAATCTTTATGATTCTTGGGGTCTGTTATTATGGCTTTAATTGCATCTTTGATTGCTACGGCCATCAAGTAGGTTGCCGACCGCTGTAAACACAGAGCAGCAAAACCCGCTTGATCTTTTCTAATTGCAACTTCGTTATATTTAACCGTGTGTCTTCCGTAAGTCCACTGTTTAGGTAAATCAAGCGGTTGTTCTTCCTCCGTTACTGCCAATCTAACAGCAGAGGCTAAGCGAAATTGAAGCTCTGCGGAAAATAGTTTATTAATTTGATTAGAAATGGTATCCATTAGTAAATACCTTTAGTCTGTATTCAGTATACATTTTTTATATTTCTCGTCCTAATACTTCCGCAGTAAGTCTTTCAACATTCCCCTTCATCCTTTTCATAGCACCGAAAAGAATTTGGGCCACCATGTCGCGCTTTGTTTTCTTTTCAGTGCGGTTCAACGGCTGATAACATACCTTTACTTTATATCCTTTTACCCTTTCTTCCTTGCTCAGTTCCTGGGACGCTTCGTCTTCCAGATAAAAGAAGTTCTCCGGATTGGACAGCACGGTTAGACAAAAACCGCACTATGCGATTTAAAACCAGTTTGTCATGCCGGGAATGTGCTGTCCGGCATCCACAACAATGGCATTTTGTTAATGACTCAAAGAAGTGGATCCCAGACTACTACCTCTGGGATGACGACAAAGCGAGAGGCTTCACTGCGCTCAGAACGACGGCGAAACAACAACGGCGAGATTGCTTCGTCGTTTCACTCCTCGCAAAGACGGCTCCTTTGTCGTCGTTGCGAGCGAAGCGCGGCAATCTCGTAGTTAAAACCGGAATTGCTTCCCGCCACTGAACCTTCGGCGGACTGCCCCGCCACTGAACCTCTGGCGGGCTGACGCGTCGTTTCACTCCTCGCAAAGACGGCTCCTTTGTCGTAGTTGCGAGCGAAGCGCGGCAATCTCGTAGTTAAAACTGGGATTGCTTCCCGCCACTGAACCTTCGGCGGACTGCCCCGCCACTGAACCTCTGGCGGGCTGACGCGTCGTTTCCGACGGGAAAGCGAGATTGCTTCTCTCCCTGCGGGAGATCGCAATGACAGGTCATTTTTATGGCTTTTTCAACTGACTCAATTTGAACAGCCCTAAATGAGCATACAGAAAATATTTCCGCGCGTCAAGTTTAAAAACGGTCCATGGAGCGATAGTTCACCGCTTCGGCGACATGCTCGGTTTCAATGTTTTCCGAGTTCTCAAGATCGGCTATGGTGCGGCTGACTTTCAATATCTTGTCGTAGGCTCTGGCGGACAGGCCGAGTTTTTTTACCGCGCCGGCGATAAGCTCCTTGCTTTCCTTATTTATCGCGCAAAACTTCCGAACCTGCCTTGAGTTCATCCTGGAATTGGAGCGTATGCCCGTGCCGGCAAACCTTTCTCTCTGGCGGCCTCTGGCCGACTGCACTCTTTTCCTTACGGTCGCCGAGGTTTCGGCTATGCATTCATCGGCCGATAGCTCCGAAATTTTAAGGGCCGGCACCTCAAGATGAATGTCTATCCTGTCCATAAGCGGGCCCGATATTTTTGAGCGGTATTTTTTTATCTGATAGGGCGTACAGAGGCACTCCTTTTCGGGATGTCCGTAACTGCCGCAGGGGCAGGGATTCATGGCGGCGACAAGCATGAAAGAGGCAGGAAAGATCAGCGTGTGTTTGGCTCTTGCTATTGTGACGCAGTGGTCCTCAAGAGGCTGGCGCAGCACTTCAAGCACATCCCTGTGAAACTCGGGCAGTTCGTCTAAAAACAACACGCCGTTATGCGCGAGGCTTACCTCGCCGGGCTTTGGGTAGGTTCCTCCGCCGATAAGGGCGGCGTCGGAAACCGTATGGTGTGGAGAGCGGAATACCCTCTGGGTGACAAGCTCGCCGCCTTTCTGAAGAAATCCCGCGACGGAGTGAATTTTTGTGGTTTCAAGCGATTCATCCACGCTCATGGGAGGTAAAATACTCCCGATCCGCTTGGCAAGCATAGTTTTGCCTGAACCGGGCGGCCCAATCATTATCACATTGTGCTCGCCGCAGGCCGCCACTTCCAGCGCCCTTTTGGCGAAAAACTGACCCTTGATATCGGCAAAATCTATTTCCTGAAGCGAGCCGAGGCAGACTTCCTCCTCAATGCCTTCAAAAAAATCCTCCGGTTTTACGGCAACCGAGCCCTGGAGAAAATCCACTACTCCGCGCAGGTTTTCGCACGGTATTATCTCAGCGCCCCGCGCGGCGGAGGCTTCTCTGGCGTTCTGCTTTGGAACCACGAAATATTTAAATCCGCTGTTTCTTATGCCGATAGAGATGGGCAAAACTCCTTTGACGGGACGGATAATACCGTCCAGTGAAAGCTCACCCACAAAACAAATGCGGTCTACTGCCTCTTTATTCAGCTGTTCGGTGGCCGTCAATATGCCGAGCGCAATGGGAAGATCAAAAGCAACCCCTTCTTTTTTTATGTCGCCCGGAGCAAGATTTACGGTAACACGCCTGGCCGGAAAATCAAAGCCGGAGTTCCTGATGGCCGAAACAACCTTATCCTTTGATTCTTTGACCGCCGCGTCCGGCAAGCCGACTATTGAAAATGTCGGCAACCCCGGAGAAATATCAATCTCCACCGTTACCACATAAGCGTCTATTCCGTTAACCGCCGCCGATATCACCTTTGCCAGCATCTACCCTCCCCTATTACCGGACAAAATAAAAAAGCAGAGTCCGGTAAAGGCCTGCTTTTTTAATATTTATACCCCCCGGTTAATCTGTGTCAGTTATCAGAAATAGAATCCAAGCGTCACCGAAATGCCGCCGTAATCAACATTCGCGAGCTTGTCAAAAGAGCTGTACTTCAACATTATGTTCGCGTGTTTTCCGCCCGCGCCAACCAGCACCTGGTATCCGGAAACGCTTTTATCGCTCGTAATATTACCCGAGCCGCTCATCTTCGTAACGGTTTTAACTCCCATACTGCCTACTCCGTAGCCGATAAAGCCGTAGGGCACATACTTACCCCTGATTAAAAGCGAAGTCCATTGAGGCGTCAGCGTCAACTCCTGGCTCAGGCTGTTTAAAGTTCCCACTTTGCCGTTGTAGGTATTGGCGTAGGTTTCAGACTCATACTGTAACCCTATCCTGTATACCCAAAGCCTGCCCTGAAACCCGTAAAGCAGGTTGACATTGTGATACTGCGCCAGATTTGAGTCGGAAGGATAATAGATGCCCACCTGGCCGCCCAGATCCAGATCTATCTTTGCCTTTTGCTTTTCGGCGGTTTTCTTGTCCGCGGCGGCCTTCGCGTCTTCTTCGGGAAGCTCGCCCTTTCTTATACCGGCCAATATCTCGGCAAGAGTTTCGGTTTTCTCGGCAAGGTTTTCAAGAGATTCGGCTTTAATTTTCTTTGAAGTGTCTATTTTACTGGTTTCAACATCAACCATGCTCGCGTTGATGTAATAGTTCTGCCCAAGTTTGCTGACCGTACCGACGACCACCTTCTGCACATTTAAAAGCTTACCAATTTTCGCGGCGTACTCTTCGGAAGTTATGCCGGAAGCCTGGAGCGACTGCTCCTGCAGGATCTGCTGCATGTTGCCGCGGTTAACTACTATAAATTTACCCGTATTAACAAAACCGGTTCTCATCAGATCGCTGACCGAGGCCGCGTCCGCCGCCTCAACATTTCTGCCTTCAAAATCAGAGACAGCCAGATTAATCTTAGCCGCCTCCTGTTTGACGGCTTCTGTCTTTTCCTTCTCAGAGGCGTTTTCAGCGGAAAACGAAACACCCGACACGCACAGCAAAGCGAATAACACGGCCAGCGGCATCTTTAATCTCTTCATTTTAGGGCTCCTGTTTTAATCGTTTCACGGAAATTCTACCAAATTGTTTGGCTAAAATCAAAACCCCGCGACAGCGCTTAAGAAGCGGGTATAATATTTTTTTCTATCCAGGCTTTAAGCTCGGCAACGGAAGGCAGTTTGCGCAGATAGGCCTGGTATATTCCCCTTGAAGTATTCCTGCGCCACGACACATACACCACGCTGTCGCCTTTCGGAGAAACCACGGTGGAACGGCTGCCGTAGTACTTATCGGAAACAATCTGCCTTATTTTCTTGCCGTCCACATTTATTACATATATACCTTTGTTTTCAAAAAACTCGTCATGAATACCCAGAGGCCGGTTTATTCTCCAGCTGCTGATAAAAACTATTGACTTGCCGTCGGGTGTAAAACCCGCGAACTTATTGAACGAAGCGTCGTCAACAACACAACTCTCGTGCTGTTTCTCCATGTCATATACATAGATTCCGGCGTTGTCCGTTGAATCAATTTTATTGTCGCTGTTCGTATCCCTTCTGACGGAAAGATACATGACTTTAGACTCGTCCCGCGAAAAGGCCGGAAAAGAATTGTTAAAAGTGTCCGGGGCTATCAGAGTTTCAAAACCGATCAGCAGATTCTTGATGTAAATGGCGGAATTATCCTTAATATCTATCACACCGTCGGCGTTGGTGTCGTTTCTCCACGAAGAAAACATCACCCTCGTGCCCGACGGCGAAAGCACGGGGAATGTGCTGTCAAACATGCCGCTGACCAGAGCTTCAAACTTTCTTGTTTTTAGTTCCAGCGAGTAAATGCCGGAAAAATTGTCGCCCGGCCGCCAGGAAGAAAAAATAAGTTTCTCGCCGTCACTGGAAAAGGATACATTTTTTATCCTATAGGAATTGTCTAAAAGAAGGGATTCTTCGCCGGTTTCAACATTAATCAGATATAAACCGGGGTTTGACATCCTCTCGGGTATATTGGCGGAAGCCGTTATAAGCCTGCTTGAAAGGTACGCTATGCTGTTCCCATCGGGTGAAAACACCGGATGAGAGTTATAATAATCGTCAGACACTATATATCTTTCCTCTCCGGAGCTTAAATCGCAGACATACACCCCGCCGCAGTCAAGGCTGTCTATCTTGCCGTCATTATTGGTATCTCTCCTGGAGGAAACATAAACTATCTTGCTGCCGTCATGGGAAAAGGAAGGAGAAGAATTAAAATACTTGTTTGAGACAAGCTGCCTCCAGTTTGTTATTTCCAGAATATCGCGGATACGGTCATCGGAAAGCCTGAATTTAAGCGTCTCAAGAAGATGTTCTTTGCACTCTTTAAAAAGCCCTATCTTAAAAAAACACCTGCCCAGGTTAAAATGAGCTTCGTCTAAATTTTTACCGGCCTTAAGCATCCGGAGAAAATATTCCACAGCCTCGCCATAACGGTCCTGGCGCATGAGGCTGATGCCCTTCTTAATTGGAGAAAACATATTTTTAATCATTATAAGGTATATAGTCGCGAAGACCCGAAGGCCGACTTGATGTGTTCAACTGTATCGCGCCGGCCGCAAACTTCAATTACATCAAACCTGACATTTCTGCCCTCAAGTGATTTCTTTTTGATGTAATCAACGGCCGACTTGATTATCCTGAGCTGTTTTGCCGGGGAGACAGCCTCCCGGCCGCTGCCGAAACTAAGGTTGTTCCTGAGTTTTACCTCTACAAAAACTATATCCTGCCCGTCTAACGCTATTATGTCTATCTCGCCGTATCTTGAGCGGAAATTTTTTTCAATAACCCTGTAGCCGGACTTCTTTAAAAAGTCCGAAGCTATTTTCTCTCCTAATCCGCCCACCCCCCTGGTATCCGGCATAATCAGAAAAGAACGGCCTCCCCCTCCGCGCCGCGGGAAACAAGCTCCCTGACCGGCGAAAAACTCTTTCTGTGGACGGGACACGGGCCGTATTTTTCAAGCGCCTCTTTGTGCCGCTTTGTTCCATAACCTTTATGCCGCGCGAAATCATACTGAGGGTACTTAAGGGAGATATCCCTCATTATCCCGTCCCTGGTGACCTTTGCTATAACCGAGGCGGCGGCTATGGAAGCGCTTTTTGCGTCGCCGCCTATAATATTTTCCTGCTTAAACCGAATGCCGGGCAGGGGCCAGCCGTCCACAAGCACAAGATCCGGGACAAGGGCCAGCTTATCAAGAGCCTGGCGCATGGCGGTATAGGTGGCCTGCAGGATATTGACTGAATCAATAACCTCCTGGCCCACCACGGCAACGCCGACGGCCAGGGCGCGCTCGTTAATCAGATTAAATATTTTTTCTCGGGAGAATTCGGTGAGTTTCTTGGAATCGTTGAGGCCCTCAATGCGGGCCTCAGCCGGAAGTATTACTGCCGCGGCGACAACCGGGCCCGCCCACGGCCCCCTGCCGGCTTCATCAACGCCGGCGACGGACTGAAAGCCTTTCAAGCGGTACCGATCGTCAAAATCAAAAAGTTTCATCCTTATCCTTAAATAAAGATGTAAGTTGTGTCAAGTCAGATTAAAGCGTTATCTACGCTTCCGCGATGCGGGCGGCTTTTCCTGAAAGATTACGCAGATAGTACAGCCTTGAACGACGGACTACGCCTTTACGCATTATCTCTATTTTCTCTATTCTGGGCGAGTTTATCGGGAATATTCTTTCTATGCCGATGCCGTAGGAAATCTTGCGCACCGTAAATGTTTCGCCAAGGCCGGCTCCGCGATGGCGGATCACAATGCCCTCAAAGGGCTGTATTCTTTCGTTGTCGCCTTCAATAACCTTGAAATAAACCTTAACCTGGTCGCCCGAACGGAACGCCGGGACTTCCTTTTTCTTCTGCGCCGCTTCTACATCTCTGATAATTGACATTTTCCTATACTCCTTTGTTTTTATGCTTCTTAATATATTTTTTGAACAGGTCCGGCCTTTTTGCCTTCGTATTATTTATTGACTGATCCCGGCGCCACCGCTCCACAAGCTTGTGGTCGCCCGATAAAAGCTCGGAGGGAACACTCATTGATTTAAATTTTGCCGGCCTGGTATAGTGAGGGTAATCCAGCAGTCCGTTGAAAAACGAGTCACCGCGAACGGAAGCCGGGTCCTTTACCACACCGGGCACAAACCTTGAAACCGCGTCTATCAAAACCATTGCCGGCAGTTCACCGCCGGTCAGGACATAATCACCGATAGAAATTTCCTGGTTAACATACTTAAGGGCCCTTTCATCCACACCCTCGTAATGCCCGCAGAGGAGCACCAGATGCCTGTACTCCGAGAGCTTTTCCACAAGAGCGTGGTCAAGCACGCTTCCCTGAGGCGACATAAATATCACCAAAGGCTTTTTCACGGAGGGCCACCGCGGCGGATTCTTTTTTAGCTTCCCGGCCGCGCTGGAGAGCGCGTCAAAAACCGTATCGGGCTTCATCAGCATTCCCGGGCCGCCGCCGAAAGGCCTGTCGTCCACCGAGCGGTGTTTATCTTTTGAGAAAGAACGGATATCGGTAATTCTTATATCTAAAAGTTTTTTTTCTCTGGCTTTGTTTATAAGGCTTTCCGTGAGGGGCCCCTGAAACATACCGGGGAAAATAGTAAGTATGTCAACCCTCATAGAGCTCTTTTAACCCCGGGGGCGGGTCAATTACTATCTTCCTGCCCGCGGCATCAACTTCCAAAACCACCGCTTTGGTGGCCGGCACAAGCATTTCCCAGCCTTTTCTCGTTTCTGATTTTACAACCCATACATCGTTGCTTCTCGTCGGTAGAGCGTCCGCCAGATAACCCAGACGGTTGCCCTCTTTGTCAAACACTCCGCAACCCGACAGCTCAGAAACTTTCCATGAACTTTCTTTCAATATAAAACCGCCTATTCCACTATTTCAACCGTGGCGCGTTTGCCGCTTTTTGCGGAGGCGGCATTAACCAGGACACGGATTGCTTTTATAATCCTGCCTTCTTTGCCGATGACTTTTCCGCGGTCGCTGTCTGAAACCCTGACTTCAACAACCCCGGACTTCTCTCCTGAAACCTCGTTTACTTCAACTTTGTCAGGATTGTCAACCAGGGCTTTGGCGATATATAGCACAAGTTCCTTCATTGATTCACCCCAAGGTTATACTGCGGCTTTGTTAGTTTTTAAAAGTGAAGAAACCGTCCTTGAAAGTTCGGCTCCCTGCTTGACCCAGTATTCAACCCTGTCAGTTTTTACTACCACGCTTGTTTTGCCGACGATAGGATCGTAATGGCCGAGTATTTCAAGAGGCTTTCCGTCTCTCTGCTTGCGCCTGTCTATCGCGACTATGCGGTAGTAGGGCCTGTTGGGTTTTCCGAGTCTCTGTAATCTTAATCTGACTGTCATTACTTATTTCACCTCCGTGCGGTAATTAACCGTTATCTAAAAGAGTACTAATTATACTTATATTATGGCCTGCTGTCAACCGCCCTAAAAAGCGACTTTACTGCCGCGGCCGGGTCCTTTTGGCCGAATACCGACTGTCCGGCCACTACGGCATTCGCTCCGGCATCAACCACAATTTTACCCGTCTGATTATTAATGCCGCCGTCCACCTGCAGCCAGCAGGACGGGTTCTTCCTGTCTATTATTCCGCGTAATTGATTGATTTTTGAAACCATTTCAGGCATGAAGGCCTGGCCTCCGAAACCCGGCTCAACCGTCATAACCAGGACAAGGTCAATCATTCCTATGTAGGGCATAATGGCCGACACGGGGGTTTTGGGTTTAATGGAAATACCGCATTTCACGCCGCTTGTCTTGATGTTTTTGATAAGGCTCTTAATTTTTACCATTGATTCGGCGTGGAATGTTATCAGATCGGAACCGGCGGCAACAAAATCCTTCCAGTACCTGTCAGGCCTGTCAATCATAAGGTGCGTGTCAAAAAAAAGCTTTGAAAAGGGCCTTATTTTTTTTACGACAACCGGACCTATGGTTATATTGGGAACAAAATGGCCGTCCATAACATCAATATGAAGCCACTGAGCTCCGGCTTTCTCAACGAGCCCTATCTGCTGGCCAAGCCTGGAAAAATCAGCCGACAAAATAGAAGGGGCTATGACAACTTTTTTTGAACTATTGCGGCCGGACCTGGCATTCATCTATTGAACTTCCTTTTCTTCCACAAGTATGCCGTTAATATAAATCCTCACCTTGGAGCGGCCCGTGGGTTTATAGGGCACCTCAAGCTTGCTGCCCGGGGGCCTGATACCGTTGAAGATTTCCCTTTCTCCGGTCTCGTCAATAAGCGTGAACTTAACCTGCCTGTTGTCGCCGCCCTGAGGAACTTCGTAATGAAATTTATTCCCGACTACAGGCGCGCTGCCTCCATGCCCGGAAACCACCAGCGTCAATTTCCTTGAAACCGAAATGTCGCTGTCCGCCTCGGGGCTCTGGCTTATAACTATCCCGGGCGCCAGCGCGCTTAAAGGATCTTCGGTGACAGCGGCCTCAACGGAATTCTTCTCTGCCCATTTGCCGGCCTGAATAATATCTTTCCCGACAAACTTGGGAACAAGTATAATGTCTTTCGCGGGCGGGCCGGCCGATATGACCAGATTGACAATAGAATCCTTTTCGGCAATGGTTCCCGCCGCCGGATCCTGGGAAACAACATTGCCCTTTGCCGCGACGACGGAAAAACGCGAAGATTCTTCGCCGAGGCTGAGCCCGCTTGAACGAATAGCTATCTCGGCCGAGCGCACAGGCTGGTCAAAAAGATCGGGGACGAAGGTCATCTCTCCGCCCTGGCTTAAAACAACCCGCACTATTTTGCCTTCAAGCACCGGCATGCCGGCAAGCGGGTTCTGCCTTATAACCGTTCCCGCCGGAAGCGACTGGTCGTATTCCTCTCCTTCTTTCTTAAGCCCCAGATTGGCCGATGACAGCAGGCTTATGGATTCGTTGAGAGATTTTCCCAAAAGGTCGGGCACCATAACCTGCTTCCTTGAGTGAATAGCAGCCGACATCACCCAGTTAAACAGAAAATAGAGAACAACCAACCCCGCGGCCGACAAGGCCGCGGTTTTGAGTTTATCGCCAGTTTTCATTTATTTTATATTTCCCCGTTTATTTCTTTTTGAGCCAGGACATCATTGAGCGAAGTTTCTTTCCGACCTGCTCAATCTGAAGGTTGGAACAGTCCTTTCTCGCCTGTTTGAAAACCGGCCTGCCGAGCTGATTCTCAAGCAGCCATTCCCTGGCGAACTCGCCGGACTTGATCTCCGAGAGAACTTTCTTCATCTCTTTTCTGGTCTCGCCGTTGATTATTCTCTTCCCGACTGAATACTCGCCGTATTCGGCGGTATCGGAAATGGAATAGTTCATCCAGGATATACCGTCTTCGTAAATCATGTCAATTATGAGCTTGAGCTCATGAAGACATTCAAAATACGCTATCTCGGGCTGGTAACCGGCTTCCACAAGAGTTTCAAAACCGGCGTTAACCAGCTCCACAAGGCCGCCGCAAAGCACAACCTGCTCGCCGAAAAGATCGGTTTCGGTCTCTTCCGAGAAAGTCGTTTCAATTACGCCCGCTCTTGTTCCGCCTATGCCTTTGGAATAGGCAAGAGCTATCTTTTTCGCTGTTCCCGTCGCGTCCTGCTCAACGGCTATAAGGTTGGGAACTCCCTTGCCTTCCGTGTACTGCCTTCTTACAAGGTGTCCGGGGCCCTTGGGGGCGATCATGACGACATTTATATCTTTCTGAGGCTCTATCTGGCTGAAACGGATGTTAAATCCGTGAGAAAACGAGAGCGTAGCGCCTTTTTTTATGTTCGGCTTAATTTCTTTTTCCCAGATCATTTTCTGGAGTTCGTCCGGAGCAAGCATCTGTATGAAGTCCGCGCCTTTTACTGCCTCGGCGGCGGTGGTAGGCTTAAATCCGTCGGCGACGGCTTTCTTATAATTGTCCGAACCTTCTTTCTCGGCGACCGCTACGGTCAGACCTGAATCCCTGAGGTTCTGAGCCTGGGCATGGCCCTGGCTTCCGTAACCTATCACGGCGATCTTTTTACCCTTAAGCACTTTCAAATCCGCGTCTTTGTCGTAATACATCTTCGCAGCCATTGTATTTACCTCCGTTTGTTGTTTCATCCGGGTTAGCCGGACGGAAACTCTTTTTATTTCAAACCGCGCGCCAGGGCTATGATGCCCGTGCGGCACATTTCTTTTATTCCAAAAGGCTTAAGCAGAAGAAGAATAGCCTCTATTTTATTTACATCGCCGGTAATTTCCACAATCAGCGAATCCGCGGCCACATCCACTATTTTGGCCCTGAAGATATCAACTATCTGAAGTATCTCGGAACGAGTTGTTTTATCGGCCTTGACTTTCACAAGCACGAGGTCGCGCTCAAGATGAGCCGTTCCCTTAAAGTCTATTACCTTTATAACATCCACAAGCTTGTTGAGCTGTTTTTCCACCTGCTCAAGTATCCTGTCGTCGCCGCGCACGACTATCGTCATGCGGGAAACATCCGGGTCTTCCGTCTCGCCCACCGAAAGAGAATCAATATTAAAACCTCTCGCCGCGAAAAGCGTGGATATTCTGGCAAGAACTCCAAACTTATTTTCAACAAGCGCCGAAATTGTGTGCCTCATTAATTACCTCCCCGCCGAAAATATGCGGCGGACGATTATTTTGTTAAGCCAGGTTAGTTATAATTTCGTCAAGAGCCGCGCCTGCCGGAACCATGGGAAGAACATTTTCTTCCTGTTCAACCATAAACTCAAGTATGACCGGCTTGTTGACGGCAAGCGCTTTTTTGAGCGCCGGAACCACATCTTTTTTAGTAGATATTCTTATGCCGACCGCTCCGTAGGCCTCGGCAAGTTTAACGAAGTCCGGCGTGTAAGCCGGGCATAACTTCGTGCCGGGCTTAGAGCATTTCTCCGGGCACGAAGGCACCCTGTGAAGGCAGGTGGCGGAATAGCGCTTGCCGTAAAACATCTCCTGCCACTGCCTGACCATGCCCAGGTACTGGTTGTTGAGTATGGCGACTTTTATATTAACCTTATTTAAGACAGCGGTCGCGAGCTCCTGCACATTCATCTGAAATGAGCCGTCGCCCGAAATATCAACGACGATCTTGTCCGGATTGGCCATCTTGGCGCCTATCGCGGCAGGCAGGCCGAAGCCCATGGTGCCAAGCCCGCCTGAACTTAAAAAGGTCCTCGGTTTTTTCGCTTTATAGAACTGCGCGGCCCACATCTGGTGCTGGCCGACCTCGGTTACGACTATGGCCTCGCCCTTTGTCAGCTCGTCAATAGCTTCAATAACATACTGAGGGCGCAGTTTCGCGTCTTTCTGATATGTTATAGGGTGCGCCTTCTTCCATTTATTTATCTGGCTTATCCATTCGCCGTGCGAAGATTTTTTTATTTCCTTATTCAGCTCCAGAAGAATGCTTTTAGCGTCTCCCACGACCGGGACATCAACCACCACATTCTTGGAGATTGAGGTCGGGTCAATGTCAATGTGAATTATCCTGGCGTGAGGCGCGAAAGCCGAAACCTTACCGGTGACGCGGTCGTCAAACCGCGAGCCGACCGCTATAAGAAGGTCGGAATTCTGTATGGCGTGGTTGGCAAAATAGGTTCCGTGCATGCCCGGCATTCCGAGACAAAGCTCCGAATCCGGCGGAAAGGCGCCTATGGCAAGAAGCGTGGTAGTAACCGGTATCTCGGCTTTTTTGGCGAGCGCGATTACTTCCGCGGACGACTCGGAAGTAATAACTCCTCCTCCGACATAAAGCACCGGCCTTTTGCTTGAATTTATGAGTTCGGCGGCTTTTTTAATCTGCCCCGGGTGCCCTTCGTAGTTTGGCCTGTAGGAACGGATACTGACTTTCTCCGGCCATATAAATTCCGTTGAGGCCCTCTGAACATCGGCGGGGATGTCAACAAGAACCGGGCCCGGCCTGCCGGTTGAAGCAATGTAGAACGCCTCTCTTATGACGGTGGCGAGGTCTTTTACATCTTTAACCAGATAGTTATGTTTCGTAACCGGCCTGGTGATACCCGTAATGTCTGCTTCCTGGAAAGCATCGTTGCCAATAAGGGTCGTGGGAACCTGCCCCGTGAAAGCGACCATGGGGATAGAGTCCAGATAGGCGTTTGCCAGTCCGGTGACAAGGTTTGTGGCGCCGGGGCCGGAAGTGGCGATACAGACGCCCGTTTTTCCCGTTGAACGGGCATAACCGTCGGCCATGTGCGCCGCGCCCTGCTCGTGGCGGGTAAGTATGAGCTTAAGCTGAGAACCGTATATTTTGTCAAAAATCGGAATCAGCTGTCCCCCGGGAATGCCGTAAAGAATATCAACATTTTCCCTGAGAAGGCATTCAACAAATATTTCAGAACCTGTTTTAATCATATTTAATATTTCCTCCGGCTTATTTTAAAACCGCGCCCGTGCTGGCCGAACCCACCATCCTCGGATAGCGGCTCAGGTAACCGAATTTGAACTTATTGGCAGGGGCGCTCCACTTCGCGAGCCTGACATTGATATCCGTCTCGGTGAGGCGCACATTCAGCTGGCGTTTCGGGATGTCAATCATGATAATATCGCCGTCTTTAAGCGCGGCTATCGGCCCGCCTTCGGCCGCTTCCGGGGAAATGTGGCCAATGCAGGGCCCGCGCGTTCCGCCCGAGAATCTACCGTCGGTAAGCAGGGCCACCGAATCCGAAAGGCCCATTCCCTGAAGGGCGCTGGTAGGAGAAAGCATCTCTCTCATACCCGGACCGCCTCTGGGGCCTTCGTATCTTATCACTATGACTTCGCCCTTCTTTATCTTCTTCTTTAAAATCGCTTCCATCGCGGCCTCTTCGGAATCAAATACCCGCGCCGGGCCCGAGAAAACTTTCATTTTGTCTTTTACCGCGGCCTGTTTGACCACGCAGCCGAGCGGCGCGATATTTCCCTTCAATATCGCTATGCCGCCTTCAGCATGATAGGGCTTGGATGAATGTATTACTTCTTTATCAAGCACTTCACTCTCTTTGGCGATCTCAAGAATATTTCTTCCGCTGACAGTCATGGAGGACTGCAGTTTTTTCTGAAGTACCGAAAGCACGGCAGGCACTCCGCCCGCGCGATCCAGATCTTCCATATAGTGGTCTCCGGCGGGCTCAAGCGACGCGATATGAGGCACGATTTTGGATATCTCGTCAAACAACTCAAGCGGAAGCTTTATTCCGGCTTCATTGGCTATCGCCGGCAGATGAAGAATGGTATTCGTGGAACCGCCGAGCGCCATATCCGCCACTATCGCGTTTCTGAAAGCGTTCGGGGTCATTATCCTTCTTGAAACAATATTCTGTTTTACGAGTTCAACGACTCTTATTCCGGACTCGTAGGCGATGCGGCGTTTTTTCGCTGAAACCGCGAGCGCCGTTCCGCAGCCCGGCAGCGACATTCCCATGGCTTCGGTCAGACAGGCCATTGTGTTGGCTGTGTAAAGCCCCTGGCAGGAACCGGCTCCGGGGCAGGCCGACATCTCCAGCGCCGTCAGCTCTTCTTCGTCCATTTTGCCGGCCTCAAACTGGCCGACAGCTTCAAAGCTGTCCCTGACCAGCGAACGCCTTTTATTTTTATAAGTGCCGGTCATCATGGGCCCGGCTGTGACTACTATCGCCGGAATATTGAGCCTGGCCGCGGCCATAAGCATGCCCGGGGTGATTTTATCGCAGTTGGTAAGAAGAATAAGGCCGTCAAGGCAATGAGCCCTGGTGACGCATTCAATTGAATCGGCTATGAGTTCTCTTGAAGGAAGCGAAAAATGCATTCCGGAGTGGCCCATGGATATTCCGTCGCAGATGGCCGGAAGCCCAAAAATAAACGGGACTCCGCCGCCGGCGGCTATACCGCGCTCGGCGAATCTCTCAAGATCGCGCATGCCTATGTGTCCGGGCACAAGATCGGTAAACGAGGAGGCGATACCTATGAAAGGTTTGCCCATATCATGAGAACTGACACCTGTTGCATAAACAAGACAACGATTCGGAGCTCTTACCGCGCCCTTCTTGATCTCATTGCTGCGCATTTTTCCTCCTGCCTTTTTTTGGCTGACGCCGCGGTACGCGGCGCGCTGCCGTTAATTTTTCTTTCTTTTTCCGATCTCATTGACAAGCAGTTTGTATTCAAACGCGTCCACGAGCGCCTTCCACGATGCGTCAATAATATTTTCCGAAACGCCTATCGTTCCCCAGATGGAATTTTTGTCTTTTGATTCTATTAAAGCCCGCACCTTGGCGGCAGTTCCTGCGCCGGCATTTATAACTCTGACCTTAAAGTCACTGAGAGAAATTTCCCTTATTTCGGGATAGAACTTCTCAAGCGCCTTTCTTAAAGAATTGTCCAGCGCGTTGACCGGGCCGTCACCCTCCGCGACCGTGTGCTCTTCTTTGCCGTTGACGGTAAGTTTTATGGTAGCCTCTGAAACCATGTCTCCCTTGGCGTTTTTCTCAACGCTGACCCTGAAAGACTTGAGCTCAAAAAAAGGTTTATACATTCCAAGAGCCTTGCTCGTGAGCAGAGTAAACGAGCCGTCGGCATCTTCAAACTGATAGCCCTTGTGTTCGTATTCTTTTATGACATTTATTATCTTATTGGCCGCCTTGGGATCCTTTTCAAGGTCCAGGGAAAGCTCTTTAAACTTAAAAGAAATATTGCTTCTGCCGGAAAGCTCGCTGATAAGAATTCTTCTTTCATTGCCGACCAGGGCTGGATTTAAATGCTCGTAGGTGGAAGCGTGGCGCGCCAGGGCCGAAACATGCACGCCGGCTTTGTGGGCGAAGGCGTTTCTTCCCACATAAGGCTGCCTCTCGTTGGCCACTATGTTGGCTATCTCATCAACATATCTTGATACCTCGGTGAGTTCAACCAGCTTCTTTGCGGGCAGGCATTCATAACCGAGCTTAAGCGAAAGCGCAGGAGCTATTGAACACAAGTTCGCGTTTCCGCAGCGTTCGCCAAGTCCGTTTATTGTTCCCTGCACCAGAGAACAACCTTCCACGACGGCCACTATTGAATTCGCGACGGCGCAGTCGGAATCGTTATGAGCGTGAATACCCAACTCAATACCCTCAAGCTCTCTTCCCGCGGCGCCCACTATTTCGCGGACATCGCCCGGCAGCATCCCGCCGTTTGTCTCGCAGAAGGTTATATTGTCGGCTCCGGCTTCGCGCGCGGCTTTAACCGTCGCGATAGCGTAATCCCGGTTCGCCTTATATCCGTCAAAGAAATGCTCAGCGTCGTAAATAACTTCCATGCCCTTTGATTTTAAAAAGGCGACGCTGTCTTTGATCATTCTCAGGTTTTCGTCCAGCGAGGTTCTCAGCGCGTGCTCCACATGCAGATCCCAGCTCTTACCGAAAATGCAGGCCACCTTGACTTTAGAGGCGACAAGCGCCTTTAAGTTAGGGTCTTCCGAGGCCCTGATATCTTTGCGCCTGGTGGAACCGAAGGCCACGATTTTAGCGTTCTTGAATTTTATTTTCGCGGCTTCCTTGAAAAAAAGCTCGTGCTTCGGGTTTGAGCCGGGCCATCCGCCCTCCACATAATGCATGCCGAGGTCGTCAAGCGCGCGGGCTATCTTTACCATATCGTCAACGGAAAAAGAAATGCCGGCGCCCTGCGAGCCGTCCCTGAGTGTCGTGTCAAACAATTTAACTTTTTTCATATTACTCTCTTATGAGTTTATTTGTTAAGCCCGAATTCTTTATGCAAAGCCGCCACCGCTTTATTAACTTCCGAGTTTTTTATCGTGCAGGAAATTATTATCTCGCTGGTTGAAATCATGTCTATGTTGATGCTCTCGTCCGAAAGCACGCCGAACATCCTGGCGGCCACGCCCGGATGGCTGCGCATCCCCACGCCCACCACGGAAACCTTCGCCACATTGTCGTCGTAGATTATATCCGAGGCCTTGAGCTCGTGTTTAACCTTGTTTAAGGCGTGCAGAGCTTTTTTCAGGTCCGCTTTGTTTATGGTTATAGAAATATCGTTGGCCTTGTCCTGGGGCGCGGACTGAATAATCATGTCCACATTAATTCCGACCTTGGCCAGTTCCTTGAAAAGCCTCGCCGCGGTGCCGGGCTTGTCCGCCACATCAATAATAGAAAGTTTTGCCTGATTTCTGTCAAAAGTCACGGCTGAAACGACCACATCTTCCATCTTCGGCCTCCTGGCGTGTATTTTTTCTTCGCTTGTTATTATAGTTCCCTCTTTGGGAGAGAAAGTTGAACGGACATGAATATCCACCGAGTATTTCTTCCCGACCTCTATGCTTCTGGCCTGCATCACCTGAGCTCCCGAACCGGCCATCTCAAGCATTTCATCGTAGGAAATCATTTCAATTTTTCTCGCGTCGCTTACGACCCTCGGATCGGTCGTATAAACACCTTCCACATCGGTGTAGATTTCGCAGGTATCGGCTTTAAGCGCCGCCGCGAGCGCCACCGCGGTAAGGTCGGAACCTCCGCGGCCCAGCGTTGTAATATCGGCTATGGGGTTAAGTCCCTGGAACCCGGCGACGATAACGATATTTCCCCTTTTAAGCTCATTTTTTACTTTCGTGGGGACTATCTTAGTTATACGCGCTTTGGTGTGAGTGCTGTCGGCGTGAATGCCCGCCTGAGGGCCGGTCAGAGAAATGGCCTTTTTGCCCATGTGGCTTATCGCCATGGCAAGAAGCGCGATTGAAACCTGTTCGCCGGTAGCTAGGAGCATATCCATTTCCCTGTCCTGGGGAGCGTCGGTGACGCCCTCGGCCATAGTGATAAGGTCATCGGTCATATCGCCGGGCGCGGAAACGACCACCACGACTTTATTGCCTTCTTTCTGCTTTGATATCACTCTTCCGGCCACGCGTTTTATTTTCTCCGCGTCGGCGACCGAAGAGCCGCCAAACTTCATTACAACTAAAGCCATTTTCTTTTCCCTCTCATTATTGGAGCCAGTTGAAAAACCTCTCTTGATCTGTCTTTGCGAGGAGTGAAACGACGCGGCAATCTCGTCTTAACATCATGATTGCTTCGGCCATACACCAAAACCAGCCTCGTAATGACATCAACGAAACTACGGGATTGCTTCTCTCCCTGCGGGAGATCGCAATGACAGGACATTTTTTAGGCTTTTTCAATTGACTCTATTTTATTTTCAACGCTTAACCAGCGCCCCGCGCGATTCAAAATCCAGCGCGAAGAACTTGCTTGATACTTTATATTTTTTCCACTTATTCTTCATGGCAAGGCCTATCGCGCCGGCCTTTGTTTTCGGCACAAGCGCTATTATAGAAGGCCCCGCTCCGGAAAGCGCCGCTCCGTAAGCTCCCGCCGAAAGAGCGCTGTCAATAACACTCATCATGCCGGGTATCAGATGTTTTCTGAAAGGCTGATGCAGAGCGTCCTGCATGGCGCAGGAAATCAAACCGTACTGCCTTAGCTGAAAAGCCGAGAGCAGCAGGGCGAGCCGGGACGAATTAAATATAGCCGTTTCAAGAGAAACTTTACGCGGCAGCACCTTTCTTGTCTTTTCGGTAGCCAGCTCAAAATCCGGGTTGCAGACCACCGCTTTCATCGCGGGAACAGGCAGTTTTACAAACCTCGCTCTTTTGCCGTCCATAGCCGAAACGCAGAGCCCGCCGAGCAGAGCCGGCACGATATTATCCGGATGGCCCTCAAGTTTAACGCCGATGGAAAGCAGTCCGTCGCAGTCAAGTTTCGCGCCCGTCAGTTCGTTGGCCGCGAGTATTCCGCAGAGCCTTGCCGCGGCGCTTGAACCCATGCCGGAAGCAAGCGGTATCCTGTTAATCAGCCTTATCTTAAAATTTTTAAAAGTAAATTTATTCCTGAAAGAAGGGCCGCTTGAAGCGAAGACTTCCTTCATGGACCGCCAGACGACATTATTTTCGTTTCTCGGAAGAGTGGCGGCGCCCTCGCCGGAAATTTCAATATTGTTTTCCACCGCCGCTGAATATAATTCCACGGCGACTTCGTTATACAGCTTAAGCGAAACGCCAAGGACATCAAAACCCGGGCCCAGATTGGCGCTTGTCGCCGGAACCATAACTTTTATTTTTTTAAGCAGCCTAATATTCAAAGTTAATCCTTCATGGCGCAAAACTGGCCGCACATGGTACAGACTCCGTCTTCATTGGTTTTTATGCCGCTGCGCACCGCCTTAAACCTGACGGGGTCTAAGGCCAGACCGGCCTGGGCGTCCCAGTCCAGCTTCTTCCTGAACTTTGAAAATTCGTTGTCTCTTTCCCTCGCGCCCGGAACATTTTTAACTATATCGGCGGCATGGCCGGCTATGCGGCTTGCTATAACCCCCTGGTAAACATCGTCAACCGAAGGCAGGCTCAGGTGCTCTGCGGGGGTAACATAACAGAGAAAATCGGCTCCCGCGGAAGCGGCTATAGCTCCGCCTATGGCACCCGTTATATGGTCGTAACCGGCAGCTATATCGGTCACAAGAGGGCCCAGGAGATAAATCGGCGCGTTATGCGCGAGGCGCTTGGCAAGCAGCACATTTGCCTCAATCTGGTTAAGCGGCACATGGCCGGGCCCCTCTATCATAACCTGCACGCCCGCCTGTCTCGCGCGCAGCACCAGCTCTCCGAGTATGGAGAGCTCGGCTATCTGGGCCGCGTCGGAGGCGTCGGCAAGACAACCCGGCCTTAACCCGTCGCCGAGGCTCAAGGTGACATCATATTTTTTCGCTATCTCAAGAAGTTTGTCGTAATTTTCAAAAAGCGGGTTCTCTCGTCCCGTCGCGGTTATCCATCTGACTAAAAAAGAACCGCCGCGGCTTACCACACCCACAAGCCTTTTGTGCCTGTTGAGAACGCCCACGGTCTCGCGGTTTATGCCGCAGTGAACCGTCATAAAATCCACGCCTTCCTGCGCCTGTTCTTCAATGGTCGCGAAAAGGTGTTCCGGGGCCATAGCCGTCATTTCCTTGCCGCCCATGACGGTTTCGCAGGCGGTCTGATAAATGGGCACGGTTCCCACGGGTATAGGCGAATCCGCCAAAATCATTTTTCTAATGCCTCTTATGTCGCCGCCGGTTGAAAGGTCCATAACCGCGTCGGCGCCGGCGTCAACGGCGCTTTTGAGCTTTTCCCTTTCCTCCTCCACGGAAATGTGGTCAGGAGAAGTGCCTATATTGGCATTGACTTTCGTGCAAAGCCCGGCGCCCACAGCCGCGAGTTTTTTAAGGGAACGGGTCGCGTTTTTAGGTATAACTATCGTGCCGTCCGCGAGGCCCGTCAGTATGAAATCCACCGGCACCTTTTCTTTAGAGGCGATCAGTTCCATCTCCGGTGTTATTATTTTCTTTTTGGCGCTGTCAACAATTGTCATCTTATGCCTTTTGAAGCGAATTTATTATATCGCGCAGTTCCCTGGCGGAAGATTCAACTCTGTCCGAGCCGCAAAGCGCTTTTGAAACCGAAACGCCGTCCGCGCCGGCTTTTATTACTTCCGAAATATTTGAGGCGTTAACTCCGCCGTAAGCGAAAACCGGCAGTTTAACGCGTTCCTTTATGAGGCGTATTATATCCGCGCCCCTGGGTTCGCCTGATTTGCCCTGAGCCGAAAAAAGCGGCCCCACCATTACATACGAAGCGCCTTCTTTGGCGGCCGAGAGAGCCTGGCCCAGGGAATCCACATACGACACTACAAGTTTTCTGCCGCCGAGTATCTGCCTGGCCCAGCTTAAGGGTATGTCGTCCTGCCCCAGGCTTATGCCGTCGGCGTCAAGCGCGAGCGCGATATCGGGCCTCGCGCCTATTATAAAGGGGATGTTATGCTGGGCGCATATCTCTTTGAGCTTCTGCCCTGTTTGAAGCGTCTCGCGCGCGGAAAGGCCGGCGTCAAAAAATTCAAGCATATCCACGCCGCCGGCGCAGGCCGACTGCACCTGGTCAAAATAACTTAAATCCGCTCGCCTGATGGTCCTGCAGTATATTTTTAACTTAGCCAAATTATATTTCCTCAAGAAACTTTTTTTCCAGCGAATAAGCCGAGAATCTCGCCTTCTTTACGGCCCTGCCCATGCCCGGCGAAATAAGCCTGGAGTATTCTTCCAGAACCCTTAATGACTCCTGGACTCTTCTGAAATTCGCGCTGAGTACCGAGGCAACGCTTTCCCGCCCGCCCTCTTTTATTACCCGGCCCGCGTCTTTCTGCGAATCTCTTCCGGAAACAAGCTCCGGATAGATTTCTCTGGTCGCGAGGTCAAGGGCGTGCCTTAAGGCTCTTGTTTTTTTGTATATTGAAGGCTTGTCAAAAATAAAGCGCGCCGAGTCTTCTATAACCCGCAGTCCTTCGCGGCAGCGGTTCAAATTAACATCAAAAATTCTTAAAAAGCGTTTATTTTTTACTGCCATATCTCTGGACTATCTTTTTAATCAGCTCGGTAGTGGAGCGCCCTTTAACGACCGGGAACCTCGCCACTTTGTCAACCAAATGCCTGCCGACTATCTCGCTTATTTTATAATCTCCGCCCTTAACCAGTATATTAGGGCGCAGTTCGCTCAAAATTTCAAACGGTGTGTCTTCGGAGAAGACAGTAACGAAATCAACGCTTTCAAGCTCGGAGATGAGCTCAAGCCTGTCAGCCTGTCCGACCAGCGGCCTTTTGGGGCCCTTGAGTTTTTTCAACGAAGAGTCGGAGTTTATCGCGACGACCAGAATATCTCCCAGCAACTTTGAGTAGCGAAACAGCTCAACATGGCCCAGATGCAAAAGATCAAAACAGCCGTTGGTAAAAACTATTTTTTTATTCTTCTTTTTTAAAGAAGCGAGTATCCCACGCAGGGAAGCCCTTGACTGAATTTTAGGCGGCCTTTTATTAAGCAAAAAGCTTCTCCTCCACGATAGAGCAGATTATGTGAATGGCAAGAATATGGCATTCCTGAACCCTCGCCGTGGTTTCCGACGGAGCAATAAATGAAATATCCGTTTTCGTTTTAAGCGCCGAGCCCTTCAGTCCCGTAAAGGCCACCGTTACTGCCCTTTTGGCGCCGGCCGCTTCAAGCGCCGCGAGCACATTGGGCGACCTGCCGCTTGTCGTTATTCCGATAGCGACATCACCTGGCTCCACAAACGCCTCAACCTGCCTTGAGAAAAGCTCTTTAAAATCGTAGTCGTTGGCTATGGCCGTCATCAGGGCGCTGTTTTCGCTGAGCGCCAGCGCCGGAAGCGGCCTTCTGTCCTTCTCAAAGCGGCAGACCAGCTCGGCCGCGAAATGCTGGGCATCGGAAGCCGAGCCGCCGTTGCCGAAAATCACGACTTTTTTCCTGGCGCGGTACGCTTCCACAAGGGCGTCAGCTATCCGGCCGATTGCGTCAACAGATTCGCCGGACAAAAGCAATTTTTTTGTTTCTATGCTCTGGGTAATGAGCTTTTCAATTTTCGCTTTCATTAATCAGCGGCCCCTGAAAATATGTTTGGGCAGGAAGTCGGTATAGACATCGCCCTTATGGTAATAATCGTGCTGCATTATTTTTTTGTGAAGCGGAGCGGTCGTTTTAATTCCTTCAATCACCATCTCATCCAAGGCCCGAAGCATTCTGGCGATAGCTTCCGCCCTGTTTGAACCCATGGCGATTATTTTGCCGATCAGGCTGTCGTAGAACGACGGAATGGTATACCCCGGGTAGACATGGGTCTCAACCCTGATGCCGGGCCCGCCGGGAGGAATGAACTGAGTAACCTTGCCGGGCGAGGGAATGAAATCCCTGTCCGGATCTTCGGCGTTTATCCTGCACTCTATGGCGTGGCCTAATATTTTCACATCGCCGGAATCAAAGGTCAGCCTTTCGCCGGCGGCAAGCCTTATCTGCTCTTTCACAAGGTCTATGCCGGTGATCACTTCGGTGACCGGATGCTCCACCTGAATTCTCGTGTTCATTTCCATGAAATAATAGTGGCCGCTCTTGTCCACAAGGAACTCAACCGTGCCGACGGTCACATACTTAACGGCCTCGGCGGCATGCCTGGCGGCGCGCCCCATTTTTCTTCTTAAATGAGCCGAAATAAACGGCGAGGGGCTTTCCTCAACGAGCTTCTGGTGGCGGCGCTGAATTGAACAATCTCTCTCGGGAAGATAAACAACCTTTCCCTTTGAATCGCCCAGTATCTGGAACTCAATATGGCGGGGCTCTTCAATATATTTTTCTATGTAAACCGATTCGTCTCCGAAAGCCGCTTTCGCTTCCGTCTGGGCCATGGCTATCGCGTTTTCAAGCGCCTCTTCGGTCGCCACGACGCGCATTCCCTTGCCGCCGCCGCCCGCTGACGCCTTGACTATGAGAGGGTAACCTATTTTTTTCGCCAGCTTGAAAATATTCGGGTCGTCAATGGAAACCGGGCCGTCGGAGCCGGGAACCACCGGAACCCCGGCCTTCATCATAAGCTCTCTGGCCGCTATCTTGTCGCCCATTTTGTCAATGGCTTCTTTGCTCGGGCCGATAAACTTTATGCCGCAGGATTCGCAGACCTCGGCGAAATAAGTGTTTTCCGCCAGAAAGCCGTAGCCGGGATGAATGGCGTCCGCGCCGGAAATCTCGGCAGCGGATATGATGCTGGGGATATTCAGATAACTTTCCGAGGCCGGCCCCGGGCCCACACAGATGGATTCGTCGGCAAGCCTTACATGCGCGCAGTCTTTATCAATTTCGGAATGGATCGCGACAACCTTAACTCCAAGCTCCTTGCAGGCCTTTATAACCCTGCAGGCTATTTCCCCTCGGTTAGCAACTAAGATTTTTTTAAACATCGCTGTTTTTCTCCCGGTATTCAGATATATTTATTTCGCGTCTTCGGTATCCACAAGAAACAGTTCCTGCCCGTATTCAACGGGCTGGCCGTTTTTAACCAGAACCTGCACTATCCTGCCCTTAACATTGGAGGAAACATCCTTCATTATTTTCATCGTCTCAATTATCCCTACTTTTCTTCCCGGAACCACATGGTTTCCTTCCATGACAAACGGGGGCCTGTCGGAAGAATCGGAATGAAAGAAGGTTCCGACCATAGGCGACTTGACGGCCACGAGCTTCTTTTCTTCTTTGGGCGCGGCCGCTTCCGCTTTTGCCGAAACCGCCGCGGGAGCCGGAGCTATAACCGCGACATTGCTTCTTTTAAATGAAAGCTTAGACCCTGAAGCCTCAAGCTTGAGTTCGGTAATGTCTGTTTCCCTGAGTGACGAGATGAGTTTTTCAAATTCTTTTGATTGCATGTTTTACCTCTAAAAGATATTTTTTACTGCCCTGCTCAGGCGCTGACTCTTTCTATATATTCTCCCGACCTTGTGTCCACCCTTATTTTGTCCCCTTCCTTGATGAAAAGCGGCACCGATATTTCCGCGCCCGTCTCAAGCGTGGCCGGCTTCATCATATTGGAAACGGAATCTCCCTTTATGCCGGGCACGGTTTCTTTAACGGTGAGCTCCACCGAAATCGGTATTTCAATCCCTACGAATTCGCCTTCAAGGTAAATCGCTTCCACCTCAAGGTTCTCGGTCAGGTATTTCACGGAATCGCCGAGCTTTTCGCCGTCAAACTTCACCTGCTCGTAGTTTACCATATCCATGAAGTGATAGCCCTCGCCGTCCTTGTAAAGATACTGTTTTTTGTGCCTTTCCAGGCTCACATCTCCGAACTTTTCTCCGGACTTAAATGAGCGCTCAATTGTGCTTCCCGTGCGCAGGTGCTTCATTTTCGTGCGCATAACCGCGCCGCCCTTGCCCGGCTTGTGGTGCTGAAACCATACGATGGTATAGGGTTCTCCGTCAACCATAATATTCAGGCCGTTCTTGAAATCCGCTGTAGAAATCATCCGTGTATTCCTCTCTGTGTTTTATTGCGTCAGTACTTTTCTGCCGTTCTTTGTGACAAGCACGCTGTCCTCTATCCTTACGCCGAACTCGCCGCTTAAATACACGCCGGGCTCAACCGTGACAACCATGTTCGGACGAAGCACGGTTTTATCGCTTTTTGAAAGGCGCGGAGCTTCGTGAATCTCCAGGCCGACACCGTGCCCCGTAGAATGAATAAACTGCCGGCCGTATCCCTTACGGGAAATTACCCGCCTGGCAGTTTTATCTACCTGAGACGCCGACGCGCCCGGCTTGACGCTTTTCACCGCGCGCGAATAGGCATTTTTTACCAGATTGTACACCTGCTTCTTTTGAGCGTTAATTTTACCCAAAAAAAATGTTCTTGTCAAGTCGGAACAATAGCCGTTAACCGAGCAGCCTATATCTATCAAAACAATGTCATTCCCGGCTAATTTTCTCTCTGAGCTAAGGTGATGCGGATTGGCCGTGTTAGGGCCAAAGGCCACTATAGGCAGAAAAGCGGCACGGGCGAGGTTTTTTGCGAAATATTCCTCTATTTTGAAGCTTATTTCAGTTTCGGTTATACCCGGTTTCGCCAACTGCCTGGCGTATTTAAAGGCGTTGAGCGTTATTTTGCAGGCCTTTTTAATGTTTTCCAGCTCCGAGTTGTCCTTTACCAGCCTCGCCTGACCAGCGAAATCGCAGTCCAAAAGCTCCGCTCCGGCAGACTTCCGGAGTTTCCTTGCCAGAGCCAGACTCACGCGGGAAGGATTAACAAATACTTTCTTAAAGCCGTTTTTCTTAAGATAGGCCGAGAAAGTCAAGAAAAGCTCTTCGCAGTTGTTTATCCTGGCGCCCGGCAAAACCCTCTGAAGGTGCTCGGCCGCCAGAGGAGGCGCGAAAATCTCGTAACCGCTCTTTGTAACGCAGAGCCAGTAGCCGTCTAAATTTACACCGGTAATATAAAACAAATCCGGCGCGCTGTTTACCAGATAGCAGCCGGATTTTAACATACTCTGAACTATTTTAAGCCTGTCTAAACGCATATTAAGACTACTTTTTACCAAGAGTCAGACAGGCCCTCAGGGCAAGCATATAGCTTTCCGCGCCAAAACCCGAGATCTGGCCTTTGCAGACGGGCGCGATCAGCGACTTGTGCCTGAACTCTTCCCTGCCGTAAATATTTGAAAGGTGAACTTCTATGGTATCAAGGCCGCAGGCCGCGACAGCATCCCTTATCGCCACGGAAGTATGGGTATAGGCGGCCGGGTTCATTATTATGGCGTCAAAAGTTTTGCGGGCCGAACCTATTTTCTCAACGATTTCTCCCTCGTGGTTGGACTGGAAGAATTCCAGGCTCACCTTCAGCTCTTTCGCGAGAGCCTCCATGCCGGAATTAATGTCGCCCAGCGTGGTTTTGCCGTAAACGGCCGGCTCTCTTTCGCCGAGGAGATTCAGGTTTGGGCCGTGGATTACAAGTATTTTCATTATAAAGCCTCCGAAACTTCTTTTATTACCCGCGGATCTATGCCGGAATATACTCCGGCTTTGCCGATGCCGCGGGGAAGGACGAACCGCAGTTTACCGCCGAGAGTTTTCTTGTCCCTCAGCATGACTTCCAATATTTGCTTAAAAGGCCTGGGCCTATCCAGACCCAGCGGAAGGCCGGCGAGCTTTAAAAGGTTTTTAATTCTCATCGCTGTAGGACAGCTGATTATTTTAAGCTTTACCGCGATATCCGAGGCGACAGCCATGCCTATGGCGACCGCTTCCCCGTGCAGATAGCCGCTGTATCCGCTTAAAGTTTCAACGGCATGACCGAAGGTATGCCCGAAATTAAGTATTTCTCTTTTTCCCCTGGTCTCGTATTCGTCTTCTTTAACTACGGAGGCCTTTATCCTGCAGGAAACCGATATTATTTTGACATAATCAGCGGCTTTAAGGCCTCTTTCTACGGATTTCTCAAGGTAACTAAAAAATCCGGCGTCTTTTATAACTCCGTATTTGATAACTTCCGAAAGGCCGTTTCTTATATGCCTTGGGGGAAGAGTGCCTAAAACCGTTTCGTCTATCCAGACAAGTTTAGGCTGATAAAAAGCGCCGACAAGGTTTTTGCCCTCTTTGAGGTCAACCCCTGTTTTCCCGCCCACGGACGAGTCCACCATCGCAAGCAGTGTTGTTGGAACCTGAACAAAAGCAAGGCCCCTTAAGTAAGTCGCGGCGAAAAACCCCGCGATATCGCCAACCACTCCGCCGCCGAGAGCGACAACAACGGATTTCCTGTCCAGCCCAGCCTTAAGAGCCATAGCGTATAATTTCTCAACGGTTTTAAGCGTTTTATATTTTTCTCCGTCGGGGATAACCGCGCAGACGGCTTCCAGGCCGCGGGCCTTAAGCCCGCGTAAAAGCCTCTGGTAATACAGTTTCTTTATTTTCGGGTTTGTAACGACAAAAACACGGCCCGTGAGGCCCGTTCTTGAGAGTTCGCGCCCCAGGTTCTCAAGCCTGGCGCCGACATAAATCGGATAGCTTCTTTCAGCAAGATTTACAATTATTCTATTCATAAAATTGAATTTATTATAGCTAAAAAATCGTTTAAAATCAAACGATTTTTACTTCCCTAACCCTCAGATAGCGCCCAGGGCCTAAAGGTTAAGATTTCACCAGACAGGTAAAGTCACACTGAACGAAGTGAAGGGCCTCGCTTTTCATCCAACGACGAGATTCTTCTCTCCCTGCGGGAGATCGCAACGACGGCCTTTGTGGATTCCAGACAGAACATTTCTGGAATGACGGCGAGTGGCGCTTTTGTGCCGTCATACCAGCGGACAGACTGTGTGACAATGTCATCCTGAGCGTTAGCGAAGGATCTCAAAGTTATTTTTACCGTCGAGATGCTTCACTGCGTTCAGCATGACAACAGTTCAAAGCCCTCGTTAATGACAGTTACGACATAGTCTGTTCGCAGGGATGACAGACTTTTTCCATGTCGTCATCCCAGAGGTAGTAGTCTGGGATCCAGACTTTAGGTTTACTTCTGGATTCCGGAGTGGCGGCCCAATGCTTTGGATAAAATCAGCCGGCCTCCCAGGCGAATGCGAAGCATTCTTCACCCGTCCAAAGACGGGTGATTTTTCGCCGTGGGACAGAACAACTCCGGAATGACGGCGCTATTATATGGGAGGATTGGGGTGCTTTGTAATATGCGAAAAGAGATATGAGTCAAGAATAAATGCCACAAATAAATACGCCCCTTTGAAATATTTTACAGCCGCCAGGCCGCGCGGCAAAATTGATTTTATGCGAAATTTATGCTAAATATGGCTAATGAAACTCTGTATATTCCCCGTAAAAACTTCCGAGAACCTCAACAAAATAATAGTTGAGAAAAAAAACAAAAAATACGCCAAAAGCTTCTCCGCGGCCGGGTTTTCCGAGAGAGTTATTTTCCTGCCTCACTGCATGAGAAACATAGAGAAGTGCAAGGCAAAAGAAATGGGGAGCTATTACCTCTGCATGAAATGCGGAGCCTGCAAAGCCGGAGATATTTCAAAAAAGGCGGAGGAACTGGGCTATAAAGCGGTCTATATATTAAAGGGCGGAAAAGCCGTGGAGAAACTTTCTTCGGAAATAAAACCCAGGGCGGTGCTTGGAGTAGCCTGTTTTTTTGAGGGTGTTCAGGGCATGGAGTTGAGCGAAAAGAGAAAAATGGCGGTTCAGTTTGTTCCGCTGACCAAAGACGGCTGCGTGGCCACGGATGTTGATCTGGAAGAAGTCTTTAAAGTAATGTCAAAATAGACAAACCTGCCTATTTCATTCCTAATTTATCTAAAATCCTGTCAGCGACCTCTTCAGCCGAAATATCGTCCGTATTTATCAGAAAGGCGCACCTTTTGTAATGCTCCCGCCGCGACTCCAGCAGTTCTCTTATTTTTTTTACCGGATCCTCAACGCGCAATAGCGGCCTGTCGTCGTTATGCCTGGTGCGCGCGTAAATAGTTTCCGGGCTTGCCATAAGACACACTACCCTGCCGGTTTTTTCCAGGGCATCAATATTTGCCGCCCTTAAAACCGCGCCTCCGCCGCAGGAAATAACGGTTTTATCCATACCGGCGGCCTGAGCGACTGCCCTTGCCTCGGCATCCCGGAAATACGGCTCGCCGAGAGACGAAAATATTTCGGAAATTTTTATTCCTTCATTTTTCTCAACTATTTCATCGGTATCCACAAAAGGCCAGCCGAGCCTGTCGGCTAAAATCCTGCCGACGGCCGTTTTGCCGCTTCCCATGAAACCGGTTAAAACAATATTCATTTCTTAATATCTCTTTATCTGTCCGATATAATTCTTAAAATTCACCTTCATTTCGTTTAAAGAATCCCCGCCGAACTTTTCCTGGAGCGCGCAGGCCAGTTCAAATGACAGAGCCGCCTCGCCCACGACTCCGGCGGCAGGCACGGCGCAGACATCGCTTCTGACAGCTTCGGCAAGCTCGGCTTTCTTTGAATGAATGTCCACCGAGCGCAGTGGCTTTTTAAGCGACGGTATCGGCTTCATGACGCAGTTAACAAAAATATTTTCGCCGTTAGACATCCCGCCTTCTATGCCGCCCGCGTTGTTTGTTCTTCTGAAGAACCCGGCTGCCTTGGTATGGAATATTTCGTCATGCGAGCCCGAACCGGGTTTCGCGCTGAAACCAAACCCCAAGCCGAACTCCACGCCCTTTATAGCCTGAATTGACATCAGAGCCATGGCGATTTTGGCGTCCAGCTTTCTGTCCCATTGCGCGTGGCTTCCAAGCCCCGCTGGAACACCTTCCGCGACGACGCTAAATACTCCGCCGAGCGTGTCGCCGCTTTCCTTAGCAAGGATAATAGCCTCTATCATTATTTGTTCCGCTTCCTTGTCTGGCGTGCGGACAAAAGATTTTTCAGCCGCAGCGTAAAGTTCTTTTGCGGACATCTTGCCGATATCGGCCTTGATGCCTCCGATTTCCCGGACAAAAGAAACAACGGTTATACCGAACTCGGAATTAAGTTTTTTGGCAACCGCTCCGGCCGCGACCCTGGCAGCGGTTTCCCTGGCCGAGGCGCGTTCAAGGATGTCGCGGATGTCGCGCCTGTTGTATTTAAGCACACCGGAAAGATCGGCATGGCCGGGCCTCGGACGGGTCTGAACATATTTATCGTCAAGCTTATGAAACTCCGCGCCCATAAGCGTGCCCCAGTTCTGCCAGTCCATATTTTTTATCACCAGCGTAATAGGCGAGCCCATGGTTTCGCCGAGGCGCACACCGGAAACTATTTCAACTTTGTCATTTTCAATTTTTGCCATTCTTTCGCCGCGGCCGAAACCGTGCTGTCTGCGGGCAAGGTCCGAATTGATGTCTTCCGCGGAAATTTTCAGCCCGGCGGGCATCCCTTCAATAATAACCGTTAATTGTTTTCCGTGTGTTTCACCTGCCGTAAGATACCTTAACATGTATTTATCCCTTCCGCCCTCAGGGCGGACCCGCCAACACTTCATTGGCAGGCAAATTTAATATATTTACTACAGCGATTAGTTAAAGAGAACCGTCCCCGTTAAATTTTTACCAAATCATCATGTTCTACGCTAATTAAACCACAGAGAGCGACAACACAATCATCAATTAAGATAAGTTTTTCAGCAGTATCGTAAAAGTAAGTTAATGTGCCACCTGTGACAGAATAAGTTACTCTACTATCAGCCGCAACAACGATGCCATCCCTTAGCCCAAGAGCAACTATAATTGTTCCATCTACATTGCGTGAGAACAATATGACTAAACACAAAACTGACAAATATAATCTCTGTAAATTTTTCATGTCCCGTTTCAGGCTTCACTAACTAACTCATACTCAGAACTAATGGGGACGGTTCTCTTTATTCTTTTTACCTAATCCATTTCAATACCTTATCATCTAACTCCGTCCCATATTGTTGTAGCGGTTGATATATTTTCGCTATACTTTTTTGAGTTCCGATCATTTTCCTGCGAATTAACTTCTGCTAAAATGTTATGGGCCCTTAAATCTTTCGGATCAAGCTGTAATACTTGATTTACATAAAACCGCGCTTTCTTCAAATCACCAACACCCAAATATAGAACAGAAAGGTCATTATATGCCCGAATGTTTTTCTTATTCGACGAAATTGCATCAACCAAATAACTTATCGCAGTATCAGTATCCTTAATATGGATATAATAGATGGCCCCTAATTCCCTATACGCATCAGAAAACTTAGGATCATACTTTATTGCTTTTTTAAAACTTTCAATTGACTTATCTATCTGCTTTTGATTGCTGCGCACTATTCCTAAAAGATAATATGGCACCGCAAATTCATCCCCAAAATTGCCATGACCTTCCACCAAACCTTCATTAACCCTTGCGGCTCGAAGAAGATATTTTTCGGCCTTCGAAAATTTACCAACTCTATTATAGATTCTACCAAGCACCGTAAGCGCGGGAGCATTATGTCGATTAATTTTCAATGCCCCCCTTAAACTTTTTTCGGCCTTATCAATATCACCTCGGGCAAAGTATACTTGACCTAAAACCACATATGCATCCAATAGCTTACTATCATATCGTATTGCTTTCTCAAAATTCAAAATACTTTCATTATACTTCCGATCATACAAATTACATAATCCGAGATAATAATATGCCAAAGCATTATTAGGATGAATTAATATAAAATTATTCAATTCTTTTAATAATTTTGTATTCCCAGCCCACCCATTATTAATGTCGCCCAAATAATTACAATATGCCTCAAGATCAACCACCCTAATAATATTTTCTGAAATCTCCAAAATCGCTTTTTCCTTTTTCATCCACGGAACCTTAATAAAGGTTTGACTCCCTCTACCAGACTCTTCAATATTTCCCTCAAAAATCCAGCCGTTTTCTTTACTGGACCAATCAATATACCCTTTTACGGAGTAATATTTCTTCCTTACTATTTTATGCCTGTGCAGCCACCCCATAATGGATGATTTCTTTATATAAGCAAATAATTCATCAACTGGGATACTCATATATTCTGTTTTAATTTTAAACGGCACACTCTCGCTCAAAGTAGATATTACGGTTTGTTTTCTAGGATCTGCAATTATACTCACCGCCATAGATGAACTATCAATCCTACCAACATTTTTAATTTCCCCAATTACTCTTAAGTTATTCAATAGCGCCGTACGCAACATTTCACTTGAATATCCTTTCTCACTCTGCTCAAATTCTTTTACAAACGGTTGAATTTTAATTTCAACTTGATTATTTAATTCGTCATAGCAAAAGAAAACAAACAAAACCAAAACTGTGCATAGCAAACAATATGCAAGGAATTTCAAGCAAATCCCAAGAAATTTATTTAATTTTGCCAAATATTTGATAATTTTTTTTATTAGCCGTGAGAATAGTTTCAATAACACAACAAAATTTTTTATAATATTTATCATGATCGTTCGAAAACTCTTTAAATACATTGCTTAACCAAACCTTATCACTGATTTTTCATAATTTCAATCGCGTGCGCGACGCTGTCTACTCCGGTTATTTCAAGTTTGCCTTTATATTTAAGCGATTTTAAGTTGCTCGATGGCACTATGGCTTTTTCAAAGCCGAGCTTTTCGGCCTCAAGAAGCCTCTCCTGCGCCTGGGCTATGGAACGCACCTCGCCCGCCAAGCCGACTTCGCCAAGCACAATATAACTAATGGGGACGGTTCTCTTTATTCTTAACAAGTTTTTTACAGCTTATATCCCACATTGATGTCAAAGTGATTAATTAAATATCTTCAAACCTTTACTGTGATCCCCGACAGAGGCACTCGGGGATGACAGGATTTCAATTGCATCGTTTGTCGGTTTGTCACTTACCGCCTACCCCTTACCGCTTACCACTATCCTTTAATTATTGTAATCGCTTGGGCTACGCTTTCAACTCCCAATATCTCCAGTTTGCCTTTGTGTTTTATGCCTTTCAGGTTGCTTTTGGGGACAATGGCTTTTTCAAAACCCAACTTTTCGGCTTCCATCAGGCGCTCGGAGATTTGGGCTATGGAGCGGACTTCGCCGGTCAAGCCTACTTCGCCTAATATTATCATTTTGGGCGGGCAGACGAAATTGCCAAAACCGGAGGCAATGGCGCAGGCAATACCTAAGTCAACACCCGTCTCTTTTATTTTTACGCCGCCCACGACATTTACGAATATATCCTGCGCTTCCAAGTTGAGGCCGATTCTTTTTTCAAGGACTGCTATCAGTAGAACTACTTTATTTGTGTCGTAGCCGGTTACCATTCTTCTCGGGAATCCGAAATTTGTGCGAGTGACGAGCGACTGAACTTCCAGGAGCAGAGGCCTTGTGCCTTCTATGGTCGCTACTACCACACTGCCGGCTGAATTCATTGAGCGCTCGCCCAGGAACAAAAGCGACGGGTTCGGGACTTCCATCAAGCCGGAGGCGCCCATTTCAAAAACGCCTATTTCGCTCGTCGGGCCGAAGCGGTTCTTGTAAGCCCTTAAGACCCTGTAAACCTGCTGTCTTTCCTCTTCAAAATACAGCACAGTATCAACGATATGTTCTAATATCCTCGGGCCGGCGATATCGCCTTCTTTGGTTACATGGCCGAGCAAAAACATGGTAATATTTTTTGATTTCGCGGCTCTTAAGAATTCGGCGGCGCATTCACGCACCTGGCCCACCGAACCCGGCGCGCCGGCAAGGTCCGCGCGGTAGGTTGTCTGAATGGAATCAATAATAACCACATTTGGTTTTATTGTTTCTATGTGGGCAAGTATGTTTTCAAGGTTGGTTTCGGATACAAGGAAAAGTTTGTCTGACTTTATAGATAATCTGTCGGCACGGGCTTTAACCTGGGAGAGCGATTCTTCTCCCGACACATAAAGCACGACCCTTTCGGCGCCTTTCTTATTAGAGAAAGCTGCCGAGACCTGCAGCATCAGCGTTGATTTGCCTATTCCCGGAGGCCCGCCGAGCAGGATAAGCGAACCCGGCACTACTCCGCCGCCGAGCATCCTGTCAAATTCGTTTATACCGGTATTAAACCTGTTAAACTCTTCTACTGAGACCTTATCAAGCGGCACGACTTCAGACGAAAAACCCGTGAGCTGGCGGGCTGTTCCGCTGCCTGCTTTCGCTGCTTCTTTTTCTTCCGCGAAACTGTTCCACTGGCCGCAGTCGGGACAGCGGCCCAGCCACTTGGCCGAGGAATAACCACACTGCTGACAGCGGAATATTGTTTTAATTTTTGCTGGCTTCATGGTTTAGCAAGCCCTACTATGCCGAGCACATAGGCGATATCGTCGTCTTTAAACTGAAGGTTCATATAGGTATTGACGCTTGATTCGCTGTAAACATCCTCCACCTGGGCTCCGAAGGAAGCCCATTTCGTGACCTCCACCTGGCCGCCTATGTTAACTTTCGGCTTGGAAACCGGCGTGTTGCGAGAGAAATGATAAGCCTCGGCTTTAACTTCAAGCCTTCTCCAAGGGTCCCATTTCCAGAGAGGTTTAACCTTCACGCCGACACCGCCTTTGGAGCGGATCGCTCCGCCGTAAACAGTGGCCGCTCCGAAGGTTTTTCCGAGCAGGAAGTTAAAGGTAGTCTGTTCCTCCGGATCATAGACATTGTCTGGCTTATCGCCGACATTTGAGGCGCCGAGATAGTAAAATTTGCCGGGCGTGGGAGAAACCTGCAGGCCGACATCGTAGCGGTAAAATTTATATTTCCCGTCATAGCGAAGCGTGTAATCCCACTTTGTTTCTATGTAGTTAAGCCTCTTTAGAACCCGGCGGGCTTCTTTTGAGGTCTCCCTGATATCCGTCACGGTTTCCTTAAGCTGGTTGCCCATCTCCTCATCGCTTACGAGCTTGCCGATGGTGCCGTCGCCCTTATCAATCTTCTGGACGAATTTATCAAGCTTTTCGCTGATATCTCTTATGTTTTTTATGGTTTCCGCAAGGTTTTCCTTGTTCTCCGCCGTGATACCCGCCATATCTTCCGAGAAGGAATGGAAATTGTCTATAATCTCGGAAATCTTTTTATCCTGCTCGTAGAGAGCCAGGCGCAGGGTATCGGTTATCTTTTTTAAATTATCCATCGTAGCCGATAGATTTTTGCCCATATTCTTGCTGTCTTCACCGGTAAAGGCGTCAACCACGCTGCCGAGTTTCTCCATGGCGGTGCTGAGCATATTCTCCAAAGACATCGGATCGGTTCCAATCACAACTCCGCCGTCTTCCACAACCGGCGCGGCCGCGCTGCCCATGGTGAGCTCAAGATACTTTGAACCGATTATGCCGGTTGAGGCGATTCTGGCCTCGGCGTCGCCATGAATAACGATATTCCGCTTAAGCCATACCCTTACCTTGGCCTTGCCGTCCTCTAATTCCACACCGCTTACGCCGCCCACCTCCACACCGGCTATCCTTACCTTCCCTTTATCGGGCAGGCCGGTGACATCATTAAACAACACATTTATAAAATACCTGTTCTGAAAGGAAAAATCGCCCAGTAAAAATATTGAAAGAGCCAGGCAAAATACTCCGACCAGCAGAAAGAGTCCAAGTTTGGTTTCTCGAGTCATAATTTTTCCTTTCCGAATAGATTAAAAATTTTTGTCCAGGTTTAAAGTTATCGGGCCCTGGCTTAAGCCCTCCACAAACTGGTGCACGACCGCGTCTTTTGAATTTTTTATTTCATCCGGCGAACCGGCGCCGATTATTTTGCCTTCGTAGAGCATCGCTATCCTGTTGGAAACCTTGTAAGCCGATTTCATATCGTGAGTCACGACGATGGAAGTGACTCCAAGCTGTTTCTGGAGATGGATTATCAAATCGTTGATGACATCGGCCATTATCGGGTCTAAGCCGGTCGTCGGCTCGTCGTACATTATGTATTCCGGTTTATGGGCTATCGCTCTGGCAAGCCCGACTCTTTTTTTCATGCCTCCGGATAGTTCAGCCGGCTTTAAATTTTCCACGCCTTTAAGCCCCACCATCGCGAGGCATTCCAGGACTCTTTTGCCAATCTCGTTGGGAGGAATGGTTTTCATGTTGTTAAGCCCAAAAGCCACATTTTCGCCGACGGTCAGTGAATCAAAAAGGGCCGCGCCCTGAAAAAGATAGCCGAATTTTTTCTGGACCTCAAGGAGGTCGCTCTCGTCAAGCCGGGTCGTCTCCTTGCCGTCAACGAAGATCTCTCCCTCTTCGGGTTTTAGCAGGCCGATAATGTTTTTTAACAATACGCTCTTGCCGCAGCCCGATCCGCCAATAATTGTCAGGGTTTCGGCATCGCGGATTTCCAGATCCACGCCGCGCAAAACCTGCTTTGATTTAAACTTTTTATGTACCCCGGAAACCTTTATCATCCTATCCTCAGAAGCACCAGCAGATATGTAAGGAAATAATCCGAGACAAGGATCATGACCATGGAAATCATGACGGCGCTCGTAGTCGCTTTGCCCACGCCTTCGGCTCCTCCCTCGCACTCAAAACCCTTATGAATGGATGTTATAACTATAAAAGCCGCGAAAATAAAAGACTTGATTACCCCGTGAAAGAAATCCCCCACATCCATAAAATTAAATATGTCATCCCAATAGATTGTGGAAGGAATGCCCCACTTGTAAACGCTTACCAGCAGGCCTCCGAAGATGCCGATTATGTTTGACATAATTGAAAGCATGGGCACCATAGTCACGCAGGCAATAAAGCGCGGAACCGCCAGGTACCTTACCGGATTCGTGCCAAGGGTATAAAGCGCGTCAAGCTGTTCGGTAACTTTCATCGTACCGAGCTCGGCGGCTATGGAAGCTCCGACTCTTCCGGAAATAACTATTGAGGTCAGCACGGGCCCGAGCTCTTTAACAAGAGAAAAGCCCACGACGGTGCCTATAAATACCGGCTCGTTGAAAACATTTTTAAAAGATTGGCCCGACTGGAGCGCGAGAACCATTCCGGTAAAAAATGAAGTAAGCGCGATGACAGGGAAAGACATCCAGCCGACCTCAACCATCTGCGCGACGGTATTTTTCCAGTCAACAAAACCCCGCCCGATCCAGTATACCGTCTGAAAAAGCAGGTATCCGGCCTTGCCGATCCCCTCGGCGGTATTTAAAAGCCCGTTGCCTATAAAGTGCGGGACTTTCTTTATTCTTTTCATTTTAAACTATTACCCTCGGGACCCTGGCGCTTATGCCGCAGGCTATCTCGTAATTTATTGTATTGGCCCAGCGCGCCATTTCTTCCACCGAAATATTATCGGAGCCCTGCGCGCCGAGTAAAACTGCCTCGGCTCCTATGGAAACCCCGCCGGCTTTCGTGACATCAACCATTATCATATCCATGGTTACGCGCCCCACTACCGGGCATCTCCTGCCGTTAATGAGCGCCTCCGCCTTATTTGAAAGGCTCCTTAAGTAGCCGTCGGCGTAGCCCACGGGAAGCGTGGCGATAAGCGACGAGCGCCCGGTGACGAAAGTGCGGTCGTAGCTTATGGGAGTCTTGGCGGGCACTCTTTTCATGAAAACCACCCGCGTTTTCCACGAAAGCACGGGAGAAAGGTTTATCTTCTGTTTTTCCGTTTCAAAAGGGAGCAGGCCGTAGACGGCAAGACCGGGGCGCACCATATCCAGATGGGTTTTTTTATTCGTAAGAAGCGCGCCCGAGTTGGCCGCGTGCGCCGTAAATTTGAGTTTAAGTTTTTTCGCGAAATTCGTAACGGCAAGGAATTTTTCAAGCTGGAGGTCGGTAAATTCCCGGTCTAAGGAAGATGAAAAATGGGTGTATATGCCTTCAAGGGAAACTTCTTTTCTGGCGGCGGCTTTTTCTATGGCGGAAATCGCGGAGGACGGCGTCAGCCCGACCCTGCCCATGCCGGTATCCACTTTCAGGTGAAAGGGCAGGCGCTTTCCAAGCCGCGCGCCGATGCGGGCAAGCTCGGCTAAACCCTGCAGGCTTGAAATTGTGGGAGTCAGGTTATTTTTTACGGCAAGCGAAAGGTTAACGAACGGGAATATGCTTCCAAGGATAAGTATGGGCGCTTTTATGCCGCCGCGCCTTAGAGTTATGCCTTCTTCTATGGAGGAGACGCCGAGGGCTGAGGCTCCGGCGGCTAAAGCCGCCTTCGCGCAGGGAAGGGCCATGTGCCCGTAAGCGTTGGCTTTGACGACAGCGAGTATTTTAGCGCGGGGCTTGACCAGCCCGGAGATGCTTTTTATATTTTGTTTAAGGTTCTGTAAATTTATCTCGGCCCAGGTAGGCCGGTAAAAGCTTCCGCCGTCGGAGTGCCCTCTCCAGGGCTCTGCGCTCCCCTGACAGACGATTTCGCTGCGGCGGAATAACAGCTGCTTTTTATTTTTCATTGCCCTTATTGGTGGACCGGGGTCGCTTCCATTGCCGTGGCGTTTTCAAAACGCGTGCATTCGCGGCGGAATGTGAGATTGATCTCGCCCGTAGGCCCGTTGCGCTGTTTGGCTAAAATCAGAGTGGCTTTTCTTTCCAGATCCGGATCGTCTCTCTTATAGTACCCTTCGCGGTATATAAAACCTACGACATCGGCGTCCTGCTCAATGGCCCCCGATTCTCTCAAGTCTGAAAGCTGGGGCTTTCCTTCCCTGCCCTTTTCTTCGGGTTTTCTTGAAAGCTGGGAAAGCGCTACCACGGGGCAGTTCAAATCCCTGGCCAGGCCCTTGAGGGACCTGGATATGTCGGCCATTTCCTGCTGGCGCGACTCTGGCCTTCCCGCGGAGCCGCGCATCATCTGGATATAGTCTATGAGAATCATGGCAAGCTCTTTGCCCTGAATTTTAAGTTCGTTGGCCAGGCGCCGGGCCCTGGCGCGCAGTTCCAGCACGCTTATTCCCGGGCTGTCGTCAATAAATATCTGGGCCTCGGAAAATTTCTGCGCTACGGTGGTAAGCTTAGACCAGTCTTTAGTGGCGATAATGCCTTTTCTTACCTCATGCGAGTTCACCTGAGCCGCGGAACAGAGCAGGCGCAGCATAAGGGCTTCCTTGGACATTTCAAGAGAGAACATGGCAACGGCTTTTTTCTCCCGAAGGGCGACATTCTCGGCGATGTTCAGCGCGAAAGCCGTTTTTCCCATGGAAGGCCTTGCCGCAATAATGATAAGTTCCGCCGGCTGAAGCCCCGCCGTCATGCTGTCAAGCATGGTAAAGCCGGTTCTTAAGCCCGGAACATCTTTTTTGTCTCTGTTGAGTTTTTCCAGGTAATCCAGGGTGGGGTGTACAAGCTTTGAAACATCCACGAAACCGCGTTTCGCGCCTTTCTGGGTAATATCAAAAAGCGCTTCGCCGGCCTTGTCCAGAATTTCGTTGGCGGGCATTTTCTCGTTAAAAGAAGAAGCCACTATCTGAGTGCCGGTATTTATCATCTGGCGCAGGATTGACTTGTCCCGCACAATGGCCGCGTAATACTCAATATTCGCGGCCGTGGAGACCGAGTTAATCAGCGATGTGATATAAGAGCCGCCGCCCAGGTCAGCGAAAAGCTTGTTTTTCTTAAGGGCATCGGTCACCGTAATGGCGTCCACAGCCTGGTTTTCCAGGTAGAGGTCGCGCATGACAATAAAAATCTGCCGGTGAGATTCCTTATAGAAATCTTCGTCGGAAACTATATCCACCGCTTTGATTATCGCTTCTTTTTCAATAAGCATGGAACCGAGAACTGCCATCTCGGCGTCCAGAGACTGCGGCGGTATGCGGTCTATTAAGTCAGCCATCAATATTCCTTAAGAAGCAGGCTTATTCTTTGTCGCTTTTTTCTTCAACAACCCATATTTTGAGCGCGCCGTTTACTTCAGGGTGAAGCCTTATTTCAACGGTGAAAGCGCCTATTTCTTTAATGGGTTCGCTGAGCAGAATATCGTGTTTCTCAACCTTGAAACCGTTCTCTTCAAGGCCTCTGGCTATGTGAGCGTTTGTGACCGAACCGAAAACTTTGCCCCCCTCTCCGACCTTGACGGGCACGGTAAGGGATATTTTTTCTAATTTTTCGGCGAGCTCGCGAGCGGCCTTCTTTTTCTCTTCTTTGTGTTTCTCATACTTTTCTTTTTCCCTCTCCCAAAGCTTCATATTGCCCGGGGTGGCCTCAAGCACAAGGCTTCTGGGGATAAGGTAGTTCCTCGCGTAGCCTTCGGCGACCTCTTTGATGTCGCCAAGCTGCCCGAGGCTTGTTATATCGGCACGAAGTATCACTTTCATTTAAATAAACCTCCGTCGTTAACTTATACAGCAGTGAACGGCAAAAACGCAAGCATTCTGGCGCGTTTGACCGCGGAATTCACGCCGCGCTGATGTTTTGCGCAGGTACCAGTCACTCTGCCGGAAAGGATTTTTCCCCTCTCGGTGATGAAGTTGCGCAAAAGGCTCAGGTTCTTGTAGTCTATCTCTATCTTGTCGGCGCAGAAACGGCAGACTTTTCTTTTCGGCGGCCCGCCGCGGCGGCGCATGCGCATCGGTCCTTTATTAGCGGAAGCGCTGTGTGATGGTTTTCTTTCTTGCATTATATCCTCCTGCCTTTTGGGCAGCCCGCCGATTGGGCGGGCAAACTATTATTGACGCTGTCTTTAATTATTTAGAACGGTATCTCTTCGTCGGAACCGGCGGCATCTGAGGCTGCCGCGGCCGGGGCTTCGGAAGCTTCGGAAGCCGCGGAATCGTCGGTAACCTTAGAGAGAAACTGCACTCTTCTGGCAACGACTTCAATAGAAGTCCTTTTCTGGCCTTCCTTAGTTTCCCAGGCGCGGGACTGGAGACGGCCTTCAACATGCACCGGCAGGCCCTTTTTAAGCCTGTCGCCGCATCTCTGGGCTGCCTCTCCCCAAACCACTACGGGAAGAAAGGAAACATCGTCCTGCCAGCTGCCGGCCGCGTCTTTATAGCGCCTGTTGACGGCGATATCAAAACGGCACATAGCCTGCCCTTTCCCCGTGAATCTCACTTCGGGGTCGCGGGTAAGGCGTCCGACAAGCGTTACGCTATTCTGCTCCGGGAGTCTGAGGCTTATCTGATTCATTTGACTTTACCTCCACAGGAGCCGGCGCTGTCGGCTCGGCTATCGTAGGCTTTACTACAGCCTTCTTTTTTTCCACTTTGACATTCAGGAAGCGGATTATCGGGTCATTGACATGGTAGAAAGTCTCAAGAGCCGAAACCATATCTCCGGAACCGGTGAGTTCCATATAGACATAGTTTCCCTCGCGAAACTTCTTAATGGGATAGGCCAGCCTCTTTTTTCCGAGCTGCTGGGCGATAACCACATTTCCGCCGTTGTTTGACACGATTTTCTTTGCTTTTTCGATGAGTTCATCTAACTTCTCGGTTGGCAATTCAGGCGAGCAAATAAATGTGCTTTCGTAGTTTGACATTACAAACACCTCCTTTCTGGATTTTCCCCGCCGCTTAGCGGCCGGGATTTAGCCCTGCATAGGCTTCAGCAGAGCAAAGAATATGGCAAATATTAGCAAAAAAACTCTTATTTGGCAAGGAAAAGTTTAAACCATCCGGGGTTAAATCAATAAGCCGGGGTCCGCGGGTTATAAAAGGCAAAGGCGTCCAATAGTTTATTGGCCCGCTGGTAAAGACACACCGAGATTGCTTCGCTCCCATCCGAAACAACGCGTCGGGTCGCTCGCAACGACTGCCTTAGTATCGTGCCCGCGAGAGCAGGTATGCAGACCGCAACACCGCAAAAAAACTATATTTTCTGCAAGCTCTTTCTACAACGAGAAGGATAAGAGCACCGAGATCGGTGTATAGGCGAAATCAACTGAAACCGAGGGAGTTTTCATTACGCCGTTGTATGTACCGTATACTAATTCAAGCCTAACCGTATTAGCTAATTTTGTGCCAAACCCTATCGCCCAGTACAACCCGCCGCTTAACGACGAATTACCCTTAAACATTGAATTTCCCGAAAATGACAGGTTATATCCAAGGTTTGCGCGGGCAAATATGTCAGATTTCGGAAAAAAATAATTAAGCGTTCCGTAAACGGGAATAAAACCAAATTTTGACTCGTAAGAAGCCACATTTACACCAGCAATCTCTTTTTCAATTCTGTCAAACAAAAACTCAACCCCGGCGCCAATCTTTGTATTTTCGCCTGTTTTCTCAAGCACCTCCATCCCAAAAGCAAAACCTGTATCGGTTTTACCGCTTACAGAGAAACTGTTAGCTGAGTACTTTTCGTCGCCGCTGACATTCAGTCCTGCCCTAAGAACAATTTCCTTTGCGTTTACACTAACTGCCAATGCCAGCATTCCCAAAACCAACAAGCATTTTTTCATTGTGCCCCCTTTTTATTTTGTGCCTGACTAAATTCACAAAAAGTAACTGCAGATATGTATATATTGACATCAAAACGAAGTTCTATACACACATCGGGCGTCTCACCGTTCCCGGGCCACCCTCAAACCCGGAAAAGTTCGTTTCGCTCACCGTTCCGGGTTTGATACCAACCTCACGGCCTGTCGGCGGGTGCGCCGCCATGGGAAGGCAGGCTCTGGCTGCCCCAGATAGGGCGCGGGCTGGGAGACAATTTACCGCCAAACTTAAAGGCTGCGGCAAGCATTAATACCACAAAACCTATAAGCGCGATTACCTGCAAAAGAGATATTTTCTGGATATCCTGCTTTGCCTTTACATCGCAGACCTCTCCGGGGCAGTAGCGCGCTTTTTCCCTGTAAAACCATTTATAAAACAGGCAGCCGAGGCATATTCCGAACATTGATTCAAAAGAAAGAAAAATCAGGCAGGTCATGCAGATAAGGCCGGTAACGAAACTGAATGTATTGGCTACAACCATAAGCCCGAACATTATCACGGCCAGCAGCAGGCCGAAAACCCACGCGAATTTTTTCTGCGCCGCTCCGACATATTCCGGGGTCTGGTTGCCTACGATAAAACGGCCTATTATCATAGAAGGCGCGTATTTCGGCCTGACAAAAACCCTGATAGCGAAATCAAAAAGAAACAGCGAAATCATATACTTTAACATTAAAAAATTCTGCTTAAAAACTATAACCATTACCGCGATCAGCAAAAAAACAAAAAATATGCCGGCGGCGGCCCTGATCTCGCGCTCGTTTAACACCGGAATATCATAACCTTCAACTATTTCGCCAAACCTGTCCGGCCTGCTCATTTTTCACCTCTCAGACGCGGCGACAGAAATCACCGCTTCGCGCGCTCGGCCCTTCTACCGCCGAAGGCGTGTATTGTTCTTGTGCCTGAAATAAATTCACCCGCGTGTGGAACTCCGGCCGGAATAAAATACTCCCCGCCCGCGGAAACTTTAATATTTTTCCCGTGAATAATAATCGTGTAGCAGCCTTCCACAACAAGCATGTATTCGTCAAAATCGTGCGTATGCTCTTTTGAGGCGCCGCCGGTTTTACAGCTCCAGAAAGCCATCTGGCTGCCGTCGGCTCCGTCAAAAACAAAACCCTCAACACCATTGCTCTGTGAAGAGGCGGCAATAGCATTAACTGGGTTCTTCATAAATTGCGGAAAATCGTTCATTTAAATCTATTTCACCACGACAAATTCAAGACGGTTGCCGTAGGCGCTTTCCGAGGCGGTATTGGTTTCGGGAGCTACAAAACCCATACCCTTTGCTTTTACCCTGTTTCTGTCGGCGCCGTAAACCAGAACCACCTGGCGCAAAACCGCGTCGGCGCGCTGTTCGGAGAGTTTAAGGCAGTATTGAGCGCTTCCGCTGCTGTCAGTATAATAATTCAAAGCGTAATTCTGGCCCGGATTGCTCTTTATTATCCCGGCTATCTGGCGCAGAACTGACTCTGAACCCGCGCGGATAGCATTTGTGCCCTCCTCAAACTGCAGGCTGGTGATAACGGCCTTGCCGGTGTTTTTAAGAGCTGTTTCAATTGAAGTATCTGTTGCCGGAACAGGGGCCAGCGCCGGCGGGGTAGCGGCCTGAGCGCTCTGGACTTGGGCAGCAGCCTTGCTTGCCGGCGCACCGCCAACCTCTATGACATCAACGCCGACATAAGCGTAACTATGCCAGCCAAGCGTAACATAGACGGCAGCGTAGGTTTCGCTTTTTGACGACTTTGCGCAGATATAACGCTGATCGTCTCTGCTGCTGTTAAACTCGTATACATTTGGATAGAAATAACTATTCCATCTCTCAATTTCTCTATTGCGGCCTGAGTATATAACATTAAACCCATTTTGCTTCAGCAGGCCCTCGTAATATTTGTAAAGCTCCATAGTTGATTTTGTTACCGGCGCTTTATAAATTATTCTTGTCACCCTGCCTTCAAGTTGTTTAACCTCGCCGGGCTCGCCCTTTATCAGACCGCCCATAGGGAAAGTATAGCCGTCGTAATCTTTTACATCATAATTAAACACGGTCAAGCCGGACATCCTCGGGAAAAGGATGGGATCCTGATAATTCCGGCCCTCGTCGGCCCCCACGCCGGAAACAAAACAAAAAAACAGACAAAGAGCTGATACCGCGCTAAAAAACTTCCGCATAACATTTACCCCCTTAAATTTTGAGTCAGTTAAAAAACCTCTCTTGAACTGTCTTTGCGAGGCCGGTTCTGTTTCACGACCGAAGCAATCTCGGAGTAAACTACGGGATTGCCACGCTCCTTTCAGTCGCTCGCAAGGACGGCGACGGCACGGCGAGATTGCTTCGTTCCTCGCAACGACATCACCGAAACCATGAGATTGCTTCTCTTCCTGCGGGTTCGCTATCACAGGACATTCTTAAGGCTTTTTCAATTGAATCTATTTACTGAAAGCACAAAAAACAAACCACAGGGTTCTCTGAACCGAGTGGTTTAATACTCTAAGGCATTCCCCCGGATAAAATATCGCATTAATTTATCTTAACGCTCTGCGGCGCAGGCCGTCCAACACCCTCTTATGTCCGGCGCTTCTGGACCTGCCGGGCAGGAAAGTTGTGCCGACATCCCCGCCTTTTGCCGCGGCGATAATATTTCCCTTCTTAAAACCGCTGGCGATTACCATCCTGACTCCGGCTGAAGTCGCTATTTTTGCCGCGAGAACTTTGGTCTTCATTCCGCCGGTTCCTTTGCCGCTTGACGAAATGCCCGAGGCAAGCTTCTCTACCGCCGGAGTGACTTTCTTTACATAACGGATAAGCTCGGATTTCCCGGGAAGGCCGCTATAGAGCCCGTCCACATCCGTCAAAAGCACAAGCGTGCGCGCGCCTATCTTGACCGACACGAGCGCGGCGAGGGTGTCATTGTCTCCGATATTTATCTCTTCAACGGCCACGGTATCGTTCTCATTGACTATCGGCACCACGCCGAGTTCCAGCAGGGTTGAAAAAGTATTTTTCGCGTTAAGATACCTCTGGCGGTCTTCAAAATCCTGCCGTGTCAGAAGCACCTGGGCTATCGTGACGCCAAGTTCCGAGAACTGTTTATGATAGGCGTGCATAAGCAGAGGCTGGCCTATCGCGGCCAGCGCCTGTTTTTCCTTTAGAGAAGCCGGGCGCGACTTCCAGCCGAGCTTTCCCATGCCGGCGCCTATGGCACCGGAGGTCACAAGCACAACCTTGTAGCCGGCTTTTTTTACCGCGGCTATCTCCGAAACAAGCGCTTTCATACGCGCGCTGTCTAAAGAGCCGTTTTTCGCGGTTAACAGGTTGGTGCCTACTTTAATTACTAATCTCATATCATTGTTGTCCAAGTCAGCCGTTTGCCGTCATAGCGGAGAACAGGCCGGGCTTACAATTTAAGTCAATTGAAAAACCCTTAATAAGACCCTGTCATTGCGATCTCCCGAAGGGAGAGAAGCAATCTCGCTTTTCCGTCGGGAACGACGAGATTGCCGCGTCGTTGCACTCCTCGCAAAGACGGCCTGAAACACTTTTTCAACTGACTCAATTTAAGTCAATTTATGCCGTATAGTCCTGCTTCTCGGATTTAGCGAGTTCGGTTTCAAGCTCGCTCTTTTTATCTTCATAACCCGCGCGCCCCATAAGAGCGTAAGTAAGCTGTTTTCCGAGCTCTACACCCGGCTGGTCAAAAGCATTAATATCAAAAAGCTCGCCGGCGTAGGCCGTGGCAAGTTCAAGCATGTAAAGAAGCTGGCCCATAGCCTCGGGCGTGACTTCGGGAAGCGATATGGTAAGGTTCGGCCTGCCCTCTTTTGTCAGCGCGAGCCTGGTCGCTTTCTCTTCGGCTTTAAGCAGTTCGTTAAGCGACCTGCCTCCGAGATAATGTTTGTCGTAAGCGGGCACTTTTACTGTTTTGCCGAATTTTTCAACCGACAGGAATGTTATGACTTTGTCCTGAGGCCCCTCAATGTAAAGCTGAACCTGGGAATGCTGGTCTGTCGCGCCAAGCGCCTTAATGGGCGTCGGCCCGACGAAGACCGCGTCGCCGTTTCTGTCGGTTTTCTTGCCGAGGCTTTCGGCCCAGAGCTGGCGGTACCAGTCGGCTACGCCGTAAAGCGCGTTGGAGTAAGGCATCATGACCGACAGCGGCCTTTTTTTCCAGTAGAAAAGATACTGAATAGCTGCGTAAAGCGCCGCGGGGTTCTGCATGATATCGTCGTTAAAGCAGCGGTTATCCATCTGCTGGGCGCCGATAAGCAGTTTTTCAATGTCTATCCCGGTAAAAGCCGCCGAGAGCAGGCCCACAGGAGTCATCACCGAGAACCTGCCGCCCACATTGGAGGGCACTTCAAAGCTCACAAGGTTTTCCTTTACGACGGCTTCTCTTAAATACCCTTTAGCAGCATCGGTCGTGACTAAAATATGTTCGTTGTATTTTTTGCCTACTTTTTTCTGAAGTATTTTTTTGAGAATAAAATAGTTCGCCAGGCACTCGGCGGTGCTGCCGGACTTGGAGATAACATTAAAAAGAGTCTTTTTGGGGTCTATGACATCGGTAAGCCCCGAGATGAAATCCGGATCCACATTATCCGGCACGAAGAGCTTAAGGAAACCCTTGCGGCCCTTTTTCTCAAGAAGGTTCCAGTAAGGGTGGCGAAGAGCCTGCTGAAGAGCTATATTGCCGAGCGCAGAACCGCCTATTCCTATGACTACGAAATTTTCAAATTTAGGCGCTGCTTTTTTCGCGGCGGCCTTTATCTTTTTGGCAGCCTCTATTTTATAAGGCAGTTCCATAAAACCGAGTTTGCCTTCTTTTTTCTGCCTGTGAATGGACTCATGAGCTTTGGAAATTTTCTGCTGAAGGGCCTTAAGCTCTTCAATGGTAATACCCTGGTCACCGACAAACTCCGTCAAGCTGTTTGCATAGTTAAGTTTTACCGCGTCTGACATGATTTTGCTCTCCCTTTGCGTATTACGCCCGTGAAAGGCGCAGTTCTATTTTACTTTTTTAATTGCCGCAATTCAAACATTCCGGTGTTTTGGTAGTGTATACTAAAGTGTGTAAATTGGTTTAGATGTTGAAGTATTTCTTTTTTGCTACTTTTTTCTTTTAATATTGACCTTTGAAAGAAA
>MGVE01000002.1 GCA_001800315.1 Elusimicrobia bacterium RIFOXYA2_FULL_47_53 | reverse complement strand
CGCGGTAATAGTAGAGGGCGCCGGCGTAAGCGTCCGAGAACTCGGCGGCAGAGCCGTAAGGTATAAATTTGATTAAGGTCCAGGGCCCCGCGAGGGTATTTGAGCGGTAAACGGTGTATCCTTTAAGCTTGTTACCGATATCTTTGCCGTCAACGCGTTTTGTTACCGGCGAGAAGCTAAAAGAGGCTGTAGCGCCGTCGGAGGATACGAGTTTAAGGCCGACGACATCGTCCGGAAGCGGAATGCCTTTAGGGAACGAGAGCACGGTAGCGGCATCGGACTGTGAGCCTTCCAGGTCGTCTGTGGATAGAGCCGCGACCCTGTACGAGTAGGTGGTGTCGGGTAAAAGCGATGAATCGGTATAACTTAACGAGGAGCTTGAAAGTGTTACAAGCAGGAGATTGTCCCTGTAAAGCTTGTAAGCTTTAAGTGCAGGCGTGACAAAGCCGGAAAGTTCGGTAGACTGCGGGCCTTCGCCGCCGTCGTTGCCTGCTTTTATGCGGTAATATCTGGTAGAGCTTGAAGAAGGCAGTGTGACAGCGCCCCAGGACAAGGCAACGGTGGTGGAGCTTTGAACGACCGGCGCGAGGGACGCGACTTTTTCGGGCACCGAGCCGTCAATATCGTGGGCGAAGCTAAGCTCGGTTGTGCTTGAAACAAATACAAGTGTGCCGCTGGACGATGCGGCTGAATATATGTTGTAGAATTCCGGCAGAGTTTCCCCCACCGAGGGCAGAGACCATTTCAGTTCAAGGTAATCGGAATTCTTTTCAGACACCGAGTTAAACAGCGGATTAGACGGCGGCGTGTGAATAGATATCTGTGCCGAGACCACGGTATTGGAACTGACGGGATCAAATGAAAAGACGCGGTAACTGTAAAGTTTAGCTGGGTTTAACGAAAGATGAGCGTTTCTATAAGTAACTTCATCCCACCAGGATTTAGTTTCGTAAGTAGCGGTTGGCAGCGTTTGGCCGTTCCCGTCTAAATACCATCCGCTGTCAGCGTTGGCTATAGCATATTTAGTATCTGTTGTATTATCGCCCTGATTGATGGTGATAGTGATGTAGTATCCGAGGGTAGAGTCGTAGCCGCCTGCCAGTGTTGGCGCAAAGCCCCAGGTGCGGACGGTAGATACAGCCGAGTAGGTAGTCTGGTCGTTATCGCCGTTGCGCGCGTTGACGGAAACATAATAAGTGGTCATAGGGCTAAGGCCGCTTGAAGTTACGACGCCCCAGGATGCCTTAGTCTGGAAGAAGGCGGAGGGCGCGACGGTACCGCCCTGCTGAACGAACAGGTCGGTATTGCCGAGGGTAGATACTTTAATGGAATAGGTGGTGTAGTCCGGGTTGTTATCGTTTTTAAAAATGATTTGAAATCCGGTGGCTGTAGGTTTAAACAGTGTAGGCGCCCTGGGAGTTTCAGCGGCGGTATATTTTTGGAACTGAGCGGTTTCGGGAGTTTCAACGGCGTTACCGTTGCGGAGTTTAAGTTTGAAAGCGTACTGTTTGTTAAGGCCGAGATTTGAGGAGGTCCAGGAGTTATTCTGCAGCCAGCCTGAGACGGTAGAACTTGTGGTATTGTAGAAATAAACGCCTGAGGCGGCTGAAGATATGTTAGGCGGCGCGAAAGAGTTTGCCACGGTAATAGTGGTTGTAGTAAAGCTGACAAAAGTGAGATCAGTCGGGTTAGTCATAAGGGTATAGAAATCCGTAGCGTTAGACGGGAAGCTTTCTTCAAAGTCGGGGCCCGGGCCGATAGCCTTGGCATACCTTGCGTAGGTGGTGTTAGGCAGGAGGCCATATTCGGTCCAGAAGGTGGTGTTAGGAAGAAGGACCGGTGAAACGGTGCCGCCTGTAGTGGAATAAACTTTAAAGCCTGTTTCATCGTTGCCGGGATCGGTCCAGGTCCAGGACAAATAGGTTGGAGCGCGAGAAGTCATGGCAAAGAACTTGGGCCCCGGTATAGGCGGTGTGCGGCCAAGGGTTTGAGGTGACAGTACGGTTGCAACGCCTTCCATATTTCTTGCGGTGACTTTATAGTAATAGCTTGTGGAGCCGGTGAGCCCTTTGTTAAGCCAGAGGGTATTGGTGGACCAGTAGGTGGTTTGTGTTATAAGGTTGTCAGCGCCGACCCACCAGTTGCCGAAAACGCCCATAGATGCGATAGTGACGGCGTACTCGGTTTCCGGTGAATTAGAATTTGTGTTGACGGTGACATAGCAGCGGTAGAGGTTAATTTCGTCCCAGTTAGCTTCCACGGAAGGAGCGAGCGGTGTATTAGCCAGGGACCACTTAGTTTGCTGTGGCGACTTAGCGCCTTCCAGGGAGTCTGAGGTGATGGCGGATATTTCGTAGACGGAACTTGTGTTGGGAGCAAGGGGCGTATTGATATAAGAGGTGGTGTTAAGGTTAGGCGAAGTTGAAATGATAACGCCGAACCGGTAAACCCTGTATCCTGATATAATGGGTGTGACATAGTTGCCTATGACATCGCTTTTTGGTCCTTCGCCGCCTGTTGTTACGGCAGAGACCTGATAGTAGTTGGAAGTGCTGGGTGTAAGGAGTTCTGAGTCAATGTCCCAGTTGAGCTGTATGGAAGTGTTAGTTACATTAGAGAACGATAGTGTCGGCGTATAGGAGGGCGCGTTGCCGTTGACATCGTCGTCGTAGGTAGTAGCTGTAGTGGTAGAGAGCTGTGTGAAGGTGCCGTCTGAGGCTGAGGAGCGATAAACTCTGTAATAGATGATATTGGTGACCGGCGCCCAGGAAGCGCGCAGGAAGTCGTCGGACATTTCGTTAACGCCGCCGAGGGTGACTTTAGGCGGCAGGGTTATGAGGTGTGTGGCGACACCGTTAGCGGTTTCAACGCCTTCAACATTTCTTGCGCGAATAGCGAAATCGTAGTCTGTGGAAGCCGAGAGGTGGTTATTGCGGTTAATGCCCGGCAGTTCCCAGAGGGCTTTGGTTTTCCAGACAGGGGAACCCGGTGATCCTCTTGTGCCGTCGCCCTGGAGCCAGCCGCGTCCTTCGCCGTCGTTTCCGCCGTAAATGGCGTATTCGGTGTAATCGGGGTTGGCGTCTGAGTTAATGGTAATATCAACGAAGTATTCGTTTATAGCGTCGTAGTCTGCTGTAAGAGTAGGGGTTGAGGGCGTGTGAGCGTAGGTATATTTATAGCCGAGTGAAGCGGTTGAGGTTTGTATGGCGTCATAGTTTCTGGCGCGCACCTGATAGTAGAAGCTGGTATTTGGGGCGAGGCCTAGTTCCTGCCAGGATAGCGAGTTAGACCAGCCGGAGTTAGTTGTTTTAGTAATATTTTCGGCGTAGTATTCGGTGAAATTGGAGTTAAGGTTAGCGTTCCAGTTAGCCTGGATGACATTTGGAGCTAAGTTGGAATATGCGGCGGCGACGGGCGTATTTGCCAGGGTATAGGTTGAGGCGGCGTAGCCGTAGATGTTATCGGTTTCAAGCGTAGAGTTTCTGCTTTTTGTTTTAAGGAGGTAGTTATAATTTGGCACAAGGCCTGTGATTATGTTAGACATTGAAGCGTTCCATGCGGTGGTAGTCTGCCACATTTCCGAGTTAACGGAGGTTGAGCCGCCCAATTGGAGGTATTTAAAAGTTGCCCAGCTGTCGGTAGAGAGAGCAAGAGTGTATTCTGTGTCCTGGCGGTCGTTAGCGCGGATAAATTCAAAGGAAATTGAGCCGGTTGTGACGGCAGTGACGAACGGAGCTGTGGCGAGCAGTGTGGTAAACGAGGTTTCTTCGCCGAATGGCTGTTCTACGCCGTCAACATTGCGGGATTTGACTTTAGCTTTATATGCGGTTCCGCAGTTAAGTCCTTTAATGGTATCGGTTGTGACGGAGTGCCAGGTATCAGTGGTGTGCCACACCACGGCTGAGTAAGCGGTGAAGGCGGAATTTTGGAGGTATCTTATTGAGTTCCAGTTATCGGAGGATATGGCGACAACATATTCGGTCAGCTGGGAGTTGCCAGAGATATCAATGGTAAAGTTAGCCTGTCTTGTGTCAACGGCATAGATAGCCGGCGCGCCTGAAGTTTGAGCGCGAGTCCAGGCAGAGGTTGATACTGAGAGCTGGCCTTCAATAGAATCGCTTGAGTAGCCTGCCAGCTGATAAGAGTAGGATGTGTTAGGAGTAAGGTTAGAGTCAGTGAAGGTTAAAGTATCGCTTGAAACCGATGTAAGGAATACGGAGTCGCGGTAAATGTTATAGGTGGTTATAATGGGCGTTACAAAACGGGTGCCTGAACCTATGGAACTTTTGCGTGACTCGCCGCCGGCGGATACGGTGGTAATTTTGTAGTAGCGTGTGGCGCTGTCTATAACGCCGCAGGTGGCCCAGTCTATGGTGATTTGAGTTGTAGAAAGCGGGGTCAGGGCTACGCCAGTGGTCTGGCTGACGCCGCCGTTTATGTCGTCGGAGTAGGTTGTGTCGGCGATACCGGTAAACGAGCTTGTCCATACGCCGTCGGTTGCGGTGGCGTAGTAGACATTATAGGTAATAGCCGGCCCTACGGCTGACCAGGTGATATTTAGTTTATCGTCGTTTTCCTCGGTGACGGTGACAGTTGAGGGCGGGCCTGAAGGTGTTAATGCTGAAGCCGGCGAGCTGATAGATGTTTCGGCCAGCCCGTTTCCGCGGGCTTTGACGCGGTAGCTGTAAGAGGAATAAGGTTCAAGGCCTGCGTGTCTGTTGGCGTAGTTAGTTTCCCAGGCGGCTTTTGTTTTCCATACGGAAGCTGTTGAGGTGGATCCGTCGCCTTGTAGGAAGCCGCCTGTTTCAATGTTAAGAATTGCGTATTCGGTCCAGGCCGGGTTTATGCCTAGAGCGCCGACACTGCTAATGGTTACGAGCATGTATGTTCCGTAGGTGTCGTCGTCTATTCCTTCAAGGGCCGGCGCATTGACTTGAATAGCGAGGGTTGAAGTTGCGCCCATAACCAGCCACGGGCTTTCGGCGTCGGCGTTATCTTTAGCTTTAGCGCGGAAGTAGAAGGTGGTGTTGATGCTTAGCGGGTTGAATGTGAAAGCTTCAGAGTTTGCCGGCAGCCAGTTTGATGAGGTGTATTGCAGAGAGTAGTCAGCCGCGGTTGATAGTTCGCAGACATACTGGGCCAGTGTGTTGCCGTTAATTGTCCAGTGAGCGTTTACGGAGGCGGTGCTTATATGCGTGAAGGTTGGCGAAGCGGCTATGGGTGTGCCGTGGCAGTAGCCTGTGGCATTATCCGATATAGTTGACCAGAACGGCACTTCGTCGGCTGCGCGAATGCGGAAGTAGTAGGAGGTAAAGCCCGAGAGCCCTGTGATGAGCGAGGTTTGGAACAGGCCCGGGGCAATAGCTGTAGAGAAGGTGATTGTGACGGTATCTGAGGCGAAGCTTGGTACCGACGAGTATGAAATTTCGTATTGGCCTGATTCAATGTCGTGGAGGTAGCTGTTATCGCCTGGTGAGACCCATGAGAGAAAGACATCCCTGTTGCTAAAGTTAGCGGCGAGGCTTGTTATTTTGCCGGGCGCTTCGGTGTCAAGGGTGTAAGCTGTCGCGCCGCTTGAGAGGTCAGACCAGTTTTCGGGTATTTCGTCTTGTGTTTTAATGTTAAAGTAGTATGTTGTTGAATCGGCGAGGCCGGAAATTACGCGGTTGCGCCAGGAGCCTGGAGTAGTGTTTGTGTCCCAGGCGATTTCGTAGGGCATAGAGTCCCAGGGCTGAGCCGCGATAGATGAGTACCGAACCTTGTATTTCCCCCCTGTTATGGTGTTTACATAGCCGTCGTCGCCGGGGCTTATCCAGCTAAGTTTTATGCTGTCTTCGGGGGTCCAGGTCGCGGCTTCAAGCGTTGTTACAGCGCCCGGTTTTATCGGAGGGACGAAGATATATTGTTCGCTTGACCAGGGCGATTCTTTAAGCGCTGTATCAATGGTTCGTACCTGCCAGTAGAAGGTTGAGCCTTCAGTTTTGGCAACAATTATAGCGCCGCTTTGTGTTGATGCGGCAACCACATACCCGTGCGGGTAGTTGCCGAGCATTGGCGATGAGGGGCGCCACGAAATTAGATTAGCGTTAGCGTCGGTTATCGGGGTTTCAGTTGAGGCCCTTACGGCGTAGTAGAGGCCCTTTTGCACCGTTGTTTCAGCGTCGGAGCCGTAGGACCAGTTGAGTGTAACCTTCATTGTTGATTGTTCAAAGCTTGAAGAAAAGCCGCCTGCGGGAGCCGCGGGCGCTGTGTTGGGCACGCTTACCGAGTAGTAGTTCAGGTAGATAATATTGCTATAAGGGTAGGTGCCTCCGCCGGCAACGGCAAGATCAATGTCACCGTCATTGTCAAAGTCGCCCCAGGCTATTGAATTGGTAGTGCTAATTCCCGTTAGCCCGGCATTAATGTTTGAAAATGTGCCGGCATTATTTCTATAAATATTAAGAGTATTGTTGCCGGATATGGCGAGATCCAGATCGCCGTCGTTGTCAAAGTCGCCCCAGGAAAGTGAGGAATAATCCACACCGGTCAGAGTGGCAACACTTGCGAAGTTTCCCGCGGTATTTCTGTAAACAAAAGCCCTCCTGGTTCCGTCTGTTCCTGTGAGCGCGAGGTCCAGGTCGCCGTCGTTGTCGTAGTCGCCCCAGGCAATTGCACCCAAATATACTCCGGCGAGAGCGGCGCCAATGTTATTAAATGCTCCGGAATCATTGCGGTATATTCGTGAGAGAAAAGATCCGCTCCATCCTGAAATTGCTAAATCCAAATCGCCGTCGTTATCGTAGTCGCCCCAGGCGGATGATGAATAACCAACTCCTGTTATACCTGAGTTAATGTCGTAAAAAGCTCCCGAATCATTGCGGTAAATGTAGCTTTTTGGGTTATTTCCGGAATCCAATCCGGAAGCGGCGAGATCCAAGTCGCCGTCATTGTCATAGTCGCCCCAGGAAAGCGAAGAATTATATAAACCTGTCAGGCCAGCGTTGATGTTGTTAAAAATACCGGAATTGTTGCGGTAAATAAAAGTATAGCGGGTTGTTGCATCAACACCAGATAAGGCCAGATCCAGATCCCCGTCGCTGTCGTAATCTCCCCAGGTGATAGAACCCATATATAATCCGGTTATGGCTGCATTAATGTTATTAAAAGTTCCTGAGTCGTTGCGATATATATAGGTTTTATATTGGGTTGAGGCATTTCTGCCGCATACAGCCAGGTCCAGGTCTCCGTCGTTATCATAATCGCCCCAGGCAAGCGAGGCATAATCAAGTCCTTGAAGCATTGAGGTAGATCCGTAAACGATAAAAGTTCTTGGAATAGCGTAATTGCTAGTCGTGTTTGAAAGCCTGCCGTAACTTGCGCCGCTTTTGGCCTTAATGGAAAAGAAATATGTTGTATCCGGAAATAGACCCGTCAGTATTTTTGTTTCGGCGGAGCCTCCGGCGGCGGGTGTCCAGGCCTGATACCAGGTGGCGGCGTTTGTAAACGCCGATTCGGTTGTAATGTTTGCCGAAGTTGAATATTTTAGCAGGTATCCCTCTATACCGTCAGGCGCTGTCCAGGTTAGTTTCAACTGGCTGTCCTGCACAGCGGAAAGAGTTTGAATGGTGGGTGGGATGTAGGGCACATAGGTTGACTGCTCAACGCACCATGCCGATTCTTTTAAGGAGGTATCAATAGAGCGCACCTGCCAGTAGTATGTAACGCCGGTCAGTGTAGGCTTAAAGTTAAAACCGCACTGTGTTGAGGCGGCGATAATATAGCCGTGCGGGTAGTTGCCCATAAATGGCGTTGCCGGCCGCCATGAAACAAATCTTGAATTTGTATCGCTAATGGGCGTGATTGTTGAAAGGCGCACCGTATAATTTAACCCTTTTTCTTTTGCCGGCATATCAACATCGGAACCATAATCCCAACGGAGTTGCAAAACACCGGTGTCAGCGTTGAAGTCGCCGCCGAAACCGCTTGAGGGAGCCGAGGGTGTAGAGTTTGCGGATACTAATTCTGCCTGGTGAGATACATATATTTTGGCCGTGCTACCGCCCGCCAAAGCCAGGTCCAGGTCACCGTCGTTGTCGTAATCGCCCCAGGCAGGCGAGGAATAACTCAGGGCCGGAAGTCCTGCGTAAATATTAATGAAACTTCCCGAGTCGTTTCTGTATAGGTAGGATAAGTTGTAAACTGAAGTTGTAGGCCAATAGTAGTATTGTCCGGAAATTATAAGGTCCAGGTCGCCATCGTTGTCATAGTCGCCCCAAGCCACATTACCGAATCGTATTCCCACTAAAGGTGCGCTTATGTTATTAAAGTAACCTGTGTCGTTTCTGAAAATACGGGAAAGGGTTTCAGGAAATGCGTAGCCGCAGACAGCTAAATCCAGGTCGCCGTCGTTGTCGTAGTCGCCCCAGGTGAGTGTGGAATAATTGGACAGCCCCGTTAACCCCGAATTTACTTTATTGAACGCACCCGCATCGTTGCGGTACAGGTCGGTTGAATAAGTTGATGTTTTACCGTTACCATTGACAACAAGGTCCAGGTCGCCGTCGTTGTCGTAATCGCCCCAGGCGAGCCTGCCCATGTTAAAACCTTGGAGTCCTGCGTTTATGTTGCCAAAAGCGCCCGAGTCGTTGCGGTAGATGTATGTTGTGCCGCCGGAGTCAGCGCCGTTTGTAGTGCCTAAGACAGCTAAGTCAAGGTCGCCGTCGTTGTCGTAGTCGCCCCAGCCAAGAGAGGATCTTGTCACGGCTGTCAGGCCCGCGTTTATGTTGTTAAAAGCGCCGGAGTCGTTGCGGTAAATGAGGTAGCCCACGGCAAGGTCCAGGTCACCGTCGTTGTCGTAATCTCCCCAGGCGAGCGCGGAATTACTAAAGCCCGTCAGTCCGGCGTTGATGTTTTTAAAAGCGCCGGAATCGTTGCGGTAAATAAAGGAAGTCGCTCCACCGCAGACAGCCAGATCCAGGTCGGCGTCGTTGTCGTAATCGCCCCACGCAAGATAGGCATCGGCGATAGCCGTCAGGGTTGACTCGTTAATGCTGAATAAACTGGCAACGGCCCTGTTGTTCGCTGTTGAAGAAATCGCCGAATAGTTTGAACCGCTATAACTTTTAATTGAGAACCAATAAGTGGTGTTAAAAATAAGTCCGGTCAGAAGTTTGCTTTCCCCCGCTCCTGCAGCCGCCGGCGCCCAGCTCTGGTAGTAAGTCGTGGCGTTAGTAAATTCCGTTTCATTGGTAATATTGTTGGATGTGGAATACTTCACAACATAGCCGGCGGCTCCCCCAGGAGATGTCCACGCAAGCTTGATCTGATAATCTTTTGTGGCGGCAAGGTCATATATCGGAGGAACACCTGCCGGAACATAGGTTGACTGCTCGCTTGACCATGCCGATTCTTTCAAAGAGGTGTCAATTGTGCGCACCTGCCAGTAATAGGTGGCGTCCGTGAGCCTCGGGTGATAGTTGAAACCGCATTGTGTTGACTGGGCCACTATGTACCCATGAGGATAATTGCCAAGAAGCGATGAGCCGGACTTCCAGGAAACTTTATTGGCATTTGCGTCAGTCATAGGGGTAGTCGTGCCAATGCGCACAGTATAATACAAGCCTTTCTGTTCGGTTGTCTCGGCATCGGAGCCGTAATCCCACCAGAGCTTCAAAATGCCGGTCGTACTGTTATAATCAGAGCCGAATCCGCTTGAGGGGGCTGTCGGGGCAGTATTTATCAATCCATATTCGGCAATACATGAACGATATATGTATGAGGAATTTATTCCATAAGGGGATTGTCCAAAGACAGCAATATCCAGGTCGTTGTCATTGTCGTAATCGCCCCAGGCTATACTGCCTTGATAAAAACTTTCATAATTAACACCGTCATTGACAAAAGTTCCGGAAATATTTTTATAGAAGTATAAAAAATAATTGCTTCCCAAAGCACCTAAAAGCGCCAGGTCTAAATTTCCATCGTTATTATAATCACCCCAAATAACGGAACCTCCAAGTGAGGCAATCAGGCCGGCATTAATGTTGATAAATGTACCAGCGTCATTGCGGTAGATCGCTGATATGTTATTGCCGGTTAAAGCAATATCCAGGTCGCCGTCGTTATCGTAGTCGCCCCAGGCAAAGCCGCCTCCGGAACTGTAAACATTAGCCAAGCCCGCGGATATTTTATTAAAAACGCCTGAATCGTTGCGGTATAATACAGTCAAAGGATTGCTATTATATTTTCCGCAGGCAGCAAGATCCAGGTCGCCGTCGTTGTCGTAATCCCCCCATACCACGCAAGTTCTGTCAGAAGTTGAGCCACCATATAATCCAGATAAGTCGGCGTTAATATTATTAAATATTCCTGAATCATTACGGTAGATGGCTGAAAAAGCAGGGCTTCCCCCAGAAACTGCTATATCCAGGTCGCCATCATTGTCGTAGTCACCCCATGCACCGGTTGAGGCGCCATAAGTTGTGGGAAACCCGGCATTAATATTGTGGAACACATTTGAATCATTGCGGTAGATATAATTATAATATGGAACAAATAAGTCCAGGTCACCGTCGTTGTCGTAGTCGCCCCAGTCCGGATCATTTACATAATATACTCCTGTCAGGCCCGCGTTGATATTGTTATAAGTTCCGTTATCGTTTCTATAGATATTTGCCGAATTGTTTCCAATAGCGGCGATGTCTAAGTCGCCATCGTTGTCGTAGTCGCCCCAGGCTACACCAGTCTGTCCCAGCGCCTGCAGTGATACTTTTGCGTAGAAAAAACCTGTATAGCCAACATTGGTTCCTGTCGTTGACGGAGCCGCGTATTGGCCGCTGTATTCCCCTTTTATTGAAAAGTAATGAGTGACGCTTGGAATAAGGCCTGTAAGGAACTTCTTTTCTACAAGGCCCGGCGTGCGAGGCGACCAGCTTTGAGGGTAAGTCGTCGCCGTTGTAAATGCCGCATCATCCACAATGTCAGAAATAGTTGAGTACTTGACAAGGTATGAACTGCATGCTCCCGCGGCTCCGTTGTCGGGAGCTGTCCAGGTGAGCATAACCTGTAATTGGCATGTAGTTGAGGCCGTAAGGCTCGTTATCGCAGCCGGGCCCGCGTGCGCGAGAGAAAATGCCATAAAGACAGTGGTAAGGGCTAAGGGGTAAGGGATAAGTGAACGGAAATTGTCGGTTATAAGTTTTAGGGTATGTGCTATGAAAGAATGACGGACTTGTTTGGATTCCCCCGCCACTGAACCTTTGGCGGGCTGACGCGTCCCTTCGCTCGCAATGACAGGCTTGTTTTGATTCCGGACAGAACAATTCCGGAATGACAGCGTGTGGTTTTTTTGAGTCGTCATCCCAGAGGTAGTAGTCTGGGATCCAGCCTTTAGGTTTACTTCTGGATTCCTGTTTGCACAGGAATGACAGGCCTTGATGGATTCCCGACAGCCCCGCTCGGGAATGACAGAGGATAGTAGTTTTGAGAATATTTTATTCATGATGGTTTTTAAGTGAGGTTTTAATCCTCTTGACATCTTTTAAGTCAATGTCTCTTCTAAAGTTCTCCATGAGTTTTACCAGATCGGGAGCCGAGATAAAATAGGCTTTTATTCCCTGAAAGTCGCCGACTTTTCTATTTTTAAAAGCAGATTCAAAGGAGATATGTTTTTGAGTGTTAAATATATCAATCCTGTTAGGTTCCTCTCCGATAAAAAATATTTCTTTTTCACCCAACAAATCATTCTTGTCAATTAGTATTCCGCAAAACTCATGGATAGCCTTCGCGCATTTTTCTGCATTTTTGCTGTTCTTTTCTATCCAGAAGTCAATGTCCCTTGTCTCTCTTGGAATGTTGGTGTGAAAAATAACCGAATAAGCGCCAACTATAAGATATTTCACCCCGAACTTATTAAGCAGGTTTATAAAATCTTTGTAATCGTCGTTAATTTGCTTTTCTTTTGCCATAAATTTTTGTATTGATTGAAGTGTTGTTATTAACTCCGAATAAGGACATTCTTGTTGCCCTTATCTGGGACATAACTTTTAAGGCAGAATTGAAGTCTTTTTCAATATTCATCCGCTCAAGTTCTTTATGTGTTGCTTTCCCGTAGGTAATTATTCTTCCATTTATTTTAACTTTATTTACAATCATTTTCTCTCCGTTTTAAGCTTGGGTCTGCATTTTTCTAAATAAAAAAACACCATGAACAGTTTCGGACTGTCGCTGGTGCCGGCGCCATAATAGAGACGGGATTTGTTTTTCATATAGAATTTCAAAAAATGCAATTAAATTTCAATACAATTATAATTATAATTATTCGGCTTGTCAACTAAAAAATTGGGATAGTTATTGTGAAAAATAGTAAATGAAAATGATTTGATAAACTACCTTAGCGGGCCACTAATACTATTGCTTGTTTTATCTGAAAAATCAATGGCATGTGACAAAAAGCACACGGAACTACGGTGGTAAGGGATAAGCGGTAAGTGGTAAGGGATAAGCGGTAAGTGGTAAGGGATAAGTGAACGACGGACTTCTGTGAGTCGTCATACCAGCGGATACAGTCGGGAATGACAGACTTTTTCTGTGTCGTCATCCCAGAGGTAGTAGTCTGGGATCCACTTCTTAGAGACATTGATGAAATGCTATTGTTGTGGATTCCAGACAGAACCATTCTGGAATGACGGCGTGTGGCGCTTCAGTGTCGTCATACCAGCGGAAGCTGGTATCCAGTGGTTTTTCCGGAATGACGGATTTACGGACGCTGAGCAAGCTGCGCAGCTACAAAACCAACTAACCGCGAGATTGCTTCCCGCCACTGTGTCTTCGGCGGACTCTCCCGCCACTGAACCTTTGGCGGACTCTCCCGCCACTTACTTAACCGTTGGCGTGTTGACGCGCCGCCGCGTTCCTCGCAATGACGGCTTCTTTTGTTGTCATCCCAGAGGTAGTAGTCTGGGATCCACTTCTTAGAGACATTGATGAAATGCTATTGTTGTGGATTCCAGACAGAACCATTCTGGAATGACGGCGTGTGGCGCTTCAGTGTCGTCATACCAGCGGAAGCTGGTATCCAGTGGTTTTTCCGGAATGACGGATTTACGGACGCTGAGCAAGCTGCGCAGCTACAAAACCAACTAACCGCGAGATTGCTTCCCGCCACTGTGTCTTCGGCGGACTCTCCCGCCACTGAACCTTTGGCGGACTCTCCCGCCACTTACTTAACCGTTGGCGTGTTGACGCGCCGCCGCGTTCCTCGCAATGACGGCTTCTTTTGTTGTCATCCCAGAGGTAGTAGTCTGGGATCCACTTCTTTGAGACATTGATGAAATGCCATTGTTGTGGATTCCAGACAGAACCATTCTGGAATGACGGGCCTTGCTGGATTCCAGGTTTGACACTTCGGGGCTGAGGGAATGGTTAGAAGAGGCTCCCGGCGGCGAAGGTAAGAATTATAGGTCCAAATAAGATGATGAAAATGGTAGGAAAAATAAGCAGGACAAGCGGAGCCATAAGCTTTAAAGGAGCTTCCTGCGCCAACTTCTCGGCGGCCTGCGCTCTTTCAACGCGGAACTGCTCTGAAATGGTTTTAAGTGTCGGTGCGAGGCTTCCTCCGGTTTGGAAAGCCGTAGTAAGCGCGTTTATTACTGAGTTCAGCGGCAGATATTTTATCCGTTCAGCCATATCGTTGAAGGCGTTTACCCTTGGTTTTCCTAATTTTATTTCCCCCTGGGTTTTCGCGAATTCGTCAATCAAAGAGCCTTTTTCGGATTCAATAAGTTTATTGAGCGCGGCGCTGAAATCTATTCCGGCCTCCATCATGAGAGTAAGCAGGTCAAGGCAGTCGGGTATCTGTCGGAATATGCTCTTGTGTTTTTCTTTGACTTTAGATTCCAACAGCATGACGGGCGCGTAAAATCCTAAGGCAAATACCGCGCAAAGAATAATAAAGTTATACATATCCATCAACAGAGCAAAAAATATTACGGCGCCGAGTCCGGCGAAAAACTGGATTCCAAGAAAGGTATGCCCGTCAAAATTTAAGGAAGGATTAGAAAGAATTGAAAGACTGGCCGAACTTTTGGCTGCCATTTCGTCAAGGAAACGGTACTTATGACTTTTAAATATTTCTCCTATTTTTTCGGAGAAGAAAATCAGCGTGCCGGTTAAGCCTTTTATCTGCCTGCTTCCTTTGGCCGCTTCCGTTTTTTCCTTAACCTGTTTTTCAAGCTTTAAGCTGGCAGCATGCCTTAAAAGTTCAGTGGCAATAAAATATACCGCTATGCCGGAAAACAAAGAGATTAAAATAAGTTCCATGAAAGCTCCTTTAAAGTTATAAGTTTTAAGTTGTAAGTTATAAGTGAACGACGGGCTTCTGTGTCGTCATACCAGCGGAAGCTGGTATCCAGAGGTATTTCTGGAATGACAGATTTTACGGAACGCGCAGCAAGCTGCGCAGCTACAAAACCATTTAACTACGAGATTGCTTTCCGCCACTGTGTCGTTGGCGGACTGCCGCGTCGCCGCATTCCTCGCAATGACAACCTTTTGTGGATTTCGGACAGAACATTTCCGGAATGACGACAAAGCGAGATCCTTCGCTACGCTCAGTATGACGGCTTGTTTGTGACTGTAAGTCTTTAAGGGGCTTTTCGTTTTTATACCCCTTCTGAGCCGGCTATGATAGGTCTTTTTTTGTCGTCATGCCAGTGGAAGCTGGTATCCAGAGGTTTTTGTTTTACTTCTGGATCCCAGACAGAACATTTCTGTGATGACAGCTTTTCTGAATTCCTGTGTGTACTCACATCTCGTACCCGTTGCAAGCTTGTGCGGCTTATTCGCCGCACTGCAACTGGAATGACGGACTTTTTCTGTGTCGTCATCCCAGAGGACGCAGTCTGGGATCCACTTCTTAGAGACATTTACTAAATGCCATTGTTATGGATTCCGGACTGAACATTTCCGGAATGACGGGCTTTGCTGGACTCCAGACAGAGCATTCCGAGAATGACAGCAAGTGGCCGAAAATTTTAAATATCTATTTGCACTATTTTGTTTATGACAAAATAGCCCAGGGAAATCATTGCGATAACAATCGTAAGCAGAATGTTTCCTAAAAATGTGCTGAAGAGAAGGCCTGTCATGCCCGGTTCCATGGCATACAACACAAGCAGAAGCAAAAACGGAACCGCGCTCATAACCATGCCCGAAGCTTTGCCCTGCGCCGTCAGCGCTTCAACTTTGCCCTGTATTTTCTTTCTTTCGCGCATAGTGTCGCAGAGCCTGGTTAAAATCTCACCTATATTGCCGCCGGATTCCCGGGCCAGATTCATTGAAAGTACCGCCAGGCGCAGGTCTTTGCTGTCAAATTTTTCAGAAATTTTCATGAAAGCATCGTTTACCGGCATGCCCATCTTAATATTGTTTAAAGCTTCCCCGAAAACATCTGAAACCGGAGGTTTCATGTTTTTGACCATGTTTTCAACTGCCTGAATAAGCGACTGCCCGGCCCTGACCGATGAAGTTATCATGCCGAGCGCCTCAATAATCTGGTCGTCAAAAAGTTTAATTTTTCTGTTCCTTATTTTATTGAAATACATATTGATAGCGGTATATACCGCAAAACCGCATATTAGAGCGAAAAGAATTTTACCGATTACAATAAATGACAACACCGTAACGGCGCAAGCCACAAGCAGTTTGATGTTTTTTGATTTTCCGGAGTTATGGTCTTTCAGGAGTTCCGGATATATTTTTTTGAAATCAAGGTTAAACCAGGCAACAGAGTTTTTGCCGATTGCCTTGTCTTTTGTGTTCATCGCCATTCGGGAAGATAAAATCTTTATTGCGTAAAAGAAAACGATTCCTGTAAGCGATACGGCCAAGAGTTTAAATATTATAGTCATCATTCCACCTTTATGAGATATTTGGATCCCAAGCAACTTGTAAAGTTATAAGTTTTAAGTTGTAAGTTATAAGTGAACGACGGCTTTATATAGTCGTCATGCCAGTGGAAGCTGGTATCGGTTTTTCTGGATTCCTGTGTGTGCTCACATCTCGCACCCGTTGCAAGCTTGTGCGGCTCATTCGCCGCACTGCAACTGGAATGACAGTGCGCGGCCTTTTTGAGTCGTCATCCCAGAGGGCTCAGTCTGGGATCCATGTCTAAAACAAATCATAATACAAGTCCATCCAGTTCGGATTATGTTTGTTTATTAATCTAATTTTCCATGCCCTATGCCAGCTCTTAATCTGTTTCTCTCGTGCTATGGCTGTTATCGCTTCATCTGCTTTTTCAAACCATACTAATTTGTCAATGTTATATTTTTTTGTAAATCCATAGATCATTTTATTTTTATGTTCATAGATGCGTTTTTGCAAGTTACCGGTTACTCCAATGTACAGTGTGCCATTTTTATTGCTGGCTAACATGTATATATAGTATTCTTTCATAATATTTTCTGGATCCCAGACAGAACATTTCTGGGATGACGGCGTGTGGGGCTTTTGGATCGTCATACCAGCGGAAGCTGGTATCCAGAGATTTTTCTGGATTCCTGCTTTCGCAGGAATGACAGACTTTTTCTGTGTCGTCATCCCAGAGGTAGCAGCCTGGGATCCACTTCGCAGATTCTAAAAACTGCTACTGCTGAAAAATGGTTTTGCTGAGGCTAAGGCCGTGCTTTTCTATTTCTTCAAAAAATGTCGGGATATTCCCTGTTGCCTTGAATTTTCCCTCAACCTTGCCGTCTTTTACGCCGGTTTGTTCAAACTTAAATATCGGGATAATGACAACGGAATCATTTTTTATGCCGGCGATTTCCGATATATCAACTATTTTCCTTGAACCGTCCGAAAGCCTTGTGAGCTGCACAATGAGATGAACCGCCGCGGCTATCTGCTCCCTTATAGCTTTTTCAGGCAGTTCAGTTCCTGACATCATGGCCATGGTTGTTATTCTGCCAATTCCGTCTTTCGGGCTGTTTGAATGAATTGTGGTAAGTGATCCGTCATGGCCTGTGTTCATTGCCTGGAGCATATCAAGAGTTTCTCCGCTTCGGCATTCTCCCACCACTATTCTGTCGGGACGCATGCGCAGAGCGTTTATTACAAGACGCCTTATTGAAACCTCACCGGAGCCCTCAACCGAGGGCGGCCTTGACTCAAGCCGCACCACATGTTCCTGTGGCAGTTTAAGTTCGGCTGAGTCTTCAATGGTTACAATTCTTTCATCCGGAGGTATAAATGACGAAACCACATTGAGCAGAGTGGTCTTGCCCGAGCCCGTGCCGCCGGATATAACAATATTTTTACGCAGAAGCACGCAGGTTTTCAAAAAATCCGCCATAATACCGTTGAGAGCGCCGAACTTAATCAAGTCTTCTATACTGAGCTTGTTTTTGGAAAACTTGCGTATAGTAATTGCCGAGCCGTTTAGCGCGATCGGCGGTATTATTACATTCACGCGCGAGCCGTCAGAGAGCCTCGCGTCCACAAGCGGGGAAGCCTCGTCAACTCTTCTGCCCAGCGGAGTGACTATCCTGTCAATAATGGTTCTAAGGCGCGAATCGGAAGAAAATGCCTGCGCGCTTAACTGGATCTTTCCCTTTTTCTCAACATAAATTTTGTCCGCGCCATTTACCATTATTTCAGTCACATCGTTGTCTTTTAACAAGTCTTCAAGGCAGCCCAGGCCGAGCGCCTCGTTGTAAACCTCTTCAAGGAGTTTCTGTCTTTTCTCAACTGGGAAAGCGCCGGCATATTTTGATACAAGTTCTTTTAAAACTGACCGAATCCTGTTTTTTGTCTCTTCCGATTTATCGTCAAAAACTCCCGAGCCGGCGCCTATGGTTTTGATAAGATCTGAATGAATGCTTTCCTTGAGCGCGGCCATGTCTGCCGCGGGCTCCTTTGCGTCAGAGAATTCGGCCGCGGTGCGCGCGGTGGTTTCCCTCGGCTGTTTTAAATTCAGTTCCAGAAGAGATTTCGCGATATTCTTAAGAGAAGCGGAAAAAATATCGCGCGGGTCAGATAAAACAACAGGTTTGGAATTGTTTATAGCTGTTACAAAGACTTCCGGATTGTACTGAGCTTCGGAGAATATTTTCACTGACAGAAATCTGGAGGCCGATTCATTTTTTATGTAGGACAGGGATTTTTGCCTCAGTAAAATTATTTTTATTCGCTCTTCCCCATATAAATGAGATTTCAGGTAATCAATGTATGCGCCGGCCTTTGAGAGCGCCATGGCCTGAGGCTCGCAGAAAATAAGCGCAACATCGCTGTTGTTAATTAGTTCCGGATGAGCGGTGTAATTTTCGGCTTGCAGAGAGAATACGATATTCGGATACGCGGAAGATATACTATTTAAGAAAAGCGGCGCTATCGCGGCAAAATCCTCATTTTCTCCGGGCGTATAACCGGCGGCAATAGCAAGCCCGGAAGAGTGCTCCGGCAGGTAACCGTTTAACAATTCCGGATCAATTTTTGGCACTGTCTTAATAAGTTCTCCCAGCGTTTTGGAGGGTTTAAATCCGAATAAGGTTTCCGTTGAATTATCTTCCCGCGAGAAGAAATCTATGTATACGGTTTTTGTTTTCGCTTCGGCCGCGAGCGCCAAAGCAAAATTTGACGCTATTATTTCCCGTTCAGCGGAAAATGAAATAACTGCGTAGGTTCCCGCCATATCAGTCCTTTTTGTATTTTTTCAGTATTTCAAGTGCTTCATTTTGTTTTGACTGCATATCTTTTGCCCCCAACACGGCTTCTGCGCCGCGGTTAGAGGTCACAACGGAGATGTCCTTAAAAATGTCCTGCATCCTCGCGGGCTGAATCTGCGAAATCCTGTCGTCGCCTATCGGGCGGAGCGAAAACTTGATAACTCCCTTTTCTGACGATAATACCAGAAGCTCGGCTTCCTGCTGAGTGACCGAAAGCCCCACCGGAATCCTTGATTGCGATATAGAGGAGAGCCCGTCCTGCTTTTCATTTGAATCCGTGTTGGCGGCGGTTCCAAGAATGTTACTGCCAACCGAAAGGATGAGTATATTCTGCAAAATTGTGGCTGAGGCTTCCTGCATTTTACCCTCTTTATTGGAATAATCCACAACAGCGATAATATCCACCCTGTTTCCGGGTTTAATTATGCCGGCGACATCTTCGTTGTTGAGAACCAGCGTAACCGCCCGTTTATCGTTTGGAATAACCGCCGAAAGGCCGGTGTCTAAGCCCAGCACGGCAAGTTTTGTGGCTGTTATCTGCTCGCCTTTTTCTATCGGGGCGAGCGCCATAAAATTCTTTCTGCCTTCTGAGTTGGTTAGTTCTTTTATCGCGCTCAGGGCTTTTGGTTGAATATAGTTTTTTGGCGCCGAACTTTCCTCAATTAATGTTTCGTCAAGCATCATCCCCTGTTCAATATACTGTTTGGCTATCAGAACCGGAGCTTTATCGGCCCCTTTTTTATAAGTCATTTCAAGAGAATTCAGGTAGAGCATTGTAAATAGCGCGGCAAATCCGGCGCTCAGGACGGCAAGCAGTATTGGTTTTTTCATTTCTTTAATTCTCCGGTTCGGTTTAAGTTATAAGTTCTAAGTGAACGACAGTTTGTGGATTCCAGACAGAACCATTCTGGAATGACGGCTTTTCTGGATTCCTGCTTTTCAGACTGTCTGGCAATGTCATCCTGAGCGTTAGCGAAGGATCGCGAAGTTATTGTTACCGTAGAGATGCTTCACTGCGTTCAGCATGACAACAGCTCAAAGCCGTCGCAATGACGGCTTCTGTGTCGTCATCCCAGAGGCCATAGTCGGGCCTGACAGGCCTGATGGATTCCAGATAGTCCGTCCGCTGTGGCTGCAAAAAGTTTCCACCCTCTCCCTCCCCCTCAGTAACATCAAGGGAGAAGGTGGATTAACGAATTACTTTTTATTTTATTTCGTTTCCCTCACTCGCAAGCTTTTTTCCTGCTTTTCCGAATAAGCCTGAGAGGTTTGTATTAAAGGCCTTAAGCGCGCCAATGGCAGCAATTGCTATTAGCGCGACTATAAGAATATACTCAACCATTCCCTGTCCGCTTTCATCTTTCAAAAACTTCTTAATCATTGTGTTCACCTCCTCTTGTTTTATTTATGCAGCTATTTTCTGTGATTACCGCCTTTACACCCCGTTCCCGCGAGCACTTCGGAACGGCCAGAAATATAAAACTTATCTGAATTGCTCATAAACGATAGAATCCGTGGTATTTCAAAATAATAAGAAATCTCAACCCATGAAGTATGGTTATGCGGCGCTAAAAGGCCTTCAACGGTAAGTTTCAGGCTGTCATAAATGCGCGCGGGGTTCATCAGGTCATCAAAGTTAAAATCCGGTATGGAATACCCCTCAATTTTTATTTTGATATTTTCTTCTCCAAGTTTTGAGGCTTCAAGTTTTCTTCCTTTTATCCAGTGATGAGTGAGATAATTTCTTATTTCCTGCCTGATTTCGCCTTCGTTTAAATTTGTGTAAAGAATGAGGTCAGTCCCATACCTTGCCGCTGTCACAAGCTGTTGTCGGGTTATGAGGATTCGCGCGAACCAGACTATGGACACGAAAATCATAACCATAACGGGGATCATTATTATGCTTTCGGTTAGCGCCTGTCCTTTAGATATTTTTTTCATGATGATAACAGATGCAATCTGAGACGGTTGAGTTTTTGTCGTCATCCCAGAGGGTTCAGTCTGGGATCCACTTCTTAGAGTCATTGATAAAATGCCATTGTTGTGGATTCCGGACAGAACAATTCCGGAATGACAGCGTGTGCGCTTTTGTGTCGTCATATCCCTTTCTGGGATGACAGCTTTTATGGATTCCGGTGTGTGCTCACATCTCGCACCCGTTGCAATCTTGTGCGGCTTATTCGCCGCACTGCAACTGCAGGAATGACAACAAAAGAGATCCTTCGCTTCGCTCCAGGATGACGACACTTTTGTTGTCTTCGCGAGCGTAGCGTGGCGATCTCGCAGTTTACGCCGAGATTGCTTCGTCGTTGCACTCCTCGCAACGACAGCCTTTTTTTATTTTGCGTCATCCCAGAGGCAGTAGTCTGGGATCCATTTCTTTAAGTCATTAACAAAATGCCATTGTTATGGATTCCAGGCAGAACCACTCTGGAATGACGGCTTTTGTGACTTTAAGTTTATAAGGTGCTTTTTGTTTTTATACCCCCTTCCGAGCCGATTATGAGCAAAAGTATTTTTGGAGGCCTTCAGTCTTGCCTGTTTGACCTGCCGGCAAGGCAGGGAGTTTGCAAGACTGCCTAAAATACTTTTGCGAATGGCTCGCGGGTGGCGAATGTCCGCACGAATAAGTGCGGACTTCCATGAGGACGCCGAGATGGTGAGGCGTCGCCTTTCTTTATTAACTTTCTTTGCGCACCCAAAGAAAGTTAAAATCAGGTGTCGGGATTCCCGACAGAACGGTTCGGGAACGACGAACTTTACGGAACGCGCAGCAAGCTGCGCAGCTACAAAACCATTTAACTGCGAGATTGCTTTCAGCCACTGTGTCATCGGCGCTTGCCACGCCTGGACTGTTAATGCTTGAAAATCCCGCCTATGGGAACAAGATGGGCATCCCAGCCGCCTTTTTCCGCCCGTTTGTAATCTATAATGACACGCGAAATCTTGTTTGATGGCTGTCCGTTTTTCTCAAGCGGGAACATTGAGCCGCCCGTGTCTTTTCCTTTTGCTTTGTACCCGGTGTTATAAAGCCCGGCCGCCGCATTAGTAGTATAAAATGGATTGCTGATGCCAAGCCAACTGCCGAATATCGGGTAGCCATTGGAGGATTCAGAAGAACTCTTCTTGAAGGCCGTGACGACAACCTTTTGATTCCTCGCGAATGATTCCCTGTCAGCGTAAAGCCATGAATCCCTATCCTGCGCCCAGGACTCTGACTTAAACACCTCTTTAACTTCAACCGGAATATTTATGGCGTTAAGGACAAAGGTGATAGCTTTTTTCGCCAGAAAAGCTTCAATAGATTCAAGTTTTTTTGAGCGGTTGTATTCAATACCGTTTCTATTTCTCAAAAGGCCCAGTTCATACCCTTTGTTGACAACCGCGAAATCGCAGGCAACAAAAGCGCCGGATGAGTTTTTTTCCTGCCTTCGGGCGATCTCTGAGGCTAAAATGCTTAGAAAAACACCTTTTTTGTCAAACGGCGCCATGAGGGTATTCTGCAGGCTGACGATGGACTTTACGGATTTTCTTACTATTGAAACCTGTGTTGTATCTCCCCATACCCCTGAGGCATCCAGCAGTCCTGTGACTTTTTTCTGGCTGTCCGGAGCCCCGCTGCCGGGCGGATCGTAATCCGGCGTAAAGCCGCCCATGGGATAAGCCGGTAGCGGCAGGCCCGCCGGCCAGCCTGTAGGTGTTACGAGCGCCGCGTATTCATGGTACGACAACAGTCCGTTTTCGCCGCCGTAAAGAGCGCAGGCTATAAGATAGTTCATTTTGCCCAGGGTGTTTAGTACGCGCGCCTTGTAAACCGCTACGGAAATGGCGGCGTTATCCGCGGCGTTCTGCATAACCATTCTGTCGCGAAGCAGTTTAGCGATGTTTAAAAGCATGGCCCAGGAAATTATGAGAACAACCATCATAATGAGAAAATAGGGCATAACCTGGCCCGAACCCTTATTTTTAATTTTCGCAGTACCTGGCAACTCGCATTTTTTGCCGCTTTGAGGAATTTTGCAATTCAGCGATAAAAATGATTCTTCGTCGTTGCATAACCGGTAGCGCTTCTTAATGACTGCCATAATGTATTTGTTCAACGGAATAAGACTATTTTTCATTGGTGAAATTATCCGCGCCCGGGAAGGCTTTATAATAATAATCTCTATCCGGCGACTGTATAAGCCGCGCCCGCGCTGTCTGCGAAATCAGCGGATTTCCTCCGCTGAAAAAACTGAAATTGTGGAACGGCTTAATAAGGGACGCGAACATTATTTTTGTTGAGTATTCTATATTCGTGTTGCACTTAATCACCGGTGTTCCCGAATGGTCAAGCATATTTTTCCCGAGCGGCTCGTTGTCCCAAAGCCGGACGGAATAGTTCACCAGGTTGTTTGACGAGGCGGCAAAATGAGGCAGTAGAATCATTTTTGCCGTCGCGCGAGCCTGTTTTTCAGCATGCTCATGGCCCTGCGAGACGGCAGCTGACCTCATGGCAGCGAAGGCAGCCTCGTTAAATATCATATCGTTTACGGCGATCACGCAGAGCTGAAACGCCGCGAAAACGGCTGCCGTCAGGATTACGGCAATTAAAAGGGATTCCACTAATGCCTGCCCTCTGCTGTTCGCGCGTTTCAAGGCAGGGCTCCCGCGCTTCCGCTTCTTGTATTTTTGATTAAATTGTATTTTCCCTTCCACGCGCCGGAAAAAAGTTTAATCGCGCCGTAGGAGGCAGAAACAAGAATCAGGGCGACCAGAGCGAATTCAACCATGGCCTGGGCATCCTCTTCATAAATAAAACGCTTTAGCGCGTTCACCTGAACACCGCCATATCTATCGCCGTTCCTTTTTGCCTCTGGGCTTCAAGAAAGGAAGGAATAGTTCCGGTGGCGGCGAAAGATCCCACACCATCTTCGTCTTTGAACTCAAATATTTTGGATAAGGTGACGGTATCTCCCTCCATGCCGGTTACTTCAGAGACGCTTATTATTTTTCTGGAACCGTCCTTTGCGCGGGCCGTCTGCACAATAATGTCAACCGCTGACGAAATGATTTCGCGCACCGCCTTAACAGGCAGGTCGTAGCCGGCCATCAAAGTCATTATCTCAAGCCTTTTAAGGCAGTCTCTCGGCGAGTTCGCGTGCGCGGTAGTCATAGAGCCATCGTGGCCTGTGTTCATTGCCTGCAGCATATCAAGGGCTTCGCCGGCGCGGCACTCTCCCACAATAATTCTGTCCGGCCTCATGCGCAGAGCGTTTACTACCAGTTCCCTTATGGATACACCGGTTCCGTTTTCAGCGGAAGTTTTTGACTCAAGACGACAGGTATGTTTCTGCCTGATTTGGAGTTCCGCGGTGTCTTCTATGGTTATTATTCTCTGGCCTTCGCTTATAAACGAGGAAAGCAGGTTTAATAAAGTGGTTTTGCCTGAGCCCGTGCTTCCGGAAACAACTATGTTCTGTCTTGAGGAGACGCAGAACTTCAGAAACTCAAGCATATTCGCGCTGCAGGCCGACCGGTTGACCAGATCGTCGGCGGAGAGCATATTCTTTGAGAACTTTCTTATGGTGATCAGCGGCCCGCTCACGGAAAGAGGAGGCAGGACGATATTTACCCTGGAACCGTCCGCAAGCCTTGCGTCGGCAAAAGGTTTGGAAGGGTTAAGCGCTTTGCCGCACGAAGCTAATATCCCCTGCGCGAGCTCATTTATCGCTTTTGAATCTGAAAAACAAACATCGCTTAACAGCAGTTTGCCGGCTCTTTCAATGTAAACGCCCGAAAGTCCGTTTATCATTATTTCTGTGACGCTATCGTCGTTTAAAAGCTCGTTGATTACAGCCAGTTCTTTCATATTAGTCCACAATTCTCGGAGTCACGAAAATAATTACATTTGTCTTTGTTTCTTTTGAGGTTTCCTTGCTGAACAGGTATCCTAAAACCGGAAGGTCGCAAAGAAGCGGAATACCGGACCTGAAATTTTCATTTTTTGTCTCAATCATTCCCGCGAGAGATATCGTCTGCCCGCTTTTCACTTTCACGCTTGATGTGGACTGCCTGGTTGTTATTACCGGATAATTATTGACCATCTGGGACGCGTCTATCCTGCTTACTTCGGTTGTCAGCACCAGGTCTATCTGCTGATCAGCCATAATTCTGGGAGTGACTTCGGTTTTTATTCCGAAGTCTTTCCACTCTATGCTGCTTGTGGTTGCTCCCACGGCCGTGACCGGGAACTGTCCTCCCACAAGAAACTTCGCGGTCGTTCCGGATTTTGTCAGAATCTTGGGCTTGGAAAGAATCTGCGCCGCGCCCTTCTGCTGAAGGAAATTAAGCGTTGCGGTCAGCTCGGTAAACCTGGCCCAGTCGCCGACTTTTATAATTGAAGGCACCTCCGGAAGAGCCGCCGGCAGCCTATTGGAAGCACTCCACATGACTTCGCCAGTTTTAATCGCAGAGGGCCACTCAACGCCCAGCTCATGGGCTTTATTGTTGTTAACTTCGGTTATTTCAACGGAGACTTCAACCATCTCCTCGCAGTAAGCTTTTTGGGTTTTTAAGGGCAAAAGTATTATCGCCGCGGTAACACAGATATAGCGGAATTTCATTTATCCTCCGTATGCTTGTATAAAATAAAACCGCGCACATTTACAGTCTCGCCGGGTTTTCCTGAAACTGTTATCTTCTCGTCTCCGCCATTTTGATCAAAAGCCGAGAGCGTGTAGGTTTCGGCATTAAGCGCCGTGAACTGCCTTACCGCTTTCGCCTTCAGCGTGTAGCTCCCGTCAGAGGCTGATTTTACCGAGTCACCGGTATTTTCGCACACAACAGCGGCGTTTGGCGCCGCGCCTGTTACGGTAATTGTCTGGTTGCCGTTTGCGTCAACGATAACTTGTCCAAGAGAAACTGATCCTTTGAAGGTCACGGTATCCTCAAGCGTGGAATTATTGTTCTGGCAGCCAGCAAATATCAGCGCTGAAACCAGCGCGGTTACGCAAAAATAAAAGTATTTTTTCATCGCTCCTCCGATAATTATTGCTGCTGAATCCTGTCTATGGCCTTGGCGGCTTTTTCATGGGCTGGGTTCATCCGCAGAGCTATCTCCCAGGCTTTCTGAGCCTCAAAAAGCTTGCCCTGCGCGTAGAAAACCAGCCCCTCGTTATATTTTTTGTCCGCGCCCGCCGTGTCTATCTCGGTTTCCGGCTGTACCTGCTCCGATTCTGACGGTGATTTTGTTTTTTTCGCAACCGTTTTGGAAAGCAGAGTGAGACATTTGTTTATAAGGTCATGAGCCTGCCTGCTCCAGTCAACCGCCTTTGCAAACGGTTTTTCCCTGCAGAGGGTTTCAATCGCCTCCATTTTTTTAATGCAGGCTATGTAGTTATTTTTATCAAATTCTGCGGTACCGTCGTTATAAAGCGCGGAGACGGCATCTTCCGCTTGCTTTTCAAGAGCCTGTTTTTCAGCGTCTTTCAGGAAAGCTTTTGCCTGCAGAAGGTATTCGTCAAGTTCGGTTCTCTTAAAATTGATCTGTAAAACCTTTTCCCATTCGTTTATCGCCTCGCTGAGCTGTTTGCGGCGATAATTTAAATACCCCTTGGCGTACGAAAGCTCTTCAAAGTTGCTGGTACCCATGTCTCGTGATTTGTCTTCCATCTGGCTGTTAATTTTTTCAAAGTACTCCTTAGCGCTCTCGCAGTCCGGGTACTTTATCACAATTTCGCTGAATTTATCGCCCGCTTTAAGGTAGCGCTTGTTATCGTAATCCTTCCTGGCTGATCTGAACATTGAGTTTATGTCTCTATCCTGGCCGGCTTTTATTTTTTCCGCTTCCTTGAGAGCTTTTTTGGCCTCTTTCATTAAAAGCAGTTCCCCTTTCGTTTTGAGGCGCGGAATTTCCTTTTTTGAGGCATTTGACTTAAACAGGTATGCCAGCGACAATTTATTAAAACCCGCGAACGGCCCGAGGTCAAAAGAATAATCTAACTGTATGCTGCCATTTTTGTAGCCAAGCCCCGCGGTATAGTGATTTTTGTATGTTCCGCCTCTCAGGAACAGCATTCCGCTTAAAGAGTATTCCAATCCGGCATAGTAGTTTAAGAGATTCTCTTCCAGGGCCAGATCCGCGTATACTGAAAGATAATCAAAGCTGTAAACACGCAGGATTGTAGGTATTTTAAGCGCCGCGCCCGCTTTATAGATTGCGGGATAGGTTTCGGAATCGTTTATCAGGGTAAGCGTTGGCGCGAGAGCATTGGAAACCGAAATACCGGAGTCAAGAACGCATTTGGACCCAAATATTTTAAGAGATTCCACCCTTTTTGATACGCCTGCGTCCGCGGCTATAGCTCCGGCGGTTTTATTGTTTAAATTCATATACAAATATTTTGCGTTGACGCCGTACCTGACGGCAAAATGCTTTTTAAGTTCACCTGAAAAAGAAAGCATAAACGCGGACTGGTTTGTTTGAATGACAACCGGCAGGTCGTATATATTATTTCTCAATTCAATATCGCCGCTTCTTAAATTTAAAGCTGAAACAGCAAAGCCGAATTTTTTTACCGGCAGGCTTGCCGAAGCAAAGCTGTAATAACTGCCCTCATAGAGAAGAAAATGGGACAGATAGGCCGCCGGCCCTGATGCCGGCGTCAACAGGGAAGGATTGTAAAACCAGGCGGCCTGCTCTCCGATAGCCGAGCAGGCTGTTTCACCGCGTCCGAAAGCCGCGGCCGAAGGGCCGTGAGAGAGATAATTGGCTCTGCCCCCAAGGGCCAGAGAGTGAGGCGCCGCGGCCGCAAGCAGGAATGCCAGGACCGGAACAATATGTTTTATTTTATTATTAAGAGCCTGCATTTATCTGTTTCCCCGGTTCCGTCGTTGTAGTTTTTTTTGATAACACACACATAGCTGCCGTTGAACAAAACCTTCTGAAAATCATCCTTCCCGTCATAGGGGGCTTCGTTGGCGCCGGCGGAGAGATTTTCAAAGGTTTTCTGCCAGCACAGGTCGCCGAGCTCGGTGAATACGCTTATTTCCGCGTATCCGGAGAGGACCATATTAAAAACGAAATTAGTTATTTCTCTGTGAGGGTTGAACGGATTAGGATAGTTAAAAGCTTTGCTTACTTTAAGGATCGTGGAAAACTTGTAGACCTGGCTTTTGGAGGATACTCCAAAGGAGTTTACCGCCTCAACCTGCCAGTAATAGTCCTGGGCGTAGAGTAGTTCGCAGATTTCGTAGCAGGCCGTTGTTCCCTCATATAAGAGGGTCATTGTTTCAGGTGATTTGCCAAGATATAGTTTATAAGTCAGTTCGGCGCCCTGCGGGTCCTGGGCCTGCCAGCTTATCAGCAGTTTCGCGTTAGAGATAACAGCGTCTTTTGAGAGCGATATGCTTTCAATGTTGCGGGGCCTTTTAGAAACCACAAAAGAACTTATCGCAAGCTCATAATCGTTCGCGAGCTGGTCATTTCTCACGCAGTATTTGTAGTAATACGCCCCCACCGGCAGAGAGGCAGTTATTTTATACAGAGTGCCGGTCCCGCTTGTTCCGGCATCCTCAAGCTGAAGCGTTGTATAGTCCAGAGTTCCGACAGGCCAGTATACGGCTTTCGGATAGCCGGCTGAAGGCGCGTTGCCGTACTGGTCATAATAGACTACGCTGAAATCAATATTTGCTTCGTCGGGTATGTTTACAAAATACGGGGTATGCATCCATGTCAGAAATTTCGGCAGAGAAGAGAGGTTTGGGTCAAGCAGGTAGAAGAGCCCCCGCTGAAGAGCGATTATGGTGTCAGCGGATTTCTTTTCACCCGTGTCCGAAGGCGCAAATAGTATGGTCGCGGTTAGCCAGTCAGACGATACGGCTACTTCAAACGGGCCGAGGTCGCTGAAAACAGAAATGCTGGAATCTGCAGAGATCTGTTCCGCGGAAATCGCAAACGAAAAAAATAGCGGCAAAGCAATTAGTATTGCCGCAAAGCGTTTACCCATGAAATAATCTTGGGTTTTACTGAATGAAATTTAGAAGGTGAGCCTGACAGATATGCTGCGACTCCGCGCCCCCGCGTTTCCCCCAACCCCGTTACCCCCTGTTTGGAATGGACAACAACTGCAATGCCGAGAATTTAACAAATTTTAAAAATGCTGTCAAGTGGAAAAGTATTTTTCAGTGGTAAGGGGTAAGGGATAAGTGGTAAGTGGTAAGGGATAAGGGGTAAGTGGTAAGGGATAAGCGGTAAGTGGTAAGGGATAAGTGAACGACAGCTTATTTGTGTCGTCATACTAGCGGATACAGTCGGGAATGACAGACTTTTTCTGTGTCGTCATCCCAGAGGTAGTAGTCTGGGATCCACTTCTTAGAGACATTGATGAAATGCTATTG
>MGVE01000001.1 GCA_001800315.1 Elusimicrobia bacterium RIFOXYA2_FULL_47_53 | reverse complement strand
CGGCTTAACCGCAAGGTTTTAACTAATTAGTGCGAATGCGAGGTAAGCTGCGCGGCTGCGAACATCTTGTTTGACTGTCCTGAATTATCTTTTCCGACCACATTACCCTCCTTTAAAACCTCTGCGGCGTTTTTGTTTGAAAATACATTGCAAAAAGAGTATACTTTTGTGGGCGCAAAGCGGCATTTCACGCGGAGGCTGTAATGAAAGAGTCCTCAGAAAAAGACGACCTTGTTTTAGTTGATAAACTGAAAAAAAGCCATCTGGCTATAAAGCAACAGCTTGCCAAAATAGTAGTTGGTCAGGACGCGGTAGTAGACGAACTGCTGATCTCTCTGTTCTGCAAAGGGCATGTTCTGCTGGTCGGCGTGCCGGGCCTGGCAAAAACCCTCCTAATATCAACGATAGCCCAGATCTTAGACCTGGATTTTAAAAGAATACAGTTTACTCCCGACCTTATGCCGTCGGATATTACCGGCACCGAGGTAATTGACCAGGACTTAAGCACCGGGAAAAGGAACTTTCGGTTCATCAAAGGCCCGCTTTTTGGCCAGATAATACTGGCAGACGAGATAAACCGCACCCCGCCTAAAACTCAGGCCGCGCTTTTGCAGGCAATGCAGGAGTACAAAATCACCGCCGCCGGACATACCTACCCGCTGGCTCTGCCGTTTTTTGTTTTAGCCACCCAGAACCCTATTGAGCAGGAAGGCACCTATCCGCTTCCGGAAGCCCAACTGGACAGGTTTTTCTTCCAGATAAATATTGATTACCCGAGCTTTGACGAAGAGAAAGAAATAGTTTCGCGGACGACCGGCGAGTTTAATGCCGTTTCCGAGAAACTCCTTACGGCGCAGGAAATTATAGCCCTGCAGGATATTGTCAGAAGGGTCCCCGCCGCGGACCATGCAGTTGAATTCGCGGTCAGGCTTGCCAGAGCCACCAGGCCCCATGAAAACACTTCCCCGGATTTCGTGAAACAGTTCGTGAACTGGGGCGCCGGGCCGAGAGGCGCGCAGGCGCTTATACTGGGAGCTAAAGCGAAAGCCATACTTGAAGGCCGTTTTGCCGTATCGGTTGAGGATATCAAGGCCGTGGCCGCTCCCGCGCTCAGGCACAGGGTTTTAGTGAACTTTAACGGCGAGGCTGAAGGCATGACCGCCGACAAACTTATCTCAAGGCTCCTGGAACAGTCCGCCGGCTGACGATGTTTTGCCGTCTTTCGGGAGTTGAACCTATAATATGAGTCAGTTGAAAAACCTCTTTCGGGCTGCAATTTCGGCCTTTGGCCTGCGGCTTCGTTGGCCTCAGCTTACAGATACTCCGTGGAGCATATGCTTGCCTCGGTCGCCTTGCCTCGGCACAAAACCCAAAATTTCGCTCCTGAAACAGGCTTTTTCAATTGACTCAATATGAAACTCCTTGACCCAGTAGAACTCTCCAGAATATCCAACCTCAGGCTAAAAGTAAACTTGGTAGTTGAAGGTGTGCTTGCCGGCCTTCATTCCAGCCCTTACCGCGGCCACTCCCAGGAATTTGCCCAGCACAGGGAGTACGCGCCCGGCGATGACCCGAGGTACCTTGACTGGAAAATTCTCGGCCGCACCGAAAAACTTTTCTTAAAACAATTTCAGGATGAGACTAACCTGCGGGCCCATATTCTGCTGGACTCTTCCGCGTCCATGGGTTTTAAAGGATCTTCGGGCATTTCCAAACTTGATTTTGGAAAGCTCGTAGCCGCGTCGCTGACATACCTGCTGCTGAGACAGGAAGACGCTGTCTCGGTTTCGGCTTTTGCCGAAAAACTTTCCTTTTACATACCGCCGCGCCACCAGCTGAGCCACATGCCGCTGATTTTTGAAAAACTGGAGACCTTAAGCCCCGGGGATGAGACTTCGTTTGTTTCGGTGCTCAGGGATTTCGGTAAACACATAAAAAAAAGATCGCTTCTTGTTATAATATCCGACCTTATGGGCGACGCCGGCGAAATAATCAAGGCCCTGAAATACTATAAATTCAGGCACCATGAGGTGATGGTCTTTCATGTCTTAAACCGCGGGGAACTGGATTTTGCTTATTCGGGGGAAACTGTTTTTCGGGACCTGGAAAGCGCCGCCGAGCTGTTCTGCGACGCCGACGAAATAGCCGACAGCTACAGAAAGATAGTCTCGGCCTTCGTTGAAACATTTAAATCGGCTTTCAGAAAATCCGGAATCACTTACAATCTCTGCCTCACTGACAGCGCGGTGGAAACCCTGCTGGCAAGGATACTAAAACAGTAAGATGAACATATCGTTTCTTAATCCTTCGGTTCTGCTGGCCCTGCCCATCGCCGCTTTGCCGATAGTTCTGCATCTTATCAGAAAAAAGAAAAATGCCGCCGTGCCTTTCAGCCACATAAAGTTTTTAAAACTCGCCATTGAGAGAAAAAAAGGCTCCTCGCGCTTAAGAAAGCTACTGCTTCTCTCGGCAAGAGTTCTTTTTTTGCTCCTTATCATAACCGCTTTCGCAGGCCCAAGAATTCAGTACGGCGCGCCCGGCCGGGCAGAAAAAAATGCGGAGCTTTCGCGGGAGCTTGTACTGCTTATTGACACCTCTTTCTCCATGCGCTACAACGACGGAGGTAAGAACAGGTTTGACGAATACATATTAAAGGCCAAAAAGATTGTTTCTTTGCTGCCCGGCAGCGCGCGGATAGGAGTTATTGCCTATTCAAACAGGGTGGAATCAACCACTCCGGGACTTACAAATGACAAGAATTATATTCTCTCTTTCCTCAGCCAGCTGAAGCCAACCTATAGGACAACCGATATTTCCTGCGCCGCTGAACCTCTTAAAGAGTTTTTTGCCGGGAACAGTATTGCCGATAAAACCGTCCTGTTACTCTCCGATCTGGCGGCCCACGGTTTTACCGCGCCGTTTAACTACGGCGGAATGAACTTCAAACTGCTGGGTTTTGATAATTCGGAAGCTTCAAACCTTTCTATTCGCGATGTCTCTGCCGAATTCTCAGAGTCTCAGGACAAATGGTCCTTGAATGCCCGCGTTTTCTCGTCCGGGGAACGGCAATACGGCTCATTGGCTATTTCGTACTATTCAGGCATGACTAAAATCGGAGCGGTTCAGGCCGAGGCTCCCAAGGGCGAAACCCCGGTAAAGCCGTTCTATTTTAAGAGCACGGCCGGCGTCGTTAACGGTTCGGTGCGGCTGACCGGCGATAACCTGCAGGCGGACAACTGCTATTATTATTCAGCCTTGAAACCCGGCAAGGCCGCTCTTTGCGTAATAGACGGAGATCCGGGGGCGGGCGGCTCCGGTTCGGAAAGCTATTACCTGCACACGGCATTTCCCGAGGCTGATGTTTTCGGGGAAAGCGAGGCGGAAGCCGTGGCTTTTGAAAAATACGATGTGGTCATGCTTTTAAATATCCGCGACAACAGCGATAAATACAATGCTTACCTCAAAAACGGGGGAAAGGTTATGGTTTTTCTCGGAAACCATTCAGCGGGGCTCGCGCAGGCGGAGTTCCTGCCCTGCGAAATCGCTTCGGTTTTTGAAACGCCTCTCTCCGTTAAGTGGAATATCTCGCCAAAGGATTTTCAGGGTTTTAACCCTGCCGAATTTGAGTCCCAGAACATCTCGGTTAAATCCGGGTACGCCTCAACTCCAGGGGCGGGGAGCGCCGTGCTTGCCGCCTATGATTCGGGATGGCCTTTCTTATGCGAAGGCACCTATGGCCGGGGAAGAGTGCTTCTTTTTACAACGACAGCCGACAGGGATTGGAATAACCTGCCGTCAAAACCCATATTCCTGCCGCTTATGCGCGCCGCGGTGGCGCATTTGTTAAGCGATAGGAAGACGGCCGCCGAGCCCTATTATAAAGTCGGCGAAATCGTCAGGCGAAAGTCTTTAAAACCGGTTTCAATCACGGGCCCGGACGGAAAAAGGGCCAAAGCCGCTTATTTTAACGGTGAATACGAATATTCCATGGCCAATGAGCCGGGTATTTACGAAGTAAAGGCCGACGGTCTTCCGGATGAATACCTGGCGGTAAACCTGGACTATTCAACGGGCGAAGATGCGCTTAAGCGCTTTGCTGATTCGGAACTGCGCGAATACTGGGAAGGCAGATTTGCCGGCCTGCTGCCCGCTGCGGGCTGGGAAGATGAGCTTGCCTCAATACTTTACGGAAAAGAGCTCTCACGGTATCTTTTATTGGCGGCGCTCCTGCTTCTAATTGCGGAAATTCTGCTTGCCAACCCGGGAGTAAGACCAAAAGAGCTATCATCCGAGAAGGCGGCGCGGTCTTTCTGAGTACGCCGCGCGGACGAAGAATCTCGCAGTTGGATGAAAAACGAGACTCTTCACTTCGTTCAGAGTGACTTTAGATGTCTGGTGAATTCTTCACCGTCAGGCCCCGGGCGCTCGGAGGATTGGCAAAGTGCTAAATAGGACAGCAATCATGAGAAATCTCAGGTTACGCTTATTAGTTATCCTGCCGGCATTATTATACACAATGATATCCCCGGTTGTTATCACGGCGGCGCAGTTAAACAAGTTTGTATTCACCCAGCTGCGTTATGACGGACAGTGGGATCCTTATCCCGAGACCTGGGGGGATATAATTGAGTTTCTGGCTACCGCCACAAGCATCAGCCCCCAGCGCGAACGCAGAGTGGCCTCAATTGACGACAAGGAGCTTTTCTCGTCGCCGTTTCTTGTCATACTCGGCTCGGAAAGTTTTCCGAAATTCAATAAAAATCAGCGGGAGCTTTTTCGGCGCTATCTTTCAAACGGCGGGATTGTTCTTGTGGAGGATTCTTCCGCTATGCGCGGCGGCGCGTTTGACTCCTCGTTCAGGTCCGAGCTGGCCGCGGTATTCCCCGAACTTAAGTTAAAAAAGCTTCCGATTGATCATCCGTTAATGCGCTCTTATTACTTCTTACGGAAAGTCAGCGGCCGGCGGCTTGTAAATAATTTCGTTGAAGGCATTGATATTTCCGGGAGGACGGCGCTTATCTATTCGCAGAACGACCTGTTCGGCGCCTGGGCTCGCGACAGGATGGGAAATTACCTCTGGGAATGCGCCCCCTCGGGACAGCCCCAGAGGTTTGAAGCGCAGAAACTGACTATGAATATTATTATGTACTCGGTTACGGGGACTTACAAAAGCGACGCCATTCACAGGCCGTTTCTTGAGCAAAAAATGAATAGGTAACAGAGGAATATATATGCAGGAATTTTCATCATCGCCTCTTATATTAATATCAGCCGTTTTTCTGGCCGTGCTGGCAGGCTCTTTTGCCGCGGCCAGGATCAGGCTTGTCTTAAGCAGGATTATACGGGTAGGCATGGCGGTATTGCTTCTGCTGGTCGTGTTAAGGCCGTCTGTGTCGGACCGAAACGCCTCTGCAAATCCCGTTATCGCGGTTATGATGGATAATTCAAACAGCATGGTGCTGACTAAAAAGCTCAGAGAGGCTGTTAAATACTTCCGTCAGATTGAAAATGATTTAAAGAAGAACTTTGAGCTGAAGTATTATTTTTTCTCGTCAGATGCCTCGCCGGTGAAGAGTTTTTCGCCTGACAGCTCCGGCGGCCGGTCAACGGATATCAGCCGCTCTCTCTGGACGGTGCGCAGGGAAAACGGAGCGGGGCTCGCAGGCATACTGCTTTTTACCGACGGTAACCATAACGGCCAGCAGCCGCCCGGCAGGTGGGTCAGCGATTTAAATGTGCCGGTAACCGTGGTTTCACTCAGCCAGCCGTCTTCGGTAAGGGATGTGGAGGTTATAGGAGTAAATTCAGCGGACTTTGCTTTTAAAAACACTCCGCTGACTGTAAGTGTCGCTGTGCGCCTTACCGGATGCGCTTCTGTTCCTGTTAAATTATCCGTCAGGAGCAAAAACGATAAGAGCCGGATTATCGCAGCAAAGACTATAACTGCCGATAAGCAGAGCGAATTGGTTTCGGTTGATATGCAGTTTACTCCGGAAGCCGGCGGGAGGTTTACCTATCTGGCAATGGCGGAACCTGTAGAGGGGGAAGCAACATCAGCCAATAATTCCGCGGAGTTTGTTTTAGATGTAATAAGAGATAAAACCAGGGCCCTCTATATTTGCGGCCGGCCCGGCCCGGAGTACGCTTTCCTCAGGAATGTGCTTAAAAACGACGCGAATGTGGAGCTTGTGTCGTTTGTTATCTTAAGAAGACCGGAAAATATCGCGCTGGTGCCGGAGCACGACCTCGCGCTTATCCCATTCCCCGTGCATGAGCTCTTCACTAAGGAGCTGTTTAATTTTGATATACTTATCCTGGACAATTTTTCCTACCGCGGCTTTGGTTTCAGGGACGAATACTTCTCCAATATAGCCAAATGGGTGCGTGAACGCGGAGGCGGACTTTTAATTAAAGGCGGCGAAGATGCTTTTGCCAACGGCGGCTGGAACAGCACGGCTCTGGCGGATATTATTCCTGTTGAGATGAGTGATTCCGGCGCTGATTCAATGATTTACGAAAGCTATAAGCCTATGGTAGCCGATTACAGTCATCCCGTTATGTTGTTGGATGATAACCCCAAAAAGAACCGCCAGTTATGGGAAAATCTGCCCGCGCTTGAAGGTTGCCGCGTTTTAAAAGCCAAAAGCCAGGCTTCGGCGCTCGCCTTCTGTCCATGGCGGGAGCTTCCGCTTATTACGGCCTGGCAGTATAAAAAAGGAAGAGTGGCCGCCATAGCCTCCGACACCACATGGCGGTGGGCCTTGCAGGCTCCGACCCCAAGAGAATACAATAAGTTCTGGACCAATGTAATCAGATACCTTTCTTCCGACGAAAATGTTTCGGGGTATAAGGTCCTGCTGGACAAATCGCGGTACTTTGCAGGACAGGAGTTCAACGCGAAAATATATTCTCCCGGGCAGAGCCGGCCCGCGGAACTGCGGTTGTCTTTAACCGAACCCTCCGGCCCGCAGCGGTTTCTTGAGATAAAAACAGGCACAAACATGCTTTTTACCGCGGGCGCAAAGCTTGACAAGGCCGGCCTTTATAAAATCTCCCTCTACTCGGCAAACAGTTCAAAACCGCTCTGGAGCGGAGTTCTGCAGGCGGGCGAGGCTTCAATTTTAGAGGACTCAAACCTCGGCAACAATGAAACTATGCTAAAATATATCGCTGAAGTTTCCGGCGGCGCGCTATTAAATCAAAAAAACGCTTCCGCCGGGATGCTATCTGATAAATTCAGAAAGGGCGGCCGAAGCGAAACCCGGAAAAAAAAGGAATTATTCAAAAGCCCGCTCTGGATGTTTGTTATTACGGCTTTCTTTGTTTTTGACTTGCTATTTAGAAGGAAAAAAGGCCTTTTATAAATGCCCGTTATACTGTTTGTCGTCTCCATAGCCGCCTACATAGCGACCCTGGCCCCGAGCATAACAACAGGCGATGCCGGAGAGCTATGCGCCTCCGCTGTCACTTTGGGCATTGCCCACAGCCCCGGCTATCCGCTTTTTTCTCTCGTCGGCAAAATATTCACTGTTATTATACCCTGGGGAGATCTCGCCTACAGGATTAACGCCGCAAGCGCGGTTTTTGCCTGCTCCTCGGCTGTTATCCTGTATTTTCTGCTTCTTAAAGCAGGTGAAATATTCCAAAACTCCGTAAATGACGACGGCCTCAGCCGTGCAACCGTTAAAACAGCCGCTTTTATTACAGCCTTAAGCTTCGTTATGACTAAATCGGTCTGGCAGTCGGGCGTTCAAACCGAGGTCTTTACTTTAAACATCTTCTTCGCTCTTCTGATCGCTTACGCTATCCTTCGCGATAATTTATTGTTAGCCTCTTTTCTTTTCGGCCTCGGGCTCGGCAACCACCACACGCTCGTTTTCATATCCCCGGTTTTTCTTTACCCGGTTATCAGGAGCAAGGCTCTAAATATAAAAACGGTTCTGACGGCCCTGGCCGTCTTCGCGCTTGGTTTTTCGGTGTATTTATATCTGCCGGCGCGGTCTTTTAATAACCCCCAGCTGGACTGGGGCAATACCGAGAGCCTCAAGGCTCTCTGGAGGGTGATTTCCAGGGCTGACTACGGAACGCTTTCCCTTACTGTCGGCGAAAAAATTCAGAGAAACTTCGGCACGCTTTCCGCCCAAGCCTCGCGGTTTTTTACCGCGCTTGGCCGGCAGTATACCTTAATCGGTCTTATCACCGGAACAGCGGGGTTGTATTTTATATCAAGAAAAAGGCCGCTGTTTTTAACCCTTGCCGCCTTAACTTTTGTTCTTTCGGGCCCGGCTTTTCTACTGCTGGCCAATATGCCCTTTAACGCCGAGGCCGAAGGCGTCCTTGAGAGGTTCTATGTCTTTATCAACCTGGGCTGGAGTTTCGCTCTCTTTGCCGGGCTTATCTACCTGGCTTCGTTAAAAAAGATTTTTATTTCGGCGGGCGCCGCCGTCGTAATTGTTTTGCTTCTCAACGCGCCCTCAAACAGCATGCGCGGCAGTTATCTTGCCTACGACTACGGCAGCAACCTCCTTAAGACCATGAAACCGGGCGCGGTGCTGTTTATGGACGGCGGAGACGACACCTTTTACTCGCTGGCTTACCTCTGTTTTGCACGAAATAAACGGCCCGACCTGGAACTGCATGACCGCGGCGGGCTTGTGTTTAAGAATGTCTACGGAAAGGATTTCAGGGCTCTCTCCAAAGAAGAAAAGGAATCAAGGCGCAGAAAGGTGGAGAGCGGCTACCTTGGCGTAAAACCGGTGTATTTCTCAACTTTCAATAAAACTGTCATGGGCCAACCCGCGCTTGTTTCCGACGGTATACTCTACCGCCCCGCCGATAAAAGCGGAATAAACGCGTTTCATGCCTATTCGTTGAGAAATATCTACGGCGGAGCCATAAATGACTACCGTTCAAACGCTCTGGCGCCGATATATCCGTATTTCGCGGCGCTGTATTCGGCTAACCCTTTGCCGTACTGGCGCTACTGCCATTTGAAATGGAGTTATGTCCCGTGGATAAAGACTAATGTAAAAGCTGAACTTCTTGCCGGAGCCTTTGATAGTTTCAGCGGGAACCGGTACGCTCAGGCCGAAAGATTTTACAAAGAAATTAATAGAATTTATCCCGATGAACCTTCGGCGTTCCTGAACCTCGGCGTTGTTTACGAAAAGATTGGCAAAGAGAAGGAAGCTTTGGACTGCTACGCCCGGGTTTCCGAGATTGATCCGAAAAATACCGACAGTTATTACAACACGGCGGTAATATGGTGGAAGAAAGCTGACTGGGAAAAAGCCGCTTTTAACCTGCGCAGAGTTCTCGCCGTTAACCCGTCTGATGAACGGGCCAGGCATTTCCTGCCTGTCGCGGAACAAAACATAAAGCAAAAAAAATGAAAAATATATTCCTGGCCGCGGCGGTTTTACTAATTTCATTCGGTGTTTACCTCTACACTATGGTGCCGTCTATCACGGCCGACGACTCCGGCGAGCTCGCGGGAGTCTGCGCGACGCTGGGCATAGCCCACTCTCCCGGCTACCCGTTTTACAGCCTCGCCGGTAAAGCCATAAATACAGTTGTGCCTTTTTCAAACCCCGCTTACAGGGCAAACCTTGTATCGGCTCTGTTTATTTCTCTAAGCGCCGCGCTTATATTCGCGGCCTGCCTTGAGATATCCGCTTCATCCGCGGCCTCGTTTGTTTTGTCATTGATCTTCGCCTTTTGCGGTATTGTCTGGCCCATGGCAAATGTCACCGAGGTTTACGGCACGGCAGCGTTTTTCGCGGCCCTGCTGGCTTATATAATAGCCGGTAAACCGTCGCTCAGCGGCATATATCTTGCGAGTTTTGTTTTTGGGATAGGAATTCAGGCGCATTACACCTTAGGGCTGATGGCTCCCGGAGTTTTGTACTGGGTTTTTGTATCGGGAAAGAGGATTAACGCGGACTTTAAAAAGCTCCTGCCGACAGCGCTCCTGTTTTTTGTTGCGGGCTTATCAATAGCGTTATTCATATATGTAAGAGCCAACGCTAACCCCCTGTTTTCATGGGAAGACCCAAGAACCTGGAAAAGGTTTTATCAGGTAATCTCCCGTATGAGGTACGGCACTCTGGCGCTGGCTCAGGGCGGTATGCCGCCGCTGGGGATTGAAATAGTGGCCGCGAAACTTGTCTTTCTGGGCAAGGCCTTAGCCGGCGGCCTGGGCCTGCCGGCGGCTGCGGTTTTTGCCGCGGGTTTGTACTTCGCGCTCAAAGACAGACTCTCAGGCTGGGCCATGATTTTGCTGTTTGCCGGTACAGGCCCTGTTTTTATTTTAATGGCCAATGTAGGCCTTTCCAAATCCTCCACTGAGCTGCTCTCAAGGTTTCTTTTTCTTCCGGTTATTTTTATTATTATGGTTTCCGCTTATGCCTTAAAAAGGCTGCCGGGCAAGATTTCGGTATTGCTTTCAGCCCTGCCGTTGTTTCTGCTTATTTCAAACAGCTCGGCGTTAAACCATAGAGATGAATTCCTGTTCTGGGATTACACAAAAAATATTGTCAGGACACTGCCGGAAAACAGCCTTTTGTTCATGGACCGCGCCGACGAGATGGAATTTGGCGTGGCTTATTACATCAATGCCCTGGGAAAAAGGAGCGACATTGAGTTTCACGACTGCAACGCAGGAGTCACAAAAAGCATTTACGGTGACGGCTATTATAAAATATGGGGCAAAGGCAGGCTCGCCTTAAGAGAAATAAAGGAGCGCGAGCTGATAAGAAAGCGGACAGGAGCGGTTTACTACGCGACCTTTGACCCTAAGATGATAAATATTCCGAGGGTTCAGGCCGGGCTTCTCTACTTGGCAAAGCCCCTTAACGACGGCAGCCGCGCCCCTTTTGCTTACGAAATTATCTATTCCCTGCGAGCCGACGGAGACAGCAAACACTGGGACCAGAGGTATCAGAGCCTTTATTCGTCACACCGCCAGCTCTTGGCTGAATATTTTCTTTCAAACGGCTTATGGGAAAAGGCTGAAAGGGAATATGAAGGCCTCTCGGTTTATGACAGGAACCGCTCCTGGTGGGGAAACCTGGGTTACGCGCACCATTCAAGGAACAATCTCGCGCTGGCCGAGAAATACTACCGCAAAGCGGTGGAATCCGGACACGAGGATGCCCAGGTTTTAATTAACCTTGGAGCGCTTATGGAACAAAGAGGTGATACAAATTCGGCCCTGGGCTGTTATCGGAGGGCCATAGAGATTGACAGCAACAATTCGCAGGCGCACTATAACCTGGCGGTGCTTTATTGGAGAAGGTCCAAGTGGGCCGATGTGATCAGAGAGCTTGAGCTTGTGGCTCGCCTTGACCCGAAAAATCTTAGTGCCGCCGAATATCTTACGATAGCCCGAAAAAGAGCCGAAAACAAATGACCGTATTCTTTCTTAGTTTTATAGCCTATCTGACAACCCTCTTCCCCGGGCTTTCGCAATACCGCGACTCCGGTGAAATGGTGAGTGCCGCTCATACCTTAGGCGTCGCGCATCCCCCGGGCTATCCGTTTTACACTCTTATATCAAAGCTTTTCATTCTGCTGGTGCCTTTCGGATCGCAGGCCTTCAGGTTAAACGCGCTTTCCGCTCTCGCGGGAGCCGCTTCCTGCTATGTTCTGTATCTGATTTTCAGGGCACTGCTGAAAAACAGGGCTGTCGCGGCTCTGCTCGCGCTTACGCTCGCGAGCTCGTACCTGCAGTGGTACCTCGCGCTGGTCTCGGAGATGTATACTCTCAATACGCTTTTCGCGGCGCTGACTGTTTATTTGTTATTGAGATTTTCTCAGGATAAAACCGAGTTCAGGTATCTTTACCTGGCTTCATTTCTGTTCGGCCTGGGGCTTGGCAACAGGATGGACCTTTTGCTTTCCACGCCAATATTTGCGGCGGCGGCTTTTGTAAAAAGAAAAAGCCTCTCGCCAAAAGCCCTGATTGTTTCCGCCCTGCTGTTTCTTTGCGGGGCCTCGGTATTTTTCTATCTGCCTGTGCGCTCCGCGGCAGGACCAATGTTGGACTGGAACCATCCGGCTGACCTTGGCCGTTTCTGGGGAAGCCTGACAAGGAAAACCCACGGCGGCACGCTGGACCTGATTTCAGAGGCTTACGCGAAAGGAACGAATTTTTCCGCCGGAATAGCTTTCTACCTTGAACACCTTTTAAAGGGGTTCGGGTATATCGGCATTTTTTTAGGTCTTCTTGGGATATACAGAAGCGTGAAGACAAAAGATGTATTTATGTCTGGCTTGCTTCTCGCCTGGGCCGCGAGCGGGCCGTTATTTGTTTTTCTGTCAAACATGCCTCCAAACCCGCACGCGCTTGCAATCCTGGAGGCGCATTTTCTCCTGCCGAATATGCTTTTCGCGCCTTTTATCGGAGCGGGAATATTGAGCTTATCTGAAAGCCGAACAAACAATAAAATAATTATTGCGCTTGCCGCGGCCATGGTCATTTTAAACGGATACTCCAACCTGCCGGAACTCAACAAAAGAAACAACTTTGTGGGTTTTGATTACGCGAAGAATATCATAAGGTCGGCGCCTCCGGGTTCGGTTGTCGTCATGAAAAAAGATGTCCAGCTTTTTTCGCTCTGGAATGAACAATTGGTAAAAAATATCAGGCCCGACCTTACTGTTATCAGCCAGGGGCTTTCGGGCTCGGACTGGTACAGAAAACCGTTAATGAGGGCGCGCCCGGGGGTATACATAGGGCCGCTTAAGTCGCCTGAAGACTGGCGTTTGCTTTACCAGGCCAACTCCGGCAGGGGAGTCTTTTATTCTCAGGACGCTGACTACCGCCCTCAAGGCATAACCGAGGCGCCCTTCGGGCTTTTAACCCGGCTTAACTCCGGCGGTAACGCTTCCGCTGATGCGCTTTTAAACCACATTTATTCATACAGAGGCCGGTATGTTTACGATGATTACAGGGAGTTCTTTACGCCTGACCTGATAGCCGACTATTCAAGGGCCTATCTTTCGCTCGGACAGTCCTATCTGACAACAGCACGGTACGAGTTATCAAGACAGTGCCTTGACAGCGCCCTGGCTTTTCAGCCGGTTTTTCCTATAGCCCTGAATCTTAAGGCTTTTTCCTTTTTTCAGCAGTCAAAATACACCGAGGCCGAGCAAACATATTTAAAAGCCGCTGTTCAATACGAAAAACTAATCAGGCTCGCAAAAGACTATAACGCCCTGCCCGACGCCGTAGAGGGTTTTAAAAAAGAATTATCGGAATTATTCGTTTCGCTGGGCGTGGCTCAGGAGAGAGCCGGCAAATATGCCGAGGGCCTTGAAAGCTACGGCAAAGCGGTTGAAATATTTCCGTCAAATGTCAGGGCCTACTTTAACACCGGAGTAATCTACTGGAAGAACGGCCGTTGGGACAAGGTAATAGCCTCTTTTGAAAAAGTGCTGTCTTATCAGCCGGGACATAGAGAAGCCGCGTATTTTCTGAGCCAGGCGCGGGCCCGGCGCGGCACAATGCGGTAAACCTTATGAACCTGATGATTTCTTTTATTTCCAAAACCAGAGCTATGGCCGTTATTATCTCGCTGGCGCTTTTTACCGCCAGGCTGGCCGCTGTTTTATCGGCGTTTTTTTTGCTTTTCTCGCTCGTTGATTATTTTGCCGCTCTTCCGCTGGCTATAAGAAAACTTTATTATTACGCCTCATTCATATTTTCCGTTTATCTGCTGTGGAAAAATTACTTTTCTGTTTCAAGGGAGAGCTGGAGCGACGAGTCAATTATCAGGCTAATCCAGGGGAAGATAACTTCTCTGGGGGATACCCTGCTGAGCGCCTGGCAGCTTTCAAAGAAAACCCCCGAAGGTATATCCCGGGAGCTTACACAAGCGCTGATTGATTCGGTTAACGATAAGCTTAAAGGGCGAAATATCCGTGATGTTTTTAATTTTAAACAATATATTAGAGTATTGTTCCCGCCTGTAGCCGTGCTTCTTGTCACCGCTTCGGCGGCTATTTACCAGCCTGAGTTTTTCGCGCGATCTTCCGTAAGGCTGCTGGGGGCATTTTCATCCCAGAGCTGGTCTAAATGGTTTGAATTAAAGCCGGGCAACGCCTCGGTCGCGTGGGGATCGGATGTTACTCTGACTTTAACAGGCAGGATCCCGCCGGGCAAAACCCCCGACCTTTACATTAGAGGAAAAGACTCTCCCTGGAAAGAGTACAGTTTTGACGAAGCGGCGGCAGGCAGTTTCGTCTATACGATTTTCCAGGTTACCAGCGAACTGGAATATTTTGCGGCTTCTCAAGGCGTCGAATCTCCGGTATTTCGCATAAAACCGGTAACGGCGGCCCAGTTTTCAAATTTTAAGATAAGGCTCGCCTATCCGCGCTACACCGGTCTTGGCGAGATTACTGTTGCCGACGAGCCAGACATTTCGGCGCTCCCGGGCACAAAAGTAAATATTGAATTTAACTCTTCCGTTGCCCTGAGCGCGGCGGCAATCAACAACTCCTGGGGCGAACCCATTCCGGTTAAGATTTCAGGTAAAAAACTCAGCGCATATTTTACGGCCGAGGAGGCCGGAGAATACTTCATTGAATCGGCGGACGAGAAAACGCCGGGCGATCCCGATCCGGTAAAGTATTCTGTAAATATTATTCAGGACAAGAAACCATCGGTGGATTTAATTTCACCGGATTCGGATTTACTTTCTTCAGTAGATTCGGAAATACCCGTTGTCTTTCAGGCAGGCGACGATTTTGGCGTTACCCGCGTTGAACTCGTATATTCAAAGGACGGACAGGGGGAACAGGTTGCGGAGCTTCCCGTTGATAAGAAGAAAATCAGCGAGGTAACCGATTATCTCATTCGGTTGTATAAATATAATCTTACGCCGGGAGACAAGATTCGCTTCTATATAAAAGCCTGGGACAATGATACCGCGGCGGGGCCCAAGTACGGCAAAAGCGCGGATTTCCTTGTTGAAACCACTAATTACGCGATTGAACACGGAAAAATTGAGGAAGAGCTTAAGAAATTTCAAAAACAGCTTTTGGACCTTCTTTCCGACCAGATGTCCGCAAACAGCTGGCTAAAAGACTACGCCGTGAAACGCTCCAGCGCGGCCTACCCGGGCATTATAGACGCTCAGGCGTCAATACAAGAGTCGGCGGCCGGGGGGATTGAATCGCTTGACGGGATACTCAATAAAATGGAAAGCGACCCGGTTACCGATTTCTCAACCTTAAAGGAATACAAAGGCATAAAGTCACAGCTTGTTTACCTGAAGGATACCCCCATGCGAAGGGCGGTTGAGGCTCTCCGCGAACTAAATATCAATGAGGCCGAGAGGAGGCAAAATGAAATAATCGCCTCTCTTGAAAAGCTTTCCCTGCTATCGGAAGATATTATGCGCTACCAGAACATGAAAGATATTATTGATTCCGCCGCGGAACTCAGTAAATCATCGGATGATATACTTGACTCGCTTAAGGGCAAGCCTGAGGCAGGAGAGCTGGCCCGGATCCTTGATAAGATAAATGACCTGATGGCTCAGGTCGGCGAACAGCTGTCTAAATTTCCTCAGAGCCTGCCTGAGGATTTTGTAAACTCTCCCGCGGTCAAATCCATAGACATCTCAAAAAGCAGGGATCTGGCCTCCGAGCTGTCGGCGGCCGTAAACAGGGGGGACTGGAAAACCGCGGAAAACCTGGCGCGGGAGCTTAAAAAACAGCTTGAGGACATGCTTGAAACCGTGCGGAGCGCCGGGCAGGATATAGGCTTTTCAAGCGGCGCGATGAGCAAATCTGCCGAAGAGATGAACAGGTTAGGCAATGAACTCTCAAAACTGGCGGAAAGACAGTCCCGTATTCTGGCTAAAACTGAAACGATAAACAATAAAAGAATCCGAGAGGCCATGAAGAAACAGGAAGATATGCTGCTTCTGCTGGCTAAAGAACAGCAAAGAATTATAGCCTCAGCCGGTGAGGTGCTTCCGCTGCTTGTTGAAAAGAAGCCCATGGCCGGGGACTCCACGCAACAGAGCATGGCGCTTATGAATAAGGTGTACGACGAGTTCGCTTCAAAAAGGGCGTACAATTCGCAAAAGTACCTTGAGGACATTATTTCGCACTGGTCCGATCTCTCGGCGCTGTTTAAAGAGGACGCGGTTTCACCGCGTATAAATGCCGTGCTGGCCGCGGAGAAGAATATTTTGCTGAAATTAAAGGAGAACGACACTAATTCAGTTTCCGGCGCTGCCGCCGCGGGCGACACCGAAGCGGCCTCAAAGGAACAGTCTGCCCTTGCGCGAGACACCGTGTCATTAAGGCAATCGTTAGAAACTGTTGGCAGAAAAAGCGCACTGATCCCTCCCGAAACGCTTGGAAGCTTAAACGAGGCCGGGGCCAGCATGGAGAGCGCCGCCTCCGAACTGGATTCAGGCAGGGTTCCTCAAGCGGTTGAATCGCAAAGAAACGCGCTTAACCTGCTTTTAAGCGGCGCCGACAATCTTAAAGGGACTTCAGAGTCCATGCAGGAGAGCGCCGAAGGCGCCGCTGGCGGGGCTCCGGGCATGAGGCAGGTAAAAACGCGCGGGGGGCAGTCGGCGGGATTCAGGACGGCTCCGGTGCTTTTGCCTAAATCCCGAGATTTCAAACCGCCGCGTGAGTTCCGGCAGGAACTCCTGGAAGCCATGAAGGAAAAATTTCCAGAGAAATTTGAAGGAATTATAAAAGAGTATTACAGAAGGCTGACAAAGTGAATATTAAATTGGTTTTAACCGTGTTTTTTCTAATCGCGCCGGCGTGTTTATCTCACGCTTATGACGACAACAGGCTCTACAGGCTGCTGGAATCTGGCAGGCTGTCGGAAGCCGCTGCGATAATTGAACAAAACGGCGATTCCCGGGACGCAAAACTGTGGAAAAGCAGAATTAAATTTTATGGGGGCGATTATTCCTCGGCCGGTAATGTGGCTTCTGAAAACAGCGGCTACTTTCTAAAGCTTGCCATGATAACAAAAAACTTTTCCGCGGCTGAAAGCTCTCATTTTGTTTTTAAAGCCAGGGGCTATGATGTAATTCTCTCCACTTACGCTCTTACGGCGCTTGAAATGTCATATACAGAGATAGGCGCTGACCTGGGCGCCTACCCCGAAAACAAGATTCTTGTGGAGGTTTATCCGAACAAAGAGGAGTTTTCTTTCGCGTCCACGATCCCGCTTGACATCATTGAAAAGACCGGGACGGTGGGTATATGCAAATTCAACAGGATCATGCTGCTCTCGCCCAACGCCCTGCCTCTTGGCTACAGGTGGCTTGATACGCTCTCTCACGAGTACACCCACTATCTTGTCAACTATATTTCCGTCTCGCAGTGCCCGCTCTGGCTTCACGAAGGGATAGCCCGTTACCATGACACCAGGTGGAGGCTGGCTGAGCCGCTTTTTCTTACTCCGGACGCCAAAAACCGCCTGGCAGATTCAAATAAGGCCGGAACCTATGTTACATTTAAGAAAATGAGCCCGTCTCTTATTTATTTAAAGGATCAGGACGAGATAGCTCTTGCCTTCGCGGAAGTCTCGGCTGCCGTGGATTTTATGAAAAAAAATTACGGGCCTGACGCCCTGAGGCTCCTTCTCTCCGGGCTGTCTTCACTCCCTTATAATAAATCCTTTAAGTCCTCTGTCGGTGTTTCCGAGGCGTCTTTTGAGAATAAGTTCAGAAAATATCTGGGCGGGCTCGGCCTGGAGAGGGCCGTTGGAACCGTATCCGATCTGCCGGTTTTTTATAGCAAGCCCGAAGATGAATATATAGGAGCCGACGCGGCCGGCAAGATAAGGCTGGGCGACAAATTCAGGCAGCTGGGCAACATGGCCGCGGCCGCGGCACAATACAGCGGCGCTCTTGAACTTGAGCCGGCAAACCCGCTTATACTTCTTAAGCTTTCCAGGTCTCTGCTGGCCTCCGGCGACGAGAAAAAGGCCGAGCAATACCTGCTGTCCGCGATTGAAAAAAATCCGAATTATGTGACTCCGTACCAGGCGCTTGGTGAGCTGTATTACAAACAGGCAAGATACCCGGAGGCCATAAAAGCTTTTTGCGAGTCCATTGCAATAAACCCTTTTTACGAGAACGCTCATCTGTACCTGGCCAACAGTTACATATATATGGGAAACCTGGAAAGCGCCAAAACCGAGCAGGATATTCTTGGCCTGTTTGGCTCAAGAAAATAATTGACGCGCCTATTGAAAACATAAGAAATATTTAATAGAATTTATTCATATTGCAGCCACTTTAGGATAGGCTTAAGTATAACAATAAATAATGTATTAAAGGAGGCGGGTTAGCTTTGTATAAATTTTAGATATGGAGGTTTAAATGGCTACTTACAATGATGTGATTTCTGCTATCATAAAAAAGCAGATGAGTATCATAGGCTCCAACATGGCGCTCAAGTCGGTAAAAGACATCGCCGGGCTAACCGTGGCACAGGATGGCACAGCCACCGGCGGTGACGCGGCGAAACTTACGGCGGTTGTTGCTTCCTACGAGAAAATAGCCGGAACGGTTGCCTTAATGCTTATGAAAGGCGCCATAGCTCCTTACGCCAACGATTCAGGTATTGTCCTGCCAGCAAATCTAAAATAGGAGGCCAAAATGGGCAGCATTAAAGAGGTATTCTTTCCGTCTCAGATGAATTTTTCAAATGTCAACATCGGCAACCTGCTTAAAGATGTGTGGATAGGCTTTCTGCTCTCTCTTGGCCTCGGATATTCCGCGCCCCTCATAGCCGCCTGGGGAAAAAATGCCGTTGGCGGACATGCCGGCAATCTGTTTGACGCTATGGTGGTCGCGATATTAATCGGGCTGTTGATACGAATGATAATCGGCACAAGCAAAACATATTTTAAGGTGCTTCCCGGCATCTTGATGGCGCAGGTATTCTTTATTCCCATCGGAATTATTTTTTACGGCAAGAGCCTTAACTTCAAGCTGTTGACCGAGATAAACCCTTTAGTGCTTCTCGGCCTTGTGGGAACGATGATCCTGACCTTCGCGATAATTTATTTTGTCGGCAGGAAATTCGGGTTAGGCGAAAAACTGTGCTTCCTCCTGGGTTTTGGTTCGGCTGTGTGCGGAGCCTCTGCGATAGCCATGACAAGCCCCTTTGTGGAAGCCGAGCCCGACGACACCGCCACAGCGCTTGTGTTAAACACCATCCTGACAGTAATAACAACATTCTTTATGCTGACTTTCGTGTTGAAATGGCTCGCCCCTGAGTTGTACGCCCAGGCAGTCGGCTTCTTCGTCCAGCAGACGGGTTTTTGCAAAGTAGGCTTGTCTCCTCTTGAAGCGCCTTTGGTGAAAGCCGGAATGGCGCTTAAATCCATGAGAGTGGCCCTGCTGGTGCTCTACATCCCGTGTGTTACCTTTATATTGCGCAGAAAAATAGTACTGCCGTGGTTTTTGCTTGTCTTTGTGGCCTTCGGATTGTACTGGACCTACTCGGACATCGGCAAGAATAAGGCTATCTCCGAGCTTGCGGGCCAGATCGGAACTATTTCGCTCGCGACCGTACTCGCTTCTGTCGGAATGAACGCGAATTTTCTCGGCGTCTTTAAAAAGCTATGGGTGCCGCTCGCGGTCTCTCTTATAGCCTTCGCGGTCGGATTCGGGATTTTCATGACGATTATCTGATTTAAGCTCTTAAAAGTTTCACAAAGCGCCTCGGTTCTCTTAAACAGAACAGAGGCGCTTTGTTTTGGAGTATTTTCGTAAGCCGCGGCCGTTATTCTATTGATTTAATATATTTTTTCTGTTATTATATCCCTGTAATTTACGAGGGAATATGTCATTTTTAAAACTTGAAGAGATTGTATGCCCGTGCGGAGAAGTTTTTGAGGCCGAGCTCTACAACGCCATAAATGTAAACGAAGACCCTGAGCTGAAAGAATCTCTTATAGCCGGCGAGGTCAATGTTGTCTGCTGCCCGAACTGCAGAGAGATTTTTTACGCCGAGCATTTTGTGCTTTATCATGACCCCGCCTCAGAGCTCATCGCTTTTGTCTATCCGTCAAGTTTTTCTCATCAGGCCGCGCACTGGCGCGATAAAATGGAAAAGGATTTCAAGAACGCGATGTCCGAGCTCGGGGACACAAAATCCATAAAATACGAACCCATGCTTGTTTTCGGGATGGATACGCTTGTTGAAATTATAAAAAATGACGATGCCTTTAACGACGAAGTAAGAATACTTGAACATATGGCCAAAGAGCTGGAACTGGCCCTGATTAAACTTCATCCCGCTCTGGCAAGGCCTAAAGACATGCCGAGAGTTCTCCCGAAACCGAAAGCCAGCAAAGCATCGGAAAGAGACGACTTTATCGCAGGCCTTTCCTGCCTCATCAAACACAACCAGCATCTCTCGTCATACAGAAAATTCCTGCAGCTTCTTGAGCACGACAAAAAATGGAAATTAGACAAGAAACTTGTTGTCAGTGAATAACCCGCCTTATTTCGTTAAAAACATTCATAATCTTAAGGAAGGAACTTTATGGATTCTAAAGCGTGGCATGCGATTGAAACCGCCGGTGTTTTAAGCGAACTGAACACAAACTCCGAAACGGGCTTAAGTGACGCGGAAGTCGGTATCCGCGCGCAAAAATACGGGCTTAACGAGCTCAGTAAGGAAGAGAAAACCTCGGCTTTTAAAACATTCATCAATCAATTCAACAATGTGCTCGTTATAATCCTGCTTGTCGCTATTGTGCTTTCCGCGCTTGTGGGGGAATACATTGATGCCGGCATCATAGCGTTGATTGTTTTTTTTGTGGCAATACTGGGTTTTATTCAGGAATACAGGGCAGAGAAAGCTTTAGACGCCCTCAAAAAAATGCTTTCGCCCACTACCACGGTTCTAAGGGGTTCGTCCAGACAAAAGGTGCCTTCCAAGGAGCTGGTGCCGGGAGACATTCTCCTGCTTGAAGCAGGCGACAAGGTGCCGGCTGACGCGAGGCTGATAAAAGCACACTCCCTTAAATGCGACGAGGCATCCCTAACAGGGGAATCCTTTCCCGCGGAAAAAGAAACTACGCCGGTTGACGAGAGCGCGCCCGTAAACGACAGAAGCAATATGCTCTTTGCCGGAACCACCGTGACCTACGGAAGAGGCATGGCTGTGGTCACCTCCACCGGCATGAACACGGAATTCGGCAAGATCGCCCGTGAGGTCACGGCAATAAAAACCGAAAAAACTCCTCTTGAAAAAAGGACTGACGAGATAGGCAAATGGCTCAGCATTTCCTCAATAGCCATCTGCCTGATAGTAATTGCGGTCAGCATAATAAGAGAATACCTGGGTGGAAGCGTCAATCTGAGTTTTGTCGTCAAAATTACCATGTTCGGCATTGCCCTGGCGGTTGCCGCCGTGCCGGAGGCGCTGGCCGCTATAGTAACAGGCGCTCTGGCTATAGGCATGCATAAAATGGCAAAAAACAACGCTCTTGTAAGAAAAATGCCCGCCGTGGAAACCCTGGGCTGCACCACCGTAATCTGCTCGGACAAAACCGGCACGCTTACCAAAGGCGAAATGACTATAAGAAATATCGCGCTGGGCAGCGGAACCGTTGGGGTTACGGGTTCGGGCTACGCGCCCGAGGGAGAATTTGTCGGGCTTAAGAACGAAGACGAAGAAAAATTAAAACTGCTCCTGTTATGCGGCGTTTTATGCAACGATTCCGAGCTTTCTCTTGATGACGGAAAATGGTCCGTAAAGGGAGATTCAACGGAGGCGGCTCTGCTTGTGGCGGCTTCCAAAAAGGGATTGTCTGTTGATGAGTTAAAGAAATCAAACAAACGAATACACGAATTCCCTTTCAGCTCCGAGAGAAAGAGGATGACAACCGTTCACAAAATGGCCGACGGCAGAGTTGTCGCCTTTATGAAAGGGGCCCCGGAAACTATTTTAGGCAGGTGCGCCAAAATATCAGAAGGCGCGGGAGAATCTGACTTAACTGACGAGAGCCGAAAAAAACTATTATACACCAATGAAGAATTTGCCAAAAACGCGCTGAGAGTTCTCGGCCTTTCTTATAAGGTGATAGGCGAACAGCAGAGTTATTCCGAAGAGGCCATAGAAAGTGATATGGTTTTTATCGGTCTCGCGGGCATGATGGACCCTCCCAGGGCCGAGGTTATTGAGGCCACTAAAATCTGCAGGCGGGTTCACATTAAACCTGTTATGATAACAGGAGACCATAAGCTTACCGCGGTCTCTGTCGCCAGAGAAATTGGTTTTTACACTGAGGGGGACCTGGTCTTAACCGGAGAAGAACTTGAAAAAATGTCTGACGAGGACCTGCAAAAAATCGTGCGAAAAGTTTCGGTTTACGCGCGCGTTTCGCCCATGGACAAGCTTAAAATTGTCAACGCCTGGAAGAAGTGCGGCGAAGTGGTCGCCATGACCGGTGACGGAGTCAATGACGCGCCGGCTTTAAAACACGCCGATATCGGCATCGCCATGGGAATTACCGGAACCGAGGTTACAAAGGAAGCGGCCGACATGGTGCTAAACGACGACAATTTCGCGACCATCGTCAAGGCCATTGAATTGGGCAGATGGATCTACGACAATATAAAAAAATATCTCACCTACCTGCTGCGCTGTAATATAGTGGAGGTCGTGGTTATCGGAGGGGTGGTTCTTATACTGGGGCCGGAATACCTGCCCCTTTTGCCGGCCGCCATTCTTTATATCAACCTCGGCACTGACGGACTCCCGGCTCTGGCTTTAGGCGTGGCACCGGCCGACCCGGATATCATGAACAGGCCGCCGAGAAATCCCCGCGAGAGCGTGTTTTCTTTTGATGTTAAGGCTTTTATCGCCCTGGCGCTGTTTATAGAGATACCTTTCTTTTACTTTATATTTTTTCATGACCTGACCGATATCGCCCACGCGCGGACGGAAATGTTTTTTATGTTTATAATAGTTGAACTTATAATAGCGCTGAACTTCCGGTCCATGAAATACAGCGTCTTTAAGGCTCCGCCTCACAAATGGCTTTTGATTGCGATTTTCTGGGAGCTGGCGCTTCTTTTCGCGCTGGTGCAGATACCGTCGGTAAGGTCATCCTTCGGAATTAACATGCCTTCATTTCGCGACTTAAGCCTGATCTTCTATCTGGGAGCCGCGGTTTTCGTTTCCATGGAAGCAGCGAAGGCTTTTATCAGAAAGAAAATGAGCCCCTCACAGGCGGCCAATCAATAATGGAACACATGACGACGCGCTTTATCGCCGGCCTTATACTGCTTGTGACTAACCAGCCGGTAGGCTGGGGGGGCATTATTTATTTCGCTTATCTCGCGAAAAAAACCGGCAAAAAATATTATATCGCGATTGGAACCGCCGTTTACGCCATATCGTGGGGAATGCTCGCCCTGGGGTTTTATCTTGCCGGACCGGAAGGCATGAGTTTGGCCAAAAGACTCTCGGCAAAATACGGCTGGAAACTTCTTCCGGTAGCGCTGCTGGCAGCGGCGGCGGCATACTATTTTATAAGGCGGCGCGGCAAACAAAATGAAAATAAACAAAAACAGGTTTAACAACAGGTATCTTAAAGACATATCCTTTGCTTCGGACAAACTCGGCATCAGGACCTATCTTGTGGGCGGAGCCGTAAGGGATATTCTCCTGGGAGGAAAAACCCGCGATATTGATGTCGTTTCCGAGATAAACCCGCACAAACTGGTTAAATACCTGTCTGAGAAATGGCGCGTAAAAGTTGTATCGCACCCGCGGTTTATGACATATACTCTTTCTCCGGCCAAAAACGCCCATATAGATTTTGTAACGGCGAGAAACGAGGTTTATCCTGCCCCGGCCAGGCTTCCCGTCGTGGCGCCGGGCACGCTCCGCGATGACATGCTGCGGCGCGATTTCACTATAAACGCTCTGGCTGCCTCTCTCTCCGGTTCCGATTTTGGAACAGTCAGCGATTTTACGGGCGGATTAAAAGATCTCGGAGCCAAAACTCTCAGAGTTATTCACGGCAACAGTTTCCGCGATGATCCGACCAGGATTTTCCGCCTGGCGCGTTTTGCGTCCAGAGGTTACAGGATTGAAGGAAAAACAGCAAAGCTGGCTGCCGAATCCTGTACTTTTGTGTCAGGGCTTTCAGCGGAAAGAGTGCGGGAAGAGATTTTGGAGATTCTGGAAGATAATAATCCTTACGCAGCCATGAAACTGCTGGTAAAGTGGGGGGTCTTAAGTGTCGTATTTCCTCAAGCCGGTGTTTCCGCATTAAAGGGCGTAAAAACCGGGGCTTCTATCGCCGTCAAACTGCGTGCATTAACGGCTCATTTGGACAGCGGAACCCGGGAGAAGGTTTTAAAGGATCTCAGGATAGCTCGCGGTTTAAAGTCGGGGGTACGCGCTATTGCCGGCAAAAATAAGAAACCCCTGCTCACCGGAAAGGACTTGATTAATCTCGGCTATAAGCCCGGGCCCTCTTTTAAGGATATTCTGACTGCCATAAATAACGGCGCTTTCAAGTCAAAAAAAGACGCCATTTCCCTCCTGTTTGACAAATTCCCCAAAAATAGATAAAATTAGTCAAATTTCAATCTAAAATACAAATAGGACGATACCCTGTGATTAATATACTGGTTCAACTGCCCGTGCTGCTTTTTTCCGTTATAATTCATGAAGTCGCTCATGGCTGGACGGCTGATAAATTCGGAGACGACACCGCCAGGGTTATGGGCAGGCTTACGCTAAACCCCATCCCTCATATAGACCTTTTCGGAACCATAATACTTCCCGGCCTTTCGCTTATAACCGGAGCCCCTGTTTTCGGCTGGGCTAAACCGGTGCCCGTTAATACCTACAGGTTAAATAATCCCTCGCGCGATATCATCTGGGTTTCGCTCGCCGGGCCGGCCTCAAACATCGCTTTGGCCGCAGGCGCGGCCTTTATCATGTGGATTGTCCGCAGTTATGATATCATGGGCGCCTCAATGGCCATATCAATCCATGAACTTATGAGAATGGTACTTGTGATTAATGTAATACTGCCGGTCTTTAACCTCTTTCCTCTGCCGCCTCTTGACGGAAGCCGCGTTCTGGCTGGTTTTCTGCCTTCCGGACTGGCGTACAGGTACGCTATGCTGGAACAATACGGTTTTTTTATTATTATAATCCTGCTTTCTTCCGGTATTTTGTGGGGGATATTAGGGCCGATAGCAAATTTTATTATTTTCCATCTTGGAGGGACAGCTTACATCTGATATGAATAAAAAACGGATTTTATCTGGAATGCGCCCGACAGGAAGGCTTCATCTCGGGCATCTTTACGGGGCCCTGAATAACTGGGCCTCTCTGCAGGATGAATACGAATGCTACTACATGGTGGCCGACTGGCACGCGCTTACCACGGATTACGCCAACACAGCCGCGATACCGTCCAATATCAGGGAGATGGTCATTGACTGGCTGACGGCCGGCATTGACCCGGACAAGTGTACAATTTTCACTCAATCCGAGGTGATTGAACACGCCGAGTTAAACCTTTTGCTTGGCATGGTTACGCCACTTGGATGGTTGTTCCGCTGCCCGACCTATAAAGAACAGCTTTCGGAAATTAAGGACAAAGACCTTCATAACCTCGGCTTTCTCGGATATCCGGTCCTTCAGGCCGCGGATATAATGATCTATAAAGCTCACGCCGTGCCGGTAGGAGAGGATCAGCTGCCTCACCTTGAGTTAACAAGGGAGATAGTAAGAAGATTTAACAATTTCTACGGCGATATATTTCCGGAGCCTCAGGCCAGGCTGACAAAATCGGCGAGAGTCCCGGGCATAGACGCAAGGAAGATGTCTAAATCCTACGGCAACTCCATAAGCATAGCCGAGGACGCGGCTGTTATTAAACAGAAAGTTCAGAAGATGTTCACCGACCCTCAGAAAATAAGGGCCAACGACCCCGGGCACCCCGAAGGCTGCGTGGTTTTTGCTTTTCACTCAATATTCAACCCCGAAGGCAAGCAGAGGGAAGTGGAATGCAAAAACTCTCAGATAGGCTGTGTCGCCTGCAAGGCCCAGCTGGTCAGCCTCATGGACAAAGCCATGGAACCGTTAAGGGAAAAGAGAAACTCCATTCTCAAAGACAAGAACCTGGTTGACGACATACTAAGCGCCGGCAATAAAAAAGCAAAGGCTTTCGCTCAGCAGACGATGTCTGAAGTAAGAAAAACCGTTCTCCACAGATAAAAGGCAAATATGGCATACGATGTGCATTTGGAAAATTTTGAAGGGCCTCTGGACCTGCTTCTTTTTCTCATTAAAAAGAATGACCTTGAGATAGCCGAGATACCCATATCCGGCATCACGGCCGAGTACCTTGAGTGCCTTGCGCTTATGAAAGAGATGAACCTTGATGTCGCCGGCGAATTTCTTGTGATGGCCTCCACGCTTATGCAGATAAAGGCAAGGATGCTTTTGCCGGCGCCGGAGGTTGAGGGCGAAGAAGGCCCGGATCCGCTGGAGGAACTCAAAGCCAGGCTCCTGGAATACCAGAAATATAAAGAAGTCGCACAGACTCTTTCCGGCAGGGAGGAAGAGTTCGCCAACCTCTACTACCGGCCTTCCCCGTCGTTTGAAAAAGACGATTTTGTCCTTGATGTCTCGCTTTTTGATCTTCTTGACAAATTCAAGAATGTTATCCAGGAACTCCCCAAAGATGTCAAGGAGATAGTTTTTAAAGAAATACCTATAGAAGAAAAGATTCGCGAGGTCCTTGACCTCATGGAGGGCTGCGAGTATATTTCCTTCGGCGAAATATTAAAAAAACAGCCTTCCCGCATGGCGCTGATAGTCAGTTTCCTTGCTATCCTTGAGTTGATAAGGCTAAAGCAAATCGTCGCGAAGCAATCGGATATATTTGACGAGATCAGAATATATAAAATAGCACCCTTTGATCAGGTTCAGGCGCAGGAAACGGCGCCCGAGGCCTGAGAGTGCGGTGAAATAAAAATACGGGATACTTATGGAATCTAATCAGGTAAAGCAAATTGTTGAATCTCTGCTGTTTATGTCGGACCGGGCGCTCAGCATTAAAAACATTAAATCCATTCTGGGCGATGTCAGCGAAGGGCATGATATTGAACAGCTGATCAAAGAGATAGCCGAGGATTATAAGCAGAGAAACAGCCCCATTGAGCTGAGGTTTGTGGCCGAGGGCTGGCAGTTTTCGTCTAAAAAAGAGTTTTCGCCGTTTATCAAGCGCCTGTATAAAGAAAGGACCATGCTGCGCCTTTCAACCTCGGCCTTGGAAACCCTTTCCATAATCGCCTACAAACAGCCGATTACAAGGTCCGAAATTGAGGAGATCCGCGGCGTTGAGATAACTTCGGTTCTTGAAACCATCCTGGAACGCAAACTGGTACACATAGTGGGAAGAAAAGAAACCATAGGCCGTCCGCTTCTTTACGGCACGACCACCGAGTTTCTCAGGCATTTCGGGCTGGGCCATTTAAGCGAGCTGCCTGCCATTGAGGAAGTAACTCCGCCGGAGGAAACACTGCCCGAAGCGGTGCCGGAGGAATTAGAGAACCAGGGCCAGCAATAATGTTATCCCTTTCAACCGCTTACAACATACGCAGGCATGAGTCCTGGAACTCGCTCCGAGACGAGGTGCTTGGTTTCGGCATCAACAGCGTTGAGCTCAATGTCCAGGTGCCCGAGGCCTGGTTTGGCGATATTGTCAAGTCCGTGGCTTCCGGCGAGATTTCTGTTTCAAGCCTGCACAACTACTGCCCCAAACTGGAAAACCTTCCGGAAAACAGGTCAATATATTCCGGATATTTTCTTTCTTCCGACGATCCGGGCGAATTCGCCCTCGCTGTGCAAAACACCCTTAAAACCATTGATTTCGCCGCCAGGGTCAACGCCAGGGCGGTCGTTATTCACGCCGGAACCGTGCCCATGGAGCTTTCCGGGGTGGAGCTTTATAATTACGCCGTGAAGTTCGGAATAAAAGGCATGCTTTTTGAAAAATATAAGTCCACGGTTTTAAGCGCAAGAAATAAACTCGCCCCAAAATATTTAGACAACCTGATGAGGTCTATGGACCAGTGCCTCAACGCCGCGTCAAAAAGAAATGTGACTCTTTGCCTTGAAAACCGGCTTTACCCTCACGAGATACCCTCCGTTGAGGAAACCCTGATGCTCATAGACAAGTTCAAGGGCGCCCCTCTTGCCTATTGGCATGACAACGGCCACGCCGAGGTTTTTGTAAGGCTCGGGCTCGCGGCTTCTCAGGATGATTTTTTAAAACCGCTGTCAAAACATATTTTCGGCATGCACCTGCATGACATTAACGGCCTTGAAGACCATTTCGCTCCCGGCAGCGGGGATTTTGACTTTTCGCGGCTGAAGGCTTACATAGGCAAGGAAACCCTGCTTGTTATTGAAGCGCACGCCAAGTCAACGGCCGGCGAACTGAAAAACGCGGTAAAATATTTAACTGACAGGCAAATAATTAACTGAGCAGTCCGGAGGAAAAATGTCCGAATTAAGGAGAGATCCCATCATAGGCAGGTGGGTGATCATATCCACTGAACGAGCCAAGAGGCTTCTGGAAAACAAAAAGGAATTTGAGAAAACGTCGGATCAGAGCTGTCCGTTCTGCATGGGCAACGAGAACATGACTCCCCGCGAGATTCTCGCGTACCGCGAAACCGCCAAGCCTAAAGATTCCGACGGATGGTGGCTCAGGGTAATACCCAATAAATTCCCGGCGCTCAAGGTTGAGGGAACGCTCAACCGCCAGGGCGAGGGGATGTACGACAAGATGAACGGCCTCGGCGCTCACGAGGTGATAGTAGAATCCCCTCATCACACAAAGCAGATACCGGACCTGCCCGACAAGCATGTTGAAGATATTATCTGGGCCTACCGCGACCGGATTATGGATTTAAAGAGAGATATCAGGCTTGAGTACGCCATGATATTCAAAAACCACGGCCATTCCGCGGGAGCGACGCTTGCTCATCCTCATTCTCAGCTCATAGCCACGCCCATAGTGCCTAAAAGGGTGCGGGAAGAGGTCAACGGTTCTAAAGATTATTTTGAGTACAAAGAGCGCTGCGTGTTCTGCGACATCATTAAGCAGGAGACGCAGTTTGGCCAGAGAATAGTGTCCGAGAACGAGGATTTCGTTGCTCTCTGCCCTTTCGCTTCCAGGTTCCCATTTGAGACCTGGATACTTCCTAAATTACATGACTCCGACTTTGAGGATATTCAGAAGCACGAGGCCGTCAACCTTGCGGTGGTTCTTAAGGATGTGTTAGGCAGGATTAACCGAGTCCTTGATAACCCCTCGTACAACTATGTCATTCATACGGCGCCGCTTAAAGAATCACGCCTGCCGTATTACCACTGGCACATTGAGATAATACCCAAACTGTCCAATGTAGCTGGTTTTGAGTGGGGAAGCGGTTTTTATATCAACCCGACTCCGCCGGAAGAAGCGGCGAAGTTTTTGCGGGAAATTTAACGGAGTCAGGTTAAAGCCATGAAAATACTGATAGCGGCATCGGAATGCGCTCCATTCGTAAAAGTCGGCGGCCTGGCGGATGTGATAGGCACTTTGCCTAAACATCTAAGAAAAGCCAAACACGATGTGAGGGTTATTCTGCCCAAGTATTCAAAAATAGACGCGGCCGGCTATTCCTTAAGGCCGCTGGGCCGTGAATTCAAAATACTGCTCGGCGGAAGAAATGAACCGGCGCGGATATTTGAAAGCACTATGGATAACGGTGTTCCGGTATATTTCGTGGACAGCGACAAATATTTCGCGCGGCCCGGAATTTACGGAACTCCCGACGGAGACTATAACGACAACAAAGAGCGGTTTGTGTTTTTCTCCAAGGCCGTGCTTGAAGCCGCCAAACTGATAAATTTTCAGCCTGATGTCATCCACTGCCACGACTGGCAGACGGGCATAGTCCCGGCTCTTTTGAAAACCGCTTATTCTTTTGACGCGTTTTTTCTTAAAACGGCCTCCGTATTCACTATACACAATATCGCCTATCAGGGTTTGTTCACTCAGGATATTCTAAAGATAGCCGGCATTCCGCAGACGGAATTTACCTGGGACAAGCTTGAGTATTTCGGCAAGGTAAACCTTTTAAAATCAGGAATAGTTTATTCTGAGGCCATATCAACCGTAAGCCCTACTTACGCCAAGGAAATCCTTCTTACCGAAGAGGGCCGCGGCATGGAACCGACTTTAAGATACAGGTCAGGAGATCTTTTCGGCATATTGAACGGCCTGGATTATCAGGAATGGAACCCGGCTGAGGATCAGCACATAAAGGCGGTTTACGACTCTTCCAGCATGGACGGGAAACAGCTGTGCAGGCTGGAACTCCAGAAAACCGCCGGCCTGCAGGCGGACAGGAACGCTTTTGTGCTCGGAATGGTTTCCCGCGTAGACCCTCAAAAAGGCTGCGACCTGCTGGCCGATTCCATAGCCGAACTGCTTAAGAACAATATTCAGGTTGTGGTGCTGGGCAGCGGAGACAGAAAACTTCAGGAACAGCTCGCGCTGTCCATGGCTAAGTTTCCCGGCAGAGCGAGTTTTAATCCGGGATTTAACAATCCTCTGGCTCATAAGATATACGCGGGTTCGGACTCCTTTCTGATGCCGTCAAGGTTTGAACCCTGCGGCCTGGGCCAAATGATTGCTCTTGCTTACGGCACAATCCCGATTGTTCACAAGACGGGCGGCCTTGCCGATACGATAGCCGATTACAACGCGAAAACAGGCGAGGGAAACGGAATTTCATTCAGGCCTTTGACAACCGAAGCTTTTGTCAAAGCCGTCCTTAAGGCCTACGGATTTTTTAAGAACAGAAAACAGTGGAACAAACTTGTCTCAAACGCCATGAAAAGCGATTTTTCCTGGTCAAAAACGGTCGGACAGTATGTTAAGCTCTATACGCACGCCGTAAAACAAAAAAACGAAAAATGAAGATATCAAATCTGATTGGCAGGCTAAGCTTCGGACAGAAAACAGCGCTTGTTCTCGCGTTTGCCCTGCTTGCCCTGGTTGCGTTTGCAGTATTTAAGCGGGCGCAGTCCGAAAACGGCAACAAAACCGTTGAGCTCTGCCTTGATTTTGAAGAGGCGGCGGATATCTGCGCCAGAAACGGCTATCCCCTTGAAAGTTTCCTGGAAAGGTGCCGCGCCATTGGCGTCTCAAGCCTGTCTTTAAGCGAGGAAAATATCGGCTCGCTTACAACCTCGGGCGAGGCTCTTTTTGTTTCAAGAAATGATTTTCAGCAGCTTCGCCTGCTTGACCTGGTACCCGAATCCTCAAAATTAAAAGAGAATTGTTTTCTCACGGCAAACCGCGAGCAGAGAGACCAGCTGATGGCTCAACTGCAAATAAGGTACGGCCTGCCCGCGCAGGCGTTCGCGGCCGGGAAGTATTTCGTGGTTTACTCCACACATCAGCCTTTATTCGGTTCCCCGGTATTCAGAAATGACACCTTTATGGGCCCCTCAGCCGCCAGGGCTTCATACATTAAAGACCGTGGGTTTAAACTGGTATTAAAAGCGCAGAATTACGGCGACCCGTCGTGGCTTTTAGCTCTTAATACAGACGATCTTTCCGGCCTGATATTTGAGAAAGAAACCCCCGGCTACCCCGGCGCGGGCGGCAAAGCCGCGGCAAAATTCAAGGACGCGAATGTAAAACTTATCAACATGGAATTCCAGTCACTCTACGGTGGGGGGGCATTTTTCGGGCTTCTCCCTGACAAAACCGTACGAGCCCACTCTATCAGCGTCGTTGAGCTGTCCAGGGATCCAAACAACTCCCAATGGATAAACAGGTGGGTGAGAGCCGTTTCCGAAAGAAATATCAGGTTTGCCTATTTTCATTTCTTTGCCAACAAGGGAATTGAACAGAATCTGGAGTACTTACGGGAACTCTCCAGGGTTTTAAAGAAAAATGGTTTTACTCTCGCTTTAAGCGAGCCGCCCGGCTTTCCCAACAAGGGCAACAGAACTTTCCGGATTTATCTGGCTTTGACGGCGACTATTATATTCCCGCTTGTCGCTGTGCTGAACGCCAGAAAAATAAACAATCCTATACATGCTTTTGTTACCGCGAATTCCGTTTCTCTTTTAGGCGGGCTTGTCGTCGCCGCCGTGCTTGGAGATGTTTTCTTTATGCAGAAAATATCCGACATGCCCGGAGTTAAACTTTCCTTATTGCTGCCGATGGTACTGGCTCTATTTATCGTATTCCCGTTTGATGTTTTGAAAAAAACCTGGAATAAAAACCTGAGGGTCAAACACCTGGTTATAGCCGGCGCGCTGATAGCGGCAGCGGCCGTTATACTTATACGCACCGGCAACAATTCCAATTTTCTTTTCGCGCCCGAGCAGAAACTCAGGGAATTGCTGGAACAACTGCTTTTTGTCAGGCCGCGCACAAAAGAATTTCTTTTCGGCCATCCTATGCTGCTGGCGGGCTTTGTATTCAAAAAACCGGTTCTGATCTGGTTTGGCATGATAGGACAGGTATCCATACTCAATACTTTTATGCACGCGCACACCCCGGTAACGATTTCCCTGATAAGAACCGTTAACGGGATTTGGATGGGTTTGCTTATCGGGTATATATTTGTCCTGCTGATTAAATATCTACACAGGCATTTTAATTTAGGGTTTAAACTATGAAAGTTGTTATTTCGGGATATTACGGTTTTGGCAACGCCGGCGACGAGCTGATTCTTGACGCCATAATAACGCAAATCAGGTCAAAAGAGCCGGGCCTTAACATTACGGTGCTTTCCGTTCAGCCGGAGAAGACTTCGTCATTTTATAAAGTGCGTTCAATTAACAGATGGAACCCGTTTAAATCTTTCTGGGCTATCTACCGTTCGGATATATTAATCTCAGGCGGTGGCGGGTTGTTTCAGGACATGACCGGCAGCCCGAGCCTGTATTACTACCTGCTTACGATATTAACCGCTAAGCTGCTGCGAAAAAAGGTGTTCATATACGCCGTCGGCATAAATGAACTTAAGCTGATAAACAGGTTTTTTACGGCGTTTACGCTGAAATTATGCGACAGGATCACCGTCAGGGAAAACTACTCGTTTGACATGCTGGTCAGATGGGGTGTTTCTCAGGCGAAAATGGATGTCACTGCCGATCCTGTGCTTCACAGGGAAGTGCCTTATGTAAATGCAAAACGCCCCCAGCCAAAGATCGCTTTTGTGCTCCGCCCTCCCAGAACCGAAGTGGCTGCCTCGGCGGGCATGTTTTCAAAACTCTGCGACTCTTTGAGCCAGAGAATATCCGCGAAAATAATATTCATCCCGTTTCATATAGAAAAGGACCTGGGATTCACTCTCTCCGTGATGAATTCCATGCGCTCCACGGCCAGGCTGGTGCAATGGAACAAACCCAATGATCTCTATAACATCTTCAGCGAAATTGACATGGTCGTAAGCCAGAGGCTGCACGGGCTGATACTCGCGTCGCTTTACAGGATACCATTGGTCGGCATCTCCGACGACTCCAAGCTGGAACGCTACCTCAGGGAGCTGGGGCAGAAGAACATAGCTATTTCCGCGGAAACTAATCCGTATTCGCTTCTGGCGGTTATCGCCGATGTCTGGGAATGGCGCGATGAGTTCATTAAGAATGTTTCTAATATTCTGCCCTCATTGCAGCTGCGTTCAAAGATGACGGCGGAGATTTTCGGAAACGAGATTAATCCGGCCGCGAAACTTAAATAGAGAAAGTTGAAGGGGAATACATGAAAATTAAATATCTGTTTGTTGTGCTGTCCGGAATACTGACATGCCTGCCGGCCGGTCTTGTCTTGAGTTATTATCATCAGGCCAAAACCTACAGGGATATTGTCGCGCCAAAGTTTCAGATGGCCGTGTTCATAGATAAGACTGCGGCGCCGGAGGTTGTCGCCGAGCATATTGTAAACAGCGACGGGGTAAAAAAATCCGAGCTGATACCGGCAGACGCGGTTTTTGAACGGGCTATAAAAGACTCTCCCAGGGCCAAAGAGATATTAATCGGTTCAGATAACCCGTTCACGCCGTATTTTATCGTTTATCCCGACTCGGTTAATCCGGGGTTAGTTGAGAACCTTAAAAACAACCTCAGCAAAATCAGCGGCGTTGAAGAGATTCGTTACGACGAAAATATCCCTCAGATAGTTTTCGCCCTGACCGGGATAATCAATTCTGTCAAATCTTTCTCCAAACTGACTTTACTGCTCGTGTTGCTGGTTATAGCCGCGAAATACGCGGTTATTGTTTACCGTTCAGGTTTTAACGCGAAGGAACAGGTTAAAACCGCGGCCTTCGCTCTGGCGAGCGGCCTTGCCGGTTCCTGGGTTTATTTCCTGATTGTGAACATTTTCTTTCATTCAAGCAGTTTAGCCCTGCCGTCGCACTACCTGATGTATCTGATGATCCCGGGTTTTACGGGCGTTTTGCTTTGGGAGAACCTCTAAAAAATGAGGCGCCTTCTGTTAGTTCTGATTATTCTGCTTTCCGCCTCCGGCGCTTACGCGAAAAGCGCCAGACAGTATCAAAAAGAAATTGAAAAAGAAAATCAAAGCCTCAAGCAGCTGAAAAAAACTATTGATGACAAAAAAGCCGAAAAAGAGCGCATAGCGCAGGACGAGAAGAAAATTAAAGCCGAACTGTCAAAGATAGAAAAAGAACTCGCGCGCCTGCAGAAACAGAGAGAAGTTATCCGAAAAAAAATATTGGCAACCGAGAAAAATCTCACTAAGGCGGACAATGAACTTAAGGCCGCCAATTTGGAAAAAAATCAGTGGATAGAACTCTATGCCGCGGAATCCCGTCTTTGGTTCCGGGCGCACAAGGCGTATCACTCTTTTTTAAATGATATTCCGCTTGATGTACAGAGTCTTGAGGCGATAAGACAGAAGAAGTCTTATATTGACGGCGCCAGGATTAAGGAAGAGAACTCAAAGGTTTCATTGGGGAATTGGCGCCGCTACAAGACGGAATTGATGGGACTTAAAGCTCAGCAGGAGAACTCCTTTAAGGAAAATGAGCTGATAAAGGCGCAAAAACAGAAATTGTTAGGGACTACCGTTGGAAAACGCATTGTGGCGGAGAACGAGATAAAAGGCCTGGTTGAATCGGCCAGGGCGCTTGAAGATGTTATCTTTGAGCTGGTAAAGAAAAAGAAGCAGACGGAACAGGACGCTCTTGCAAGAAAGAGTTTTGCCGAAAAGAAAAATAAGCTTCCCTGGCCCGTTGAAGGCAAAGTAATAACGGCCTTCGGAAAGAACAAGCACCCTGAACTTGACACCTTCATTATAAGCAACGGCATTAAAATCAGGTCTGTGCGGAATAATGCCGTAAAACCCGTAAGCAGAGGAGAGGTAATATTCAGCGGCGAGTTCCGCGCTTACGGCCTTATGATAATTGTTGACCACGGCGGCGGATTTTACACGATTTACGGCCTGTTGGGCGAGATAGCCGTTGAAGAAAAACAAAAAGTCAGAGAAGACACGGTCATAGGAAAGATTGCTGGAACAGGAGACCCTGATCTGTATTTTGAGGTTAGATCAGGCGGCAAACCGGAAAACCCATTGCTTTGGTTGAGATAAATTACTTAACGGAGGTTTAGATGAGAAGAAAACTGTTGTCCCTGCTGGCGGCTTTTGTATTAATCGGAACGCTTACTTATACGGCCATACCGCAGGTAAAAGTGAATGTTAATACAACCTATGAACAGATAAGGCTTCTTGTGGATATCATGGGCATAATTCAGGAGAATTATGTAGAGGAAAGAGAACCGAAGAAACTTCTTACAGGCGCCATTAACGGCATGGTAAGAGTTCTTGACCCTTTCTCCCAGTTTATGGAACCCGAAGCCTATAAAGAAATGAAAACCGAGACCGAGGGCCAGTTTGGCGGCCTCGGAATCAGAATTTCGCTTAAAAATAACTGGCTCACCGTTATTACGCCTCTGCTCGGCACGCCGGCTTACAGAATTGGCATTCTGCCCGACGACAGAATTGTAAAGATTGAGGGGAAATCCACTGAGGGAATATCCATAGAAGATGCCGTAAAGAAACTGCGCGGCACGCCCGGCACAAAGGTTTCCATTACCATCGCCCGCGAGGGAGCAAAGGAACTGATTGATTTCACTATTACCAGAGAGATAATTAAGATAGAAACCATCAGAAGCAAGATGCTGAATGGAGATGTGGGCTACATTCAGCTTACAGAGTTTAACGCCAGTTCCGACAAAGACCTTGATAAGGCGCTCAGCGAGCTTTCCAAAAAAGGCATGAAATCTCTTGTGTTTGATTTAAGGAACAACCCCGGAGGGCTTTTGGATACCGCTGTCAATGTCTGCAGGGAATTTATCGGAGGAAACAAAGTAATAGTTTTCACCCAGGGCAGGCATAAGGAAACAAGAAAGGACTATAACGCCTATGACAAGGCGCCATACGAGGACCTGCCCATAGTTCTGCTGGTAAACAGAGGGTCGGCTTCGGGTTCCGAAATCGTCGCGGGCGCTATGCAGGATTTAAAAAGAGCCCTGATAGTGGGAACGACCACCTTCGGGAAAGGAAGCGTTCAGTCCGTCTTCCCTCTGACGGAAGGAAACGCGCTGAGGCTTACGACCGCCAAGTACTATACACCTTCCGGCAGAAGCATACACCGCAACGAAGATACCGGAGCCGGAGGAATAATGCCCGATGTTATCATAGAGGTGCCCCGTGAAGTTGAGGCAAAACTCTACGCCCAGTCCGAGGAAATCTTCGCGCCCGGCAAGACACCGGAACCGGCTCTTAAGAAACAGGAAAGAGTTGAAGACGAAGCGCTTAAAAGAGCTGTTGAATACCTGAAGATCAGGGAAATATTCATAAACAAGAAATAACATAAAATAATGGATAAAAATAAGAAGCCCGGGAACTCCGGACCGATTAAAGCCGTATTTATAGCTCTTCTGATGCTTTTCGGAGCGCTCTCCTGGGTATTTTTCAGGTACTCCGGAAGCGACCTGACTCTTCAATCCGCGAGAGTTGACGCCGGAATAACCGATATTTTATTTTCATTAAAAATCTCGGACTCCGACATTATTTCCCAATCCAGGGAAGAAAAGAGGTCCGCGGGCTCCTTGTGGATTGAGAATTACAAAAAGATAAGGATTAGAAAAGGGTTTGATCTTGACGCCTTCATCAGCAGGGTCGGTGAATTAGCGGAAAGATATAAACTAACCCTGAAAAAGAGCAAACTTGCCGACAATTCTATTTCCATTGAGGCCTCCGCCGAGGGGAAAATTCTCTCAAGGATAGTTCTGTTACCGCCGGTCTCTTCCGTTTCCAATAAGAAACGCGTCGTCCTTGTAATAGACGATGTGGGGTATTATAAAGGCTTAAACGGATTTTCCGAACTCGGCATACCGGTGACCTTCGCCGTTCTGCCGAAGGAAAGATTTTCGGTTTCCATAGCAAAAGAGCTTGCCAAAAAAGGGATTCCGTTTATTATGCATCTTCCTCTTGAACCGGAGGCTTACCCGAAGGTTAACCCGGGGAAAGCCGCGATTCTTTCAACAATGAGCGATGCCGAAATTAAAAGTATCTTTGAATCAAACCTCAAAACTGTGCCGGGAGCCGCCGGAGTTTCCAATCATATGGGGTCCAGGTTTACTGCCGATTATGAAAAAATGAAATACCTGCTTTCGCTTGTAAAAAAACACGGCCTTTTCTTTTTTGACTCTTACACCACGACTAAATCAAAAGCCGCGGCCGCGGCAAAGGCTGAAGGCATGCTTTTGATTGAGAACGGCCTTTTTCTGGACAATTCGGACGATACCGCCTCAATAGACAGACAGCTTGATATTCTTTTAAACAGGCTCAAAAAACATGATACGGTCATCGCCATAGGCCACATTCAGAAAAAATATCTGCTCGGCTCACTATCAAAGTACATTCCAAAAGTCAGGCAATCCGGGGCTGAATTCATATATCTTTCGGATCTATATGAAAAAAAATAACATTATAATACTCGGGATTGAAACCTCCTGCGATGAAACATCCGCTTCACTGTTAATTGACGGCAGGGTGCTTTCAAATGTTATCCTGTCACAGATCGGCATACACAGAAAATATTCCGGTGTGGTTCCCGAACTGGCCAGCAGGGCCCATCTGGAAAGCGTCAACACGGTTGTCTCTCGGGCGCTGAAGAGTTCGGGCCTGGGCATGGACAGGGTCTCGGCCATCGCCTACACGGCGGGCCCCGGCCTCGCCGGTTCTCTGCTTGTAGGGGCTGTTTGCGCCAGAACACTTTCATACATTAACAACCTGCCGCTTATTCAGGTCAATCACCTTGAAGGGCACATATATTCGGCTATGATAGAGAATAAGGATTTAAAACCGCCGTTTATGGCGCTTGTCGTATCAGGCGGGCACACCGAACTGATAATCGTTCGCGCCCCGGGAAAATACGAGATTCTTGGCGGCACAAGGGATGACGCTGCCGGCGAAGCCTACGATAAGGTTGCCAAACTGCTTTCCCTGGGGTATCCGGGCGGGCCTGTTATTGACAGGCTCTCAAAAAACGCCGTAAGAGACTTAATTAATTTTCCACGCCCTTATTTAAAAGGCACCTGGGACTTTTCGTTTTCGGGGCTTAAAACCGCGGTTGTTAACCACTTAAACTCAAAGAGCGGTTCCTATCAAAATTCCTTAAAAAACAAAACAGCGGTGGCCTCAGCTTTTCAAAACTCCGTTGTTGACACTCTTGTATCCAAAGCCGTAACAGCCATGAAGCAATTCGGGATTTCGCGGCTGGCTTTAGGCGGCGGCGTCAGCTCTAACTCAGCTTTAAGAAGAGCGTTCACGAGCGCCTCAAAAGCCAACGCTTTCAGGGTTTTTATGCCGGGCACACTTTTGTGCACCGATAACGCCGCTATGATAGCCTACGCCGGCTATCTGAAATTAAAGAATACCGGTGATAAGGCTTATGCCGGAGCGGATACCCTCGCAAGTGATCCCGGCCTGATTCTTTCGGATTGGAAATATTAATGACGGCTTTGCGAAAACAGGAAAAAATATTCTCCACGCCTCTTTTTATTGGCGGAGTATACATAAAAAGAAACATGGTTATGGCCCCGATGGCGGGGATAACGGACCTTCCGTTCAGGTCTCTTGCCAAGGAAGGCGGGGCCGGCCTTGTGTTTACGGAAATGATCTCGGCCAACGCGCTTGTGCATAAAGACGAGCGGACCTCAAAAATGCTGAGAATTTCAAAATCCGAATATCCCGCCGGAGTTCAGCTATTCGGCGCGAAGCCTGAAGTTATTGCGGAAGCCGCAAGAATTTCAGAAGGGGCCGGAGCCGATATTATTGACATTAACCTTGGCTGCCCGGTAAGAAAGATCGTGCGTTCAGGGGCGGGGGTAAAACTTATAGAGAACGAGGCGCATTTAATCAGGGTAATGGAGAAAACTGTTTCCGCCGTGAAGGTTCCCGTAACTATAAAAGTCCGGATCGGATCAAACGGAGGCGAAAATACGGCTTCAAGGCTCGCGAAAATAGCCCGCGAGGCCGGAGTAAGCGCCATAACAGTACACGGCAGGACCGCTGAGGCTGTACACAGCGGAAGCCCGGACCTTGACGCCATTCGCGCCGTGGTTGAAACCTCAAAAATACCCGTGATAGGCAACGGCGGGATAGTAGACGAATTGTCCGCGGTGAACTTTGTTGAAAAAACAGGCTGTGCCGGCATTATGATCGGAAGAGCCGCGATAGGCAACTTTGATATATTCAAGCGAATAGAATACTATATTAACTCCGGAAACATTCTGCCTCACCCCTCATGGGAAGACAGGCTAAGGTATTTAAAGAAACACGCGCTTATCGCCAGCGCCTATTACGGAGAGAAAAAAGGAGTCATTCTGCTTAGAAAAATTGCCGCCTATTACCTCAAAGGGCTTCCGAACGCCTCAGCCATCAGGAACAAGTTCAATAAGGCGCAAAACCTCGCGGAATTGACCGAGCTTCTCAATAAGGTATGGCATGCCCCGTACTTTGAGGGAAAAATATGAAACATTTTCACGCTGACGGGCACAGGTACCTGCGGCAGAACTTTCCCGAGGCTATCTATGCTCCCGGAAAGACGGTAAAGCAGATAATTTCTATAGCCAGGGAACTTGTCAATGGCGGCGGCCCTGTCATAGCCACAAGAGTTCAGCCGGATCTTTACCAAAAGATTCGCCGCTCTTTTCGGGGTTCCAAATACTATGAAAGCGCGGGGATAATACTTTTCAACAGAAAGCATAAAATCGGCAGGCCAGGCGGGTATATCTGCGTGGTTACTGCTGGAACTTCCGACATTAGGGTGGCGGAAGAAGCCGCGGTTACAGCGGAGATTCTGGGAAATAGAGTTGAAAGAGTTTACGATGTCGGTGTTGCCGGAATACACAGGCTTTTTAAATACGATAAGCTTTTAAAAAACGCCTCTTGTGCCGTCGTCTGCGCTGGCATGGAGGGCGCTCTGGCCAGCGTGGTGGGCGGTTTGGTCGCCTGTCCGGTTATAGGCGTTCCTACCTCCGTGGGATACGGAGTATCTTTCGGCGGTGTCTCGGCTTTAATGAGCATGTTAAATTCCTGCGCGGCAAATGTGAGCGTGGTAAATATTGACGACGGTTTTGGGGCCGGTGTTATAGCCGGGCTGATAAACGGCGGAGGAAAGAAATGAGCATAGCCTACATAAACTGTTCGCGGGGCGTATCAGGCGATATGCTGCTCTCCGCGCTAATAGATGCCGGCTTAAATCCTTCGGCTTTTGCCGGGACTCTTAAAAAGCGCTTAAACATAGGTGATTTTAGGCTGACTGTAAGAACTACAAACAGGTATCACTTCCCGGCCAAAACTCTGCGAGTGGAGGGAAACATAAAGTTTGATACTCCGCTGAAGCTTATCAGCGCCCTGAACAGGTCCTCGCTGCCCGGTGAAGTCAAGTCAAACGCGCTTGCGGCCATGCGTTCGCTTGCCGCCGCCGAGGCTTCCGTGCACAGAAGGCCCGTAGACGGCACTCATTTTCATCAGCTCGCGGATATTGACACCCTGGTGGATATTTCCGGTGTCTGCCTTGCTTTGCAGCTTCTCGGTATAAAGCGGTTATTCGCCTCCGAAGTTAATCTCGGCAGGCCGGCTCCCGCGGCTATTGAACTCGCGAAAGCGATGAAGGTGCCGGTTTTCTCCGATGATTCAAACCATGAGCTCGCTACGCCGACGGGGATGGCCCTGATAGGAAGCCTCTGTTTGAATTTCGGCGCCATGCCTTCGTTAATCGTGACGAAATCCGGTTTTGGAGCCGGAGAAAATGACATAGACGGCAAACCCAATGTTTTAAATATCCTGGTAGGCGAGCCCGGCGCCGCGGGGGATAAATACGATTTCAGGCAGGAAGAGATCGCGGTGCTTGAAACCAACATTGACGACATGGACCCAAGAATCTATCCCTATGTTTCCGAGCAACTGCTTAAAGCCGGAGCCAAGGATGTATGGCTTGAGCAGATTATGATGAAAAAAGGCAGGCCCGGCACCAAGATAGGCGTGCTCTGCGATACAAAAGACGAGGCAAAAATGGCCTCAATACTTTTTGACGAAACAACCACAATCGGGGTAAGATCCCTCCCGGCCAAAAGATACCTGCTCAACAGATCCACTGACGGCTCGCGTAAAACGATATTTATGCCCGGCGGAACTAAAAAAATCAGGATAGAATTTGAAGAGGCAAAAAGAAAAGCCTTAAAACACGGCCTTCCTTTGAAGAGGGTAATCAAACAGGCCTGAGCAAAAACACAAAACCCTTTTGAATCGCGGAAAAATATGCTATATTTTAAATGTATTTTAAATATTATACTTCACTCAGGGAGAAGAAATAATGCTTGATTTCATGACACTGCTTGGATTAGGCCTTGGTTTCGGAGCTGTTTACATCGTAATGTACTGGGGCGGAACATCTCATCTGCTCTGGCACAGGGACGCGTTTGTGCTGGTTTTCGGCGGGACTTTCGCCTCTATGCTTATCTCAACCCCTATGGAAGTTGTGCTCAGGCTGCCCGGAGCGCTTCTTAATGTATTCCTTGCCAGAAAAACTCTTAAACCAAATGATGTTATCTCGTCTCTGGTAAATTTTTCTGAAAAAGCCAAAAGAGAAGGCATATACTCCCTGCAGGAAGATGTAGGCAGGGTAAAGGACAGATTTCTTGCCGACGGAATTTTAATGCTCATTGACGGCCTTGAGCCTCAGATGGTGCGCGAGAATCTTTTAAAAGAAATCACCTTTATCAGGAAACGCCATCACCAGGTAAGCAATGTTATCCGCTCGCTGGGAACTTTCTCTCCGATCTTCGGCCTTCTGGCGACACTGCTCGGCGTTGTGCAGGTGCTTAAAAGCATAAGCGACCCGAAAAACCTCGGCCACTCAATGGCGATCGCCGTTACCGGAACATTTTACGGCATCTCCGCCGCGAACTTTCTTTTCCTTCCCATGGCGAACAAACTGGACGCCCACACCGAGGAAGAACTCCTGATTAAAGAAGTTATGATAGAAGGAATTCTTTCCATTCAGAAAGGCGACATACCTATTATTTTAAACAGGAAACTTCAGGCTTTCATGGCCGCGAAGCTGCGCAGCAAAAAACCCGTCCGGGAGTAATTAATGTCAGACCCGTTTTCGCCTAACTACGACAATGTCAGAGGCGTGGATTCTGACCTGAAAGCGCCGCTTTGGATGATCATATACACCGATATGATCACCAATCTCATGATATTTTTCCTTATGTCCTATTGCCTGACCTGGCTGGATGAAAGCGACAGGCAGCTGGCGGCCTCTTCATTCGCCGAAACTTTCGGCGGACAGAAAAACGAGGTAATGGAAACTGAAAAGGGCCTGGAAAAGAAGCGGCAGACTCAGATGGAAGAACAGGAAGACCTGGAGAAAAAAGCAAAACAGCAGTTCGCCAATGTTGAAATAAACGAAGAAAAAATAAAAATAGTCCTGCCAAGCCCCGTTCTCTTTGATTCCGGCAGCGCCGAGCTTAAGGCCGCGACCATAAAAACGCTGAGCGAAATTTCAAACCTTATAAAAAATACCACAAACAGAGTTGTTGTTGAAGGGCATACGGACAACATCGCGATAACTGCCGGGGGCGAATACGCCTCAAATTGGGAACTTTCGGCCGCCCGGGCCTTTAGCGTCATACAATACCTGATAGACAAAGAGGGTATTGAGCCAAAAAGGATTTCGGCCCTTGGCTATGGCGAGTTCAGGCCCAAGGCGCCCAATGACAATCCGGAAAACAGAATGATAAACAGAAGAATAGAAATCAGCATTATCAAAATAAAGTAGGGGCTATGTCTAAATACTCGTCAAGAGACTGGGAGAATGCCACAAGAGAAGAAGATCACCAGACCGATCTCGGAGACCTATGGATAGTTCCATACGCGGACTTCATGACGGTTTTAATGATATTCTTTCTTCTGATGTTCGCGTTCGCCTATAATTCAAAACAGGATAAAAGCTTCCAGAAGATAGTGGCCGACATTCAGGCGGAGATGGGCGGAGAGGTAAATAAAGACCTTATTGAAAAAATGGTGGAACAGGATAAAAATGACCAGATAGTCTCAAAATTTGACGACATGATAGAAAAACTGCATCTTAAAAACTTCATCACGGTTAACAGCGCGGCGGATCATATCAAGGTTGTTTTCGCGAACCCTATACTTTTTGATGTAGGCCAGTTTGAGCTTAAAAAGGAATCAAAAGAACTGATGCACGAGATGGCCCAGATAATCCTGAAGCAGACGGATAATGAGATAATAGTTGAAGGCCATACCGACAATCTTCCCATCCACGGCGGCAAATTTAAATCCAACTGGGAGCTTTCAATAGCCAGAGCCATGGAAGTGGTTAACTACTTTGTAAAAAATGAAGGATTAGACCCGCGGAGGTTCGCCGCAGCGGGGTATGGGGAATTCCGCCCTGTTTTATCCAATGACACCGAAGAGAACCGCTCTCAGAACAGGCGCATAGAAATTGACATACTTACCGCCAGAAAACAAGCCGCCCAGTGAGGCTTACCTATGGCAATTGACGATAAAAACAACTCCTTCATGAATTTCAGCATTCAAAAAGAAACTACTCCCCGGCCCGTTACGCCCGATAATCCCGATAAGATAGTCCAGGACCTGTTAAACACGGAGAAAGAAATTTCATCCGAAACACTCCGCCTTGTCCGCTCCCGCCACGAGAAGGAAAAAGAGGGCTGGACTAAAATCATTTCTGAAAAAGAAAGCATAATTTTATCGCTCCGTTCAAAGCTGGAAGAGACGGAAAACATCCTTAAGGCCGCCAAGCAGAGGCTTAACGACGAAAGGTCGCTTGACATCGTCAGGCTGGAGGAAAAGTCCAGGGAAGCCGAACTGCGAAGGATCACGGAAAAGAAGAAATGGGATGAAATCTCCGAGAAACTGAAAGACTATAAGGCCGCGTCCGAAATATCGGAAAAGGCGCTTGCCGCGGAACGCGAGCGCATAATACACATAAAGAGAGCCCATGAGGAAGCCGTAAAAAGGCTGAACGACGAGTTAAAAAAACGCGATGATGAACTGCGCGCGCTCAGGGACAATATTTACAAAAAAGAAACCTCCCTCTTAAAAGCCGCTTCCGATAAAGACAATGAGCTGTTTGAGTTAAAGGCTAAGATAGAACAGCTTGCTAAAACGCACGGCTTTGAAATGGAGAATATCAAAAAATCCGCTGAAAAGAAGGATTCGGATATTCAGAAGCTTCAGAACGCCCTGCAGGACACGATAATTCAGCTCAATGCCCTGAGAAATTCCAATGAAGCTCTGCAGCAGCAGGCCGTTTCTTATAAAGAAGAGCTCGCGGGCAAAGAAACCCTTGTCGCTCAGCTTAAGCTTTTATCGGAGCACGAAAAGATAGAAGCCGAGAAAATTCGTCTTGACGCGCAGAGAAGCGCCACTGAATCAAAGGAAGAAGCTTCCAGGCAGATTGAGGTATTAAAAAATGACCACCTTGAGCAGATAAAGAGGCTGGCGCAGTCGGCTGAGATGTTTGAACAGCAGCTGGACGACGAGAAGAAATTGCGCGCCGAACTGGAAGCTAAAATTAACGAGAAAGACTCTCGCCTTATTGAAGCCGAGTCAAAAATTCAGAAACTTCTGGCCGAATCTGCCAATAAAACAGCAGGCTTTGAATCCATTCTGCGCGAGAAAGAGGGGGCTTTCGCCAAAGAGCTGTCCGGCATGAGCGCTCAGTCTGAAATAGACCAGTCCGCATTAAAAGGCGAAAAGAAATTGCTGGAGGATTTATTGTCCGCCCTGAAGGATGATTTATCGCGCGCGAAAGAAGAATTGGCCGTTCTGGCGGCAAAACTAAGATCCACTGAGTCGGAAAATAGCAGGCTGAACGAATACAACGGTAAAAATGACCTTCACTGGCAGGAGACTCTGTCAAAAGAAAAGGAACTCTACAAAAAACAGCTTGATGACGGCAGAAATAAGTTTAACATCCAGATTGAGTCCAGGGACAACGAGATTTCAAGGCTGAACGCGGAGCTCGCGGCCGCTCAGACAGCTCAGGCCGAACAGAAGGAGATACTGCAGAAAATTAAGCGGGATTTAGCGATTAAAAACTCTCAGCTTATGGACGCTCAGAATAAGCACGATTCCGCTTTGATAAAGAACAGGCAGGAAAACAGCACGGAACGCTTCGCGCGGTTAAAAGAGGAAAACGACCGGCTTAAGCAGCTGCTCGCGAAAGAAACTGAGCGCCGTGAAAACGCTGAATCAAAGCTTTTAACTGCTCATGAGAAAAACAATAAGCGCGCCGCGGCACAGCCGGACAAAAACAAGAAATGAACCTAAAATACAGTCACATTCCGATAACGCGTATCTTAAAATTTGTGCAAACTTACCGCTTGACAACAGGTAAAGCTTCTGTTATAATTCATGTGAGAGTTTAGCAGTATTGCTCCATCCAGCGATCATAATAATATTTTTCAATATCCCCAGCGCCCCCGTCCCCCCCACGGGGGCGCACTAATCTTGGTAAGTCTTTTAACATATTACACGACAGATTGAAAAGCGGGAGAAATGGAAAGCGTATTAATCATTGACGACGAAGAAGGAATACTTAAGCTGCTGAGCAAAGTATTAGAAGCGGAGGGGTACAAGGTAACCACCCTTAATTCCTGCGCCAATCTTGACTCGTTAATTTCCACGACTTTTTTTGATCTTGTGCTGACCGACCTGAAAATGCCGGACTGCAACGGCATGGAAATCCTCAACAAAATCCGCCTTATAAAACCTCAGACAGAAGTAATAATAATGACCGGCCAGGCCACAATAGAGTCCGCCATAGCCTCAATTAAAAGCGGCGCTTTCGCCTATCTGCTGAAACCATTCAATATTGAAGATGTTCTTGTGAATGTCAGAAAGTGCCTGGAACACGCCAAACTCTCACGCAAAGAGAATATTTACAGGGAAACCACTCACCTGTATCAACTCGCCCAGCAGGCCACGAAAAATAACACCCAGAAAGAACTGCTTAACCTGATACTGGAAAGAGCCATAAAAACGCTAAAGGCGGATACCGGATCCATTTTTATGCTTGTTCTGGACAGCAATCAGCTTGCTTCAGTGGCTTCCTTCGGCCTGAATGAGGAGGAACTGACCAGAGTCGGTTACGGCGAAAAAATAGTCGGGTGGGTCGCCAAGAACAGGGAGGCCGTTCTTATTCAAAGTGGGTTTGAGAACGCGCCGCAGTTTGCCGAGCTTCCCTCAAGGTCTGAAATAGTCTCCTCTCTAATCTGTCCGTTGATAAATGAAGACGCCCTTATAGGGGTGATATGCCTTAACAGGCTGGTTTCTCAGACCAATTACCAGTTTACCCAGAATGACCTTGATTCGCTCAAGGTCTTTGGCGTGCACTCCACTCTGCTGATTTCAGCCATGCAGTACCGCGAGGCGCAAAGACAGCTTGACGAACTGCGCTCAGAGTTTATGTCCAATGTTTCGCACGAGCTGAGGACTCCCTTAATGTCTATCGGCGGAGCAATTGAACTGCTTTACCCCTATATGTCCATTTTAAAGGACAATGACAAAGTCACCATGTTTTTTGACCTCATTAAGAGAAATTCAACAAGAATGCAGCTCCTGGTAAACGACCTGCTTGATTTTTCCCGTATGGAGACAAATAAACTTAACCTCATGCCTTCATGGTTTAATTTAAAAGTTCTTATTGACGAAACCCTTCAGGACCTTCATTTAAGAGCGAAAGAAAAGAACATTGAACTTATTTTCAAGCATTCTGACGGGAAAATTGAAATATTCGGCGATAATGAACGCATAAAACAGGTAATTGTAAACCTTATCGGCAACGCATTAAAATTCACTCACTCGGGAGGAGAAGTAATAATAAGCGCCAAAATTGAAGAAGGCGGCAAGACTGTCCTGCTGGTCGTAAGTGACAACGGCGAAGGCATACCCGCTGACAAGATTGGTAGGATTTTTGAAAAGTTTTTCCAGGTGGACGGTTCGGTTTCAAGAACCCACGCCGGGTTTGGCCTCGGCCTGGCCATTGTTAAATCAATAGTTGAAAAACACAGGGGCGCTATCTGGGCTGAGTCGGAAAAAGGCAAGGGCTCAAAGTTTTTTGTCAGGCTTCCTGTAAATCAGGAAGCCTGAACCTTTTAAAGCTGCCCTGCGTGTCAAAATCGCACCGAATAGTCCGGCGAAAACTGCGGGATTGCCACGCTCCTTTCAGTCGCTCGCAACGACAACAACGAAACTTCAAGATTGCTTCTCTCCCTGCGGGAGATCGCAATGACGGGTCGTTTTAAGGGTTTTTCAACAGACTCAATTTGAGCAGCAAAGATGCGAAGGGGTGGCTAACCGGGGAGGTTATTGTGGCAGAAACTAAAAAGAGCAGCATCATGATTGTTGACGACGAGCCGGACATATTAATGATTCTTGGCGAGTTTCTCAGTAGTGAGGGGTTTAAGGTGTTGACGGCTAAGAGCGGACAGCAGGCCGTTGACAAACTTCATGAAATGAAGGCGAATCTGGTTCTTCTGGATATGGCAATGCCGGGCATGAACGGCATTGAAACTTTGAGAGAATTAAAAAAAATTCAGCCCGACCTGCCTGTTATTATGATTACCGCTTACCGCGACGCCGAAAAAGTTGTTGATGCCTTTCGCATCGGCGCTTTTGACTGCATTTTCAAGCCGTTTGACCTTAAATACTTAAGGCAGGCCGTAATGGCAAAACTTCTTGAGTAAGCCTGTCCCGGTAAACGCGCGTCGGCCGTAAAAATTATTATATCCGGCTTAGGCACAACGAAAACAGGGGTGAGAAATATTCGTCATTCATTTTATACGCTTATCCTGTTGCTCTCATGCGCGGCTGACTCTCTTGTGTTTGCCAATTCTTCTACTCAAAACTCGTACAACCAGTTTAATTCAGGGAAGCAGGATCAGGTTCAGGTTGTTGACGCCGCGACTGACAGCATACAGCTGAGTTTTCAGTGGTCTTCAGACCTGACTCCCGCCTTAAGCCCTTCCCCAAGACGCTGGCATTCTGCCTGCCTGAATCCGGCATCAAATTCATCCATGATAGTTTTTGGCGGATACAATTCAGGGAGTGAATTTAATGATGTCTGGGAATACAATTCCTCAAATAATTTATGGAACCAGCACATAATTACAAGCACTGTGGCGCCCCAGGCAAGATACGGACACACCATTGTGCCTCTTGACTCAAACAGGATACTTCTGTTTGGCGGTAAAAATGAGGCTGGAACTTACTACGGAGACACCTGGTTCTACAATTGCAGCACAACAAAATGGGAGGAACAGTCCGTCTCAACCTCACCTTCAAACAGGGCTTTCTTTTCCATGGCAAGGGTTGATAATCAATCCAAGGTGGTTCTTTTTGGCGGCAACACCGAGGGAACCAAATCAAACGAAACCTGGTTTTACGATATAGCCGCAAAAACCTGGAGCCTGGCCTCGCCTCAAACCGCGCCGGCGGCGCGCACCGGCGCCTCAATAGCTTACGATAATGCCGGTAAAGTGTTTATATTCGGAGGCGTTAATATTTCCAATGCGGAGATGCAGGATCTATGGTCCTACGATGTAGTTTCAAGCTCCTGGTATGTTTATAACGCTGCCAGTAACGCGCCTGAAGCAAGGACGGATTCATCAATGTTCTACGACGCGTATAACTCTTTTACTTCTTCCTGTATAGTCGTCACGGGAGGAATATTCAATACGACTCGTTACAATGATATCAGGTATTTTGTGCCGATAACAAATTCCTGGGCCCTGAGCAATGAAGCGCCGTTAAATGTAATTACCGCCAGATACGGACAGTCCGCTGTCTATATTCCTTCTCAAAGAAAATCATTTTTTTTCGGCGGCAGTGATACCGCGAATCTTCAGGAAACGAGATATTTCGTTTACCGCGCCTCCGGCAGTTTTGAATCGGCCTATATTGATGTGCCTTTTACGACATCTTTGCAGTGGAAACAGCTCAGCGTCACGGATAACCCTCAGGTTATAACAGGTACTACCTTAAAATTCCAGCTGGCATCGTCAACTGACAACGCTAACTGGGATAGTTTCAGGGGGCCGGACGGCAATACGAATACTTTTTTCACCGGCATGCCGCCTTATTCTATCGGCACGACAGTGCATAACAACAGGAGATTTATAAAATATAAAGCATATTTTGACGCGACAACGCTTCCCAAAACTCCTGTCATAAAGTCGGTAACCGTAACATACAATTCCGCCCCGAATAAAGTAACACTGCTTTCGCCGCTCACCGGCGCCACCACAAATTTTTCCAGGCCCGTCTTTTCCTGGTTAGACTCGCAGGACTCTGACACGGGAGATATTATCACATACCATCTGCAGGTTGACAACGCTCCTGCTTTCTCAAGCCCCGAAATAAGCACCTCTGGGCTCAATACCACATCTTTTCTGACTTCCGGAACCACCTCGCTCCTGACCCCGGGCACCTGGTACTGGCAGGTAAGAGCCTTTGACGCCACCGCTTACGGCGACTGGTCTGACAGTTATACTCTTTATGTTGACACGATCGCTCCAAACCCTATAACCGACCTTTCAGCTTCTATAGGCTATTCCAACGGACAGATAATTCTTTCCTGGACCTCTCCGTGGGATTCAAGCCCCTCCGGAAACACCTATTTTAAGGCCTATGACATCAGGCACAGTTCAATTTCAGCCATTACAGCGGGAAGCTTTGACTCAACTCCCGGGCAAAACACCGGCAGCTTCGCCAACTCGCCGCAGGGGCATCATGAGAATGTCGCCGTTGACGGTTTAAACAATTCCACAACCTACTATTTCGCGGTGAAGCTGTACGATATCGCCGGCAATTCTTCAACAATCTCTTCTCCACAGGCGAGCGCTTTAACCAATGCTCCTCCCTTAGTAACCATTATAGCGCCGTCCGGAGGGGAAAACTGGGCCGCGGAACAGGATATTCTCTGGAGTTCGGCAGATCCTAACCCGGGAGACACAAGGGTGTTTTCAATATACGAATCTTTTGACGGCGGGCTTACTTTCCCTGTTACTGTAGCCTCCGGCCTGCCAAACGGAACCACCCATTACCTATGGAATACCCGGCAGACCTGCAACGGCGCCGAACACAAAATAAAAATAACCGCAACGGACGAAAGGGGCCTGAATTTTTCAACTGCTTCCGCCGCGAACTTTCAGATTTCCAATATTAACGAGGCTCCTTCGGTGTCGCTTCAGACACCCGCGGGAGGCACAACCATCAGCGGTACGGTTCAAATTTCCTGGTCCGTATCCGACCCAAATCTCGCCGACTCTCACTCCTCAGCCGTATATATTTCAAATGACAGCGGAGAAAATTTCTCGCTGTTATCAACGGTTAACGCGACTTATTACCAGTTAAATACAAGAACTATCCCAAACGGCCCGAACTACCGGATTAAAATTATTGTCACTGACAACGGCGCTCCTCCGCTCTCCGCTGAGGCCCTTTCAACAGCCGATATTTCGGTTAATAACCAGAACTTTCCTCCGATGGATTTTTCAATTATCTATCCGGCCAGCGGGGATAATGTCTCGCAGCTGAATCTTGATTTCGCCTGGGAAAATAACGGGGACCCGAACCCTGAAGATATTATCTCGTTTTCTCTTGTCATCAGCACAGCCGAGAACTTCACTCCATCCTTTGTTGTTGAAGGCATAAGCACAAACACTTACAGGCTTTCCCCGTTAAGTTTAACCCAGGAAACCACTTACTTCTGGAGAGTAGTGGCAAAAGACCCTCTGGGACTTGAAAAAATCAGTTCCGGCTCGGGCTGGGCTTTTGTTTTAAGCCGTTTCAAAACCACCAGCACGGATTCCAAATTGTACGCTGAAATCACGCAGGGCCTTCCTGACAACGGCTACCTGAAAATTGTAAAGGTTCAGTCGTCCGAGCTCAAGGCCATAGCCATGGCTGATGAATTTACGCTGGCCGACAGGCTTATTAAACCGCTGAATGAAGACTCATACAGATTAAGCGTTTGCGCGGCGGACGATAGCGTGCTTCCCGTTGATAATCCCAAATGCGAAATTAAATTCAGATATCGCAACAGCAACAAAGACAACTATTATGACGGCACAAGCGTGCCCCTGAAAAACTTAAGATGCGCCCTGCTCAATGAAAATGCCGGCAAATGGGAAACGGCTCCTGATTTCCCTTCTATTGACTCAGGCGCCGGCGCAGTTAGAACAGCGATATCAAAATTAGGCGTGATAACTCTTGTAGGGGCTCTCGCGCCTGTTTCCGCGATTTCCGGCGTAACAAATTTTCCAAACCCTTTCGCGGCCGGCAAAGAGGAGACCAGGATTCTTTATGTGTTAACGGAAAATCACGATACGACCATTAAAATATACACACAGCTGGGGGATCTGGTGCTTGAAAGAAATTATCCTTCAGGCTCGGAAGGCGCAAAGGGCCAGCCGACCGGCTATTCCAATGAGATAAAATGGGACGGTAAAAATAACTCCGGGAGATATGTGGCCAACGGCATCTATCTGCTTGAGATTAAAAGCGGCTCCGAAAAGCAGTTAAGGAAGATTGGGGTTGTAAAATAAGTCGTGGAGGGGATATGTCCAAAAAAGTGCTTGTGGTTGATGACGAAAAAGACATTGTTTTCGTCCTGAAATCCGCCCTGGACGGTTCCGGCTATATAACCGACAGCGCGGCCGACGGTTTAGAGGCTCTTAAAAAAGTCGCGTCCTTTAAGCCGGATTTGATAATTCTTGACATTATGATGCCTGTGCTGGACGGTTATTCCGTGAATCTCAGGCTCAGGGAAAACCCGGAAACAGCCGGCATTCCCGTTGTAATTGTCACGGGCAAAGGGCATATGCAGGAATTTCTTAAAGCAAGAGAAGGCGTCAGTGTTGCCGCCTATCTTGAGAAGCCCTTTAAAGTCGCCACCCTGCTTTCAACGGTTAACGAGATTTTGCAGCGCCAATAACTATGAAAAGGCTCGCGCCGGCTATCATGCTGCTACTGCTACTCTCATCAGATTCATTTTCCTGGCTGCAGCAGGACTACAGCGGCTACGCGGGAGAATACCTTAACGCGTTTTCCGGAGGCGCCAGAGGCGCCTCTCTCGGGCTCGCGGGGACAGGGCTTGACGGCAAAGCAGAGCTGATTTATTCAAACCCGGCCAGCCTGGCCAGCCTCTGGTGGAAAGAAGCAAGCTTTAATGTGACCCCTCTGTTCGCCCAGGGTCAGTTCATAGCTATGAGCTACGGTTATCCGTTCAACGAAAAACATTCGTTCGGGCTTTCGCTGATAAGGCTTTCCTCTTCCGATGCCGAAAAGACCAACGCTCTCGGAGAAACTTTGGGAAGCTTCGCGGATGTCAACACAACGATAATGGCCGTATACTCGCGCAAGCTTTCAAAAAACATTTTCGCGGGGGGCGGAGCAAAGTTTATTTCCCAGGATATTGATTATTATTCCGCGCGCGGAGCCGGAGCCGACGCCGGCCTTATTATCAAGACCTCTCCCGCGGACAGCTGGGGGCTGACCTTGTCTAATATCATCCCGGCCCGGCTGGGCACGGATGTATTTGAATTTGTCCCCAAAGCCGGATACAGCCGTATACTGATTCCGGGGAAACTTACGGCGGCTGTTGACCTGCATATCTTAAATTTATTCCAGAGCGGGAATCTGGTTTCCAGATGGTTTGCGGGCCTGGAGTACGATTATCCTAAAATGGCTCACTGGCGCGTGGGGGCGAATCAGAAGCAGTTTTCCGCGGGTTTCGGATTTTCAACAAGGCAGATTGATTTTGACTATGCTATCATATACCATCCGCTTGATTTGATTCATTCTTTCACGCTTACTGTCCGTTACGGCTTTATATTGACCGAGGCCGAGGAGAGGGTAAAAAGCGAGTGGGAAAACCTTAAGAATGAAAGGATTGAATTTGAAAACAAATCGGCTAACGAACTGGAGCGGATCCGCTTTGAAAAAGAGCGCTTAAAAACCTCCTCAAAGCTGATAATAATGTTTATAGACGCGAGGGATAAATACGAGAAAAAACAATACAGCGCGTCCGCTGAAATTCTTGAGGCGATTCTGAAATCCGATCCTGCCCAGGAAGAGGCAAAAGCTCTGCTCGCGGAAATTAGATCAAGAATGAACAGCGAAACAATTGTCCGAAGGCTCAAGGAAATACGGGCAAACTATAAACAAGGGAAGTACGAGGCCGCCATGAGCGACATTAATTACCTGCTGGATATTCAACCCGATAACACGGAAGTTAGGGTCATGGGTTTTCTCTCTCAGGCGCAGCTATATCTGGGTGAACAGAAATATAATGACGCTAAAGGCGAATTAATAGAGGTTATGAAGATTGATCCGCAAAACACGGAGGCCTCTCTGCTCCTTAAGAGAATACAGACAATTCTGGAAATATCTCAGTAATTTGACTCAATATGGCTCCAAGAGGTTAATATTATGATAAAAATAACCGCTTCAATTATTTTAATTATTTTTTTCTCGCTCGGGACGATATTCTCATCGGAAGATTCCAATTTGTATTTCAACGCCGGTACCGAGAAATATCTGCAGGGTAATTTCGCTGAAGCCGTTGAAAATCTTGAAAAGGCTCAAAAATTAGACCCTTCTAACGCCAAAATTCGGGAATTTATTATTAAAATACTTATTGAGGCTACGACCCAGGCTCACATGAACAGAAACTACAGGCAGGCCCTGGAATACATCAGCAGAGCGAACGCTTTCGCTCCGCAAAACCAGAGGGTTCAGGAATTATACAAGCTTACGAACGACCTGATGAACACCGCCCAGGAATACAATAAACCGGGAGAATCAAAAGAGCGAAAAAGCTATCCTGAACCGCAGACTCAGGTTACAAAACAGTATAAGCCGGCGGTAAAGGCGGAAGCTCCCGTGAAGCGAACGGCCGAGCAGAGGGCGCCTCTTAACGCGGTTTATCGGGACAAGTCAAATGATTACAAGATAAGATACTTTTTTATTTTTGCGGGAGCCGCGTCCGTTTTCTTTCTCGGGTTTATTGTTCTTTTGGCCTCCCTGATAATTGAATCAATTTCCCTGAAAAAAGTAAGGGCCAGCCTGTTAAAGGTTGAAGAGGAGTTTAAAACGCTTTCTAAAGAAAAGAACAATGTATCTATTGAACTTGAAAAACATAAAGAGAAAATCAAATACGAGCATCAGATCGCCGAGCAGTTCAGGGTTGAACTTAAGCAAAGATCAAGGAAGGAAGAAGAAAGGCTTAAAATAGAACTGGAGCAGAAAACCAGGCAGATTGAAGAAAGGCTCCGTTCCGAAATGATAGCTAAATACGGCAGGAATGCCGCCCCACAGGAAGCTTTTTTTCACCAGCAGCAGGCCAGGATTCTTGAAATTCTTGACGGAGACATAAGCACCGGTGAATTTGCTTCTCCGGCTCTTGAATCGGCCCGGGAAAGAATCGCCGCGATGGCGCAAAACCTCTATGAGTACGCGCCGGGCTCGGCGCTTGATTTTCTAAAAAAAATGTCAAAAAACGAGAACCCTCAGATAAGATCCAATGTTGTGCGTGCCCTGGCGCTGATAGCCAATCCCGATACGATTAAAATATTATTTGACCTGTACAACGACAGCGATAGCACCGTAAAAAGAGAAGTATTAAAGAACTTTAAAACAATGGCCGGCAGAACAAACTTTGATAAAACATCTCTGAGCGCTTCGGATCAGGAAAAGATATTAAATTGTTTAAACGATGAAAAAACAAAAGGTGAATGGATATTATGATCTTAGATGAATCATGGCTGTTATATTTTGCCAGTAATACATTTCAAAAACACTGATTTCGTTGCATGGATGCCGACAGCATTGAGGAGAAATTATGAAAAAACACGATAAAAGGAAAACTCTCATTTTTTTGTCTATTACCGCGCTGGCAGCGTCCCTGCTCTACTGGATACTGGACTCGTTGTTTGACACCGTTATTTTAAAGGAAGGCAATTTCGTTCAGACAATATTTACTGGTGATGTTGATATTTTATGGATGAGGATTCTTGCCATCGTTTTTATTTCCGGTTACTCAGCGGCTTTGTATATAATATTCAAAAAAAACATTATCGCCGAGTCAACTCTTGCCAGGGAACTGAGTAAAAATAACAACCTGTTTGAAGTCTCTGGCTCATTTATCATAACTATCGGCAGAGACGGGAAAATATCCAGCATAAACAAAAAGGGCGTGGAAATACTGGGATTCTCTGACCCCAATGAAGTCATTGGAAAAGACTGGGCAGCGCTTTTTATCCCAGAAAAGTCAAGGGCCGGCATAATTTCAGCAATTGACACCCTTTTTAACGGTGATTTGGGGAAATACGAGTATCATGAAAATTCCATCCTCCGCAGAGATGGTTCGGAAAAGGAATTTTTATGGCACAACAGCCTGCTGAAAGACAATAACGGCGACACTTATGCCATACTCAGTTCAGGAGAAGATTTATCGGAGTTCAAGAAAGCAGAGAGCCGCCTGAGATACTCGGAGGAGCGTTTCAGACAGCTGTCGGAACTTTCCGGCGAGTGGATATGGGAAGTTGACGCCGCAGGAAAATACACATATTCCAACGACACTGTTTTTGATATTCTTGGCTATAGCCGAGAAGAGGTTATTGGAAAATATTTTTATGACTTTTTCACGGAAGGTGACAGAAAAAACCTTGCGCCGGAGCTTTTTAAGGGGTTTGAGAATAAAGTTGTTTTTAAAAATATTGTCTGCAGAAATATCCATAAAAGCGGGCGCGTTCAAATCCATGAATCCAACGCCATGCCTATGTTATCCGAATCCGGAGAACTTATTGGGTACCGGGGCATGCAAAAAGATATAACTCAGAGATTTGAATACCAGGAAAAGGTGATTAGAAATTACGAGACAGAATCAGCAATAAACAACCTGCTGTCAAAATCTCTTGAAAATATATCCATTGACAAGCTGCTTGAGGAAGCGCTTTCCATTATAATCTCCGTTTCCTGGCTTTCCCTTGAGTCCAAGGGCTGCATTTTCCTTGCAAACGAATCCGGCGAAACCCTGATAATGAAGACCCAGACCGGGCTCAGCGATTCTTTGTTAACCAGCTGTTCCTCACTTCCCTTCGGCAAGTGCCTCTGCGGGATAGCCGCTAAAGAAAAAAAGGTTGTATTTTCAAGCGCCCTGGATGCCAGACATTCCGTAAATTACCCGGGAATCCACGATCACGGCCACTATTGCGTGCCGATTATTTCTGGCGAAAAAATGCTCGGCGTTATTAACCTTTACCTCGCTCATGGCTACAAATACAATGAAAATGACATTGCTTTTTTAACCGCAATAGCGAATACCCTGGCCGGTGTTATTGAACGAAAAAAAACCGAAGAAGCGTTAAAGCAGCGCCTTGAATTTGAACAGAAGGTCTCTGAGATTTCCGCTAAATTCATCAACATCCGCTCTGGCGAAATTAACACCGAACTGGCTGCTTCGCTCGGTAAGATCTCCAGATTTTTTTCCATTGAACATTCGTTTTTATACCTTTTCAATACTTCAATCACAAAAGCAGAGTTATTCGCTTCAACTCCTCCGCACAACGATGCGGGGCTGTCCTTCAGCAAACTCCTTGAGGTTAAAGACATTCAATGGCTGATGAATTTTTTCAAGAGGGATGAATATGTCAGCATGAACCTTACCGAAAACAACCTTATCTCCCAGGACGACCTGAAGTTTTTGGCGGAAAGCGGAGAGCAGACTATTAAATTCATTACAATGCTACCAATGTATTTCAAAGATACCTTAAGAGGTTTTTACGGATTCGCCTCATTTTATCCAAAGAACCCGTTTGACCACAGGGATTTCTCGCTTTTGAGCCTCTTGGGAGAGGTATTCATTAACTCTATTGAGCATACTAAGCTTGAAATGCAGTTATTTCAATCTCAGAAAATTGAAACCGTCGGCAGGCTGGCCGGAAGCGTGGCCCATGACCTCAACAACCTGATGACGCCGATAATCGGCTATTCGCAGCTCCTGTTAAATACCCTAAATGAAGCCGATCCGGCTCATGAAGACGCGAAGGAAATATTTTTAACCGCCGAAAGGGCTTCTGTTTTCACAAAACAGCTTCTTGCCTTTTCGCGCAGACAGACATTAAATCCATCCGTTATAAACATAAACACTCTGATTCTTAATATACAAAAAATGCTGAATAAACTCATCGGCGCGGGCAACCGGCTGGACCTGAACCTGGATACCGGCTTGAAAAATGTAAATGTTGACCCGTCACAGATTGATCAGGTGCTTACAAATCTTGTTATTAACGCCAAAGACGCCATGCAAAACGGAGGCACTATAGAGCTCGCGACTTCAAATGTGAAAATCACGGCTCCTATTTTTGATCTTATGGGAGACATTCCACCCGGCAACTATGTGTTATTGAGTGTCACGGACCATGGTTCCGGAATGAGCGAGGAAGTTAAAAATCATCTTTTTGAGCCGTTTTTTACCACAAAAGAGAAAGGAAAAGGCACCGGACTGGGATTGGCGACCTGCTTTGGCATCATTAAGCAGAGCGGAGGCAACATAATCATTTCCAGCGAGCTTAACAAGGGGACTACAATTAAAATATATCTTCCCGCGGCTGAAGCGGCAGAAGACACTACTCAAGTCGCTGATAATATTGTAGACTATACCAAGGGGAACGAGACTATTTTACTCGCCGAGGATGATGTTACGGTAATGAACCTGACATCAAGGGTGCTGAAAGAACAGGGTTACCGGGTCATTGAGGCTATGGACGGCGAAACAGCCATGAGATTATATCAGGAAAACATGAATAAGGGGCTGAAACTTTTTTTAAGCGACGCCGTAATGCCTAAAATAAACGGAACCGACCTCGCCAGAACTATACGGCGAAACGATAAGAGCACTAAAATAATAGTTTTTTCGGGTTTCCCGAATATCGCCGAAGAAGTAGCGAAGATTGAGAACAGCCATTTTATTCAAAAACCGTTTTCACCGTTTGACCTCTTAAAAAAAGTAAGAGAAGTGCTGAATTAAGCGGAAAACTTATGGAACTTCATCATTTTAACAAAATCGGCTCAGCTTTTATTATCATTGATTCCGGGCTCAATGTGACCTTTGCCAATCACGCGGCGAAGGGAATCCTCGGATACAATGAAAAGGATATTCTCGGCAGAAGCTTTGTTTTTGACCTTATGCCGGAAAGGGCCAGGGCGGAGTCTCATGACATACTTAAAAGAATGTTTCGTTCCAGGGAAAGCTCGTCGGAAAGCTTTGAGACTCCTTTTTTAACTAAAACGGGGGCCGAGAAAATATTTCTATGGAATTTGATTTCGCAGAGCGACGAAAGCGGAAAGATTTCTTCTATTTTCTGCTCGGGACAGGACATTACCCAGCATCTCTCCATTGAGGACACCTGGAAAAAATATGAATTTATCATCAACACATCAAAAGAGTTCATGTCTCTGATAAGCCGCAACTATATTTATGAGGCCGTGAATGAGTCGCTTATCAGCGCTCACAATAAAAAACGCGAGCATTTCATAGGAAAATCGGTTTCGGATGTTTTTGGCGATAAAATGTTTAGATCCATCACCAAGATTTACCTTGATAAATGTTTCGGCGGCCATGAGGTGCATTATCAGGAGCGGGTTGAACTACCGATAGCCGGGGAAAGATTCTTTGATGTTTCATACTACCCCTACGCGGGAACAAAATCAAAGTCCATAACCCATGCCGTGGTTGTAGCCCGCGACATAACCGAGCGAAAGAGAAATGAGGACGAGATACAGCACTCCCATGCGCTGATAAATTCTATTTTTGAAAACATACCTCACGCTATATTTTTAAAAAGCGCACGGGACTTTAAATTTGTTCAGTTCAATAAGGCAGCCGAACACCTCCTCGGCTACCCGAAAAACGCGCTCATCGGAAAAAATGACTACGACATTTTTCCAGCGGAAAGAGCCGACCAGTTAAGAGAGAAAGACAGAGAAGTGATAAGAACAAAAAAGATGTTAGAGATCCCCGATGAAACAATTATAACAAAAGATAAAAAAAAGAAAATTCTAAACACTAAAAAACTGCCTATACTGGACGAAAACGGCAACCCGCAGTATCTTCTGGGAATAGCGGAAGACATAACAAACAAAATAGTGCTGGAAGAAGCGCTTAGAAAATCAGAGGAGAAATACAGAAAACTGTTTGAGGACTCCAAGGATGTCATTGTTATTTTTAAACCTGCCGGCGAGATTACGGACATAAACCCCAGCGGCCTTGACCTGTTCAGGATAGATTCCATAGAGCAGGCACGAAACATTAATTTCTTTAACGACTTTAATTGTTCCGATACGGAATGTGTAAATTTTAAAGCCCTGGCCGGCTCTAAAGGTTTTATAAAAGACTTTGAGATGGTGCTGAAACTCAAGGACGGGCACCAGATATATATTCAGCTGTCGGGAACCGCCGTGACAGACAAAAAAAACAATGTAACCGAATACCGCTGCATAATCAGAGATGTTACCGAGAGAAAGAAGATAGAGCACCAGCTGCTGCAGTCTCAAAGAATGGAATCACTGGGCCTGCTCGCCGGCGGCATTTCCCATGAATTTAACAACCTTTTAACCGGAATTCTCGGCTATGCTTCATTTATAAAGAACAATATCGCCAGCGACAATAAGTTTTTTGAAGGAATCCAGATAATTGAAGATAACGCCCGGCGTGCCGCTTCTCTGACAACCCAGCTTTTGACTTTTGCCAGGGGGGGCAAATACAAACTTCACAGCGTGAACCTTAACCAGATAGTAAAAGAAACTTTAAAGATAATTTCCTCTACTTTTGACAAAAATATTGAAGTTGAGAACAATCTCTATTCCGGGCTTCCCGCCATTGACGCCGACGCTTCCCAGATCCAGCAGGCCCTCATGAATATATGTATAAATTCAAAAGAGGCCATGCCATCAGGCGGAAAACTTGTTTTAATCACCGGCATAAGCATGATAACCGATGACCTGGCCAGACAGCATACCGATATAAAACCCGGCTCCTATGTTACGCTTTCCATTACCGACACCGGACAGGGCATTGACGCGAAAACCAGAGATAAGCTTTTTGAACCGTTCTTCACCACAAAGGACAACGACAAATCAGTGGGGCTAGGGCTATTTATGGCTTACAGCATCATAAAGAGCCATAACGGCTTTATAAATGTCTACAGCGAACCCGGGGAAGGTTCAACTTTTGAAATATATATTCCTGCCAGCATGTCTAATGAAGTTAAAGAGGAACCCCAGAAAAAACCCGGTGAAATTCCAAGAGGCAGCGAAACCATCCTGATCGCCGATGACGAGAAATACATAAGGTCCTTCGCGAAAAACATGCTTGAAACTTACGGGTATAAGGTTATGCTCGCGGAAAACGGACTGGAAGCGGCGGAAATTTATAAAAGCAACTCATCAAAGATTGGACTGGTTATTCTTGATATGATCATGCCTAAAATGTCCGGTTATGAAACTTATGTAAAGCTGAAAGAGATTAATCCGGAGGTAAAAGTCATATTCTCCTCAGGGATGAATCAGGACGCAAAGTCGCAGGATCTCGTCAAAAACGGCGGTTCTGTTTTTATCCAAAAGCCCTATCAGATCGGAGAAATACTGAATAAGGTTAGAGACACATTGGACGGAAAAGCAGGCTCCGGTAGGGCTGCCGGCTGAAAACGCCGTCCCTGCATTTCGCGAAACACCAGGCGTCGCAGTCATTCTTGAGTCCGCCGCGGCGGACGAAGAATCTCGTCGTAGTATGAAAAGCCAGACCCTTCACTTTGTTCAGGGTGACTCAACTTAACCGGTGAAATCTTTACCATCAAAACACGGCACTGTCGGATGATTAACGAAACACCAAAAAGTTGACAACATCCTCATACTTTGGTAAAATGGCGCATCAAATACCGTCGGAGGAAATATGGCAGAGATTGAGCTTAATCAGAGCAATTTTGAGGCGGAAGTCAGCAAAAGCGCGTTGCCGGTTTTAGTGGATTTTTGGGCTCCCTGGTGCGGGCCGTGCAAAATGATTGCCCCTGTAGTGGCCGAACTTGCCTCCGAATACGCGGGCAAGCTTAAAGTCGCGAAACTAAACACGGACGAGAATTTAGACCTGGCAAGCAAGTTTCAGATAACTTCCATTCCCTCTCTTTTGATTTTCAAAGACGGGAAACCGGTGCAAAAGATAGTCGGTTTTAAACCTAAAATTGAACTAAAGAAGGTTATAGATGCTTTACTTTAAAACGGTTATTGCCGCGGCGATTACCATGGCGTCTCTTGCCTCGTTTGCGTTCGCCGAAAATATTAAAGCTCCGGATTTTACTCTTCTTGATGTAAACGGAAAAAAAGTTACTCTTTCCGAAGCCCGCGGAAAGGTAGTTTTTATTGATTTCTGGGCTTCCTGGTGCCCGCCCTGCAGAGCTTCCATACCGGCGGTTGAAAAGCTTTATGATAAATACAAAGGGAAAGATGTGGAATTTTACGGCATAAACCTTGAGGGGAACACCCCCGCGATAAGAAAGTTTATTGAGAAGAATTCCATGAAATACACGGTTTTGTTTGACGATAGAAAAGCTTCGGCCTACTACGAAGTTAGAGGTATACCTTCATTTTTCATAATTAACAAGGCCGGGGAAGTGCACTCTAATTACGCGGGTTACGATCCTGAGTATGTAAACCATTGGGATGAGGCCATTGAAACCCTCTTAAAAGAAGCGGCGCCGAAAGGCTCCAAAACTCCCTCAAAAAAGCTCTCCAAATAAAATGCCTGAAAATATTCTTGATATCATCATAATAGGCGGAGGCCCCTCGGGGCTCACGGCCGGTATTTATGCCGCGCGCGCCAGAATGAATGTCCTTTTGATAGAGAAAATGGGCTGCGGCGGCCAGAACGCCATAACCGACTGGATTGAAAATTATCCGGGCTTTCCGGAAGGCATTTCCGGTTTTGAGCTTTCGGGAAAATTTGAGGAGCAGGCCAAGAAATTCGGGTTAAAAATTGCTTTTGAGGAAGTAAAGAGTGTTTCTGTTGACGCGGACTCGCGGATCAAAACCCTTAAAACGGCCGAGAACCAATACAGCGCCTATTCCGTCATAATCGCTTCCGGAGCGGAATACAAAATGCTGGATATTCCCGGCGAACTTGATTTAAGGGGCAGGGGCGTATCCTACTGCGCGACCTGCGACGGCCCTTTTTTCAGGGGGAAAGAGGTGGTTGTCGTGGGCGGAGGGGATTCCGCGGTACAGGAAGCAATCTATTTAACCCGCTTTGCTTCAAAAGTCACTATCGTGCACCGCAGAGACCGTTTCAGAGCGACCAAGATTCTTTCGGACAGGGCGCTTTCAAACAACAAAATTCAGGTTGTATGGAATTCTACAGCCGTTAAAATATCCGGCAAAGACAAAGTAGAGGCAATATCTATAAAGAATGTCGTTTCCGGGGTGGAAAGCGAAATAGCCTGCGGAGGCGTTTTTATTTTTGTCGGCCATTCGCCAAACACCGTGCCGTTTTCCGGTTTACTGAAGATGGATGACAAAGGGTATATTTTTACGGACAACGACATGGGCACCAGCGTTCCAGGCATATTTTGCTGCGGAGACTCAAGAAACAAGTTATTAAGACAGGTTGTAACGGCTGCCGGCGACGGGGCTACCGCGGCTTTCGCGGCTCAGGAGTATGTGGAGAACATACTCGGAACATCTTACAAATAGTCTATCACACCCATCTTTAATAACCCTTCTTGTATGCCTAAAATTTACATTATTGACGGCAATGCCTACCTTCACAGAGCTTATCACGCGCTGCCTCCTCTGACAAATTCCAGAGGTGAGCCGATAGGGGCAGTTTTTGGATTTTTGAAATTTATTTTTAAGCTGATGAAGGCTCATAAACCTGACTACACCGTCGTTTGCTTTGACTTTCCGGCTCCCACCTTCAGGCACAAGCAATATCTTGACTACAAATCGCACCGCAAAGAAACCGAACCCGATCTTAAGTTTCAAATGCCCCTCGCGCGAGAGGCCATGAAGGCCATAAACATCCCCGTAATAGAAAAAGAAGGCTTTGAAGCCGATGATGTAATAGCCACTCTGGCGAAAAGATCATCCGCGGAAGGCCTGGATGTGGTTATAGTAACCGGCGACAAAGACGCGCTGCAGCTGGTCGGCGGAAACATTAAAGTCTGGAATGAGCATAAAAACATAATGTTTGATGAAGCCGTGGTAATAGAGAAGTATTCGCTTAAACCCGCCCAGCTCAACGATATGTTCGCCTTAATGGGCGACTCCTCCGACAATGTGCCGGGGGCCAAAGGCATCGGCGAGAAAACCGCCGTAAAGCTGATTCAGCAATTCTCTTCCATTGACAATCTTCTAAACAACACGCAAAAGCTTGAAGGAAAATTAAAGGACAATATTCTCTCTTCAAAAGACAATATTATTTTAAGCAAGAGCCTGGTCACACTACGCGACGATGTGCCTCTTGATATCCGGCTTTCCGAGCTTAAGACACAAAGCCCGGACTCCGCGTCAGCCCTGGATTTTTTCAGCTCCATGGGTTTTAAAAGCCTTATACCGGAGTTAGGCGCCGGCTCAGCAGCCGCGGCCGTTTCGGCGGATTTTACTCCTGAAGAACGGCAATTAAAGCCGCCCGCTTTTGACTTTGAAATCGTAAATAGCACTTCGTCGCTTAAATCGCTGATAACCGGCATAAGAAAAGCGGGGTTCGCGGCCATAGACCTGGAAACAACTTCCTTAAACACTTACGCTGCCGACATTGTGGGAATTTCTCTCTCGTATGAGAAGGGCCGCGCCTTTTATATACCTCTGGGACACTTCTATCTGGGTGTTGATAAACAGCTGGACCTGAGAGATACCCTGGAGAAGCTTAAGGAAGTGCTGGAGGACGACAAGGTCAGGATTTACGGGCAAAACATCAAGTTTGACTATTTGATTTTGAAGCGCCACGGTATTGAACCGGCAAATCTCAGCTTTGACACAATGCTGGCCGCTTACTGCCTGGATCCTTCAAGAGCGTCTTTCGGCCTTAAGAAACTGTCGTCGGACTTCTTATCCGAAAAGATGACTGAAATATCAGAGCTTATCGGCAGCGGCAAACAGCAAACCACCATGAGTTCTGTCGCGATAGATAAAGCCGCCCCATACGCGTGCGCCGATGCCGCGGCTGTCGTCAAATTAGCCGAGTATTTCGCTCCGAAGCTTAAAGAGGCGGGTTTAAACGGCCTCTTCAACGATATTGAGATGCCGCTGGTAAAAATTCTTGCCTTTATGGAAAATGAAGGCATTGAGGTGGACCTGGAGTACTTAAATAAACTTGCCTTGGATTTTGACGCGGCTATTGAAAGCCTCAAATCTAAAATATTTGAATCTGCCGGCGGGGAATTTAACCCTAACTCCACTAAACAGCTTGCTGAGATTCTATTCACCAGATTAAAACTTCCCGTCCAGAGGAAAACAAAAACCGGTTTTTCTACCGACGAGGAGGCGCTCTCGGCCCTGGCCCCTTTGCATAAACTTCCGGCAACACTGCTTGAATACAGGGAACTTCAAAAATTAAAATCCACCTATATTGACAGCATAATTGAGCTGACCGATAAAAATAACCGAAGGATTCACACTTCACTAAATCAGACCGGCACCGCGACAGGCCGGCTTTCTTCCAGCGACCCAAACTTGCAGAATATTCCTATACGGAGCGGCTACGGCCGCCAGATAAGAAGGGCTTTTATAAGCGGGCCGGGGAACCTGTTTGTTTCGGCGGATTATTCCCAGATTGACCTGAGGGTTCTTGCGCACATTTCGCAGGATCAATCGCTTATCAGCGCATTTATAAACGGCGAGGACATTCACACCGCCACGGCCGCGGAGATATTCGGAAAGAGCGCGTCCCAAATTGACGAGAACGACAGAAGGGTGGCCAAAACAATTAATTTCGGGGTAATCTACGGCCTCTCGGCCTTCGGGCTCTCCCAGCAGCTCGGCATATCCAACCAGCAGGCGCAGGAGTTTATAGACAACTATTTCAAAAGATACAGCGGCGTGCGCGAGTGGATAGGCCGGTCTCTCATTGAGGCCTCAAAAAACGGACATGTAAAGACGCTGGCGGGAAGGATAAGGCATATACCGGATATCAACTCAGGAAATAAACAGGCAAAGAAGTTCGCCGAGCGGATCGCGATAAACACTCAGATACAGGGAACTTCGGCAGACATTATTAAAATAGCCATGATAGACCTGTTTAAATGCTACAGGAACGGAACCTTAAAGGCTAAAATGCTCATGCAGGTTCACGATGACCTGCTTTTTGTGTCCGAGCGGGACAATGCCGCGGGAGCGGTTAAGCTGGTAAAAGAAAAAATGGAAAACGCCGTGAAATTAAGCGTTCCTTTGACCGTTGAAGTTAAGACAGGAACCAATTGGGCTGATCTGGAGGCGGTTAGATGAACGATCCGTTTATTGTAGGGCTCACGGGAGGGCTGGCAAGCGGCAAATCAACAGCCTGCGCAGCGCTTAAAAAACTGGGAGCGGCAGTGGTAGACTCCGACCTCATCGCCAGGGAAATAGTAAGGCCCGGCAGGCCGGCTTACCTTAAAATAGTCAATGAGTTCGGCTCAAAGATTCTGGACTCAAAGCTGAAAATCAACAGAAAACTGCTGGCAGGAATTGTCTTTGCCGATCCCGCAAAAAAAATCCTGCTTGAAAAGATAACGCACCCCGCTATAATTACAGAGATAAAAAATATAATTAAAAAGCAAAAGAGAGGGGGGCTTGTGGTTGTTGAGGCGCCTCTGCTGTTTGAGGCCGGGGCCGAGAGCCTTTTTGATAAGATTGTCGTCGTTAATTCTTCCCGGCAGCAACAGGAGAAAAGGGCGGCCGGAAGGGACAAACTGCGCCCGAATGAAATAAAAAAAAGGATCAACGCCCAGCTGCCTCTGCGCGCAAAGCTGTCCAGAGCGGATTATATTGTTGAGAATTCGGGAACTCTGGAAGAACTTAAAAAAGATGTCAAAAAACTTTACCGGGGCTTGACAAACGAAATGAAACTTAAGTATAATCACGGTCAACAAGCCAAAAGCAGGCACCTCAAGTAATTCTAAAGGGTCTTACCTGAAAACAAATTATTCAAAATCACAAGCGTATTAATCACTCAAACCAAATTGCGTAACCCCCTTAACACACCTATGAATTTCAAACAATACATAACACTGTGGAGGAATTGATGGATCGTTCAATGGATGTTACAGCTTTGTCAAACCGCACTATTACAGAGCTGACCAAAATCGCGAAGGACCTGAAACTTGAAACGGTTTCCGGTCTGCGCAAGCAGGAACTGATAGCCAAGATCCTTGAGGCGCAGACTAAAGAAAACAACCTTGTATACGATGAGGGTGTGCTGGAAATCCTTCCGGACGGCTTCGGTTTCCTGCGTTCTCCCAACTACAATTATCTTCCGGGCCCCGACGACATCTATATATCTCCGTCGCAGATTAAAAAATTCGCTTTAAGAAAAGGCGACACGGTCGCCGGCTATGTCAGGCCTCCTAAAGAGCAGGAGCGCTTCTTTGCCCTGCTTCAGGTCAAATCCGTCAACGGGCAGGACCTTGAAAACATCCGCGAAAGAGCGCTCTTTGACAACCTGACACCCCTTTACCCAAATAAAAAGATCACGCTTGAAACAAAAAAAGACGAGCTTTCAACAAGGATATTGGATCTGGTGACGCCTCTTGGCAAAGGCCAGAGAATGCTTGTCAACGCTGCGCCGAGAACGGGTAAAACAGTCATAATGCAGAAAATCGCCAACGCCGTGACCACGAACCATCCCGAGGTCGTGCTTATGGTTCTGCTTATTGACGAACGCCCCGAAGAAGTGACGGATATGCAGCGTTCCGTGAAGGGCGAGGTAATTTCTTCCACCTTTGACGAACCCGCTGAAAGGCATATTCAGGTAGCCGAGATGGTTATAGAAAAAGCCAAGCGCCATGTAGAGCACGGCAAGGATGTGGTAATACTGCTTGACTCCATAACAAGGCTGGCGAGAGCCTATAATACCGTAACGCCGTCCAGCGGAAGAGTGCTTTCCGGAGGGCTTGATTCAAACGCGCTGCAGCGCCCAAAAAGATTCTTCGGAGCCGCCAGAAACATTGAGGAAGGCGGCAGTCTCACCATTATAGCAACCGCTCTCGTGGAGACCGGCAGCAGAATGGACGATGTCATATTTGAAGAATTTAAAGGCACCGGCAACTGCGAGGTTTACCTTGACAGAAAACTCGCGGACCGCAGAATATTCCCTGCCATTGATATTACCCGTTCCGGAACCAGGAAGGAAGAACTGCTTCTTACGGAAGACGAACTCAACAAAGTCTGGGTTATCAGGAAAGTTATAAGCACCATGACCCCGGTTGAAGCCATGGAACTTCTGGTGGAAAAACTCTCCGCGACGAAATCAAACAAAGATTTCCTTAAGTCCATGGAGATGGCTGAAAGATAAGAGTTTGTTTCCGGCCTTATTGCCAGAAATTTGACAAATTAGTGTATTTTTGCGATAATTCTGCTTCAATAAAAATTAAACACGCCGTTTTGGCGTTTACAGGAGACTCAAATGAGAGAAGGAATTCACCCAAACTATGTAGAATCAACGGTAACCTGCGCCTGTGGTTATACTTTCAAGACCCGTTCAACAAAACCGGTAATAAGGCTTGAAATCTGCTCGCATTGCCATCCTTTCTTCACCGGAAAACAGAAACTTGTTGACAGCGCCGGAACCGTGGAACGCTTCCACAAACGCTTCGCGAAAACCGAGGGCAAAACAGTGAAAGCCGTAAAAAAGGCGAAACCGGTTGTTGCAAAGAAACCGAAATCAAAGATACTTTCAACCGCGCCTCGCAGAAAGAAGTCGGCCGCGGCGCCCAAAGCGGCAGCGCCCAAAAAGGCTGAACCAAAAAAAGAAAGCAAATAGCTTAAAATATAAATGACAGAGATCATCCTTTCGGGTATCTCTGTCATTTTTTTATGGCAGTAAAGTGTAAGAATCATTGATGACTCAATTATCTCTTTGGTCTTATGCCCGAATTTTTCTGCCTTTCATCCATTTCCGGTACGACAAGCTGAGTTTATGATTTTAAACCTCAAAATTCATGTTGCCCTGTTTGGACACGCATAATTTTAAATAAAGAACGGTTTATGATTGAAAACAAATTAGAAAATATTGAAAAACGCTTTCTTGAAGTTGAAAAGCAATTAAGCGACCACGGGATAACTTCCCGGGTTGACGATTACAAAAACCTGTCTAAGGAACATTCCGCCTTACAACCCCTGATTCACAAATACCGCGACTACAAACGCCTGCTTGACGAGATAAAAGGCCTGGAATCGCTTAAAGAATCCAGTGACCTGGAAATGAAGCTTATGGCACAGAGCGAACTGGAGGAGCTTTCCAGAAAGAAGGCTCTGATGACAGACGAGCTTAAAGTCCTGCTCCTGCCAAAAGACCCCAACGAAGAGAAAAATATCATAATTGAAATAAGGGCCGGCACCGGCGGTGAAGAGGCCGCGCTTTTTGCCGGCGACCTGTTTCGGATGTACTGCCGCTACGCCGACACCAGGCGCTGGAAAGTTGACATAATGGATTCAAATCCGACCGGTCTTGGCGGTTTTAAGGAAGTGGTTTTCGGGCTTTCGGGGGAAAAAGTCTGGAAATTTTTAAAGTATGAACGCGGTGTCCACAGAGTCCAGAGAGTCCCTGAAACGGAGGCTTCGGGCCGCATACATACATCCGCCATCAGCGTGGCGGTTTTACCGGAAGCCGAAGAGGTTGAAGTAGGCATAAAACCCGACGAGATAAGGATAGACACTTACAGAGCTTCGGGAGCCGGCGGCCAGCATGTAAATAAAACAGAGTCTGCCATTAGAATTACCCATATTCCGACAGGGCTTGTAGTCGCCTGCCAGGACGAGCGAAGCCAGATGAAAAACAGGGCTAAAGCCATGAAGCTTATGCTGGCAAAACTTTACGAATCAAGGCAAAAGGCTCAGGAAGACGCCATCATAAGCGAACGCCGCAACCAGATAGGTTCCGGCGACAGATCCGAAAAAATCAGGACCTATAATTTTCCTCAAAACCGCATTACCGACCACAGGATCAATTACACGACTCACAGGCTCAAAGAGGTGCTTGAGGGTGATCTTGACGAGATGATAAACGCGCTTATAGCGGCAGACCAGGCAGCTCAGCTGACGGACATAAAAGAATAATGAAAGCAAAAGGCGCTCCCGCGAAAAAATGGACCATAGCCGATACTCTTGAGTGGACAGCCGGCTATTTCGGAAAACACGGAATTTCAAACCCCAGAGCTGACGCCGAGATACTTCTGGCGCACGCGCTTCGCTTAAAAAGGCTTGACCTGATACTTAAGCGTGACGAACTGTTAAACGAAAAACAGCTTGCTCAATACAAAGAATTGATCGGCAAAAGGCAGTCACGGCTCCCGATAGCCTATATCCTGGGGCAATCGGAATTTATGGGGCTTGATTTTAAAGTTACACCCGACACGCTTATTCCGAGGCCTGAAACCGAACTGCTTGTAGAGGAAGCCTGTGACTATATAAAGAAAAACAAGTCTTCCCTGGTATTGGATGTCTGCACCGGTTCCGGAAATATCGCTGTCGGAATTGCAAGTTTCGTGAAGGGCTGCTCGGTGTACGCCTCAGACATTTCCATTGAAGCCCTGAAGGTTGCCCAGCAGAACATTGACAGAAATTCTCTCTCCGGCCGGATTTTTCTTAAGCGCGGGGACATGCTTGGCGCCTTCATAAACGAAGGGCTTGAGGGCAAAGTAGATGTTATCGTTTCCAACCCGCCTTATGTGTCAGCCCCGGAAATGAAAGAGCTTGAGCCGGAGCTTTCCTTTGAGCCGGCGGGCGCTCTCTACGGAGGGGAGGACGGGCTGGATTTCTACAAAAAGCTCGTTTCCGGCGCGGGTGAATATTTAATAAAGGGCGGCGCGGTTTTTGTAGAGCTGAGCTCCACCAGGCCCGGCGAGATCGCTTCACTGTTTAAAAAAAGCGGTTTCCGCGTGGACAACATAACAAAAGATTACTCCGGGCTTGAAAGAGTATTAAGCGCGACAATAAGAGGAAAATAATGGACAAAATAATTATTCACGGCGGCAGGAAACTAAACGGAACCATAAGGATTTCCGGCTCCAAAAACGCCGCCCTGCCCATACTGGCCGCGAGCCTGCTTACCGACGAGGTTTGTGAGGCCGACAATGTGCCCGACCTTGCCGATATAGGCACGACGGTTGCTCTGCTTGAATTTATCGGAAAGAAAGTTGAGAGGCGCCCTAACAAGGTAATCATAAGCCCGGACAAGCAGCGGCTCAGCGATACAGCCCCATACGATCTTGTGCGGAAAATGAGGGCCAGCGTGCTGGTAATGGGGCCTCTTCTGGCCAGGCTCGGCCATGTAAAAGTCTCTCTGCCGGGCGGCTGCGCCATAGGAGCCAGGCCCATTGATATTCATCTGGACGGTTTTTCAAAAATGGGCGCCGAAATTGAGCTCAGCGGCGGCTATGTGGAGGTAAAAGCAAAGGAACTCTCCGGAGCAAGAATTGTTTTCCGCTACCCGAGCGTGGGGGCCACGGAAAATTTACTGCTGGCCAGTGTCCTGGCAAAAGGCCCTACAATAATTGAAAATGCCGCCAGAGAACCTGAAATCATTGACCTCGCGGATGTCCTCAATAAGATGGGGGCAAAAATTACCGGAGCGGGCCAGTCCACTATTCACATACACGGCGTAGATAAACTTGGCGGGTTCAAGCATGAAGTAATACCCGACAGAATAGAAACGGCTACCTATCTTATCGCGGCCGCGGTGACAAAGGGAAGCGTAAAACTGCTCCACACCAACTCTTCGTTTATTAAGGCCATTGTCAGGAAGCTGGTTTCAGCGGGCTTGAAGATCACGGAGGGCCCGGACTATATATCTGCTAAATGGACAAAAAACCTGAAGCCTCAGAATATCCGCACCGCCGTTTACCCTGACTTTCCTACGGATGTTCAGGCTCAGTGGATGGCGCTTATGGCTCTGGTTCCCGGCAGCTCTTACATAGAGGAAACTGTCTTTGAGAACAGGTTCCTGCATGTCGGAGAACTTCAAAGGCTGGGCGCTGACTTAAGGATCAGGGGCAGCAGAGTTATTATTAACGGCGTCAAACGGCTCTCCGGAGCCCCCATAATGGTATCAGACCTTCGGGCCGGCGCCGCGCTTATAATAGCTGGCCTGGCAGCCGGGGGAAAAACCGAGGTTTTGAGGGTTTACCACTTAGACCGCGGCTACGAAAAACTTGAACAAAAACTCAGAAAACTTGGCGCCAGGGTACGACGCATTTCTTATTGATTTTATATTCGTTTTTTTATAGAATACTTGAATATGAAAAATACCGCTGCTCAGGTCTCATCAATTATAAAGCGCGTCCTTAAAGACGGCGATAGCGCTGTCTCATATTTTACGGCCAAATTTGACGGAAAAAACATCAAACCCTCATCCTTCAGAGTTTCCAAAACCCTTGTTGACGCCATGGCATCCAGAATAAGTCCGGATTTGGCGAAAGCGCTCAAAAAGGCCGCTCAGAATATAACCCGCTTTCACAAGGAAGAGTTCTCCAGGCTTCCGAAAAGCTGGAGGATAAACATAGCAGGAACAGCCACCGGTTTTATTTACAAACCGGTTGAAACCGCCGGCCTCTATGTTCCCGGCGGGAAGTACTATTCTTACCCTTCAACGGTGCTTATGACGGCTATACCCGCGAGAATAGCTGGAGTAAAAAGAATAATCATGGCCACGCCTCCGAAGAATCTGACCCCTGCGGTTCTTTTCGCGGCAAAAATCTGCGGGGTTGACGAGATTTACGCGGTTAACGGCCCGGCTTCCATAGCCGCCATGGCATACGGCACTAAAACTATACCCAAAGTTGACATAATTGTCGGCCCCGGAAACGCCTATATTAACGAAGCCAAACGCCAGATCCTTGATGTCTGCGGTATTGACTCTCTTGCGGGCCCAAGCGAAGTAGCTATCATAGCGGACAGATACGCCAATCCCGAGCACATAGCCGCTGACCTGCTGGCCCAGGCCGAACATGACAGCATGGCAAAGGCCTACCTTTTCTGCGAATCGGATGAAATTATCGCCACGGTCAGGGTGCTTCTGTCGGGAGAGAATACAAAACAGATAACTATCTTTAAATCCTCCGTTCCCGAAGCGGTTAAGCGAGTAAATGAAATTGCCCCCGAACACCTTGAAATCATGACAGCAAACCCGGAAACAATAGTTAAAAAGATTCAGAATGCCGGCGCGGTTTTTGTCGGAGGCAACACCCCGACCGCCGCGGGAGATTATATAGCCGGCCCCTCGCATGTTCTGCCCACAAACGGCACAGCGCGTTTTTCGGGCGGGTTATCCTGCGCGACATTCATAAAAAAAATCAGCTACATCAGCGCCGGAAAAAGAAGGCTTTCCGGAAGGAAAGATATTGTGGCTATAGCCGCCGCCGAGGGGCTTAGCTTTCACGCCCTGTCGGCAAAAATAAGGCAGTGATTACAAGAAAGGAAAACAATCATGAAAGTTGACTTGACGCCCAGAGAAATTGAGCTTATACTGCTCATACTAAACGATGTAGCCGCTTCCGATTTTGAATTTGAAGGTTCGGCCGTATTTTCTTCGGAAGAGCTTTCTATTATTTCAAAACTTGAAATGGCCTTAAAACAGAATAAGCTGACTATAGACCTATCTGAACTCGGATTAAACGGGCTGAGGCATTAATAATGAAATCCGGAACTGTCTCAAGAATAACAAAGGAAACTTCCATAAAGGTTGCGCTTAACCTTAAAAAGAATAAACCGGTTAAGATAGCAACGACCATCCCTTTTATAGACCACATGCTTGAGCTTTTCGCTCACCATGCCGGAATAAGCCTTGTGGTATCTGCCGCGGGAGACACGCACATTGACGACCACCACCTGGTGGAAGACCTGGGCATAACCGTAGGAAAAGCTCTAAAAATAGCTTTAGGCGACAAGAAGGGGATAAACCGCTACGGCAACTTTCTTCTGCCAATGGACGAAGCGCTCTCTTATGTCGCCATGGATATATCGGGCCGGCCCTACCTTGAGTATGATGTAAAATTCAAAGCGGCCGCCGGCAGAGAAAATTTTGATTTCGGCCTATTAAATGAATTTTTCTACGCGCTGGCCGTAAATGCCGGGATAACGCTTCATATCGCGCTGAAAAAGGGGCGCAATAATCATCATATCGCCGAATCTATTTTCAAGGGCTTCGGCAGGGCGCTTTCTCAGGCGGTCTCTAAAAGCAGGTCAACAAAGGGTATTCCTTCAACGAAAGGCAGCCTGTAAACCTATATTAAGTCAGTTGAAAAAGTGTTTCAGGCAGTCTTTGCGAGGAGTGCAACGACGAAGCAATCCCGTAGTTGCCGACTAAAAAGCGAGATTGCTTCACCCTGCGGGTTCGCAATGACAGGGCATTAATAAGGTTTTTCAATTGACTCAAATTATTATGCAGCCAAAAATAGCAGTCGTTGATTATGGAATGGGGAATTTAAGAAGCGTTTCCAAAGCGCTTGAGGCTGTCGGCGCGGATGTGCTGGTTTCCGACAGCAAACAGCGCATAGCTGATTGCGACGCCATAGTTCTGCCGGGAGTGGGTTCGTTTAAGCCCGCCGCAGACTATCTTAAGAAGAAGGGGCTTTTTAATTTCCTAAAAAAACAAATCGCCGGCGGCAAACACTTTCTCGGGCTCTGTCTCGGGTTCCAGCTTCTTTTTGATAAAAGCTCGGAGGAAGGGTCCCATGCCGGCCTTGAAGTGGTGCCCGGAGAGGTCTTGAGGTTTAACTTGAAACCTCCTTTCAAGATCCCTCATATGGGCTGGAACACGCTGAGCGTTTCAAAGAACGCGGCTGAAACCATGTTTTCCGGGATACCGGCCTCAAGTTATTTTTATTTTGTTCATTCCTATTACGGGATACCGAAGGATAAAAGTTTTTCCGGTTCCACGACCGCCTACGGAATAAAGTTCTGCTCAAGCATCTGCAAAGACAATGTCTGGGCCTGCCAGTTCCATCCGGAGAAAAGCTCTAAATACGGGCTTAAACTCCTTGGCAATTTCACAAGAGAGGTTAAAAAATGCTTATAATACCGGCTATTGACATAAGGGCGGGAAACTGCGTAATGCTTAAACAGGGCAAGATTGACGCCGAGACTGTCTATTCCAAGGACCCTGTCTTCATGGCCAAGCTGTGGCAGGCCAAAGGAGCTTCGCGCCTGCATGTCGTGGATTTAGACGGCGCCTTCGGAGGATCGCCGCAAAACCTTGAGATAATTAAAAGGATCAGGGCCGGGATATCAATTCCTATTCAGCTTGGCGGCGGAGTGAGAAGCCTAAATACCATAGATACGCTTTTTGATATCGGCATTGACAGGATTATTGTCGGCACTCTCGCTATTTATAATCCCGATATTATCAGGCAGGCAATTGAAAAGCACGGCAGGAAACTGATAGTTGCCGTTGATGTCGTTGACAACAAGGTCGCTATCGGCGGCTGGAAAGAAACTACCTCCGTTGAAGCCACCGACCTGGCCGTAAAGTTAAAAGACATGGGCATTGAAGAGATACTCTCTACCGATGTAAAAAAAGACGGCATGATGGAAGGCCCCAACATTGAAGGATTAAGATTGATAGCTAAGGCCGCGCGCATCGGCGTTATAGCCTCCGGCGGCATATCCAGCCTTGACGATATCAGGAAGCTCAAAGAGTACGAAAAAGAGGGGATTATGGGAGCGGTAATTGGCAAGGCACTCTATACCGACGCCATCAAGCTTGAAGAAGCCATAAAGATCGGCGGAAAATAAAATGCTTTCCTTAAGAGTCATACCGTGCCTTGATGTGGACGCCGGGCGCGTCGTAAAAGGCACAAAGTTTTTAAATCTGCGCGACGCGGGAGACCCCGTTGAAGTCGCGAAAAGATACAATGTGGAAGGCGCCGACGAGCTGGTTTTCTTAGACATCACCGCGTCGGCCCACGGCAGGCCCATAATGCTTGATGTGGTAAAAAAAACCGCCGAGCAGGTTTTTATTCCGCTGACTGTCGGAGGCGGGCTTAAAACAATTGAAGATATCAGAAAACTTCTCAAAGCGGGCGCGGATAAAGTATCTTTAAACACATCGGCGGTGCAAAACCCACCCCTTATCAGAGAATCCAGCAGGAAGTTCGGCAACCAGTGCATAGTTGTCGCGATTGACGCGAAAAGAACCGCAAAAAACAGTTGGGAAGTTTATACCCACGGAGGCAGAAAGGCAACCGGCCTGGATGCCGTGGCCTGGGCCAGGAAAGCCGAGAAGCTCGGCGCCGGTGAAATACTGCTCACCAGCATGGATGCCGACGGCACAAAAAACGGCTACGACAACGCATTACTGAAAGCCGTAAGCAGTGCGGTAAGCATTCCCGTAATAGCTTCCGGCGGAGCCGGAAAAAAACAGCATTTTTTTGACGCCTACCGCTGCGGAGCCTCGGCCGTTCTTGCCGCGTCCCTTTTCCACTTCAGGGAATTGCCAATAAACGGACTTAAAAAATACCTTAAATCAAAAAAAGTTCCCGTAAGAATATAGGAGATAAAATGTCTGAGATAACCAAATTCGCGAAAAGCCTGAAATACGACGCTAACGGCCTTATCCCTGTCATTGTGCAGGACTATAAAGACAACCAGGTTCTTATGCTCGCCTACATGAACTCCAAAGCGGTTGAACTGACCTTGAAAACCAGGAAAGCGACTTTCTGGAGCCGTTCACGCAAAAAATTCTGGGTAAAGGGTGAGACCTCCGGCAATATTCAGAAAGTCAAAGAAGTCTCTTACGATTGCGATAAAGACGCCCTGCTGGTTAAAGCTGTTCAGGTTGGCGGTGCGGCCTGCCACACGGGATACAGGAGCTGTTTTTTTACAAAGATTTCTTCCGCCGGCAAGCACACGGTTTGCGGAAAAAGAGTTTTTAATCCCAAAGACATATATAAATGATAAAAAGACTGGCCTTTATAGTTTCCGCCGCGGTTCTTGCGGCGATGTTTATTAGAACCTTTGTCATAGAAACTGTTTATGTCGCTTCGGCATCCATGGAGCCAACGCTGAAAGTCGGCGAGTTGATGCTTGAAGAAAAGATTAGCCGCTGGCTGGTAAAACCGAAGCGCGGAGAGATCATAGTCTTCAAATCTCCGGTTGACGAAAAAGAACTTATCAAAAGAGTTATCGCCGTCGCTGGCGACACCGTGGAAATAAAAGAAAAAGAAGTATTTATTAACGGCGCTCCGGCAAAAGAAGACTATGTAAAACACACAAGGGCTTCGGAGCTTTTGAGCGGAGACAATATAAACAGGCTTACGGTTCCGGCCTCAACAGTTTTTGTAATGGGCGACAACAGGGATGAGTCAAACGACAGCCGCGACTGGATAAACAGCGCGACCGGAGAACACATTTATTTTCTTCCCTTGTCAAATATTAAAGGCAGAGTTATAAGGATAAATTAAGACGCTATATGAACGCTAACTTTAAAATTATTCCGGAGTTCAACGAGTTCCGCCTTCTATCAAAGAAAGGAAACATAATACCGGTTTACAGCGAAATTTTGGCCGATCTGGAAACCCCGGTATCCACTTTTCTGAAACTGGCTGACGCCCACCCTTACGCCTACCTCCTTGAAAGCGTTGAAGGCGGGGAACGGTGGGGCAGGTATTCTTTTATTTCCTGGAATCCAAAACTTTACTTTCAGTCAAAGGGAGGCCAGTATTCGGTTTCGCGCCAGCCGGGCAAAACAGACTGGAAACCGTCCCCTGACCCGATAAATGAAATAAAAAGGCTTATGTCCGAATATAATCCCGTGGAGGTACGCGGCCTTCCGAGGTTCTGGGGGGGCGCGGTAGGGTTTGCTTCCTACGATATGATTCGCTTTATTGAGAAACTGCCGAATAAACCGAAAGAAGCCCTTAACCTTCCGGATTCGCTGTTCACCCTCAATGACAAGCTGGTTATTTTTGACCATCTGAGCCACTCGGTAAAAATAGTTGTCTGCGTTGAAGCCTCGGAAAAAACAAACCTGAAGGCGGCGTATGCCGGGGCAGCCGCGCAGATAAGCGAGATTATTTCTCTTTTAAGAAAACCGCTCAGAGACGCTAAGCGCCGCGCGCTAAAACATTCTTTGGTGGAATCTAATCTTTCCGAGAAAACATTCAAGCATAATGTTGACAGGGCAAAGGAATATATTAAAAAAGGCGACATAATACAGGTAGTTCTGTCTCAAAGGTTTTCAAAGAAAACCGCCGCGGGCGCATTTGATATTTACAGGGCGCTAAGGCTTGTAAACCCGTCGCCTTACATGTACTTTCTTAAAATGGGCGATTTTGAGATTATCGGCTCTTCGCCTGAGATACTTGTGCGCAAAGAAGACGATTTCGCCGAGACCAGGCCTATAGCCGGCACAAGGCCCAGGGGAAAAGATGAGGCTGAAGAAACGCGCCTTTCCCGTGAACTTCTGGCGGATCCGAAGGAGCGCGCGGAACATATTATGCTTGTGGACCTCGGAAGAAATGACCTGGGCCGGGTATGCAAAAGCGCGAGTGTCAGGGTCCCACAGCTTATGACCATAGAGAAATACTCACATGTAATACATATAGTTTCTTCCGTAACCGGAACGCTTAAACCCGGCATGGACAGCTTTGACCTTTTCAGGGCCTGCTTTCCGGCCGGAACGGTTTCAGGCGCTCCCAAGGTTCGCGCCATGGAAATAATTGACGAACTGGAACCCGAGGCTCGCGGGCCCTACGCCGGCGCGGTGGGATACTTTTCCTATTCAGGCAATATGGACATGGCGATAACGATAAGGACCTTAGTCCTTAAGAAAGGCGTGGCTTATGCCCAGGCCGGAGCCGGAATAGTCGCAGATTCCGTGCCTTCAAAAGAGCTTCAGGAATCAAAAAACAAAGCGGCGGCTCTTTTCTCTGCGATAGAAAAAGCCGAAAAAGGTTTGATCTGATGATACTCGTTATTGACAACTACGATTCTTTCGTTTACAACATTGTCCAGTACCTCGGAGAATGGGAAAAAAATATTAGAGTTTTCAGAAACAGCGAGATTTCCCTTGAAGAAATTGAGCGCATGAACCCGGACTGGATATTGATTTCTCCGGGCCCCGGCAACCCGAAACAGGCCGGCATATCTCTGGATCTCATAAAGCGTTTCGCCGGTAAAATTCCTATTTTCGGCGTCTGCCTGGGCCTTCAGTGCATAGGAGAGGCTTTCGGAGGCAGAATAGTGCGCGCCAAAACGCTTATGCACGGCAAAACCTCCATGATAAAACATGACGGCAAAACAATATTCAAAAATCTGCCAAACCCCTTTGAGGCTACGCGTTACCATTCGCTGCTGGTGGATAAAAAAACGCTTCCGGACTGCCTTAAGGTCAGCGCCGTGACAAAAGACGGCGAGATAATGGGCCTGAGGCACAAAACTCTCATGGTTGAAGGCGTTCAGTTCCATCCGGAATCTATTCTTACCCATGAAGGCAAGAAGCTGCTGCGCAATTTCTTTAATAACTGCAAAAGGCTGAAAAGATGATAAAAGAGGCAATAAATAAGGCCGTAAACGGGCAGGACCTTACGGAAAAAGAAGCCTCCGATGTAATGGCCGAGATTATGGGCGGTGAAGCTACCGACGCTCAGATAGCGGCATTTATTACGGCGCTTAGAATGAAGGGCGAAACAATTTCAGAGATTACAGGCTGCGCCAGGGTGATGCGCCGTTTCGCGACGCCAATAAGAGTAAAAGCCGCGCTTGACATTGACAGAGACGACATTAACATTGACGCTGAAACCATACTGGACACCTGCGGCACAGGCGGTGACGGCACCTCAACATTCAACATCTCCACGGCCACGGCTTTTGTGGTCGCCTCCTGCGGTCTGACCGTAGCCAAACACGGCAACCGCTCCGTTTCAAGCGCCTGCGGCAGCGCCGATGTGCTTGAGGCTCTTGGTGTCAACATTAACATAGCCCCGGAAAAAGTAGAGGAATGCATCAGCAAAATAGGCATAGGGTTTCTTTTCGCGACTTCACTGCACGGAGCCATGAAACACGCGATTAACCCCAGGCGCCAAATTGGCATCAGGACCATATTTAACGTGCTGGGCCCTTTGACAAATCCCGCAGGAGCAACGGCACAGGTTCTCGGAGTATATTCCAGGAATCTCGTTGAGATGCTCGCGCAGGTGCTCAGCAACCTCGGCTCAAAGCGAGCCTGGGTTGTTCACGGCGAGGACGGCATGGACGAGATATCCATATCGGGAGTAACCCATGTGGCGGAGCTTAACGCCGGTGAGGTTATATCATTTAAGATTACTCCTGAGGATTTCGGGCTTAAGCGCGCCGGCATTGATCAAATTAAAGGCGGAAACGCCGTTCAAAACGCGGCGATACTCAGGGAAATATTTAAAGGCGCGAAAGGCCCCAGGGCCGATGTGGTCATTCTTAATTCCGCCGCGGCGCTTTTGGTGGGCGGAAAAGCAACAGATATGGCTCACGGCGTCAGATTAGCCGCCGACTCGCTTGAGCGGGGGCTTGCTCTAAATAAACTGGAAGAATTAGTCAGGCTCACAAACTCATAATGCACTCAATATTAAAAGAAATCGTAGCTTCAAAAACCGCCGCGGTTGAGGAAAAGAAAAAACTTCTTCCCGCGGACAGGCTCAAAGAACTTTGCGCCGTAAAAAAGAATGTCAAAAGAGCCGGACTCTACGACGCTCTTAAAAGCTCCGGGCCCAACATTATCGCTGAAATAAAACGCGCCAGCCCTTCAAAAGGCCTGCTGACGGAAAGTTTTGACCCTTTAGCTATCGCTAAAACCTATGAGTCGGGCGGCGCGGCAGCCATATCGGTGCTCACAGAGGAAACATTTTTTTTAGGAAGCCTGGAATACCTGACGGCCGTAAAGACAGGCGTATCAATTCCTGTTTTGCGCAAAGACTTTATTACTGAAGTGTATCAGCTCTACGAATCTTATTATGCCGGCGCCGACGCTGTCCTGCTGATAGCCGCGCTTCTTAAGGCCGATGCCTTAAGAGAACTTTTTAGAGTTGCCTCGGCGCTTGACATGGACTGCCTTTTTGAGATTCACGACGAAGAGGAATTAAAAACAGTTATTGACTGCGGCGCGCGCATAGTCGGGATTAACAACCGCAACCTCAACGATTTTAAGGTTGACCTCTCAGTCTCCGAGCGGCTTATCCCTAAAGTGCCAAAAGATAAGCTGATTGTAATTGAAAGCGGCATCAGCGGGAAAGGCGATATCAACCGTTTTGCCGCGTTAGGCGCCGGCAATTTTTTGATTGGCGAAACGCTTATGAGAAGCGCTGACCCAAAATCCACATTAAGAGAGTTAAGAACATGATAAAAATAAAGATTTGCGGCATTACAAACGCGGAAGACGCAATGCTTGCCGCCAACCTCGGCGCCGATTTAGTGGGTTTTAATTTCGTTAAAGAGAGCCCCAGAAAAGTTTCGGTAAAACTCGCTTCTGAAGTAATATCGTCTTTGCCGGGCTTTGTCGCCAGCGTCGGAGTTTTCGCCGACGAGGATTTGGATGCCCTGGTGAAGGCGGCGAAGAAATGCGCTCTAAAATACATTCAGCTGCACGGCTCAGAATCGCCCGAGTACTGCGCCACCGTATTTTCAAAGACATCATTGCCGATAATAAAAGCTTTCAGGGTGAAGGATGACTCGGTAGTTGAGGAAATGAAAAATTACTTAAACTGCGCCGACTTCTTTTTGCTTGACGCTTTTTCCGAAGACGCGGCAGGCGGCACGGGAAAAGTTTTTAACTGGGATATCGCGCTGAAGGCCAGGGATTTGAACAAGCCGTTTTTTCTGGCGGGCGGACTGGCTCCGGAAAATGTCGCCGACGCGGTTGAAAAAGTAAGGCCTTTCGGGGTTGACGCGGCCTCGGGAGTGGAACGGCTCCAGCGCAGAAAAGATTACGATAAAATGAAAAACTTTATTACGGCGGCGAGGCGTGCCTAGAAAGGAAAATATGAGCGCAAACTTAATTGAACGGGCCAGACAGACACTTATTATTGAGGCAAATGCAGTAAAGAGCCAGCTGAAACATTTAGACGACGAATTCTTTCAGGCCGTCGGCATTATCGCGGAATGTTCGGGAAGAATTGTAATAATGGGCGTGGGAAAATCCGGGCTTATCGGAAGGAAGATAGCGGCTACCATGTCCTCTATGGGCATACCTTCGGTTTTTCTGCACCCTGCCGAGTGCCTGCACGGTGACATCGGCATGCTTATGCCTAACGACATTGTCCTTCTGCTTTCCTACACGGGAGAAACCGACGAAATTAAAAAAGTTCTGCCCGTCATTAAGAATATGGGCATTCGGGTCATTGTCATGACCGGGCGCCCGTCGGCAAAGCCCTGGAAATACGCCGACCTGATTATTAACTCCCACATAGAAAAAGAGGCCTGCCCCTATAACCTGGCTCCCACGGCTTCAACATCAGCCATGCTGGCCTTAGGCGACGCTATCGCGCTTTGCGCCTCAGAAAAGAAAGGTTTTAAAAAAGAAACTCTGGCTAAGTTCCATCCGGCCGGCGGACTCGGAAAAAAACTTACAGTCAGGGTTAAAGATATTATGAGAAAAGGCAAGGACAACCCGGTTATCAATGAAAACCGCTCAGTTAACGAGGCTCTGCTTGTCATGACCAGGACCAGGCTCGGGGCCACAAATGTCGTTGACAATGCCGGCCGCTTTACAGGCTTTTTTACCGACGGAGATTTAAGAAGGAAGCTTCAGAAAGACAAATCACTCATGAATAGAAAAATTAAGGAAGTTATGACGCGCCAGCCGCTGACTATAAGCCCCGAGACGCTGGCCGTAGACGCGGTCAAGATAATAAAACAGCATAATTTTGACAATATACCGGTTGTCGGCAAAAATCAGAAGCCGGCCGGCATTGTTGACGAAAGAGACCTCTTCGCGGAAGGTATCGTATAATGACAAAAGGATATTTCGGAAGTTTCGGCGGACGCTTCATACCCGAGACGCTCGTTGAGCCTCTCAATGAACTTGAAAATGAGCTCAACAAAGCCCTTAAAAGCGCTGATTTTAAGGATAAACTTTCCTATTACCTGAAAAACTACGCGGGTAGGCCTACCAATCTATATTTCGCGGAAAATTTGACCAAGATATTCAAAGGCCCAAGGATATACCTCAAAAGAGAAGATCTCTGCCACACTGGCTCTCATAAAATCAACAACACGCTCGGACAGGTGCTGCTGGCCAAAATGCTGGGAAAGAAACGCGTTATAGCGGAGACCGGCGCCGGACAGCATGGCGTGGCAACAGCGACGGCAGCGGCCCTTTTCGGCATCAAGTGCGAAGTATACATGGGCGAAGAGGATGTAAAAAGACAGGAACTCAATGTTTTCAGAATGAAGCTGCTCGGAGCAAAGGTTATACCCGTCAAATCCGGCTCCAAAACTCTAAAGGACGCTATTAACGAGGCGCTCCGCGACTGGGTCACAAATGTATCGGATACTTTTTACTGCATTGGTTCGGTTATGGGCCCCTACCCATATCCGTTCATGGTCAGATATTTCCAGTCCGTGATCGGACAGGAGGCCAGGCGCCAGATCCTGCGCCTTGAAGGCAGGCTCCCCGACTATCTGCTCGCCTGCGTGGGAGGCGGAAGCAATTCCATAGGACTTTTTCATCCATTTTATAAAGATAAAAGCGTAAAATTCATTGGGCTTGAGGCCGCGGGCGCGGCAACCCTTTCAAAGGGAAAGATCGGCTATCTGCACGGCATGAAAACTTATGTGCTTCAGGACAAAAACGGCCAGATTTCATCCACGCACTCTATTTCAGCCGGGCTTGACTATCCGGGAGTGGGCCCCGAGCACAGTTTCTACAAGGAAACAGGCAGAGCGGAATATTATCCGGTAAACGACGCGCAGGCGCTTTACGGATTTAAACTTCTCTCGGAACATGAGGGGATAATACCGGCTCTTGAGTCGTCGCACGCGGTGGCGTATCTCAAAACCCTCTCGCCAAAACTTTCAAAGAAAGATATTGTGATCGTATGCCTGTCGGGAAGAGGCGACAAAGACGCCGATTCCGTGAGGTCCTTAATTAAATGAACAGATTAGAAGCCAAAACCGCCGAACTCGTTAAAAGCAGAAAAAAAGCGCTTGTATTTTTTGTGACGGGAGGATACCCGGATATCAGCGCTACAAAAACCATAATTAAAACTCTCGCTTCAAGCGGCGCCGATATTATTGAGGTCGGAGTTCCTTTCTCGGATCCTATCGCCGACGGCCCAACCATTCAGTTATCTTCGGATAAAGCGCTGAAAAATGGCGCCGACCTGTCAAAAATATTAAGGATGGTTTCCGAACTCAGAAAAGAGCGTATTGATATTCCTATCGTGCTCATGAGTTATTTAAACCCGCTGGCGGCTCCCGGCCTTAAGCCTACCCTCGCGCGCTGCCGCGCCGCCGGAGTTGACGGCTTCATCGTGCCGGACTCCATACCGGAGGGAACAGGGGAATTCAGAAAAATTTGCGCTGAAAACGGGCTTTCACTTATCCGCCTGGTATCTCCGAACACTCCGGAAAAGAGGCTTAAACTCATAGATTCATTAAGTTCCGCGTTTGTGTATGTGGTCTCCCTGACGGGGGTAACCGGTAAACGCAGGCAGTTCGGGCCCGCGACAATAAAATTCCTTCTTAAAGTGCGCGCCAATATCAGAAAACCTAAGTTTCTTGGCTTTGGGATATCGGGCCCGGAACAGGTGCTGTCGGTTAAGAAATATGTTGACGGTGTAATAGTCGGCTCAGCTTTGATAGATATTATTTCCGCGGCAAAAAACAGAAACGCCATGCTTGAAAAGATCTCATCGTTTTCAAAACAGCTCAGGAAGGCCCTGGATTAAGACAGAACCGCCGCGCGAGCGGCTTAAATAACGCAGGAGGAAATATGGCAGTTAAATCATCAACCAGCAAAAAAGAAATTCCGCACGGCCTTTGGACCAAGTGCAAAAAGTGCGAGCAGATCATTTTCAACAAAGATCTTGAAGGCAACCTGAAAGTTTGCCCCAAGTGCGGCTATTATTTCAGGCTCAACGCGCGGGAAAGAATTAATATGCTCAGCGATGCCGGCACCTTTACCGAGCTTGACGCCGACATGCTTCCCGGCGACCCTCTCGGCTTTCCTGACTACGCCAAAAGATCCAGGTCATATAAAGTTAAAGAGGCTCTCGTATCTGGAGTTTGTGAAATAGACGGCTGTAAAACAGCTATCGCGGTAATGGATTTTGATTTCATGGGCGGCAGCATGGGCTCGGTAGTGGGGGAAAAGATCACAAGAGCCTGCGAGCACGCCATAGAAAACAAACTGCCGTTTATTATAGTTTCTTCTTCAGGAGGCGCCAGGATGCAGGAGGGTATTTACTCTCTGATGCAGATGGCCAAGACAAGCGCCGCTCTCGCGAGGCTTTCTGACCACGGCCTTGCCTTTATATCTCTTCTGACCGACCCGACAACCGGAGGCGTTTCGGCTTCCTACGCCATGCTCGGGGATGTAATTGTGGCTGAACCGAAAGCGCTTATAGGTTTTGCCGGCCCGCGAGTGATTGAACAAACTATAAGGCAGAAGCTTCCTGAAGGCTTCCAGCTTTCGGAGTTTGTTCTGGAGCACGGCATGGTGGATGTAATTTCAGAAAGAAAAGACATGAAGAACACCATCGCTAACCTGCTTAAGTTTTTTACTGAAAAAATGAAAAAGAAGTAAAACAGAATATTAATGAACAGCTTAAAAGCTCTCGCTCTTTGGCAGAACAGCGAATATACCTCAATGAAGCCGGGCCTGTCGCGCATAAGAGCTTTTTTGAAAGAAGCCGGAGACCCCCAGGATTCATTCCGCTCAATTCACATAGCCGGTTCCAACGGAAAAGGCTCAACGGCCGCCATGACTGCCCGGATGCTTGAGGCTTCGGGCTACAAGGCCGCTCTTTACACTTCGCCGCATCTGCTTAGAATTAACGAACGCATAAAAATAAACGGAAAGGAAATTTCCGACGGTGATTTAGCGGGTTTGTCGGGTAAATATCTCAGCCTTTCCAAAAAATATTCGCTGACATTTTTTGAATTTATCACCGCTTTAGCCTTTATTTATTTTGCCGGCCGTAAAGTTGATTTTGCTGTACTTGAAACCGGCCTTGGCGGCAGGTTTGACGCCACCAACACAGTCAAGCGAGTTGTAGTAAGCGTAATTACCGCCATAGGGCTTGAGCACACGGCTGTTCTCGGAGATTCTATTGAAAAAATAGCTTTTGAGAAGGCCGGCATAATTAAGAGTTGTGTTCCGGTAATATGCGGCTGTTCGGATTCCGCGAGCCTCGGCGTAATAGAAAAAGCAGCCGGGCAAAATAAATCCAGGTTGTACATTGCAGGAAGGGATTTTAAGGCCGGAAACATACATACAAACTGGCGGCATGGCACGCAGTTCTTTAAATACTCCGGGCTGGGCAGAGTTTTTAAGGCTGAATTATCGCTCCTCGGCCCCCATCAGATAAAGAACGCCTTAATGGCTATAACGGCGCTTCAACTAATTCGCAATGCCAGCTTTGAAATTGATTTTGAACCATCACTGCAAGCTCTCAAAGATATTGCCTGGCCGGGCCGCTTCCAGATTTTAAAGAAAGCTTCTGCTTCAAATGTAACAGTTTTAGACGGGGCGCATAACCCGCAGGCGGCTGAGATTTTCGCGAAAGCATGGAAGAAAAGCCCCTGGGCGGAGTCTAAAGCCGCTATGATTTTCGGCATTCTTGGCGATAAGAACTACAAATCGGTTATAAAGATATTTTCTAAAACTGCCGATAAAGTTATTATCGTCCCGGTAAAATCCGCGAGGAACCTGGACCATAGTATATCGGCAGCAGAATGGGGCAGGTATCTGGATAAAAGCAATATCTCTTTAGCGCCGTCTTTTTCAAAGGCCGCGGGCAAAGTGCCGCGCGGTTATTCAACGCTGGTTTCCGGTTCGCTTTTCCTTGTGGGGGAAGCGCTAAACTATTTTAAAAGGAAATAAAATGACCAACTTTTTTCTCGGCATAGATCTGGGCGGAACAGAAGTCAAGCTTGCCATTGCTGACGCGAAGGGCAATATTATTGAACAGAGCAGTATGCCCAATTCTTTTACATCAGATCCCAAAAAGATCCTGCCGCAACTGATCAAAAGAGCCAATAATATGAAGTATATAAACAAGGTATCGGGCACGGGCGTCGGAGTAGCCGGTGATGTTGACCAGAAAAAAGGAGTTTTAAGATTTTCTCCGAATCTGCCTAAATGGAGCGGAATTCCTATAGGCAAAATTCTTAAAAACGGCCTTAAGCACCGGGTGGTCATTGATAATGACGCCAATGCCGCGGCCTGGGGAGCCTTCTGGCTTGACGCCGGAGGCAAAGCGCAGAACCTTGTCTGCATAACTTTAGGAACCGGTGTCGGCGGCGGGATAATTTGCAACGGCAAACTTTATCACGGAACAACCGGCTCAGCCGGTGAGATCGGCCATATTACAATTGACCCTCTGGGCCCAAAGTGCAACTGCGGAAATCACGGCTGTGTTGAGCGTTTTATCGGGGCGGCTTATTTAAGCGAAGCCGCGGTCAGCGCGATAAAGAACGGCAGAAAATCCATTCTTCCTGGCCTTGTCGGCGGAAGGCTTGACAGAATAACCCCCAGAATACTTGATATCGCGGCTCATAAGAATGATAAACTGGCCAATGAAATATGGCAGTTTGCCGGCGAAAAACTCGGAATAATAATAGCGGACCTTGTAAATATCATTAACCCCGAGAAAGTCGTGCTTGCCGGAGGCGTCAGCAAAGCGGACGGCCTCATACTTAAACCGGTTATTGAAACCGTAAAGAAACGGGCTTTTAAGATGCCCGCCAGGGCCTGTCACATAGTCATATCAAAATACACCCAGAAACTCGGTGTTGTCGGCGCCGCTTTTTTGGCCAGATAAGAGCATCGCGTGAGAAAGAAAATCAAAAATTTATTTAATCTTGCTTTATTTTCTCCGGTGCTTTTTTTTTATTGCGCGGGCGCGGTTTTCGGCGCGGAGGCTCCCGACCTGGACATTAAGGCTGAAAGGCTTGTCTATCACGATGCCGAAAGCTACATAATAGCAACCGGAAGCGTAACGGTAACCTGGGACGGGAAACTCCTCACCGCTGACAAAATTGAATTTTACATAGACAGGGATTTTATGCTGGCTACCGGCAGCGTCACGGTTTCCGAGAATACCGGCGCGCTTTACGGAGAAGCCCTGGCGTATGATTTAAAATCAAAGAAGGGCGAATTCACCAAAGCCAGAGGCAGCTTCCCGCCATGGAGGTTCAGCTCCCAAAAGCTCGTCCGGCACAACGAAGAAAGCAATTCTCTTAGTAACGGTATTTTCACTAACTGCGACCTGGACAAACCTCACTATTACATATATTCAACTAAGGCCAACATAAAACCCAATAAAAGAATCACTCTCTACAACTGCATATTTTTATGGAATTCCATCCCCATGTTTTACTTCCCTGTTTTCACCCAGGGTATAGGGCCGCACCGCGACAGCATTGAAATTCAGCCGGGTTTTAATAACGAGGATGGCATAATATTAAAAATTATTTACGGATATAAATTGACTGATTTCAGTTACGCGAAGCTCTACATAGATTATTTCAGCCGCAGAGGGCTCGGGAAAGGAATAGAGTACAACTATGATGTGCCCGATAAGCTCAAGGGCACTTTTTACGGATACCACATTAAGGAAACAACCTATCAGAAGGACGCGCTGACAAACCTTGAGACCTCAACACAGAAGGAAAGATGGAATATGCGTTCCTATTACTGGCACAGGCTTGACCTTGCCTGGACCGGACAGGCGGAATTGAATTTCAACAGCGACAAAACATTCAACAACCAGTACTTTCAGGAAAACTGGGACAGAACCACCCAGGATCTGAGATCCAACCTGTCGTTTACCCGGCAGAACGGAAGGTCAAACTTGAGGTTCACCGTTGAGAGAACGGACACTTTCAATCCGGCGCTCGGGGTGTTTCAGCCGAGCGTCATAACGGCCCCAAAAGTTGAATACACCCTGTTCCCGCTTACCAGAAAGAAGGGTATTCCGTTTTACACGAACTTTTCGGGTTATATTCAGAACCAGTATATTAACACAAACGACTTTTATCTTGTCACGGCCTTTGCCGATTCCAATATTTTCAAAGACTACAGGATAACAAGAAATCTTATTTTCACGCCTAAATTGGGATTGAATGAAACCTGGCAAAACCGCGCTTCTATTCTGGATTATTCCCAGCAGCTGACTTCCAGGTACTACGCTGATTTAGGGTTGAGGTACCGCCCGGTGTATTGGATGGACTGGGACCTGCTGTACAGCTATAAACTGCGTTCAGTAGTCAACTCGCCTCAGGTGGACAGCGAGGCGGCAGACTACGGCGAGGAACTTAAGCAGGTATATTTCCAGAATTCTATTTACGCCAACAAACTTGTGCTGAGAAACTCCACCATTTATAATTTCCATCTGAACAGAAACGAAATTCTGGAAGACTGGAAGCTGAAATTCAGCCCTCTGGTCAACGAACTCTCCTGGCTGCCCAATCCGGCGCTCTACGCCTATCTGAGGGAAGAATCAAATATTTACCCGCACTACTTAAACTCGGTGCAGGGGGAATTACGGCTCGGAAGAATGGACGCGGAGAGCTCAAGCCTGGGAGCCTTTTACCATAGCTCAAGGCCGGAAGAGCTTGATCTGAATGTGGGGCTGTCGTTCTGGCCGACATCAAAATGGCGCATAAATTATATTTTCAGGACCACGGCAGCGGAAAACTTTAAAAAGTTTACAACAAACGACGAAGAAATCCGTATCTACCGTGATATACACTGCTGGGAGTTTAAGGTTATTTACCGCAGGCGGCAGGCCTTTGAGGAAGTATACCTGCAGGTGGATCTGAAGACCTCTGCCACAAACAGAAAAAATGTCTATGATAAAGAAAAAGAAAAAGAATTTTATCCCTGGAGAGACGGAAAATAATTCCGGTAAAGGATAACTATTATGAGCGGAAAACTCAGCGTCTGCGTGGCTATTCCGGTTTACAACGAACCCGCCACTATTTCAGTCATTGTTGATAAAGTTAAAGCGCAACCTATGGTGGACGAAATCATTCTGGTAGACGACGGCTCCTCCGGCGAAACAGTGAAAAAACTTAAAGAAATTGAAAAAGACCCCAGGTGCCGGGTTATTTACCAGGAAATAAACAGGGGCAAAGGCGCGGCTTTGAGGATCGCTTTTGAACACGCAGCTTCGGATATAATAATTGTTCAGGATGCAGACCTTGAATACGACCCGGAAGATTATCCGGCGCTTCTTGAACCCATTATTTCAGGCAAGGCCGATGTGGTCTTCGGGTCCAGGTTTCTCGGCGGGCCTCACCGTGTTCTGTACTTCTGGCATCAGGTTGGGAATAATTTTCTGACGGTATTGTCAAACATGCTCAATAACCTTAATTTAACCGATATGGAAGTATGCTACAAAGTATTTAAGCGGGATGTCCTGAAAAGAATAAAGCTGAAGTCCAACCGTTTTGGCTTTGAGCCGGAGATTACCGCTAAAGTTGCAAGGCTTAAAGTCAGGATCTTTGAGGTTCCTGTCAGGTACTACGGAAGAACTTACGCCGAGGGTAAGAAAATCGGATTAAAAGACGGCATAGCCGCGCTGTGGTGGATTTTCCGATTTGGCATTTTCGGTTGATTTTTGCCTTTATTTTTTATAAAATACAACGATTGTGGGAGGATATACATTATGTTCAGTGAAGAGCAGGAATTAACAATAGAAGATGTAATCAGAGTTTTTGTGAAACGCTGGAAATTGATATTTCTACCGGTTATTCTCGTTGCGTTTACCGCCTTTGTTTACAACATGTACCCTCCAAAAGTTTACAAGTCCGTCTCGCTGCTGAAGATTGGATTAGACGGCAACAGATACCTGGAACCTGTTTATTCCCTGGACAAGGTCATGCACTCCACCCCACAGTTGATTGAGGTGGCAAAATTGTTAAAAATCAACATGGATTCAGATACACTTAAAACTCTCGCGTCCTCTGTTGAATTCAAAGATTTAAATGGGTATGTGGAAATCATTGTCACCGACGATAACCCCCAATACGCTTTCATGATCGCTGACGCTTTTACAAAAGTATTGTATAGAAGGCATCAGGTTTTGTATCTTAACGCGAAATCTAACATGAAATCGCTGATTATAGATGTTAAAGAGCTTTTGAGGCCTATTCCGCTTTCCAGTGGAGTTTCCGAGCTGAGGGTAGTACCCACTACGGTTGAAGTACCGGCCATAATTAATGACAAGCCGGTTGAAATAAAAAGAAAACCAATAGTTATGACCATGTCTCTTATAGCGCTTTTGATCACAACTATTTTGGCGTTTTATATTGAGAGAAAGAATATTAAAACGGAAGGGAAATAAACATGAATGTGTTGATTACGGGCATCACCGGTTTTGTTGGCAGCCACATGGCTGAATATCTTCTCAAGATGAAGGATGTCAAGGTCTGGGGAATAGACCGTTGGCGTTCAAAGAAGGATAATATTGAGCATCTTATGGACAAAATTAACCTGCTTGAATGCGACCTGCGCGACGCATCCTCGGTTGAAAAAACCATTCAGCAGATAAAACCCGAGAAGATCTTCCATCTCGCGGCGCAGAGTTTCGTGCCGACTTCCTGGAACGCTCCCGCTGAAACCATAACCACAAACATTATCGGACAACTTAACATCTTTGAAGCGTGCCTTAAAGTCGGTGTAAACCCGTTTATCCAGATCGCCTGCTCCTCCGAGGAATACGGCATGGTAAAACCTGAGGAAACTCCGATAAAAGAAACCAACCCTTTAAGGCCTCTCTCTCCCTACGGAGTCTCAAAAGTGGGCCAGGACTTACTCGGTTACCAGTACGCGATGTCCTATAAATTGAATATCATCCGCACCAGGGGCTTTAACCACACCGGCCCGAGGCGCGGCGAAGTGTTTGTTGAAAGCAATTTCGCCCAGCAGATTGCAAGGATAGAAAAAGGCAAACAGGATCCGGTTATTCATGTCGGCGACCTGACGGCGAGGCGCGATTACACCGACGCCCGCGACATGGTTAAAGGCTACTGGCTTGCCACAGAGAAATGCATCCCAGGTGAAGTTTATAACATCTGCCGCGGTAAAGACTGGACCATACAGAAAGTTTTGGACATTCTTCTTTCCTACTCAAAGATAAAAGTTACCGTTAAGCAGGATCCCTCTCGCATGCGGCCCTCCGATGTTAAAATACTGCTTGGCGACAACACCAAGTTCTACAATCAAACCGGCTGGAAACCCGAGATTCCTTTTGAAACCACTTTACTGGACCTTCTTAACTACTGGAGGGAAAGAGTATAATGAAAGCTCTCGTTCTCTCCGGCGGCAAAGGCACCCGGCTTCGCCCCATAACTCATACTTCGGCTAAACAGCTTGTCCCGATAGCCAACAAGCCCATTTTATTTTACGGGCTTGAGGCCATAGCCGAGGCCGGAATAAAGGAAGTCGGCGTTATAGTGGGAGACACGGCCGACGAAATCAGATCCGCCTTAAAGGACGGCTCTCGCTGGGGAATCAATATCACATACATTCAGCAGGAGGCGCCTCTGGGCCTGGCTCACGCCGTTAAAATAGCACGGGATTTCCTCAAAGATGACGATTTTGTGATGTATCTCGGTGACAACCTTATTAAAGACGGCTTAAAAGAACAGATTGCCCAGTTTGTAAAAAATAAACCCAACGCCCAGATTCTTCTCGCCAAGGTGCCGCACCCGGAAAATTTCGGAGTGGCGGTTTTAAAAGACTCCAAAGTTATAAATCTTGAAGAGAAACCAAAACAGCCAAAAAGCGACCTGGCCCTTGTCGGCGTCTATATGTTTGACAAGAATATCCACACAGCGGTAAACAGCATTAAACCCTCCGACAGAGGCGAACTGGAGATTACCGACGCCATTCAGTACCTCATTGACAACAATTACACGGTTTCTCCTCATATAGTACAGGGCTGGTGGAAAGATACCGGCAAACTTGACGACATGCTTGAAGCAAACCGCCTGATACTTGACACAATTCTGACCGATACAAGAGGCACGGTGGATTCCGCTTCAAATATTGAAGGGAAAGTTGTAATTGAAAAAGGCGCCAAGGTCGTAAACAGTTCTATCCGCGGGCCGGCCATAATCGGCGAGAACGCCGAGATTATTAACTCCTACATTGGGCCCTTTACCTCCATATATTTCAATGTAAAAATTGAAAATTCCGAGATAGAGCATTCCATTGTTCTTGAGAATTCAACCATAAAGGACATAAAACGCATAGGAGATTCTTTGATAGGGCAAAATGTGCAGATCAGCCATACCGAGAAAAAACCCGCCGCCTATAGAATAATGGTCGGCGATTCTTCAAAGCTGGAAATCATATAAAGGGGACACCATGATTGACGGAGTCAAAGTTAAACAGTTAAAACCGCATTGTGACGAGAGAGGCAGAGTTATGGAACTTATGCGCTCCGACTGGCCTGAGTTCATCCGTTTTGGCCAGGTCTATATGACCACCGCCTATCCCGGTGTCGTGAAAGGATGGCACTACCACAAGAAACAGACCGATTCGTTTATCTGCGTGAAAGGCATGATGAAAGTGGTGCTTTACGATTCAAGAAAAGGCTCTAAAACAAAAGGCGAGGTCAACGAGTTTTTTATCGGCGAGCACAATCCCATGCTCGTACAGATACCAAAAAATGTCTATCACGGTTTCAAGTGCATAAGCGAGACTGAAGCCATGATTATTAACGCGCCCACCGAGACATTTAATTACAAGGAGCCGGATGAATACAGGCTTCCCGCGGATACGAAGAAAATCCCTTACAACTGGGAAAGAAAAAATAAATAAAATTAACAAAGGATAATTATGAGATACCTCGTGACCGGCGGGGCCGGTTTTATCGGATCAAACATCGCTAAAGAGCTCTTGAAACGCAAGCACTATGTCAGGATTATTGACAACTTATCTACCGGAAAGCTCTCTCATCTGAACGGAGTCTTGAGCAAAGTTGACTTCGTTGAAGGCGACATTAGAAAAGAAAAAGACCTGCAAAAGGCCTTGAAGGGCATAGATTTTGTTCTCCACCAGGCGGCCCTGCGCTCCGTTCCCAGGTCTGTTGACGATCCGTTAAGCTCAAACGATGTTAACATTACGGGATCCCTTAAGCTTCTTATCGCGGCGAGACAGGCAGGAGTAAAAAGGCTTGTATACGCTTCGTCCTCATCGGTTTACGGCGATATTAAAACTATACCTCAGAGAGAATCACAGCCGACCGGCCCGATTTCGCCCTACGCCACTTCAAAACTCGGCGCGGAGAATTACTGCCGGGTTTTTGCAAAGACATTCGGATTTGAGACCGTGAGCCTTCGCTACTTCAATGTTTTTGGTCCGAATCAGGACCCGGAATCCAAGTACGCGGCCGTAATACCCAAGTTCATAGAATCGGCTTTTGACGGAACCACGGTTGAAATTCACGGAGACGGCAACCAGTCGCGCGATTTTACATATATTGACAATGTCGTCTCGGCCAACATTCTCGCGTCAACGGCAAAGGGAGTCTCGGGAGAAGTATTTAATATAGCCTGCAATGAAACGCATTCAGTTAACGATATCGCGAGAGCAGTTGAGAAAATAACCGGACTAAAGCTTAAGGCAGTGCACACAAAGCCCCGCGCGGGAGATGTACGCAGAACCTGCGCCGATATTTCAAAAGCCGGAAAATTGCTCAAATATAAACCCCTTGTTTCTTTTGAAGAGGGCATGAAGAGAACAATAAACTGGTTTAAGGAGAACAATTAATACAATGAAATTATTAGTCACCGGAGGAGCCGGATTCATTGGTTCAAATTTTATAAGGCATATCTTAAACAAATACAAAACCTATAAGATAATAAACCTGGACAAACTGACATACGCCGGCAACCTGGACAATCTGCTGGATGTGGCCTCCAATAGGCGCTATAAATTTGTAAAGGGTGATATCTGCGACGCGAAACTCGTGGACAAACTGGTACCACAAGTGGACGCGATAATAAACTTTGCGGCCGAAACCCATGTGGACAGATCCATAATGGAATCAGGATCCTTTATAAAGACCGATGTTTTCGGCACCCATACCCTTTTAGAAGCCGCTAAAAAGCACAAAACCGCAAGATATATTCAGATTTCAACCGATGAAGTTTACGGAAGCATTCAGAAGGGCTCTTTTACCGAGAAATCCACTCTTTCGCCCAACAGCCCCTACTCTTCTTCAAAAGCAGGGGGGGACCTGCTGGCCCGCTCTTACTTTGTAACTCACAAAGTGCCGGTGCTTATTACCAGAGCGTCCAATAACTTCGGGCCGTTTCAGTACCCGGAGAAAGTAATACCGCTGTTTGTGACAAACGCCCTTGAAGACAAGCAGCTGCCGCTCTATGGCGACGGCAAAAATGTGCGCGACTGGCTTTATGTAACCGACCACTGCAAGGGCGTTGACCTTGTGCTCCATAAGGGTAAAGACGGTGAAATATACAACATAGGCGGCGGAAACGAGATTACCAACCTGGAACTTACAAGCCTTATTTTGGAGTATACCGGAAAAGGAAAGGAACTCATTAAAAGAGTTGCCGACAGGCCCGGCCACGACAGGCGTTATTCGCTCAACTGCGCGAAAATAAAAAGAGAGCTTGGCTATGCTCCTTCCACAAACTTCAAGCAGCTGCTTAAATCCACGGTTGATTGGTATGCCGCCAACCTTTGGTGGTGGAAAAAACTTAAAGACAGAGATTTCGGAAGCTATTACAAAAAACAATATAAAATATGAAGATTCTGATAACAGGCATAAACGGAATGCTGGGCACAGAACTGACCGGCACTCTTGAACCGAAACACACAATTATCGGCCTTGACATTAACGCGGCTTCATCCAGCCGCAATATTATTAAGGTTGATTTAACAGACCCCCAATCAACCTATGAAGCCATTACTAAGGCAAACCCCGATATTGTAATTCATACCGCGGCGGTTACTAATGTTGACCTCTGCGAAACTGACCCGGATTTAGCCTACCGCATGAACGCTTTGGCCACAAGAAATGTCGCTCTGTCCTGCCAGAGATTTGACGCGGTAATGGTTTATATATCCACCGACTATGTGTTTTCCGGAGATGACACACCTGAGGGCGGCTACAGCGAGTTCCACGAGGTAAACCCGGTCAGCGTTTACGGAGCTTCAAAGTTGGCCGGTGAACGGTTCGTGCGCGATCTGCTCAGCAAATATTTTATTGTCAGGACTTCCTGGCTGTTCGGCAGTTTAAGAGCAAATTTTGTCACTCAGATAGCAGATGCCGTTACATCAGACGGCAGCGTTAAAACAGCCTCTGACATGGTAAGTTCACCTACCAATGTCAGGGACCTTTCCCAAGCTCTTGCCCGGCTTATTGAGACAAACCTCTACGGAACTTATCATATTTCAAACTCCGGTTATGCCTCCCGCTATGAAATAGGCCTTGAGATCGCTAAAATGCTAAACGGCAGCAGTGAAGCTATTTCAAAAATTGAATTAAAAAACCTTAACCTCCCGGCCAAAAGGCCCTGCTTTTCTGCAATGAGAAACTATGTATGGAAACTTAACGGCTTTGAGCCGCTTCGCAGCTGGCAGGAATCAGTAGGTGAATTTTTGAAAGAAAAAGGATATTTAAATGCGTAAGATTTGCGTTGTGGGAACCGGCTATGTGGGGCTTGTGACGGGCGCCTGTTTATCAGATTTAGGGCATAAAGTCATCTGTGTTGATGTTGATAAATCCAAGATTGCCATGCTCAGAAAGAATGTAATGCCAATCTACGAGCCGGGCCTCGCGGAAATAGTCAAAAAGAATATAAAGTCCGGGCGGCTGTCTTTTTCCACTAACCTTGGGGAGAGCGTGAAATCATCGGAGACTATTTTTATTGCGGTTGGCACGCCGCCAAGGGACGACGGTTCGGCCGACCTCTCTTTTGTGGAAACCGTAGCCTCTCAGATAGCCGCTAACATGAATTCCTATAAACTTATCGTTGATAAATCCACGGTTCCCGTTGAGACGGGCGAATGGGTTGAGATGACCATAAAACGCAACATAAAAAAGAATGTTGAATTTGATGTCGCGTCAAACCCGGAGTTTTTAAGAGAAGGGTCGGCTGTCTATGACACCTTTAACCCCGACAGGATAGTGATAGGAGTAAAAAGCAAAAGGGCGGAAAATCTGCTTAAGGAAATTTACGCGCCGATAAAAGCTCCCGTGCTTGTGACCGACATCAAAAGCGCCGAGATAATAAAACATGCCTCAAATTCTTATCTGGCTATGAAGATATCCTATATTAACGCTGTCGCCAATCTTTGCGAAAAGACAGGAGCCGATGTCGCCAAGGTCGCGGAGGGCATGGGAATGGATAAGCGCATCGGACGCTCTTTCCTGAATGCCGGCATAGGTTTCGGAGGCTTTTGTTTTCCAAAAGACCTTGAAGCCTTCTACTGGATTTCCAAAAAGATGGGTTTTGACTTTAAGCTGCTGAAAGAAGTAAAGGAAATTAACGAGTATCAGAGAAAACTGCTCGTAAAGAAAATTGAGGAAGCGGTATGGAACCTGAAAGGAAAAACCATTGGCGTCCTCGGGCTGGCCTTTAAGCCCGATACCGACGATATGCGTTTCGCGCCTTCGGTGGATATAATAGCCATGCTTCAGGAGCACGGAGCCAGGATTCAGGCTTACGACCCGGCGGCCATGAAAAAAGCGAAAATGATTTTAAAAGGCGTCACTTTCAAAAAGAATGCTTACGACGCTGCGAAAGGCGCGGATTGCCTTGTTATCGTTACCGAGTGGAACGAATTCAAAGAGCTGGACTTGTCCAAAGTCAGGCGCCTGCTGAAACATCCAATAATTATTGACGGAAGAAATATTTTTGAGCCGCAGGTAATGAAGAAACTTGATATAACTTACAAAAGTATGGGAAGATAAGAAATATTCAGCTGTTGGGGGGATATCGTGAAAAATATTTTAGGAGCTGTTTTAGTATGTTTTACTGCCGTCGCGGTAATCTTTGCTGAAGTGCCGGTTGAGATAACCTATCAAGGCAGGCTACACGAATATGGACAGCCCGTTTCAGCAAACAGAACAATGTCTTTTAAGATCTTTGATGCCCTGACAGGCGGAAACCAAGTTTGGTCTTCCGGAAATGTTAATATTTTGGTTAGCAACGGTGTGTTCAGTTATGTATTAACTCCGACAACCGTTGATTGGCGCGCTAAAAACCTTTGGATTGAGACGGTAATTTCCGGCAAGGAGCTCTCCCCGAGAGAGAAGATTACATCCCAGGCTTTTTCCCTTCATTCCAAAACAGCGGAGGATATAGAAAAATCCGCGGGACAGAATATACATTTTTCAATAGGCGGAAGCACAGTAGCCTCAATACAGTCCGATGGAAACATGAAGAACTTTGTTCCGTCCCTATGGCGGTGTGTCTGCCCCCGCAGGATGGCTTCTCTGCAACGGACAATCTGTTTCAAGAACAACATACTCTGACCTTTTCGCCGCGATTGAGACTAATTTTGGCTCTGGCGACGGGGCAACCACTTTTAATGTCCCTGATATGCGCGGTAGGTTCCTACGAGGCTGGGACAATGGGGCAGGAAGAGATCCCGATAGGGGATCAAGACCTGTTATGACTGCGGGTGGAAATAGCGGTGATAATATCGGATCAATACAAGCCGATGAAATTAAATCTCATTGGCACTATTTGGGTGTCATGAATGAACCTCGCAATGACCTGAATATTCCGGACTTGGGTGGAACTAACCGTAGAAGATTTGATAACACATTTGACCCTGCAACTAATGCTGGTTCAACCTTTTCTTCGGGCGGCAGTGAAACCAGGCCGGTCAATGCATTTGTTAACTATATTATTAAGTATTAATTAAAAACGATTCTGTCAGAATTATACTTTAGAGGAGTCTTTTGTGAGAATTCTTATTACGGGCGGCGCGGGATTTTTAGGTTCACACTTGTCGGATTTTCTTATATCCAAAGGCCACAGCGTTATCGCGATGGATAACCTTATCACGGGCAGCCTTAAGAACATAGAACATCTTTTTGGGAACAAAAACTTTCAGTTTATTAAACATGATGTTACAAATTTCATTCATGTCCCTGGCAAGATTGACGCTGTAATGCACTTTGCCTCTCCGGCAAGCCCGATTGATTACCTGAAAATACCGATACCGACTCTTAAAGTCGGCGCTCTGGGAACGCACAAGGCTCTCGGCCTGGCTAAGGAAAAAGGGGCGATATTTATGCTTGCCTCAACCTCCGAAGTCTACGGAGACCCGCTCGTTAATCCTCAGCCCGAAACTTACTGGGGCAATGTCAATCCCATAGGCCCGCGCGGCGTTTATGACGAAGCAAAGCGTTTCGCCGAAGCCATGACTATGGCATATCACACCTACCACAAGGTTGACATAAGAATTGTCAGGATATTCAATACTTACGGGCCCAGAATGAGAGGCCATGACGGACGCGCCGTGCCGGAGTTTATAAGGCAGGCTCTGAAAAACAAACCAGTTACGGTGTTCGGCAAGGGACAGCAGACGCGCTCCTTTTGCTATGTTTCAGACCTTGTGAACGGCCTTTACAAACTGCTTCTCTCCGGATACAATCAGCCGGTAAATATCGGCAACCCGCATGAGATAACTCTCAATGAGCTCGCGAAGGAAATCATAAAGATAACCGGTTCCAAATCAAAGATAGTTTATAAACCGCTCCCGGTTGACGACCCGAAAGTCAGGCGCCCCGACATATCCCGCGCGCAGAAGCTGTTTAAATGGAAGCCGGAGGTGCCTCTTGTCACGGGACTTACCAATACGATTCAATACTTCAAAGGCATCAAATAGAGGGTCATAGATGCCTTTATTGAAGCTAACCGAGAAGAAATATTTAATATTGCTTTTTTTGTTCGCTTGTACCCTAAGCTTTGGGCTAAATTTTGCGCGGGAAAAATACGCGTTCCATAAGCCATTTTTGTTCTGGGGCGAAGATGTTTATAGAAACCTGATAAACGACGAGCATTGGTACGCGTGGCCGGCTCGCGCCCTTCTGGAGGGCCATGGCCTTCACACCATTGATATTAATTTTTACAGGCTGCCGGAAGAAATGCTTGCCAGGCCGGATCTTTCTTTCAAGCATAAAGAGTCTTCGTATTATTATTTTAATTTAGTGCCTCCTTTATATCCCATCTTTCTGGCAGCATGTTTTTTCCTGTTTAAAATAAATACTATCTCATACCTGATACCACAGATTATTATCGCTTCCCTGTCCAGTGTCCTAATATATTACCTGGCAAAAGAAATATTCTCCAAAAACATCGCGGTATTGTCGTCACTGATCGTAGCCTGCTACCCTGACCTGATTTTCTGGACTAACAAAATCCGGACAGAGACACTATTCATTTTTTTTATTATTCTTTCATTTTTGCTGATTATCAAAGGGGTAAACAGCTCAAAGAGGAGTTTAATTTATTTCGGCTCAATAATATACGGCCTTGGTTGTTTGACCAGAGTGACTCTGGTGCCTTTTATTCCTTTTATTTTTATTTGGGTATTTTATGTATATAAGGAAAATCAAATTAAGAAACCCCTGGTTTCTGCTATTATGCTCGGAATAATATGCCTCACTCTTTTGCCGTGGGCGGTCAGGAATTATGTATTGTTTGATAAGTTTTCTCCGCTTTCGGACGAGGCTTCCAGCTCGTTAGTGTATGAGAGAAATATTACAACTTTAAATACTAAAAAAAGTATTTTTGCTGTTGCAGTATCCGTTATTAAATACAATTCAAAGGAATTTTTTTATCTCTCCGGTAAACGATTTATAGCTTTTTGGAGCCCCGTAACCCCCATAATGAAACCGTTTGCCAAAGTTTACAAGTCCATTACCTGGCTGTTGCTTTTCCCTATAGCGTTCTACGGAATGTATTTATCGGTAAGGAAGAGTGAAAAGAGCGGGCTTCTTCTGATATTTATTATTTATTACTCTTTAATGCACGGGTTCAGCCTTTTGGATGAGGGGCTAGTGTACAGATACCCCATTCAACCCTATATTTCAATCTTTGCCGCCTACGCCTTCTTTTATCTTTTAGATTCGCGCAGAAAACCAAATGAGCAATAAATTCCTTGTCATAATACCTGCTTTCAATGAAACTGAGAATCTACCCGCAATAATACCTGAAATCAGAAATATTTTGCCTTCTGCCGATATTCTGGTCATTGATGACGGATCATCGGACAATACTTATGATATCGCCGTTAAGAGCGGTTGCCTTACAGTAAGACACCCTTATAATATGGGCGACGGCTCAGCGCGCCACACGGGCTATATCTACGCGTTTAATGAAAATTACGACTTTGTAGTCCAGATTGACGCGGACGGCCAACACCCGCCAAAACACCTGACTGACCTTTTAGAGCCGCTTATCAAAAATGAGTGTGATATTACGATTGGTTCGCGCTTTATCCTTGATACCGGATACAAACCTACTTTTCTTAAAACTCTCGGAATGTCACTGTTTAATATCATCGCCACTTTGGCCACCGGCATCAAGATTACCGATTCAACCTCCGGTTTCAGGGCTGTAAACAAGAAAGTGATAGAGTTCTACTGCATGGAGGAATTTTACCCGTCGCATTTCCCTGACGCTGACCTGATCATTTTATCTCATTTTGTAGGTTTAAGGATCAAAGAAGTCCCCGTCTGGATGAACCAGAGCATCAGGCTTCCCATGCACAGGGGGGTGGGAATTGCTTACTACGCGTTTAAAATGCTATTATCAATTTGCGTCACTCTTTTAAGAGAAAAACCAATGCCGAGGAAAAGATGAATACGGATATCGTTATCGCTAACATCAGGCCGCAAAATGTAGCGCTTTCAATAATTGTGAGCGCGGGCTTATTGATTCTTATTTTTGAGCTTGTTAGAAACAAAAAACTGAATGAGGAATACTCCTGGCTTTGGATGCTCACGGCCTTCGCGCTGCTGGTTTTGTCTGTATTTCCAAAACTTTTGCTTTGGCTGACGCACTCTATCGGCGCTGTAGCTCCAATGTCCACACTGTTTTTTTCGGGCCTGATATTCCTGCTTTTAATAGTGCTTCACTTTTCTACAATTATTTCAAAATTAAGCAATAACACAAGGCTCTTGTCTCAAAAACTCGCTATCCTTGAGCTGAAACTAAAACAGTTATCAGAAAATGAGCATAAGAAATAGCAGATTTCCTGCCATCCTGAGCGAAAACGAAGGTTCTCGCTTTTATTATTGATAAATATTTTTTTCATCCGTGAGGCGGATCCAGAATGGCATATTTTTTTAATATTTAACTATGAAAGTTTTCTTTTTAAACCCTTCATTCGGAAAAGATTTTTGCCGTTCAGCGAGATGGACCGCCAAATCGCGCGGCAGAGTTCAGCGCCATCCGGACTGGATGCTGATTGCCGTAGCCGTGCTTGAAGAAGCGGGGCACAGGGTAAAATTTCTTGACGCGGCCGCGCTGAATATTGAAGCCGATGGAATCAAAGAGGAAATATCCTTATTCAAACCTGAGCTATTCATTACGCATACTACAACCCCATCAATATACAATGACATATCTTACGCCAAGCTTGCCAAAGACCTGGCAGGAGCCAAAACCGTTCTTATCGGGCCCCATGTTACCGTTGAACCGCAGGATACTTTCAGAATAGCAAACGGGGCTGTAGATATAATCGCGAAAGGGGAATACGATTACACGCTTCGTGATATAGCCGGTGGCATGCGCAATAGCGATATAAAAGGCATAGCCTATATTGAGAATGGGACAGTTTTAACAACGCCGGAACGCGAGCCGCTTAATGTAAACGAACTTCCCTTTCCTGCCTGGCGCCATATAGATCCACAATGGTATAGAGACGCCGGAAAACGCTTTCCTTTCCTGACGCTAATCTCGGGAAGAGGGTGTTTCGGACAGTGCACTTTCTGCAGGGATGTTCCGGTTATGTACGGCAGAAAACTTAGGTTTCGTGACGCGAAGCTGGTTGTTGACGAGATTGAATATGACTACAAACTGTTCCCGAAACTTCGCGAGATAATGTTTGAAACCGACACTTTTACCGCCAAGCCCGAACATGTTAAAGGTGTTTGTGACGAGATTTTAAAAAGGAAGCTCAATATAACCTGGAGCTGTAACGCCAGGGTTGATATGGACTTAAGCCTCCTGCCGTTAATGAAAAGAGCCGGCTGCCGGATGCTTATGGTAGGTTTTGAGTTCGGCACACAGGAAGCGCTTGATTCGGTGAAAAAGGGCATTAAGCTTGAGCAGTCAAAAAAGTTTTCTGAAGCCGCGCATAAACTTGGCTTTACACTGCACGGTTGTTTTATGATAGGGGCGCCAAACGAGAACAAAACCTCGGCACAAAAGACTATAGATTTTGCAAAAAGCCTCCCGCTTGACACCATCCAGGTTTCCGGCATTTGCGTTTATCCCGGAACGGAATTATACGACTGGGCCAAAACTAATAAATACCTGATACCGAAAGACTGGCGCGAATGGATAAGCCCTGACAGGGAACAGATCACGCTGTTGAATTATCCGGACATGACAAAAGCTGAGATTGATCTCTTTATTGACAAAGGACTGAAACAGTTTTATTTCAGGCCGAAGCAAATTATTAAAATGTTGTTTAATATTAAAACCATGTCTGACATAAAACGAAAGGTATTTGGCTTGCAAAGCTTTTTAGATTACATATTACGGAAATCAGATAAATGAAAAAAATAATGCTAGTAGATCCTCCAGGTTTCATGGGCAATGCTGTAGGTAGAATTCTAGGCAGCTTCGGTAGCAATAAGGCTGACCAGGCTTGGCCTCCGTATGACCTTCAGGTATTTGCTGGTTATAGCGTTATAAACGGGCTTGACTATACTATTTTAGATGCAAACAATCTTAAATTATCGGATTCTCAAATAGAAGCTGAGATTAGGAAATATGACCCAGACTGGGTAATTTACATGACCTGCTTCCCCAATTTTGTGATAGATGCCAAGGTTGCTTTAACTGCAAAAAAAGTAAACAGAAGTATTAAAACTGCCTGTATTTCGCTTTCAATGCTGAGTGTTTTGGATCCTGCTGAAAAGCTTGGCAAACTAACTGATCTTGACTATATTATTTGGGGAGAACCAGAACTGCCACTGATGCAACTTATTAACGGAGTTAAGCCATCAGAGGTCAAAGGCCTGTATTTCAGGGGTGAAAACGGCTCAATTGAATTTACCGGCATTGCACCAAAAGTCGCAAACCTGGATGCTTTGGGTGTGCCGCAGCATTCTAAACTAAATACTAGTTTATACAAATGCCCGCTTTCTATTAAAAAACCAATGACTATAGTTAATTGCTCCAGAGGTTGTATCAATGCATGTGTTCACTGCCAGGCCGGAAATTTTCAATCTCCGGTAAGATATAGGTCAATCGATAATGTTTTAGAAGAACTACACCAGATCAAAGCTCTGGGAATCAAAGAAATAAAGTTTTATGATTGTTCGCTGCCAACCGATAGGGAATTTACTAAAAATCTTTGTAACGCAATGATAGAGAACTCATTTAACTTTTCCTGGAACTGCAACGCCAGGGCCGAAATGTTGGATGATGATATTATAATCACTATGAAAAAAGCCGGCTGCCATACCATAGCGATAGGCTGTGAGAGCGCAAACGCTGATTTATTGAAAAATATGGGGAAAAATGAAACCCCGGAAGACATTGAAAGGGGCGTCAAGCTTGTCAAAAAACACGGTTTACGAGTACTAATGTATCTGACTTTCGGTTTAGAAGGCGAAACAAAAGAAACAATGCGTGAGACATACGATTTTGCAATCAGGATGTATCCCGATTTTGTGACTTTTGGCATTGTGGTTCCTGCACCGGGAACAGCATTTTATAAAAAGCTCTCTAAAAATGGGCAATTAATAAATAAGAACCTTGAGTGGCTGGATCCGAACGCCTTGCCTTCATTTAAATACCCTGAATTAGACCCTAAGGAGCTCCACGCTTTTACCAGATCCGCCTATCGCAGATATTATTTTAACCCTGGCTATATATTAAGGAAGATTACCCGCCTGCGGTCCGCAAATGAGTTACTGGGAAACATCAGAAACGCCTCAACTATGATGATGCGATATTTTTTTGAAAGGTCAAAATGATATCTCCCAAGGCAAAAAAATCCATTATTCTCGTTACCGAAGAAATGATACCAAATGTGCAGCGTTTTTCACTAACTGAAAAACTTGCCATTGATTTGGCCAATAAAGATTGTAATGTATACTTAATCAGCTTGAAAGGCAAAGGGGAATTCCACTGCGAAGGCGTTGAGCATATTGCAATAAACATGCCTGACTGGAGTTTATTTAAACTTAAGGAAAGAATAAAAGCCAACTTAGCGCTTTGTTACTATTCACTGAAGATATGTTACACTAAACATATTGATCTGGTGTACGGTTGGTGGCCTATAATGTTTTTTGCTAAATATTTTGCGTTCATGAAAATTGCAGCTGATATGCCTGAGTTTATTGATGTAATGTATAAAAGCTATTCAAAACCGGCATCTTGGCTTATGGGACCAATACTCAAAGTGTTCCAAACGATGGTAGCGAGATCTTCCGAAATGGTCGTAACTCAATCTGATATTTCAAGGGGTATATGGTGTAGCCGCGGAGTTAACTATTCTAGAACATCATCTATTCCTTATGGTGTTGAAACGGATAAATTTAATTTGCCTCAAAATAGCGTATTACGCAAGAAATATGGAATAAAACATGACGATGTAGTTGTTGTTTTTGAAGGTGACATTGGAATAGATGACGGTGTTGATAATCTGATTATGGCCTGCAATACTCTACCTGTAAAAGTGGTTATTGCGGGGGACGGCGATGGAATATATATGAACTACATTAGAAAATTGGCTGGAGCCAATGTGCTCTTTACGGGATGGATCGCTTACAGCGATATGCCTGACTTTATATCTATTGCAGATATGTGCGTAGCGCCTTTTAGAGAATCTCTCTACACTAATACAACTTGTCAACTGAAACAAATGGAGTCTATGGCTGCAGGCAAAGCAACTATAATATCTGAACTCCATACTTTTTCAAGATATGTTAAAAATGATTTTGATTGTGTGCTTATAAGACCAAACGATGTTAATGCTTTACATCATGCGGTTGAGGAACTTGTTGCAAAACCAGATAAACGAAAAGCAATAGGTGTAAATGCTAAGGAAACCGCAAAATCTTTCAACTGGCACAATAGAATTACAAAAGAATCAGAGATACTTCGTAACCTTATAAATAATTGAAAATAATGAACTCTCTATCCGTTCCCTTTGTTTCAATCATTATACCCGCTTACAATGCCTCCGGAACAATTTCAAAAACCATTGAGGCTTGCCTGTCTCAGTCCTACAGCAAACGCGAAATTATTGTTGTAGACGACGGTTCGTCTGATAAAACTCAGGAGATCGTTTCCGGGTATCCTGTGAAGTTAATAAGACAGGATAATGCCGGGCCCGCGAAGGCGAGAAATACCGGGTGGAAAGCCGCGGCGGGGGAAATTGTGGTTTTCACCGACTCTGACTGCGTGCCAAGGGCCGACTGGCTTGAAAAACTGATTTTTTTATTTGATTCTCCGGAAATCGGCGCGGCCGGCGGAACATACGGCATAGAGAATCCCAACAGCCTTGTTGCCCTTGCGATTCACAGCGAAATACAATACCGGCACTCCTCCCTGCCTGAATATGTGCGATACCTCGGATCATTCAGTTTAGGAATAAAAAAAAATATTCTTGAAGAACTTGGCGGATTTGACGAGTCGTTCAGGATTGCCTGCGGCGAAGACGCTGACCTTACTTACAGGATAGTCAACCTGGGTTACAAAATGCGGTTTTCCAGAGACTGCGTTGTGGGCCATTATTTTCCCACAAGGCTTTTTGGTTTTGTCAGACAACAGTTCTGGCGCGGATACTGGATAATGAAGCTTCTTGCTAAACATCCAGCGAAACTCGGAAAAGACGATTACAGCAAAACACGCGATTCTATTCAGCCCCCGCTTTTTGCCTTAATCCTGGCTCTGACACCGCTGATATTCATAGAATCTGTCTTGATTGTTTGGGTTATTCTTAATGCGGTCGCCTTATACCTGCAGGTTACGGTGGCCTCTTACGCGGTAAAAAGTACCGGAAATAGAAGGCTTTACATCCTTATTTGGATGCTGTACCTGCGCGGTTTTGCCTGGGCTCTTGGAAGCCTGGCGGGAATACTGAAGTTTAAGCCTTTTACCAACCGACTGCCCTCCTGATTAAATATTTATTCATCTTGACAAATAAATACATTTAAAGTATCATGTTCAAATATTGAACGGATGGTTTACTCCATCTAAAGCACATAGATATTGGGGGATATTATGAAAAAGCTGTTCTTTGAAGTTTTATGCCTGTTTATTGCCTTTATTTCGGTTGTTTCCGCTGAAGTTCCGACTGAGATTACTTACCAGGGCCGCCTGCACGAGTACAACCAGCCCGTTACGGCCAACAGGGTAATGTCTTTTAAAATATATGACGCGGCAAGCGGAGGAAACCAGCTATGGTCCTCCGGAGACATAAATATCAGCGTTCAAAACGGCGTATTCAGCTATGTTTTGACACCTAACCTTGACTGGCGTACCAAAAACCTTTGGATTGAAACCGTAGTTTCAAGCAAGATCCTCTCGCCAAGAGAAAAAATAACGGCACAGGGCTTCGCGCTTCATTCCAAAACTTCGGAAGATATTGAGAAGTCCGCCGGTACGATTCATTTTGCCATCGGCAGCAGCACTTATGCATCTGTCTCGGCCAACGGTTTAAGTGTCGGCGGGAATGCGACGATAAAAGAAACAAACAATACGGTTGAAATATCAACTAAAGTTGTTGCGACTGAATTTGAAAGCTCTTATGGATTTTATCATGATAGGGGTGATCCTTCTGCGTATGATTATACAGATGCAAATCTTACAAAAGATGGAAATTGGCACGATCTGGATTTAAGTGGAATTGTTCCTGTGGGTACAAAAGCAGTTTCTATATTTATTCTTGCAGCCCCAATGACATCAGGCTATGCTCTATATTGGAGGAAGAATGGCAATTCCAATATCTTCAATAAGGCCGGGATGTATTTTGGTGCACAAGCGATTATGGGAGATTTGACAGTTCCGTGCGATGCAAATAGAGTAGTTGAATATATGACACCTCACGACATTTCAGGCATCTCAATATGTATAAAGGGTTGGTGGAAATAACCATATTACAAATGGGAGAACACGATAATGAAAATGCTTTCTATATTAGCCTGTCCAATATGCCACAATGAACTTCGCGAAAACAACAACATGTTGTTTTGTGTAAAATGCAACACATATTTCACAAAATTAGGCAATGTGTTTTCATTTATATGCAGGAACATGTACAAAGATGAAGCAGATTATTCTGAAGCCCAAAAAATATTAGACTTTTGGGGAAATGGCTGGATTAAACGCCTATCTGAACCTGATCACAAGTTTATATTTGATTTAGATAAAACGGATCTTTCAAATTACGCGTCCGAGCAAGTAAAAATTCATAAAAATATGCCGGCAATTATTGGCAATGAACTGGGCGAAGGGACAATAACTGACAAGGTAGCTTTAAATATTGGTTGTGGCGCGGGTGGGGAAAGTCTTATGTTAGCTTATTTGGGAGCAAAATGTATTGGTATGGATATCACAAACCCAGCAGCAGCTGCCGCTGACACTTTAATCAAAAAACTGAAAGGAGATGATGCTGGATTTGGAGTTCAAGCAGACAGCAGGTTTCTTCCGATAAAATCTGATTCAGTTGATGTGGTCTATTCAAGTGGGGTACTGCATCATTCTCCTGATATTAAGAAATCAATAAGTGAAATATACAGAGTTTTAAAACCCGGAGCAAAAGCCTTTGTTATGCTTTACTCAAGAAATTCATTATTATTTATAACATACCGATTAAAGGGTTTGTTATCATTCAAATTTAATAGCAAAAAATACCAAAAATTCTTAAGTGATAATAGTGAGTGCGCATGGCTTACTTCTGGCCAGAAAAACCCTTACACCGAAACTTTCACTAAGGGCATGAGCAAGAATCTATTCGTTAACTTTAGGACAGTATCAATAAGGAAAGGTAGCTTTAATTTAACTCATTTCTTTTTAATTCACAAGTATGTCTCAACAAAATTATTGTCTAACATCTCCAACAGATACTTTAGATTTCTTGAACCCTATTTAGGCGCTTGCTTATACATTACTGTTGAGAAATAGCTTTATGCAAATTTATCAGTTAGCATTACAATTAAGGGATGGTTTAAATGAATAACAATTTTAAGTTAATCTCACAACCTAATCTTCTTTTTAAGAAAATATTTACTAAAATCAAAAAAAAACCTTTTAAAAGCAATATTAACGGTGTTATATTTAATTTTGATTTCACTCTTGATGCCGCACTCAAGGAAATGTATTGCGGAACCTACGAGCAAGAAACAGTTAGCTTAATCAAATCCATTTTAAAGAATGGGGACACATTTATTGACATTGGCGCAAACATTGGATACATTTCTGCTCTTGCACTTGGATTGGTGGGTAATACCGGAAAAGTTTATAGCTTTGAACCTGTACCACGGTTTTTTGACAGACTCGTTTCCTTAAAACAAGATAATTTAAACTTAAATTTTTTTCCTAATCAATTAGCTTTAGGTGATAAGAAAACTGATTCTACAATTTCCATATCGCATCACCCAAATATTGGCTGGAACACTATGGTTCCAGGATTAATGAAACAAGAAACCATCAAAGAAACTTTTGATATTAATACAATAAGGTTAGATGAATACATTTTTAAAAACAGCATAAACAATATAACGCTAATTAAAATTGACACTGAAGGTTATGAATTCCCTGTTTTATTGGGATTGTTAGAATATTTTTCGAAATATAAAGAAAGACCTAAAATAATTTGTGAAATAGTTCCAAATGCATATTCGCTCCTGGGGTACACCCTAAAAGACCTTAAAGAATATATGACAAATTGTGGATATAAAGCATATTCCATTAGCTCTAATAATTTAATGAACATTGAAGACATTCAAGATACTACAAATATTCTTTTCATGGCATAAATTATGCAAATATCAGAGAAAGAATTCGCTATCATCAGAGAAATATCCAATAATCAGATTCACGACCAGCGCTCGCTTGCCGGGAAAGCCGGTATTTCGCTTGGCCTGACTAACCTTATTATCAAACGGCTCATTACGCGCGGTTATGTCAAATCAAAACTATTAAACCGTAAAAAGATACAATACATCTTAACCCCGAAAGGTTTTTCCGAGAAGGCAAGCAAGTCTTACAATTTTGCTCTTAAGGCTGTTGATAATTTCAAAATAATGAAACAAAAACTGCAGGAACTCATTCTAAAAGAAAATATGAATTCTGAAGTTGAGTTTATTATTAGCGGCAACAGTGAGATTACTGATATAGTTGAATTGGCCATCAGGAGCTTAAACAACAGCACTATAAAGTACTCCCGAAATACCGGTAATGACAGCTCATCCAACCCCGCTGTAATAGAAGTTATTTCATCTGGAAACAATATGGTAAGCAAAAAAATTGATGTTCTGGAGTATCTTTCAGCATCAAAATTGTTTTATTAAATTTAACCGGATTCCTGTTTCGGGCAGGAACGGCAGGACTTACTTATATGAGAGAGAGGCAATGATGGCTAAAAAATTCAAAAAGGTTCTTGTGACGGGAGCGGACGGCTTCATTGGCAGCCATCTTACCGAATATCTCGTTGAAAAAGGCTACAAGGTTAGAGCTTTTGTATACTACAACTCATTCAACAGCTACGGCTGGCTGGACAGCATACCTGAGAAAACGCTTTCCAAATTAGAAATTTTTACCGGCGATGTCCGCGACCCTAACGGAGTGAGAAACGCGGTAAATGGCTGTGACGCCGTGCTTCACCTTGCCGCCCTGATAGCTATCCCTTTCTCTTACCATTCGCCGGACAGCTATGTGGACACAAATGTAAAAGGTACCCTGAATATTCTTAACGCCTGCCGCGATTTCGGAGTAAAAAAACTGCTTGTCACTTCTACGAGTGAGGTTTACGGAACGGCAAAGTATGTTCCTATTGATGAAGAACATCCCTTGCAGGGCCAGTCACCGTATTCTGCCACTAAAATAGGCGCGGACCAGATTGCGTTCAGCTTTTATAGAAGTTTTAATCTTCCCGTTACTATAGTGCGCCCCTTTAACACTTATGGCCCCCGTCAGTCGGCTCGCGCAGTAATACCAACAATTATCAGCCAGGCTCTCTCGGGAGCCAAACAAATTAAACTAGGCTCTTTGCACCCTACAAGAGACCTGGTTTATGTTAAGGATACCGCCGCGGGTTTCGTTAAGATTCTTGAATCAAACAAAACCGAAGGCGAAGTAATTAACATATCAACCAAAAGAGAAATAAGCGTCGGCGGCCTCGCCAAAAAGATAATCAAGCTTTGCGGATCAGACGCCAAAATTGCGTTTGACGGAAAAAGAGAGCGCCCCGGCAAAAGCGAAGTTGAAAGACTGCTTGGCGATAACACCAAACTAAAAAAGACAACAAAATGGATTCCTGAAACTACGCTTGATAAAGGCTTGGCGGAAACTATTGGTTGGTTTTCTGACAAAGAAAATCTGAAGTTGTACAAATCTCATATCTACAACATTTAGGCATCTCGCAGATGAGATGCCTTGATTACCGCTATTTATGATCGGATTACGGTGATTTTGGGTAAGGGCAGGCTGTGGTTTGGGGGCGGGATGCACGAGATCAATGATGAACTGACCGAGAGAATAATCGGTTGTTGTTTCAAGGTGCATAGGGATTTAGGTCCGGGGTTTATTGAGAAGATTTATCAAAATGCGCTCATAATTGAATTGGATAACAGCATCATCGGTTACGAACGAGAGAAAACTTATAATGTCACATACAGCAATATGGAAGTTGGTAAACTCCGTGTTGACTTGTTGGTTGAGGGCAAAGTTATTCTGGAGCTGAAATCTTTGGAAGGCAATATCCCAGGACTTTTTGAAAATCAGCTTGCATCATATTTAAAAGCTGCAAAACTGAATACGGGTTTGTTAGTTAATTTTGGCGCCAAAAGTTGTCAGCTCAGAAGAATTTTAAATAATCACCGCAATCAGGACATAAAATCACTGTAATCAGATTTCCGGAGGAAATCATGAAAGTTGTTATTCTTGCCGGCGGGATGGGAACGAGGATCAGCGAAGAAACAAATATAGTGCCAAAACCCATGATAGAGATTGGGGGAAAACCGATCTTATGGCACATAATGAAAACATATTCACATTATGGTTTTAACGAGTTTATTATCTGTCTCGGGTACAAAGGTTATTTGTTAAAGGAATATTTTTCGCACTATTTAATGCACACGAGCGATATTACAATAGATATCGCCAACAATAAAACCGAGATACATAATACATTTTCCGATCCATGGAAAATAACTCTTATTGATACCGGCCAAAGCACCATGACGGGCGGAAGAATAAAGAAAATACAGAGATATGTGAATAATGAACCCTTTATGCTCACATACGGCGACGGTGTCGGAAATGTCAATATTAATGAACTACTTAAATTTCACAAAACACACGGCAAGGCCGCTACCATAACAGCTGTTCAGCCCACAGGCAGGTTCGGCGCGCTTGAGATACAGAAAGAAAATGCGGTAAGGTCGTTTTTTGAAAAACCGGTCGGCGACGGGACCTGGGTGAACGGCGGATTCTTTGTGCTTGAACCTAAGATATTTGATTACATTAAAGAGGATTCAACTACCTGGGAAAGAGAGCCGCTTGAAAACCTGGGAAAAGATAACCAGCTTGTTGCTTACAAGCACCACGGGTTCTGGAAACCCATGGACACGCTCCGCGATAAAATTGAGCTGGAAAAGTTGTGGCAGAGCGGCTCTGCCCCATGGCAAATCTGGAAATAAGGAAAGTAAATGAACCGTTCATTCTGGAAAAATAAAAAAGTACTGATTACAGGCCACGAGGGTTTTCTCGGAAGTAACTTGACGAGGACATTGCTTGACGGCGGAGCAGACATTAGAGGCATAGATATACTTACAAAAAGAAAACTCACGCTCTTCAGTAAAGAGGAATACAAAAAATTTAGAACAATAAAGGGCGACATAGCCGATGTTGCGTTAATTAACCGTGTAATCAAGAGTTTTAAACCGGAATACATATTTCATCTTGCCGCTGAAGCAATTGTCAGCCGCTCCAATAAAAATCCTGTCCGGGCCTTTAAATCCAACATTGAAGGCACCTGGAACCTGCTTGAAGCCTGCCGCAACTTAAGTAATGTTAAGGCTATTGTGGTTGCTTCCAGCGACAAAGCCTACGGCAGCCATAAAGTACTGCCCTATACCGAAAGCGCCGCGCTAAAAGGAGATCATCCCTACGACGCGTCCAAAAGCTGTGCCGATTTGCTGTGCTACACATATTTCAACACCTACTCTCTTCCGGTCTGTGTGACGCGGTGCGGCAATATCTACGGCCCCGGAGATTTTAACTACTCCAGGATAGTACCGGATGCCGTAAGGTGCGCCTTAAGCGGCAAAACTCTGGAGATACGCTCCGATGGAAAGTTTACCCGTGATTATGTTTATGTGGACGATATAGTCAACGGCTACATTATGCTTGCCGAACAGCTTGTTAGCAAAAAGCTGGCGGGCGAGGCATTTAATTTCAGCGACGAAAACCCGATAAATGTTATACAGTTTACGAAAATGATTTATGATGCCCTTTTAATGAAACCTGACTACAAAATTTTAAATAACGCTAAATATGAAATTATGCACCAATATCTTTCTTCAAAGAAAGCCAGAAAAATCCTTGGCTGGAAACCGGCTTACTCGCTGAAACAGGGCATAAGACGGACCGTAGAGTGGTATAAGAATCACCGCGTCAAATAATCAAAATTCTAATTGGAGGCCACAAATGGGTAAAGTAATTGATATCGCCGGCACAAAAGTGGGCGACGGCCAGCCGGCATATTTTATTGCCGAGATAGGCATAAATCATAATGGCGATGTAAATATCGCAAAAAAACTTATTACTGTGGCGGCAGCCGCGGGCTGTAACGCGGTCAAGTTCCAGAAGCGCAACCCTGAACTCTGCGTTCCCATGAGCCAGCGCAACCTTATGCGCGAAACTCCCTGGGGAAACATGACATACTTTGAGTACCGCCAGAGGGTGGAGTTCGGCGAAAAGGAATTTGACGAGATTGACAGGTATTGTAAAGAAGTCGGCATTACCTGGCTTGCCTCGGCCTGGGATAAAGACTCTGTTGATTTCATGGAGAAATACAATACCCCCTGCTATAAGATTCCGGCATCAAAACTGACTGACGATGAACTGTTGAAATACAAACGCAAACAGGGCCGGCCCATGATACTTTCAACCGGAATGTCGTCGCTGGAACAGCTTGACCATGCAGTAGAGGTGCTTGGTAAAGACAACCTGATACTGCTTCATTGCTGCAGCGCGTATCCCGCGAAATACGAGGATTTAAATCTCAGCCTCATTCCCTATCTTAAAGAACGGTACCAGGTTCCGGTGGGATATTCCGGCCACGAGACAGGCCTTCCTACTTCACTTGCCGCCATGGTGCTCGGAGCCTGCGTAATTGAAAGACATATTACTTTGGACAGGGCCATGTGGGGATCGGACCATGCCGCGTCGCTTGAGCCAAACGGCCTGAACAGGCTTATGAGGGACATCCGCCTGGTTGAAAGATCCATGGGCGAACCCGTAAAAAGAATTCTTCCCAGCGAAGAACCCATTATCAAGAGGCTGCGCAATGTCTAAGCTGAAAATAAGCAAAACTCTCCGCTCAAAGCTCGCGAAAATTAAAGCTATAGTCACCGATGTGGACGGCGTCCTTACTGACGGCACATTTTGGTGGGATAAAGACGAGCTTGAACTTAAACGCTTTCATTTCGCCGATATTACCGGCATACCCCTTGCCCAGAGAGCGGGCATAAAGATCGCCCTCATGTCGGGAGAGAGCAGCCATTCCGGAATGGCTATCGTTGACAGGTACTCAAAGAAATTAAGGATTGAGGATGTCTACAAAGGCTGTCACGATAAGCAGAGGGCCGTTAAAGAATTTGCTAAGAAGTATGGTTTAGAGTTATCCGATATATGCTTTGTTGGTGACGATATAAATGATCTGCCCGCCATGATGGTTACCGGCCTCTCAGTCGCGCCAAAAAACGCCAATGATTCGGTGCTTGAGTTTGTTGATATTATTTCAAGCAAAGATGGCGGCCAGGGCGTTATACGGGAAGTTATAGGGTTTATTTTGAGCTCAAGAAATTCTAAATAGAGTTGGTTGAAAAATGTTTTAGTCCGTCTTTGCGAGGAGTGTAGCGACGCGGCAATCTCGTAGTTTGCGACTTAAAAGCGAGATTGCTTCTCTCCCTTCGGGAGATCGCAATGACAGAACATTTTTAGGGTTTTTCAATTAAATAAAATAACAGGTGTGAAATGAAAATTAAATTATCCGATTATGTCGCGCAATTTATAGCTGCTCAGGGTGTTAAGCATGTTTTCATGGTGCCCGGCGGCGGGGCAATGCATCTAAACGACTCTTTTGGACACAATAGAGATTTTGAGTTTGTCTGCAACCACCACGAGCAGGCAAGCGCCATGGCCGCTGAGACTTACGCCAGAATCTCAAACAATATCGGCGCCGCGCTCGTTACGACGGGCCCGGGCGGCACAAACGCGGTTACCGGCGTTGCCGGCGCGTGGCTGGATTCAACCCCGTGCATTTTTATTTCCGGACAGGTTAAGCGCGCTGACTTAATAGGCGATCTCGGAGTCAGGCAAAACGGAGTCCAGGAAGTTGACATCGTTTCTATCGTAAAACCCATAACCAAATACGCCGTAGTTGTTATGGACCCGAACTTAATCCGCTATCATCTTGAGAAAGCCGCCTATCTTGCCCGCAACGGAAGGCCGGGCCCGGTCTGGCTGGACATCCCGCTTGATGTGCAGGCATCCATGATTGAAACTGATAAGCTAATCAGTTTCAGCAAGTCAGAGATTCCCGTGACCGCCAACTCCAATGATCTTTCCATTAAAGCGGAGCAGACAATTAAACTGCTTAATGAATCGTCCAGGCCTGTCATTTTCCTCGGCAACGGCGTGCGGCTTTCAAACTCCATAAAAGACGCGTTAACGCTTTTAGAAAAACTTAAAATACCGGTTTTGCTTACCTGGCCAGCCATGGATATGCTCCCGGACGATTATGAACTGCTTGTCGGGCGCCCCGGCCCGGTGGCTCCCAGAGGGGCAAATTTTGCCCTGCAGAATTCAGACCTTCTGATAAGTATCGGCGCCAGGCTTGATATTGTCGTAACAGGCTACGCCCACGATAAGTTCGCCAGAGCCGCGAAAAAAGTTATGGTTGATATTGACAAAACAGAGCTTAAAAAGATGAAAACCACAGTTGATATTCCTGTCTGCGCCGATGCCGGGGCATTCATAAGAGAACTCATTAAACTTGCCGCCAGGATATCTAATGTTGACAGGTCGCCCTGGATAAACAGGTGCAAAGAGTGGAAGAAAAAATATCCCGTGGTACTGCCGGAATACAAAGAAGCAAAGACGGTCAGCACCTATACTTTTACTGATACCCTCTCGGATCTTCTTACGGGAGATGATGTTATTATTCCCTGCAGTTCCGGCGCCGGCATAGAGACATTTCTTCTGGCCTATAAAGCGAAAAAAGGACAGCGAGTCGTGAATACCACTGCTCTCGGCTCAATGGGCAACGGCCTGCCGGCGGCTATAGGGGGGTGCCTTGCAAGCGGGCGCAAACGCACCATTTGCGTTGATGGCGACGGCGGCATGCAGTTTAATATTCAGGAACTTGATACCATGGTCAGACTCAAGCTTCCCATTAAGCTATTCATATTAAATAACGGAGGCTATGCCTCAATCAGGACTTCACAGTCAAGATATTTCAACAGGCTCTCGGGAGCCGATTCCACCAGCGGCTTGAGCCTTCCAAATATCTCAAACATAGCGTCCGCGTACGGACTCAAGGTAACAAAAATCAGCGATCAGTCAAACCTGAAGAAAGATATTGCGACTGTCCTTGAGACACCCGGCACGGTGCTTTGCGAGATTATGACTCCCTTTGACGAACCGAGAGCGCCAAGCATGATGTCAATGCAGAAGCCTGACGGTACAATGATTTCAAAACCGCTGGAAGACCTTTGGCCCTTTCTGGAACGCGAAGAGTTCCTGTCAAACATGATAATTCCGCCGCTTGAGGAATAAATAATTTAATGAACAGAGCAGTCGGGGTATGAAATTTCTTATAGCAGGGTTGGGTTCTATCGGTAGAAGGCATTTAAAAAACCTTGTTTCGCTGGGTGAGAAGGATATTGTGCTTCTAAGGAGCAAAAAGAGCACTTTGCCCGACGATGAACTTGCCGGATTCCCGGTTGAGTCGGACATCAAAACAGCTCTCAAGCATAAGCCCGATGCTGTTATAGTATCAAATCCCACTTCAATGCATCTTGATGTGGCTTTGCCCGCGGCTGAAGCCGGCTGCGCCATATTTTTGGAAAAACCGGTATCAGATTCAATGGAACGCCTCTCGGAACTGCAACGGGCTGTCAGCAATAATTCCGCAAAAGTTCTGGTCGGCTACCAGTACAGGTTCCACCCAACCCTTTCAAAAATTCCGGCGTTGTTAAAGGAAGGCAGAATAGGGAAGGTTGTCTCGGTTAAGTCGCACTGGGGAGAATACCTGCCGGACTGGCATCCCTGGGAAAATTTCAGGGAAAGCTATGCCGCGAAGAAGGACCTTGGCGGCGGTGTTGTTTTAACGCTATGCCACCCGTTTGACTATTTAATCTGGCTGTTCGGCAAACCAGAACTCTTGTGGTCCCGCACCGACACGCTGAGCGGCTGGGGTTTAGATGTAGAAGACAACGCCGAGATAGCGCTAAAGTTTCCAAACGATGCTATCGGCTCAATGCACCTTGACTATATTCAGAGGCCGCCCTCGCATTCACTCCAGATAACCGGCTCCGAGGGAACGATTAACTGGAACAACGCGGACGGCAGGCTGTCGTGCTTCTCAGCAGGCACGGCTTCCCGTAACGATATTATGCCGGCCGAGGGTTTTGAAAGAAACAGTATGTTCGTTGATCTTATGCGCCACTTTGTAGAGGTTGCAAAAGGCGCCCAGGCTCCGGTATGCGGGCTTAATGACGGTGTGGCATCGCTTGATTTGGCATTGAAAGTACTAAAACGATCATAAAGGCAAAATATATTTTCACAGAGGGTATATGTTTGATATTAATTTTTACATGAAGGCCCATGATTTCGCCCAGAAAATGATGAAAGGCGAACGCTTTGACAGGAATTTCATCATAGAAAAATTTGAATCTTTCAGGAGCAAGGAACCGGTTGTCTACAATATTGAGACAACAAACGCCTGCAACATGCTTTGCAAAATGTGTCCGCGCACCACCAGAATGACAAGGAAAGTTGAGACTATTGACAGGGCAACATTTCTGGATGTGATAAGCCAGCTGCGCCCCTGGAACAAAACTGAGTGGGAAACCTGGGAAAAGTTTATACAGGAAAAATACGGAATCGGAAGGGATGTTCAGAGCGAAAACAATTTTTTCTTATACATTATCCCGAAAGTTATTCAGCTGCACGGCTACGGCGATCCCTTATTGGACAAAAATATGCCCGAGTATGTCAAACTGCTCTCGGATAAAGGGTTTTTCTCGTATTTCAGCTGTAATCCGGCGAATATTGACATAAAAGCCACTGAAAATATGTTTGACAACGGCCTGAGCTATATAAAATACTCCATTGAAAGCGTTGATGACCAGAAACACAAGGAAATCAGGGGCGAAGCTTCTAACTTCACGGAGAGCTACAAAAGAATCAACCAACTGCTTGACCTTAAAGCAAAAAAGAACTACAAGACCAATATTATCATAACCATGCTGGATTTAAACAACACTTGGCAGGAAGAAGAGTTCAAAAAGCTTGAGGACGCGTTCAAGGGACTGGATGTATATGTCTACCTCAAAAGCGAAGACCAGCAATGGTACAGGAAAGATTTCCACGGAACCAAATCGGTCCATTGGTCCGAGATATGCAAGCACCCCTGGATGTCAATGACGATCAAGTCAAACGCGGAAGCCACGATGTGTATGGAAGATTATAATAACGAGATTATTCTCGGCAATGTCAGAGAAAACAGGCTGTCCGAGATATGGAACGGTAAAAAATACGAGCAGTTCAGGAAAGACCACTTCAATGTCGCTAAAGGATTTAAATGCAATGAAGAGTGCGATATGCATCTGGTCGGTGAGTACCTGGATTCGGCTGCCGTTACAAAATAACGGGTTACAGGGATATGGGTAAAGTGAAAATTCTTCTTACCGGCGGCAACGGGTTTATCGCCAGAAACATAAAAGAGCAGTTAGGCTCTGAATACGCTATTGTTTCCAAAAATAGCTCCGAGCTTAATTTACTGGACCCGGACGCGGTTTCTGACTGCCTCAAAGACGGCAAGTTTGATATTGTCTTGCATTCCGCGACCTACGACCCGGCTCCAAAGTATTCGCCCAAGGACCCGGCCAAAGTGCTTGAAAACAACCTGCGCATGTATTTCAATATTACCAGATGCAGCGGATTTTTCAGGAAATTGATATATTTCGGTTCGGGCGCTGAGTTTTGCAGGGAAAACTGGGCCCCTAAAATGAAGGAAAGCTATTTTGACACGCATGTCCCGAAAGACCAGTACGGTTATTCCAAATACCTGATGACAAAGTACGCGCTGTCAAATAAGAATATATATAACCTGAGAGTATTCTCGGTATTCGGCAAATATGAAGATTGGAAATACCGCTTTATATCCAGGGCCTGTTGCTGTTCACTTGCGGGCAAAGATGTAAATGTCAGCCAGAATGTGGTGTTTGATTATTTGTATATAGATGATTTTATCAGGGTGCTGTCCTGGTTTATAGAAAACACTCCGAAGCACAGTGTTTACAATGTCTGTTCGGGCACAACCTGTGATTACACGGAGATTGTTAACGCTATTTCAGGCATTTCCGGTAAACCCTTAAAACTGGTTACCAGGGAAAGCGGCCTTAGAAAAGAATACAGCGGAGACAATTCGCTTCTGCTTGGCGAGCTGCCCGGCTTTACATTTATGCCTTTAAAAGAATCAATAAAGAACCTCTATGTGTATTACGAGTCAAATAAGAATATCATAGATACTAACGAATTATAGGATCTAATGAACCAGCGTAAATGCAGGACATGCCGCGGCGAATTGTTTCAGGAGCCTCTTCTAAGCTACAAGAATATGCCGAAGGGCGCGCAGTTTTTTCCGGGACCGGATGAAATCAAGAGCGAGAAAGGCGTAGATCTTGACATTTTTCAGTGTTCTGCCTGCGGCCTTGTTCAGCTCTCTATTGAGCCGGTGCCATATTACAGAGAAGTAATTCGCTCCGCGGGTATTTCCGACGCGATGAAATCCTTCAGAGCCGGCCAGTTTTCGGAATTTATTTCAAAGTATTCGCTTGCGTCAAAAAAGATTTTAGAGTTGGGCTGCGGAAAAGGCGAATACCTTTCAATAATGAACGGCCTTGGCGTTGATGCCTATGGGATTGAGTACTCCGATGAATCGGTTGAGGACTGCCGCAAACTCGGGCTTAAAGTTGAAAAGGCATATATTGACAGCTCACTGGTCAGGCTCAAAAACGCTCCCTTTGATTCATTTTATATCTTAAATTTTCTGGAGCATATGCCGAATGCCGTGGATGTTTTGAAGGGGATATGGGCAAACCTTGCGGATAAAGCAGTGGGGCTCGTTGAAGTTCCGAACTTTGACATGATAATAAGGAATAAAATGTTCGCGGAGTTTATTCCGGACCATTTGTTCTATTTCACAAGGGATACACTCTTAAACACTTTGAGCCTGGCGGGGTTTGATGTTATTGAATGCGTTGATATCTGGCATGACTATATAATTTCGGCCCGGGTCAGAAAAAACCCGGTTATTAATACCGCTGTAATGTCTCAGGTTAAGTCCAGTATCAACCTCAGCTCATTTTATGAGCAGGAAAAACTTTTGAAATCAAATATTTCAAAGTACTTGGCCGGCCTTAAGGGCAAAAAAGTAGCTGTCTGGGGCGCCGGCCATCAGGCGCTGGCATTAATATCGCTTACAGGCATGGCTTCGCAAATTGAATACATAGTTGACTCGGCGCCCTTCAAACAAGGTAGGTATTCGCCGGCGACCCATATACCGATAGTGGCTCCGGAACAGCTTTTGTCACAGCCCGTTGATTCGCTTATAATTATGGCGGGCGGCTATTCTGAAGAGGTCGCAAAAATAGTGAAAAATCGGTATTCGGGCAAAATGAGCCTTGCGATACTTCGCGACTCAGGCCCGGAACCCATTATTTAGTTGCTTATATCAGGGTTAGAAATAGCATGAAAATAAGCGAGCACATACAGAAGCTGGAGTCAGCAATTAAGGACCCGAATAAGGGCCTGCCTGATGATATATTCCTGTTTTCAACAAGGATAGTCCCATCGGTAAATGTTGATCTTTTAATACGGAATGAAAAAGGCGAGATTATTCTGGCCTGGCGCGACGATGGCTACAGCCCCGCGGCCTGGCATATTCCCGGCGGCATTATCCGCTACAAAGAAACCATCCGGGACAGGATTAAAGCGGTTGCGGCGGTGGAACTCGGCGCAAAGGTGAAGCACGGCAGGGAACCGATCGCGGTTAACCAGATAATAGTTCCAAAAAGAAAGAACCGCGGACATTTTATATCGCTTTTGTATGAATGCAGGCTGACCAAAGCTCCTGACAATGGACTTAAGTACGCGGGCGCGGCTCCAAAACCGGGCGAGTGGGCTTGGTTTGCCGAGTGCCCTGAAAACATAATTGCTTTTCACGGAATGTATAGAAAGTATTTCAAAGGAGATAAAAAGAATGCAAGCAGCAGATAAGAAGCTGACCCAAAGCGAGATAGATAAAAGAAATAAACTGAAAAATGAGAAGCCCTATGTTTACGAAAAAATAATGAAATATGACGAAAAAGTGAAGAAGGGCGAGAGTATCGCGATACTCCAGTTTCAATACGACTACAGGTGCAACTTTCGTTGTGAGCACTGCTGTATATCTAAAATGGAGAAAAAAAATCGCAATTTTACGGTTAACGATGTTAAAGAACTCTCGCGCCAGGCCGATGAGATGGGCCTTGCCCATATAGTACTCACGGGCGGCGAGCCTTTAATCTTCCCCGAGTTTGACGATATTATTAAAGCCATTGATCCTCAGAAATTCTACATAACCTCCGATACAAACGGCTGGTTCCTTGATGAGGCGCGCGCTAAACACTTAAAAGATATCGGAGTGGACAAGATTCAGCTCAGCATTGACAGCCTTTCGGCTCCGGACCACGATGACTTCAGGCGCAAAAGCGGTTCCCACGAACGCTGTATGAAAGCCATAGACGCCGCACAGAAGGCGGGACTCAACATCATCGTTCAGACCGTAGTCACTAAACAAAGGGTTCGTTCTCAGGAGTTTGTGGATTTTATTACATTCCTTAACAATAAAGGGGTGGGCGTGTTTGTATCTTACGCGAAACCCGTAGGCGAATGGGAAGGCAACAACTCGGTGCTTATTTCAAAAGACGATATGGATTATATGAGAGGCCTGGAGAAAAAACACAATGTTTTTACCCATTTAACGCCGTCTTACGGGCTTAATCTGGGTTGTATAGCGGTAAAAAGAATGGTCTCTATAACTATGTACGGCGATATTATGCCCTGCCCCTATATTCATGTTTCTCTGGGTAACTTTTTTGAAGAACCGCTTAAAGACATACTGCAGAGAGGTATGAAAGTTAGGATGTTTGCCAAACATATTGACACATGCCTTATAGCCGAAGACAGGGAATTTATAGAAAAGTACGAGGTTAATAGAATTGACGGCAAGCCGCTCCCCGTACCTTATAATGAAGTGTTCAAAAAAGAGGATATGCTGGACAAATAGCTTATGCGGAGGGTCTTCACTTGAACAAAGAGCAATTAATCAGAAAACAGATACTGAACCTTGTGGAAAAATTCTGGAAAGCCAAACAGGATTCCGTTAAATTCGTTCCGGGGGAATCGTATGTCAACTACGCCGGAAGGGTTTATGATGATAAAGAACTTGTTAACCTTGTGGACTCTTCGCTTGATTTCTGGCTTACCACGGGCCGTTACGCGCAGAGATTTGAGGAGGAATTCGCCGATTATCTTGGAACAAAGTTCTGTCTATTGACTAATTCGGGATCTTCGGCCAACCTGCTTGCCGTGACAGCGCTGACATCTCCGCTTTTAAACGAACGCAGGCTTAAACCGGGGGATGAAGTAATAACAACCGCCTGTGGGTTTCCTACAACTTTAAACCCGATAATACAGAATGGCCTTGTACCGGTGCTAATTGATGTAGAGCTCGGGAGCTACAATATTCAGGTTGATAAGATTGAGAAAGCAATTACAAGAAAAACCAAGGCTATATTTGTCCCGCATACCCTTGGAAACCCCGTAGAGATTGAAAAAATCGCGCACCTGGCAAAACGATACAAGCTTTGGTTTCTTGAAGATAACTGCGACGCGTTGGGTTCAAAGTATTCAGGTAAATTTACCGGCACCTACGGCCATATAGCGACCTGCAGTTTCTACCCCGCGCACCATATAACCATGGGCGAGGGCGGCGCGCTTTTAACGAGCGATCCGCTTTTGAAACGCATTATTATGTCGTTCCGCGACTGGGGAAGAGACTGCTGGTGCGAACCCGGGCATGATAACACCTGCCTCCACCGCTTTTCCCAAACTTTCGGGCAGCTGCCGAAGGGTTATGACCATAAATATGTGTACTCACATATCGGTTATAACCTCAAAGTGACCGATATGCAGGCCGCTATAGGCTGCGCGCAGTTAAAAAAGCTTGATAAATTTGTTCATGCCCGCAGAAAGAACTTTGAATATCTATATAATGGGCTTAAAAAATATTCCGGCTATCTTGTGCTCCCTGAAAGCCTTACTAAATCGGATCCAAGCTGGTTTGGTTTTACTGTTTTGGTAAAAGAAAACGCTCCGTTCTCAAGAGCGGATCTCGTTGACTTTCTGGAAACCAACAAGATAGCCACAAGAATGCTTTTTGGCGGAAACCTTATTAAACAGCCGGCCTATAAAGACGCTAACTACAGGATCGTGGGCAACCTGCACAACACCGACTTAGTGATGAATAATTTGTTCTGGATAGGCGTATACCCCGGAATAACGAAAGAGAAACTTGTGTATATTTTAAGCGTCTTTGAGAATTTTTTTAAGAGGTTAAACTGACATGAAATTAATCAGCATAATAACACCTTGTTATAACGAAGAAGACAATATTGAAAACCTTTACAAAAAAGTAAAACAGGTTTTTAGTGAAATGCCCGGATATGCCTACGAGCACATCTTTATTGACAATGACTCAAAGGACTCAAGCTCCGGGATTCTTAAAAAAATAGCCGCCGCCGATAAGAATGTAAAGGTAATACTCAACATTAAAAACTTCGGCCATATCAGATCGCCCTATTACGCCTTCCTGCAGTCAAAAGGCGACGCCGCGGCGATGCTGGCATGCGATTTCCAGGACCCGCCCGAACTCTTAAAGGAATTTATATCCAAATGGGAGGCTGGGAACAAGATAGTAATAGGCGTAAAAAAGCAGAGCCGTGAAAACCCCGTTATGTTCGCCATTAGAAAGCTGTATTACAATATAATGGAGAGGCTTTCCGAAACAGAGCAGATAAAGAACTTTACGGGTTTTGGGCTTTACGACAAAAAGTTTGTTGATATATTGAGGAGCCTGGACGAACCGTACCCCTATTTCAGGGGCCTTGTTTCCGAACTCGGCTTTGCCGTTACGACAGTAGAATATGTTCAGCCAAAAAGGGAAAAGGGTAAGACAAAGAATAATCTTTATGTGCTTTACGACATGGCTATGCTTGGCATAGTAAGTTATTCCAAGATTCCACTGAGGATGTCGGCTTTTGTAGGTTTTATTTTGGGCTTTGTCAGCCTTAGCGTGGCTATCGCCTATTTTGTGTATAAAATCATTTATTGGAAGAACTTTCAGGTCGGCATGGCGCCGATTGTTATCGGCCTTTTCTTTTTTTCAGCCGTTCAGCTGTTTTTTATTGGTATAATTGGTGAGTATATCGGCACCATATTTACTCATGTAAAGAAAAAACCCCTTGTAGTGGAAAAGGAAAGAATAAACTTTTAATTAATTCCAAATGAATATAATAAACAAACTTAAAGATAAAACAATTATTCTCCTTGCGGCGCTGTATACAGCGGGGTTTGGCATATCCCTGCTTAATAAAGGCCTTTATTGGGACGACTGGGTATTTTACAATGCCAGGCCGATGGTTTTTATTGAATCCTCAAGGCAGATGGGGACAATGTGGTTTGGCTATTTGCACGCGCTGCTGCATTCCCTTACAGACGGCGTTTGGGCATTTAGATTAACCGTGTTTCTGAGCTTTTTCGCGGCCGCGATGTTTTTAAACTCTCTGTTAAAATCCATTAAAGAGATTGACGATAATTCCAGGCTTTTTATAACTCTATTTTTTGCGCTATTCCCGGTTAACAGCTCAAGATTGATACAAAGCGTCGCCCAATATTCAGTAAGCTACATGCTCTTCTTCCTGGGCTTATGGCTTTTGATGAAATATTTGTCAGAAAAGAAAGTTATTTTACGAGTATTTTCGCTGGCTGCCTTCATGCTGTCTTTTGCCACATCGTCGCTTCTGGTGTTTTATTTACTGGTACCCATATACATCGTTTATTCACTGGGATATAAAATAACTTCACCAAACGACTTCATTAAATCGTGCGTAAAATACTTGGATTTTTTAGCCGCGCCCATTATTTTCTGGATAATAAAAACCGCGTATTTTAAGCCCTTTGGCAATTACACGGGTTATAATGAGCTCGGAAATGTAAAACCCTTGATGATAATGCAATTTATGACATCATCGTTTAGTCGCTCATTTTTGGACATAATCAATTTGTCAACGAAGTCGGTATCATTAATAGGAATACTGCTGATAGCTGTAATATATTTCACTGTGAGAAAAGACAGTTCATCAAAGCTTTCATTTAAAATGAACTTGCTATTCATCGGGCTCGGCTTAATAGCTTTCATGGCCGCTGTATTCCCGTACAACGCGGTTGGCTTGATACCTCTAAACGATGACTGGCAGGGCAGACACCAGCTCTTGGTCCCGCTTGGCTCGGCTTTAATGTTGTATGGAACGATTTCATTGTTTTTCTCCAGGCTCACTATTGTCAGGGATATCTTGTTCGTAAGCTTTGCCGTGCTTTTTATGAGCGCTAACTTCAACTATCAAATGGCTTTTCTAAAAGACTGGTACAAGCAGTCTTCGCTGAGGGTAAATATCATGAATCTCAGCCAGGCTCCTCAGTTAAAAAACGCCCATACCTTTGTGGTCCGGGACAACACGCAGGGCATGAATGTCAATAACAGGTCTTACCGCTTCTATGAGTTCAGCGGCATATTTAAGGCTGTATATGGCGACGAATCAAGGTTTGCGAGCGAACAGAGCAGGTTTAACGCCGAGATTACAAATACCGCCTCGGAGTCTGAGCGGAAACACTTCGGCCTGGCTGACTATGCCGTAAGCTCCGGAGCTGAATCCATAATAACCATTGACCATGGCTTAGTTGATACTATATTTGTAAGGCCTATGGCATTGAAAGATACTGTTCTAAACTATCTTTTCAGGCTTGGGCTCGTAAAGTCAGGTCCGGAATACCCGGCACTTCACAATATCAGCAATTTGCGAGCCTTAAAGATGCTTCTGCATGAATATACCGATAAAACGCTTTTCGCGGAAGAACTGCGAAAACTTACTAAAGTTAAATGTGAGAGTTTATGAAAAGTCAGATATTTCTTGACGCCCCCAATGTCGGTAAACTTGAGAAGCAGTATCTTTACAAGGCGATAACTGCTGGTTTTGTTTCTACCGCGGGGCCGTTTGTCGGCGAGTTTGAAGAGAAATTCGCGCGGTACATATCCGCTAAAAAGGCGGTTTCTACTCAAAGCGGCACGGCCGCGCTTCATGTATCGCTTTATGAGCTTGGTATCGGCAGAGGCGACGAAGTTATTGTCCCTGCTATTACTTTTATAGCTACCGTAAACCCGATAATACAGCTTGGCGCAAGGCCGGTATTTGCCGATATTGATTCAAAAACATGGAATATAGACCCGAAAGAAATTGAGAAACTAATTACTAAAAAAACCAAAGCCATAGTTCCGGTACACCTTTATGGCAACCCCTGCGATATGGGCTCTATTTTAAAATTAGCCAAAAAGCATAAATTGAAAGTTATAGAAGACGCGACCGAAAGCCTTGGCGCGGCCTACTGCGGGAAGCTTACAGGCACTTTTGGCGACCTGGGCTGTTACAGTTTTAACGGCAACAAAATTATGACTACCGGCGGCGGCGGTATGATAGTAGGCAGAGATGCCGGCACACTGGCGCATTTGAAATTTCTTGTCAATCAGGCGCGCGACGAGTCAAAGGGCTATTTTCACCCTGAAGTCGGATTTAATTACAGGATGACCAATATAGAAGCTTCGCTGGGGCTTGCCCAGATAAGCCGATTAAACGGCTTTTTAAAACTGAAGCGCGATTTTAATAAAATCTACAGAAATGATCTTTCAGGAATAAGTAAAATATCTTTTCAGGAATGCTATAAGGACGCCGTAAGCTCTTACTGGCTGACTTGCATGAGCTTTGAAAATTCTATTGACATATCAAAACTTCAGGAAGCGTTAAAAGAGCGCGGCATACCAACAAGGCGCCTGTTTATGCCAATACCCTGGTTTCCGCCTTACAAAAACGCAAAGAGGGGAACCATTAAAACAGCCGAGCATATATACAATCACAGCCTCTGTTTCCCTGGGTCAACAAAGAATTCATTAAGCGATATTAAATATATCTGTAAAACGCTAAAGACGATTTTAAAATCACTGTAATCAGGTTAAATAACGACCGTAATCAGCCCAACAAAGTGAGGCAGTACCTATGGACAAACTTAATAAAATACTGATTTCTCCCAAGCAGTCAATCAGGCACGCGCTCAAGCAGATAGATTCAGCCGGTGAGAAGATACTTTTTGTCGTTGACTCGGATAACACTCTGCTCGGAGCCGTGACAGACGGCGATATCAGAAGGTGGATACTTAAAGGCGGGAAACTCGGCAAACCTATTTCCAGCGCGATGCGCACCAAGCCGATAACTTTGTCTGAGGGATATGCTAAATCCGAAGCCCGCGACCTGATGGTCAGAAAATCCATTGAGTGCATTCCCATAATTAACAGCGATAGCAAGATAGTCTCGGCTATCTGGTGGGTGGATTTATTTCAGGAAAGAACGAAATTGAATAAAAAGCTGAACCTGCCGGTTGTTCTTATGGCCGGAGGCGAGGGAACAAGGCTTTCGCCTTTAACAAAGGTTCTGCCAAAACCGCTGATGCTGATTGGCGACAAACCTATTATTGAGCGGATCATGGAAAAGTTTTCCGATTACGGAAGCAAAGACTTCTATCTATCCGTGAATTATAAATCCAGCATAATTAAGGCATATTTCCACGATGTCAACCTGCCGTATAATATTCATTATATAGAAGAACATAAGCCGTTGGGCACGGCCGGCAGCCTCCACCTTTTGAAGGGGAGCATAAAAAAGACTTTTTGCGTCAGCAACTGCGACATACTCATAGAGGCAGACCTCGCCGATATACTTGAATATCACAAAAAATCTAAAAGCAAAATAACGCTTGTTGGGTCCATGAAGCATTACACGATACCCTACGGTGTCTGCGGCGTAGGCCCAAACGGAATGCTTTCAAAAATTGACGAGAAACCGGAATACGATTTTCTGGTAAATACGGGCATGTATATTCTGGAGCCTGAGGTTATTAAACTTATTCCGAAAGACAAACCTTACCATATGACTGATCTAATCAATAAACTTATGGCAAACGGAGAAACCGTGGGCATTTATCCGATATCTGAAAAATCCTGGCTGGACATGGGGCAGTTTGAAGAACTTAAAGATATGCTCAAAAGGTACGGTGTTCAATGAAAAATATTATCTTGATTGGCGCCGGAGGGCACTGCAAAGTAATTATTGACGCCATTAGCCGCGGAAAGAAGTTTAGAATCGCTGGCATAATTGATACAAAAGATAAAATCGGCGAAAAGGTTTTAAGCATTCCTGTCATAGGAACCGACGCCGACCTCGCCGCTATATACAAAAAAGGAGTCAAAAACTGCTTTATATCTGTTGGCAGTGTCGGGGACTCATCTTTAAGGCAAAAGCTTTACAGAAAGGCCTCTGAGATAGGATTTGCTTTCCCTAATATCATCAGCAAAAACTCCATCGTTTCAAAACATGCTTCCATGGGCTGTGGTAATTTCATAGCCCCCGGAGCAATAGTTAACGCCGGCTCTGTTATCGGAAATAACTGTATAATTAACACAGGAGCGATTGTTGAGCATGACTGCGTTATAGGTGATTTTGCACACATAGCTCCGGGTGCGATACTTAGCGGCGGCGATAAAATTGGGAATTTTGCTCATATAGGAAACGGGGCAAGCGTTAAGCAGTACACCACGATTGGCAACAATTCAATTATAGGCACGGGCTGTATCGTTACAAAAAATATCGGCTCCAACACAACTTACTACAACCGTTTAACGGAAGTCAGAAAAGAAAATGAATAAAATATATATTATCGCCGAGGCCGGTGTAAATCATAATGGTTCTTTAAAGACAGCTAAAGAACTTATAAATAAGGCTGCTTTTGCCGGCGCCGATGCCGTTAAATTTCAGACTTTCAGAGCCGATACCATAGTTTCAATACACGCTCCAAAAGCCGATTATCAGAAGAAACTAACCGGGTTAAATGAGAGCCAGTATCAGATGTTAAAAAAGCTGGAACTCAGTTATGATAATCATCTGGAGCTTAAAAAACACTGTCAAAAGATGAAAATTGACTTTCTTTCTTCCGCGTTTGACATAGACGGCGTTAAATTTTTAAAAAGGCTTAAACTTAAATTTATAAAAGTGCCTTCCGGCGAAATAACAAATCTTCCTTATCTGGAAGCCGTAGGCGGATTAAACGGGAAAGTTTTGCTTTCAACAGGTATGTCGGAGCTTGTCGAGATAGCGGACGCCGTTGAAGTGCTCGTTAAAAACGGCACAAAGCGCTCAAATATCACATTACTGCAGTGCAACACGGACTACCCTGCTCCGTTTGAGGATGCCAATCTGCGGGTTTTAAACACCCTGGCGCAGAGATTCAAACTGCCCGTTGGATACTCCGATCATACGGTAGGCATTGAAGCCTCAATCGCCGCCGCGGCTCTCGGCGCTACGGTAATTGAAAAACATTTTACTCTTGACAGAGCTATGCCAGGGCCGGACCACAAAGCCAGTATTGAACCCGCGGAATTGAAGTTGCTTGTGAAGTCCGTTAGAAACATTGAAGCGGCTCTGGGCAGCGGAATAAAGAAACCCACAAAGTCTGAGTTAAGAAACATCAAAGCGGCGAGGAAAAGCATAGTGGCGGCCGTGCCTGTCATGAAAAATGAATTATTCACCGAACAGAACATAGCGGTCAAACGCCCGGGGACCGGGATTTCGCCGATGTTGTGGCATAAAATTTTGGGAAAACGCGCTAACAAGAATTTCGGGAAAGACGAGCTGATCACACTATGAAAAAGATATGTTTTGTCACCGGATCAAGAGCCGAATACGGACTGCTGAAACCACTGATGAGCTTGTTTAAGAATGACAAGTCATTTAAACTTCAGGTAATTGTGACCGGTATGCACTTGTCAGGTCTTTACGGATCCACCTATAAAGTTGTAGAGCAGGATTTTCATGTGGACCGCAAGGTCTACATGCCGCTTGAAGATGATTCGGCGTCAGGCATTACTAAAGCTATGGGTAAAGCATTGGAAGGTTTTGCTGATGCATTGAAAAGCCTGAAACCTGACCTGATGGTCGTCTTAGGCGACCGTTATGAGATACTTGCGGCCGCGCAGGCGGCGCTGATTTACGGCGTACCGCTGGCCCATCTGCATGGCGGCGAACTGACTTTTGGCGCCGTTGATGACGCGATAAGGCACGCTATTACTAAAATGAGTTATCTTCACTTTACATCCACCGAAGTATACCGCAGAAGAGTAATACAAATGGGCGAGAACCCGCAAAGAGTATTTAATGTGGGAGCCGTGGGTATAGATAATATCAGGGACATGAAACTGCTTTCAAAACACGAGCTGGAAAAAGAACTTAACTTTAAGTTTGGCAATAAAAATATCGTGATTACTTTTCATCCGGTTACCGCCGAGCTAAACACAGAGAAAAAGACTTTCAGCGCGCTTTTAAAAGCTATTTCAGAGCTTAAGGATACAAGAATAATATTTACATATCCCAACTCCGACCCAAACAACAGGATAATTATTAAACAGATAGATGATTTTGTCAAAAACAGCGCTGGGAAAGCCGGGGCGTTTAAGTCCTTAGGACAGCTTCGCTACCTGTCGGCTTTGAAATATGCCGACGCGGTCGCAGGCAACTCCTCAAGCGGCATAATTGAAGCTCCGTCATTTGGCATTCCCACATTAAATATCGGTTCACGGCAGGCGGGAAGAGAAAGAGCTAAAAGCGTCATTGACTGCGCAAACGATTTCAGTTCCATTAAAAAAGCGTTACAAAAAGCTCTTTCATCCAAATTTAAGGAATCATGCAAAAAATACGGTAACCCATATGAAGCCAAAGGTTCGGCCTCCCGTAAAATATATTCACTGATAAAAACCAACATAAATAGTTTGAAGACTTCAAAAATATTTTACGACATGAGGCCTAAATGAAAAACACTATAAGCGTGAAAGGCAAAGTTGCGGTTGTGTCGGGCGGTCTTGGGCTTATCGGCCTGGAGATAGCAAAGGTTCTTGCTGACAACGGCGCGAAGGTGTACATTGCCGACATTTTACGCTCAGCAAAATTGAAATACAGCGGCATAAAGCTGGTCACTATGGATATTACTGATGAAAATTCAATTAACTCCGCGCTAAATACAGTTATTAAAAAAGCCGGAAAAATTGACATATTTATTAATTCCGCGTACCCCAGAACCGGTGACTGGGGAGTAAAACTTGAGGATATCCCTTTTGAATCATGGAAATCAAACTCCAACGGCCATATGGGCGGATATTTCCTGTCCAGCAGGGCTGCTGCCGAAAAGATGAAGAAAAGAGGCGGGACAATAATTAACCTGGCTTCTATTTACGGAGTCGTAGCTCCGGATTTTTCGGTTTACAGCGGCACGGACATGACTATGCCGGCCGCTTATTCTGCTATAAAAGCCGGGATAATTGGATTTACAAAATATATGGCGGCATATTTCGCGAAATATAATATCAGGGCCAATGTTGTCTCTCCCGGAGGGATTTTTAACAACCAGCATAAGACTTTTGTAAGAAATTATTGCGCAAAAACGCCTCTGGGTAGAATGGGCAAACCCGCCGATATCGCTTCGGCGGTATTGTTTTTGTCTTCTGACGCTTCTTCGTACATAACGGGACAGAACCTGATTATAGACGGCGGCTGGACAGCTGTATAGATGGCCGATTAATTAATTTGGAGTTATTGTGAAAGCATTAGTTGTGGGATGCGGTTCCATAGGCAAAAGGCATATTAGAAATCTCTGCAAAGTTAGGGAGATAGATTATATTTATGTCTTTAGCTCAATAAAAAACTGCGCCAAAGAGTTTACAGGCGCCGGCAAAACCGTTGAACAGGTCAGTTCAATAGACAATACTGACGCCGATATTGCCCTCATTTGCAACAACACCAGCAGGCATATAGAGTCCGCGCTTGTTCTTGCCGGACAGGGCATTGATTTATTTATAGAAAAACCGCTTTCGCACAATCTGAAAAACATAGATAAGCTCAGGACTTTAGCCAGGAAAAACAAAATAAAAACCTTTCTGGCATACAATATGCGGTTTTTGGGCGCCATTGAGCTTGTAAAGAAAACTGTTAAATCAGGCGCCATAGGCAGGCTTTTCTTTTCAAGAATAGAAGCGGGCCAATACCTTCCTTCCTGGCGGCCTGGGACAGATTACCGCAAGAGCTACAGCGCCTCAAGCTCGCTTGGCGGCGGCGTGGATCTGGACCTCTCGCACGAGATTGACTACATGAGGTACATTTTCGGCGAACCGCGGAATTGGCAGGTTGTTAAGGCAAAGGTATCTAAGCTTGAGATAAGCTCAAACGACATATTTGAAGGGATATACACATACAATAATGGGCCTGTAACATCGGTTCATCTTGACTACCTGGCCGTCAGGCCAAACAGGAAACTTTTAATAACCGGAGAAAAAGGCGCTATTGAATGCGATTTTATTGCAAAAACTATAAAGATCAAAGGTAAAGTATATAAGAACAGAACTCTATTTGATATGCCATTGACCTACGAAAAAGAACTCAATCATTTTATCAAAGCCGTGAAATCCAACGGGAAACTTTTAACTACCCTGGATGACGGCATAGCGGCGCTAAAACTTATTGGAGCAAAAAATGTATAAAGGGCACAAGATACTATGCGTTATCCCGGTTAGAGGCGGCTCCAAGGGCCTGCCGGGAAAAAATATTAAAAAACTCAACGGCAAGCCATTAATTGCCTATACCCTGGATCACGCGAGACGCTCAAAGCTCATTGACCGCACTATCGTTTCCACTGATTCTCCTGAAATAGCAAAGGTAGCGAAAAATTTCGGAGCCGAACTGCCTTTTATCAGACCGGCCTATCTGGCCGCTGATAAAAGCAGTACCATTGATGTGCTGGTGCATGCCATTAACTTTATGCAGGATGAACTGAACTATGATTTTGATATAATAGTGCTTTTGCATGCGACGACTCCGTTCAGAACCTCAAAGGATGTGGACAGTTCAATAAAACTGCTGGTTGACAAAAAGGCACAAAATGTATTCTCAGTTGCCGATGCCCACAGGAACCCGTATTTCAACATGGTGGAGCTGGATAAGAAAGGCTATGCCTCACTATCAAAAAAAGGGAAATTCGTGACCCGTCAGGCCGCGCCGCTTGTGTACGACATGAATTCATCTATTTATGTCTGGTGGAAAGACATATTGCTTAAGAATAAAAAGATTTTTTTAAGGAAATCTCTTGTTTATGTCATGCCCAAGGAAAGATCAGTAGATATTGACGATGAGTATGACTTTAAGGTGGCAAGCGCTATCGCTGGAGATAAACAATAAGGCATGAAAAATATCAGAATAATTCCGAGACTGGACATTAAGGGGCCAAATCTCGTCAAGGGCATCCATCTTGAGGGCTTAAGGGTGCTCGGAACCCCGGAAGGCTTTGCCAGGCATTACTATGAGAATGGAGCCGATGAGCTTGTATATTTTGATGTAGTCGCAAGCCTTTATAACAGGAACAGCCTTCATGATATAATAACGAAAACCGCGAGAGAAATATTTATACCGCTAACTGTGGGAGGCGGCATAAGAACCATAGACGACATTAAAGATGTACTCAGGGCAGGCGCCGATAAGGTTGCCTTAAACACCGCCGCGCTTAACAATGAGAATATTATAACAGAGGCATCCAGAAAATTCGGCTCGTCTACGATTCTTGTGTCAATTGAGGCTATCAGACAACCGGACGGAAGATATCTTGCTTATACTGACAACGGGCGCGAATACACGGGGAAAGAGGTGCTTGCGTGGGCCAGGAGGGCAGAAGAACTCGGCGCCGGTGAAATCATGCTTACTTCCGTTGACATGGAGGGTACGGGAGCCGGTTATGACATTGAACTGACAAAAATGGTTTCCGAGAGTCTTTCTATCCCTGTGATTGCGTGCGGAGGGGCCGGTTCCTCGGAAGATATTAAGGATGTTATTTTCAACGGAAAAGCCGACGCCGTGTCCATGGCTTCAATTCTGCATTACGAATGCATAAACAACCGCAGCAGATTTGTTGACAACAGCGTTGAGGGGAACATAGAGTTTCTAAAAAGCGGGAAAGTATTTTCAAAAATTAAACCGGTTGGCCTTAGTGAAATTAAGAAATATCTTCACTCCAACGGCGTCAACTGCCGTGAAACGAACCAGAGAATTAAATCATGACCAATATTAAATATGATGTGGCGATTATTGATTACGGCATGGGAAATCTTTTCAGCGTGAAAAGGGCCTGCGAACATGTGGGCTTAAACGCTGTCATTACGCATGCGAGCGACAAGATAATGAACTCCTCCGGTGTAATACTTCCCGGGGTGGGAGCATTCGGCGACGCCATGAGTAACCTGATAAAATATGACCTGGTTTCTCCGATAAAAGACTATATTCAAACTGGAAAACCGTTTATGGGTATTTGCCTTGGCATGCAGCTTATGCTCAGTGAAAGCGAGGAGTTTGGCGCCCATAAAGGCCTGGACATAATAAGCGGCAAGGTAGTTAAATTCCCGCGGCTGAACGCTGTCGGCAATACCGTTAAAGTGCCTCAGGTAGGCTGGAATAGCATTTTACCGGCTTCGGTTTCATGGAAAAATACCCCGCTGGAGGAGACTGCGGATGGCGAAGCAATGTACTTCGTGCATTCATTTTACTGCATTCCCGACAAAGCGGAGAACTATCTGACCGCGACCGTTTATGAGGACACTAAATACTGCTCAAGCCTTATCAGGGGGAATGTGTTCGCGGCTCAATATCACCCGGAAAAAAGCGCGAAAGAGGGTATTAAAATATACCAAAATTGGGGAAATTCCGTAAAAAAAGGGAGCATCTGATCATGGAGAAGCCGGAAGTAAAGTATGGCCTGCCGGAAAAAGTTGTGTTTTGCAAACGGTGCGTTATGTCCAACCAGCGCCCTGCTTCAACCGCTGAATTCAAACACACGAGCCAAAGCAAGAAAGTTACCCTCAGGATTGACGAGGAAGGAGTCTGCGACGCCTGCCGCCACGCGGAAGCAAAGGAAAATATTGACTGGAAATCAAGAGAAAGCGAGCTTATAAAGCTTTTGGACAAATACCGCAGGAATGACGGACATTATGACTGCATTGTTCCCGGCAGCGGAGGAAAAGACAGCGCCTTCCAGTCCCACATACTTAAATATAAATATGGAATGCATCCTCTTACAATAACATGGCCGCCAATACTATATACTGATTACGGTTACCAGAATTTCAAAAACTGGATAGAGATCGGCGGATTTGACAACATAACTTTTAAACAAAACGGCCGCGTAATGAAACTTCTTACCAAGCTCTCTATTGAGAATCTTCTGCATCCGTTCCAGACATTTATCCTGGGTCAAAAGAATCTTGCCCCGAAAATAGCGGCGAAATACGGCATTCCACTCATCTTTTACGGTGAAAATGAAGCCGAGTACGGAAATCCCGTTGCGGATAACACAAAGTCTCTCAGGGATAAATCCTATTATAGCATGAACAACATTGACGAGATATTTCTCGGTGGTGTATCAATAGCTGAATTAAGGTCAAAATATAACATTGACCTTTCCGATCTCAGGGCTTTTTTGCCGGCAGAGTCTAATGAACTGGAGAAAACAAATATAGAAGTACATTATCTGGGCTATTACCTTAAATGGATCCCCCAGGAGGTGTATTATTATGCTGTTGAAAACACCGGTTTTAAAGCCCGTCCTTTCAGGACGCAGGGCACTTACAGCAAATACAACAGCATAGACGATAAAATAGACGATCTGCACTACTACACAACATTTATTAAGTTCGGGATAGGAAGAACAACCTACGATGCCTCTCAGGAGATCCGGAATAAGCATTTAACCAGGGACGACGGCAAAGCACTCGTCAAAAGATTTGACGGCGAATTTCCGGACAAGTATTTTAAAGAGATAATGGAATACCTTGACATAAAGCCGGAAATTTTCATGGAACTCTGCGATAAGTTCAGATCGCCCCATCTTTGGGGAAAAGTTAACGGAGAATGGAAATTACGACACACAGTAAATGAAGATGGAACAGACGATAAATAGACAAACATTCATAAGGGGAGACCATAAATGCTACGGGAACTGTTCCGAAGAATCCATTTTTGGAATTCAGCAGACAGAATAGGTCCGGACATTCCAACCACCCACTGGAGATTGTTTTTTAAATCAACCATGCTGAAACTCTGCAAGAAAAGATTCAAGCATTTTGACGAATCCGCTGAGTTCAGGCCCGGAGCTTATGCCACCCCCTGTTCAAATATCAGCCTTGGAAAGAATGTAATCATCCGCCCGGAGACTATGCTGTTTGCCGGCGATGAGGAAAATGCAGGAATTATTATAGAAGATGATGTAATGATGGGATCAGGAGTTCACATTTATTGCACAACTCATTGCTTTAATAACCCCGATGCACCAATTATCAACCAGGGTTTTTACCCTTCAAAACCTGTGGTTCTAAAAAAAGGATGCTGGCTTGGCGCAAACTGCATTATTTTGCCAGGTGTTACGGTCGGGGAGAATTCCGTTGTTGGAGCCGGCAGTATTGTAACAAAAGATGTGCCGTCAAAGGTATTGGCCGCCGGCAATCCGGCGAAGGTTATCCGTGCGCTTCATAAAAATATTTAAATGTCACTAAAAAAGAGATACTTTTTCAAACTAATCACGAATTTAACGGGTTTCGCTATAGGGCTTATTACTCAGACTATAGTTCCGAGATCTTTGGGGCCGGCTTCCTATGGAAATTTTTCGTTTTTGACGGGTTTTTTCTGGCAGATAGCGGGCTTTCTCAACCTGAATTCGTCAACCGCCTTTTATACGAAATTGTCCAAAAGACAGGACGATAAGGCGCTTGTGGGTTTTTATATGCGCTTATCTCTGGTTATTTCGGCCATTTTAGTACTTTCCTCAATAGTGCCGGTTTTACTGGGGTTTAAGAGCTTCCTGTGGCCTTCTCAGCGGTTTATTTTCATTTTATTGGGATCAATATGGGCCGTACTATCATTTTATTCAATGGTGTTAAACGATATGTCCGATGCCTACGGCCTGACGGTGAAAGCTGAGAGCATTAAAATTGCGGTAAAACTCGGAGGGCTGGCAATAATTCTTTTCATGTTCTGGAAAGGGCTTTTCTCTCTTGGAAATTTCTTTATTTACCAGCTTGTTATTCTTGCTATCCCGATTATTTTCATGCTTATGATGCTTTCCAGGTCAGGACGCGGTATTTTCTTACCGCCTGATCCTGGGACCTCATTTAAACCCTATGTTAGAGAATTTAAAGAGTTTTGCCTTCCACTCTTCTGGTTTACCGCGGCCAGCATGGTGGCACAGATTGCCGACAGGTGGCTTCTACAAAAGTTTTCCGGAAGCGTTAACCAGGGATTTTATGCCCTATCGTATCAGGTGGGAGCAATATGTTTTTTATTCACATCTGCGCTGATCCCGCTTTTGCTCAGGGAACAATCAATCAGCCATGGGAAGAATGATATTGAAGAGTCTAAAAGAATATTTAAAAAGTACGCCCTGCTTTTGTATGTTATAACAGCTTTTTTCTGCTGTTTTATCGCGGTGGAAGCGAGAGATGTGCTTAAATTTTTTGGCGGGAAAGCTTACGAAGGCGCGCTTGTGCCTTTGATTCTTATGAGCCTTTATCCGATACATCAGACTTACGGCCAAATTAATGGGAATATGTTTTTTGCCACTGAACGGGTAAACACATACAAGAATATAGGCATGCTATTTGTTTTTATCGGCATTCCGTTTACATTTATTATTTTGGGCCCTTCCAGTTATGGGGCCCTTCAGATGGGAGCCTCCGGGCTTGCGATTAAAATGCTTGCCCTTCAGATTATAAGCACTAATGTGCAGTTATGGTATAACACGAAATATCTCGGCCTTGCTTTTAATGAATTTTTGTTCCATCAGATTTCCGTTGTTGCTATTTTCATTACTTCGGCGTTTCTGAGCTCGTTCCCACTTCATTATTTCTTTCCAGGTTGGAGTTTTGTTCTGTTATTCGGAGTCTCAGGTATCATTTACTCTTCCGTTTCACTTATTCTTTTACTTTACAAACCCGAGCTGTTTTCGGTAAACCGCCAGGATCTGGATAACATGATAGGATTGATAAAATCCAAATTGGAGTTCAACCGTGCAAATTGATATTTTAAGCTCGTTAAAAAAAGAATACAACAACATCTTCATCGTACAAAACCGTTCTTTTTGGAAGGATCTTCCCTATGAATACAATATTCAGAAAGACCTGGTTTTATCTTTTGATTTCGGACTTGTCAATGAGATCCAGTCAAACGGAGGAGCCGCCGCTTATTTTGACCATATTGTGCCGCAGGCAATAATGCAGTATTATAATTTTGAAACCTATAAATTTTTTGAGAACTGGCACTATGACGCTGACGGAAAAGATATTTTTGAATACAGGGGAGTGGATACTGCCAGCGCGGCCCGGATAGAGCTTTGGAATGAAATGACTTATTACCCCAGAATTCTAATAAGCCTGATAGCATTAAAAAGATTGTCTTTTCGAAATATTTATTACGGCCTCACCGACAACAGCGTTATTAAATTGATAAACATGCTGTCCATTCCTGCCAGATCCTGGGATTGCAAAAACAGATCAAACCTCCCTGAATACTATTTCCCAATATTTCGCTGGATGAATGAGAAAGTTTATCTTATCAACGCGAATTTGAAGCAGCGCATTAAATTATTTATATCAGGATTTTATGACATGGCTTACTTCATATGGGAGATGACGCCATTTTTTGACCGAAAGCAAAAATATGTATTTCTCTGGCAGTACTACCCTACTGCATCCATTCTGGAGCTTTTAAAGGAGGATAGTCGTGTAAAAGTCGTAACGACCAACTATTCATGGACGAGACGCCTGACAAAGCAGAGAAATCTGCCTATTGGCCCTATTAAAAATAAGCACAAAGCCGCAGCTAATGAGATGCTGGCACTTTTTAATAAAAGAAAACATGCAAAATACATAATTGAAGGTTTTGACATCGGAGAGTTCCTGTACGGCATTACTTTGGAAAAGATTTCAGGCTCGCTTCCATATTACTTCGCCATAGTAGATTCAATATTCGCCTTTTTCAAGAATAAGGACCTCAGACTATTAGTAACTATCTCGGATATAGGCATAATTAATAAGCTCATGATGAATTACTGCAAAATAATGGATATCCCAACATATTTAATAATTAACGGCCTGCTTACCACCGCTTATTTGAATGAAGCAAAAGCCGCGACATTTATAAATGCTTACAGTGAGTCAATAAAGAGGGACCATTACAGAGGCATGGGGAATGTTTTTTGTATTGGCGACCCGCGAATGGATTACTATAAAAAGGAATTATCAAAGCAAAATCTTAACCTGACTGAACCCACCATAATAATTGGAGCCAGTGGTTTTAATAATTGCGACCTGAACTCCTATGTAGCCGTTGAATTTGATTTCTTTAACGACATTATGCATGTCCTGAGCCAGTTGAAGAGCGAAGGATATAAAATGAATATAGTCTTAAAAGTCCGCGCTAACGGTTATATCAGCCAGTATCGCGACTTCATGAAGGAATATTATCCCAATCTGAATATTGAGATCTACGATACCATTCCCATTAAACAAATATTGGGCAGGGCGGATCTATACATTTCCATCTATTCTCAAACATTGTTTGAGGCATCATGCCTTGGTTCGTCCGTTCTATATTACAGAAAAGACACTGAAGTTAATTTTCCGCCTTTTGATAATAAATCCGAACTCGTAACAGCTTCCGATATAAATGAGCTGAAAAATAAGATATTACTTTTCTATGAGAATGACCCCATTTACAATTTATTCAGAGATAGGGAAATAATGAAGAAATATGTCGGCCCCACAGACGGAAAAAATCTGGAAAGAAATATGAACTTTATATATTCCCTGGTAGAGGATGGTAACAAAGCATGATCTCACTTTTAAAACAGCTTGCAGCGGACTGCCTGTCATATTATAGAGACACCGTTAAATTCGTAAACTTAAAACGGAAATGTCCTTCCTGCCATTTTTATAAAGGAGCTGATGTGGATGACAATTCAAAGCTCGGGAAGTATAATGTTATCTTTCAAAACACCAGAATCATCAGTTCAACTATAGGTGACCACACATACATCCAGAAGAACTCAACTGTTATTTTGGCAAAGATAGGCAAATACTGCTCAATAGCTGGGGGCGTAAGAATCGGCCTTGGAAAACATGCCATTGATTCAGTGAGCACACACCCGGCTTTTTATTCGGCAAGCCAGCCGTTGGCCAAAACTTATTCAAAAACTAATAAATTTTCATACTTTGATGAAACAACAATAGGCCATGATGTTTGGATAGGCGAAAACGCCATGATTAAAGACGGCATAAAGATCGGGAACGGGGCGATAATTGCTGCGGGCGCTATTGTGACTAAAGATGTGCCTGACTACGCTGTTGCTGCCGGCGTTCCGGCAAAGGTTATTAAATTAAGATTTAGCGAAAATATAATAAAGGAACTGTTAGCTCTCAAATGGTGGGATTTTCCTGAAGATTTCCTTGAAAAAAATTATGAATTTTTTGACAAACCGGAGCGCCTGATTGAGCTTTGTGGGAAAACAAGATGAATAAAATCAAATACCTGATTTTTACGATAAAAGCCGCATTGTTTTATATATCCAATTGCTGGAAATTCAAACATTTGGCTTTTAAGGCAAATATAATAAAACCTTTGCGATTAAACGGCGCAAAATATATGTCTATCGGAACCGGCGCTACTATCCAGAGCTATTCCTGGCTGATAGCCTGGAAAATTGACAATTATGACCCCGAGCTATCTATCGGACCGGGCTGCGCAATAGGTGATTTTAACCATATAGCCGCGGTAAGAAAAGTTATTATTGGAAACAATGTCCTAACGGCAAACCGCGTTTACATATCGGACAATCTGCACAGCTTTGAAGATATAACTAAACCGGTAATGCATCAGCCAATTAAATTCAAATCCGAGGTTATAATCGGCGACGGGGCTTGGCTTGGTGAAAATGTCTGTATAATAGGAGCCAAAGTAGGCAAAAACTCGGTAATCGGCGCAAACTCTGTTGTCACACGAGATATACCCGACTTTTGTGTAGCTGTCGGCAGCCCCGCAAAAGTCATTAAAAGATATAATGCTTCAACAAAGGTTTGGGATAATGTCTAAAAACTGTATACTCGGCATCTCAACCAGCGGGCACGGCGTAGGGGCCTGCGTTTGTGTCAATGGGCAGGTGCTTTCTGCCAATACTTTAGAGCGCATAACGCGCAAAAAATATGACATAATGCTTCCGCTAACCAGGACTGACCTGAAACTGCTTGGCTGGAACGCGGAGCCGCAGCACTATAAATATAATATTGACCTGCCCTTTGACCTTGTTAACGACCCGCAGGAAATTGATTTTTTTAAAGTTGCCGGTTTCAGCGAATTAATTGACCATGTGCTTTCCGCGGCAGGCAAGACTATTAAAGATGTTGACTGCGTTGCTTACGGGTTCCGATATATCAATTCTGTTGAGAAATATTTCAGGAGTATCAACCCGAACATAGAGTTTATCGTGCCGGAGCACCATTTTGCTCACGCCTGCCAGGCCTTCCTGCCATCCCCGTTTGAAGAAGCGGCTATACTTATCGTAGACGGACAGGGCCTTCCGCTTAAACGCACGAACGGAGACCCGCTTTCCGGCTGCCTCGCGCACGGCAGGGGAAATTCAATTAAAGTACTTAAAGAGCTTTCGGCACTCTCAAGTCTTGGCAGCCTATATGCCCATATAACTAAACTCTGCGGATTTAAGACAAACGAAGACGGCAAAACTATGGGTTTGGCGCCGTACGGGACACCGAGGCTATACGACAAATATATGGATCAAATTAGATACAAGGATGGCTCCTTTAATCTCAGGGATATAGCCAGGTTTGTAAAGAACGGTTTTAAAGACGACGGCTATTTATATACCTTCGGCAAGCTCTCCAACTATCTTGATACGGTTAAACCCAGGGCCCCAAAGGGCGAATTCACTGATGAGTATAAGGATCTGGCGTATATGGGCCAGCGCATAATTGAAGATGTTATGAGCTACCTTGCCGATTGGCTTTACAGGGAAACGGGTTCTGAAAATTTGTGTATAGCCGGCGGCGTAGGCCTTAACTGTGTAGCGAACTACAAGGTATTTGCCAAGTCAAAGTTCAAAAATGTATTTGTTTACCCAAATTGCGGCGATAACGGGCTTTGCGTAGGGCAGGCGCTTTATGCCTATAATGTCGCTGCCGGCAATAAAAGAATATACATTTCAACGAATGACTATATGGGCATGCAATATTCAGATGCCGATATTAAAAAGGCCATAGACAAATTTACCTCACCTTCGCTTGAGGTGAAAGAGTATAGCGATATGAATATGCTCTATGAAGATATGGCCTCATTGATTGTTGACGCCCATATCACAAGCTGGTATCAGGGCAGAAGCGAGTTCGGTCCGCGAGCACTGGGTAACCGAAGCATTCTCGCTGACCCGCGCCGCAAGGATATGAAAGATATATTAAATTCAAGGGTAAAGTTCCGCGAGTCTTTCAGGCCATTTACTCCTTCGGTTCTTGAAGAAAGGGCAAATGAATTCTTCACCTTGGATGTGCCGTCTCCATTTATGCTGCTGGCGCCGCTTGTAAGGCCCGGCAAGGGCGAGCTCGTGCCTGCCATAACCCATGTTGATAACACGGCAAGGGTGCAGACGGTTTCTAAGGATGTGAATGAGAGATACTATAACCTGATAAAGGCTTTTGAAAAGAGAACAGGAATACCAATGCTGCTTGACACATCATTCAATGTGGCAGGCCAACCGATAGTAGAAACTCCAGAGGACGCGATAAAATGCTTTTTATCAACCGATATAGACGCTCTTGGTATAGGTAACTATCTTTTAAAAAAGGTAAAGAAATAACTATGCGGAATTGGCTTTCAAAACAGACAGAGTTTATTGTTTACACAGAAGCTTTGAAAGACTGTTCTCATGATTTCTTGAAAATATCCTCCGCAGTCCGATACATGGTTTGCATGCAAGTTTCGGAAAATAAATCAATACAATGAATAATATATACTCTTCAGTCGGAATAGTTGTCGTTAATTACAATGGTTTGGATATATCCAAAGAATGCATAGATTCGCTGCTTTCAATAGATTATCCTAATTACACCATTATCTTCGTTGACAACGGGTCAAAAGACGGCTCCGGAAGAAAGATTTCTGAGCTATTTAAGGACAAAATAGTCTATATTCCGCTTCCGGTTAACCTTGGAGTGACTGGCGGAAATAACGCGGGAATTAACTATTCCACAGCTAACAACCTTGATTATGTTCTTTTTCTTAATAACGACACAGTCGTTGAAAAAGATTTTCTTGAAAAACTTGTAAATGTATCAATTAATAATGAAAATGCGCTTGCAGTGCCAAAAATAATCTGTTATTTTGACAAAAAACGCCTGGATCAATGGGTAGGCAAAGAATTTGACTGGTGGACAACAAGACCCATAGATTATAAGTATTATCCAATAGATGCCCCTGAATACAACATCAGAGCAGATATAAAGGTAGCTTCCACCTGTTGTCTTCTTGTACCAATAGCGGTATTTAAGCATATTGGCATTATGGATGAAAAGTATTTTATGTATTTTGATGACGCCGACTTCACTTTAAGAGCTTCCAAGATGGGCCACAGGATAATTTATGAACCGGCATCTTCTATTTATCATAAATGCAACATAACTACAAGCAAACAGCATTCTACATATTTTCAGTACTATCTGATGTTCAGGAACATTTTCTATTTCTACAACAAATTATGCGACAAACCTGTCGCGAAGTATTTTGTTTTAGGGAATCACTTGATTAAACTCTTTTGGCATATCATAAAAACCACCTTCAGCCCTAATGCAGGCCTTAAGCAGGCTTCAAGAGCCGTGCTAAGGGACATTTTAAAAGGAAATATGGGTATTTTAAAGGAAAATTTTAAATAGGGGAATATTATGAAAGTACTGATAACTGGCGGAATGGGTTTTATAGGAAGAGCAGTCACAAAAAAACTAATTGAAAGCTCTGTTAATTCTATTACTATTGTAGACCCACTTACGGAAAAAATACACGGCCCCGACGCCAAACCGTTTGATTTCATGAACCCTATGGTAAATTTTATAAAAGGTGATATTTCAGATAGAGCGGTAATAGAGCCTCTTTTACTGTCTGCCGATGCGGTTATACATCTTGCCGCTGAAACCGGTACGGGCCAGTCAATGTATGAAATAGAACTTTATAACAAAGTGAATATTACTGCAACATCCTTAATGCTTGATATTTTGAGCAATAATAAACATAAAATAAAGAAATTTCTTGTGGCTTCCTCAAGAGCGATCTATGGCGAGGGAAAATATACATGCAACCAGCACGGGGCAGTTTATCCTAATGCCAGGCTTGATAAAGACATGTCAAAAGGAGATTTTGAAGTAAAGTGTCCATTTTGTGCCACTAATTGTAATGTGGAGGCAACTACCGAGGACTCACTGATACACCCTTCATCATTTTATGGTATAACCAAACATTTTCAGGAGTCCATTGTAATGACAATGTGTCCTAATATTGGAATTGCCCCAGTGGCCTTAAGATATCAGAATGTATATGGCCCTGGACAGTCTCTTAATAATCCCTACACTGGCATATTATCCATTTTCTCAAACTTGTTAAGAGCAGGAAAAAATATTGAGATATTTGAAGACGGTCAGGAATCCAGGGATTTTGTATTTATTGAAGATGTAGCAGATGCAACCGCCGCCTCGCTGCTTAATGAAAAAGCCAACAATCAAATATTAAACATTGGGTCAGGAGTTTCAACCAGTGTAATTGATGTAGCAAATACTCTAAAAATGTTGTATGGCTCCTCTTCAAAACTGTCCGTTAACGGCAAATACAGGATTGGCGATATTAGGCACAATTTCGCCGATATTTCAAGGGCAAAGGAAGCTATTGGATTTACTCCGAGGTATGATTTTAAGAATGGCATAAAATGTTTTACGGACTGGGTAAATACCCAGGAAGTAAAATCCGACGATTCATACAAGCGATCTCTTGAAGAAATGAAGCAAAAAAATCTATACAAATAGGATTACAAATGCAAAGTTGGCTAACCAAACAGACTGAACTCATAGTTTCGCAATTTGACAAATCCATGGAAACTCACTATCCTGAAACGGATAAATTTTTCAAAGACCCTAAAGAATACTTCCGCGGTATTACTACTCTTTGGAATTACCTTGATGCGACAAAGTTTATTGATTATTCTGCTTATTTGAAGCCTGGAGCAAAAGTATTGGATCTTGCCGGAGGACCCGGATGGCTTTCAGCTTTTCTATCTACCAAACCGTACATAGAAAAAATATTCATTCTTGACTCAAGCAAATATTTTCTTGCAAACATGGTTCCTGAACTGACAAAACTTATGGGCGGTAATATTAACAAGGTAGAGTGCATTGAAGGCCTGTTTGTGCCACTTTTTTTTAATGATAATTCGCTTGACGCGATTTTTGTAAGTTCATCTCTTCATCATGCAGACAACCTGCACGACACCCTCAAGGAAATTAAAAGAGTGCTCAAACCATCCGGAACACTATTTATATTAAACGAAACTCCACCGTCATACCTCAGATATATATATATTCTTATAAAGGCATTTGCAATAATTTTAAAAGACTCATTAATTAAGAAATACAAAAAGAATTCGCCGCATATTTCTTCTTCTGGATATAAGTATGACTTCGCGCTCGGTGATATTTATTATCCTCAATGGTATTGGGAAAACGCCATTCTTTCTTCCGGGTTAATATTTGAAAAGAAAATAAATACCAAATTATTAACACATAAAAAAGAAAAAAATGGCTTATATCTTACTCATTTCATCTGTTCCAAACCTTCCGAGGATAAAAATTGATGCTAAACAAAGGATTGGTTAGCGTAATAATTCCTACTTATAACAGGGAAGAGCGAATTGTTAATACTATTGATTCCGTTCTCAACCAGACATATCAGAATTTTGAAATAATAATAATTGATGACGGTTCTACTGATAATACTGCCGAAGCAGTTAAGCAGATAAACGATCCGCGGATAAAATATTTCTGGTTTGAAAACAGCGGCCTTCCGGCTGTAGCTCGCAACAGGGGTCTTTTTAAGGCCAGGGGGGAATTTATTGCTTTTTTGGACTCAGATGATATCTGGGTTCCGGAGAAACTTGAGAAACAGGTTGGATACCTGAATTCCCATCCCGAAATATTCTTGATTTATTCAAAATGCTATATAAAAAAAGACGGCAAAGTAACAGGGATTAGCCCTGTTAAAATGCTTTCTGGAAGGATTTTCAATAAGCTGTATATGTCTTACAACATAATTCCCTGCATGACGGTTATGATGAGAAACGGAATAAACGGCAGCATTTACTTCTTTGATGAGGAGCGAAAGCTCAGGGCAATGGAAGATTACGACCTTTGGCTTGCTGTGGCCTATCGCGAGAACATCGGATATATTGAAGAACCGCTGGCTTATTATCTACTGCATTCCACAAATATTTCTTTTGGAATTTTTGAAACGCTGAAAAAGTGGAATTTTGTAATGAAAAAATACAGCCACTATGTTCCGGCCTCTATGTATATAAGGAAGCAGTTATCTTTTTATCTGACTTTTTTCTTTTTGTCTACGCTTGCCATTTCTAAAGATATTCTTAACTACCTGCCAAAACATATGCATAACAGGCTTGGCGCTTCAAAATAATTGGATCCTCTAAATGTGCGGAATATTCGGTTTTACCGATGGATTTATTGACCCCAAAGCCCTGATTAAGAAAATGGCCTCTTTGCTGGTACACAGAGGCCCCGACGGCGAGGGTTTTTTTCTTGATGATTCCGTATCCATGGGAATGCGGCGCCTCAGTATCATTGACATCGCGCACGGCAACCAGCCTTTTTTCTCGCAAGACGGCACTATAGTAGCGTTTTGCAACGGCGAAATATATAACTATAAAGAATTAAGAGAAGAATTAATCGCCAAAGGCTTTGAATTTAAGACAAACAGCGATGTGGAAGTCATACCTCACCTTTTTTCGTTGTACGGCACTGATTTTGCGAAAAAATTAAACGGAATGTATGCCATAGCCATTTATGACAGGAAGGATAAATCCATCTACCTTGTCCGCGACAGGCTTGGAATTAAACCGCTTTATTATTCGGTTATTGGCAACAGGCTGATATATGCTTCAGAGATAAAACCCATTCTTGCCTCGGGCATTCAACGCGAACCTGATATGGACGCGATAAGCACTTACCTGGAACTGATGTACATTCCGGCTCCATCCACTCCGTTTAAGAATATTTATAAGCTTGAGTCAGGAAAGATCCTGCATTGGTCCAACGGCAGGATAAGCACATACAGATACTGGGATTTATCTTTGCGCGAGGTAGCTGCTCCCGACGAAGATGCTATTATCTCCCAATTAGACGAAATTCTTAATGACAGCGTAAGACTTGAGTTAAGGAGCGATGTTGAAGTTGGTTCACTTTTGAGCGGAGGCGTTGACAGCTCCATTATAACAGCGATAGCCGCCATAAAATCCCCGAATAAGCTATCCGCTTTTCATATGCAATGGAATTCGGTAAAGGGAAAAATTGACGAGAGCAAATACGCGGAAGCTGTCTCGGGCAAATACTCGGCAAACCTGTTTATACAGGATGTTGACAAAATAGATATTCCGGCTCTTTTGCCTAAACTCATTTTTCATCTTGAAGAACCGTTTGCGGACGCCGCGTTTATCCCTACTTACCTTTTAAGCAATATTGCCTCTAAGAAAGTTAAGGTTATTTTAAGCGGTGCCGGCGGCGATGAGCTTCTCGGCGGATACGCACAATACGGCAATATTTCGTACTTTAAATCATTGCTTAAATCGCTGCTTTTTGACAAAAATCCATATTCAAGTTACTTTGACCTTATCTCCAACCCGTCCGGTTTTAATTGGAAAGGGACTTTTAACTGGTTTAAGGCGAAATCAATGAAATCGGTTTTTGAAGAAAAGTTCGCAGCCTTTAGCGGAACAGACAGGATAAACGCTATGATGCTAAATGACTTAAGCGTATACCTCCAGGATGATATTCTTTTCCTGACTGATAAAATGTCTATGGCTGCCTCGCTTGAGACAAGGGTCCCATATTTGGACCACAGGTTAGTTGAACTTTGCCAAAACATACCATCTGCCATAAAGCTTAAAAACAGGATTAGTAAATATCTTTTGAAAAAACTGGGGGAGAAGTATTTACCGAAGGACCTTATTTACAGGCAGAAAGAAGGCTTCGGCTCGCCGGTCTGGCTGTGGGTTAATCAGTACAAGGATCTATATTTTGATTATATGCTGGAAAACGGCTATCTTGTTAAAAACAACCTGATATCAAAAGATATGATAAATCATTTTACTTATAAAACCAGGCTCGGTATCAAGGATAGCTGGCAATACTGGCACATAATAGTACTTGAGATATGGTTCAGGCTTTTTATTGAAGGGCAGAGCAATGATGAAATTTTTAATTAAACTTGATTTTTTATGGCAGTCTCTGCTTCTGAGAATTTATGTTGCGGTTTACAGCCGTAATTTTAAATTTATTAAATTATTCCGCTGCAAATTTGATTCTAAGCTATTAAAACTTGTTTCTGAGGCTATTGAAAAAACTCACGAGAATATTTCGCACAGAGGCTTTGAAATACAAAACTGGATAATTATTGATAAAAACCAGGACTCGCCAAAACCATCAATAGCCCTTGCGTCACAGGAACAGGAATACGAACATATTGACTTCAATGCTACTTTCAACGACCCCGAAGACTCTATGGCTTTGCACAGATTTAACTGGGCTCTCTTCTCTCTGGAATCAGAGAAAACAACCGGACGCGTAAAAGATATTCTCTCGCTTATTGAACGCTGGATTAACACTGACAAGGCCGCACTTAAACACTCCGCTTTCGGAGCATATACTATATCGGAGCGAATTATTGCCTGGTCGTATATCACTATTATCGCTGAAAGTTTAAATCTTATTAGATCCGAGCTGCTTGATAAAATATATGCCTCGGTAAACGAACAGCTTTCCATCCTGTTATCAGAACTTGAATATCATAATAAATACACTAACAACCATATTTTAAATAACGCGAGGGCTTTATTTGTCGCAGGAACTGTTTTCGGAAATAACAAAGCTGTAAAGGTAGGCGAGTATATACTGAAAAAAGAAACTTCTGACATGATTATTAACGGGGTTTTGAATGAGGACTCAACTAATTATCAGATACTGCTGACAAAAAACTACATTGAAGTTTTCAATGTGGCCGTAAGAAGCGGGAATGAAACTTTCGCCGGCTTTATGGCCCCTTACATCGCGGAAATGCTTAAAGTTTGTAGAGCACTGCAGGGCCCAGGCGGATTTTATCCATTTATAGGAGACATATCGCCTGACTGCGCGCCTTCATGGACAGCAGGTTATCCATTTACATCGGACAAAATTACTGTTTCAAAATGGTTTAACCTTATTAATCCAGTGCTTCCGGACTATACCGATTCCGTGAATATTAATAAATCAGGAAACATTAATTGGCTGCTGCTTGAAAATGATGGTTTTAAAGTAACAATCGTGGCAAAAAACGGCATTAAATGTCACGGCCATAACGACAACGGCTCTATTTCAGTTTTCAATGGTAAAGACGAATATATCATTGACCCGGGCCTTTATGGCTATGATCTATCAAACCCTTTTGCGGCCAAACAAATATCTTCTCGCGGCCATAACACTCCGATAATAAACAATACCTGCGCGGACATTGAACGGGGGGCCTTATTTACGCCGACCGGGTTCAGGTCAAATTTTAAGCTGGTTGAATCAGGCGCGAACTCACTCAAATACAGGATAAACTATTATGACAGGTCGGTTTCATTAAACAGAAGCATAACAATAGAAAATGCAGCGCTCAAAATATGCGACACTGTCTTTTTGAAGGGATCCGCCGACGAATACGAGTGCAACTGGCTATTACCCGATAAGTTTAAAGATAATTTTGATTTTATATTAACAAACCAGGGCTTCAAAATTACAGACAATAAATTTTTCTTTTCAAAAAAGTACGGAATTCTGGATGAATGCAGGATCATTTCAATAAGCGGAAAAATAAAGAGCGGTGAATCTGTTGAACTAATACTGAGGCCAAACCGGAAATGACAGACGAAAAGCTGGTTTCAATAATCTTGCCGACGCATAACCGCGAAGCCCTGCTTGATAGAGCGGTAAAAAGCGTATTTTCCCAGACTTACAGGAATTGGGAACTGATTATTGTAGATGATAACAGCTCTGATTCCACTCAGGAATCCGTGAAGGCATACCTGCGCGACAAGAGAGTTACATATTTAAAACTCAATAACGGCGCAGGCGGAGCGGAAGCAAGAAACATCGGCTTAAGAAAGGCTGTGGGGGTATTTATCGCATTTTTGGATGACGATGACCAGTGGATGAACGATAAACTCTCAAAGCAAATACCGTTATTTGCATATGACGATAACACGGCCATAGTTTCCTGCGATTTTACGATCATAGATGAATTCGGTACGAAACGCAGCGTGCCCAGGCCTGAAATTATTACGATAAATGACATGCTATACGACAATTTCTGTGGAAGCTTTTCTTTCTGCGTGGTAAAAAGGGATTATTTGAGGGATCTTGAGATAGACAGAAAACTTACCATAGCGCAGGACTGGGACCTTTGGAACAAGATTCTTATGAGAAACGGGCTTAACTGCAGGGTTCATCCGGACAAACTTGTGAATTATTATGTACACAAAGGAGCAAGGCTTACAGATAAGACAAAAGATTCCTATTTATCATTTCTATTGTTTTTACGAAAATATTTTAGGATGATGAATGTTTATCAACAGAGCCTTAACCTCGCATATCTGACTTATTTCAAGCATATTACAAAAAACCACGATTTACTTGAAAACATAAGATATCTTATTAAAATTCTGCGCCTGTTTGGAAGATCAAAAAGGCTTGATTTAAAAAAACTTTCACTCCTGTTAAAGCCAGTCCTGCATATTTAACTAATTACACAAAATTGAGTCAGTTGAAAAAGTGTTTCAGGCCGCCTTTGCCTGTCCGCCAAAGCTTTTGTGGAGGACGAGGAGTGAAGCGACATGTCAGCCCGCCGAAGGTTCGGTGGCGGGGGCAGTCCACCTAAGATTTAGTGGAGGGTCAGCCCGCCAACGGTTCAGTGGCGGGTCAGCCCGCCAACGGTTCAGTGGCGGGAAGCAATCTCGTGGTTTGCGACGGACAGTCAAGATTTCTTCTCTCCCTTCGGGAGATCGCAATGACAGGACATTTTTGAAGTTTTTTCAACTTGCTCCAATTAGCCTTATTGAATAAAATTTGCTAAAATGCGTGTTTGAGTGAATTATGAAATTTAAAAAAGTATTACTAATATCAGCAAGATTTTACAAAGGGATTCATCGCCTTTCAATAACCCCGGTAGCAGGGCTTGGCTATATATCTCACGCGCTGCTTGGTTCCGGTATTGAGACCTCCGTATTTGATATGAATCTACAGTATGATTTTGCCCAGCTTGTTAAAAGAATATCAGAATACAAGCCTGATCTTATCGGCTTTAGTGTAATGACTTTCGGCCACAAAGAAGCCTATCAGAATATTACCAGAATAAAAAAAATCTTTCATAATATTACTGTTATCGTAGGCGGGCCGCATGTTTCAACGCTAAGAGAGCGGGTATTAAAAGACTGTCCCGGCATTGACTATGGAGCGGTTCTTGAAGGCGACAGGACTATATTGGATTTGTGCTCAGGCAAGGACCACGCCAATATTCAGGGTCTTATTTACAGGAAGGGAAATGAAATCATTTATAACAAATACCTTGATTTCATTCAGGATTTGGATAAAGTCGGTTACCCGAAATACGAGGCTTTTGAGCTTGCAAAGTATCCTACAAGGCAGATTGGCATTGTTACATCTCGCGGCTGTCCGTATAACTGCATATACTGCCCGGTCATAACAGCTATCGGCAGAAAATTCAGGTTCAGGAGCGCCTCAAGCGTTGTAGAAGAAATTGAATACTGGTACAACCGCGGATTCAGGGAAATCCTGATCCTTGATGATAATTTTACCCTGCTTAAGAAACGCGTCAATGAAATCTGTGACCTGTTAACACAGAAACAACTGCCTGGCATCAGCCTTAAATGCCCCAACGGCATTAGAGCCGACATGGTAGACCACGCACTGCTTAAAAAAATGAAAGAAGTGGGCTTTGATAAAATCGCCTTCGGTGTTGAAGCCGGAAACGACAAGATACTGGCCAACATTAAAAAGGGTGAAAGTATTGCAACTATAGAGAAAAGCATCAGTGACGCATGCCAATTAGGTTTTGATGTTGACCTATTCTTTATACTCGGCTCACCCGGTGAAACAATTAGTGATATTAATGATTCTTTCGCCCTCGCGCTGCGATACCCGGTTTCCAGCGCGAAGTTTTATAATATTGTTCCATTTCCGACAACCGAACTTTTCAACTGGATTCAAAAAAATAATTACTTTCTGCACGACCCCGAAGATATTTTGAATAATGCGTCGCATTTTGTTAACGAACCGGCTTTTTTTACTCCGGAACTATCCGCTCAACAGAGAAAAGATGTTTTCAGGCAGGCCTCTAAAATAACTAGGAAAATAAGAAGGAATTATATTGAAAGGCGCGTTAAACTTCCGAAGTTTTTTGCCAAGGCTTTCAGCATGGCTTTTACCAATCCTTTTGTAGAAGACACTTTGTTGACGAATATCATTTTCGTAAAGTTCAAAGAAGCCGTAAAATACCTGACTCTTGGAAAAAATAAATGAATGTAATGTTTGTCTATTCACTATATAACATAGCCTCTATAACTAAACCTCTGAAAACACCCGAAATAATCCAATTCGGCATCTCGTATATCTCATCCTACTTGAAAGCAAACGGCCATAACACAAGGCTGCTTATTTTAAGCAGGTTATCGGGAAAAGCTAACGAAGCTTTGATTTTAGAAAATATTAACCGTTTTAAGCCAAAAGTTATAGCCTTTACTGCTGTCAGCAGCGAGTATCCTTTCATTGTTGAAACCGCAAGATTCATCAGAAAACATTTTCCCGACAAATATTTCATTATCGGCGGGCCCCATGTTTCCATGAATCCGGACGGCGTGCTGGATGATTTTGACGCATTATGTGTGAGCGAGGGCGAAATGCCCATGCTTGAGCTGGTTAACCAGTTAGAGAGTGGAAACGAACCGTCAGGGATAAACAATCTTTGGATTAAAAACAAAAATGGTGTGAAAAAAAATCCTGCCAGGCCATTTCTATCCGAACTTGACCGGCTGCCTTTTCCGGACAGGGATATGTGGAACGAATGGATAGACGACAAGCCAAACACAAGATTTTCCGTACTACTTGGACGGGGCTGTCCGTTTGAGTGCACTTATTGCTGCAATCATGTTCTTAAAAAGCTGTCGCCAGGCCAATATACGCGTTACCGCTCGCCGGAAAACATAGTAAGTGAGATTAGGGAAATTGTTGAAAAATACCCTGATAAAAACGAGATATACCTTGAGGTGGAAAATATCGGCATAAAAAAAGAATGGGTCGTTGATTTATGCGCCAGGCTCGCGGAATTCAACGGAACTCAAAAACAACCTATATCATTTGGCGCAAACTTAAGAATCATACCCAATATGGATCTAAGGAGCATATTCAAGGCTTTTAAGCAGAGCAACTTCAGGTTTGTCAATATTGGCCTGGAATCGGGAAGCGAAAAAATACGCCGCGACATACTTAAACGCGATTATTCCAACGATGATATAATAAAAGCCGCTGAGACAGCCAGAGAATTCGGCCTCCAGGTTTCCTTCCTGAATATGATCGGTATCCCCGGGGAAACTGAAAAAGAGTTCAAAGAGACCATTGAATTGAATCGCATATGCCGGCCGGATTGGACAGGATATTCAATATTTTACCCTTATCAAGGCACAGTTCTTTACGATTACTGCGAAAAACTTGGATTACTCAATGATTCTCTGCCTACGGAAATGGAAAGAGAGAAAGCCACGCTTGACTTGCCGGGTTTCAGCAAAAAACGCATTGATTATAATTACAACTGGTTTGAATATTTTGTGTTCAAGGGGCGCAAGCCTTTGCCGCTACTTTTGGCCAAAGCTTTCTGGCTGAAACTTCGTTCATCATTAAGACTGTTCAATTTCTACAGAAAACTCAGAAATAAGAAATATTATTGAGCTTAATCGGTGCCCTCTGATAAATGAAAAACATTATGGTAAACATTTTAAATAAGAGAACTATTATTCTGCTGTCCATTTTTTTAACCGCGGTTTTCCTGAGGCTTGCCGGGAATTTTATTCGTGAGGTATATGTTTTTAATAAACCTTTCGCGTTTTACGGCGATGAGCTTTCAAAAAACTATGCCAGCCATGAAATTTGGTACGGCAAAACTGCCGAGGCTCTTTATGCCGGAAAGGGCATCGGAGCTATTGACATCAATTTCTACACCAATCCGGCTGAACTACTAAACAGAAACGATGTCTTGTTGCGTCAAATCGGCAGTACTTCTTACTACTACCATAATTACATAGCGCCATTATACCCCGTTTTCCTTGCCTTGTTTTTTTTACTGTTTGGAGTCAGCACCTGGGCCTTCTTCCTGCCGCAGGTTTTAATCGGCGCTCTTACCTGCGTGCTTATCTACATTCTTGCCGAGGAGCTTTTTGACACTAAAACGGCTTTTTTGTCGGCAATCGCTGTCACATTCTACCCGGATTTGATCTTCTGGACATACACAATGCGCCCAGAAACCATTTTCATTTTCTTTTTAACCCTCTCGTTTTGGCTGATCCATAAGGGCACAATGGAAGTTAGATTTCCTCTTCTCGCTGCCGGAGCGGCATCATACGGGTTAGTGTGTTTAACACGAAATTCATTTACCCCATTTATTCCTATCCTGATATTTTGGGTTCTTATGGCCTGGGACGGTTCAATAAAGAAAAAACTTCTTGCCGTTCTAATTTCTACTATTGTCGTTTCAGCGGTACTTTTCCCCTGGGCGCTGCACAACAAAATTGTGTTTCACAGATTCTCTCCGATGCTAAGCGAAGTTTCTAACATCCAGGCCTTCAAAATGAGCATAAACCCGCGATACACCGGCCCTTCTTCAAAAGAAACTCTTATTACGCTTGTAAGACAAAATCCCGCGGCATCAGCGCGACATTTCGCGAAAAAATTCATATATTTCTGGGGCGCTTTCGGATCCGAAAGCAAACCATTCGCAAGAATTTATAAAACCACCGTCTGGATTATTATTTTTCCGCTGGCGTTCTGGGGTATATTTCGGATCGGTGAGAGATGGTCCAGGGTTTTCCTGCTGTATGTTTTTATACTCTATTATTCAATTGTCCACAGCTTTTCGTTTGTTGACTATGGACTTATTTTGCGATATCCTATTCAGCCGTTCATAAGCATTTTTTTCGCTTATGGATTCTTTAATTTTTATGAAAGGCTAAAACTGCCCAAAAACTGAATTTCAACTGGAATATAGAAACGGAAATATTTACTTGAATAAATACATATGAGAATAACATTCATCATTGCTTCAATGAGCTACGAAAAGGGTATTAAGGAATGCGTTGATTCCATTTTATATGCTTCGGGTCTTTGCAGTGAACCGGAGACTGAAATAATCTGCGTTTTTCAGGGTATTAACGAAAAACGGCCATTTTTTGAAAACAACAAAAGCGTAAAATCACATTACCTGTCCGAATTTGGATTGGCCAGGGCCAGAAATCACGGAATTAAAAATTCTTCCGGAGATTACATGGTATTTATTGACGACCATGCCTCCGTTGACAAGTCGTTTATTGAGCAGCTAAAAAACACTATAAAACTCTATGCCGCTGATGCCTACGGAGGCAGAATACTTGACCCGATAACAGGGGTTTCTTTCACGCCGGCATCTAATAATAATTCCGCTATAAAGCTTTCAAGAGCAAGATTCAGGTATTTCATGGGCAGTTCCCATATTATTTCCAGAATGGCAATAGAGAAAATAGGCTATTATGACGAAAATTTCGGCAGAGGCTCAAAGTTTTTCGGCGCTGAAGAGAGCGATATGTTTTTTAGATTGATTAATGCCGGTTTTTCCGTATATTTTATACCCGGTTTAATTTTCTATCATAAAGTTTACTTTCACGAGAAACCTGATATGGTTATTGAATACTCGGCAGCTGTTAGCGCGATGCTTACCAAGAATCTCCTGAGAAGGCCTGCTCTTCTGCCTTTTTTTATTTATTTTAACGCAATATTATTACTGAAAAATATTATTTATCTCGGATTATCAATTTTTATTACGCATTACGCTGAAAAAAATATAAAATATCACTTCTATGCCGTTATAAACGGAACAATCAAAGGCATATTTAGCTACATAAAACACTCAATGAGTACAAAATGAATATTGGAATTAACGCCCGTTATCTTCAGAAAAGATCTACAGGGATTGAGAATTATCTCAAGAATATCATTGCCAAACTAAAGGATACTGACAAATCAAATTCCTACACCTTATTCTTCGGCAATGACAGACAGGTTCCGGATTACGCCTTGGGCGGAAATTTCACTCATGATGTCCCGGATATGCGCACAGACAGCCAGCTTAAAAGAGTGCTATGGGAGCATTTTTATCTGCCAAAGCAGCTAAAAAAACTTAAAATTGATGTGTTTCACGAGCCTTCATTTATTTCTCCTTTTTTCAAAAGCTGCCCTACCATAATAACAGTTTATGATCTGGCGTATCTTTTTTGCCCGGATTGCTATACATTCAGGAACAGGGCTTATTTAGGCGCGATGCTGTCAAGAAGCGTCAGCACGAGCGAATACATTATTGCAATTTCTGAAAATACAAAAAGTGACATACTTAAACACTTTAGGGTGCCTGACAATAAAGTCAAAGTGATATACTGCGGAGTTAACGAGCTCTTCAAGAAAACAAACGACACTTTAAAAGTTGACTCAATAAGAAAGAAATACGGAATTACTAAAGACTATATATTAAATGTTTCGCTTATCAGCCCAAGAAAAAACCTGATAGCGCTCATGCAGGCATTTAAGAATGCCAGGCAATCCGGCAGGATTGACGCTCAGCTCGTTATAGCGGGGGGAAAAGGCTGGCTATACGAAAAAATCATTGCGTACGCGAAGTCAAGCGGTTTTGAAAATGACATTATTTTTACCGGCTATGTCACAGATGATGAACTGCTTCACCTTTATAATGGGGCCAGGCTATTCGCTTTTCCTTCCGTCTATGAGGGGTTTGGGCTTCCATTGCTGGAAGCTATGGCGTGCGGGTGCCCGGTAATATCATCAAACACTTCTTCCATGCCTGAAGTTTGCGGGGAAGCGGCGCTCTATTTCAACCCTAAAAACCTGGCTGAAATTTCCGAAGCTATTGACCGCGTTATTAATGATGTCGGATTATCAAACTCACTCATCAACAAAGGTTTAGAACAAGTAAAAAAATTTTCATGGGGAAAAGCCGCGGCCCAGACGCTGTCACTTTACGAGAAATCAGCATGAAAACCAAATCCGGCATTCAATACATTTTTCTTCAGCTTTTTATTATCACCCTGCCGTTTATTGCCACCGCTATACCGCTTCCCGGCGAAACCCTGACAGTATCATATTTCTTTATTTTCATACTTGCTTTCTTAATTTTTATAAATAAATCATCGCTTCCTGTAACCTTTGACAATAAAACATTTACTTTACTTGCGTTCATTCTTGTAGCCGCGGCATCCACATTATTTCGCCTTATGCACGCGAATTCGGCAACACTTGTTTCCGGGCGCGGAGAAATGCTTTATATAAAGAATGTTAAACAAATAATTTCCTTCGGGATAATGCTGCTGCATTTTATAGTCCTTAGGCACATTTTTGCAAGAATGAAAATTAATTCTCTGCAAAAAATAATGGGCCTTTTTACTTCCGCGACTTTTATTATTGCGTTATATTCGTTTTATCAGTTCTTTGCCCTTATCAATAATTGGCCGTATACCGATATACTCAGAAATAACACCCACTACTCTATTGTTGTGCCTGAAGCCGCAAGGGGATGGATAGGAACAATAGGCATACCATTGAGACGCACCTGGGCGTTTATGCCGGAACCATCCTTCTGGGGCACATATCTTTTAATAGCTATAGGACTGTTGTTTCCTTTCGCGTATAACTCAAAAAATATTAAAAACAGGGTTGTTTTTATAACTTTAATCATTGCATTAATTATTTCATTTTCAAGGTCAGCATGGGCGGGTTTGATGCTTTTATCGCTCTATTTTTTTTATGTCCAATTACGAAAGCTGCGATTTAAATTAAAGATTCCTTTGCTACTTTTTGCCGCTCTCGCGGCCGCACTGATTTTTGGGTCGGTATATTTTTCAAAAAGGTTTGATATTCTTATTAATGCCGTTACTTTTTCGGACTGGTCTTCTTCGGAACGCTTCGGCACTTTCGGCAAAGCGTTTGAAGTATTCTTTGAGCACCCGATTATCGGCATCGGCTGGGGGAATACGCCTTTTTTCCTAAAGTCTGAAGTAACTTATAATTTCTATGTGCAGATTCTGCTGGAAACCGGGATAATCGGGTTTATTCTTTTCATTCTTTTCTTAACCCAGATCTACAGGAGCCTGAATTCATTTATAGACAAAGTCAAAGATGATGAGGAGGCCAGCAAACTTGCTTTTGGGCTTAAAATGTCCTTCTTAGCTTTGCTCATAATCTGGATAAATATTCCGACTTATAACTTTTCATACATCTGGTTCATTTTGTCTCTTATAGTCGCGCTTCCTGCCAGTTATAATAACTCTAAACCGGGAGTATTGAAATGAATTTATTAGGCTCATTATGGGTAAGGCTTATACAACTTGCGGCTCGTAAAACATTTGATTTCTGGCAGTTTCTGGGTTTTCACATAACACCCAACCACTATTATCAGCCAATTCCGGACACCAGAACCTTAAACTCGGATCTTTGGGAAAATCCCGGAAAAATGCCGGGCATTGACCTCAGAGAGGACTATCAGTTAAACCTGTTAAAGACCTTTGAGGAAAATTTCGGCGGCGAGTTCAACAGCTTTTCAAGAAAAAAAACATCCACTCCCCACGAATTTTATTCTGACAACAACTCCTTCGCGATTGTGGACGCGGCGATACTATATTGCATGGTAAGACATTTTAAACCGGCGAAGATATTTGAGATCGGTTCAGGTTTTTCAACTTTTGTGTCCGCGAAAGCCGCGCTTGTCAACGAAAAAGAAACCGGCGCTAAAACCGAACTTGTAGCCTTTGAACCATATCCGAACGAAATAATCAAAAAAGGGTTTGAGGGATTGTCAAAACTTGAAGCTAAAATTATTCAGCAGGTTGACACATCCGCATTCCTGGCCCTTAAAGAAAACGATATTCTTTTCATAGATTCAAGCCATGTGCTTAAAACCGGCAGTGATGTTCAATATGAATACCTTGAAATACTGCCCCGCCTTAATAAAGGCGTAATAATACACTGCCATGACATATTTCTACCGCTGGAATACCCGGAGAAATGGCTTAAAAAAGACCGCTGGTTCTGGACGGAACAATATCTGCTTCAGGCTTTTCTTGCCTTTAACGAATCCTATGAAGTTTTATGGGGCGGAAGTTTCATGAATTTCAAACACGGGGATTTGCTGGAGAAAACATTTAAATCCTGCAACAAAAAAGACTGGCCTGGCAGTTTCTGGCTAAGGAAGATAAAATAAAACTATGAGAGTTCTCCTTCAGAACCGCTACGACGCCCTGATTAAAAACGGCGGCGATACATTCCAGATGCTCATGACGCAGAAATACCTGAGAACTCTCGGCGTGGAGGCCGATGTTTCAACAGCCCTTACACCGGATGTTGAAAAATACGATCTGGTCCATCTTTTTAACACCACAAGAATTCACGAAACCTACCTGCAATATATTAATGCCCGCGATCAGGATAAAAAGGTTGTTTTGTCGCCTATTTACCACAGCGCCCTGGATATAGCCAATTACGAGAGTAAAAATCTTACCGGCTTTCACGGCTCCTTGATTAAATACCTTAAGGCCGTTGACCGCATTCAGCTGGCAAAAACTTTTTTTTACACCGTCAAATACCCTCGCGCCTGGGCTTCCTTCATCACCCAGGCCCGCCTGGGATACACTTTTCAACAGCGCGCTGTCTTGAGCAGCTGCGATTATCTTATACCTAACTCCATTATGGAAATTGACGCTATCAGAAATGAGCTGTTTACTAATGACGACAGGCCAAAATTCAAATTTGAGGTTGTGTATAACGGAATAGATTACTCGGACGCGCCGGATTCGGAGAGAATAATTTCCTGGGTCAGGGACGCGAGAATTACTGATTTTGTTTTTTGTTCCGGCAGGATTGAACCAAGAAAGAACCAGCTCAAGATACTGGCCGCGTTAGCAGGCACCGGGTTTGATGTAGTGTTTGCCGGTGCCATGAACAAAATGCACGGCGCGTATTGCAGAAAGTTTTTAGAACTGGTAAACAGCAGCCCGAAATTCCACTATCTGGGCGAGGTTACGCACGGCGAAGTTATGACCTTGAACAAATACTCAAAAACCTGCGTTCTCGCCAGCTGGTTTGAGACCACGGGGTTGGCCGGGCTTGAAGCCGGTATAACAGGAGCTAATGTGGTAGTAACGGAGAAGGGATATACTAAAGAGTATTACGCCGACAAAGCGTGGTATTGCGATCCGGAAAGCGAGTCATCCATAAAAAACGCGGTGTTAGCGGCTCAAACTGCCGGAAGGGGAGAGAAAGGGCTTAAAGAACACATTAGCGCTTTGGGCTTAACCTGGGAAAACGCGGCAAAGGCGACATATCAGATATATCTTAAAACGATAAATAAATGAATCCCGAACTGTCAATAATCATCGTCAATTACAATACCGCGGACTTTATGGATAAGTGTCTTGCTTCCATATTCAATTCCAGCGAGGCTTTGAGCAGGGAAGTCATTGTCGTTGACAACAACTCTTCGGATGGCAGTTCAACCCTCGTAAAATCCAAATATCCGCAGGCCCGCCTTATTGAAAACAGGTTAAACCTCGGTTTTGCGGGTGCCAACAATATAGGCGCAAGAAACTCCTCGGGCGACACGATTATATTCTTAAATCCGGATACCATTGTGACCAGCGGACAGTTTTCAAAGCTTGCCGCGATATTAAAAAGTTCGCCCGACGCCGGAATAGTCGCGCCCAGGCTGGTGAACCCAGACGGAACGCTTCAGTACTCCTGCAGAAGATTTTATAATTTAAGAACCGTGTTCTTCAGAAGGCTTTTAGCCGGTTCAAAAACCGGACGGGCCCTCTCGGAGGCGCACTTAATGAAAGATTGGGACCACAACAGCACAAAAGCTGTTGACTGGGTGCTCGCGGCGTGTCTTGCCATTAAAAGAGATACTTTTAACCAAATCGGCGGTTTTGACGATAAGTATATGCTTTATTTTGAGGATGTGGACCTCTGCAAACGAATTTACAGCATAGGGAAAAAAGTATATTACTATCCGGAAGCCGTAGTCACTCACCACTACCAGAGGGAAAGCGCTAACCGTTTTAATAAAAGAACTTACTGGCATATCAAAAGCGCTTTCAGGTTCTTCAGCAAGTTCGGCTGGAAATTTTAAAACAGCTTTAAATAATGTATAATTAACACGCTGTAAAATCAAATTGGATTACATAACTGCTAAGGGGAGGAACACAATGGCAAGGGATGAAAAGCTTAAAGCGCTGGATCTGGCGCTGACTCAGATTGAAAAAGATTTCGGTAAAGAGGCTATAATGCGCCTTGGCGAGAAACACGCCAAGACTGTTGTTGAAATTATTCCAACAGGAGCCCTTCCGCTTGATATCGCCATAGGTGTAGGCGGTATTCCGCGCGGCAGGGTAATTGAAATATTCGGCCCGGAATCATCCGGAAAAACCACACTCTCTCTCTGCATACTTGCCCAATCCCAGAAACAGGGCGGGATCGCCGCGTTTATAGACGCCGAACATGCCATGGATCCAGAATACGCCAAGAGAATAGGCGTTGATATAGACAACCTGCTTATTTCCCAGCCGGATTCCGGCGAGCAGGCTCTTGAAATAGCCGACAAGCTGGTCCGTTCAGGCGCCGTTGACATTATTGTCGTAGACTCAGTCGCCGCTCTTGTCCCGAGAGCTGAAATAGAAGGCGAAATGGGCGATTCTCATATGGGGCTTCAGGCAAGGCTTATGAGCCAGGCTTTAAGAAAGCTCACTTCCACTATTTCAAAATCAAAAACTTCCATTGTATTTATTAACCAGCTCCGACAGAAAATAGGCGTGATGTGGGGAAACCCTGAAACCACGCCGGGCGGCCTCGCGCTGAAATTTTATTCGTCCGTAAGGCTGGATATCAGGCGCGTGGAATCAATTAAAAAAGGCGATGAAATTCTCGGGAACCATGTCCGGGTCAAAGTGGTAAAGAACAAAGTCGCTCCTCCTTTCCGCCAGGCTGAGTTTGACATAATATTCGGGCAGGGAATTGACAGGCTCGGATACCTTGTGGATATGGGCGTTACCGAAGGCCTTATAGAAAAATCCGGTGCGTTCTTCTCTTATAAAAGCGAGAAACTGGGACAGGGAAGGGATAATGTGAAACTTTATCTCACAGAAAACCCGCAGATCGCCGATGAGATAGAAACCATAATGAGGCAAAAGTATTTCTCTCCAGCTCCGGCAAAAGAAACTCCGGTCCAGAAAGAGGAAAAACACCCAAAAACCGCAAAGAAATAACGGACTCCCGTATTAAGGCAGGCAAACCGTGTTTGTTGTTTTACTGATACTTGCGGCGCTATTTACAATAAGTTCGTGGGCGCTTTCTGCTCAAAGCGCCCCTTTCTTATTTATTGCTTTTATTGTGCTTGAGTTTTATCTTGCTTTCTCCAGGCCCAAAACCGCGTTAAAACTGCTTTTTTTCATTCTGCCCTGGTTTAATATTCTCAGCAATACGGTGTTCCGATACAGGGCGATACCGGCTGTTTTATTATTTCTTTCCGGCTGGATAGCGGGCTATCTGGCAGGCAGGTGGTTTAAAAAAGAACCATTCGTTCTTCCGGACAGATCATACTTGTTTATCGCTTTTTTATCGGTTATATTCCTGTCTTCCGCTTACTCTTTCGCGAAATATATTGCGTTCCTTCCTGATTTTAATGCCACGGTCGCGACTCTTTACCTTGGGGAAACGGTCAAACTGAAAAATATATTCGGATGGATAATGCTTGGCGCTATTCAGTGGTCAGCCGGGCCGCTGTTTTTCCTTACTATTTATGATTTCATAAACAGGAAATCCGAATTTATATCAGCCCTTAAATGGATAGCCCCGGGATTCGTTGTTTCTATTGCCATAGGCATTTATCAAAACTATTTTAATTACGGTTTTGGCCTGCCGCCCGAATTTGTCAATGCCTTCGGCAGGATCAGCGCCGGCTGTTTTGACCCAAACGCCCTCGGATATTTCCTGCTTCTTCTGGTGCCTGTCCTTGCCTACCTTGCTTTGGTGTACGACTCTCCTGTTAAGTTTGCTCTTTGGACGGAGGTCGCCGCGGGTATTTTTATGATTTTTCTATCCGGCAACAGGTCTGTCGCAGGCTCAGTTCTGGCGGTCTCCGCCCTGGCTATCCTGTTTATTTTTTTCAGAAAAGACATCAGAAAAAAGTATCTTATGCCGGCTATTCTGTCTTTGCTTCTGCTGGCCGGTTTATTTTTTGCTCCGTTGTCAGCGACCAAACGGATAAAAGAAATGGTTTACAACAGGTTCGCCGAATCCGGAACCTGGTCAGAATTTTTTAAGCCAGATATTTTCGGCGAAAGAATTCCCTATTGGGAACTTTCGCTGAAGGTAATAAAAGATAACATTTTCCTCGGCACCGGAGTCGGCAGATACCTTGTGGTTACTCCGGACTATCTGCGCGCCTCTCACCCTCTTTTTAACAATAATGAGAACGCGTGCAACTATTACCTTCAACTGCTTTCTGAAACCGGCATTTTCATGACTCTTGTTTTTTTTCTTCTGCTTGTGTTTGTACTAAACAGGATAAGGCTCTCTCTTGCCCCGCTGCGAAACATGGCGTTGCAGGATTTTCTTATCGCCGCTTCGCTGATATTTATGCTTCTTGCCCTGAATTTAGGGCCCCATCTGATTAATTTTGAGGTTTCCGTGATCTTCTGGACTTCCATAGCTTTGCTATGGACTAAACCCGGACACTCAAAGGGTTCCCTGTGATCAAAGCATTCACTAAACGCTTCAGTCTTGACGCGCTTTCACGCATCATTACTTTTATTTTAAACATTCTGATAGCGAGGAAACTGCTTGTAAGCGATTTCGGGCTTTTAACCTACGCTTTGTCCGCGGCCAATCTGCTTTATGTATTCACGGAGATGGGAGTAAGCACTTATCTGCTCAAGGAGGTTGGAAAGAACCCGGAAAAAATAAGCGATCTATGGCGCGAAGCTATTTTCATCAAACTGGCCCTCTCTTTCCTTGTGTTTGCCTCCGCGCTTCTTTTTCTCGGACATCTATGGCCGTGGTCCAGGCCGTGGATCTTCCTGGCGGCCTTGGGCTGGATGTTCGGTAATTCGCTCGTTGATTTATACCAGACCTTCTGCAACGCGATGCACGATTTCTACATAGCAGCCAAAATCGTAATCGCCTCCAGGTTCCTTCTTGTCTCGGCTGTGGCACTGCTCTTTTTGACTGACAGGGTTTCCATAACAAATGTGATTTTGGTATACCTGCTGGGTAGCACGGCGGGGGCGCTGTTATCCGGATTTGTCTTCGCGCGCCATGTAAAATCAACTGACAAACCGTTTGACTTCAAAGATTCAATAGAGCTTTTCTGGCGCGCTTTTCCTCTTGGCATAGCGAATATTTTCGGAATGGCCTATTTCAGAATAGACACTATAATACTTACCTGGATAAGGGGCAGCGCTGAGACGGGAATTTACGGCGCGGCCTTCAGAGTGTACGAAATGGTCTTCGCGGTCCCTTCGGCGCTTATGGTGGTGGCAACGCCCATGCTTTCAAAAGCGCTCCAGGAGGGAAAAGTTAAACTGCTCCGCACAGTCAAAACCGTTCTGCTCATATCAGCGGTTATTTCTTCAGCCTGGCTGATTGCCGGCTATTTCGGAGCTGAAAAAATTATCAGTATGCTTTTTGGCGAGCGCTACGCGCAATCCGGTAGTGTGCTCCAAATTCTTGTTATAGCCAATACCGCTGCTTTCTTTTCAACAATATTCACTTATATGATGGCCGTTGTTGATAAACAGAACAGGCATGCCTTAAACCAGGGCATTACACTGGCTATCAGCTTATTGCTGAATTTTATCCTGATATACCGTTACGGGGCTCTCGGAGCCGCGTGGGCGGTTTTATTGACCCAGGTTACCATACTGGCGCTGAGCCTTGTCACCTACGGTAAAAGAATAAAAACTATATGAGAATAGGAATTGACTCAAGAGCCATAGCCAAGACCAGGAAAAGCGGTATTGGCGTCTATTTGGAAACTATCCTTAAAAACCTGCCTGAAGAAGCTTTTGATGCTTCGTCAGGGAACGAGGTTTTTCTTTATTCCAATAAAGCTTTTGAGTCGTTTAATACCGACGGCAGATTCAAACTGCGCTGCGGCAGGTTTAACCTGCACGGAACCGTCTGGGCGCTCGCCGAACTGCCCGGCATGCTCAAGAATGACGGCATTGAATTATTCTGGTCGCCTCTTCATGTGTTGCCGCTTACCGGGCTAAAAAATATAAAAAAACTCCTTACTATACATGACATGGTTTTCCGCAGATTTCCGGAGACAATGGAATTTAAAAACTTCTGGATAAACAGGTTCCTGGTAGGCAAATCGCTTAATAACTGCGATTTGATTCTTTCCGACTCAATAAATACCGAGCGGGACATCAGATTCTTTTATCCCCGGCTCAACAAGCCGATAAGAACTGTTTATCCCGGACTGAGCACCTCTATAAACAGAACCTCAAAGGAATTCTCGGCAAGACTGGTCAGGGAGAAATACAATATAGACAAACCCTATATCCTGATCGTTGGGACGCACGAACCGAGAAAGAACTTTTCGCGCGCCTTTGAGGCCTTTTCCAGGATTTGCGGAAGCATTCCGCACCAGCTTGTCTCCGCGGGGGCGCTGGGATGGAAGACAGAGAAGCTTGTTTCTCAGATTAAAAACAGCGCCATTTCAAAAAGAATCACCTTTCTTGAATATCTTGACGACGAAGGCTTGTCCAATCTGTATTCCGCGGCTGACCTTTTTTTATTTCCTTCCCTCTATGAGGGTTTCGGGCTCCCGCCGCTTGAAGCGATGTCCTGCGGATGCCCGGTAATCTCTTCCAACAGGGCCTCGCTCCCGGAAGTAACCGGCGATGCCGCCGTCAGCATTGGCCCTGAGGATACAAATTTATGGGCCTCTAAAATACTTGAAGTTCTGTCGGACCCGGCCCTGAGAGCCTCTTTGTCCGAGAAAGGCCTTAAGCAGGCTGAAAAATTCAACCCCAAAGCCAGCGCGCGGGCTGTATGGGACACGATTAAAGAGCTTTATGCGAAATAATATACTGATAATCAAGCTTTCGGCAATTGGTGATCTTCTAATGGCCTCTCCTTCCTTCGCCCAAATACGCAAAAACAATCCCGGGGCCAGAATAACCCTTCTGGTGGGAGATTGGGCTAAACCGGTGGTGGAGAACAATTCTAATCTTGATGAAATAATTTCCATTGATGAAAATATTTTCTGGAAGAAAAATCTTTTCCGGCTTATGGCCCTTTTGCTCAAACTCCGTTCCATGAAATTTGACAAAGTCTATGTGATGCACTGGTCAAACTTTTTTAATTTTTTTGCCTTTCTTCTGGGAGCGCGCGAAAGAATTGGTTTTGACCGTTTCAACACCTCCCGTTTCCTGACCAGGAAAGTTCCTTTTACCGAGGGAGAGAAGGGGCTTCACACGATTGACAAATATCTTTTGTTAACCTGTGATAACCCGGAAGCCTGCCCGCGCGGCATGGATATTTTTCTTACAACTCTTGAGAAAGACAACGCGTCCGCTCTTCTCGCGAAACATTCTGTTTTGAGCGGCGAAGTTATCGGCTTAGCTCCGGGAGGAGGGGTGAACCCCAAATCCAGCATGCCGTCAAGATGCTGGCCGTTAAATAATTTTATTGAGCTTGCTAAATTAATAACCGCTGAAATGCCACAGGCTAAAATACTGATTTTAGGCGGTAAGGCCGAAACTCAGCTTGGCAGCGCGATAGCGTCAGCCCTGAATTCAAAGAATCTTATAAATTTATGCGGCTGTTTATCACTGCGGGAAACCGCTGCCTTAATGAAATCCTGTAAACTGCTGGTGGCCAACGATTCGGCCCCGATGCACCTGGCTTCATCGGTTGGAACACCGGTAATATCTATATTCGGGCCGACCGCTCCTTATGATAAAGCTCCCATGGGCCCCGGGAATTACTATTTTTATGAAGCCCTTGCCTGCAGCCCCTGTTACAAATACGGGAAGTTCGCCGAATGCGCGAGCCTTAAGTGCCTCAGCTCCATAGCGCCCGGGAAAGTCTTTGAGAAAATCGCTGAGCTAATAAAATGAAGACTCTGATTATAATACCCACTTATAACGAAAAAGAGAACATTGAAAGATTGCTTGAATCGCTTTCAGCCTTTTCTGCCGATATTTTGATTGTTGACGACAATTCCCCTGACGGCACCGCCGAAATGGTTAACAAATTCTCGCGAAAGGACAGCCGCATAAAGCTTTTATCCAGGCAGGGCAAGCTGGGGCTGGCCTCCGCCTATATTGAAGGTTTTAGCCGCGCCATTTCCGGAGGTTACGAGTATGTTATCACCATGGACGCCGACCTGTCCCATCCGCCGGAACTGATAGCGGAGCTCACGCGGGCCGGAGAATCGTTCGTCACCGGCTCAAGGTATGTAAAGGGCGGAAAAATTACAGGATGGCCTTTTTACAGGCATATTTTAAGCAGAGGAGCCAATTTTTACGCGAGAACAGTTCTCGGTCTCAAAAACAGGGATTTAACCAGCGGTTTTAATTTCATTAGCACCGCCTTGCTTAAAGAAATTGAATATCAAAAACTATCAAGCGAGGGCTACGGATTTTTAATTGAGATGAAATACCGGGCAATAAAGAAAGGTTTTTCCATAAAGGAGATACCTATTACTTTCACGGAACGAAAAAACGGCAGTTCAAAACTCGGAAAATCAATTATTGTTGAAGCATTTTTGCTTGTACTGCGCTTAAAACTAAACGAAGTAATATAAGGAATAACTATGAAAGTTGCTTTAATACACGACTGGCTGACTGGGATGCGCGGCGGAGAAAAAGTCCTGGAAGCTTTATGCGAAGTTTATCCCGGCGCCGATATCTTTACACTTTTGTGGATTAAGGGCAGTGTTTCCGAAACTATTGAGAAACACAATATTAAAACTTCTTTTTTGCAGGCATTTCCCGGAGTGGAAAAAAAATACCGCTATTATCTTCCTTTAATGCCTACGGCTATTGAGAGCTTCAAACTTTCCGGTTACGACCTGGTAATTTCTTCAAGCCATTGCGTCGCGAAAGGCGTCAAAAAGGGAAATAATGCGCTGCATTTTTGTTACTGCCACGCCCCGATGCGCTACATATGGGATCAATATGAAGAATATTTCAATTCGAAAAGAGCCGGCATTTTAGCCAGAGTAGCCATGAAGATAGCAAGGCCCTACCTTCAGAAGTGGGATGTCGCGAGCTCAAATGGGGTTGATTATTTTATTTCAAATTCAAAACATATCAAAGAAAAGATAGCCAGGATTTACGGCAGGGACGCGGATGTTATTTATCCTCCGGTTGATACATCGGGATACCCTCCGGCTTCCGACGGAGGCTACTTTCTTATGGTCAGCGCGCTGGTTCCATATAAAAGAGTTGACATCGCGATAGAAGCCTTTAATATACTCGGGTATCAGCTTAAGATTATCGGCAAGGGCCCCGACATGGAACGCCTCAAAACCATGGCAAAACCGAACATTGAATTTCTCGGCTGGCAAAGCGGCGATGAGATCAAAAAGCATTATTCTGCCTGCAGGGCTTTTATCTTTCCGCAGGAAGAAGATTTCGGCATAACGGCCGTTGAGGCCCAGGCTGCCGGAAAACCGGTTATAGCCTTCGGGAAAGGCGGGGCTCTGGAAACCATAATTGAAGGCAAAACCGGAGTCTTTTTCAAATCACCCGAACCGGGAGCCCTGGCCGAAGCTGTCAAAAGGTTCGCGCGTTCCGGTTTTAGAAACGAAGACGCGGTTGCAAACGCATCAAAATTCTCGCTTGAACGGTTTAAAACAGAAATTGCCCGCTACATTGACACTCGCTCAACACGATGATTATTGCATTTAATTTAAATAATTAGTAAAATACCCCTCTATAAATATGCGTTTAAACCGTTCTAAAATTATCATCTTTCTGACACTTATAACAGCCGATATCGGGTTGATTTTTCTTGCTCTTATATCAGCCTACAACCTGCGTTTCTTCTCATTTTTAACTTCATTTTTTCCGGTTACCAAAGGAATACCAGCCTTCGTTTTTTACCAGCACGCCGCGCTTTTCATTGTACCTCTCTGGATTTTCATTTTCTTCAGGTTTAATTTCTATAAGACCTACTTCATACCCGCCTTGGACGAAATAATAAGAACCGTGCAGGCGGTAACGATCGGGATAGTTTTTCTTATTCTGGCCACCTTCTTCTACAGGGAGTTTTCGTTTTCAAGGCTTGTATTTTTTGTATTCTGGGCAACATCTATTTTATACATATTCGCTTTCCGCGAGGTTTTCAAGCTTATATTCAGGGGCCTGCTGAGAAATATAATCGGAAGGGAATCTATTCTCGTGGTTGGAAAAGAAAACGAAATGCTCAAAATAGTCCTGAAAAGAAATCCTCATCTGCAGGTTTATTATTCGCCCTATGATGAAGAGAGCCATATTGAAAAAATCAAGAATACCGTATCTGAAAAGAAAGTAAATCAGGTTATATTGACAAAAACCAATTGGTCTGAAAACGCGTTGCTTTCCATGTATGACTGGTGCGAGAGCGCGTCAATTGACTTAAAATTTGTTCCCGACATTGTGCAATTGTGCAGAGGCGAGATAAGCATTGACTCATCACTCGGCATACCTATATTTCACTTAAAATCAATTTCACTAAACGGTTTTAATTTTATTTTTAAAAGAATCTTTGATGTTTTCGCCTCGTCTTTGATATTAATCCTGCTTTCTCCTCTGCTTGGCTTGATTGCCGTGCTTATCAAATTTGATTCGCAGGGGCCTTCTATTTACTCGCATAAACGCATGGGGTACCGCGGTCAGACCTTCAATTTTTATAAATTCAGGACCATGGTTCAGGATGCCGACGCCCAGCTTGAGAAATTCAAGGCTATGAGCGAAAGGCAGGGCCCAGTGTTTAAAATGTCCAACGATCCGCGGATAACCAAAATAGGGAAATTCTTAAGAAAGTACAGCATTGACGAGCTGCCTCAGCTCATCAATGTCCTTAAGGGCGATATGAGCCTTGTGGGGCCGCGCCCGCAGGTTCTCTGGGAGGCGGCTGCTTATGACGATTGGGCAAAGCGGCGCCTGCGCATATTGCCCGGAATTACCGGGCTCTGGCAGATTTCCGGAAGAGCATCGCTCAGCTATGAAGAGATGATAGAACTTGATATTTTTTATATTGAGAACTGGTCGCTCGGCCTTGACCTGAAAATATTATTTATGACTCTGCCTGCAATATTCGGAAAAAAGGGCGCGTATTAACACTCCAACGGACGCTTGCTTTTAACCGTAAATGAAAGGAAAACATCCATGAAAAAGCTTAAAATTCTTATTACCGGCGGTGCCGGCTTTATCGCTTCAAACATCGCGGATGCCTATATCGCTAACGGGCACTCGGTGACAATAGTTGACAATCTATCCTCTGGCAGTATGCGTAATGTCAACAAAAAGGCAAAATTCGTCAAAGCCGACATCACCAATAAGCCGGCGATCAAAAAAGTGTTTAAATCCGGTAAATTTGATATTCTTAACCACCACGCGGCCCAGATAGATGTAAGAAAATCCGTTGAAGATCCCGCCTTTGACGCGAGGGTTAACATTCTCGGCACCTTAAATCTTCTGGAGAACTGCAAAGAACACGGAGTCGGTAAAGTTATTTTCGCCTCTTCCGGCGGCACTATTTACGGAGAATGTTCGGCCAAGGCTCCGGATGAAACCGCGGACGCTAACCCCCTGTCTCCCTACGGCATTACCAAATACGCGGTGGAAGTATACCTTAGATATTACGCGTCTCTTTTCGGGCTGAAATACACAATTCTCAGGTACGCCAATGTGTATGGGCCGCGCCAGGACCCGCACGGCGAAGCGGGCGTTGTCGCTATATTTTCTCAGAAAATGCTTAAAAACGAAAAACTGAATATTTTCGGAAACGGCCGACAGACACGCGATTATGTTTTTGTGGGCGATGTCGTCAGAGCCAATGTGCTCGCGCTCAGTAAAGCGGACAATCAGATTATTAACATCGGAACCGCAAAATTAACTTCAGTCAACCAGCTTTTTAAGAATATGGCTTCCCTGTCCGGTTATAAAAATAAACCCGCTTATAAACCCGCCAGGCCGGGTGAGCTGTTTAAAAGCTTTTTGAATTACGGTAAAGCGAAGAAAGTTCTGGGCTGGCAGCCGGCCGTTTCTCTGCAGGAAGGGCTTGGCAGAACAATCCGTTTTTTTTCTCAGCAGGAGACAAAATGAAGGCGCTGATTCTTATCGGCGGGCTCGGAACCAGGCTCCGTCCGCTCACCTGCCACACACCCAAACCTCTGCTCCCGATAGTGAATAAACCGTTTCTTGAATATCAGTTTGAGCTTATCAAAAGCCACGGCATTAACGAGGTTACCCTCTGCCTTGCCTATATGCCGCATGTTTTTGAAAAGCACCTTGGCAGCGGCAAAAAGTGGGGGCTGAAGATTAATTATGTGCATGAAAAGGAGCCTCTCGGAACCGGCGGCGCCATAAGAAACGCGATTAAACATATTGATGAAACAACTGTTGTTTTCAACGGTGACATTCTCACGGACATAAATTTAAAATCCATGCTGGCCTTTCACAGAAAAAATAAATCCTTCGTGACTATCGCTCTGACAAGAGTTAAGGATCCGACCGCTTTCGGGCTTGTGGAAACGGATAAAACCGGCAGAATAGAGCGTTTTCTGGAAAAACCCTCGTGGGACGAGGTTACATGCAATACTATTAACGCCGGCATATATGTTTTTGAGCCGCAAGCCGTGGAGTTGATTCCCGCCGGAGTAAGCTTCTCGGTTGAGCGCGGGCTTTTTCCTAACCTGCTTGCCAGACAGTACAGGATTTTCGGCTATACCTTTAACGGCTACTGGATGGACATCGGAACCGTTGAAAAATATATGCAGGCTAACTTTGATTTAATGTCGGGAAACTACAGATTTACCTCAGGTTCCGCGAAGGCCGTTAGCAAGCTCCGCGGCGCGGCCAGGCTCGCCGGAAATAATTCCAGGATAAGCGGGAATCTGGTCTGCGGCAAAAATGTTAAAATTGGGGACTTTGTGCAGTTAAACGGCAATGTCTGCCTGGGTGACGGCGTCGTTATATCCAAAGGGTCCAGTCTTTCCGACACTATTGTGCTTAAAGGCACTGCTATCGGCGAAGGGGTAAAGGCGGAGAACGCGATTATCGGCGAAGACTGCGTTATAGAACCTAACTCGGTGCTCGGGCAGATGACCGTGCTGGGCAATAAAACTTTGATACGCAAATATTCAAAACTGTAATAATTTGCTATAATCCTGTTTTGAATTTTCCGGAGATAAATAGAAATGAAAGCTTTTGTAATGGCAGCCGGAGCGGGAACCCGTCTCAGGCCGCTGACTTTCGCCATACCAAAACCGATGGTGCCGGTTATAAATAAACCGGTTCTTGAGCACACGCTTGAGAATCTTAAGCGCCATGGTTTTAACCAGGTGGCGCTCAACCTGCACCACTACCCGAAAATGATAGAGAATTATTTCGGGGACGGCGGGCGGCTGGGAATGAGCATACGCTACTCTTTTGAAAAAGAGCTCCTTGGAACCGCGGGGGGGGTTAAGAAAATGGAGTCATTCTTTGATTCCACTTTTGTCGTCATGTCCGGAGACGGCCTTACGGATATTGACCTGACGAAGGCCGTAAAATACCACCAGTCAAAGAAATCCATAGCCACAATGGTGCTTAAAGCGATAGACGCGAAGTTTGAGTACGGCGTAACGCTGACGGACAAAAACGGCAGGATAAACAAGTTCATTGAGAAGCCCAAATGGAGCGATGTATTCGCCAACACGGTCAACACGGGCATATACATATTTGAGCCGGAGATTTTCAAATACATCCCGAAAAATAAGTTTTATGATTTCGGCATGCAGTTGTGGCCCGACCTGCTGAAAAAAAACAAAAGGATCTTCGGCTACCTGATGCGCGAATACTGGACGGATGTCGGCAATCTGGTGGAATACAGAAAGGGCGTGCGCGACGCCTTAGACGGACTGTCTAACTTCAACATAACCGGCGAGCAGATAAGGCCCGGCATCTGGATAGGCGAAGGCACAAAGATAGAGAAAGGTGCTAAGTTAAATGCTCCCTGCGTAATAGGAAAGCACTGCTTTATCGGCAGGAAGGCCGTAGTGGACTCGTATACAACAATCGGCAACAGGTCTAAAATAGAGCCCGGCGCGATAGTAAAAAACTCTATTCTCTGGGAAGGCGTAAGAGTAAAGAAAAATGTGCGGCTTGATAACTGCATAATAGGTTATAATGCCAAAGTTTCCGAAGACATTTCGGTGTTTGAGGGAACTGTCTTAAATGTGGAATAATCAAACCTGCCGTGAATATAAAATAATCCGTTTGAATACGGAAATCGGAGGAAGCAGATGAGTTCATTGTTAGAAGGTAAAGATTATGTTTTTACCTCAGAATCAGTTACGGAAGGGCATCCCGATAAGGTGTGCGACCAGATATCTGATGGTGTGTTAGACGCCGTTTTGGCACAGGATCCTATGGGCCGCGTTGCCTGCGAAACTTTTGTTACCATGGGCCTTGTAATTGTCGGCGGTGAGATAACCACAAAGGCAAAAATTGATGTCCACGATATAGTAAGAAAAGTTGTTAATGAAATAGGCTACAACCACCCCAAATTCGGCTTTGACTACGAGACCTGCGCTATACTTAACGCGATACACGCTCAATCACCCGATATTTCCCAGGGCGTAGACACGGGCGGAGCCGGCGACCAGGGATTGATGGTGGGTTATGCCTGCGACGAGACCCCGGAGCTTATGCCGCTTCCGATAATGCTTGCCCATAAGCTTGCGTTAAAACTTGCCGATGTCAGAAAGAAAAATATCCTTGACTATCTCGGCCCGGACGGCAAGTCCCAGGTCACCGTTGAGTACAGGAACGGGAAACCTTTCAGAGTTGACACCGTGGTGCTTTCAACCCAGCATACCGAAGATATCCTTGATAAGACCGGCCGCAAAATCACCGACAAATCCAGAAAAGAAATGATAGATGTCATTGTTAAGCCCATTGTCGGAAAATGGTGCGACAGCAAAACCAAATACCACATTAACCCGACCGGCAAATTTGTTGTCGGAGGCCCGCAGTCCGATACCGGCATGACCGGCCGCAAGATAATCGTTGACACCTACGGCGGCATGGCTCCACACGGCGGCGGAGCCTTCTCAGGCAAAGATCCAACGAAAGTTGACCGCAGCGCCTGCTATATGGCCCGCCATGTTGCCAAGAATATAGTTGCCGCGGGGCTTGCCGAGAAATGCACCGTACAGCTTGCCTACGCCATCGGCGTGGCAGAACCGGTTTCCGTGATGGTTGATACACATAATACCGGTAAGGTATCTGAAAAAGAGCTTACGCGTCTTGCCTATAAACACTTCCCGCTTACTCCCAAGGGGATAATAGAGTATTTGAAACTGCGCAGGCCGGTATACCGCAAAACCGCATCTTACGGACACTTCGGCCGCAAGGGCGACGGTTTTGTCTGGGAAAATACCAATAAAGCGGCCATTCTTAAGAAAGAAGCCGGAATATAAACAACTCACTTTAATGCGAGAAAGGATCATTACAATGAAATTTGATGTCAAGGATATAAAGCTTGCAAACCGCGGCAAAGAAAGGATTGAGTGGGCAGAAAGAGAAATGCCTGTTCTGCGCCTTATTAAAGCGCGGTTCCAGAAAGAAAAACCTTTTAAGGGCGTAAAGATGGCATGCTGCCTTCATATCACCACGGAAACTGCAAACCTTGCCATTACCCTTAAAGCAGGCGGAGCTGATGTAAGCGCGTGCGCTTCCAACCCGCTTTCAACTCAGGACGATGTAGCATCGGCTCTTGTAAAGCATTACGGCATACCAACCTTCGCTATCAAAGGCGAGGACAACAAGACCTATTATAAGCACATAGACGCGGTGCTTGCCAACAAACCCCAGATAACAATGGATGACGGAGCAGACCTGGTTTCAACGATATTGTCCAAAAAGAGAGATCTTTTGCCGACAATCATCGGCGGAACCGAGGAAACGACAACCGGCGTAATCAGGCTTCGCGCCATGGAGAAGGACGGCGTTTTGGCTTACCCGATAGTCGCGGTAAACGATGCCTTAACAAAGCATCTTTTTGACAACCGCTACGGCACGGGCCAGTCAACCATTGACGGCATAATAAGAGCCACCAATATACTGCTCGCGGGCAAAATAGTAGTCGTTGCCGGCTACGGCTGGTGCGGCAGAGGCGTAGCGATGCGCGCGAAGGGCATGGGCGCTCAGGTTATCGTGACAGAGATTGACCCGATGAAGGCGCTGGAAGCATCAATGGACGGCTTTGAAGTTAAGACCATGAACCAGGCCGCCAAAGAAGGCGATATTTTCGTGACCCTGACCGGCGACATTAATGTGCTTGACGAACAGCACTTCAAAGTTATGAAATCCGGCGCGGTGGTATCCAATTCAGGCCACTTCAACTGCGAAATTAACATTGAAGCAATGAAAAAGCTCAGCAAATCCGTACGCAGAGTGCGCGATTTTGTTGAAGAGTTCGCGCTTAAAGACGGCAGGAAAATATACCTGCTCGGCGAAGGCCGCCTCATAAACCTCGCGGCCGCTGAAGGCCACCCGGCGAGCGTCATGGACATGTCGTTTGCCAACCAGGCTTTGTCGGCGGAATACATGGTCAATAACCATGACAAGCTGCGCAAGAGAGTCTACTCGGTCCCTGAAGATATAGATAAAGAAATAGCCCGCCTTAAACTTAAGGCCATGGGCATAACCATTGATAAGCTGACTAAAGAGCAGGAAGAATACCTTGCTTCCTGGCAGGAAGGAACTTAATTTTATTACAACCCGTCAAACAATTTAAAAACCCTCGGATTATTTCGGGGGTTTTTTTATTTCCATTATCATTTTAATTTTGTATAATCTTTTTGTCTGCGTTGCATGAGGGAGGTATTTATGAGAAGGAAAGTACTTGTCGTATTCTTTCCGCTGATAGCATTACTTTTTGCCGGCTGCGGCAAGACGAACATTTTTTCCTGGGCTCACCAGTCCGGTGGAGACACAAGCACAACCGCTTTGCAATCCGACGCTTTAACGGCTCTGCAGGACAAAGACTATGCCAAGGCGCTTGACTACTTCCTCAAGATTTTGGAACAGGACCCCAATAATTCAGAAGCCATTTACGGTTATTCCGCGGCAAAACTTGCCGACGCGGGACTGGATTTAGGCGACCTTATAGCAAGCCTTATCAAACAACAGTCGTCCGCGCCTGCCAGGCTCGCTCCCGCCCTGGAATCCGCGGCCAGCGCCTCACTCGCTTCAAACCTTCTGCCTTCCACCATAATAGCAAACCTTACAAAGATTAAAATCGCTATTGACGCCGTAATACCCAGGCTTTCAAGAATATCTAGAGGCTCAGCCGACGGCAAAATAAACGCTGATAATCCCGATGTCAACCTCAATCTTGCTTTCTGCTATGTTCTGAGAGCCGCGATTAAAGTGCAGGAATCAGGCGCCATTTCCTTTGACACAGACTATAAAGTTACCGTTAATACCGCTGATACCGCTTTGGCAAATGATGTAGCCAAAGATATAGCTATCGCGTATCACCGCATGCTCCTGGTCGCGGAAAACCTTAATCTGACAAGCGGCTCGGCTATTTCCGGAATAAAGAGCGATGTCAACAGCCTTTTTGATGACCTGAAATCCAAGATCAGCGGCATAACGGTTGATATTAACCACGATTACCTGCTGGACTAAGAGAGGGATATTATGAAATATATAAAATTTAGATTTTTTAGTTTACTGACAGCCCTTCTGACAGCCGTAATATCCTTTTCGTACTCAGCCGAACAGTCGGCCCAGATAAGAGGCATCAGGACTCTCGGTATGGGAGGGGCTTTTGTCGGAATCGCTGACGATCAGAACGCTGTATTCTACAACCCGGCGGGACTTACCCAGAGAACCGGAAGCCAGCTTACGATATTTGAGCTCCCTATAGGCATAAGCGAAGATATATTCAACTTCTACAGTTATTACCAGGACAACGCCGACAAGTTAAGGGATTTTGACACACTTGGTTTTGAAGATAAAAGCAAAATAATTACCGACATAAGCGGCAAAATCACCAAATATAAACCCCGTTTAAGGCTTGGTTTTCCAAATACGAGCTATCTTTCGGGGCCCGGTTTTCTTTCCTGGGGATTGGGGCTCTTTACTCAGGCAGACCTCGGCTTCCAGCTCAACAGCGGTATTCTGATACCCAACATCAGCTTCTGGGGGACCGTGGATGTTATCGGGGCCGTACCGCTGGCTCACCGCTTTGACGAACTTCCTTACAATGTACCCGGAAAAATATCGGTTGGCGCCACCCTTAAATACATCAACAGAGCCAGAATTTCTGAGTTTAACAAATCTATTCTTGAGTTTGAAAATTTTGATCCTCTGCTTCAGATGGGCAACGGGTACGGGCTGGATCTCGGAACTCTTTATCAGCCCGACTCAAGATGGAATGTAGGTTTTTCCGTTACGGATTTCGGCGGAACAGCCATAAACTTTGCCAGAATAGAAAGCACGAAATCCGGCGAAGTTAAACCGGCTTCTGTTGGAATAATATACCCAAGATGGAATATCGGAACAGCGTATATTCCGTCAAAGTTTTACTATTGGCCGGGAAAAAGCATTAACACGAAAGACAGGCTGGTGTTAAGCGCGGATATAGATGACATCTTTAATACCGAGGAGCCGCTTTTTGACGCCACATTTTTTAAAAAATTGCACCTTGGCGCTGAAATTAAGTGGGCGATTTTCGCTCTTAGAGGAGGGTTTAATTCAGGATACCCTACAATGGGATTTGGGATAAACCTCTATTTGCTTCAGCTTGATTATGCCTTCTGGGGCGATGAGTTGGGCCGCTACGCCGGACAGATACCCGAATGGAACCACCAGCTTAATATTTCAATGCGCTTCGGCCAGAACAAGGGACGCGCGTGGGGAAGAACCTCCTCTAAACAGCCGCAAGATAAGGCAATTATGCAGGAACAACCGGCGCAGGAACCGCAGGTTACGCAGCCCACGGCTGTTGAAACAAAACAGGAAATAATTGATGAAAAAACACCTCAGGAGCCCAAAGCGCCCGATACAAAAACTGAGGAAATCAAACCCCAATCAACGGAAAATATAACTCCCGAGAACCCAGAAGCCCCTCAGACCGGCACACCGGAAACTCAGAAGGAAACTATTGATAAAAAGGACCTGCTGTCTCAGTAAAATATGCGCAAACTAATTACGGTAGTACTTTTTCTAATGTCAACAGCTGTTTTAAGCGCCGCTCCTCCGAGAAACTGGGCTTATCTTGATAAGAAACCTAAAGGTTTCAGACCCTGCGGCGTTGTCTCCGGGGAAACCGCGCAGAAGCTGCAAAAAAAAGGCGTTATAAGAAAAGCCGGCAAAAAGGGCGTTATCGCCGCCACCACTTACAAAGTGCTGGCGATACGGGTGCATTTTTCGGCTGGCACTCCGATTTCCGCGGCCTCCGACACCGTCGGATTTTTTTCCAAACTGCGCGACTACTATGCTGAAAACTCCTATGGACTGCTTACAGTCACGGCCACTATTACGGCAAATGATTATACCCTGCCTTCAACGATTTTGAGCTACGGCGATGAAACCGATTCCGCTCTGGTTAAACTGATAACCGATACCGTCAACGCTTCAAAGAACGATTATGATTTCTCTCTTTACGACCATGTGATGATATACCACGCCGGTTATGGGGAAGAGGAGTCGGATAGTTCCACCGACTTGTGGTCCTTGTTTTATGATTACTCTTATTCCGTTGACGGAAAAACCTTCAACGGCTTTACGGTCGTGCCCGAACTCGCCGCAAGCGGGGTAAGCCCTCTGGGTGTGATTTGCCACGAATACGGACACCAGCTTGGCCTGCCGGACCTTTACGACACCACGGTTTCGGGAGGCAGAAGCACTTGCGGCGCGTGGAGCCTTATGGATTATCCCTATGGGGCCGACAATTCAGGCAAGAATCCTCCTCATCTGGACCCCTGGTGCAAAAACTACCTGAAGTTTATTGATCTCTCGTCAAGGGAGGTTAACACCAGTGTTTCGTCGCTGGCAATGTCCGACATTGAAACATCGCAAACCGCCGGCTTCGTAAAAATACCGGCCGATACTTCTTCAAGCGAGTATTTTATCGCGGAATTAAGAGCTCCGGACAGCACAAGGATACAATATGACCTTTCAACACCGCTTTCAACGACCGGAAAAGGAGTTCTTGTCTGGCATATTGACGACAGCATAGCTTTAGATCCCGCGAGGCTTGTAATGAATAATATTAATTCGGGTTCGCCAAACCTGGGAGTTGATGTTGTGGAGGCGGACCTGAATACCGTTTATCCGCCGGGAAAAGCTGCAAGCGTTTATGGAACAAACAGCGCCTTTTCAAGCCCGCAATCCGATACTTTTTCAGGCGTGCAGACAAGTATCAGCGTTGCCAATATTCTGATTTCAGGTTTTTCGGCCACAGTTTCAGTTATCAAATTGGCTTCGTCTTCCGCGCTTGATGTCGCCAGGCTGATAAACTATCCAAATCCTTCGGGACCTGGATACGCGCACCCGCGTTCGGCGTCGGGCGTGCTTACAACGCTGGTATTTAACTTCTCAAGAGTCCCTCAGTCGCTGGAAGCGGATATTTTTGATTTAGCCGGATGGAAAGTTAAGACAATTGCAAAAGATAAATTGTCTTTCAGGGTGGCTCCATCCGCCGATTACAAATGGGTTTATGAATACGATTGGGACGGAAAAAATGACAGCGGGGAAAATGTAGCTCAGGGGATATATTTGTACCGGATAAATGCCGACGGTAAGATAAAAACCGGAAAACTCGCGATTGTCAGGTAGCGATAGTTGAAAATTTTAGCTATAAGTTTTAAGTTATAAGTTCTGAGTTAAGTCAATTGAACAACCATCAAGAATGTCCTGTCATTGCGATCTCCGAAGGGAGAGAAGCAATCTCGCCTTTCAGCAGTTTTCTTATGACTTAAAACTTATAACTTACAACTTATAACTTTTACGCTGCTCTCACTTCCTGATTTTGCTTATCATCAACAAGCCGGCCGCGCCAAAAACCATGTTGCCAAGCCATGCTGCCAGCAGAGGCGAAATAACCTTATTCTCGCCAAGCGACTGGCCTACCGCCTGAAAACCCCAGTAAATAAACGCGAATATCAACGCGAATGAAAAGCTCAGCATTTTGCCGTGCTTTGAACCGAGCCCGAGCGCGAAAGGAATTCCGATAAGCATAACAACAATATGGCTGAATACCGAAGACCATCTTAGATTAAAGATAATTTTCTCTTTTTCGGACGGAATACCCAGAGTTTCAAGCTGGCCTATATAGCGAAGATATTCTTTTGTGGTCATCTGCTCCGGGCGAACCCTCTCTATCACAAAATCCTGCGGCTTAAACGGCATTTTCAGCGCTTTCTCGGCGAAAGCCTGCTCTGTCCAGGCGCCGCCCGAAAATTCGCGTTCAACGCCGGCGCTGAAGACCCACTCGCCGTTTTTGAATACGCCCGCGTCGGAAACAATCTGGCGCGACAGGTTAAAGGCCCCGTCATAATAATCCACCACAACTTTGGACATGCTGCCGTTTGCGGCATTCATGCCGCCTATAGTCATTCTCGCGTTAGAGGGAAGAGAAATAACCAGGTCATTGTACTGCGTCTGAGTGTCAACTTTTTCGTTCTGAATTTTTTCCTTTCTGACTTTATCGGCAAGCTTCACGGTGAGGGGAATAACATTTTCGCGTAAAACCGCCTCGCCGGCGCCTATTAGCAGCCCGCAGAACAACAGTATTCCTATTACCCTCCACAGGTTTATGCCCGCCGCCTTCATCGCGGTGATTTCGCCCTGTTTTGCGAACTGTCCGAGAGAGAACAATACCGCCAGCAGTACGGAAACGGGAAGAACCTGTATGGTCCACCACGGCAGGTTTAAAAAAAGATATTCAAAAACATAAAAAAACCCGGCTTTTTTCTCCATGAAATAATTAAGCTCACGGAAAAATTCCGAGATCATTACAAGCCCGCCGAAGGAAACGGTGCTGAAAACCAGCGGCTTTATAAACTCCGAAATGAGGTAGCGGTATACGATCTTCATTTTTTGAGCATTTTTCTCCAAAGCCAGAGGCCTGCCAGAAAAGCGGCGGCGTTAGGCAGCATAAGGACATATTTAGGAGCGGCATACCCCTTCTCTCCCATGTTTAACCCGGTAACAAGCAGGAGGTAATAAGCAAACAAGACAAGCAGGCTTATGCCGAAACCTATTGAGCGGCCCCCGCGTTCAAGCACTATACCGAGGGGAATGCCCACGACCGCGAAAACAAACGGGGCAAAAGCCAGAGTCCAGCGGAGCCAGTACTCGGTTTCAATAAAATTCGTAGGCATTTTCTTATCGCGGTAGGCCTTCATCTCCACGCGCAGCTGCCGCCCGCTCATTTCCCTGAGCGACTGGCTGACGGGGATAACCTCTCCGCCCAGCGGTATTGTGAACTGATATGAAGAAAATTTCAGATGAATAAGGTTTTCCGGGTGTGCCGGGTTTGCCTTCTGCCAATAACCGTTATATAGCAAAAACAGCACGGCATCCTGCCCGACTGAAACCGTGGCCGAGGCCGCGCTTATACGCCAGGGCACACCCGCCTCGCTGGGCGAAAATTTATATATATTGACGCCTTTAAGCCCGTCCTGCGCCACCGTGTCAACATACATCCTGTAATCTCCGACCCTAGTAATAGTTTTTTCCTCAAATTTAACAAGAGGATGCTGGCTTAAAACCTCTTTGTAAATCTGCCGGAACTGCCGATGAGTCACCGGCGAAAGCGTCTGGTTGAAAAATACCAGAAACAGGCTCAAACACAGAACTCCCGCGAGAACAGGTGAGGTAAAACTAAAATAACCCATGCCGGCGGAACGCATAGATGTTATTTCGTTATCCTCGGAAAATCTGCCGTATGCCAGCAAAATGCCAAGCAGCACGGACATGGGAATAGTAAGTGAGAAAATATTAGGCAGGATAAGCACAAAGAGCTTGGCGACAAGAAATAAAGATATGCCCTTGCTTAAAAAAAGATTTACCAGCTGAAATATCTGGTCAAGCAGAAGGATAAACGAAAAAACAGCGAGCCCGAAAAAAAATGACTCAAGAAATTCGCGTATTATGTAGCGGTGCAGTATTTTCATATTTATTAACAAAACAATGTAAAATTAATATGTTTTTTTATTTTTTCACGACAATTATACCAAAATATATGGCAAAATGAAATAAAAAGAGTTATAATAGTCAAAAATAGAGCTGAATAAATTTTCAATTTCACAGCTGTTTTATGCGGTTTTTTGAGAAAATAATATAAATGTTAAAACAAACGGCAAAGATCCTTGCTGCCTCGTTTTTACTGTTGATTTCTATTCTCACGCTGAATGGACAGGACTTTTTTCCCGGAAAAAGGAGCTTTTCCATTTTAGGTGAGAAAACCGGATATTATAATTCTATATTTGTATCCTCTCCCACTGTAGCCGTTTCCTCGCCCACACCAACCAGCATAACAACCGAATATGAAACCGTGCCATCCACGCCGACGCCCCAGGAAGAGGCCGGAGCGGATTTTTTGAATTATCTTGAGGAAAAAGAATTTATCTGTTATTCGGGCAAAGGCTGGTTGTCCATGCGCAACAGAATTGAAGAAGGCAAAAGCGCCGAGGCAGCCGGGGTGGCTGTGTCAACCGCTCCAAGGCCGGCGCCGCCGCCGCTGCCGCCTGGCTTATCGGTTGAACTCCCGTACGAATCACAACTCTCCATTTCAGGAAGAAAAACCATCGGAGTATCCTGGAAAACCACGCTCTACGACAAACCTGAAGTTCAAAAGAGGGTTAACACCAGCGTTTTTGACATGAACCAGGAACTGCAGGTCAGAATCAAGGGGCGCGTCGGAAGAAAAATAAATGTCAATGTGGACTTTGACGATACCACGGCGGATAAGCGTGATATATCCGTAGTTTATAAGGGCGACCCCGACGAAGTGGTTCAGGAAGCGGCTTTCGGAGATATAGCCATGTCTCTGCCGTCAACGGAATTCGTGGGCTATTCCAAACAGCTTTTCGGCGTGAAAATGGACGCCAAGTACAAGCGCAACAGGACCTGGGCCTTTTTCAGCCGCACCAAGGGCCTTTCTGAAGTAAAGCGCTTTACCGGAAACACCAAACTTGAAAGAAAAACTATCGCGGACACCTCTTACATACCCCTGAAATACTACCTCATCAAGTTTAACGGCGACACCATAAAACCCGGCACGGTTAAAATATACCGTGACGACAGAAACCAGAGTAATAACAATGTGAATACTTCCACTAATACTCTGACGGAAACTCTGGTTGACGCTCTCACCACCTCAAATTACTCCTACACCGGCAATTTTGATCTGCTGGTTGCAGGGCAGGACTATACCATAGACTATAACAGGGGGATAGTGGTTTTCAGAAGCCAGGTTACCTCTAATTATGTTTTAGCGATAGATTACCAGAGGGAAGACGGCTCATACTTATCTCAAAGCGGGAGCAACCCAGGGGCGCTGAAAATTATCAAAGATGAATCCAATACGGCCGGCTTATCCAGGGAGTTAAAAACTTTTTACGCTCTGGGAAATGTGAAAATTATCAGAGATAACGGAAGAGGCAATTTTCTTCTCAGGCTGGAAGATCTTAACGCAAACCTTCCGTCGGCCCTTGAACCGGGCGCGAAACCTGTGCCGTCGTATCCGAATAACATTTATGTGGACTTTGAGGCCGGCATATTCAACTTTGAGCCTCCGGAAGGCAAACCCCTTCCGGACGACCTGTATTCCGTAAGGACTCACCGCTACAATATTCTGGCCGAATACCGCTACAGGATAAAATTCGTGACCTTAAAGCCCGGCATCGTGCCTCAGTCCGAAAGAGTTTCCATTGACGGGAAGATTCTTTCGCGCGATTCGGATTATTTCATTGACTACGATGCCGGCATAGTGACCTTTTTTGACGAAGAGAAAATAAACGAGAACACCGTCATAGAGGTCTCTTATGATTACGCGCCGTTCGGTTCCAGCGGCGGATCCACCCTTGTCGGCATACGCTCTGAGCTTTCGCTTACAAATAATCTATTTATCGGTTCAAGCTTCATCTACGACTTCGCGGCCAAGTCCCAGACCCTGCCGGACATAAGAAATACACCGTCAAGCCTCATGGTCTGGGAGGGCGACGCGAAACTCCAGAATATTAAAGTTCCGGCTTTGCCTCTTACAATGTCTTTCGGCGGAGAATACGCGATAAGTGAAAAAAACCCGAACATAATGAACAAGGCCCTGATTGAGTCAATGGAGGGAATAAAGCAGGAAGATAATTCTTCCATGTTCAAGGAATCCTGGCAGCCGGCCACAAACCCGGGCGGGACACAGTATTATTCCGACGCCATTGTCTGGGACAATGAAGAAGTTTCCAGGAAAGCCATAAATCCTAATATAGTTTCCGAGACTGACGAGAAACTGCAGGCCTTAAACATTAATTACGATACTACCCGTTCCAACGAAGTTTCTATTGTTCAGAGCCTGTCAAATATCGGAGTGGATTATTCTAAAAAACAGTATATAGAGGCCTGGATACACGGCGACGGCAAAGGCGAAGACCTCTTAATAGGTTACGGATCGTTCAACGAGGATATAAACGGCGACGGCAAACTTCTCTCGGAAGACCTTAACAACGACGGAACCTTAAACCCCGGAGAGGATATCGGCTGGCCGCACAAAAACCCTGACGGCAGTATTACAATGATAGGCGCCGCCAACAATAAAATTGACAGCCAGGATCTTGACAATAATGGTGTGCTTAACAGTTTTGACAATGCGGCCTTCCCAGGCCCGTTCGGAGCCGGCGGCGGCAAATCCATGCCCGACATCAATGGAACCCTGCATTCAAGCGTTGACTGGATCGGTTGGAAGCTTTTTAAAATACCTCTTGATATTACCACTCCCCTGGACTGGCAGGCGATAAAGCAGGTTAGAATAACTCTAAGAAGCAGTTCGGGAGCGAAAGGCAATATTAAGATAGCCAGCTTATCGGTTATCAACAACCGCTGGGAAGCGTCTTCGGATAATATTGTGGGCAGCACGCTGACGATTTCGGCCGTTAACAACGAGGACAATGTAAGTTATATACCGCTTTTTAACAACGCGGATTTCAGAAACCTTTACGAACTCAGCGACAACGACAAATCTCTGCAGAAGGAGCAGGCCTTATCGCTAAAATATGAGCTGACTAACGCGACCACTCTCGCCGCGAAGGTCACCTACGGCAGGCCCTACGATCTTTCAAACTATAAACAGTTCAATTTCTTTGTTTACGGTAACGGCCTTAAGGAAGATATATTCTTCATTCAGATTGGAAACGACGCCAACTATTATGAGTATTCGGTGCCTCTCTACTGGACGGGATGGCGGATAGTCAATATTTACCAGTACGATATCAACAACGACAACAAGCCTGAGCGCTGGGCCGCGAATGTAAACGGAGACACCACAACCGTGACCGGCGCGACCACCAAAATCGTGGGAACTCCCTCATTTCAAAATATCAGCCAGATCAAACTTGGCGTCAGGGCGTCAAAGGGCCCTAAAACTTCCGAGATCTGGGTTAACGATATTCATGTGACGGATTCATGGCGCAAACAGGGCTATGCCTGGAGAGCGGATGCCGATTTCAACATACCCGGCTGGATGGGGTTTGGTATAAAAAGAAAAGAGGTCAACCGAAACTTTGAAACCTTTTCAGCCGGCATTTACAACAGGGACTACCTGGAAGACTCCGCGAGCGCGAACATTAGCCGGATACCCATTCTGCCTGTCAGCGGAAACTTGACCAGAACCCTTACGGTAACGCCGTCCGTTGTCCAAAATCAGAGCGAACTTGTCTCCTTGCTGGAAGAGGGAAGGGTTATAAACTATTCCGGAGGCGGTTCGGCGAGCCTTAATATTCCTTATATGCCGAAGTTATCCGGCCAGTACACAAGGGCCATAACCGATTCACAGCAGATAAAAAGGATTGAGGACAGAGAAACCCTCGCGGGCTCGTTTGAATACCCGAACCCTCTGGTATTCCCGATATTTCCGACAAACCTTTCCGCGAACTACTCGGTATCCAACTCGTTTTTCAGGCCCTGGCAGCCTATAAGCAAAAGTACCGACACGGTTTTTCTCGGCCTTGACGCTCTAAACGAATACCTGGAAATTACCGAGTACAACACCCTTGAAATTTCCGAAAGCTGGAGCGCCCGCACGCCGTTCCAGTTCTGGAACGGGTTTACTTTCTCGCCCAGCCATACTTTAAGAACTGTCAGAGAGAAAAACAAAGCTTTTGACAAAGAGCACGGAGAGTACCTTAAATCCGACGGGCAGACGACGGGAGGCACCTCTTCTTTGCGCATCTTCGCCTGGCTTCAGCCGAATTTTTCCTACAACATCAACATTAACGAAAACTATAATATCACTTTTAATACCACGACCCTGCCAAGAATCTGGCCGGGCCAGTCAAAATTCATCGCCCGCGATTCCAGCGGTGAAGTCTCCTGGAATTTCCAGGTGAGAGACCTTTTCGCGTTTCCTTACACCCAGTCTTTGGGATTCTCATCCTCATACAGAATCCAGGACCAGGACTCGTATGATAATGTTATAAGCAGTTTCAATGTCCTTGGTTTTGACAACCTCTGGATCCGCGACAATCCGCTGTTGCCAAAAGCAACCGGCTACCTTCTTAAATCAATAATTAAGAAGGATGATATGCGCGTTTCGGGACGCTTTAACCCGTTTGAAGCGATACCTTTGGGAGGCAGGCTGTCTCCGATAAGAACCTTTGCCACAAATTTCACTTACACCGGAAGCGAGGAGCACTCTTTTATTACCGGGACTAACCGCGACATATACACCAAAGTCTGGCCCGACCTGCTGCTAAGCGTCAACAAGTGGGAAGAGATAATGTTTTTGGACAGGTGGCTCAACGATTTTCAGATAAACTTCAGGCATCAGTACAAAACCGTTGAAACAATAAAGGTTGCTAAAAGCTTTAACACGACTTACGGTGGAGATCTCCGTTTCTATGTCTTGAAAAAAATTGACCTCAATTTTACCGCCAATACAGGAGAGAGTTCCGAGTTTGACATGACAAAGGAAGAGCGCCTGCAGACAAACGAAGCTAATAATCTTTCCTGGTCGGGCCAGGCAGGCATCAACATCGGCAGATGGCGTTTTACGGTGCGTTATGACAACGGGCAGAGCTGGGCCAAGGACGGCACGGGGAAACTGACAACCCAGCTTTTCACTCACGCTTACACTTCCTCAATTTATTCGGACATGTCATTTCCGAACGGGGTTCCGATACCGTTTACAAACAGAACTCTGCCTCTGACCAACCGAATTATTTATAACACCACGCTGAAATATTCAACTCAGAATTCTTCGCTTAATATCGGGCGGGATAATCTGGACAACTACGGGGTAAACATGAGCACGGACTACGAAGTCTCGCAGAACTTCAGGGTCACGGTAGGCGCCGGCTGGGCAAGGCTTGAAAACCGCGACAAACCCGAAGACAATTACCAGACGCTGGAAGCCTCCGGGCGCCTCACCATACAATTCTAATGAAAGAAATAACCGCGCGGCTGCTCCACTTATTGTTTCCGATTACCTGCGCTTCCTGTCATAGCGGCCTTCCCTACAACGACACGCTCAGGATTTGCCCTGACTGTTACGAAACAATAAAATTTATTGAGGGCCTTTATTGCGTATCGTGTTCAAAACCTCTGCCTGACGGAGGCGCGCACTGCTATTCCTGCCGCATAAAAAAACCCCGCTTTATTGAATACAATCTTTCCTGCGCCGAATACGAAGGCACGACAAAGTCGTTGATCCGGTATTTTAAATATTCCGGCAAAGACTATTTAAGCGATTTTTTCGCCGCACTGCTTTACAGAAAGGCAAAGCAAAACAAACTGGGGGAGAAGGTGGATTGCATAGTTCCCGTACCGGCGCACTGGGCAAAAAGATTCGTCCGAGGGTATAACCAGACCGAGCTTCTCGCCAAAGCTCTTTGTAAAAAACTCGAGGTTCCTGTTCTGGACGGACTTCTTAAGAAACCGGTATTTTCTTTTTCGCAGACAGGCCTTTCAAAAGAGAAGCGGTTCGCAAATGTATCCGGAAATTTCAAAATCAACGGGAACGGCGCATTAAAAGGCAGAAACATTCTGCTGCTTGACGATGTATACACTACCGGAGCGACCATATCCGAATGCGCGAGGATATTAAAAAAAAGCGGGGCCCGCAAAGTTTACTCCCTGACCATAGCGCGCGATTAATATCGCGAAACAACAAACTATTTGACAACGCGATATTTTTTTTATAATATAGTTTCGCAAAGAAGCATTTCGCTCCCTGCCACCGTGTACCTGGAACATAATAAACAAGGTTACCGGAAATCTAGCTGTTAAAGCCGAAAGCGTCAAGCCAGAGGCTGGGAGTTTTTTTTCAAAAACAGAATTGAAATGCTCAAACATAAACAGGAGGACACACAAATGGCGGTAAAAATCGGTATTAACGGCTTTGGCAGAATCGGGCGCCTTGTAGCGCGCGCAATAATTGACAGGAACGATAAAAACCTTGAACTCGTCGCGATAAACGACCTCACGGATTCCAAAACGAACGCCCACCTTTTCAAGTATGACTCAGTCCACGGACAGCTTAACGCGGAAGTTAAAGCGGTAAGCGACAGCGAAATTTCCGTAAACGGGAAAATAATAAAAGTTTTCAGCAAAAGAGACCCGGCAGAAATAATGTGGAAAGATTGCGGAGTTGATGTTGTTGTTGAGTCAACAGGCCTTTTCACAATTAAAAAAGACGGCGTAAATAAAAAAGGAAAAGAAGTCAGAGGCGCGGAAAGCCACATATTAAAAGGCGGCGCGAAGAAAGTTATTATCTCCGCTCCGGCTGAAGGCGAAGACATCACAATAGTTATGGGCGTCAATAACGACAAGTACGACCCCAAGAACCACAATGTCATCTCCAACGCTTCCTGCACCACTAACTGCCTTGCCCCGGTCGCCAAGATACTTAATGACAAATGGGGAATTGAAAAAGGACTGATGACAACCATACACGCCTATACCAATGACCAGAAAGTGCAGGACATGGCGCATTCTGACCTGCGCCGCGCGAGAGCAGCGGCTCTTTCCATGATTCCTACATCAACCGGCGCCGCAAAAGCTATTTCGCTTGTTATACCGGAACTTAAAGGCAAACTTGACGGCTTCGCCATCAGGATCCCAACTCCGAATGTTTCAGTCGTTGACCTTACCTGCACCCTCGCGAAACCGGCTACCGCGGAAGAAATCAACGCTGCCCTCAAAGAAGCATCCGAAGGCAAGATGAAGGGAATTCTCGGATATTCAGACGAACCCCTTGTTTCCATTGACTACAACCACTGCCCGCTCAGCTCTATCGTAGACGGCAAGAGCACAAAAGTTATTCAGGGCAACCTGGTAAAGGTGCTTGCGTGGTATGACAATGAATGGGGTTATTCAAACAGAGTTATTGACCTTATTAATTTCATAACAAAATAATATTTATACTTCGGAGATTTGAGATGAAAAAGACCATAAAAGATATTGAGCTTGCCGGCAAAAAGGTGCTTGTCAGGGTTGACTACAATGTACCTCTTGACGATAAACAACAGATTACCAACGACAAGAGGATTGTTGCCACTCTTCCGACCATAAAGTACCTGCTTGAACAGAAAGCAGCCGTTATCCTTATGTCACATCTCGGCCGTCCGAAAGGCAAAGTAGTTGCCTCTATGAGCCTTAAACCCGCCGCCGCAAGGCTTGGGGAACATCTTAACATTAATGTTAAGATGGCTCCGGACTGCATAGGCGCTGAAACCGAAAAAATGGCGATGGAACTGAAAAGCGGCGAAGTCCTGCTTCTTGAGAACCTCAGGTATCATCCGGAGGAAGAAAAGAACGATGAGGCGTTCGCGAAAAAGCTCGCGTCTCTCGGAGAAGTTTTCGTTCAGGACGCCTTCGGCACGGTACACAGAGCCCATGCTTCCACCGCGGGAATAGTTAAATTTCTTAAAACAGCCGCCTGCGGCTTTTTAGTTGAAAAGGAACTTAAATTCCTCGGTGAAGCGCTTGATAAGCCGAAACGCCCGTTTCTGGCGATTCTCGGAGGTTCAAAAGTTTCGGATAAAATAGCCGTAATTGAGAACCTTCTGAGCAAAGTTGATTCGCTTATCATCGGCGGAGCCATGGCCTACACATTCTTAAAAGCAGAGGGAATTGAGACTGGAAAATCCCTGGTAGAAGCCGACAAGGTTGATGTTGCCAGAGATTTGATAAAAAAAGCTCAGGCCAAACACATAAAGCTGTTTATTCCGATAGACCATATCATAGTTGATAAGGTTGACTTTGAAACCAAGAAGATACCCGCCGATGCCGTAATAAAAGAAACTGAGGGCGCAGACATTCCCCAGGGTTTTATGGGCGTGGATGTGGGCCCTATGACTCTCCAGAGAATTTCACCGGTTGTTAATGAGGCCGCCACAATAGTCTGGAACGGCCCGCTCGGAGTTTTTGAAATTGAGCAGTTCTCAAAGGGCACTATAGAGATAGCGAAACTTGTAGCGCAGGCAACTGAAAAAGGCGCCACTTCGGTTATAGGCGGAGGGGATTCGGTCTCCGCGGTAAAGAAAGCCGGCGTGGATAAAAAGGTTACGCATATATCCACCGGCGGCGGCGCTTCTCTTGAATTTCTTGAGGGAAAAGAGCTCCCCGGCATCGCGGCGCTGCCCAACAAATAGAGCAGGCCGTACCATCACAGATTGTTCTTGAAATTTAAAGTATTTTTTAGTATAATCCTAAAACAATGTATACATTTATTCTTGTAATTCACATACTTGCCTGCGTAAGCCTGATACTCATAGTGCTTTTACAGGCAGGCAAAGGATCCGGCATCTCCGGCTTGTTCGGAGGAGGCGGATCGGACCAGCTTTTCAGCGCGCCCACGGGCATGGCTTTCATCAAAAAGGTTACAATCGCTATGGCGATAATTTTCATGTTAACTTCTTTGGTGCTTACCGTTATGACTTCAAGAAGAAACATGAGCACGGTAACCGGCCAGATCCCCACAATACCGATAAGCGCGCCGCAAGGCCAATAGAAACACCGGTTGTAAGCTGTAAGATGAATATTTTTATTTCTCTTATCTCTTACCACCTATCCCTTATCACTGATGTTCTTGCTGGGGTGGCGGAACTGGCAGACGCGCACGTTTGAGGGGCGTGTTCCTAACGGAATGCGGGTTCAATTCCCGCCCCCAGCATTTGAATTTTTGTTCAAGCGTTGTTGAATTTTTGTACATTCTCATATTCTATGAAAAATTGCGGGCGTAGTTCAGCGGTAGAATGTCTCGTTGCCAACGAGAAGGTCGTGGGTTCAAATCCCATCGCCCGCTCCAAGTTTGACCTATCTGCAGAAACAACCTGCGGCACAACAATCAATTATTTCACAACAACTTTGGGATTTGAAGCCGACCCGAGCGCCGCCTGCGGCGGATGCAGCGAGGGCGGCAGGCTTCAGAGGAACGAGCAAAGCGAGTGGGGGAGAAGAAATCCCATCGCCCGCTCCAAGTTTGACCTATCTGTAGAAACAACCTGCGGTACAACAATCAATTATTTCACAACAACTTTGGGATTTGAAGCCGACCCGAGCGCCGCCTGCGGCGGATGCAGCGAGGGCGGCAGGCTTCGGCTGAAATTTAATAGAATTTAATTAAGGCTGATTGAAGACGGCCTTTTTTTATTGTCAATGCGTTAACCCGCAAATATAACGCCTTTAAGGCAGGAGAATAAAATGACGAAAGATATGTTTAATCTGAATAAGGAAAAGTTTCTGGCGAAAAATGCCAGGCAGTATGTGGTAATACCTTCCCTGCCTGAACAGATGAAACCTCTCCTTGAGATAGCCTATAACCTCTGGTGGATATGGAACAGCGAAGCGGTGGAACTCTTTCGCAGAATGGACCGCGAGCTCTGGGAAGAAAGCTATCACAACCCAATAAGGCTTCTGGGCGCCATCAGCCAGAACAGGCTTGAAGAGCTTGCCGAAGACAAGAGTTTTATTTCTCATCTTGAGCGCATTCAAGGCGACCTCAACCGGTACATGAAACTTCAGACCTGGTACGACAGGGAGTTCCCCGAGCAGGATCACAAGAAATGCGAGATTGCTTACTTTTCCACGGAATTTGGGCTTCATGAAAGCCTGCCGATATATTCCGGCGGCCTCGGAATTCTTTCCGGAGACCATTTAAAATCTGCCAGCGACATGGGGCTTCCCTTGGTCGGGATTGGTTTGCTCTACAGGTTTGGTTATTTTAAACAATACCTTAACTTTGACGGCTGGCAGCAGGAAGAGTACATTGAAAACCATTTTTTCAGGATGCCTTTTCACAGAGTAACCGATAAAGACGGCAATGTGCTTAAAGTTCAGGTGGATATGCCTACCGGCCCGGTTCATATCAGGGTATGGAAGCTCCAGATGGGCAGGGTTCCGCTTTACCTTCTTGACACGGACATTGACGAGAACAAACCCGAAGACAGGGAGATCACCAGCCAGCTTTACGGCGGAGACAGAGAAATGCGCATCCGCCAGGAAATCGTTCTCGGCATCGGCGGCATAAGAGTGCTGAAAGCGCTCGGCATTGACCCGTCGGTTTTCCATATAAACGAAGGGCACTCCGCGTTCCTTGTGCTTGAGCGTATAAACCAGCTTATGAAGCACGAAAAACTTTCATTCGCCCAGGCAAGGGAAGTAGTCGCGGCTTCCAGCGTGTTCACAACGCATACTCCGGTACCGGCAGGAAATGAGGTTTTCATACCGGAGCTCATGGACAAATATTTTGAACAGTATTATAAGGAACTGGGGCTTAAAAAAGAAGAATTTCTTGCGCTCGGCAGAGTTAATAAAATAGATGTGAAAGAGAATTTCTGCATGACCGTTCTCGCCCTTAAAATGTCAAACCACGCCAACGGCGTCAGCAAACTGCATGGCACTATTTCTCGGAGCATGTGGAACGGCCTTTGGCCCGAGCTCCCGTTAAGCGAGGTTCCGATAACGCACATAACAAACGGAGTACACACAAATACCTGGATTTCCTACGAGATGGCAGGGCTTTTTGACAGGTACCTGGGCTCGGCCTGGAAAGACGAACCCGCCGACCAGAGCATCTGGCAGGCCTTAAACCAGATACCTGATGCCGAACTCTGGAGAAGCCACGAGAGGCGCCGCGAGAGAATGGTATCCTTTGCCAGAAGCAGGCTTAGAACCCAGCTTGTGCGCAGAGGAGCCTCGCCCAATGAAGTAGCCGTAGCTGAGGAAGTATTAGACCCCGAAGCTTTAACAATCGGCTTTGCAAGAAGGTTTGCGGGCTATAAGAGAGGGAACCTTCTTTTCAGGGATCTCCCCAGGCTTAAAGAAATACTTTCAAAAAAGAATATGCCTGTTCAGATAATTATCGCCGGAAAATCCCATCCCAGCGACAATATTGGGAAAGAACTTATAAAACAGATTATACATATCGGCAGGGACCTTGAGCTTCGCAATAAAATAGTCTTTCTTGAAGACTACGACATGAATGTCGCTCATTATCTTGTGCAGGGCGCCGATATCTGGCTTAACAATCCCAGGCGCCCCCTTGAGGCTTCCGGCACCAGCGGCATGAAAGCCGCCGTTAACGGCGTTTTAAATGTAAGCGTGCTTGACGGCTGGTGGTGCGAGGGCTACAACGGCCAGAACGGCTGGGTGATAGGTTCCGGCGAAGAATACCAGGACCAGGTCTATCAGGACGAGATTGAGAGTAAAGCTCTCTATGACATTCTTGAAAAAGATGTCGTGCCCATTTTTTATGACCGCGGACACGACGGATTGCCGAGAGGTTGGATCCGCAAGATGAAGGAATCTATGCAGTCAATGTGCCCTGCCTTTAACACCAACAGAATGATAGAGGAATACACGCGGAAATGCTACTGCCAGGCAAGCAAGGATTACGAAAAACTCCGCGCTAACTCATATGAAACCGCGAAACATCTTTCCGACTGGAAAAAACATGTTGAACAGAACTGGTCCAATGTAAAAATCATCAGCGTTGAAGACTCGCAGAACAGCGACCTTAAGCTCGGAACCAGCTTCTCGGTTACGGCCAAAATTAAACTTGGCAATATCAAGCCGCAGGATGTTAGCGTACAGTTATACTGGGGTTACATGGACTCAAAACACAGGATCAATACTCCTATAGTCAGTAAAATGGAATTGTCCCAGGATTCCAGTGACGGACACCTTGTCTACAAGGGTTCCGTAAACGGGGACCGCGTCGGGCACTGCGGGTACATTGTCAGGATCCTCCCGCAGTATGGCGACAAAATATTCTACCTCCCCGGTATGATAACCTGGCAATAAATGCCGCGCTTTGAACTGATAATTTTTGACCTTGACGGAACGCTCGTTGACTCACAGTATGACCTTGCTTCATGCGTGAACAAAACGCGGCTTCATTTCGGCCTTGACGAGCTTGAACACCTGAAAATCAGGTCTTGCGTCGGAAATGGCGTAGCCGACCTTATAGCAAAATCCCTCTTCCCGCTGTCCGACGGCGAAACCAGGGGGGCTGAAGATTTTTTCAGGGATTGTTATTCAAGACATCTTTTGGATTCCACCAGGCTTTACCCGGGAATTTCAGAATTTCTAAAGCAGGCGTCAAATATTAATAAAGCAGTTTTAACGAATAAATCGGAGAGCTATACTCTCAGGATACTTGAGGGCCTGGGCATCGCTGCTGATTTTAAAGCGGTTCTTGGCGGAGACTCAACGGAAAACAGAAAACCTCACCCGGAACCGATATTAAAGATCTTAAAAACACTAAATATTCCGCCCGAAAAAGCCGTTATGGCGGGAGACGGCAGGAATGACCTGCTTTCCGCCAAAGCGGCCGGCATCAAATCAGCGGCCGTGGGCTACGGTTATACCTCGCCCGCGGAATTAATGGCGCTGAAGCCTGACTACTTTATTAAAAGCACGCTGGATTTTTCGGTGTTATTGGCTTAGTCCGGCGCCTGCGGCAATTGGAACATTTTAGAGGGTTAAATGAATAAATTAATTAAAGCATTTGCTTTGGCCGTTTTTTGTCTCGCTGCCGCCGCGCCTGTTTACGCCGCGGATTACGCCGGCGAATTATCCGGCATCAGGGGAAGAGTGGAGATCCTTAAACTAAATGATTCGCAGTGGAGGCCTACTGTTGAAGCAATGCCTCTTGAGGCAGATGATAAAATTAAGTGTTTCGCGGATTCGTCCTGCAGTTTGGATCTTGACGACGGAACCATTATTTATATCGGCGAGAACACACTTTACAGCGTAGATAACATTGAAATTGCCGGGGAAACGCACTCTTCAAAGTTTTCGCTCTGGTTCGGCAAGATAATCGCGAGTGTTTCAAAGCACAGAAACACTAAAATGATGATAAAGACGCCTACCGCGGTTGCTTCGGTGCGCGGAACCGAATTCGCCGTTGAAGCTTCCAGCGAATCGGCTAACATAGGTGTTTTTGAGGGAGTTGTGGCTGTCTCGGACCAGGAAAAATCCGGCGAGGAAATAGAACTTTCGCAGGATCAGGAGTCATCGGTTGACGCCGGAATGAAACCTTCAATGCCGCAGAAACTGCGCGAAGTAATGCTTAGAAACAGGGAGAGAATGAACGATATTAGAAAACGCTCCGCGGAATTAAAGGAAAAACTGAAGAGAACCACCCCGCAGGCCCGTTTGGCCGGCAGAAAGAGCGCTTTGGAAAGATTTTCGGCGATAAAAGAAAAACAGAAAGAAATGAAGGATAAACTTAAAGATAGACGCAAAGAGCTGAAGGAAAGAAAAAAGCCGTAAATATTGAAATGCTCGCGATTTTTGCTACAAATCCGGGCCAAAGGAGATTAGCATGTTTTCCAAAAAGCTGTTAGCTTTGCTTGTGCTGTCGGTTATATTTTACGGATGCGCTTCTTCGCCTGACAAAGGCTCGGTTTCAAAGGAAGGGGATATTCAGAGAGAGTGGGTTGAGGAAGGAATTACAGACAATTACATTTTCGCGCGCGGCATAGGCGCCGCGGACCAGGCCCTGGATAATAAAACCCAGAAAATGGCCACTTCCCGCAACGCCGCCATCGTAAGCGCGCAGTACAATATGCTCTCGCTTATTAAAGGCGTCAACCTTGAGGGCGGAATAACCGTTGAAAAAGCCATGGAGACCGACTCTCTGCTTGCCACCAATATCAACGCGACCATCAAAGGCGCCCAAGTGGTAAGAAGCGAGTGGACCTCTGATGACGGATGCGTTGTAATCCTGCGTTTGTCAAAAAAAGCCCTCAAAGACATGGGGCTTAAAATGCTCTCAAAATAACCGAAACTAAGGACAGGCAACTATGAGAATATACCTGAATTTATTGTGCGTCGCCTCTATATTGTTGTTTGGAACGGCCGGAGCGGGAGCTAAGATAAAAGCCACAACCCCCAATACGGAACTCGTTGAGGCTGAGGGCATGGGCCCTATCATTAACGGCGACATCGCCTCGGCAAAACAAACATCATTAAGCGACGCGTTAAAAAACTCTCTCGGGCTTGTCATCGGGGTGTATGTTTCACAGGAGGCGCTGACTTCAAAAGCCGCGCTTATTGAGGACAACATAACTTCGCAGAGTGAAGGGTATATTGAAAAATATGAGGTCATAAGCGAATCAAAAGACGATTCGTTCTACAAAACCAAAATCAGGGCCGTGGTAAGAAAAGAGGACCTTTCGGCTAAATTAAAGGCCCTTGAACTGGAACCAAAAAAGCTGGGTAATCCGGTGGTTAAATTTGAGATAACCGAAACTATTGACGGCAATCCTTCACCGCAGAATTACGCGGCTAACGAGCTTAAAAACAGTTTTGTTTCTCAGGGTTTCGTGGTATCCGACTCAAGCACCGCGGATATTTTGATTACCGGCACGGCAGAGAGCAAATTTAACACCGATAAAGGGCTTGGCGGGCTGACATCCTACAGGGGTATTGTTTCTCTAAAAGCCCTTAAGGGCAGTTCTCAGGATGTCATTACCGCCGCGGAGTCAACCGCGGGCGGAGTGGATGTAACTAAAGAAGCCGCGTCAAAGAATGCCATCGTCAACGGAGCAAAGAAAATTTCAAAAGACCTTCCTGCCACGGTGCTGACCTTTCTAAAAGAGCACGGCGTTGTGCAGTTAAGCATTTCCAAAGTGGAAAATATTAATGTGCTCAACGATTTTACCAGAGCGGTCAGGGCTTTAATTGAGGTCAGAGACTGCTGGGTAAGAAATTATTCCGGAGATACCGCGCTTATTGACCTGGATTTAAAGAAAGGAAACTCAACCGAGACCGCCAAGCGGCTTGAACAGATGACTTCTTTTAAAGTAATAATAAACAAAACCGGCGCTTATGACATTGTCGCCGAACTTGTAACTGAAACCGGAGCCGCTGATGAAAAAAACAAATAAACCGCTGGCCGCTTTATTAGCTTTTGCCTTTATGCTCACAGGGTGTTATTCAACCTCTGAGGTGGTTTCAAGAAAACTGCCGAAAAACAGCGAAGACAGGAAAATAAATGTCGCGGTGGTTGATTTCGCGAACCTCTCCGGCGACTCCCAGAATGACCCTCTTATCAGTTCAATAGCAGGGAACCTTGTTTCGGAACTGCAAAAAACCAGATCAGTGCGCCTCATTGAAAGACAGAGGCTTGAATCAGTCCTTTCCGAGCTTAAACTCGGCATGTCCGGACTTGTTGACCCGAAAAACGCCAAAGAAGTAGGAAATCAGCTTGGCGTGGACGCCATGCTTTTTGGCAACTTGTCTTCGGTTAAGCATACTTCAAGCAAACAGACAATTTTTATAATGTATAGGGAAGGTAAAAAAACTGAAACAACGGTTGACGCCAGGCTTGTAAATGTTGAAACAGGCGAGATAATAGCTTCTTCAAGGGTTAACTCTTATGTAAAACAAAGTAAGTGGGTTGCTTTCGGATTCGCGAAGCTTGGAAGAAATTACGATAAGAATGCTTCTGTCACTGCCTGCCTTGAACTTGCCGCGCGAAATCTTGCCAACGATATAGCTTCCCAGCTGCCGAGATAACAGGCGCGCTATCCCCAGAGGGGCAGGCCTGTCTGCTTTTCTTCAACACGGTTAAGATCCCGGCCCTTCAACTCCCGGATGCAAAACTCCGCAGCAAAAACCATCGTTCCGCTTAACAAATGCCCGCCATACGCCCTGCCCGTATAGTCCGCCAGCACCACATGACAGTGCACCGATACCTTGCCGTCTTTGCGGGAAACATTCCCGGAACATCCGGCTATCTCAAGCTTTTTATTTAGCGAGGCGCAGCTGACATATTTCTTCTCTTTCTGCCCGTAATACCCCAGGTTGGCGTTTTGCACAGCGCCGATAAGCCACAGAGCGGCGCACTTAATTTTTTTGTCCTCGCAAAATTTCACCAGGCTTTCCAGAAGGTCATCTCCGTAGTGAAGGCGCCCCATGAATATTCTGCCGGGCTTAAATTGCCTGTAAAAGGGTTTTTTCATCGGATTAATCAAGGATGGATATTGACAGCGAAGGGCGCTCTATTTTAACAAATTCTATCCCGGCCTCTTTGAAAAGTTTTTTGAAGGAGTCGTCGGCATACTCGGAACAGCTGACAAAACGCGTGATTTTGGCGTTTACGAGCATTTTAGCGCATAATATGCAGGGGGAATGAGTGCAGTAAATTGTTGAATTCTCTATGGTGACGCCGCAAAGCCCAGCCTGAATGATAGCGTTTTGTTCGGCGTGAATAGCCCTGCAGATCTCGTGGCGGTGGCCCGAGGGAATATTAAGCTCATTGCGCAGGCAGCCTAGTTTCAGGCAGTCCCGGGTGCCGGAAGGGGCACCGTTGTAGCCGGTTGTCAAAATTCTCTTGTTGCGCACTATTACCGCTCCTACATGATGACGCAAACAGGTGGAACGCTCAGCGACAAGAAGCGCGAGTTTCAGGAAATACTCGTCCCAGCTGGGCCTTGAGTAAGCGAGGCTTTTCTTTGCTGTTTTCATAGGCAGTATTATAGTCAATTAATAAACTGCTTGTCAAATCAATATTATTTTTCTATAATGAACCGCTATGAAAAATAAAAATCTATTGAGCAAACTAAAAATTGTAAAAAAACCCTGGGGCAGGGAGATTTGGTTCGCTCATACTCCTGCCTATGCCGCAAAGATCCTAATCGTTAAAAAGGGGTGCAGGCTTAGCCTTCAATACCACAGAAATAAAATGGAAACACTTTTCATTGATAAAGGGATTTTAAAGGTGTCAACCGGCAAGGTTGGCGGGAAACTCAAGACAAAGACGGTTAAAGCCGGTTTCGTTCTGCATCTGCCGCCCAAAACGGTGCACCGGACTCATGCCATAAAAGAGTGCCGAATTATTGAAGTTTCAACCCCTCAGCTTACCGACATTGTCCGCATTCAGGACGACTATAACAGAATTAAATAGCGCCTTTCAGAAGAAAATAAATGAATAAATCCCATAAACCAAAAATCAGCTTTGGAACCGACGGATGGCGAGCGGTTATCGCGGAAGAATTTACTTTTGAAAATGTCAGACGCGTTAGCCGGGCCGTCTCGGTATTTTTAAACAATAAATTACAACGCGCACCTCAGGTGGCCGTCGGCTATGATACCCGTTTTGCCTCAAAGGCTTTCGCCGAAGCATGCGCGGAAGTACTATCTTCAACCGGGTGTTCTGTTGCAATCGCCGAGAGGTTCGTCTCCACGCCGGCGCTCTCCGCCGCTACGGTCGCGCTTAAAGCTGATTTGGGCATAATGATTTCCGCGAGCCATAACCCATGCAACTATAACGGCTTTAAGATCAAATCACCCGAAGGCTGTTCGGCCCCCAAAACCGTTACAAATGAAATTGAAAGGCTTATAGAGGCAGAGGCAATGCCCGAAGGACGAGCCGGCAAGATTATCAAAACCGACATAACGGGGTTATATCTAAAGGCCCTGAAACCCGCGGTTGACATAAACCTGATAAAAAAGTCCCACTTGAATCTTGCCATTGACCCGATGTACGGTGCGGCTTCGGGGTACATGGAAAAACTATTATCAGGAGGAAAATGCCGTCTTGTTAATATTCATTCTTCATCGGATCCGCTTTTCGGCGGCCTTCACCCAGAACCCATTGACAGCAACCTTTCAGAACTTAAATCCGCGGTAAAAAGAAACGGCGCTGACGCCGGCCTCGCGACCGACGGCGATGGCGACAGGATAGGAGTTGTTGATGAAAAAGGCAGATATCTGACTCCTCATCAGGTCTTCCCGCTTCTTTTATATTATCTGGTTAAATACAAAAAGCTCAGGGGAAAAGTCGTTCAGGCAATATCGCTGGGATATGTAAGCGAGAGGATCGCCAGGGACTTCGGGCTACCGTTTGAAGAAGTGCCTATTGGTTTTAAGTATATCGCCGAAAAAATAATGACGGAGGATATTCTCATCGGCGGCGAGGAATCCGGCGGCTACGGTTTCGGAAATTTTCTGCCTGAAAGAGACGGCGTGCTGAACTCTCTTGTTATAGCCGAGATACTCGCTTCAACCGGCAAATCCCTTTCAAATTTATTAAGTGAAATTGAAAAGAAATACGGCTCCAGCGCTTACCTGAGAACCGACTTCCGCAACCCCGGCATTGAGAAGAATGCCTTTGTCTCAGTTTTCAAAGAGAAAGCGCCGTCTAAAATAGCGGGCCTAAAGGTTAAACAGATAAAGGACTATGACGGCATAGAGTTTATTTTAGAAGACGATTCATGGCTTTTGCTCAGGCCCTCGGGCACGGAACCTGTCATTCGCGTTTATTGCGAATCCGATAATATGCAGAAAACCAGGAAGATAATATCCTGGGGCCAGAACGCTGTAAGCAAACTCATTTAAAAGACTTTCTAACGACTATTCGCCCAGGTATCTATTTCTATTTCACTCCGGCGGTTTTACTATGACCACTCTAAATAAGGCTAAATATTACAAAACCGTGCAGAATCCCGCGGAGATTGAAGACGCTTTCGCCGAAGTGGCTTTTGTGGGCCGTTCCAATGTCGGCAAGAGCTCGCTTTTAAACTCCATTTGCTCCCAGAAAAAACTCGCGTTTACATCGCAGCGGCCCGGCATGACCCGGTCCATAAACATTTATTCGGCCGCCGTGGGACGCTGGCTTGTGGATCTTCCGGGATACGGTTTCGCCCATGGCCCCGCGGCTGAGCTAAGCAGATGGGAATCCATGATTGAAGGCTATCTGCTAAGCCGTGAAACGCTGAGAAATGTATTTGTGCTTGTTGACGCCTATGTGGGAGCCACAAAACTTGACCGCGAAATGGTGTTTTGGCTTCAAAGCAATTCCATCCCTTATACGATTGTCGCCAACAAGTGCGACAAGGTAAAAAAAACCATCCAGGACGCGCAGCGCGAGTCTATCGCCAACAGCCTTGGTTATGACCCGGGATACATTGAATGGGTCAGCGCGGAAAAAAATATCGGTATTCGCGATCTTGAGCGCAAGATAGCTGAAATCCTTGAAATCCGGTAGCAGAAAATATTCCATAGGTAATGTCAAGAATAGTGTGTAATTTCTTTTAAGGGTTTATTCTCCCAGAGCATATTTTGTCTGTAAAAGATAGCGAAGATGATACGCTGGACGCT